>CP091034.1:0-1239166 GCA_039725955.1 Sinorhizobium sp. B11
CAGCAATGTCGAGAACCTGACCGTCTCCGGCACGACGACTTTCACCGGCATCGGCAATGCGCTGAACAATATCCTGACGGGCGGGGCAGGGATCGACACGCTGAAGGGTGCGGCAGGCGATGACACCTATATCATCGGCACCGGTGATATCGTCATCGAGAATGTCGGCGAGGGTATCGATACCGTAAAGACGGGCCTGGCGGCCTACACGCTGGGTGCCAATGTGGAGAACCTGACCTATACCGGGTCAGCCGTCTTCACCGGTACCGGCAATGAGCTGGACAATATCATCAAGGGCGGAGCGGCCGCCGATAAGCTGACCGGCGGTGCCGGCAACGACGTGCTGGACGGTGGGGCGGGAGCCGACACGCTGATTGGTGGCGTCGGCGATGACACCTATATAGTGGATGTCGTGGGCGACGTGGTCACGGAAGCAGCAGGTGCGGGCACGGACGAGATCCGGACGTCGCTTGCTGCCTATTCGATTGCTGCCCTCGCCAATATCGAGAACCTGACCTACACCGGGTCGGCGGCCTTCACCGGCACCGGCAATGCTGCGGCGAACGTGATCACTGGCGGTGTCGGCAACGACACGCTGAACGGCGGAGCCGGTGCGGATACGCTGATCGGCGGCGCCGGTAACGACACCTACATCGTTGACAATGCCGGTGACGTCGTCACCGAAAGTGTCGATGCGGGGATCGATACGGTCAAGGCTGGGTCGGCGGCCTATACGCTTGCCGACAATGTCGAGAACCTGACCTATACGGGCACAGTGGCCTTCACCGGAACGGGCAACGATCTTGCCAACACGATCACCGGAGGGGCTGCGGCCGACCGGCTGTCGGGTGGCGACGGTGACGACACGCTGAACGGCGGAGCCGGTGCGGATACGCTGATCGGCGGCGCCGGCAACGACACCTACATCGTGGATGTCGCGGGTGACGTGGTGACTGAAGATGCGGACGCTGGAATCGACACGGTCAGGACCGCGCTTTCTGCCTATACGCTTGCCGACAATGTCGAGAACCTGACCTATACGGGCACGGTTGCCTTTGCCGGAACGGGCAACAGCCTTGCCAACACGATCAGGGGCGCGGCAGGCGCCGATACGCTGGACGGCAAGGCGGGCGCCGATACGCTGATTGGTGGTGCGGGCAACGACACCTACATCGTGGATGTCGCCGGTGACGTCGTGACCGAAGCCGCCAACGAAGGCACGGATCTGGTCAAGACGGCGCTTGCTGCCTATGCGCTGACCAACATTGCCAATGTCGAGAACCTGACCTTTACCGGCAGCGGCAATTTTGCCGGGACCGGCAATGCCTTGGCCAACACGATCACCGGCGGGGCCGGCAACGACGTGCTGGACGGTGGGGCGGGAGCCGACACGCTGGTCGGCGGAGCCGGTAATGACACCTATATCGTGGATGTCGCAAGCGACGTGGTCACGGAGGCAGCAGGTGCGGGCACGGACGAGATCCGGACGTCGCTTGCTGCCTATTCGATTGCTGCCCTCGCCAATATCGAGAACCTGACCTACACCGGGTCGGCGGCCTTCACCGGCACCGGCAATGCTGCGGCGAATGTGATCACCGGGGGTGTCGGCAACGACACGCTGAACGGCGGAGCAGGCGCCGACACGCTTATCGGCGGAGCCGGTGACGACACCTATATCGTGGATGTCGCGGGTGACGTGGTCACCGAGGCTGCAAATGCAGGCACCGACACGGTGAAGACCGGGCTTTCTGCCTATACGCTTGCCGACAATGTCGAGAACCTGACCTATACGGGCACAGTGGCCTTCACCGGAACGGGCAACGATCTTGCCAACACGATCAGGGGTGCGGCAGGTGCCGACACGCTGGACGGCAAGGCGGGCGCCGATACGCTGATTGGTGGTGCGGGCAACGACACCTACATCGTGGATGTCGCCGGTGACGTCGTGACCGAAGCCGCCAACGAAGGCACGGATCTGGTCAAGACGGCGCTTGCTGCCTATGCGCTGACCAACATTGCCAATGTCGAGAACCTGACCTTCACCGGCAGCGGCAATTTTGCCGGGACCGGCAATGCCTTGGCCAACACGATCACCGGCGGTGCCGGCAACGACGTGCTGGACGGTGGGGCGGGAGCCGACACGCTGATTGGTGGCGTCGGCGATGACACCTATATAGTGGATGTCGTGGGCGACGTGGTCACGGAAGCAGCAGGTGCGGGCACGGACGAGATCCGGACGTCGCTTGCTGCCTATTCGATTGCTGCCCTCGCCAATATCGAGAACCTGACCTACACCGGGTCGGCGGCCTTCACCGGCACCGGCAATGCTGCGGCGAACGTGATCACTGGCGGTGTCGGCAACGACACGCTGAACGGCGGAGCCGGTGCGGATACGCTGATCGGCGGCGCCGGTAACGACACCTACATCGTTGACAATGCCGGTGACGTCGTCACCGAAAGTGTCGATGCGGGGATCGATACGGTCAAGGCTGGGTCGGCGGCCTATACGCTTGCCGACAATGTCGAGAACCTGACCTATACGGGCACAGTGGCCTTCACCGGAACGGGCAACGATCTTGCCAACACGATCACCGGAGGGGCTGCGGCCGACCGGCTGTCGGGTGGCGACGGTGACGACACGCTGAACGGCGGAGCCGGTGCGGATACGCTGATCGGCGGCGCCGGCAACGACACCTACATCGTGGATGTCGCGGGTGACGTGGTGACTGAAGATGCGGACGCTGGAATCGACACGGTCAGGACCGCGCTTTCTGCCTATACGCTTGCCGACAATGTCGAGAACCTGACCTATACGGGCACGGTTGCCTTTGCCGGAACGGGCAACAGCCTTGCCAACACGATCAGGGGCGCGGCAGGCGCCGATACGCTGGACGGCAAGGCGGGCGCCGATACGCTGATTGGTGGTGCGGGCAACGACACCTACATCGTGGATGTCGCCGGTGACGTCGTGACCGAAGCCGCCAACGAAGGCACGGATCTGGTCAAGACGGCGCTTGCTGCCTATGCGCTGACCAACATTGCCAATGTCGAGAACCTGACCTTTACCGGCAGCGGCAATTTTGCCGGGACCGGCAATGCCTTGGCCAACACGATCACCGGCGGGGCCGGCAACGACGTGCTGGACGGTGGGGCGGGAGCCGACACGCTGGTCGGCGGAGCCGGTAATGACACCTATATCGTGGATGTCGCAAGCGACGTGGTCACGGAGGCAGCAGGTGCGGGCACGGACGAGATCCGGACGTCGCTTGCTGCCTATTCGATTGCTGCCCTCGCCAATATCGAGAACCTGACCTACACCGGGTCGGCGGCCTTCACCGGCACCGGCAATGCTGCGGCGAATGTGATCACCGGGGGTGTCGGCAACGACACGCTGAACGGCGGAGCAGGCGCCGACACGCTTATCGGCGGAGCCGGTGACGACACCTATATCGTGGATGTCGCGGGTGACGTGGTCACCGAGGCTGCAAATGCAGGCACCGACACGGTGAAGACCGGGCTTTCTGCCTATACGCTTGCCGACAATGTCGAGAACCTGACCTATACGGGCACAGTGGCCTTCACCGGAACGGGCAACGATCTTGCCAACACGATCAGGGGTGCGGCAGGTGCCGACACGCTGGACGGCAAGGCGGGCGCCGATACGCTGATTGGTGGTGCGGGCAACGACACCTACATCGTGGATGTCGCCGGTGACGTCGTGACCGAAGCCGCCAACGAAGGCACGGATCTGGTCAAGACGGCGCTTGCTGCCTATGCGCTGACCAACATTGCCAATGTCGAGAACCTGACCTTCACCGGCAGCGGCAATTTTGCCGGGACCGGCAATGCCTTGGCCAACACGATCACCGGCGGTGCCGGCAACGACGTGCTGGACGGTGGGGCGGGTGCCGACACGCTGATTGGTGGCGTCGGCGATGACACCTATATAGTGGATGTCGTGGGCGACGTTGTCACGGAGGCAGCAGGTGCGGGCACCGATACGGTCAAGACCGCGCTTGCGGCCTATACGCTTGCCCGACAATATCGAGAACCTGACCTACACCGGGTCGGCAGCCTTCACCGGCACCGGCAATGCTGCGGCGAACGTGATCACCGGCGGTGCAGGCGCCGACACACTGAACGGCGGAGCAGGTGCCGACACGCTGATCGGCGGCGCCGGTAACGACACCTACATCGTTGACAATGCCGGTGACGTCGTCACCGAAAGTGTCGATGCGGGCATCGATACGGTCAAGGCTGGGTCGTCGGCCTATACGCTTGCCGACAATATCGAGAACCTGACCTACACCGGGTCGGCAGCCTTCACCGGAACAGGCAACAGCCTTGCCAACACGATCACCGGGGGAGCTGCGGCCGACCGGCTGTCGGGTGGCGACGGTGACGACACGCTCAACGGGGGAGCCGGTGAGGATACGCTGATCGGCGGCGCCGGCAACGACACCTACATCGTGGATGTCGCCGGTGACGTGGTGACTGAAGATGCAAGTGCAGGCACCGACACGGTGAAGACCGGGCTCGACCGCCTGGCACTTGTTGCCAATGTCGAAAACCTCACCTACACCGGCACCGGCGACTTTACTGGTATCGGCAATGCGCTCTCCAATACGATCACCGGGGGTGCCGGCAACGACACGCTGAATGGCGGAGACGGTAGCGATACGCTGATCGGCGGCAAGGGCAACGACTATTACATCGTCGACAGCGCCGGAGACGCCGTCATCGAAAATGCCGGTGAAGGGATCGACCAGGTGCAAACGTCCCTCGCCAACTATACGTTGGGAGAAAACATCGAAAACTTGAGCTCGGGTGCCGACGGCTGGGAAGCCTTTGTCGGAACAGGCAATGCACTCGATAATCGGATTGTGGGCAATGCCTTCGGGTCGAATACGCTGACAGGTGGCGCCGGAGACGACGTCCTTATCGGTGGAATGGCCGCGGACTTTTTCGTCTACGAGCCGAATTGGGGGCACGACACGATCATGTATTTCGAGGTGGCTGGCGGGGCACATGATACGATCAGGATCGATCACACGATCTTTGCCGACTGGGCATCGCTGCTCGCCGTATCGACCCTGTCAGGCAACGACACGATCATCACAGCCGATGCTGACAACACCATCACGCTGAAGAACGTGGCCGTGTCGAGCCTGCAGTCGGCGGATTTCCAATTTGTGTGAGCTTCGCTCGATCTCCCCGGCAGGCCCTCCAGAAGAGAGGGGCTGAAGTTCTGCCGCAGCTGAAGGGATTGGATGACGACAAGGAAGTTTACGAAACCTGGAACAAAGGTTGTCACAATCGGTTCGCGTGACGGTCGGCAAAAACGTCTCGATTGGAGTTCCCTGGGCAGCCCTGCTCCGCGCGCAAAACACGAACGTCTGTGGAGCGAGACGCACCCGGTTCCGTTGCGCGCGTCCGGCCCAGCCGTGGCCATACGCCGCTCAAGCCTGTGATAGACGCATTCCGACAAAGCTGCGAGCGGTAGTCATCGGACCGATGGTCTTCGTCGTCATCGCTACTGGGCCACTTGGGATGCTGAGCTACGCCAGCCTCGGAGCCTGGCGTCCTGGTTCTCAATATCGGCATATTCATCCACAAGCCCCTGTTGACGGTCCGGAAAACAGCCTGAAGTTCGTCGCGAGCCTGATGCTCGGCGTCTTCGGCCTCTTCCGAGTCGGAAAAGGTAACGGCGCGGAATGGCCGTGCATTCCCGCGGCGCTCTCTTCCCTCACCGTCAGGACGAAGCGAGGCGCTCGGCCAGCCACAAACAAGGGCCTTCTGCTCGCGGAAAAATATCCAGACCAATCGGAATAAAACAACAGTGCTGTTGTCTACGTTCATGAAACCGCTCTGCATGAAAAAGGAGCCCGCATGAACGTCTTTCCCCGAAAAGGATTCCTTCCGCTGGCAGCGCCGATCTTCGTGATACTGTCCGCTTCTGCCTTTGCCGACGACCCTGCATCGCATCAACATGCCACCTCCGCGGTTACGGAAGAGGCCCCGTTTCTGTCGGAAAATGACGCCGCCATGGCGAAGATGATGAACGACATGGCGGTGAGACCGACGGGCGACGTCAACAGGGATTTTGTGGAGATGATGATCCCTCATCATCAAGGGGCGATCGATATGGCGCAGACCTATCTGCGCTACGGCAGCAATGAGCAGCTCAAGCGCATTGCCCAGGAAATCATCGTCGATCAGCAGCAGGAAATTGCTGCGATGCGACTGGCTCTCGGTGATCCTCTTCCGCCTTCGGATCCGGCGCCAACTCAAATTCCCCCGCAAACTCCCGTTCCCTCCGGCGCCGGCATGTCGATGATGCCGGCTATGGATCCGAATATGAAAATGGGCAACTGAAAGGACCCTGTCATGAAGTCTAGCCTTCTCGCCCTCAGCCTTCTCGCCGGCACGATGCTGGCGCCCTCAGTGAGCTTCGCCGGCCAGGCGCCGGGCGCGGTCTCCGATCCGGATATCCCGGTCAGCAGCAGGGATCGCGTCTATGCTGCCGAACAGTTCTCCAATACGGTTTCAGTTACTGATCCATCCACAAACAAACTGCTCGGCGTCATCCGTCTCGGCGATCCGCAGCCCGGCAATCTGAGCCCGCTCTATCGGGGGCAGGTCCTGGTCCATGGCATGGGTTTTTCGCCGGACCACAAAACGCTGGCTGTCGTTTCGATCGGCTCGAATTCGGTGACTTTCATCGACACGGCCACGAATACGGTAAAGCACACCACCTATGTGGGCCGCTCGCCGCATGAGGCATTCTTTACACCCGACGGCAACGAAGTTTGGGTCACCGTTCGCGGAGAGGATTACATCTCCGTCATCGATGCGCATACTTATGAGGAGAAGATGCAGATCAAGGTGCCGGCTGGTCCGGGCATGCAGATCTTCTCGCCGGACGGCAAGTACGGTTATATCTGCTCCTCGTTCAACCCTGAAACCGTAGTCGTTTCCGTCGCCGATCACCAGATCGTCGGCCACATCAAGCAGGAAAGCCCTTTCTGCCCCAATATTGCGGCAACGCCTGATGGCAAGCAGGTCTGGTTTACCCTGAAGGATACCGGCAAGACGCAGGTCTTCAACGCCGAAGCACCCTTTGATCTCATAAAGACGCTCGATACCGGGCCGATCACCAATCACGTCAACATCGTTCACAATGCCAATGGCGACTTTGCCTATGTCTCGGTCGGCGGACTCAATCAGGTGAAGGTCTATCGCACGGATAACTTCCAACAGGTCGCGACAATTCCTGTCGGCAATCTTCCGCACGGCGTCTGGCCATCCGGCGATGGTACGCGCGTCTATGTGGGTCTCGAAAATGCCGATGCGCTTGCAGCAATCGACACACTGACAAACAAGGTCATCGCGACGATACCGATCGGCCAGGCGCCGCAGGCTGTCAACTATGTCCCCGATGCAGTCCCTGAGGGCGATGGCATGCAGAATCTCCAGCCGCTTGGCATCGCGGGCCAGGTGGCGCATCTTGCCCTGCACGCACCGAAGGCAAGCCAGGGCGAGGTTGCACCAACGAGTGTTTCTCTTTTCGACCAAGGTCTGTCACAGGTGCTGCAGGCATCCGTGACCGGCCTGCAGCCCAAGAAACCTTACATCCTCGCACTCTCCACGCGGGCTGACGGTTCTGGTGATCTTCAACCCTTGGCTTCATTCATGACAAACCCGGCTGGTTCGGCGATCGTCAATGCCGTTGGCCCCATCCGGCAGATCGTCCAGAGCAGCGAGAAGGCTGAGCGCCGCTATCTCGTCATCACTGCCTCGGGGGATAAGGGGCCAGCCGAAGTCGTCCAGGTCGAAGCGAAGTAAATCCCTCTCGCCCGCCGCCTGTGATAGGGTGGCGGGCGAAAGCTCCTGAAGGTAAGCCTCTCATGAGTGATATTTTGCAGCTTGTCGAACCGATCATACCGGCGCTCCGCCGCTATGCCCGCGGATTGTTGAAAGATGGAACGGCAGCCGACGATCTCGTTCAGGATTGCCTGGAGCGGGTCATTGCTCATTGGCATCATCGCCGAAACGACGATCCGCGCACCTGGGTATTCGCCATCCTTCATAATCTTGCCGTCAACTGGTTGAAGCAGAACGCACGCCGTGGCGAACATTTGCCCATTGAGAAGGTGGATGAAAGTGCTTTTGCCCGACAGCCGACACAGGAAGACAGCCTGATGAGCCGCGATATCCTTCAGGCGCTGGAGCTGCTTCCCGAAGAGCAGCGCAGCGTGTTGCTGCTGGTATCGGTTGAGGATCTGTCCTATTCGCAGGCAGCCGAGGTCCTGGCCATCCCGATCGGCACCGTCATGTCGCGTCTGTCGCGCGCCCGTGAGCGGCTAAGGCAGATGTTGGAGAACCCTGGGCAGGCAACACAGGGGGCAGCAGCCCATCTTCGGAGAATAAAATGAGCGTAAAACCGATCACCGAGGATGATCTCCACGGATTTGTGGACGGTGCGCTGGATGAGGCACGTGAAGCCGAGGTTTGCGCCTATCTTGAAACCCATCCTGATATCGCCGCGCGAATCGATAGTTACGGCAGGCAGCGGCTCGATTTGCGGACTGCGCTCAGCGCCGTCGCCGAAGAACCGATCCCGAGCCGGCTGAACCTCAGCCATCTGCTGGAATCGCGCAAGCCGGGCCGGCTGCCCTTGTGGCGTATGGCGGCTGCCGCGGTCGTTCTTCTCGTCGCAGGCGGTTCAGGGGGCTGGATGCTGCATGGAATGTATCGGCATCCAGGCGAAGGCATAGTGGCGCTGGCTGATGAAGCAGCCGACAGCTTCGCCACTTACGCGCCCGACAGGATAAGGCCGGTCGAGCTTCGTGCCGACAATATGGCCGAACTCGTCGACTGGGCGACGGAGCGCATGGGCCGCAAGCCGGTAGTGCCGAATCTCTCCGGATCGGGCTATCGCCTGATGGGTGGCAGGATGATCTCGACGTCGCATGGTGCCGGATTGATGCTGATGTATGACGATGATCGGGGAACGCGTCTCGTCGTGCTGACGCGGCCCATGCTCGCCGATCAGAACAAGCCCATGGCGCCGCATGCTGAGGGAAATGTTGAAGGCTGGAGCTGGGCATCCGGCGGCATGGGCTACAGCCTCGTCGGCACCCTGCCGGCCGATGTCTTGCATCCGCTCGCTGATGATATCAGGCACCAGACCGAGATGGGTGCCTGAACTCTGCAGGCCCGAAGCGTTGCGGCTTTGAGCGACATGCTTGCCAAGGATTTTAGTGCATACGAGGGCGGCGTTTTTCGCCGCCGCGTTTTCGCGGCAGTCCCATCATACCTTGTGGGACCTGCTCGTCGGCTGCCAGTGCCGCATTATGCTGGCGTAGGCGCTCGAGCGCGACGGAAGCAAGCTGGGTATAGGGAATGGCTGCCGGATCGTCGGTATGGATATCCTGGATCGCCGCGAGGACTGTCTCGGCTTGTGGGAGATGGCGAGCTGCGATGAGCGCGATACCCTCCTTATAGCGGGCCTGTACCACATGGGGTGCCTGCTCGCCGACGCGACGGAAGGTCACGACCGCATCCTCATAGAGCTTCAGCGCCAGTTGCGTATCTCCAAGGCGAAGCGCGATCGGCAGCGGCTCGGCGGTGCGCTCCAGCAGCGACTGGTAGGCAGCAAGGGCTTCGGTCAGCTTCCCCCGGTCGAAGAGCAGGTTGGCAATCCCGAATTCGGCGCCCACATGGCCCGGCGAGGATTGCAGAACCTGGGAGAAGATAATCTCGGCCCTTCCCTTTTCGCCCTTTTGATACATTTCGAGCGCCTGCTGGTAGGCATAGTTGACGCTGCGCGGATGCAGGACGCCGCCGAGATTGTGTCCGTTGCGGGTCCTGAAGAGCGTATAACTGATCCGTCGCTCGTCAGCGCCGAAGGCATACTTGTAAGCTTCGTTTCCGCGCAGGAAATCATAGAAACGGAAGCCGTCCTCGATGGCCCGGCGGATGCAATAGCCATGCAGCACCAGACCGGGAGATGGCGTCCTCCAGTTCTCGTCACGACCGGTGATATAGAAGAGGATCGTCTTTTTCGGGCGGTCGATGATGTTGGCGAGGACGCCGAGCGGCTGTTCACCGAACCAGAAGACCGGGACGTCGAGCGTGCCGCTCCTGAAGCAGTCCATCAGCATTTCGCGGGTGGAATTGATGAGCCGCTCCGTTCGCTCCGCTCCTTTGCGCTCCGTCCACCGTGTGCGCCAGAAATCGAAGAGAATGCCAAGGTCCCGATCGATGGTGTCGGGCGTCGCCATGGTGATCCGGTAGCCCTCGTCGCTATCGAGCTTGCGCAGGAAGCGACGCAGCTTCTGGCGCGTCTGACTGCTCATCTTCTGCTCCAGATAATCGTCCCAGCTCTCAGGCAAAAAGACGACCGGGCAGATCGTATTGTCGATATTGTCTTTGCTGGTCGGGGCATTATCACGAAACATGACGAGCGGCCCCTGCAGCGCCGTGATCATCTTCTCCCGGCGTTCCGCCGGCCCGCTGAAATGTTCTAGCCGAAGATGCGTCCAGTTCTGCTGTTTGAGGTAGGCCGCAAAGCCGTCAATGGCTTTTTGCTCGTAGCCGGGCATGACAAGGAGGCCGGTATAGTCGGCCGAATAATTTCCGCCCATGACGATTTCGTCATAGAAAAGCCCGCTCTGCTCATCGAGTTTGGTCAGCAACCTGAGCGGCAAAAAGGCAACATAGCGAGCATCCCGCTGCCGCTCGCGCAGCGCCAGGACAAACCAACGGCCACGGTGCGCAAGAAAGTCTTTGAGCCATGTCCAGGAGAGGAAATGTTGGGCGTCCGGATCGTCCCGATAAACCTGATCCCAGTTATCGCGTACGGCATCGAAGCCGGCTACCGTATCAATGATATCGATGCGCATGCCCCCTCCCAATACCCCATACGTAATTCGGGAGAATCCAGTCTAGTGAGAAACATCGATCTTCAAATAAACCGTCCGGGTGATTCCTTGAGACGAAATCGGATTAGCCCGAAGCGATTGTTTTCAGACAACAATATCAGAGCGCCACGATCCGCGGACTTGCGTGGATGAAGGTCCAAAGCGCCTTGCTGATATTGACGATCTCAGCAATCGATTTCTCAAGAAGCTCTATTTCCCGGTCATTCATCTGCTCGATCTTTCCGTAGCGGATTTCCTTGTCGTCCTCCACCAGGCGCATGAGTTGCGTGCTGGAAATTTCGCCCTTCTCATCGAAGGAATAGATGCAGTGATTGTATTTGTTGCGCATCTTCGATTCCTTCTTCAGGCGCGACATGGCCGAAAGAACGGCCTTGCGGTCCGCAGCCGGAGTCGAAGGAAGCTTTGCGAGACGCTCGACGAGATCGATGCGCGCGCGCGTCGTGTTGAGTGTCAGAAAGACAACCACTGCAGCTTCCTTCTCCACGTTGAGAAGATGGGCGATAATATAGATCAGCAGGCTTTCTGTATTCGTCCAAACATAGTTTAGCCGGCCAACCCTTAATAACACATCGGACATGGCCGTCATGCTGAACTCCCTCGGCTCAACGTTGATGATACATGGATTATATCAGATCATTTCGTTGAGTGCTTCGGCCATTTCTGTGTTTAGCGCTCCTTGAACGCGCGCGACATGCTATCGGCAACTGGCTTGCTCAGATATTCGAAGAAGGTACGCTCCGAGGTCTGGATCAGCACTTCGGCCGGCATGCCGGGAACCGGGTGGAAATTGTGAATGCGGGCAATTTCAGAGTCGGGAATTTGCACACGCACGATGTACACGTCCTTGACGGACAAGCCGGAATTTTCCTCGACCGAATCTGCCGAAACATAGAAGACCTTTCCTTCCAGGACCGGCGTCGTGCGTCTGTTGAGGGCAGTGAGGCGGATCGCCGCCGTCTGGCCCTCGTGAAGCTGATCGATGGAGGTACGCAATACCTGCGCCTCCAGGATCAGCGGCACATGGGCCGGCAGAATCTCCATGATCGGTTTTCCGGTGGTGATAACACCGCCGGCAGTGTGGTAATAGGAGCGTACGACCGTACCTGTCACAGGCGAGCGGATGACCGTACGCTCCAGGACGCCGGTTGCTTCCCGAGCCTGTTCGCGAACGCTGTCGAGATCGGATTCGGCCGTCTCCAGCGCATCGAGTGCCGCCTGCTTGTTGGAATTGACCGCAATGACTGCCTCCTGGCGGAATTTGGCGATTTCTGCCTCGCTCTCGTTCAGCTCACCATTCAGGCGCGAAATATCGCCCATCGCATCGGCAATGGCGCGCTCTATGGCCAGTAGATCGGTCTTGCGCATATAGCCGACCTTGACGAGTCGCGCCTTGGAGTCCCGCTCGTCCGACAGCAATGACAGCTGCCGCTCGAAGGATTCGCGCTGTCCCTTGTAGCCATCGAAGCGATATTCCAGCGACTTGATGTTCTTCTCGATGAGGTTCAGCTGTTCTTCGAGTTTGACCCGCTTGCTGTGAAAGACCACGTTCTGGCTCTGGATAATCGCATTGACGTCTGGATCGCTGGCCTCTGCCATGACGATCTCGGGAGCCTTGAATTCATTTGTTCCCTGTGCTTCCGCCCTCAACCGCGCCACAACCGCCTCCAGGCGCAGACGCCTCAAGTTCAACATGCGTTCGTTGGTCAGGGCGGCTGTCTGGTCGAGCGTCAGCAGTACGTCGCCTTCCTTGACGGTTGCGCCTTCGCCAACCATCATTTCCTTGATGATGCCGCCTTCAAGGTGCTGGACAACCTTGTTGTTGCCGGTCGCAACGAAACTGCCCTGGGCAATGATTGCAGAGGCAAGCGGCGCGGTTGCGGCCCAATATCCGAAACCGCCAAACGAAGCGAAAAGCACCGTTAGGCCAACGAAGCTGTGCAGACGGATCGACCGCGGCACGTCGCCGTACCACTCGAGCTGCGCTGGGCCGGCCGTTTCCTGTTTCTTCTTTCCCATGGCCGTCACCCTTCGATACGCGGGGGCTGCTGGCCGTTGCGGCCATTGCCCTTTGAGATTGCCTGCAGCACTTCGGTACGTTCGCCGAACATGGCGACCGTGCCGTCCTTGAGGACCATGATCTTGTCCACGCATTGCAGCAGCGCCGGGCGCTGCGTGATCGTGACGGTCGTGATCCCCTGTTTCTTGGCGTGGATCAGCGCCTTTGCCAGAGCGGCTTCGCCCTGCGTGTCAAGGTTGGAATTGGGTTCGTCGAGGACGACGAATTTGGGGTCGCCGAAGAAGGCGCGGGCCAGTGCGATGCGCTGCTTCTGGCCGCCCGAAAGCGGCGCGCCGTCGGCGGCGACGACGGTTTCGTAACCCTGCGGGAAACCGGCGATCAGCTCGTGCACGTCGGCCAGGACAGCTGCCTCGTAGATCTGCCGGTCTTCGACGTCGTCACGCATCCGGCAGATATTTGCCTTGATCGTCCCAGGAAACAGCTGCACATCCTGCGGCAGGTAGCCGATGCTTTCGCCGAACTGCCGCTGGTCCCAGTTGCGCAAATCCATGAGGTCGAGGCGGACATTGCCCGAGGTCGGCAGGATTGAGCCTACCAGCATCTTTCCGAGCGTCGTCTTGCCGGAACCGGAATTGCCGATGATTGCCAGCGATTCACCCTTCTTCAGCGAGAAGGAGATGCCGTTCAGGATCACCTTCTTCTGAGGTGGAGGGACGAAGAGGACTCGCTCAACGTCCAGCCGCCCTTCCGGATTGGGAAGTCGCAGGCGCGGGAAGTTGAGCGGCGAGGTGAGCAGCAGGTTCTTGATGCGGCCATAGGCGGCGGCGGAGCGGTTGAACTGATGCCAGCCTTCGATTGCCCCTTCGATCGGCGCCAGCGCGCGACCGGAAATGATCGAAGCTGCGATGACCATGCCGCCGGTCAGTTCGCCCGATAGCGACAGATGGGCGCCCCAGCCAAGAAGCCCAACCTGCGTGATCATGCGGCAAGCCTTGGAAACGCCGGTGAAGACGATGTTGCGGTCCTGCGCCTGCACATGGGATTTCAGCGAGCCGGCCGTTTCCCGGCCCCACATCTTCACTGCCTCCGGAATCATGGCGAGCGCATTGATGATCTGCGAATTGCGCGACATGGAATCGAGATGAAAGTTCGCGCGGCTGAGATAGCTGTTGGATTCGGCGAACTGCTTGGCCGTAAGCTTCTGGTTCAGGAAGGCGATCAGGAACAGGACCGCGCAGCAGACCATGATGATGATGCCGAGATGCGGATGCACCAGGTAGACAACGATCACGAAGAGCGGCATCAACGGCGCATCAAGGAAGGCGATCAGCGTGCCTGACGTCAGGAAGCTTCGCAGAAGCTGAAGATCCTGCAGGATCTGGTAATCCTTGCCGCTTCCATGCAGCGAGGCGCGAGCCGCCGCGCTGAGGATCGGGGCGCCCAGCTGGACCTCCAGTTCCACAGCGGTCCGCATCAGGATGAAGCGGCGGACAGAATCCAGGAAAGCCTGTATGAGGACCGCGCCCACCACCACGATCGAAAGCATCACCAATGTGTCGATCGAACGGCTGGTCAGGACGCGGTCCGAAATCTGGAAGAGGTAGAGTGGGATCGCCAGCAGGAGCACGTTGATCGCGACCGTGAAGACCATCACGATGGCGAGGTTGCGCCTGATGACCGCGATACCTCGCGCAAGGCTCAAGGCGAAATTCACCGGCTCGCTGCGCTTGTGGAAGCCGCTGTTTCCGCCGCCGCCACCGCCGCCACCGCCACCGAGATCCGGTTCCTTGCCGCCACCGCCACCGTCCCCAGTCCGCGGGCGGCGCTCATTTTCCTTCAGCGGACCGGTGTTGCCGTCGATCGTCTTGGCAAAGGGAATATCCGGCTTGGCCTTCATCTCGTCGGCGTCACCAGGCGCCCGCCGTGCCTCGATATCGGGCATTGTTCGCAGTTCTTCGCCGGACTGCGGCTTTATTTCTGGTTCTACGGTATCGACGGCGGGAACATCATGACCGGAAAGCTGCCTTTCAGATCGTACGATAGGCATCGCTTGCACTTCGTTCACTTTCTCTTCGGCGACAGTGCCGGCTTCATCTGGATGGGAGGGCGCCGTGTGTGTCAGTTGGCGAAGATGATCCACCGCATCATCGATTGCCGAAACGCAGGCCTGCGTCATGAAATCCTGAGGATCCGCCGCTGTGGGGGACGGCTTGTCGCCACGCAGATCCAGCGCGCTGCCATTGGCAAAAATCTGTTTTGAGATCTGGTTCATCGTGGTCTCTCCCAATACCAGGTCACGCGACCACGACTTGCATTACATCTGAGGGGTGGGCGGACGACCATGAAAGGTCATGGCCGCCGTTGATGATGCCATCGCCACTGTCCGTGCCATGGGGACCATCGTCATCGAGAAAGGCAATGACTTCATTGGCAAGCTTTGCGCCTGCCGCCTCGGGCGCAGTGGCATCGTGTTCTATGATCCCGCCTTGGATGAGAATGGCATCGGAATAGAGCTGGCCGGCAACGTAAGTAGTATTGCCGAAGCTGTCATAGTCGACGATTTGAGCGATATTGGCGACGGTATTGCTGCCCGTATCGATCGTGATCACGGCGTCCTGGTTATTCTTAAGGAGCTCGCCTGCTGCCTGGGTCACGTCGTCGGAATCTCCGAGCACGGCGACCTGTTTGATGATGGTCATGTCGAAGAGATTGCCGGTAATGTAGAGAACATTCAGGCCGACATAGCCCTGGAAATTGAGATCGGTGGACAAGCCCTCAGGCATTGACGGATCGCGCTCCAGAATTCCCTTCTCTGCCTGATGCATATAGTCGGGCATGGTCTCGAACCGGTCGTTGGCCCCGACATTGTGGATCGCTGCAAAGTTCCAGATGAGATTGTTGCCGGACTGAACGGTGGCATTGCCGTCCGCGCCGTCCTCGGCGCGAACCCAATCGTTGTCGTAGAGAAGTGAAATCTGCGTGATGCTATTGATGTCGTAGACACTGCCGCCGACGATCACCAGATCGTATTGCAGGCCCATCTGGAAGGACGACGAGAAATTCAGTGTCGTATTGCCGCCGGTCAGAACGGTCGTTTGCGAGCCGCTCGTCGTGACGGTCATCGTGTCGTTATCGCTGACGAAATGATACTGCTCGATCCAGTTTACGAAGGATACGTCGCCGTTGACGATGCTGACCCGCCAGGCCATCGGAAAGATGGGGTCGCCATGTGCATCGACGGTCGTCTCCGGTTGGGGCGATTGATACGTGCTGCGTTCAAAGCTGGCTATATTGTAGGCCGTGACACCGGCGTCATCGGCAGCATCGGCCGAGGAGTGGAACATCGAGGCGATATCGTCATCGTTGCTGTAGGCGTAAACCTGCGTGATGGCATCGATCTGGTGATAGTCGCCCATGATGGCCGTCACGGAAGAGATTACCGCGGTATTGATGACGGAGGCTATATTTGCGACGAGGTTTGCGCCGGCAGTGACCTCCAGGCTGCTTGAAGCCGGGTCATGCTGCTCGACCGAGGTCTGGGTTTCGTCGGGATCTTCCGGCAGTTTGGCAAGGCCACGGTCCGGCAGCAGATCGTCCAGCGCCGGTATTTCTGAAACAAGCTTGCCGTTCATGTGGGTTCCGGTGATCTCGGACCCCGCCAGGACGAAATCATGCGCCTGGTCGTTTGGATTGTCTGCCGGCGGTTCGTTCGTTCCGAGCGATGTCTGGCCGGAATCCTTCACCACCTGAATGTAGGATTCCATATCGTTGGCGATATGTTTGACACCTTCGAAAGTGTCGGTCCGTTGCAGACTGGCAAAGGGAGTGAATATTTCGGTTTGGTCATTGAACTCTGCCAGCCGTTCGGTGACGAAGCTGGTGTCGCGGGGGGCATGGTAGCCATCCGTCATATCGAGATAGTCGTCGTCAAAGAGGACGTTGACCTGCGTAGCGTATCCGATCACCGATCCGGGGCCATTGAAAACCTGCAGCTGTTCGTCGTCCTCGACATTGATGTCCTGCGGACTGCCGAACCGAGGCAACGACGACACATCGCGGTGCGCAATCTCGGAGAGCTTTTCGATGCTTTCCTCGAAGGGGCGGCCGAAGCGGCGGGCCCCACCATAGACGATCTCATAACTGACGCTTCTGTAGTCGACGTCGGGATCGTAGTCTTTGAGCATGAGATCGGAAGCGAAGGCGGGAGTGTTGGCGACGAGGTCGTCGAGCGTGGGCTCATTTTCAACAGGACCCGTGCCCGCGGTCAGCTCTGCACGCAGTCTCATTTCTTCGGTCGTCGTTTCGAATATGCCGATGAAATGGGCGATAATTTCTGAGAATTTCTCGATTTGCATTGCCTTGGCCCTCCCTTTCGAAGAAACGACCGGCCATGCGATCCCCTTCTGCTGGAGCCGCGCTGTTCGTCAATTCGCACGCAAGCATTCAAACTGCACCGGCGGAAGCCGGTGCAGTCTTTTCTTGGTCTTGGAGGTCAGTGTCCGCTGGAATCTTCGCCGACATCGGAAACATGCGAGTTACCGCCGATGACGCTGGAGTCCACTGCGTTGCTGAGCATGTTCGCGCCCTGAACGAGCTCCATATGGAAGCCCGAATTGGCAAGAATTGCCGAAGCATCTGCCGTGGAATTACCTGCGACGTCGTCACCCGCCTTGAGGTCCCAGCCCTTGCTGTCCATATCCATGCCGTCAGCACCGTTCGCCGTGCCGGCATTCGCACTCAGGTGGTTCTGAGCGCCGCCATTCTCCATCGTGATGTTCCAGGCCTTATCCTGGTCTGCGAGATGGTTGGCTTGGACAGTGCTGAAGACGGAATCGGCGCCTTCGCCGGAGAGCGAGCCGTTGAGGATATTGTCGATGTTGAGGGTGAAGGAGAAGTCATCCCCGATGTCGAAGGTGAGGTCGTGGCCGGCTACGCCGAGGTTCCCGAAGTCCTTGACATCATCAATAACGGCGAAGTCTGTGTCCGTTTTGTTGAAGCTGTCGCTGGTATTGTGGCTATCGGTGGTCGTCTTGGTATCGGTATCCGTAATCGTCTTGATGTCGGTGTCGATATCCGTGTCCGTCTTGGTGGTCGTGTCGTTGTCGGTGATCGTCTTGATGTCGACGTCGTCGTCACTGTACGACTTGGCGTCATAGCTCCAGTCGTAGTCCGATTTTGTGGTCGTCGTCGTGTCGTTATCGTTGATGTTGGTCGTCTTGATGTTCGTGTCGTCGTCCGACTTGTAGCTCCAGTCGTAGTCGTTGTCGCGGTTGTCGCCGTTGTCGGTCTTCACATCGAGATCGACGTTTGCCTTGACATCAACGTCCGTGCTGTTGTCGGTGTTGTTGCGATTGTCACCATTGGCGATGCCACCGACGTAACCAGTTGAATTGTCATCGATTTCTGTTGAATTTATAGCGCTGGAAAGGCCATCGGCCAAGGCGCCCACCTTGACGGTGTCGTCATCAGAGCCCGGCCCGGGCTTGGGGTCATAAGGCATTTCGGTTTCCTCCAGAAAAAAACTGGAGCAGCTTTCGAAGTCCCTCTCATCTCAAATGGGATCTTTGCTCGCGCTTGCTCCAATACGTTAATGTCGGCAGATGGACACGGTACCTTTTCATCTGCAGCCTCATCGTGATTTGTTGACCAAATTCTGTATTGGGATCGTGCTTACTCAGTACAAAGACGCACTAATCCAGTCCCGGACTCGATATGAGCGCGAGCAAGGCATTCGAACTTCTTTTTGAGTTCCCTCGAAAGAAGACCAAGTATCAAAAACACATGCTGATACTCGATTTTCACGTCGCCACTTTCAGCGACAGTCACAGATTGATGGAAAAAGCAGGCCCCCGATAGATACCAATTCGGGCTAAGACATCGGAGGCCCAGCTCGATAATCCGCTTAAGTCAGGGCCGGATCGCAGGCATCGAAGAAAGCTCTGTAAGATTTGGGGACCGCGTCCTCTACCTCGGAATCCGGGGGAGTCGACGGATTATGATATCGTGAAGTTAAGCTCGGAAGGTTCTCCGTCTTATTTTGAAATATCGTCTGCCCATTACCGCTTTGCTTTTGTATGTCTCGAACTAATACATGCTGCTTTATACCGTGATCTAGTCGAAATACCGCCCGCTAGTATGTTTCTTGTCTGAAATGCAACCATAAAGTGGCAAAAAATAAATATAACTTCGTGACAACTAACCCATTTGGGCCATTTCTTTCCTTTGAAATCCATATTACCATAATTAAGAAATGCCTAAAAGATAAGGCGGCCGCATGCCTAGGGGCAATGTTCGTCGGCATGTAATACCCGCCACCGCGCCAATGGGAGTAGATGCTCCGAGTTTTAGTATAGTGTAGCGCTAGGGGAGGCGTATATGTTCATGGTTGGGTCGGAAGTAGGAGATTCGGATCAGGCAAGAAGACTGAGCCCGAATGGAGAAACAGTCCTGGTAATCGCCAAGGCAGACTTGTTCTCCGAGTGCATGGTTGAAGCACTGGCAAAGAAATTCCCGAATTTCGATGTCGTAAGCGTATCGAGCGCGCAGTCCATATCCGAAAAGGATATTCACGATATGCGGCTTGTTCTGTTCTATCATGTCGCCGGCGCCGAGTTGCACGATGCGCTGCAGATCGTTCGTGAAAACCGTCCGGACGCATCCATCGGTCTTGTCGTCGAAGCCATCGATATGATGGAGCCCTATATCAGTCGGCTGGTCGAGGCCCGCGTCGTCGACGGCGTCCTGCCGCTCAATCTGCGCCTGGACGTCTTCATGGCGGCAATCGATCTGCTGATGAAGGGCGGCGAACATTTTCCATCCGCGCTTCTGGGCCGACTTTCAAACCGTGCTACGGCGCAGCTCGAGCCCTCGCTGTATCAGACGAAGTCTGTCGACGCAGCACGCGCCAATGCGCTGAAGCTTCGTCGCAGCAGCATGGCGGCTCTGACCACTCGCGAGGTCCAGATTCTCGACCTCATCTGCAAGGGGACGCAGAACAAGATCATCGCCGACAAGCTTCACCTGTCCGAAAATACGGTGAAGGTCCACGTCCGCAATATCTATAAGAAGATGAATGTGAGAAATCGCACGGAAGCGGCCTCGCGGTTCTTCAACGATACCTCGGACAACGGCGATCTCTCCGGCAGATGGCCACACTAGGCCATCAATCCGTCCGGGACGAGCGGGCAAAACAGCGTGATTTCTGGCCGAAACCGCTCGGCGAACAGATGTAAGGTGCGGAACCCGGATAGACCGTAGCGTTTATCTCAGCCGAAGCGGTCTTCGCTTCGGCAGCATAGGCGAAGTCCTTCGCGGCATGCGGCACCTTTGCCGCCACAACATTCGCCTTGGTACTTCCCACGATTGCCGTATCGACGACCGCGCACGAGATCGGTCCAATGGCCGAGAGAACAACTGTCGCGGCCAAAGCCAGAGAGCTGAAACTGCATGGCGCTCGGCCATGCATGCGATCATGAACCGTCATTGAATAACCCCTCGATCATCAGGGCAGTCGCGACGCGCCCTCGCACACCAATAGCTGGCCCATCTCGGTACATCGGCTTCATTGGGTGAAGCTGGAGTGGCCGGATGGAGAGCATGGCACCATACCCATTGAGGGGGATTAATCAAGCGAATTCCGGAGTTTAATACTGTAGCTATTTAGAATTGCTCCCATGTTTTGAAGTTGACCTTCCCTGATATCCTCCTATCATTTGAGTCATGAATACAATTATCCGAAGAATGACAGAGGAGGTTGTTTCAAGTGTACTACTTCCCGTTGAATTTAGTGTGACGGAGAAGAGGGATACCAAAGTATAGAAGGGTCTAAGAAGACCACGTGACATGGGAAGGGTTTTGTAATGCGTAGTATTCCCACCGAAGGACGTTCAGGATTCGCATCGCCACCACCGGGGTCAAAAACCGTCTTGGTCAACGGAGGCGCCGGTTTCCTGGGCTCGCATCTTTGCGAGCGCCTTCTCGAGCGGGGCCATCAGGTCATCTGTCTCGACAACTTCTACACCGGCCGCCGCGTCAATATCGAACATCTGCTGCAGAACGACCGTTTTCGGCTTCTGGAACATGATGTGCGCCAGCCCTTTGGTGTCGAGGCATCCGTCATCTTCAACTTTGCCTCGCCGGCTTCACCTCCGGACTATCAGCGCGATCCCGTCGGCACCCTGCTCACCAACGTGCTTGGAGCCGTCAATACGCTCGATGCAGCGCGTCGTAGCGGCGCCACGGTCGTGCAGTCCTCGACGTCGGAAGTCTACGGAGATCCGCATCAGAATCCGCAGCACGAAACCTACTTCGGCAATGTCAATCCGATTGGTCCGCGCGGCTGCTACGACGAGGGCAAGCGCTCGGCCGAAACCCTGTTCTTCGATTATCACCGCAAGTATGGCGTCGATATCAAGGTTGGCCGGATCTTCAATACCTACGGTCCGCGCATGCGCCTAGATGATGGACGCGTCGTATCCAACTTCATCGTCCAGGCACTCTCCAACACCGATATAACGATCTACGGTGACGGTAGGCAGACCCGTTCCTTCTGCTATGTCGACGATCTCGTCGGCGGCTTCCTGCGTTTCGCCGAAACCGGCGCACATTGCACCGGTCCGATCAATCTCGGTAATCCGACGGAGATCACGGTGCGGGATCTGGCAGAAATCGTCCTTGATCTGACCAATTCGCGCTCGCGCATCATTTACCTGCCTGCCGTCGCAGACGATCCGCAACAGCGCCGTCCGGATATTTCCAGAGCCAGGGAGGAGCTGAACTGGTGGCCGACGACCGAGCTGAAGACCGGTCTGAAGCGTACGATATCCTATTTCGACGCGCTGCTTGCCCGCAAGGAAGTGGTGGAGGCCGTATGAAATGCCCCGCTACATCCTGGTTACGGGTGGCGCCGGCTTCATCGGCAGCCACATCTGCAAGGCGCTTGCGCGTGCCGGCATGGTTCCGGTCACCTATGACAATCTTTCCACCGGACATATCGACAGTGTCCGGTGGGGGCCGCTGATCCAGGCGGATATCGCCGATGGCGCAAGGTTGCGGCACGTCATGGCCGAGTACTCGCCGGATTGTGTGATCCATTGCGGCGCCAATGCCTATGTCGGTGAATCCGTCGAAAGGCCGAGCATCTATTATCGCAACAACGTCATCGGCAGCCTGTCGTTGTTGGATGCCTGTCTCGATTGCGGGATCGACAAGATCGTCTTTTCCAGCAGCTGCGCGACCTACGGCATTCCGGAGATGCTGCCGATCTGCGAGAAAACGCCGCAACAGCCTGTCAATCCTTATGGCAGGACCAAGCTGATCTTCGAAATGGCACTGGAGGATTATGCGGCCGCCTATGGCACCCGCTTCGCCGCGCTCCGCTACTTCAATGCAGCCGGCGCCGACCCGGAAGGCCAGCTTGCCGAGCGGCACTATCCCGAAACCCATCTGATCCCGCGCGCCCTTCTCGCCGCAAGCGGCCGGATCGAGAGCCTCGATATTTTCGGCATCGACTATTCGACGAATGACGGCACCTGCGTCAGGGATTACATCCATGTTAGCGATCTTGCCCAGGCGCATCTTGCGGCCGTTCGTCACCTTCTGGTTGGCGGCAATTCCCTGAGCCTCAATCTGGGCTCCGGCCGCGGCACGTCCGTCGGCGAGATCCTGAATGCCGTCAAACGAAAGACCGGCCACAGGGTGCCGATCCGCTGTCAGCCGCGCCGCGCTGGCGATCCGCCGGTGCTTTTCGCCGATACGAAGAGGGCTCGCCTGGAGCTCGACTTCATGCCGACACTTTCGGATATCGATACGATCATTCGCACGGCTGGCCCGACTTTCGGACTGGAGGTGATCGCATGAGCACCACAGCCGAAATCGACCGCGCACGTCTGTCGTCGGCGAGCAGATCCGGGATCTTCGAGCCCGTCTTTACCGGATGGAATCGAGCCGCCTATGGTCTTGGCATCGTCTGCTGGCTGGCAGCCCTTGGCTACTTCTGGCTCTGGTGGGCAACGCCAATTCACGTCGTCTCATGGCCGGCATACCTGCTCGTCACGCTCATTCTCGCCTGGGTCACCCTGATCCCGGCCTATTTCATCCTCATCTTCCTGGATGCAAGACAGGTCAGATCGGCTGCGCCCCTGCCGGAGGGTCGCGTTGCCATGGTGGTCACCAAGGCGCCATCAGAACCTTTTGCCGTCGTGCGTAGGACGCTTCTTGCAATGCTCGATCAGAAGGGTGTCGAGTTCGATATCTGGCTCGCCGACGAAGATCCGTCCGAAGAGGCGAGGAGATGGTGCGGGCAGCACGGCATCATGATCTCCACGCGCAAGGGTGTCAGCGAATATCACCGTCCTGTCTGGCCGCGCCGCACGCGCTGCAAGGAGGGCAATCTCGCCTATTTCTATGATCACTTCGGCTATGAGCGCTATGATTTCGTCGCCCAGTTCGATGCCGATCACGTGCCGACGCCGACCTATCTTCGCGAAGTCCTGAGACCCTTCTCCGATCCCGAAGTCGGCTACGTCTCGGCACCCAGCATCTGCGATGCCAATGGGGCCGAAAGCTGGGCCGCCCGCGGCAGGCTCTATGCGGAAGCCAGCCTGCACGGTTCGTTGCAGGCGGGCTATAATAATGGCTGGGCGCCGCTCTGCATCGGTTCGCACTATGCCGTCCGCACAGCGGCCCTGAGGGAGATCGGCGGCCTCGGTCCCGAGCTCGCGGAAGACCATTCGACCACGCTGATGATGAATGCCGGCGGCTGGCGCGGGATCCATGCGGTCAATGCCATAGCACACGGCGACGGGCCGGCGACCTTTTCCGATCTGGTTGTTCAGGAATTCCAGTGGTCACGCAGCCTGGTTACCATCCTGCTTCGGCATTCTCGCCGACATGTCGCCCGCCTGCCGCTCAAGCTGAAGTTCCAGTTCCTGTTTTCGCAGATCTGGTATCCGCTGTTTTCGGCGTTCATGGCGTCGATGTTCCTGCTGCCCGTCGCAGCCCTGCTCACGGGCCATGTCTTCGCCAATGTCAGCTATCCGGCATTCCTGTTGCATTCTCTGCCGCTTTCGCTCGTGTTGACGGTGTTCGCCATCTTCTGGCGTGCATCAGGCACATTCCGGCCATACGATGCGAGGCTTTTCGGGTGGGAAGGGGTGGTCTTCATCCTGTTGCGCTGGCCCTGGTCGCTTGCCGGCAGCCTCGCGGCCGTGCGCGATCATATGACCGGCTCCTTTGTGGATTTCCGCATCACCCCGAAGGGTGATCAGGGGCTGCGCAAACTGCCGGCGCGGATTATCGCACCTTACATCGCGCTGGCAGGCATTTGTGCTGCTGCCATGGCATTTGCCGACGATGGCGACGGTGCGCGTGGCTTCCAGATCTTCGCGGCGATCAACCTGTTGATCTATGTATCGCTCGTAATCCTGGTTGTCGCCCGTCACGCCCTCGAGAACGGTCAATCCCTTTTGCCGCAAGCGTATGGTCTGCGGTTTTCCGCCGCCGGCTGTCTCGTCGCCTGCCTGGTCGGCGGGGCGCAGCTCGGCAATCACGGGCTGACCGCCATGGAAGCGCTTTCGCACGGCCAGCCCTTCGTCACCTTTACCCGGTCGCAATTTGCCGTGGCGGGTGCGGGGCTCGGCGGCGGCAAGACCAGGATCGTGAAATTCAGTCTCAAATGGCACGGTTTTGCCGAAGCCGGCCGTGCACGAAAGGACGTTGGGGAGAGCAGAAATGCGTGAGGAGGATAAAATGAGCATGGCAAAACGATTGACGGGAGGAGCGCTGGCTCTGTGCCTCGGCCTTATCCTCCCGATCGGCGCATTCGCAGCAGAAAAGAATAGGGCACCGGCACCGACACCACTCACCGCCGCCGAACTCTACGTGATCTACGCCGACAAGACCTGGACCTGGAATACGGGCGGCGGCCGCTTCATCGGCGAGGACAGGCGTTTCGTCGCCTGGGTCGACAATGGCGGCAAGCAGTCTTTCGCCGAAGGCCGCTGGGTCGTCGATGACCTCGGTCAGATGTGCATGCGCGCGATCTGGACCAATAATGAGGGGGCGGCACGTGCCAGTACCTGCTTCGGCCACCGCAAGATCGGCAACACGATCTACCAGCGGCGTCAACCGAGCGGGGACTGGTACGTGTTCCGGCACGCTGCCACGAAAGCCGATGATGAGTTCCGGAAGCTGGTTCCGGCAGACACGGTGAGCCTGAAAGCGCAGGAGCTGAAGCAGGTTCTGGCGACCGACAAATAGCCGAAGGGGAGGACAAGACCATGAAAACCCTGGCGAAGAAAATCTCGACGGTAACGATCGCCATGCTTCTGCTCGGCGTTGCCGACGTGTCGCACCAAAGCGTGGCGCAGGGCGCCGCCACCGTCATGAATGCGGGTGCCCAGACCATTACAGACAAGACGATCACAGACAAGCGGCCCGCCATTCATGCCGATGGCATCAAGTTCGGTGCCTATGATCCGCATGGCGATTTCGGCGCGCAACAGAGCGTGACAACGGAACACCTCTTCCTTCCATGGGAAGACGTCGATCTTGAAACTCTGCGTGTGGCGGATGCCTATGCGCTGGCGAGGGGTCGCAACCTGTTGATCACGATCGAGCCCTGGTCATGGGACGTGGACTGGCGGCTGACGTCAGACGAACTTCGCTGGAAGCTGTTTCACGGCGACTACGATGTGAACATGCGGGCGATTGCCAGGATGATCGCTCAGCTGAAAAGCCCGGTCATCGTCCGCTGGGGGCAGGAAATGGAGGACAATTCCGGCCGCTTTTCGTGGTCCGGCTGGAATCCTTCCGATTATATAGCCGCCTACAGGCGCATGATGGATATCGTGCGGCGGGAGGCGCCCGGTACGAAGCTCATGTGGTCGCCGAAGGGTCTGACTGGCCTCAATGCCTATTATCCCGGGGACACTTATGTCGACTTCGTCGGCCTGTCAGTCTTTGGTCTCGAACCGTACGACCGTATCGCTCACAACGGCCCCCGGACCTTCACCGAGGCACTGAGGCCGGGTTACGATCTCGTCGTCCGGTATCACAAGCCGATCTGGGTGGCCGAATTGGGTTATGAGGGCAGTGACGGATACATAAAGCCGTGGATGGAGACGGCGACGCTCAAGCAGAGCGACTTTCCCGAGCTGCAGGAAGTCGTCTACTTCAATGACCGCGATGTCCATGCCTGGCCGTTCGATCTCGGCCGGCCCGACTGGCGGGTCATTGAAGACGCAAGCAACTAAGCTGGGGTTGCTGAAAAAGAAAGGCCCGCCGATGGCGGGCCTGAATTCGTTCCTGCGGGATATGATTACCCCTTGATTGTCGCCTTGCCGGTTTCGACAAGCTGCTGGGCGGCATCTGCCACCGAGACGCGCTCGAAGGCGAGCTCATCGCAGGTCGGGCGAAGAACGCGCTGATCAAATTCGGTGGAACCCATCGGCGCCGGCCGCGGATACTCGCCGACCTGGTCCTTGAGCAAGTTGATGTATTTGACCGTCTCCTGTTCCGTAGGGTTGAGCTGCGGCAGGATGGCTTCCCGCACTGCCGGCGACATCGGCACACCGCGCTCCACGCCGAGGATTTTGCCGGCTTCGACATCATTGACGAAGAAGCTGATGAATTTTGCGGCCGCCTCGCCCTGCTTGGTGGTAGCGCCCACGCTCCAGATCAGTCCCGGGCGGTAATAATGGCCTGACGGGCCGCCTGTCTTCTCGCGCGGCAGCATGGCAATGCCGAGCTTATTCTTGATGACCAGCTGGTATCCGACCATCTGGTTGGAATAGGCCATGCTGATGGCCGATTTGCCAAGGGTGAGGCAGTTCGTGTCGATATTGTTCTGGTCGAGCGTCTGTACATCCGCAGCAACGGTGCCGCCGGCCTTGCGCAGTTTCTCCCAGTAATCGAACCATTCCTTGGCATCATCGACTGTGAAGCCGAGGGTCGGGCTTTCCTTGGCATAGAGGCTCTTGCCGCGCTGCCGCAGCCAGGCGTCGAAGACATAGGTATAACGTGCCCCGTAGGGGCCGCTTTTGCCCGAGGATTTCCCGAGCTCTACGGCGAGCTTGGCATACTCATCCCAGGTGAGATCAGGCGTCGGAAGCGGAATGCCGGCCTTTTCGAATTCCACGCTGTCATAGAACATCGCGAAAGAGTTGAGGCCGAGGCCGACGCCGTAAAGCTTGCCGTCAACCGTCGTCAGTTTCAGCATGTCGGCGCCAAAATCATCGACCTTCAGCGTCGAAGGCACGAATTCGTCGAGCGGCAGGCAGGCGCCGCGCTTGGAATAATCCGAGATCGTTCCCGGCTCGAGCTGGAAGACGTCAGCGATTGCGCGACCGGCCATCTGCGTTGCGAGCTTCGTCCAATAGCCGTCGCCGGCAAGTGATTCACCGACGATGCTAACGCCCGGGGTTTTCGACTGGTAGAGCTTGGCGACATCGAGTGTGCGCTTCGCACGGTCGTTGGAGCCCCACCACATTGCACGAAGCGAGGTGTCCTCAGCGAGTGCGGGAATCGCGCTGCCGGCGCCGAAGGCGAGACCGGCCGCGGCACCTGCGGTTCCCATCAAGAATGAACGGCGATTGACCTGCATGATTTCCTCCTTTGTCTGATGCCCGATGCCATCCTCCAATGGTCTTTTCGAGCGTTCGGGAGGTAGAGTACGCAAAAAATTTCTCTTTGCAAGAAATTATAGTTCTCTTGCAAATTTGCATAATTTGCATAATCTTTGCTGTATGAATGAGGTCAAAATGAACGAGACCAGGATCAGAAAGCCGCGCCAGGCCGATATTGCCAGTCTGGCCGGCGTTTCCGTTTCCACGGTCTCGCGGGTGCTCGCCAACGAGCCTGGTATCAGCGAAACCGTACGACGGCACATTTTGAAAGTTGCCGCCGAGAACGGCTATCCGGTGAAGACTGTTTCGGAAAGCGTTCCGGGCGGGCTTGCCCTGATTGCCAGCGATGGGGCCACCGGCGGCCTCAGCGTCTTCTACGAATCGATCGTCGAAGGCCTTCGTGCCGGTGCCGCGGATGCCGGCATGCCGTTTGAAGTACGGCTGGTGCGTGAAGATCGAACGACACCCGATGTGGTCGGCGAATATCTGCAGACGGCGCAAGCCGAAGGACTTTTCCTCGTCGGCATCGATCCAGGCGATACGCTGCGGGTCTGGCTGGAAGAGACGGGAACACCGACCGTTCTCGTCAATGGCACTGATCCCCGCCTGCGCCTTGATGGCGTCTCTCCCTCAAATTTCTTCGGCGCCTATGAGGCGACGAGCCGGCTCACGAAAGCCGGCCATCGCCGTATCCTGCATCTCACCGGTTCGCATCGTCATACGATCCGTGAACGTGTGCGCGGCTTCGAGGCGGCGATTGCTGCCGTTCCTGATGCCGAGGGCCGGCTCGTTCCGCTCACTTTCGAGGGTAGTGCCAGCCGCGAGGCGCATGAGCGCACGGTCGAAATGCTCGCGGAAGATCCCGGCTATACGGCCGCCTTCTGCATGAATGATTTCATTGCCGTCGGCGTGCTCGAAGCCGTTACCGAAGCGGGCCTTCGCGTTCCCGAGGATTTCGCGATCGTCGGCTTCGACGATTTGCCCTGTGCCGTCATGACCAATCCCAGGCTTTCCACCATGCGCGTCGACCGCGCGGCCCTTGGCCGCGAGGCCGTTTCTCTGATGATCTCCCGCTACCGCGACAGGACCGCCCCGGCCCGCCACATCTGCCAGGCTGTCGTTCCCGTTGCCGGAGGCACTGTTCCCGATACCGACAAGCTGTGAGTGATGCCGATGACCTATGATCCCGCCAGCGCCAATCCGCTTGCAGGCAATCCGCTGAAGACCCGCGACGACATGATCCGCGCCGTCAACGACCTCTTCAATCCGCTGCTTCCTTTCTTCTCCGACGGCAATGCCCGTGTTCGCCTCGATGGCGCAGGCGCCCATTTCGACCGGGCCGCCGCCGATCTTGAGGGTTTCGCTCGTCCACTCTGGGGCCTTGCACCGCTCGGCGCCGGCAAGAACGCTTTCGATCACTGGCACCGATTTGCCGAAGGTCTTGCGAATGGCTGTGATCCGGCGCATCCCGAATATTGGGGTACGGTCAATGCCCGCGACCAGCGCATGGTGGAATTGGCAGCCCTCGGCTTTGCCTTGGCGCTGGTGCCGGAAAAGATCTGGGAGCCGCTCGACAAACGCGCCCGCGATAACATCATCGCCTATTTCAAGCATGTCCGGCAGTTCGACTATGCTGACAATAACTGGAAGTTCTTTCGCATCTTCGTCGATATCGCCCTCGACCGCCTCGGCGCCGATTTCGACCGCAGCCTGACCAGGCAATATCTCGAAGAGCTCGAAGGTTTCTACATTGGCGATGGCTGGTACCGGGACGGCAATATCCGTCGCATCGACCACTACATTCCCTTCGCCATGCATTTTTATGGCCTGATCTATTCGAAGCTGGTCGATGACGACTATGCCAAGCGTTATCGCGAGCGCGCCGTGCTCTTCGCCAGGGATTTCCGTCACTGGTTTGCGCTCGATGGCGCGACAATCCCCTTCGGCCGCAGCCTCACCTATCGATTCGCCTGTGCCGGTTTCTGGTCGGCGCTCGCCTTCGCCGATCTGGAGGCATTGCCCTGGGGCGAGGTCAAGCATCTCTGCCTCGAGCATCTGCGCTGGTGGCGGGATAAGCCGATCGCCAGTCACGACGGCGTTCTTTCCATCGGCTTCGGCTACCCGAACCTCTTGATGTCGGAAAGCTATAATTCAGCCGGCTCACCCTATTGGGCCTTCAAGGCCTTCCTGCCGCTCGCCATTGCCGAGGATCATCCTTTCTGGACCGCAGAGGAAAAAGCGCCCGAGCAGACACCAGCAGTGGTCCCGCAGCGTCATCCCGGCATGGTTATGATGCGTGCGGGCAATGATGTCGTGGCGCTATCGTCGGGTCAGGAAAACCTGCAGATGCGCTTTGGCACCGAGAAATATGCAAAGTTCGCCTATTCGGCCCGCTTTGGTTTCAGTGTCGAGGCCGACGAGCGCGCCTTTGCGCTTGGCGCCTTCGATTCCGCGCTCGCCTTCAGTGATGACGGATTGCACTACCGGGTTCGTGAAACCAACGAAGCGGCGAAGATCGCTGGCGACGTTCTTTATTCCCGCTGGTCGGCCTTCAAGGACGTGAAGGTGGAAACCTGGCTCGTGCCGGCAGCTCCCTGGCATATACGCGTTCACCGCATCACGACACCACGCCCGTTACAGACCGCAGAAGGCGGTTTCGCGATTACCAGACGCGATCTCGATGCCGATACGCTGTTCGCAGAGCAGGGATCGGCTCATGCGATCGGCGAGGCAGATTTCACCGGTATCGTCGACCTCGGTTCGTCGATCAGGCGAAACGGCCTTGCCCAGAAGGCGCTGCCGAATACCAACATGATCGTGTCCAAGACACTCGTTCCCCAACTCCGGGGCGAGATTCCGGCTGGCGAAACGGTTCTGGTTACGGCTGTACTGGCGTTGAACGATCCGGCTGCCGTATCGGGGGCATGGACCACGCCTCCGAAAGCACCCGATATCGACGCACTGCAGAAGCTGGTCGGTGAGAAGGGCGTGACCGTCAGCGCCATAGAAGCGCCAGGGCATATGCCATGAACCGTGCTGCCATAGTCCTCGCCATGCAGCCATCGCGCACGGAGCATGTGCTGCCCGAGGCGGTCCTTCGCCGGCTGGATGGCATCGGGCGTCTGCTCGATGCCGAACCGCTTCAGCACTTCGATGACGAACGTGCGAGACGTCTGCTGTCCGAGGCGGAAATCCTGATCACCGGCTGGGGCGCGCCCTATGTCGGTCGGGAGGTTCTGACGCTTGCGCCGAAGTTGAAGCTCGTGGTCCACGCAGCGGGAACCGTGAAGGGCATCGTCGATGCCTGCATTTTTGACGCCGGCATTGCCGTCAGCCATGCGGCCGAGGCCAACGCCGTCCCGGTCGCCGAGTTTACGCTCGCCGCAATCATCTTTGCCGGTAAGCATGTCTTCCGCTTTCGCGACCTTTACGTCGCGGACCGTCATCGGGACCGAACCCACCCGATGCAGCATGAAGCCATCGGCAATTATCGCCGCGCGGTTGGCATCATCGGCGCTTCACGCATCGGCCGACGCGTCATCGAACTCCTGAAGCCTTTCGATTATCAGGTGCTGCTATTCGATCCGACCGTCGACGCGGAGCAGGCGGGCGCTCTGGGTACAGAAAAAGTCGAGCTGGACGACCTGATGCGCCGGTCGGACATCGTCTCCGTTCACGCGCCGTCTCTGCCCTCCACCCGGCACATGATTGATGCGTCGAAGCTGGCATTGATGAAGGACGGCGCAACCCTGATCAATACGGCCCGTGGTGCACTGATCGACGAGGATGCTCTGTTGGCCGTTCTGAAGACCGGCCGCATCGACGCCGTCATCGATGTGACCGATCCCGAAATACCGGGACCGGAATCGGCGTTTTACGATCTGTCCAATGTCTTCCTGACACCGCATATAGCCGGCGCAGTCGGCCTTGAGCGCAGCCGCCTCGGCGAAATGGCGGCAGGCGAGGCCGAACGCTTCATCAAAGGCGAGCCCATGCTTTACGGGCTCACCCTCGAAGGTCTGGAAAATACAGCCTGAGGCCTTAGGACGCCTTCATCGAATTCGGTGAACCGTCGTTGGCAAGCTCCGGCATCAGATCGGAAATATTGACGACCCGGCCGGTGCGCGAACTCGTCAGTGCCGCGATGCCGCAGAGCACGGACATGGCTCCGGCACGGGTGCCAGCCCGCTGCGCCAGCCTGTCCTGCATGTCTGGCTTGAAGATCATGTTGCGCATCCGGTCGTCACCACCGTAATGGCCGCCGGAAGAATGCGGTACCTTGATGCGCTCGACCGCTTCCTTTCCATGCGGGAAGTTGCGGATCAGCAGGATCGTGTCTTCCCGCGGCTCTTCCCAGGGCTGCGCCTCATACTGGCGAATCTCGATGCGTCCCTTTGTGCCGTTAAAGGCCAGATGATGACCTTCGATCGGTTGGAACGTGTTCAACGAATAGGAGACGTGAACGTTGTTCCGGTAGCGAATGGAAACGACCATCGTATCGGGAATGTCGATATCCTCGCGAAAGACACAGCCGTCGCGGAAATAGCCGTCGATCTTCGAGGGATCCTCGTAAAGCGTGTCGAGGAAGGGATCCTTTTCGAGATCGAGATAGTAATCGCATTCATGGCTGTGCGGACAGAGCTTGCAGCGCGGGCCGCGGAAAGGTCCCTTGCGGCCATAATTCTGCAGGTCGGCAAAGGAGGTTACGGCATCGGGGTCGCTGTCCAGGTACCAGTTCAGAAGGTCGAAATGGTGCGTCGCCTTGTGAACGAAGAGGCTGCCGGAATTTTCCGTATAGGCATGCCAGCGGCGGAAATAGTCGGCGCCGTGCTTGGTGTTGAGGTACCAGTGAAAATCGACTGAGGTAACACGGCCGATCTCGCCGGAATTCAGGAGTTCCTTGATCTTTGCAGCCGTCGGGGCATAGCGATAGTTGAAGGAAACGTCGACCCGGCGGCCGGTGCGCTTTTCGGCATACAGAATCCGGCGAATCTTTTCCACCGACGTCGTCATCGGCTTTTCGGTGATCACGTCAATGCCGGATTCCAGCGCCCGCACGATGATATCGTCATGTGTATGATCCGGCGTGCAAACGATCGCCAGATCCGGCTTCTGCTCTGCCAGCATCGCATCGATGTTTTCATAAAGCGGCGCGTTGCTGCCGATCATGGTGCGGGCGCGCTCGCCGCGCAGCGAATTCTTCTCGACAATCGCAGTCAGGTCGACATGCTCGCGCCAGCCGGAAAGCAGATCCTTGCCCCACATCGTGGTGCCGCGGTTACCGGTGCCGATCAGGGCAAAACGGCGTTTCTCCATCGAATGATTCCTCCTTCATACGTGATGAAACGGATTGGATTTTAAAACTAGATCTGGCAGCAGCTCCTGAACCGCTCGACGCAGGTGGCGATCACCTCGTCGGCAGGGCGCTTCCACCAGTTTTCAGCGGAGAAGATTTCGACCTCCTGTGCGCCGAAGAAGCCGGCGGCCTCCACCATCCGTCTTATGCCTTTGAGATCGATAACGCCATCGCCCATCATGCCGCGGTCGAGCAGCATGTCCTTGGTCGGCACCAGCCAATCACAGATATGGTGCGCAAAGATGCGCTTCATCCGTCCGGCGCGGGCAATCTGGTTGGCAAGATCGGGATCCCACCAGACGTGATAGACATCGACGGCGACGCCGACATCCTGGCCGAGTTGCTCGCACATATCGAGCGCCTGGCCAAGCGTGTTCACGCAGGCGCGGTCGGCGGCATACATCGGATGCAGCGGCTCGATTGCGAGCTTCACGCCCGCAGCCTGAGCATGCGGCAACACGGCGGCAATGCCGTCGAACACCATCTGGCGCGCCGCGACGATATCCTTCGAACTGCCCGGCAATCCGCCGACGACGAGCACGAGGCAATCGGCCGAAAAGGCTGCCGCCTCGTCGATGGCACGTCGGTTGTCGTCCAGGTTTTTCTGCCAGTCCGCCTCGTTTGCCGCCGGAAAGAAGCCGCCGCGGCAGAGCCCCGTCAATTTGATCCCGTTCGATTTGACGATCCGCACAGCCTCGTCGAGGCCGGCCTTGGCAACCTGATCGCGCCAGGGTGCGATCGAGGTGATGCCGTGTTTCAGGCAGATATCGACGGCTTCGGCGAAGCCGCATTGCTCGCGGATCGTCGCAAGGTTGATCGAAAGTCCTTCGATCTGCATGTCATTCCCCTCCCATTGCCGCGCCGGCGCTCAATGAACGCCGTGAACGGCAAGCACCTGCTTCATGCGATCAGTTGCAAGGTCCGGATCGGCAAGAACCCGGGCCTTGTCGGCAAGGCGGAAAAGCTCCGCCAGATGCGTGAGCGAACGTGTGCTCTGCTGGCCGCCGATCATCGTGAAATGGTCCTGCAGACCGTTGAGATAGGCGAGGAAGACGACGCCGGTCTTGTAGAAGCGTGTCGGTGCCTTGAAGATGTGGCGCGACAGCGGAACGGTCGGCTCGAGCAGGTCGAAGAATTCGTGGTTACTCTTGCGGCCAAGCGCGTCGAGTGCGGCCGAAGCCGCAGGTGCGATGGCGTCGAAAATGCCGAGCAGCGCGTCCGAATGGCCATGCTCATCGCCGGCGATCAGTTCGGCGTAGTTGAAGTCGTCGCCAGTATACATGCGCACGCCCTTCGGCAGCTGCCGGCGCATCGTCACTTCCTTCTCCTTGGAAAGAAGCGAGATCTTGATGCCGTCGACTTTGGCGGCATTGGCTTCAATTGCCTGCAGGCAGGTTTCCATGGCCTTCATGTGGTCGCCATTGCCCCAATAGCCGGCCAGCGCCGGGTCGAACATTTCGCCGAGCCAGTGGATGACGACGGGTTCCTTCACCTGGCGAAGAATGCGGTCATAGACCTTGATATAATCGTCCGGCCCCTTGGCTGCCGCGGCTAGGGCACGGCTTGCCATGAGGATGATGCGACCGCCGACGGCTTCCACCGTCTCGAGCTGTTCCTCGTAAGCCCGGATGATCGTGTCGATCGTCACGTCGGGGCCGGGCGTCAGATGGTCGGTACCGGCGCCACAGGCAATCAGCGCGTCCTTGCGGGAGGCGGCTTCGCCAAGTGCGCGGCGGATAAGCTCGCGGGCCTCCGGCCAGCCAAGCCCCATGCCGCGCTGCGCCGTATCCATAGCTTCGGCAACGCCGAGACCGAGATCCCAGAGGCGATGGCGGAAGGCGAGGGTGCGTTCCCAGTCGATCGCCGGCGTCAACCAGGGATCGTTGTCGGCCAGCGGATCGGCGACGACATGGGCCGCGGCAAAAGCGATGCGCGGGAAGCTCTTGGCGTCCCGCTTCTTGAGTTCGATCGGCGTGCCGGTCAGCGTATAAGGAGCGATCTTGCCGTCGAGAGGAAGATTGATCGTCGTCACGGCTCAAAACTCCAGGGCGGGGACATCGAGCCAGCGGCGCTCGGCCCAGGATTTCAGGCCGAGTTCTGCAAGCTGAACGCCCTTGGCGCCGGCTTCCAGGCCATAGGGCCACGGAGCGTCTTCGACCACGTGACGGATGAACATTTCCCACTGCGCCTTGAAGCCATTGTCGAAGACCTGCGTATCCGGCACTTCGTCCCAGGTCTTGTAGAAGTCGATCGTCTGCGGCTGGTCGGGGTTCCAGACAGGCTTTGGCGTATTGACGCGATGCTGGCTCCAGCATTTCGTCAGCCCGGCAACGGCCGAGCCATGCGTGCCGTCCACCTGGAAGGTCACGAGGTCATCGCGGCGAACACGCACGGCCCAGGATGAATTGACCTGCGCGATCGCGCCGCCTTCCAGCTCGAAGGTCGCATAGGCTGCATCATCGGTATCGCAGTTGTAGGGCTTGCCCTGTTCATCGATACGGGTGGGAATATGGGTTGCACCCAGGCAGGAAACGGCCTTCACCTCGCCGAAGAGATTATCGAGCACATAGCGCCAGTGGCACAGCATATCGAGGATGATGCCGCCGCCATCGGCCTTGCGGTAGTTCCAGGACGGGCGCTGGGCCGGCACGCCCCAGTCCCCTTCGAAGACCCAGTAGCCGAATTCGCCGCGCACAGAGAGGATCTTGCCGAAGAAGCCGGAATCGCGCAGCAGCGCAAGCTTGCGCAGGCCGGGCAGGAAGAGCTTGTCCTGCACCACGCCGTGCTTGAGGCCGGAGGCACGCGCCTTGCGGGCTAGGTCGATCGCAACCTGCAGGTCGTCGGAGATGGGCTTTTCGCAATAGACGTGCTTGCCGGCATCGAGCGCCTTGGACAGCAGCTCTGCACGCATCAGCGTCGTTCCGGCATCGAAGAAGATGGCGTCATCGGGATTGGCGAGCGCAGCATCAAGATCGGTCGACCAGCGCTTGATGTTATGCTTGCGGGCAAGCTCCTCCATCTTCGCGCCGTTGCGGCCGACGATGATCGGATCGATTTCCAGTTTCTCGCCTGATTTCAGCGTGATGCCGCCCTGATCGCGAAAGGCGAGGATCGAACGAACGAGGTGCTGGTTGTAACCCATACGGCCGGTAACGCCGTGCAAAATGATCCCCAAACGTGCCACTTTTTCCTCCCTGGAAGCTTTTATGCGTCGGGAGCGGGCAGTCAGGCCCGGCCCTCCCGAGCCGGTAACTAAACAGTTACTTGATGGCAGAAGAGGAATATTGCTGTCAATAGCCAATTCGGTTTTTTGAAAATCAGCGCTTTATCGAAGCGAGCGTGACGTGAACGATGTGGCGTTCCCAGGTCTCGAGACTCGCTGGCGTGATGAGATCGCGGCCGAAGATCGTCGAAAGTGTGTACTGGTTTGAAAGGTAGAAATAGCCAAGTGAGGCGATTGTCAGATAGACATGCAGCGGATCGGCGGTCTCGATGAAGACGCCAGCCTTTTTGCCCTCTTCCAGGACCTGCGAAAGCTCGCCGATCAGGTGCGAGTGCAGTTCCTTCAGCCGCACGGACTGGCGCAGCCAGCGGGCGCGGTGCAGATTTTCCGTGCCGAGCAGGCTGAGGAACTCCGGATGCTGCAGGAAGTAGCGCCAAGTGAAGAGGGCGAGTTCCCCAATGCCTTCCTCAGGGCTGCGCGTGCCGATGTTCAGGGCGCGCTCGGCGGTGCGGATGCTGACATAGGCTTCTTCGAGGACGCGAAGATAGAGCTGCTCCTTGTCGCCGAAATAATGGTAGAGCATACGCTTGTTGGTGCCGGCGCGCTCGGCAATGGAATCGACCCGCGCGCCGCCCATGCCGTTTTCGGCAAATTCCCGTGTGGCGGCTTCAAGAATGGCCGCACGTGTGCGCTCCGGATCGCGTTGGGCGGTTCGTTCGGTGGATGGACGCTTGATCTTCTTTTTTGCGCTCTCCCCTGTGTCGTTCATACGATTTCCCCTATCTTCCCCATGTTGCGCTCATAAGGCTTAAGCGGGAGAATGTAAAAACCCGAATTGGTCGGCGCAATCGGGTCACCAACACCGCTTGACAGCCCGAAGACTTTGAACATAACTTGTAACCAATTAGTTATTTGTTGCAAGATAGCTAATTCGGAAGCGTGTGGAGGCGCTTCCTGTTGGGAGGAGGAAACCAATATGTCTTTTCGTGTAAGCAGACGTAATTTCATGGCGGGCGGAGCAACGCTCCTTTCGCTTTCGGCGCTCGGAAACAGCGCTTTTGCCCAGGAAAACCGCTTGCGTCTCATCTGGTGGGGCTCTCAGCCGCGCGCTGACCGCACCAACAAGGTCTCAGACCTTTTCAAGACGAAAAACAGCGGTGTTGCCATCACCGGCGAATTCCTCGGATGGGCCGATTACTGGCCGCGCCTCGCTACGCAGGTGGCCGGCCGCAACGCCCCTGACGTCATCCAGATGGATTATCGCTACATCGTCGAATATGCCCGACGCGGCGCTCTTGCTCCGCTGGAATCCTATATGCCCTCGAAGCTGCAGCTCGATGATTTCGATCCGGCGCAGATCGAAGGCGGCAAGGTCGACGGCCATTTCTATGGTGTCAGCCTCGGCGCGAACTCGGCAGCGACCGTCATCAACACGGTTGCCTTCAAGGAAGCCGGCATCGATGTGCCGACCAACAAGACGACCTGGGAAGAATTCGGCAAGATCGGTGCTGAAATCACCAAGGCCGGCAAGCGCAAGGGCTATTTCGGCTTTGCCGATGGCAGTGGCGGCGAGCCGCTCTTCGAAAACTACCTGCGCCAGCGCGGAAAGGCGCTCTACACGACGGATTCGAAGATTGCCTTCGGTGCCGAGGATGCGTCCGAATGGTTCGACATGTGGGCCAAGTTCCGTGAGGCCGGCGCCTGCGTAACGCCGGACATTCAGGCGCTCTACAAGGATACGATCGACACCAGCCCGCTGACCGTCGGCAAGGCTGCCTGCGACTACGCCCACTCCAACCAGTTCGTTGGCTATCAGGCGATGGTCAAGGACAAGCTTATGCTCAGCAACTATATGAGGATCAAGCCGGACTCGAAGGGTGGACACTACCGCAAGCCTTCGATGTTCTTCTCGGTTTCCGCCCAGTCCAAGGCGATCGATCAGGCTGTCGACTACGTCAACTTCTTCGTCAAGAACCCCGATGCTGCCAAGATCCTCGATGTTGAGCGCGGTATTCCGGAATCGAAGGCGATGCGTGACGTCGTTGCCGGCACGCTCGATGAAACCGGCAAGGTCCCGCTCGAATATGTCAGCGGTCTCGGCGATCTCGCAGGCCCGCTTCCGCCCCCGCCGCCAACCGGCGCCGGCGAAGGCCAGGTCGTGCTCCGCACTATCTCGGAGCAGGTCGCTTTCGGCCAACTTACCCCGGCTGATGCCGGTAAACAGCTCGTGGATGAAATCACGCGAATTCTCGCGCGGGGTTGATCTTATATGACCAATGCGATGCGCACGTCCGCAGGGGCGGTAACCGTGGAAAGATATCAGGGAGTACGGGCTGACGGACGCCTCCGGCGGCTGTGGAATGCCAATGCTCCCGGCTATCTCTTTCTGCTTCCGTGGCTGATAGGCTTTTTTGGCCTGACACTCGGCCCGGCCCTGATTTCGCTCTACCTCTCCTTCACCGACTTCGACATGTTGAGGGCGCCGGGTTGGGTGGGAGCCGCAAATTACGTGCGCATCGCGACGGCCGATCCGAAATTTGCATCGGCCATGTCCGTCACATTGACCTATGTCGTCTTGTCGGTGCCCTTCAAGTTGACTTTTGCGCTTCTTGTTGCGCTTGCCCTGAACCGGGGCTTGCGCGGCCTGCCGATCTACCGCGCGATCTTCTACCTTCCGTCCCTTCTTGGCGGCAGCGTGGCGATCGCCGTATTGTGGCGCCAGCTTTTCGCCAGCGACGGTCTCGTCAACGCCGCGCTTTCGCATTTCGGTATCGTCGGCCCGAGCTGGATTTCGCATCCGAGCTATTCGATCTACACGCTGGTCGCACTCTCCGTCTGGCAGTTCGGCTCGCCTATGATCATTTTCCTGGCCGGCCTGCGCCAGATCCCGCAGGATATGTATGAGGCTGCAAGCCTCGACGGTGCATCGAAATTCCGCCAGTTCTACAAGATCACCCTGCCGCTGCTGACGCCCGTGATCTTCTTCAATGCTGTCGTCCAGACGATCGACGCCTTCAAGGCCTTCACGCCGGCCTTCATCATATCCGGCGGCACGGGTGGCCCGATCAATTCGACGCTGTTTTATACGCTCTATCTCTATCAGGAAGCTTTCGGCAATTTCCGCATGGGCTATGCCTCGGCGCTCGCCTGGATCCTCGTGGTGATCATCGCGATCTTTACGGCCTTCTCCTTCCTGACCTCGCGCTATTGGGTACACTACGATGACTGAGATGACCGCTTCCGTCACCGCGGCCAGGCCGCCATCGGACATTACCAAACGCAGCCTGCCGGCAACGCTCGTCATCCACGCGCTGCTGATCGCCGCCTCGCTCCTGATGCTCTATCCGCTGCTGTGGATGGTGTCGGCATCGGTCAGACCGGAAAACGAGATCTTCTCGTCGACCTCGCTCATTCCGTCCTCGGTCGATTTTTCGTCCTACGTGCGCGGCTGGACCGGCCTCGACATCAGCTTCGGCCGCTTCTTCTGGAATTCGCTCGTCATCTCGCTGCTGGTTGTCGCTGGCAACGTCATTGCCTGTTCGCTGACCGCATTCGCCTTCGCGCGACTGCGTTTTGCCGGCCGGAACTTCTGGTTCGCGATCATGCTCGGCACGCTGATGATCCCCTATCACGTGACGCTGATCCCGCAATATGTGCTCTTCCTTGATCTCGGCTGGGTCAACACCATCCTGCCGCTGGTCGTGCCAAAGTTCCTGGCAAGCGACGCCTTCTTCATCTTCCTGATGGTGCAGTTCTTCCGCGGCATCCCGCGCGAACTCGATGAAGCCGCGATGATGGATGGCTGCAGCGCCTGGCGCATCTACTGGAAGATCATGCTGCCGCTGTCGCTGCCGGTTCTGGCCACAGCTGCCATCTTCTCCTTCATCTGGACCTGGGACGATTTCTTCGGTCCGCTGATCTACCTCAACGACATGAACACCTACACAATCCAGCTCGGCCTGCGCACTTTCGTGGACTCCACCAGCGCATCGGACTGGGGCGGATTGTTCGCCATGTCGACGCTCACGCTCGTGCCCGTGTTCTTCTTCTTCCTGTTCTTCCAGCGCCTGCTGATCGAGGGCATCGCCACGACTGGCATGAAGCGTTGATGGATCGGGCGGAAAAGCCAGACAGGATAAAGTGACATGAGCATCAAGACAGTCGCGATCATCGGCTGCGGTATCGGCCGCTCCCATATCGTCGAGGGGTATCTGCCGCATCCGGACAAGTTCAAGGTCGTAGCGATCTGCGACCTGAACGAAGATCGCCTGAGGACGATCGGCGACGAATTCGGCATCGAACGGCGCACGACCTCCTTCGACGAGCTGCTTGCCGATGACGGCATCGACATCATCGATATCTGCACGCCGCCGGGCATCCACAAGGAACAGGTCATTGCCGCACTTGCCGCCGGCAAGCATGTCGTTTGCGAGAAGCCGCTCACCGGTTCGCTCGCCGGGGTCGACGAAATCATCGCTGCCGAGAAGACCGCCAGAGGCACGTTGATGCCGATCTTCCAATATCGCTACGGCGATGGTGTCGAGAAGGCAAAGCGCATCATCGATGCCGGGCTTGCCGGTAAATTCTATATGGGCTCGGTCGAGACCTTCTGGCGCCGCAAGCCGGAATATTACGCAGTACCCTGGCGCGGCAAATGGGCTACCGAACTCGGTGGCGTACTCGTCACCCATGCGCTCCATTTGCACGACATGCTCTTTTATCTCGCCGGTCCGGCAACCCGCGTCTTCGGCCGCGTGGCGACCCGCGTCAACGAGATCGAGGTCGAAGACTGCGCCTCCATCAGCCTGGAGATGCAGAACGGCGCCTTCGTTTCGTTGTCCTGCACGCTCGGCTCGCAGAACGAGATCAGCCGGCTCAGGCTTCACTTCGAAAACATCACATTCGAGAGCAATCACGAGGCCTATGCGCCCGGCCAGGATCCTTGGCAGATTATTGCTGCCGATGACGAAGTTCAGGCGAAGATCGATGCCGTCATCGCTGACTGGCAGCCCGTACCGCTGCGCTTCAACACGCAGATGCTGCGCTTCCACGATTATCTGATGGGCAAGGGACCGCTTCCGGTGACGAGCGCGGATGCAAGGCGCGCGCTGGAGCTGGTCACGGCCATCTACCAATCTTCCGACAGCGGCGCCGATGTTGCCCTGCCGATCGGTCCTGACAGCCCGAAATACGCCGACTGGCGTGCAAGAACCAAATAAGAGGGGATTTCGGAACATGGCAACGAGTGTCGTTCTTCAGAAGGTCGAGAAGCGCTATGGGCAGCTCGACGTCATCCACGGCATCGACCTGACGATCGATCCCGGTGAGTTCGCGGTCTTCGTCGGCCCGTCTGGCTGCGGCAAGTCCACGCTGCTGCGCATGATCGCCGGCCTCGAGGAAATCTCCGGTGGTGCGCTGCTGCTCGACAACGAGCGCATGAACGAGGTGACGCCCGCCAAGCGCGGCATCGCCATGGTCTTCCAGTCCTATGCGCTCTATCCGCATATGTCGGTCTACAAGAACCTTGCCTTCGGTCTCGAAACCGCAGGCTACAAGCGGGCGGAAATCGAACCGAAAGTACGCCGCGCCGCGCAGATCCTGCAGATCGAGAAGCTGCTCGAACGGAAGCCGAAGGCACTCTCGGGTGGCCAGCGCCAGCGTGTTGCAATCGGCCGTGCCATCGTGCGTGAGCCGCGCATCTTCCTCTTCGACGAGCCGCTGTCCAACCTCGATGCTGAACTGCGCGTCCAGATGCGCGTGGAGATTTCCCGCCTGCACCGCAGCCTCGGCAACACGATGATCTACGTCACCCACGACCAGGTGGAAGCCATGACGATGGCCGACAAGATCGTCGTCCTGAATTCCGGTCGGATCGAGCAGGTTGGCGCCCCTCTCGACCTCTACAACAATCCCGCCAACCGTTTCGTCGCCGGCTTTATCGGCAGCCCGAAGATGAACTTCCTCAATGCCAGGATCGAAAGTGTCACCGACACCGGCTCGACGATTAACGTCTGCGGCAGCTCCATCCAGCTCGGCCGTCGGCTTGCCGGTCAGCCGGGCCAGGACGTTACCTTCGGCATCCGCCCAGAACATCTTGCCGTGACGGAAGGCGGCACCGTGCTCTCGACCGTCAATGTCGATCTCGTCGAAAATCTCGGTGGCGCCACCATGCTCTACGCAACGACGCCGGACAACCAGGCGCTAACCATAGCGCTTGATGGTCAGCAGAAGGTCGAGCGCGGCACCAATGTGAAGGCATCCTTCGATCCCGCCCGCTGTCACGTTTTCGACGCCAGCGGCAAGACGATCTGAAAAAGCCGCCGCTTGACAGCCGATCCCTCTCAAGCCCATCATTTCCTTGAGGGTGACGAGGGGGATAGGCGTGACGCCTGAAGAGAGGATCCATGCGCTTGGCATTTGGCAAGGTCCGATCGACATAGTCCCGATCACCGGCGGCCTCACCAACCGGAACTATCTGGTGAGAGATGGCGCGCAGCGTCGCGTTGTCCGCCTGGGCGACGATATCCCGGTCCACCACATCAACAGGCAGAACGAGCTTGCGGCAAGCCGTGCAGGCCATGCGGCCGGCATCTCGCCTGCCGTTATCCATCATGCGCCAGGCGTGCTGGTTCTCGATTTCATTGATGCCAAACCACTGTCGCCCGATGATGTCAGGAAGCCCGAAACGCTTGCCCGTCTCATTCCACTGATCCGCGCCTGCCACCGCGACATGGCCCGCCATTTTCGCGGTCAGGCGCTGATCTTTTGGGTTTTCCATGTGATCCGCGATTACATCGCAAACTTGAAGGCTGCCGGCAGTCCTTATGCACCGCTGCTGGACGAGCTGCTTGCCAAAGCCGAGCGTCTCGAAGAAGCCGCGGGCCCCTTCGAGATTGCCTTCGGTCACAACGACCTGCTCGCCGCCAACTTCCTCGACGATGGCAGACGGCTTTGGCTGATCGACTGGGATTATGCCGGCTTCAATACGCCGCTGTTCGATCTCGGCGGTCTTGCGTCCAACAGTGAGTTTTCTGAAGAGGCGGAGCGCATGATGCTGGAAACCTATTTCGATCGGCCGCTGACGGATGATTTGAGCCGCCGCTACCAGGCCATGAAATGCGCCTCGCTGCTGCGCGAGACGCTCTGGAGCATGATCTCCGAGATCCATTCGACCATCGATTTCGACTACGCCACCTATACCGCCGAAAATCGTGCACGTTTTGAGCGCGCCTATCGGGCATTTGAACAGGATCATTGAATGACGAAGGAATTACCGAAGACGGCAAAGGCCGTGGTCATCGGCGGCGGCATCATCGGCTGCTCGACCGCCTATCATCTGGCCAAACTCGGCTGGACCGACACGGTGCTGCTGGAGCGCAAGAAATTGACCTCCGGCACGACATTCCACGCCGCCGGCCTCGTCGGGCAATTGCGTACCAGCGCCAATATCACCCAGCTTCTGGGATATTCCGTCGACCTCTACAAGAAGCTCGAAGCCGAGACCGGCCTCGGCACCGGCTGGAAGATGAATGGCGGCCTGCGGCTTGCCTGTAACGAGGAGCGCTGGATCGAGGTCAAGCGTCAGGCGACGACGGCCCAGTCCTTCGGCCTCGAAATGCATCTTCTGAATCCGCAAGAGGCTTTTGATCTCTGGCCGCTGATGACGACAGACGATCTTGTCGGCGCCGCCTATCTGCCGACGGATGGCCAGGCCAATCCCTCCGACATTACCCAGGCGCTGGCAAAAGGCGCTCGCATGGCCGGTGTCTCGATCTTCGAGGACACAGAAGTACTCGATCTCGAAATCGACAAGGGCAGGATCCGCGCCGTCATCACCGCACAAGGCCGTATCGAATGCGAGCGTGTCGTGGTCTGCGCTGGCCAATGGACCCGCAGTTTCGCCACCCGCTTCGGCGTCAACGTGCCGCTCGTCTCCGTCGAACATCAATACATCATCACCGAATCCTTCGGTGTGCCTTCCAATCTCCCGACGCTGCGCGATCCTGATCGCCTCACCTATTACAAGGAAGAGGTCGGCGGCATGGTCATGGGCGGCTATGAGCCGAATCCTATCGGCTGGGCTATGGACGGCATACCCGAAGGTTTCCACTACACGCTGCTCGACAGCAATTTCGATCACTTCGAACAGATCATGGAGCAGGCGCTCGGTCGCGTGCCCGCTCTTGAAAACGCGGGCATCAAGCAGCTTCTGAACGGCCCGGAGAGTTTTACGCCCGATGGCAACTTCATCCTCGGCGAAGCACCGGAACTGAAGAATTTCTTCGTCGGTGCCGGCTTCAACGCCTTCGGCATCGCGTCTGCCGGTGGCGCCGGCATGGCGCTTGCCGAATGGGTAACGAAGGGCGAGCCGCCCTACGACCTCTGGCCGGTCGATATCCGCCGCTTCGGCCGCCCGCATTTCGACACGGACTGGGTTCGCACGAGAACCCTGGAGGCCTATGGCAAACACTACACCCTGGCCTTTCCCTTCGAGGAATACTCAAGTGGCCGTCCCTGCCGCAAGTCGCCGCTTTATGAACGGCTGAAGGCGCAGGGCGCCTGCTTCGGCGAAAAACTCGGCTGGGAGCGGCCGAACTGGTTTGCCGATCTCTTCGCCAATGAAGAGCCGAAGGATATCTACACATATGGCCGCCAGAACTGGTTTGAGGCCGTCGGCCGCGAGCACAAGGCGGTGCGCGAAGCAGCCGTCATCTTCGACCAGACCTCCTTTGCCAAATTCGTGCTGAAGGGCAGGGATGCCGACACGGCACTGTCATGGATTGCTGCCAACGATGTCTCAAAGCCTGTGGGATCACTGATCTACACGCAAATGCTGAACGACAAGGGCGGCATCGAATGCGACGTGACCTGCGCGCGCATTGCCGAAAACGAATATTACATTGTCACCGGCACCGGCTTCGCCACGCACGATTTCGACTGGATCTCGCGCAGCATTCCCGATGGCCTCCACGCCGAACTCGTCGATGTCACTTCCGCCTATACCGTGCTCTCGCTGATGGGCCCGAATTCCCGCACCATCCTGGAAAGGGTCACGACAAGTGACACCTCCAACGCTGGCTTCCCCTTCGGTCGGGTCAAGACCATCGGCATTGCCGGCTGCCCTGTGCGGGCGTTGCGCATTACCTATGTCGGCGAACTCGGCTACGAACTGCATGTGCCGATCGAATACGCGACGACCGTTTATGATGCGCTGATGGCCGCAGACGGGCAGTTCGGCCTCGTCAACGCCGGCTATCGCGCGATCGAGAGCTGCCGTCTGGAAAAGGGCTATCGCGCCTGGGGTTCTGACATCGGTCCTGATCACACGCCCATTGAAGCTGGGCTCGGCTGGGCGGTGAAGACACGCAAGACCACGCCTTTCAAGGGGCGGGCGGCGATCGAGCGGCAGCTCGAAAGCGGTGTGAAGAAGATGCTCGCCTGCTTTGTGCCCGATGATCCCGATATCGTGCTGCTTGGCCGTGAAACCATCTACCGTGACGGACAGCGCGTCGGCTGGCTTTCCAGTGGCGGCTTCGGTTATACCATCGGTAAGCCAATCGGTTACGGCTATGTGCGTCATAGCGATGGCGTAACGGAGGATTTTGTCCTCTCCGGCGTCTATGAGCTGGATGTCGCGCGCGAACGCGTGCCCTGCAAGGTTTCGCTAAAGCCGCTCTATGACCCCGAAATGAAGCGGATCAAGGCCTAAAGCATGTCGCGCCAAAGTGCGCAGCGGTTTTGCGATGACGAAGTGCGTAAAAGCAAAGACCTAAAGCTCGGCAAGCGAAACCTCGGGATGACGACGCGATTTGGACGACTGCGGCGAGAACCGGCTTCCCTTGACGCTTTCTCATCCCGTGGCAGCCACGGGATGAGAACGGCGCGAAGTGCTTCAATAAAGGGGCAGCCTATTGTCCTGGATAAGAATCTCCAGCTTGTTCGCCACGTCCTCCGTCCAGGCGATGTTCCCGGTCAGCGCCTTCGGAAATAGGCCTGGTAGCTTGAACAGTGCAGCCGAGACCGCCGCGCCGTTGCGCGGCACATCGGCGATCAAAGCCGCAATCTCCCCGGCGCGAGGGTCACGCAACTCATAACGCTCGCCATTCCGATCGAGACCCGTCGCATAGCGCATCCAGGCCGCAACGGCGATCGCATAGGTCTCCGCTTTGCTACCCTTGGCAAGCGCTTCCGTTGCCGGTTCCAGCAGGCGCTGCGGCAGTTTCTGTGTGCCGTCCATGGCGATCTGATAGGTACGGTGGGCGATCGCCTTGTTTGCAAAGCGTGCTATCAATTCGTTCGCATAGGCATCGAGATCGATGCCGGGTACCGGATCCAGGGTCGCCGCCGCCGCACTCATGTGCCGGCGTGCCAGTGCCGCCAATCCTGCATCATCCATGACGTCGCGGACAAATTCATAGCCTGCTATATAGCCGAGATAGGCGAGGAGCGAATGCGCGCCGTTCAGCATACGCAGCTTCATCTTCTCATAGGCCGAGACTTCCTCGACCATCAGCGCGCCATGAACCTTTTCCCACGCCGGACGGCCGTTGACGAAGTGGTCCTCGATCACCCACTGGGTAAAGGGCTCCGTCTCGATTGCCGCCAGGTCTGTGCGGCCCGTCAGCCGCTTGGCATCGGCATAGGTCTCATCGGTGCTTGCCGGCGTAATGCGGTCGACCATCGTCGAAGGGAAAGGCACATTCGCCTCGATCCATCGATGCAGATCCGCATCGATGCGGGCGGTATATTCCAGCACCAGACGCTTCAGCACCGCACCATTGCTCGGCAGGTTGTCGCAGCTGAGCGGCGTAAAGGGAGCGATACCCTTCTCCCGGCGCCGCCTCAGACCCTCGACGAGATAGCCGATGACGCCACGCGGCGCATGCCGGTTGGCGAGGTCGGCGACAATATCGGGATGCTTGAGGTCAAGCCCTCCCGTTGCCGGATCGAAACCATAGGCCTTTTCCGTCACCGTCATGCTGACGATGCGGATTTCAGGATCTTCGAGCCGTGTCAGCAGGCCTGCCGGATCGCGGGGCGCCACATGTGCCCCCAGGATCGAGCCGATAACATGAGCCGTCGTGCCCGATGTATCACGGATCAGCACGGTATAGAGCCCGTTCTGGGCGGAGAGGTTATCCGCGACATCGGGGGTGCGCAGGCTCGCCACCTCGATGCCCCAGTCGCCGCCGGCGGCTGCCAGCGCGCCGTCCGTGAAAGGCGCGAAATGCGCACGGAAGAAGGCACCGGGACCGAGATGCAGGATGCCGGCCTTTAGCGCATTCCTGTCATAGGCAGGAAGCTTCGCCGTCGGCGCAAGGCCGGTCACGTTCTGTAATCTGTCGCTCACAGTTTGTAGGCCTTCTTCGCATTATCATAGGAGAGTTCGCGCGCCACGGTCTCGGCTTCCTTTTTGGAAATCCGATGCTCGACCGCAAGCTGCGCCAGGAAGCGGCAAATCTCGCGGCGCCAGACATCGTGACGGGCGGGGATCGACAGGAGCGCGCGCGTATCGTCGTTGAAGCCGGCAAGATTGGCGAAACCGGCCGTCTCGACGACCTGGTCGAGATAACGACGAATGCCGAGCGGGCTGTCGTGGAACCACCAGGGCGGCCCGATCATCAGGCAGGCCCAGTGGCCGGCCATCGGCGCAAGCTCGCGGGCATAGGTCGTCTCGTCGAGCGTGAAGAGCAGGATGCGCAGGCCAGGCGCATGGCCGTATTTCGAAAGCAGGGCATTGAGGCCGCCGACCCAGTCCGTGCGCGTCGGAATATCGGCGCCCATATTCGGTCCACGGGTTTCGAAAAGTTCACGGTCCGTGTTGCGGCGCGAACCGGCATGGATCTGCATCACCATGCCATCTTCGGCCGAGAGCCCAGCCATTTCCGTCATCATCTGGCCGCGGAAAAGCTCTGCATCGGCGGCCGAAAGGGGACCCCTCAGCGCCTTGTCGAGCAGCGCCTGCTTTTCGGCAAGCGGCAGATCGGCAGTAAAGGCCGTCGGCACGCCATGATCGGTCGCCGTTGCGCCGAACTGGCGGAAATAGGCGCGCCGCTTGCGGTGCGCCTCGATCAGCCCATCCCACTTGGTGATGTCGCAGCCGGTGATCTCACCGAACTTGATGAGATTGTCGCGGAAGCCGATGGCATCGGGATCGGTGACGCTGTCCGGTCGGTAAGTGGTGCGCACTTTGCCGATCCAGCCGTCGGTCGCCATCTTCTGATGGTGCGGAAGCGGGTCGAGCGCGCCTTCGGTTGTGGCGATCGTCTCGATGGCGAAGCGCTGGTGTAGCGCCCGCGGCCTGAACTCCGGAAGTTTCAGCTGCGCATTGATATGATCGTAGAGCGCATCGGCATTCTCAGCCGTCAGCGGCTCGGTGCAGCCGAGCACGGCCGACATGGCATGGTCGACCCAAAGGCTCGACGGCGTTCCGCGGAAAAGATGATATTTGGCGGCGAAAGCACGCCAGATATCCCGGCCGCTCGCCACCGGTTTGCCGTCGAGTCGTGGCACACCGAGCTCATCGAGTTTGGTGCCGGTGCTGTGCAGCATGCGGAAGAGATAGTGGTCGGGAATGACGAGCAGCGAAGCGGCGTCTTCGAAGGCCTTGTCGTCTGCGAACCAGGATGGTTCGGTATGCCCGTGCGGGCTGACGATCGGAAGGGCGCGTACGGTCTCGTAGAGATCGCGTGCTATTGTCCGCGTTGCCGGATCGGCGGGAAAGAGCCGGTCCGGATGAAGAAAGCCATTGCCTACATCCATCAGTTATCCTCCCTGATGGGATAAGGGCCTACCCCACAAGACGGAATGCGGCAAGGGCTTTTAGTAACCAAATGGTTCATTTCGGAATCGTTTTCGTGAGGCCTCGAAACCATTGACGCTTCGGCCTATTTGGGCTTTGGAATGCCACCTGATTTCCCCGGAGAAAACCGATGTCCGACGAGGCAGCCCGCATCACGAAGCTGGAAGAAATGCTGGCCCATCAGGCAAAGACGATTGATGAGCTTTCCGATCAGCTTGCCGAACAATGGAAAGTGATGGAGCAGACGCGCGCCAAGCTCGATCGATTGACCGAGCGGTTTTTGAGCCTGGAGGAACAATCGCTGGAAGCGCCGGCAATCACCAAACCGCCGCACTACTGAGCGGGCAGCGCAGCGGAGCCGATGGCCGACCTGCAGAAGGAAAGCGGTTTCGCGCTTCCCGCCTTTGCGATATAGCCCGGAAAGACGAAGCTGAACGAGAGACATCCCATGGCGGCCATCATCCGTTATCACCAAGGCGATATTTCCGCGGCGGACGCCGCCCGTTACACCGGCGCGATCGCGATCGATACCGAAACGCTCGGTCTCGTGCCGCGCCGGGACCGCCTCTGCGTCGTACAGCTTTCGCCGGGCGACGGTTCTGCCGATGTGATCCGCATAGCGGCCGGTCAGAAGGAAGCGCCGAACCTCGTCGCGCTGCTTGCCGATCCGTCGCGCCAGAAGATCTTTCATTATGGCCGTTTCGATATCGCCGTGCTCTTCCACACGTTCGGCGTCACCACTACGCCGGTCTTCTGTACGAAGATCGCTTCGCGCCTCATCCGCACCTACACGGATCGCCACGGCCTGAAGGACAATCTCAAGGAGATGCTCGATGTCGATATCTCCAAGACACAGCAATCCTCCGATTGGGCTGCCGAAACGCTCTCGCAGGCGCAGCTCGAATATGCCGCCTCTGATGTCCTCTATCTGCATGCGCTGCGCGACAAGCTGAACGAGCGCCTGATTCGCGACGGCCGCCTCGAGCACGCGACGGCCTGCTTCGAATTCCTGCCGACGCGCGCCAAGCTCGATCTTCTCGGCTGGGAAGAGGCAGACATCTTCGCCCATAGCTGACATCGGCCTTTAATCGGACATGCGCGCACGGCCGTAGACTGGCGTTTGCGGCCGTTAGCCGTTCGTTAAGATATTTTCACTAACATTCTCTTCAATTTTTATGCATTCGACGGTGCAAAACGCGCCGATGCGGACAGGAGGATCTGCCGGGATGCACGGGGCCGGATGAGCGCGGTCTCGTTGTACGACCTGCTTTCATAGCCACTTTGCGAAAGGAGCGTGCCTGTGTTGTCTCCCATTCGTTCAGCGTCCAATGCAAGCCTTTCTTCTCAGGGTCAGACGGCGGCAATCGTTGCCGGTGGCCTCGGCCGTTCGGTGGTCGCCCCCACCCCGGTAAATGCAGTTGAAGCGGCCGATCTGAATGCCGCGATTGCCGGCAAGCTCAATATTCTGCTCATCGCCGCGCGCCAGCGCATGATTGAAGCACTTCTCGACATCATCAATGCAACAGGGCGCACCATCGCGCTGCAACGCGGTGAAGGCGAATCCGATCAGGCTTTTGCCACCCGTGTCGCCGATGCCATCCGTCGCATGCCCGATGCCCAGATCGACGCGGTCGAGCGCCAGCTTTCCGATGACGGACATAGCTTGCCGCTGAAAATGATCGCCGCTGCCCTCAGGGACCCCACCGGGCCGGAGGCGACCCGTGTCATCACCTATGTCGAGATGATCAACTACAAGGACAGGGATCTCGCAGCCCGTGCCGTGGTCCGCTCCTATCGCCAGAACGATGCCGCACCGCCGCGGATCGAGCAGCGGCCGGAAATCAGGCTTCAGGAAGAAAACCTCCCCGCTACACGTCCGTCTGCAGCAAAGCCGGCTGAAACTGCAACAATGCCTCCTGCCGATGAAATCGCTCCGGCCGAGGCAGCCGCTGTCGTGACAACCGATCTGACTGCTGAAGATCGGCAGACCGGCAGTCAGTCCGCGACAGCGGCGCATGAAGCTTCACCGCAGGCAGCCGCGCAGGCAGAGACAGAAGAAGCCCCGGCCGCATCCGTGGATGGGGAAGCGGTCGAACCGGAACAGGCCGGACCCGCTGCCGAGCAGCAGACAATCTCCGCCAGGGCTGACCCGGTTATCCCGCGCAACTGGACCGGCATCGCCAGTTCCATGACCGAGCAGGTTTCACAGATGATCGCAACGATCATCCGCGAGCAGGAGGCAACTGCCCTGTTGGCGGATACACCTGTCGAAGCCGCCGTCGAAATCGATGCCATGCTGGACGAGGCCGTCATCAGTGAGGCGAAAGAGAGCCTGGTTCGCACAACCCCGGAAGACGTCGTCGAGCCTGCTTCCGCCCAAGTTGCACAGGCTTCTCGCCCGTCCCAGGCGGAAATCGCCGTTGCGGCCCAAGCGGCGCGTCCGGTTCGCGAGATTGCCGCACAGCCTCAGATGCCGGTGCCCGGCGCCATTGTCGAGCCGCCCTCCTATGTCCCGCTCGCGGCACGTATGCCGGACGGTCTGCCCTACGCCCAGACGCCCTACCAGTTCGCTCGCGACGAATATAAGGCAACCAAGGCCGATGAGCCGCCTCATAGGCAACATGAAAATGACGGCTCTCAGGATCAGCAGCAACAGCAGGAGGCGCAATCCGGTCAGGGCGGTGAAGCGCAGCAGGCCGAGGAAGGGGAAGCCCCGCGTGAGGAGCGGCGCCAGCCTAAGATGTTCGATCCCGATCCGTCGACTGCACCGGCAACCGTCGCTGACCCGGTCTATGCTCTTTACCAGCGCATGGTCGGCTGGGAGTAATCCGGAGCAATTCCAGCAAAGCGCCTGACGATTTTGCGTGGGAGCAAGGAATTTAAGAAACCTCCCAAAACGAAAGAACCCGCCGGATTGCTCCGGCGGGTTCTTCATTTCAATGGATCAGCGAAGGATTATTCGCCGCCGCGGTTCTTCAGAGCCGCGCCGAGAATGTCGCCGAGGGAAGCGCCGGAGTCGGACGAACCGAACTGAGCAACGGCTTCCTTCTCTTCCGCGATTTCCAGAGCCTTGATGGACAGCATGATCTTGCGGTCCTTCTTGGAGAAGTTGGTAACGCGGGCATCAACGGTCTGGCCGACCGAGAAGCGTTCCGGACGCTGCTCGTCGCGATCGCGAGCGAGGTCGGCGCGACGGATGAAGGAAGTGATGTCCTCGTGGTTGACGAGCTTCACTTCGATACCACCGTCGTTGACAGCGATGACTTCGCACGAAACGACAGCGTTCTTGCGCAGGTCGCCGGAAGCAGCGGCTTCGCCAACTGCATCCTTGCCGAGCTGCTTGATGCCGAGCGAGATGCGTTCCTTTTCGACGTCGACGTCGAGAACGACAGCCTTGACGACGTCGCCCTTGTTGAACTCCTCGATGACCTGTTCGCCCGGACGGTTCCAGTCGAGGTCGGAGAGGTGCACCATGCCGTCAACATCGCCGTCGAGCCCGATGAACAGGCCGAATTCGGTCTTGTTCTTGACTTCGCCTTCGACTTCAGTGCCAGCCGGATGGCTGCGGGCGAATGCTGCCCACGGGTTTTCCAGCGTCTGCTTGAGGCCGAGCGAAATACGGCGCTTGGACGGATCGACTTCGAGAACGACGACTTCGACTTCCTGGCTCGTGGACAGGATCTTGCCGGGGTGAACGTTCTTCTTGGTCCAGGACATTTCCGAGATGTGGATCAGGCCTTCGATGCCCGGCTCCAGCTCGACGAACGCACCGTAGTCGGTGATGTTCGTAACGGTACCGGAAATCTTCTTGCCTTCCGGATACTTGGCCTGGATGCCATCCCACGGATCGGACTCGAGCTGCTTCATGCCGAGCGAGATGCGGTGGGTTTCCTGGTTGATGCGGATGATCTGAACCTTGACCTGCTGGCCGATGTTCAGGATTTCCGACGGATGGTTCACACGGCGCCATGCCATGTCGGTGACGTGCAGCAGGCCGTCGATGCCGCCGAGGTCAACGAACGCACCGTAATCGGTGATGTTCTTGACGACGCCGTCAACAACCTGGCCTTCTTCGAGGTTCTGAACGATTTCAGAACGCTGTTCGGCACGGGATTCCTCCAGAACCGTACGGCGCGAAACCACGATGTTGCCGCGACGCTTGTCCATCTTGAGGATTTCGAAGGGCTGCGGGTTGTGCATCAGCGGGGTAACGTCGCGGATCGGGCGGATATCGACCTGAGAACGCGGCAGGAAGGCGATCGCACCGTCGAGATCGACCGTGAAGCCGCCCTTGACCTGGTTGAAGATAACGCCTTCGACACGCTCGCCAGCTTCGAACTTGGCTTCGAGCTTGACCCAGCTTTCTTCGCGGCGAGCCTTCTCGCGCGACAGAACGGCTTCACCGAGCGCGTTTTCGATACGCTCGACGTAAACTTCGACTTCATCGCCAACCTTGAGCTGGCCGTCCTTGGCGCGGGCGCCGAATTCCTTGAGCGCGATGCGGCCTTCGACCTTCAGGCCGACGTCAACAACGGCGACATCCTTTTCGATGCCCGTGACGATGCCCTTGGTAACATAGCCTTCAGCCAGATCATTCTTGGCAAAGGACTCTTCGAGAAGGGCCGCGAAATCCTCGCGAGAGGGAGTTGCTACTGACATAAAATCTCCTGCGTGGCCTTCGATAGCGTCAAGGCTCACGTATGCGCCGGTTGGTTCGAGTTGAATGGGCCTGAACCCAGTCCGCCCTCTTTCAAGAAGGCAATCCGGCGCTTGGACGGAATTTCAGGCTTGCTTTCGCATGAGCGTCCCGCGCACGAACACGGAAACCGCTTGATTTAGGCATTTCGGCTCAAGGCGGCGTCGATAATCGACTGAGCAGCTTGAAACGCGGCCTCTATACTCATTTCCGACGTGTCAAGCAAGTGCGCATCGACGGCCGGCTTCATCGGGCTGTCCGCCCTGTTCATGTCGCGATCGTCGCGTCGTTTGACGTCCTCGAAGATTGCGTCGAAATCTGCTGTACCCCCCTTGCCGATAATCTCGTCGTAGCGGCGTCTTGCGCGCACTTCCGGCGATGCCGTCACATAGAGTTTCACAGGTGCCGCAGGGCAGACGACGGTGCCGATATCGCGCCCGTCGAGAACCGTTCCTGGCACCTTCTTAGAAAACCGCCTTTGCGCCTCGACCAGCGCCCGGCGCACTGCCGGCATGACAGCAATTTTCGATGCGGCCTCACCGATCTCGTGTCTCGACAATATATCGCGATCCAGTCCGGCGAGTTCAACCTCACGTGCCATCTTTTCGGCGACAGTCTCGTCATCAAGTGGCAGTCCGGCATCGATGAGCGCCTTGGCCGTCGCCCTGTAGGTCAGACCTGTATCGAGGTGATGGAAGCCGTATTGCTCGGCGATCCCTCGCGAAAGCGTGCCCTTGCCCGCCGCGGCCGGACCGTCGATGGCGATGATGAAACTGTCCGTCATGACGTCATTCCGTGCCAAGGCCGCCATAGCGGCGCACCAGTTCCTGCATTTCGGCCTGCTCTGCCATTTCGGTGAGGCCCTTGGCAACACCTTCGCGGTCGGCAACCGGCCGATTCTGGCTGACTTTCCATTTACCGTCGATCTCGGCGATTTCGATTTCGATGCCGACAATGCCTTTCAGTTGCGCACGGACGAAATCGTCAGGTGCATCGCTGACGGCCCACGGCTTTTCACGCAGGCCCTCCTGCTGACCGGTGAGCGCGTTGATCTGCGCCAGGAGCCAGGCGGCATCTTCGATCACCCGTGCAGGCCCGCGCGCCTGCACGACCGCATAGTTCCAGGTCGGAACCACTTTGCCGGTCTCGGTCTTGGTCTGGTACCAGGACGGCGTGATATAGGAATCGACCCCCTGGAAGACGGCAAGTATGGGTGTACCGGCGGCGATATCGCGCCACTGACCGTTCGCGCGCGCCAGATGCAGCCGCAAGGTTCCTTTGCCGGAAGCCTCAGCATCAAGATGGAATGGCACCGAATTGGCAATCAGACCGGAGGCGCCCGCCATGATCAGCAGGCCAAGCGGATGTGCGCGGATAAGCGCATGCTGCACATTGAGATCATCCTCGCGAAAATGCGGTGGCTGGTACATGTCAGGCCCGTTCGATCTCTGCCCCAAGGCTTTTCATCAGATCCATGAACTGCGGAAAGCGGGCCGCAATCATGCTGCTGTCATCGATACTGACAGGATGCTCCGAAGCCAATCCCATGACAAGGAAACTCATGGCGACGCGATGGTCGAGATGCGTAGAGACCGGCACAAGGCCTGCATTGCCGAGCCCCTTTCCGTCCGGCCGGCCGGTGACCGCAAGCCAGTCCAGGCCTTCCTCGCAATCGACGCCGTTGAGCTTAAGCCCTTCCGCAATGATTGAGAGCCGCTCCGGCTCGTTGATCCGCAGTTCCTGCAGCCCATTCATGACCGTCCGGCCCTTGGCGAAGCCGGCGGCGACAGCAAGAACAGGATAGTCGTCCATCATCGATGGCGTCCGCTCGGCTGGAACGGTGGTTCCGGTCAGTTCGGAATGACGCACCCGCAAATCCGCCACATCCTCGCCGCCCGAAACCCGCAGATTGAGGATCTCGATATCTGCACGCATCTCCCGCAGTGTCAGGATCAGTGCTGCCCGCATCGGGTTCATCAGTACATTGGAAATGACGATGTCGGAGCCTGGCACCAGCAAAGCCGCCACCAGCGGGAAAGCGGCGGAGGAGGGATCGCCCGGTACATCGATCTTCTGGCCGATCAGCCTGCCGCGTCCCTGCATTCGAACCGTCCGAGTGCCCTCCTTGTCGGTCTCAGCGGACAGTTCTGCGCCGAAGCCGGCCAACATCTTTTCCGTATGGTCACGCGTGATCGCCGGTTCGATAACCGTCGTCACACCCGGAATGTTGAGGCCGGCCAGCAGTATCGCCGACTTCGCCTGCGCGGAGGCGAGGGGCAGGGTGTGGTGGATCGGGGATGGCGTTTCCGGCCCACGCAGCATAACCGGCAGGCGATCGCCCTCAACTGACTTCACCTGAACACCCATGCGGCGTAACGGATCAAGCACGCGGCCCATCGGCTGCCGGGAAAGCGAGGCGTCGCCGGTAAAGACGGTGTCGAAATCATAGACGCCGGCAAGGCCCATGATCAGGCGTACGGCAGTGCCGGAACTGCCAAAATCGAGCGGAATCTCCGGCGCAAGCAATGCGCCGTTGCCTGTCCCGTTGATGATCCACGTGTCGCCCTCCTTGCGGATCACGGCACCCATGGCCTGTATCACCTTCGCAATATTAAGCACATCCTCGCTTTCGAGGAGCCCGGTAATACGCGTTTCGCCCGATGCCAGTCCGCCGAGTATCAGTGCGCGAGGCGAGATCGACCTGTCGCCGGGAATACGGACGGTTCCGGAAAGCCCGGAGGATTTGCGGGCGATGGCCGGCTTCGATGCGGAACCCTGCGACATGGGTTAATCCCTTGCAAAGGCGATATATTCGCGCCACTCACGGCTTGGTGCCGGTATGTCTTTCCGGTCGGCCTTGCGGCAATCGCGGTTGGTTAGCACAAACTTGCCGAGCGGTCATCCGGCAGGCTGGGCGAAAGCCTGAGGCCCCCCGTGAAGTTTAGCTTTGACACGGGAAGCCGTACCGATTAAGGGGACCGGCTTATAAATTCCGAATAGAACGCCGGTTTGACGGCATTTGCCGAATCTTGCATTCGGCCATTCTCACGAGGCTTATAGTGGCGAAAGCGGAACTTGGAACCAAGCGCACCGATCCGGAAACCGGCAAGAAGTTCTACGATCTGAACCGGGACCCGATCGTTTCTCCTTATACCGGTAAATCTTACCCCCTGTCCTTCTTCGAAGAAACCTCGGCAGTCGCCGAAGTTCAGGATGAGGACGAGGTTGCCGAGGTCGATACCGAAAACACCGAAGTCGAACTGGTTTCGCTCGAGGACGCCGATGACAATTCCGGCGGCGACGACATCCCCGATATGGGCGATGACGATGTCGAAATCGAAGGCGATGACGACGATACCTTCCTCGAAGCCGACGAAGATGACGAAGATGACGACATGAGCGACATCATCGGCGTCACCGGCGACGAAGACGAAGTCTGATCGAACGAATACCGGCCCGGATGACAAAAATATTCCGGGCCGGATTTTTTAGGCTTGCCATCTGCGAAAACCGCAAGTAAGAAGCCGCCACTCCAGAGGAAACGCCCTCCGGAGTATCCCAGGACCGGCCAGACCGGACCATCTTGATGGGGCTATAGCTCAGCTGGGAGAGCGCTTGCATGGCATGCAAGAGGTCAGCGGTTCGATCCCGCTTAGCTCCACCAAATCTTTCCAGATTGCACTTCAAAAAGCATTTTAGGTCAGCATAACTGACATCTGTCAGGATTGTTCAGTTGCCGGTTTGCCAACAGCTGGAAACGGGTTTTCATATCCATCGTTGACGCCGGCCGATTCGGCGCCTCCCGGACCCGGACCATGACACGAGCAAGACGTCGCCGCATCATCAGAACCCGCAGGACCGCGACCGGACTGGCGCTGGTCGGCTCGATTTCCTTTCTGGCTGGCATGACGGATGCGACCGGCCTGCTTCTGACCGGCGACTTCGTATCCTTCATGACGGGCAATACGACGCGCGCAGCATTGGCGCTGAGCAGCGGCGATGTCAGGCATGCTGCCGTGCTTGTGTCGGCCATCATCGTCTTCGTGCTCGGCAATGCCGCCGGCATTGTCGTCGCGCATCGGGCCGAAAGGCGCATCTTCGTCGTGCTCTGCTGTGTCAGCCTCATGCTGGCGCTGGCCTCGATGATGACGCTACAGGATCTGCTAATGGCGCGGTTCTATATGATCGTTCTCGCAATGGGCATGGTGAATGCGGCGGTCGAGCATATAGAAGGGCTGCCGATCGGTCTGACCTATGTGACCGGTGCGCTGTCGCGTTTTGGTCGCGGCATTGGCCGCTGGATTATCGGCGACCGTCGCCTCGACTGGGTGATCCAGATCGTGCCGTGGGGTGGCATGGTGCTCGGGGCCATCAGCGGAGCCCTCATGACGCGTCTTGTGGGCGCACAGGCGCTGTGGCTGGTCTCCATTTTTGCCATGGCGCTGGCGATTGTGGCTCTGTTTATTCCCCGCCCGCTGCAGCGTCGGTTCAATCAGAAGATCGCTTCCCAAACGCATCAGGTGCACAGCAGGCGAGCCTGAGCGTCGCGGAGTTGAGGGGGGCCGCCGCCCTTCGCGAAGGATACAGCTCCGTCGGCCGTACCTCAGCGCTCTTTCCGCGCCGATCCTATTTCTTGGAGATGGTGACGAATTTCGTACCCCGCACGCGGGTGGTGACGATGCAAGGATCGCCGCCGGTGCGGTCGCAGAAGCGCGGGTTCATCTTCATGGCGAGCACCATGTTGCCGAAACGCTGGACGAAGTCGTAGCCGTAGATCTGCGCGGTGGCGATCATGAAGTAGCCGCCTTCCGCCACCTGAAGATAAAAATTATAGGTGCAGCCGTCTTCGTTGCATTGCGGACCCTTCTGGCCGTCGCAGGTAAGTTGACCCTCGTTGACGACGGCGTCCATCAGCCCGTCATTGTTGATATCCTGACGAATAAGAAAGCCGTCACCGAAGGATGCGTCCGTGCACTGCTCCTGGAAATGCTTCTTTTCGTAGATCTCCGGGTCGGAGATCAGCGATTGCTGTGCGACGGCTGCGACTGGCATCACCAGCAGCAAAATGACGTTCAGGAGTACGGGCAGCAGCGTCTTCACGGCTTTCCTCTTATGGATAAAGGCTTCTCTGGCCTTCCATTCTCCATGCGCCGCCTTGCGCCGCCCTTGCCGCAATGATTCAGTGTGCCCCGTTCTGCCGGTCTGGAGGCCTCGATGTCATTGCTCGTCTATCTCGATTATGCCGGCATCGCCCTGTTTGCCGCGACGGGCGCGCTCGCCGCCTCGCGAAAGCAGCTGGACCTGATCGGCTTCCTGTTCTTTGCGATCGTGACGGGAACAGGCGGTGGCACTGTGCGCGATATCATTCTCGGCCGCGTACCGGTCTTCTGGGTGTTGAATCCATTCTACATCGTCATCTGCTGTATTGTGGGAGTCGTCGTCTTCTTTACCGCCCATCTGCTGGAATCGCGCTATCGCCTGCTGATCTGGCTTGATGCGGTCGGTCTTGCCGCCTATTGCGTGCTTGGCGCCGCCAAGGGACTGGCCGCTACTGGTTCGCCGACGATTGCCATCGTCACCGGCGCCCTGACGGCGACCTTCGGCGGCATTCTGCGCGATCTTCTCGCAAACGAGCCTTCGGTGCTGTTGCGGCCCGAAATCTACGTGACGGCGGCGCTGGTCGGATCGGGCGTCTTTACCGGCGTCAATGCGCTTGGCGCCGAGCTCTACGTCGCATCGGCCTGCGGCGTCGCGGCGGCCTTCGCAGTGCGCGCTGGAGCGTTGTGGTTCGGCTGGACATTCCCGACCTACAAACACATGCCAGGCCGGCATCCCGACGATGTGATGTAAGATCAGCCCCGCTTCTGGCGCAGGCGGATCACCACGTCGACATGGGCAATTTCCATGCCTTCGGGTGGCTGCGGCAGATTGTCGATGGTCAGATTGCTGATCGGAATATCGAGCACCTCGTTTTCGCCTTCGACAAAAAAGTGATGGTGGTCGGAGACATTGGTGTCGAAATAGGTCTTGGCGCTCTCGACGGCGAGAACGCGGATCATGCCGGCTTCGGTGAACTGGTGCAGCGTATTGTAGACGGTCGCAAGCGACACCGGCACACCGGCGCCAACCGCCTCCTCGTGCAGTTCCTCGACGGTCAAATGCCGGTCGCCCTTGGCAAACAGGAGATCGCCAAGCGCAACGCGCTGGCGGGTGGGACGCAGGCCTGCGCTGCGCAGCCTGACCTCAATGGCGATCGGGGTCTCACCCGTCATTAACACCAACTCCGGTTATTCTGGCGAAAAGCAATCATGTTTGTTCAAGCGATATAACTTTTGCGCAAAAGCCTTTCAATAGTTCAATGGGGACAAGAGCCTTCGAAAGGCCGCAAAAACGGGCTTTTGACGCAAATAGCTCTGGTCGCGGCCTTGGCCTTCCTGTATGCGACCACCAAATAGTGGCTTATACCCGGTCCAGAACCAAAAAATGAAGCTGCCATGCTTGCGCTTCATTTTCTGAGGAACTTGGACTAAAGACACACATCCATCGCCAAGAACGCGGGGGGAAACAGAGATTTATGACGACCAGACAGTCCAGCTACTCCTACGAAGAACTTATCGCCTGCGCACATGGTGAACTGTTCGGGCCTGGCAATGCGCAGCTGCCGTTGCCACCCATGCTCATGGTTCATCGCATCACGGACATTTCCGAAACGGGCGGCGCCTTCGAAAAGGGCTATCTACGGGCCGAATACGATGTTCGTCCCGACGACTGGTATTTCCCCTGCCATTTCGAAGGCAACCCCATCATGCCGGGCTGCCTCGGCCTCGACGGCATGTGGCAGTTGACCGGTTTCTATCTGGGTTGGCTCGGTGAACAGGGCCGCGGCATGGCGCTCTCGACCGGCGAAGTGAAGTTCAAGGGCATGGTTCGCCCGCACACGAAGCTGATTGAATACGGCATCGACTTCAAGCGCGTCATGCGTGGCCGTCTGGTGCTCGGCACCGCTGACGGCTGGCTGAAGGCGGACGGCGAAACCATTTATCAAGCGACCGATCTTCGCGTCGGTCTCTCGAAAGATAAGACGGCCTGAAAACCGCATTTCGAGCGGCTCACGAAAACAACAAGGGTTTGATCAGATGAGACGGGTAGTTGTCACGGGTCTAGGTGTCGTGTCTTCGATCGGAAACGACGCGGCCGAAGTCACCGAATCCCTGCGCCAGGCAAAGTCCGGTATTTCCTTCTCCAGCGATTTCGCTGAACACGGTTTCAAGTGCCAGGTCTGGGGCAGCCCCAAGCTCGGCGCAGACAAGCTCGCCGAACTGGTGGATCGCCGCGCGATGCGCTTCCTGTCGCAGGGCGGCGCCTGGAACCACGTCGCCATGAAGCAGGCGATCGCCGATTCCGGCCTCGAAGACAAGGAATACAGCGAAAACGAACGCGTCGGCATCATCATGGGCTCGGGTGGCCCGTCCACGCGCACGCTCATCGAAGCCGCCGAGATCACCGTCAAGAACAACAGCCCGAAGCGCATCGGCCCCTTCGCCGTGCCCAAGGCCATGTCGTCTACCGCATCGGCAACGCTCGCTACTTGGTTCAAGATCCACGGGGTCAACTATTCGATCTCGTCTGCCTGCTCCACGTCCGCGCACTGCATCGGCAATGCCGTGGAAATGATCCAGTGGGGGAAGCAGGACATGATGTTTGCCGGCGGCCATGAAGACCTCGACTGGACCATGTCGAACCTCTTCGACGCCATGGGCGCGATGTCCTCCAAGTATAACGATACGCCGGATACAGCTTCGCGCGCCTACGACGTCAGCCGTGACGGCTTCGTCATCGCCGGCGGCGCCGGTGTGCTCGTCCTCGAGGAATTGGAGCACGCCAAGGCGCGCGGCGCCAAGATCTATGCCGAAATCATCGGCTACGGCGCGACGTCCGACGGCTATGACATGGTCGCCCCCTCGGGCGAGGGTGCTATTCGCTGCATGCGTCAGGCGCTGGCGACCGTGAAGGGCGACGTCGACTACATCAACACGCACGGCACGTCGACCCCGGTGGGCGACAGCAAGGAAATCGGCGCCATCCGCGAAGTCTTCGGCGAAAAGATGCCGCATATCCAGTCCACCAAGTCTTTGACGGGCCATTCGCTCGGCGCCGCCGGCGTGCAGGAATCAATCTATTCCCTGCTGATGATGCAGGAAGGCTTCATTGGCGAAAGCGCGCATATCAAGGAACTCGATCCGGAATTCGAAGGCGTGCCGATCGTCCGCAAGCGTATCGACAATGCCAAGATCGACATTGCTCTCTCCAATTCCTTCGGCTTCGGCGGTACCAACGCCACGCTCGTATTCCAGCGCTATAACGGACAATAACATGACGGGAATCATGCAGGGTAAGCGCGGCCTCATCATGGGCGTCGCAAACAACCATTCGATCGCCTGGGGGATTTCGAAGGCGCTTGCTGCACAGGGCGCAGAGCTGGCTTTCACCTTCCAGGGCGATGCACTCGGCAAGCGCGTCAAGCCGCTGGCGGCAGAAGTCGGCTCCGACTTCCTGCTCCCCTGCGATGTCGAGGATATCGCTTCGGTCGATACGGTCATCGACGCGATCAAGGAGCGCTGGGGCAAGCTCGATTTCGTCGTCCATGCCATCGGCTTTTCGGACAAGAACGAGCTGAAGGGCCTTTACGCTGATACGACGCGTGAAAACTTCAGCCGCACCATGGTCATCTCCTGTTTCTCCTTCACGGAAATTGCCAAGCGCTGTGCGTCGCTGATGGAAGACGGCGGCACCATGCTGACGCTGACTTATAACGGCTCCACGCGCGTCATCCCGAACTACAATGTCATGGGTGTTGCCAAGGCTGCTCTGGAAGCCTCTGTACGCTATCTCGCGGCCGACTACGGCCCGCGCGGCATTCGCGTCAACGCGATCTCGGCCGGCCCGATCCGCACGCTCGCCGGTGCGGGTATTTCGGATGCCCGCGCGATCCTCTCGTGGAACCAGCGCAATGCGCCGCTACGCAAAACGGTGACCATCGATCAGGTCGGCAGCTCCGCGCTCTACCTGCTGTCGGACCTTTCGACCGGCGTGACCGGCGAAATCCACTTCGTCGATGCCGGCTTTAACATTACGTCGATGCCGGCGCTGGAAACGTTGCGCAACGCAGACGTCGAATAAGCGACGAACACTTCAAAAGAAAAAGGCGGCCTATGGCCGCCTTTTTTGTTGCCCGTTGATTTTATTGTTCGCCTATTTCCGGGCCCACAGCACCTTGAAGCGGGCGTTGCGGCAGGTTTCGCCGCTATCCTTGAAGTGCTCCGCCAGAACCGGCTCATAGGGCAGGCCGCGATTGGCGACCAGCATCAGCCGACCGCCGCCGCGTAGCGAAGAGGCTGCGGTCTTGATCATCGCCTGGCCGAGCGAAGGTTCGGCAGCGTGGCCCTCATGGAAGGGCGGGTTCATGATGACGAGATCGTACTTGTCGCGCACCTGCTCGCCCGCCAGATCGTGCCAGAAGAAGCGCACAGGCGCGTCCGGGCAGTTCTCCGCCAGATTGGCCTTCGCAGCCTCCAGAGCCTCGTAGTTGGCCTCGTAGAGGTCAAGGCGGGCAATATTGGGGGATTTCTCTGCCAGTTCGACGGAGAGATAACCCCAGCCGGCGCCGAAATCGGCCACGTCACCGGTGAAATCGGTCGGAAGGCGCGAGGCGAGGAGCTGTGAACCGGCGTCGAGCCTATCATGCGAGAACATGCCGGGCGAGGCGATGAAGCGGCCTTCGACCCGCACCGGCGACTTGCCGAACTTCGAAACGATCTCGCTGACATTGGCCGGCCGGCCGAACCAGAAGGCGACGCCATGATATTTCGGCATGTGTTCGATATCGAGGCCGAAGCCTTCCATCCGCTTGCGCAGCGGCTGGATGCCGTCTTCCTTGCCACCGGCAATGACGATCAGGCCGCCGGCCTTCACACGCGAAAGGGCAGCGGCGATATTGGCCTCGTTCTCGCCCTTGTGCTTGGTGCAGAGCACCAGGCCCGCATCGTAGCCCTCACCTTCGATCTCTGGCTTCGCCTCGATGCGCTGGGCCAGGAGCTGCCTGTAGAGCGGCTTGAAGCCCTGTACGGCATCCAGAGCGGCGGCAAAACCCTCAGGAAGCGCAAAGCCCGCCTCGGCACCGAGGAAGAGCACACGCTGGCCTTCGCCTGGTGGCGTGACGGTTTCACTGGCAAAGGGATGGAAGAGGGTCTTCAGCGTCTCGCGGCTCATGGTCTGGTCCCGTCATCTGGAGCAATTCCAGGGAAAATGCACAGCCGTTCGTAGCTGTGCGAAGGTCGAATACAAAAAGGGCGCGGAAACAATTCCGCGCCCGGATATCAGCGTGGAAGACGCAGCTTATTCGGCTGCTTCGTCCTTCTTCTTGTCGCCCTTTTCGGCCGCCGGGATTTCCTGGCCGGTGGCCTGGTCGACAACCTTCATGGAGAGGCGAACCTTGCCGCGCTCGTCGAAGCCGAGCAGCTTGACCCAGACCTTGTCGCCTTCCTTGACGACGTCCTGGGTCTTCGCGACACGCTCGGAAGCAAGCTGCGAGATATGGACGAGGCCGTCACGGGCGCCGAAGAAGTTGACGAAGGCACCAAAGTCGGCGGTCTTGACAACAGTGCCTTCGTAGATCTGGCCAATTTCCGGCTCGGCGACGATCGAGTGGATCCACTTGCGGGCCGCTTCGATTTCCTTGCCCGAGGAGGAGGCGATCTTGACGGTGCCGTCGTCCTCGATGTTGATCTTGGCGCCGGTCTTTTCGACGATTTCGCGAATGACCTTGCCGCCGGAGCCGATGACTTCGCGGATCTTGTCGACCGGAATGTTCATGACTTCGATGCGCGGAGCGAATTCGCCGAGCTGGCCGCGGCTTTCGGTGATGGCCTTCGCCATTTCGCCGAGAATGTGGGCGCGACCACCCTGGGCCTGGCCAAGAGCGACCTTCATGATCTCTTCGGTAATACCGGCGATCTTGATGTCCATCTGCAGCGAGGTAATGCCGTCGGCAGTACCTGCCACCTTGAAGTCCATGTCGCCGAGATGATCTTCGTCACCGAGAATGTCGGAGAGGACGGCGAAGCGATCGCCTTCAAGGATCAGGCCCATGGCGATACCGGCAACCGGCTTGGCAAGCGGTACACCAGCATCCATCAGAGCGAGCGAGGTGCCGCAGACGGTGGCCATCGAGGACGAGCCGTTGGACTCGGTGATCTCGGAGACGACGCGCAGCGTGTAGGGGAACTGTTCGGCCGACGGCAGCATCGGGCGAATTGCGCGCCATGCGAGCTTGCCATGACCGATTTCACGACGGCCCGGGGAGCCCATGCGGCCGGTTTCGCCAACCGAGTAGGGAGGGAAGTTGTAATGGAGCAGGAAGCGCTCCTTGTACATGCCCGTCAGGGAATCGACATACTGTTCGTCTTCGCCGGTGCCGAGGGTGGCAACCACGATCGCCTGCGTTTCACCGCGGGTGAAGAGCGCCGAACCATGCGTGCGCGGCAGGAGGCCGACTTCCGATACGATCGGACGAACGGTTTCGAGGTCGCGACCGTCGATGCGGCTCTTGGTGTCGAGAATGTTCCAGCGGACGATCTTGGCCTGAAGATGCTTGAAGATCGCGCCGACCTCTTCGGCCGTGTAGCGGGCTTCGGCCTCTTCCGGGAGGAAGTGTGCCTTCACCTTCGCCTTGACGGCGTCGACGGCGGCGTAACGGTCGGCCTTCTGGGTGATCTTGTAGGCTTCGCGAAGTTCACCTTCGGCAAGGCCGAGCATTTCGGTTTCGAGAGCGGAATAGTCTTCCGGCTGGAAGTCACGCGGTTCCTTGGCGGCAACTTCGGCGAGCTTGATGATCGCGTCGAGAACCGGCTGGAAGCCCTTGTGGCCGAACATGACGGCGCCGAGCATGACGTCTTCCGGAAGCTCCTTGGCTTCGGATTCGACCATCAGGACGGCATCGTAGGTGCCGGCAACGACGAGGTCGAGGCTCGATTCATCCATCTCGTCGAGATGCGGGTTGAGAACGTATTCGCCATTGATGTAGCCGACGCGTGCGGCGCCGACCGGACCCATGAAGGGAACACCCGACAGTGTCAGGGCAGCCGAGGTCGCGACCATGGACAGGATATCGGGATTGTTTTCGAGGTCGTGCTGGATGACGGTGACGACGACCTGCGTGTCGTTCTTGTAGCCTTCCGGGAAGAGCGGGCGGATCGGGCGGTCGATCAGGCGGGAAACGAGGGTTTCGTTTTCGCTCGGGCGACCTTCGCGCTTGAAATAGCCGCCGGGGATCTTGCCGGCTGCGTAGGTCTTTTCTTGATAGTTGACCGTCAGCGGGAAGAAGTCCTGGCCGGGCTTCGGAGCCTTGGCGGAAACGACGGTCGCGAGAACGACGGTTTCGCCATAGGTAGCGAGAACGGCGCCGTCAGCCTGACGGGCGATCTTGCCGGTCTCGAGCTTGAGCGGGCGGCCTGCCCACTCGATTTCTACTTTATGTGTATCGAACATGTCTTGTCCTTCAATGCAGCCAGCGCGCCTTCTCCGTCAGGAGCAGCGCAGGGTCGACCGCAATCAGTGTGACGTATCACGGGCAAGACAACGGGAAGCTTCGAGTGGACGATTCCCCTTGGGAAATCGGGCCAAAGCTCTTGCGAAACTCTGGCCGAAAGCATCCGGCAATCCTGCCCCATGACAGGTCAACGGTTGGTCTGGCAGAACCGGCCCATCCGGGCCTGCCGTCTTTCCAGTCACGCAGATAGCGCGCACCTGGAAAATGTCACCGGGAGAGGTACTCCCGAAAAAACATTCGGCGGGCGAAGTGCTTCGCCCGCCGAAAAATCATTAGCGGCGGATACCCAGGCCGGTGATCAGCTTGGTGTAACGGCCTTCGTCCTTCTTCTTGAGGTAGTCAAGAAGCGAGCGGCGGCTGGAAACGAGCGTCAGCAGACCACGGCGGGAATGGTTATCCTTCTTGTGGTCCTTGAAGTGTTCGGTCAGGTTGTTGATGCGCTCGGTGAGGATCGCAACCTGGACTTCCGGGGAACCGGTATCGCCTTCGACGGTCGCGTATTCCTTGATCAGCGCAGCCTTGCGCTCAGCAGTGATCGACATCGGACAATCCTTTCTATGAGAGGAGTTAGAGTCGCCAAAAGCCGGGATGTCGTCCAGCCTTGGCCGCGAATGCAATCGGGGATACCCCAATGCTGGCGCTGCCTATAAACCAAATAAGCGGCAATGGAAAGAGGGATCCCCGCAGCGGTTTTTCAGCGCCCCGCCATGGCGTCCCGGATCATCGCATCATATCCCTCGGGATCCTGCAGCATGGCGAAATGGCTGGCATCCTTCAGGACGACGAGTTTTGCGCCTGGAATTTCCTTGGCCATCATTTCTGTATGGTCGAGCTTTACAGCCTCGTCATGGTCGCCGATGGCGAGCGTGACCGGCACGGTGATCTTTCCGAGATCCGCAGCCGTCCAGGTAGGCTGTGTCGCCCACATTTCCGAGATCTGTTTGACGAAGGCATCGTATTCCTTCGGCGTCGGCGACAGCTTCTGGTAATATTCGCCGGCGACATTGATATAGTCGGCGAAGGTCTTGTTGCTCATGACGTCGGACTTGACGCCGTCGGTCGTCACATTGGCCGCCTGGGCGACGACGCGCGTAAGCTTCTCCGAATGTTTCATCGCCATGTCGATGCCGATGATGCCGCCGTCCGACCATCCGACCAGGGTTACTTTGCCGATCTTCAGATAGTCGAGAAGGGCAACATAGTCCGATGTCATCAGATCGTAGCCGAAGGGCTGCTGGCTGCGTGTCGAGCGCCCATGTCCGCGGCTGTCGGCAACGATGACGCGATGATCCTTCGCGAAATCGGCTACCTGATGGCCCCAGACATCTGCATTTCCGAGTCCTCCATGGATGAACAGGATCGGGTCGCCCTCGCCGTATTCGGCGTAATACATCTTGATATCGTTGACTTCAGCCATGCCGCTCGCCTTCGGCTCCGGCATGGGAGGAAAGGCTGGCAGTTCGGCCCAGCGATCGTCGGATTGAGCGATCGTAACCGAAAGAAACAGCGAAAAGAACGTCAGCATTCCCAAAGCGATTTTGCGCATATTCTTCCCCTTCGACGGGCCGTCATGGCCCGTCGGGAAACATATCGCATCACTGTCTTCTGACAATTGCCGCTGGTTGTAACCGTCAGGCGAAAACGCGCTTCGGCCGGAACTCTCCCTGTCCGATCTCGCCGATCGCGATCAGCCTGCCGCGGGCCGTCGCATAAGCTTCGCTTTCGGCCACAGGCGCATCGCGGCCGCGTACCAGGATCGGATTGCCCATCTTCAGGCGGTGCGCCTGATCATCGCTGATAATAAGGTGCGGCAGGGCCGACAGTGCCTCGCAGGTGTCAATCAAGAGTGCATCGAGCGCGGCAAGACGCTCATCCATGTCTTCGATCTCTTCGAGCGCTGTGAGCTTTTCGAGCGGCACCATCGTCTCTTCGGCGAAGGGTGCTACGAAGGTACGGCGCAGGCCTGAAATGTGGCCGTAGCAGCCGAGCTCGCGGCCGAAATCGCGGGCAAGTGCACGCACATACGTGCCCTTGCCGCATTCCACCTCGAAATGCGCGGTATTGGCATCCGGGCAGGCGAGAAGTGTAAGGCGGTGAACCTCGACCTCGCGCGAGGGAATCTCGACGGCTTCGCCGTCACGCGCCAGATCGTAGGCGCGTTCGCCGGCGATTTTGATCGCGGAAAACTGCGGCGGCACCTGGCTGATCGTACCGATATATTTCGGCAGGATATCGCGGATCTGCTGCTCGCTCGGGCGCTTGTCGGAACTCTGCGTCACCTCACCCTCGAGGTCGTCGGTCGCCCGCTCTTCGCCCCAACTGACCGTGAATTCGTAGATCTTGCGGCCGTCCATCACATAGGGAACGGTCTTGGTGGCGTCGCCGAGCGCGATCGGCAGCATACCGGACGCGAGCGGATCGAGCGTGCCGGCATGGCCGCATTTCTGCGCCTTGAAGAGCCACTTGATCTTGGAAACGGCTTCCGTCGAGCCGAAATCCACCGGCTTGTCGAGGATCAGCCAGCCGGAAATCGGGCGGCCCTTGGGTTTACGTGGTTTGGACATCAGTCTCTTCTGTTATTCTTCGTCATTGTCGAGATCGCGGCTCACCTCGGGTGAGCGCAGCAGGTCGTCGATCTTCTTGTAATTGTCGAAGCTGGTATCATCGCGGAAACGCACCTCCGGCATGTACTTCATCTGTCTCAGCTGCGGTCCAAGCCGGCCGCGGATGAACTTCGCATTGCGGTTCAGCGCCTCGATGACGACACTGTGGTTGGAAACGCCGAGCGGCGTGACATAGGCCGTCGCGATCTTCAGGTCGGGCGACATCCGCACTTCGGAAATCGAGATTACGGTCGCTTCGATGATGTCGTCGCGCACTTCGCCGCGCTGCAGCACCTGGGTGATCGCTGCGCGAACCTGCTCGCCGACGCGCAGCATGCGCTGCGAGGGTGCCGATGTTGTGGGTCTTGTTGCCATTGTTCTTTATCCCAAATGGATCGGGCGCCGGACTGGATCATCCGGCGCCCGTTCAAGATTTCAATCGTCGCCCGATCAGAGCGTGCGCGTGATGTGCTCGACGCGGAAGCACTCGATGACGTCGCCCTTACGCATGTCTTCGTAGTTCTCGAAGGCCATGCCGCACTCCTGGCCCATCGGCACTTCGGAGACTTCGTCCTTGAAGCGCTTGAGGGTCTTGAGCTTGCCTTCGTGCACGACGACGTTGTCGCGGATGAGGCGCACGCCCGCGCCACGCTCGACCTTGCCTTCGACGACGCGGCAACCTGCGACCTTGCCGACCTTGGTAATGTTGAACACTTCCAGGATCTCAGCATTGCCGATGAAGGTCTCGCGACGCTCCGGCGAAAGCAGACCCGACATCGCTGCCTTCACGTCATCAACGAGGTCGTAGATGATGTTGTAGTAGCGGATCTCGATCCCCTCGCGCTCGGCGAACTGGCGTGCCTGCGCATTCGCACGAACGTTGAAGCCGATGATGGCAGCGTTCGATGCTTCTGCAAGCGAGATGTCGGATTCGGTGATGCCGCCTGCGCCCGAATGAACGATGCGGGCACGAACCTCGTCGGTGCCGAGCTTTTCCAGCGCGCCGGCAATGGCTTCGATCGAGCCTTGCACGTCGCCCTTGATCACCAGCGGGAATTCCTTGACGCCCGTGGCCTGGAGCTGCGTCATCATCTGTTCCAGCGAACCGCGCTGTCCCGACAGGCGGGCAGCCGCCTTGTCGCGGGCAAGACGCTGACGATATTCCGAGATTTCGCGGGCGCGGCTTTCACTCTCGACGACGGCAAACTTGTCGCCTGCCTGCGGCGTGCCGGAAAGACCGAGAACCTCGACCGGGGTCGCCGGGCTGGCTTCCTTCACATGGTCGCCCTTGTCCGTCACCAGGGCGCGTACGCGGCCCCAGACGTCGCCGGCAACGATGATCTGACCCGGACGCAGAGTGCCCTTCTGGACAAGTACCGTCGCAACCGCACCGCGACCGCGGTCGAGCTGGGCTTCGATAACCGTGCCTTCCGCCGTTCGGTTCGGATTGGCCTTGAGGTCGAGAATTTCAGCCTGCAGCAGGATCGCCTCGAGCAGCTTGTCGAGGTTCTTGCCGGTCTTGGCCGAAACTTCGACGTCGAGCACTTCACCGCCCATGGATTCCACGAAGACTTCGTGCTGCAGAAGCTGGTTACGAACCTTCTGCGGATCGGCTTCGTGCTTGTCGACCTTGTTGATCGCCACGATGATCGGAACACCGGCCGCCTTGGCATGGTTGATCGATTCGATCGTCTGCGGCATCACGCTGTCGTCAGCCGCGACCACCAGGATCGCGATGTCAGTAGCCTGCGCGCCGCGGGCGCGCATCGCCGTGAAGGCTGCGTGGCCGGGAGTATCAATGAAGGTGATCTTCTGGCCGTTCTGCTCTACCTGATAGGCGCCGATATGCTGCGTGATGCCACCGGCTTCGCCGGAGACCACGTTGGCATGGCGGATGGCGTCGAGCAGCGAGGTCTTGCCGTGGTCGACGTGGCCCATGATGGTGACGACAGGCGGGCGCGAAACCAGCTCGCCCTGGTCGTCTGACACGTTGAAGATACCGAGTTCGACGTCGGATTCAGAGACGCGTCTGACCGTATGGCCGAATTCACCGGCAATGAGTTCTGCGAGGTCGGCGTCGATGACGTCGCCCGGCTTCATCATCTGACCTTCCTTCATCAGGTACTTGATGACGTCAACGGCACGTTCAGACATGCGCTGCGATAGTTCCTGAATGGTGATGGTCTCAGGCAGAACGACTTCGCGGGTGATCTTCTCGCGCGTTTCCTGCATCTGGCTGCGGCGGAATTTTTCCTGCCGGCGGCGCATTGCCGAAAGCGAACGCCCGCGTGCGTTGCCGTCCTCATCGACGTTTGCAGTCGTGACGGTCAGCTTGCCGCGGCGGCGGTCTTCCTCACTCTTCGGACGGGTTGTCACGGGCTTTGCGGGCTCCGGACGAACCGGGCGGCCGCGGACCGGACCGCCGCGCGAAGCGCCGCGATCTTCCTCTTCGCCTTCGCTACGGCGACCACGGACGCCAGCCGGTGCACCAGGTGCCGGCCGGGCGGTTGAGGGCGACGTCGCGGGTTCCGTACGGCGAGCGGCCGGCGCGGATGCCGGTGCCGGCTGCTGCGGACGCGGAGTTTCAACACGTGCTTCCGCTACAGGAGCGGCGGGTGGTTCGGCCAGAGCTGCTGCCGCAGCCTCGGCCTGGCGTGCAGCCTCTTCGGCAGCGCGCAGCTTGGCTTCTTCCGCTGCGGCAGCCTGACGTGCCGCCTCTTCGACGGCACGGCGCTTTTCTTCCTCGGCACGACGGACGGCGTCCTGTGCGTCACGGGCCTGCGCATCGGCAAGCGCGCGGCGGCGGGCATCCATTTCCTCGGGCGAAAGATGGTTCAGAACCACGGGACGTGGGCGATCCTGCTGGCGCTGCGGCTGGTAGGATTGCTGCGGACGCTGGTTGGCCTGCTGTGAGCGCTGATTGTTCTGGCCGCCGGGCTGTTGAAGGCGCGGAGCCTGAGCCGGAGCCGGCTGCTGCGGGCGTGCCTGCACGGGCGCCGGCGCCGGTTCGGGCGCACGCACCGGAGCTGCCGGAGCAGGCGTTATCGGCTTTTCATCTTCAGGGCGCATCGGGCGCCGCTTGCGGGTCTCCACGACGACCGCCTTGGTGCGACCGCGACCCATATCCTGGCGAACGGTACCCTGGCTCATCCCTGATGGTTTCAAGGTGAGGGTCTTCTTCCCCGCTACGCTGAGTGTCTTGTCGTCGTTGCTGTCGGTCATTCGTTCCCGTTCCTTCGGACAGGGAACGATGAAGCCATCAGACCCTGTCAATCACATACAATCGATCAATGATATTGCGGCCGGCTTCCGCCGGTGACCGCATCATTGTTTTTGCTGGCCAGCGCCGCCCGGTGCCCGGGACTGACCGCCGTTACGGTACTGTTCGAGCATCTTTGCGCGCTTCACTACACCTTCACCCGCCTGCCCTGCAAGCACTGCAGCATGGATAAAAGCATTCTGGCCCATCACCCCTTCCATTTCGCCCTCCGAGAAGAGACGGAAGGAAGGTATTTCCTCCTCGGTTTCCATTCCGAGGTGCCAGGCCTTGCGGGCCTGGTCTATCTTTCTCACGCCGTCGGCGGCGGCATCCGTCGAATGAAACACCGCAAGCGCAGCTCCGCTGCGAATTGCGGCATCCACCTTGGCTGAGCCCGTGACGAGCTGGCCCGCCTTGCGCGCCATGTTCATCATCTGCAGGAGCTGCTGCAGAAACAGCCGCTCCACGCGCTCGCCGAGATCCTCGGCTGCCTTCACATCGGCCTTGAGTGCGCGGGCGAAGAGCTTCTTCGCCACCGCCTTCTCGACCAACGACCGGTCCACCTTCACCCAGCAGCCGCGTCCGGGCAGCTCGCGCTTGAGATCCGGCACCACCGTCCCGTCAGGGGCGGCCACGAAGCGGATCAGCTCTTCCGGCGATCCGCTTTCGCGTGTCACGATGCACATGCGGCCGTTCACGTCGTAACCTGCAAGATCGTCGTCCTCAGGAGATGTGTCCGGCTTCGCCGTCATTACGCTTCCTGCTCGGCTGCGTCGGTTTCGACAGCCTCAGCGTCCTTCGCCAGGTCTTCCTCGGTGATCCAGCCGGCGAGCAGGCGAGCCTGCACAACCATCTGTTCTGCTTCGACGCGGGAAATGTCGAACTTCGAGAACAGGCCCTCGAACTTCTTCGTCTCGCCGTTCTTGCGTTCGGTCCAGCCGACGAGATCGTCGGCCGCGCAGCCTGCGAAGTCCTCGATCGTCTTGATGCCGTCCTCGCCGAGCGCGACCATCATCTGTGCGGTCATGCCGGCGATCTGGCGCAACTCGTCGGAAACACCGAGTGCTTTGCGCTTCTCGTCCATCTCCGCCTCGAGCTTCTCGAGGAACTCGCGAGCGCGAGTCTGGATTTCCTGCGCGGTGTCTTCGTCAAAGCCGTCGATCGAAGAGATTTCGTCGAGATCGACATAAGCCAGTTCCTCGACGGCGGCGAAGCCTTCCGAAGCCAGGACCTGACCGACCATCTCGTCGACGTCGAGCGCATCCATGAAGAGGTTGGTACGCTCGTTGAATTCCTTCTGACGGCGCTCGGATTCTTCCGCTTCCGTCATGATGTCGATGTCCCAGCCCGTCAGCTGCGAGGCGAGACGGACGTTCTGCCCGCGGCGGCCGATGGCGAGCGAGAGCTGCTCGTCCGGCACGACCACTTCGATGCGCTCTGCATCTTCGTCGAGAACGACCTTGGCGACTTCAGCCGGCTGCAGGGCGTTGACGACGAAGGTCGCCGGGTCCTGCGACCAGGGAATGATGTCGATCTTCTCGCCCTGAAGCTCGCCGACGACGGCCTGAACGCGCGAACCGCGCATACCGACGCAGGCACCGACTGGATCGATCGAACTATCGTTCGAGATCACGGCGATCTTGGCGCGTGAGCCCGGATCGCGGGCAACCGACTTCACCTGAATGATGCCGTCGTAGATCTCAGGCACTTCCATGGTGAAGAGCTTCACCATGAACTGCGGATGCGTGCGCGACAGGAAGATCTGCGGGCCGCGCTGTTCGCGACGGACATCATATACGTATGCGCGGACGCGATCGCCATAGCGAACGTTCTCGCGCGGGATCATTTCGTCGCGGCGGATGATGCCTTCGCCACGGCCGAGGTCGACGATGACGTTGCCGTATTCGACGCGCTTGACCGTACCGTTGACGATTTCGCCGGTACGATCCTTGAATTCGTCGAACTGGCGGTCACGCTCGGCTTCGCGCACCTTCTGCACGATGACCTGCTTGGCCGACTGTGCGGCGATACGGCCGAAATCCATCGGCGGCAGCGGATCGGCAATGAAGTCGCCGATGGCGGCGTCGGGGTTGCGGTCGCGGGCCAGCTCCAGCGGGATCTGCGTCGAATAATCCTCGGCCTTCTCGACGACTTCGAGCAGGCGCTGCAGACGGATTTCACCGGTCTTCGGGTTGATGTCGGCGCGGATGTTGGATTCGGTACCGTAACGGGAACGCGCTGCCTTCTGGATGGCATCGGCCATCGCGGCAAGCACGATTTCGCGGTCGATGACCTTTTCGCGCGCCACTGCATCTGCGATCTGCAGAAGTTCGAGCCGGTTTGCACTGACTGCCATTGTTATGTTTCTCCGTCCTTGACTACCCGGGTTCCCGTCCCTGGAGCTTGCGTTGATCGGTTATTCTTCGTCGTCCGCTTCGTTCTGGTTCGCAGCCTGCGCCTTTGCCAGCTTGTCGGCGCGCAGTGCATCGCGGATCAGATCGTCGGTCAGAATGAGTTTGGCATCGCTGAGCGCGGTGAAGGGAATGACGACCTTCTGCTCCTCGCCATAGGCAATCTGATCACGTTCGATCGTGAACCCGTCGGCGTCCGCTTCGACGATCTTGCCGCGGAAGCGTTTGCGATTGCCGATCATGATCGACGTTTCGCACTTTACGAGGTGGCCCTGCCAGCGAACGAAATCCGACTTCCGCACCAGAGGGCGGTCGATGCCCGGCGAAGACACTTCGAGATGATACTCTTTATCGACCGGATCTTCCACATCGAGCACTGGAGAAATCGCCATCGAGACCTGCTCGCAATCCTCGACGGTCATCGTGCCATCGTTCTTCTCGGCCATGACCTGCATCGTCATGCCGTTCTGATTGAGCATCCGTACACGAATGAGACGGAAGCCGATGTCGACGATCACGGGTTCGATAATGTCGGCAAGACGCTGGTCAAGCCCGGTCTCGGTGATCAGCCGCGGCTCATGTTGATTGTCTGCGTTTGTCAGATCCGACAAGCGGTGCGCTCCCTGCGATTTCTGGCATTCGGGGTGATCGCGCTAATAAAAAAGAGCGGGTCCTTGCGGCCCACTCTTCATCGTACGATCAAGAATTTGAGTGCCATATAGTCCCGTTTTTCAGAAATTGCAAGGTCGGCGCGGATTCCGCCTCCTTGGCCCCTTGAGCATGCGCTAACCTATGGCGAGTGCTCATCTTCCGCATATATTGCTGTTGCGGCATTACGATAAAAGCGGGGGAAACGTGGCCTATACGTCTTCGACATTTGCGCCTTTGCGGCATGAAACCTACCGCACTATCTGGTTTGCGAGCCTCGCCTCGAATTTCGGCGGCCTGGTCCAGGCCGTCGGTGCCGCCTGGATGATGACGGTCATCACCTCGTCGGAGGATATGGTTGCGCTGGTGCAGACCTCGACGGCGCTGCCGATCATGTTGTTCTCACTGTTCTCTGGGGCTCTCGCCGACAATTATGATCGGCGCCGGATCATGCTCACGGCTCAATCCATGATGCTCGTGGTTTCGACCCTGCTGACGGCATGCGCCCTTCTCGGCTGGATTACGCCTCGACTGCTTCTCTTCTTCACGTTTCTCATCGGTTGCGGCACGGCGCTCAACAATCCATCCTGGCAGGCTTCGGTCGGCGACATGGTGCCGCGTGCCGATTTGCCAGACGCGGTCACGCTGAACAGCATGGGCTTCAACATTACCCGCAGCGTCGGTCCGGCGATCGGTGGTGCCATCGTGGCGGCTGCCGGTGCCGCTGCGGCTTTTGCGGTGAACGCGCTGAGCTATATTGCTCTCATCTATGCATTGCTTCGGTGGCGGCCGAGTACGCCTGCCTCGACACTGCCGCGCGAGACCCTCGGTAGCGCCATCTTTGCCGGCATGCGTTACGTCTCAATGTCGCCCAATCTCGAAAAGATCCTCCTGAGAGGACTGGTATTCGGCATTGGCGCAAGCTCCATTCAGGCGCTGCTGCCGGTCGTTGCGCTCGATCTCGTTTCTGGCGGACCACTGACCTACGGTTTCATGCTCGGCGCATTCGGCATCGGCGCGATTGGCGGCGCGGTGCTCAGCCCCAGGCTGCGCGTAATGTTCTCCAGCGAGACGATTATCCGCCTGGCGTTTTCAGGCTTTGCGCTCAGTGCCGTGATCGCAGCGCTCAGCTCAAGCGCCGCACTCACCTCTGCCGGACTTCTGATCGCCGGCGCCTGCTGGGTTTCGGCCCTTTCCCTCTTCAACACCATCGTTCAGCTATCGACGCCGCGCTGGGTGGTTGGCCGTTCCTTGTCGCTGTACCAGACCGTCACCTTCGGCGGTATTGCCGGCGGCAGCTGGCTCTGGGGCATTGTTGCCGACCAGTATGGTCTTTCGAATGCCCTGCTGATGTCGGCTGCCGTCCTGCTGCTTGGCGTCGTTATTGGCTTGCGCTTTTCCATGCCGGCTTTCGCTTCGCTCAATCTCGATCCGCTCAACCGCTTCACCGAGCCCGCTCTCGGGCTGGATATCACGCCGCGCAGCGGCCCGATCGTCATCCAGGTCGGCTACCAGATCGCCGACGAAGACCTGGCCGAGTTCATGACACTGATGGGAGAGCGCCGCCGCATCCGCATTCGCGACGGCGCTCGTAACTGGGCGCTTATGCGCGACCTTGAAAACCCCGGTCGCTGGACGGAAACCTATCACACGCCGACATGGGTCGAATATATCAGGCATAATCAGCGCCGCACGCAGGCCGATGCCGAAAATACCGACCGGCTTCGTGCGCTTCATCGGGGCGAGGGCCTGCCGCAAGTTCAGCGCATGATCGAACGCCAGGCCATCCCACCTGTCGATGACGTCTTTCACAAGGCGCCGATCGACCTGCATCACTGAGGTCAGCATGCCGGTCTTCCGAAGCGCACGACAATCCGATCTTGCCGTCATCGTCAGGCTACTTGCCGATGACGATCTCGGCAGCACGCGTGAGGTCGTCTCGGATCCTGTCGATATGCGCTATCTCGCGGCCTTCGACGCGATAGAGGCTGATCCCAACCAATTGCTTGCCGTCGCGACCGACGAGACCGGCTCCGTTGTCGGCTGTCTGCAGCTGAGCTTTCTTCCCGGCCTTTCACGAACGGGCATGTGGCGGGGCCAGATCGAAAGCGTGCGCATCGCCAGGGGTCATCGCGGCTCCGGGCTCGGTTCGCAATTCATCGAATGGGCGATCGCGCGCTGCAGCGAGCGCGGGTGCGGTCTCGTGCAGCTCACATCCGACAAGGCACGGCTAGAGTCGATCCGTTTCTATGAAAAGCTCGGCTTTGTTGCGAGCCATGAAGGACTGAAGCGCAACCTCTGACAGGGCATGAGCCTCAGCTGTTACTTCAGCTTGCCCTTCATCGATGCCTCCGGAAAGCAGGTCGGCTTCATGCCGTTCTTTTCCTGCCACTGACCGATCGAGCGGCGTGTCTTGTAGCCGGGCAGGCCATCGGAGCCGCCGACATCGTAGCCCTGCCGCTCCAGCGCGCGCTGCATGGCGGCAACGTCCGAGCGCAGCATCTTGCCAACGTCGCCCCATTGTCCCTGGAAGGCACCGGAGCCGAAGGCGATGCGGTCGGCCAGATTGCCGATATAGAGCGCATAGAGGTCGGAGTTATTATACTCCTTGATGATGTAGAAATTCGGCGTGACGATGAATTCCGGCCCGTCGCGCCCGGCCGGCACCAGCATCATACCCTGCGCTTTCAACTCGCCGGATGGAAAGCCCTTGCCGGAAATGCGGTCGATGCCGAGCGACGCCCAATGGGAGAGCGGCTTGGCAAGATCGGGCCCTTCCTGCGCGCAGGAGATGGCTTGGGGGATTGTCACTTCGAACCCCCAGTCGCGATCGCGCTGCCAGCCCTTCTTCACGAGGAAATTGGCAATCGAGGCGAGCGTATCTGGGACCGAGGTCCAGATATTGCGATGCCCATCGCCGTCGAAATCGACGGCATATTTAAGGTAGCTCGTCGGCATGAACTGCGGTTGCCCGAGTGCGCCCGCCGACGAACCCTTGAAATCTGCAGGGGTAACATCGCCGCCGTCGAGAATATGCAGCGCCGCGATCAGTTCCATGCGGAACATGTCCTTGCGGGTCGACATGAAGGCCTTGGTCGCCAGTACCTCGACGGCGGAATTCGGGATCTTCGCCGCACCGAAGCCGGTTTCGCGTCCCCAGATTGCCAGCACGATCGAACCCGGCACGCCATAGGTCTTTTCAATGCGGCTGAGCGTAGAGGCATATTGCGAGGCAAAGCTGCGTCCGGTCACCGCAAGCCGTTTCAGCCGGTCCTCATTGAAATAGGGGCCGGGAGAGGAAAACTCGGCCTGGGTTTGCTTCTGTTCCTTCGGCGGCGGAAAGCCGGGAGGCGCAAGATCGGTCAGGGTCCAATCCAGCTCGACACCGGAAAAGGCGGCGCGGAAAGTCTTTTCCGATATGCCGTTCTTCTTTGCGTCAGGCCAGAGATCGGCCTGCACCCATTTATCAAATTGCGCTTCGACATCGGCTTTCGAAGGCGCGGCATTGGTGGAGACTGAAAGCGCCAGCAATGCGGCGCCGGTCAAAACAAGCCGGCCAAAGAAACGCATATTCGCATATCCCCCTAAATTGCCGTGCGCGCTCGAAGCGCCGCCGAAAGCGTGCCCTCGTCGAGATAATCGAGTTCACCTCCCACGGGTACGCCATGCGCCAGCCGCGTGATCTTCACGTTGAGATCCGCAAGCTGATCGGTGATGTAATGCGCCGTCGTCTGCCCCTCGACGGTCGCATTGACGGCGATGATGATTTCCTTGATGCCGCCTTCTCCGACGCGATTGATCAGTCCGCGTATATTGAGATCGTCAGGCCCGACACCGTCGAGTGGCGAGAGCGTGCCACCGAGCACATGATAGGCGGCATTCAGCGCGCCGGCGCGCTCCAGCGCCCAGAGGTCTGAAACATCCTCGACGACGATGATGACGGACTGGTCGCGCTGTGCATCGGTGCAGACCGTGCAAGGATCGACGGTATCGACATTGCCGCAGCGCGAGCAGATCTTCACCTTGTCATAGGCTTCGCCCATCGCATGCGAGAGAGGACCGAGAAGCTGGTCCTTCTTCTTGATGAGATGGAGTGCCGCTCGCCGCGCCGAGCGCGGCCCGAGGCCCGGCACTTTCGCCAGAAGCTGGATCAGTTTTTCAATTTCGGGACCAGTGACTCGCTTTGCCATGCGCCGTTCTTAGCTGATATGGAACGAAAACGGAATCGCCGAAGGATTAGCTGACCGATGAAAATCCTCGCAGTCTGCAAGGGCGCAGCTGAACGCTTGCCCGGCAAGAGTTACAAGACCGGTATTTTCAAACATGCCGTCAGCGGCGGCATCATGATCGATGCCGAAGGTCTCGTTGGCGATGCCATCTGCAACAGAAAACATCATGGCGGCGTCGATCAGGCTGTCTATCTGGAAGGTTCTCTGAGTCTCGACTGGTGGGCGAACGAACTCGGCTATCCCGTCGAACCTGGCACTTTCGGCGAAAACCTCGTCATCGAAGGACTGGATAACCGTGACGTCACGGTCGGCGACCGCTTTATTGTCAGTGAACTGATCCTTGAAGTGACGTCCTGCCGCATTCCCTGCGCTACTTTCGCAGCAAGGATGAACGATCCGAAATTCGTCAAGCGCTATACCAAGGCGGCACGTCCCGGCATCTATTGCCGCGTCATATCAAATGGGATCGTGGAAGCCGGAATGCAGGTCGAGTACAAGCCATTTCCGGGCGCCCCAGTCACGATGCCGGAAATGATGGAAACCTTCGGACGCCGGCTTTCAGCCGCAGACCGCGAGCGCTATCTGGCAGCGCCCGTTCATTACAAGCTGCGAGCCGCGCTGGAAGCGCAGCAATAGTTCAGCGCATAGCGATGGTGACCGCAGCCCCTGCCATCGTTCCCGCACTCACCCGGTTGGCGATCCGCACGGCACGTCGGCTCTTCAGGAAACCGCGCGCCTTTGCGGCAAGGAACATCCAGCTGAAATCGACGATAGCCAGAACGACGAACAGCGTGACGACGAGTTCGACCCAGCCGGCAAGCGATACCGAGGGAATGTCGATGATCGACGGCAGAAGGGCCACGTAGAACATCATGATCTTCGGGTTGCCGAGCGCAATCGCCAGGCCGGTGAAAAACATCCGGCCGCGCGAACGTTCCTGCGGCAATTCTTCTTCCTCGACATCAGCTTTGGCAAACCACATCCGCCAGGCGAGATAAAGAAGATAGAGCACGCCGAGCCATTTGATGACGACGAAGACGTGGTAGAAGCTTTCGGCGATCGCCGAAAGGCCGGCGATGGCACAGGTCAGCCAGATCGCATCCCCGGCCCACATGCCGAACAGGAAAGGCAGCACATCGCGCGCGCCTTTCGAAATGACCCGGGCAACGAGCGCCGCAACGCTCGGTCCGGGTGTGCCGGCGGCAATGAAAAGAGCGCCGGCGAAAACCAGCAGCGTCGTCAAGGTCATCATCTTCCGTCTCCTCTTCCGGGGCCAGTTACTACCGGACCAGTCGACGAAATCAGAACGGCAGCTTGAAACCGGGCGGGATCGGCAGGCCGGCCGTCAGCGCCTTGGTCTTTTCGGCGGCGATGGCTTCCGCCTTGTCCTTGGCGTCCTTGTGGGCGGCAACGATCAGGTCTTCGAGGATTTCGACATCGTCTTCCTTGAAGAGGGAAGGGTCGATCTTCAGGCTCTTGAGCTCGCCCTTGCCGGAGATGATGACGGTGACGAGCCCGCCGCCGGCCTTGCCTTCGGCAGTCAGCTCGGCGATCTCAGCCTGCATCTGCTCCATCTTGGCCTGCATTTCCTTGACTTTGCCCATCATGCCCATGATGTCGCGCATCGTCTTCTCCTTCTTGAAACTAGAATTCTATGTCGTCGCCGGGCAGGATATCGCCCTCTTCGGATTCGGCTGCGGCAGGTGGTTTGACCTCCTCCGCCTCTTCCTCCGGCGTCGGCGCCCGCACGCGTACGTCGATGATCTTGGCGCCTGGAAACTGGGCCAGGATCGCTGCTACGTCTGGATCCTGGCGGGCATCGCTGACGCGCTGCTCCTGCGCCTTGGTTTCCGCCTCCACCATCGTCGGTCCGCCTTCTTCGCGGCTGGTGCTGACGATCCAATGGATGCCGGTCCATTCCTTGAGCTTGACGGCAAGCTCGTTGAGCAACGTGCCTGGAGCTCCCTCGGTGAGGTTCACATCCAGCCGGCCGGGCTCGATCCGCACTGGCCGTACGAAGTTGCGCACCAGCGCCTTCAGTTTGACGTCGCGCCTTTCGGCAGCGAGATCGACGATGTCGCTGATCGAATTGACCCGCACGACCGGCTTCGGCGCTTCTGCCGGCTTCGTCTCGACGCGGCCGACGCTCTGCGGTTCGGGATTAGGCACGGCCCGCAGCATGGCGGTCGGCCCCGAGGGCTGAGGCCGCGGCGCAGGCTCCGGAGCCCGTGCCGTTACGTTCGTCTGGTAGGGAACGCGCGTGCCGCCGCCATTGCCCGAAGGCGCAGGTGAGGACGGACGTGGCGCACCATTTTCAGTGGAAAATTCGGCGAGCCGGCGTGCTGCATCTTCGGGGGCGGGCAGATGCGCTGCATGCGCAAGCCGGATAAGCACCATCTCGGCAGCACCCGCCGTGCGCGACGAGTTTTCCGCCTCCGGAATGCCCTTCAGCAGCATCTGCCAGATGCGCGAAAGCGTGGTAACCGCCACACCCTGGGCGAATTCCGCCGCCTTGGTGCGCTCGACTTCGCTGAGCGAGGGGTCGTTTGCGGCATCAGGCACATATTTCAGCCGCGTGACCAGATGCGTGAAATCGGCGAGATCCGTCAGCACCACGACCGGGTTCGCGCCGGCCTCGTACTGGCTCTGGAATTCATTGAGCGCGTTTGCGACGTCGCCGCGCACGATATGCTGGAAGAGATCGACGATGCGGGCGCGGTCCGCAAGGCCGAGCATGCCGCGCACGGCTTCCGCCTGCACAACGCCGCCGCCATGGGCAATTGCCTGGTCCATCAGCGACAGGCCGTCGCGGGCAGAGCCTTCCGCGGCGCGTGCGATCATCGCCAGCGCATCCGGTTCCGCCTCGATGCCTTCCTTGGCAGCGATCGTCGAAAACAGGCCGACGAGATCGGAAGCGCTGATGCGGCGCAGGTCGAAGCGCTGGCAGCGCGAGAGAACGGTGATCGGAACCTTGCGGATTTCCGTCGTCGCGAAGATGAATTTCACATGCTCCGGCGGCTCTTCGAGCGTCTTCAACAATCCGTTGAAGGCTGCCGTCGAGAGCATGTGCACTTCGTCGATGATATAGACCTTGAAGCGGGCCGAGACCGGCCGGTAGCGCACCTGCTCGATGATCTCTCGGATGTCGTCGATGCCGGTATGCGAGGCGGCGTCCATCTCGATCACGTCGACATGGCGACCTTCCATGATCGCCTGGCAATGTTCGCCGGGCACGCGAAGGTCGATCGTCGGCTTGTCGATGTCGGCCGTCTTGTAGTTCAGAGCGCGGGCCAGAATGCGCGCTGTCGTCGTCTTGCCCACCCCGCGAACACCGGTCAGCATGTAGGCCTGCGCGATGCGGCCTGTTTCAAAGGCGTTGGTGAGCGTGCGGACCATCGGCTCCTGGCCGACCATCAGGTCCGTGAAATCCTTGGGGCGGTATTTGCGTGCCAGCACCCGGTATCCGGTGCCCGTCGAGGCGGCATCTTGTGATTGTCGCTCGGTGTCGCTCATCGCCCTGCTTGTGCCCGGAAAGCCGGGCTTCTTGGAAGAGAAGGTGGGAGGCTGGCACGATGACCCGTGCCGGGGCTCGTTAGGGCTGCTTCCTTCCGGACCTGACCCGGTTGGCGAGTGGCTCGTCCACCACCAACCTCCCGGATGCACATATCGGCAAAATCCTCATCAAAAGCAAGCCAAGCTCCAAAAAAACTGCTAGTCCATTGGAAAACATGAGGAGAATGCCTTTGAGCGATTTCGCGCTCGACCCCAGGCTCGAAAACGACAGCACCAGCATCATGGTGGCTGGCCTGTGCGACATCAGGTTATCGAAGGACGCTCGCTGGCCCTGGCTGATCCTGGTGCCGCGCCGGGCGGATATTACAGAGATCTTCGAACTGACGCCGCTTGATCAGGTGCTGCTGACCTTCGAGATCGAACTCGTCTCCGCAGCACTCAAAAAGGTTACGGGTGCCACGAAAATCAATGTCGGGGCTCTTGGCAATATCGTCCGCCAGCTTCATGTTCATGTTATTGCGCGTTCCGAAGGTGATGCGAATTGGCCGGGTCCCGTCTGGGGTTTCGGTAAGGCCGAACCCTACGAGGATGCGACAAGAGACGAATTCATAGCAAAGCTGCGGGAAGCCCTTTCATCATGAGTCATTCGCTTTTCGATTCGGATGTGCCGCATCCGGAACCCAGCAATCTCACCGCCTTTGCCGCCAACGACCTGAACCGTGACAGCGAACATCGCGATGAAGGCTCGGTCGAAAAGGCGCTTGCCCGCGATGGCACGCATATTTTCGCCTTCGCCAAGGACAAGCTGGTTCTCAAGCACGATGGCCAGGTGCTCGATCCGCTCTTTGCCCGCTATGAGTTGCAGGAGCTCAAACCGAATTGGGATGAAATCGTACTGCTCGGCTATCGCAAAACCGGCGAGCCACGCCTTGCAGTGCCCGTCGGCATTGATGTCGAGGATATGGCGAGCCAGTACAAGCCGGTCGACGGACGCTCGCTCTTCCGTGACGAGCTTGTCGACGAGATGCTGCTCGGCGAGTTCTCCCAGGCAGCAAGCCTCATTCGCTGGAATGGCGACAACCAGTTTTGCGGTCGTTGCGGCTCGGTCATGGAAATCCGTATCGGCGGCTACAAGCGGGTCTGCACCGCCTGCGAGCACATGATCTTCCCGCGGACCGATCCCGTCGTCATCATGCTCACGATCGATGAAGAGCGCGATCTCTGCCTCCTCGGTCGCAGCCCGCATTTTGCGCCGGGCATGTATTCCTGTCTGGCGGGCTTCCTGGAGCCCGGCGAGACGATCGAAAATGCCGTCCGCCGCGAGACACTGGAAGAATCCGGCATCAGGACCGGCCGCATCCGGTATCATGCCTCTCAGCCGTGGCCGATGCCACATTCGCTGATGATCGGCTGTTATGCCGAGGCAAAGTCGCGTGATATCCATCGCGATGAGACCGAACTCGAGGATTGCCGGTGGTTCACTCGCGAGGAAACCATCGAAATGCTGGAGCGTCCTGGCGTCAACGGCAAGGCGTCGCCGCCGAAGGGCGCGATTGCCCATCGACTTATGCGCGATTGGGTCGAGTGGAAACGGTGAGTAGCGGCGGTGCGCACGGATGATCGTCACCTCTGCATGAGGATATAATCATGGTCGCCCGCTCCGAACGGCTGCTGACCCTGCTTCAGACGCTCCGGCGCTATCGGCGGCCGGTTACCGGCATCGTGTTGGCAGAGGAAACGGGCGTCAGCCTGCGCACGCTCTACCGCGATATTGCGAGCCTTCAGGCGCAGGGCGCCATGATCGAGGGCGAGGCCGGCATAGGTTACGTGCTGAAGCCCGGCTTCATGCTGCCGCCGATGATGTTTTCCGAAGAGGAGCTGGAAGCCCTGGTGCTCGGCTCCCGCTGGGTGGCGCGCGCAGCCGAGCCGCGCCTGGCCAATGCCGGCGCCGATGCGCTTGCAAAGATCGCCGCCGTGCTGCCGCCCGACATGCGCGATATGGTCGATTCGGCCACACTTTTTGTCGGCCGCAAACGGCAGGATGAGGACAAGGCGGATGTTTCGGCCATCCGCAAGGCGATCCGCCTGGAGCGTATTCTTGAACTGCATTATGGCGACGAACAGGGTCGTGTCTCCCGTCGCCGTGTCTGGCCGTTCGCGCTCGGCTACTTCGAGCATGTGCGCATCATCATGGCATGGTGCGAACTGCGCAACGATTTCCGTCATTTCCGCACCGATCGCATCATCGATATGACGATCCACGACACGCGTTATCCGCGTCGCCGCACCGTTCTCCTGAAAGAGTGGCGGGATACGCAGGATACTCCCATCGAGCACTAACGCTACTGCCATAAACTGTCAGCAGGCAGCGCTATTATCAGTACCAGTCCAGCAGGAAGGAGTACTGATCATGGGAATGCCTCAAGTCGTTCAATATGCCGGCCGTCGTACTTCCGTCGAAGCCGGAAAAACCCTCCGTTCACGCCTCGTGAGCCTGTTCGCCGACAGGTTCACCGTAGCATCGTCACGCCGTCCCCGCCTTGATCTCGAGATGTTGCCGCAATGGCGCAAGCGCGATCTCGGCTTTGCGGACGGACAGGACTGGCGCGTCGGCGACGACCTCTTCCGTTAAGGTCGCACGTCGGCTTCATCGAATTTCCTCCCGGTGACGAAGCGGCGCTGTCTATAGCGCTGCATTCGGAAAGCTGCTGCCATTTTATGGCAGCAGCTTTCGGCCGGGCACTGTTCAACCCTGTGGAGAACTGAAATGGCCAGCCCCAATCTTATTATCCTCTATGTCAAGGACCCCGCTGAAAGCGCAGCTTTCTATCGCAATATCCTGAGCCGGGAGCCGGCGGTGGAGGCCCCCAACTTCGTCGCCTTCCCGCTCGACGGCGGCTTCACTCTCGGCCTCTGGCGCCGGAGCAAGGTCGAGCCGCAACCCTCTGCCATCGGCAATCGTGGCGAGGTCGCCTTCATGGTTGACGGTGAGAATGCTGTCGCCAGGCATTACGAAGACTGGCGCAGCCGTGGCCTGCCGGTCGCCCAGGAATTGACCGAACTCGACTTCGGCCCGACTTTCGTCGTGCTGGACCCGGATGGCCATCGCTTGCGTGTTTGTGAGCCGGATAAATAGATGCAATTTAAGCCTCTCTGACGACCCGACAGAGAGGCTTTTTGCATGCTTAGAGAAGCCCGCGCATCGGATGGCCCTTATAGACGCCAAGGATGCGGACCTTCTCGGAGAAGAAACGCAGTTCCTCCAGTGCCCGGCGCACATGCGCGTCGTTCGGGTGGCCCTCGATATCGGCATAGAACTGGGTCGCCACGAACTTGCCGCCGAGCTGGTAGCTTTCGAGCTTCGTCATGTTGATGTTATTCGTCGCAAAGCCACCGAGTGCCTTGTAGAGGGCGGCCGGAATATTGCGGACGTTGAAGACGAAGGTGGTGACGATCTTCTCGTCGTTGGCCGAGCGTTCCGCCCATTCTTCATCGCGCGACAGCACAACAAAGCGCGTGACGTTGTTTTCCGTGTCCTCGACATTCTCCGCGATGATATCGAGACCGTAAAGATCGGCTGCAAGGCGCGGCGCGAGCGCCGCCATGGAGCGGTCGCCGGTTTCCTTGACGAGCTTTGCGGCCCCTGCCGTATCGCCGGCGATCACAGGCTTCCAACCGTTGGCGCGCACGATCTTGCGGCACTGGCCGAGCGCATGGATATGGCTGTGCACAGTGCGGATTTCATCCTTCGTCACACCCGGCAGCACCATGAGCTGAAAGCGGATCGGCATGAAATATTCGCCGATGATGTGCAAGCGCGATTCCGGCAACAGGTGGTGGATGTCGGCGACGCGTCCCGCGATCGTGTTTTCGATCGGGATCATGCCGATGTCGGCATCCCCATTGTCGACCGCCGTGAAGGCATCCTCGAAGGTCTGACAGGGCAGAGGCTCCATCGTCGGAAACATGTCGCGGCTCGCCATGTCGGAATTGGCGCCGAACTCGCCCTGGAAGGCGATCCTGTTGGTCTTGATGTTCATGAGGAAAATCCGTCAGTTGGCCTTCGCGGAGAGAATGCGCCGCGCCTTTTCGAGGTCGCCGGGAGTATCGACACCGAGAGGAACCGTGTCAACGATCTCGACATCGATGCGCATGCCCGCTTCGAGCGCTCTGAGCTGCTCCAGTGATTCGCGCTTTTCGAGCGTAGAAGGGCCGAGCGAGACGAAACGTTCGAGCGCTGCGCGTCGATAGGCATAGAGCCCGATATGATGATAGAGCGGCCCGTTGCCATAGGGCGCGGTCGTTCGGGTAAAATAGAGCGCGTGCAGGCGACTGGCAGATACCGGCGAGCCAACGACTTTGACGATATGCGGCGCGGTCTTGTCCTCGTCATTGTCGATCTCGGTCGTCAGCGTGGCGATGTCGACCGCCTCGTTTTCAAGGGGACGCAGTGCTGCGCGCACCGTCTCCGGATCGATCGTCGGCAGGTCGCCCTGGACATTGACGATGATTTTTGCCTTGCCATCAGGATCGACCTTGGTAAGCGCTTCAAAGATGCGGTCGGAACCGGACTGATGGTCCTGGCGGGTCATGACCACCTCAAAGCCCGCAGCCGCGACGGTATCGAAAACCTGTTGGTCGTCGACGGCAATGATGACCCGGCCAATTGCAGCTTCAGCGGCCCGTTTCGCGACCTGCACGATCATCGGCAAACCGCAAATATCGGCCAGCGGCTTGCCGGGAAGGCGGGTGGAAGTCATCCGCGCGGGGATCAGCACCAGCACGTCATGTAATTTTGAATCCGTCATTGTTCGGGCCTTCTAATCCGGGCTGAAAAGTGGCAAAAAGTCTCACGCACAAGACCATTTAGACAGTTGCAACGAATAGCCAAAAGACATAGGTTCCGCGCAATTTCAAGATGGTCCGGTTTCTGGTCTGCCGGCTGCAAGGGGAGCATTGCAGATGAATTCATACGTCAATACGGCCGTGGGGGCGCTGCTGGGAACGATCTTCGTTCTGATGTCTGTCTCCATCGCGTCCGAGGGGATCTTCCATTCCGAGGCGCCGGAAAAGGAAGGTTTTGCCATCGTCGCCGAAGAGGCACCCGCCGCCGGCGGTGAAGGCGCACCTGCTGCCGTTGCTGTTCCGATTGCCCAGCTTCTTGCCAGTGCCGACGCCAAGGCCGGTGAGACCGTATTCAAGAAGTGTCAGGCCTGTCATGACGGCACCAAAGGCGGACCGAACAAGGTCGGCCCGAATCTCTTTGGTGTCGTAGATCGTCCGATCGCCTCGCATGAAGGCTTTGCATATTCCTCCGCCATGAAGGATTTCTCCAAGGGCAGCAGCGAACATTGGACCTTCGAAAACCTCAACAAGTTCCTGCTGGCACCGAAGAAGGATGTTCCGGGCACCGCCATGGGCTTTGCCGGTCTGCCGAAGGATCAGGACCGCGCCAACGTCATTCTCTATCTGCACACGCTGGCAGATTCACCGGCTCCGCTGCCGGATCCGAATGCTCCGACCGCAACGCAGTAAGCAGCGACGATTTTTTCGAGAAGAAGCCCGGTCAAAAGCCGGGCTTTTTTGTTACCTTAAAGCATGTCGAGCAAAAGTGCAGCGAGTTTGCGATAACGACATGCTGAAAACAAAGACTTCAAGCGCGGTCAGCGAATCTGAAGGATCGCGACAGGCTTAAGCGCCGAGAATATAGGCCCAGAAGGAAACCGTGATGGCGCCGAGCGCTGTCGTCACCGTGATCGTCGACGCGGCGAGGCTGTGGCCGACGCCGAAGCGGTTGGCGATCAGCCAGGCATTCACCCCTGTCGGCACCGATGAGGTCAGCACCAGCGCCGCTGCCCATTCGTTGCTGAGACCGAAAACATGGCTTGCTGCCCACACGCAGCCGGGCAACAGCAGCAGCTTGAAGGCTGAGGTTGCGCTGGCGATCCCGACATTGCCGGAGACTCCGTATTTCTGCAGCGCCATGCCGAGCGAAATCAGAGCCGCCGGACCGGCCGTGCCGGCGATCTGCCCGACGACGGAACGGATCGTTGCCGGCATGGTCAGGCCCGAGACGTGAAAGATGGCGCCTGCCACGATGCCGATGACCAGCGGATTGTGCAGCAGGTTCAGGCCGATCTGCTTCAGGACCAGGGTCATGCTGCGGTCGCTCTTGCCGGAAATCTTGCGTTCGGCATGCTCCATCATGATTGTGCCGGCAACCATCATGATCGGCAGATGCACGGCAAGCAGGATGGAAAGGGCGACAAGCCCTTCGCTACCCACGGTGCGCTCGACCAGCGGCAGGCCGATGAAGATATTGTTGGCAAAAGCGGAGGACACGCCGGCAAGCACGCCGATCCGCTCATCACGCCCGAACAAACGCGTAGCGACGATGTGTCCGGCCGCCCATGTCACCGCGACGCCGGAGAAATAGACGAGCCAGAGCCGGAACGGCGACGCGCCGTGGAAGTCGGCCTCGGCGATGGTGCGGAAAAGCAGCAGGGGCACAGCGATCTTGAAGACGAATTCGCTGAGAGCATCCCCGACACTTGCGGTGAGTATTCCGACGCGGACGATCAGCCAGCCGATGAGAATGAGAAGGAAGATCGGAAGAACGTCGAAGATGATGGCTGACATAAACTGCTGCTCTGCGCGGGGATAGACGAGGTCTAAAGCATGTCGCGCAAAGGTGTACAGCGGTTTTGCGATAGCGACATACGAAAACAAAAGACAGCAAATCGCCGGCCATGACAAATGCCATGGATGCAATATCTTTCGCGGCGCAACAAAAAAAGCGGGCTCGGCCCGCTTTTCCGCATCCGGTCCTGCCGGATAGCCGGTCGCGATGCTGCCAGTTCATCCGTGGTCAGCGTCGTCCCGGTAAGACTGGAGGGATCATCCCTCCTCTAGCCGGCCACACGAGATACCTGCATGCCGGTCTTCCTGATGCAGTTTTAGGCAGGCAAGGTGACAGCGGCGTGACGAATAAACGGCAGTTTTGCGAAGTCTTTGGAAGGTGATGTGCTGTTTAGCCTTTCAATACCGGCAAATTTCGCTAAGACCGATTACCGGCTATCACAAATCCGGGACTTCCCATTTCATGACCAAATTCGATGTTCTGACAGTCGGCAACGCAATCGTCGATATTATCGCCCGTTGCGACGACCAGTTCCTCATTGACAACAAGATCACCAAGGCGGCGATGAACCTCATCGATGCCGATCGTGCCGAACTGCTTTATTCCCGCATGGGCCCGGCGCTCGAAGCCTCCGGCGGTAGCGCAGGCAATACGGCTGCAGGCGTCGCGAGCCTCGGCGGCAAGGCCGCCTATTTTGGCAAGGTTGCGGAAGACCAGCTCGGCGAGATCTTTGCGCATGATATCCGAGCGCAGGGCGTTCATTATCAGACCCGGGCCAAGGGCATGTTTCCGCCGACCGCACGCTCGATGATTTTCGTTACCGATGATGGCGAGCGTTCGATGAACACCTATCTCGGCGCCTGCGTCGAGCTTGGGCCTGAGGATGTCGAAGCAGATGTGGTGGCTCAAGCCAAGGTGACCTATTTCGAAGGTTATCTCTGGGACCCGCCGCGCGCCAAGGAGGCGATCCTCGATTGCGCCCGCATCGCCCACGAGAATGGCCGCGAAATGTCGATGACACTCTCGGACAGCTTCTGCGTCGATCGTTACCGCGCCGAATTTCTGGATCTGATGCGTTCGGGCAAGGTCGATATCGTCTTCTCGAACCGCCAGGAGGCCCTTTCGCTCTACGAGACTGACGATTTCGAGGAAGCGCTGAACAAGATCGCCAAGGACTGCAAGATTGCCGCCGTCACCATGAGCGAGAACGGCGCCGTGATCCTGAAGGGCAACGAGCGCCACTACGTCGACGCGATCAAGATCAATGAAGTAGTGGATACGACGGGTGCGGGCGATCTCTTCGCGTCAGGTTTTCTCTACGGTTACACGCAGGGCCGTTCGCTCGAAGATTGCGGCAAGCTCGGCTGCCTTGCCGCCGGCATCGTCATTCAGCAGATCGGCCCGCGGCCGATGAAGTCCCTGTCCGAAGCCGCAAAGGAGGCGGGCCTTATTTAAAGGCCTCGCCCGGATAGGCGCCCCAGATTTCCGACTGCGCCACCCAACCTTCGGCGCCGTCGGTCTTTGCGAAACACCACTCTCCGCTGCACTCGCCGATCGTGATCATCACGCCGGGCTCCAGCTTGGCGACGATGCTGGAAGACGGCTGTGCTTCACGGCGGAGATTGACATAGACGCCTTTGCCCTTGCCCTTCATCCACGGCGCGGCAATAGCGGCGCGCTGGCCTGACAGCAGCGACTGATTGACCCAGCCCTCGGTACCGTCGGCATCGCGGATACGGCGCCAGTTGTCATACTCCTGGACGATTTCGACGGGCAGCCCCGATTTCAGATAGAGCCACGAAACGGCGTAGTCCGTTCCCGGGCCGATCCGCAGGTTGACGCGCTTGGACTTCAGCGTCACGAAGCGCGGCAGCGGCAGGCCGCTCGGCCCCTTGGCCGCCTGGGCTTGCGCAAATTCGATGGTGCCTGCCGATACGGCAAAGGCAACCGCCAGGGCGAGGCAGGACTTCATAACTGTGCGACGCATGGAAGCTTCCGTTGGCTCGAATTCGAATCAGGCCCTGCCTGCTCGTCTTCCGGGATTCCCCGGTCGCCTCGCGAGTTTTGTTTGTCTTCGCGTGCGGGTCTGGTAGAAAATGCCCGGAACGGGGAAATGATCGCCCAACTTGGTTAAAGACCTCTGAACAAGGCACAGCAAGCCGCCATGACGACGAAGAAAAAACCGAAGGTCTACATAACCCGCAAGCTGCCTGATGTCGTCGAAACCCGCATGCGCGAGCTTTTCGATGCCGAGTTGAATATCGACGATACGCCGCGATCCGTTCCCGAACTCGTCGAAGCCGTCAAAACCTGCGACGTGCTCGTGCCGACCGTGACGGATCGGATCGACGCAGCCCTCATCGATCAGGCCGGGCCGCAGATGAAGCTGATCGCCAGCTTTTCGAACGGCACCGATCACATCGACATCGAAGCGGCCGCGCGCCGTGGCATCACCGTCACCAACACGCCGAATGTGCTGACCGAAGACACTGCCGACATGACAATGGCGCTGATCCTCGCCGTGCCGCGGCGGATCGGCGAGGGTGCGCGCGTGCTGACGGACCGGCCCGGTGAATGGGCTGGCTGGTCCCCCACCTGGATGCTCGGCCGGCGTATTCACGGAAAGCGTATCGGCATCGTCGGCATGGGCCGTATAGGCACGGCCGTTGCGCGCCGCGCCAAGGCTTTCGGCCTGTCGATCCACTATCACAACCGCAAGCGCGTCAATCCTGCGACTGAAGACGAATTGGAAGCGACCTATTGGGAAAGCCTCGACCAGATGCTCGCCCGCGTCGACATCGTCTCGGTGAACTGCCCCTCGACCCCCGCGACCTTCCATCTCCTGTCGGCTCGCCGCCTGGCGCTGCTGCAGCCGACCGCCTATCTCGTCAATACAGCCCGCGGTGACGTGGTCGACGAGGCGGCGCTCATCAAATGCCTGCGGGAGGGGAAGATCGCCGGCGCCGGGCTCGATGTCTTCGAGAACGAGCCCATGGTCAACCCGAAGCTGGTGAAGCTTGCCAATGAGGGCAAGGTCGTATTGCTGCCGCATATGAGCTCGGCAACGATCGAGGGACGTGCGGAGATGGGCGACAAGGTCATCATCAACATTCGCGCCTTCATCGATGGCCATCGTCCGCCGAATCGGGTGCTGCCGGGCCGATGACGGCCGGAGCGCTCGCATCCCTGGCCGGCTAGTCAGCCGGCGAGCGCTTTCTTCATTTCGATAAACGTCACCCGTGTAAAACCCGGATGAGATTTCTCTGCGGTCTTTTCAAAGCCCCAGGCAGCGAAGGTCGTGTGATTGCCGACGAGCTCTATCCGAGTCTCGAGCCTCAATGCCGGAAGGCCCAGATCGAGTGCCGTCCCTTCGGCTGTATCGAGCAGGCGCCGTCCGATGCCCTTGCCTTGCGCGGATGGCAGGACCGCGAGTTTTCCGACATAGAGGCAATCTGCCTCGGGCCGCAGGAAAATGCAGCCGACGAGTTGCCCGGCCTGCTCCACGGCATAAGCGATTTCTGCCCTTGCCTTTTCCACCAGGGATTCCACCGTCAGGCGGCTTGCGGAGGAGGGCGGATCGATGCGGCCCTCCATATAGGCGAAGGACGCGAGAATGAGATCGAGCAACTCGTTCCAGCGCACAAAGCTCTCATCGACACGAAACGGCGTCATGCGGTCCTGTTCTGCCTCGCGCGCCGACGTTTGTAGCGGATCGTATCGAAACGGGCAGACAACGCGTCGTAGAGCAGCAGGCGACCGACTAACGGTTCGCCTGCGCCCGTAATCAGCTTGATCGCCTCCATGGCCATCAGCGTGCCGATCACGCCCGTCAGTGCGCCAATGATACCGGCCTCCGCACAGGCGGGGATCAATCCGGCCGGCGGTGCTTCGGGAAAGAGATCACGATATCCAGGGTTCTGGGTGCCGCCTTCGGCCGCCTCATAGGGTTTCAGCACCGTCAGCGATCCGTCGAATCGGCCAACCGCACCTGTCACAAGCGGGATTCGCGCGTTTTCCGCTGCATCGGCCGCCATATAGCGCGTATCGAAATTATCAGAGCCGTCGATCAGGAGATCGAAGCCGGAAAGGTGCAGGCGCGCCGTTTCGGCGGAAAGGCGCTCGGTGAAACGGACGACTTTGATATGCGGGTTTAGCCGCGCGATCGCGATGGCAGCGCTTTCCGTCTTCATTTCGCCGATCGTGCCGGAATCGTGGATCACCTGTCGCTGCAGGTTGGAAAGCGAAACACGGTCGTCATCGGCAATGCCGAGCGTGCCGACGCCTGCAGCGGCCAGATATTGCAGGATCGGTGCCCCGAGCCCTCCCGCACCGATGACAAGCACCCGTGCGGCCTTCAGCTTCTGCTGGCCCGCGCCTCCGATTTCCGGCAGCAGGATATGGCGATGATAGCGTGCGATTTCGTCGGGGCTGAGAGGTTCCATGGGCGTGATGTTATCACGCCGCGAACCGCCGGGAGAAGCGCTATCGCTCATTCGAAAACCCTTCCATCCGCAACCGTGAAAAACTGTGCCCGCTCGCCAAGTGCTGCAAACATCTGACGGTCCGTTCCCGTCATGAAGGCCTGGCCGCCAAGCCCGTCTATGAGATCGAACAGCGCGGCACGGCGTCCCTCGTCGAGATGGGCGGCGATCTCATCCAGGAGCAGAACCGGCGCATGGCCGGTAAGGTTGCCGACGAGCCGTGCATGGGCAAGCACAAGGCCCACCAGCAGGGCTTTCTGCTCGCCGGTGGAACAGCGTGCCGCTTCCATCTGCTTCTCCCGATGATGCACGATGAGATCGGCGCGATGCGGCCCCTCCAGCGTGCGACCAGCGCCGGCATCGCGGTACCGGTTCGCGGCGAGCGTTGCCGCATACTCATCTTCCAGATCGACCGAGGGCCGGGAGAATTGACCGTCCATGAAGCCCGAAAGCTGCAGCGATGCCGATGGGAAGGGCGAGATTTCCCGGCTTTCCTCGACGAGTCGCGTCAGCAGGCCGAGCATTTCCTGCCGGGCGAGCGCCATGGCTATGCCGAGGCTGGCCATCTGCTCCTCAATACCGGAAAGCCAGGATGGATCGAAACGGCCTTCGTCCAGCAGCTTGTTGCGGCTGCGCATGGCGCGCTCGAAGTCGCTCGCCCGCCTGCCATGCTCGGGATCGAGCGACAGTACCAGCCTGTCGAGGAACCGCCTGCGGTCGGACGAGCCGCCGGTAAAGAGCCCGTCCATCGCCGGTGTCAGCCAGAGCACGCGCAAATGATCGGTCAGCTCGTCGACTGTTTTTGCCGTCGTTCCGTTGATGCGCAGCCGTCGCGCCGTCGTCTCGTCGCTGGCATCAATTCCGGTACCGATCTCGACGTTACCCTCCATGCCATCGAGCTCTGCAAAGATCGAAAATCCGCCCGTAGCGCCAACGCGGGTGATATCGCCATAGGCGGCTCGGCGCAGACCGCGCCCCGGTGACAGGAACGAGACCGCCTCCATCAGGTTGGTCTTGCCCGCACCGTTGTCGCCGGTCAACACGACATGCCGAGCGTCGAGCGCAAGCGAGGCCGACGAATAATTGCGAAAGTCGGTCAGCTTCAAACGGGAAAGGGCAACCTTGTGCGGCATCGAATATCCGGAATCATCAAGGCTGACAGTTGGAGCCTTTCCTCGTCAGAATGATTCAATCTGACAAGGCAAGGCTCTAAGCCGAAGCGCCAGGGATATCAAGGCTGAGAGCTGTCCCAGCCGTCAATGGCTGCGCGGGGCCGGCTCTTCGAGCTGTGCTTCGGCCTCTGCGATTGCCCTTTCGATCCAATAAACGAGATCCGGCCGATCTTCGATCGAGCCGCGGAGCGATTTCAATGAATCGAGGATCATCGTCAGTTTCTGGCGGCGCATATCGATGACGATACTGTCGGCATCAGATTTCCCGGTGGGAGCGGATGTCATGCAGTACTCGAAGCCTCTTGTCTGACTCGTACATAAGGGTCCCGGCGCGACTAACTATCGTCCCATGCAATGAAGTCAACTACAGGGTGTTCAACTTTTCGCGACATCGCCGTTAAGTCATCAAATGAGAAGTAGAAGTTGTAGAATCGGCGGAAGAGATAGTTGTTTCGTGGCCTAATGCCCAAAAAAAGTCGGTTGAAATTTGCAACTTCCGGGTTGAGATATTCAGCTGACGCTATATGGTAAATGAAGGGTTTACCGGGAAAGAGTGCAGCAGTGCCAGATCCGATTGATATCATTGTCGGCCGCAACGTGAGACAGCTTCGCGCCCGCCGACGTGTTTCCCAACTGGAACTGGGCGAAGCGCTTGGCCTTACATTCCAGCAGATCCAGAAATACGAAAAGGGGACCAACCGCGTCTCCGCCAGCAAGCTGCATCAGATAGCGGTCTTTCTTGGTGTTGATATTTCCGAGCTTTTCGAGGGTACGGGAATTTCCCAGTTTGCCAACCGCGTTGAACTGAGCCCCGAAGCCTATGAACTGGCGATCAGCTATGACAGGTTGAGCTCGACTGCGGGCAAGCAGGCGCTCAAGACGATCCTCAACCTTATATGCGGTCAGGCAGCCGAAAACGCCGCTTGACGGCTCCAGCGCCTATCCTTGAATTTGAGGGAAATTCAGTGAAGCTCGCGCTCGTGCAGCGCGACGAGCAGGGCGTCCTGCGTCTGATGGCCGGCATGATAAAGGTCGATCGCGATGCTGGCGATCGAAAGGCCTTGCTGGCTGCGAAGTTTGATGTTGCGTTCGGCGCACCACGAATAGAGCGCGCCTGCCAGTGCATCGACATCTTCGGACAGGCAGGTTGAAAAGTTCATTGCCGACATGGAAATACCCTCTGTTAGTCCCGGACTGCGGGGCCAAAGACAGTATGGATTTCAGGAACTTGCAAGCGCGATCGGATCTGTGCGTTAACGCAAGACATCTGCGCACAGACGCGCGTCCCGACTTGAAACAGGTGTTTTGAATTGGAGCGCGCATGAAAAAAGCCGGAGGCGGAACCTCCGGCTTTTGTAACCTTGGGGGATATCGAGCTTAGCCCTCGAAGAATTCCTTCATCCGGGCAAAGAAGCCGGTCGACTCCGGATTGTTCTCCTTGGAGGAGAGCTGCTCGAATTCCTGCAGAAGCTCGCGCTGGCGCTTGGAAAGCTTCTGCGGCGTCTCGATCTGGATCTGGATGTAGAGATCGCCCGTCTGGCTGGAACGCAGCACCGGCATGCCCTTGCCCTTCAGGCGGAACTGTTTGCCGGCCTGCGTGCCCTCGGGAACGGTGACGCGCGACTTGGTGCCGTCGAGCGTGGCCACATCGAAGGTGCCGCCGAGCGCTGCCGTCGTCATGGAGATCGGCACGGCGCAATAGAGATCGGCCCCGTCGCGCTGGTAGAACTCATGCGGCTTCACCGACAGGAAGATATAGAGATCGCCTGCCGGACCACCGCGCATGCCAGCCTCGCCCTCGCCCTGCAGGCGAATGCGGGTGCCATCCTCGATACCCGAGGGAATGTTGACCGAGAGCGAGCGTTCTTCGGTCACCCGGCCCTGGCCGTGGCATTTCGGGCACGGATCGGGAATGATCTGGCCGCGGCCGTGACAGGTCGGACAGGTGCGTTCCACCGAGAAGAAGCCCTGCGCTGCGCGTACGCGGCCCGAGCCCTGGCAGGTGCCGCAGGTCTTCGGCTGTGTACCTGGCTTGGCGCCGGAACCGGAGCAGACGTCACAGGTTATCGAGGTCGGAACGCGAATCTGCGCCGTCTTGCCGGAGAATGCCTCTTCCAGCGAAATTTCCATGTTGTAGCGAAGGTCGGCGCCGCGTTCGCGACCACCCGAAGAGCGCTGCCGTCCGCGGCCGCCGCCCATCATCTCGCCGAAAATGTCCTCGAAGATATCGGAGAAGCCGCCACCGGCAAATCCGGCGCCGCCACCGAAGCCACCGGGACCGCCCATACCGCCGTGCTCGAAGGCCGCATGGCCGTAACGATCGTAGGCCGCGCGCTTCTGCGGGTCCTTCAGCGTTTCATAGGCTTCGTTGATTTCCTTGAACTTGCGTTCGGCGTCTTTGTCATCCGGGTTCTTGTCCGGATGGTATTTCATTGCCAGCTTGCGGAAGGCGCTTTTCAGCTCTTTCTCATCCGCCGTCTTGGCTACACCCAGAGTTTCGTAAAAGTCCGCTTTTGCCAATTTAAGCCCCGGAAATGGATTTCCGGCTGCCATGGTGAGCAGCCGGATGTCTATCGTCTAGCGTAGGCCGCAGCCCGGATTAAGCGGACTTCTTGCGGTCGTCGTCCTTGACTTCTTCGTAGTCGGCGTCGACGACATTGTCATCACCTGCCGAAGCGTCGGCCGTGCCGCCTTCAGCCTGCTGGGCTTCATAGATAGCCTGGCCGAGCTTCATGGAAACTTCCATGAGGGTCTGGGTCTTGGCCTTGATGTCTTCGGCGTCGGCATCGGTCGCTTCGGTCGCGGACTTCAGCGCGGCAATCGCATCGGAGATTGCAGTGCGATCGGCTTCGGAAACCTTGTCGCCGTAATCCTTGAGCGACTTCTCCGTGGAATGAACAAGGCTTTCGGCCTGGTTCTTTGCTTCCACACCTTCGCGGCGCTTCTTGTCTTCGGCGGCATGCGATTCGGCATCCTTGACCATCTTTTCGATGTCGGCGTCGGAAAGACCGCCGGAAGCCTGGATGCGGATCTGCTGTTCCTTACCGGTGCCCTTGTCCTTGGCCGAAACCTGCACGATGCCGTTCGCGTCAATGTCGAAAGTGACTTCGATCTGCGGAACGCCACGCGGTGCCGGCGGCAGGCCAACGAGGTCGAACTGGCCGAGCAGCTTGTTGTCGGCAGCCATTTCACGCTCGCCCTGCGAGACGCGGATGGTGACTGCCTGCTGATTGTCGTCGGCGGTCGAGAAGGTCTGGCTCTTCTTCGTCGGGATCGTCGTGTTGCGTTCGATCAGACGGGTGAAGACGCCACCGAGAGTTTCGATGCCGAGAGACAGCGGGGTAACGTCGAGAAGCAGAACGTCCTTGACGTCGCCCTGCAGAACGCCGGCCTGGATGGCGGCGCCGAGAGCAACGACTTCATCCGGGTTGACGCCCTTGTGCGGTTCCTTGCCGAACAGCTGCTTGACGACTTCCTGTACCTTCGGCATGCGGCTCATGCCGCCGACGAGAACGACTTCGTCGATTTCGGCAGCGGTGACGCCGGCATCCTTGAGGGCTGCCTTGCACGGAGCGATCGTGCGCTGAACGAGATCGTCGACCAGGCTTTCGAGCTTGGCGCGGGTCAGCTTCAGCGTCAGGTGCTTCGGGCCGGAAGCATCAGCCGTGATGAACGGCAGGTTGATTTCGGTCTGCTGCGAAGAAGACAGCTCGATCTTTGCCTTTTCGGCAGCTTCCTTGAGGCGCTGCAGGGCAAGCTTGTCGTTCTTCAGGTCGATGCCATTGTCCTTCTTGAACTCGGCAACGAGATATTCGACGAGACGCATGTCGAAGTCTTCACCGCCGAGGAACGTGTCGCCGTTGGTGGACTTCACTTCGAAGACGCCATCGCCAATCTCGAGGATCGAGATATCGAAGGTGCCGCCGCCAAGGTCGTAAACGGCGATCGTCTTGCCGTCCTTCTTGTCGAGGCCATAGGCGAGAGCGGCAGCTGTCGGCTCGTTGATGATGCGGAGCACTTCAAGACCAGCGATCTTGCCGGCATCCTTGGTTGCCTGGCGCTGCGCGTCGTTGAAATATGCGGGAACGGTGATGACGGCCTTTTCGACCTTTTCACCGAGGTAGGATTCGGCGGTTTCCTTCATCTTCTGAAGGATCATCGCGGAAATCTGTGCGGGCGAGTAGCCCTTGCCGTTGGCTTCGACCCAGGCGTCGCCATTGTCGCCCTTGACGATCGTGAAGGGAACGAGGTGCTTGTCCTTCTCGACGGTCGGATCTTCGTAACGGCGGCCGATGAGGCGCTTTACGGCGAAGAGGGTATTCGTGGGGTTGGTGACCGCCTGGCGCTTGGCTGGCTGGCCGACGAGGCGTTCGCCGTCATCGGAAAATGCCACCATGGAAGGGGTCGTACGCGCACCTTCCGCGTTCTCGATGACCTTTGCGTCCTTGCCGTCCATGACCGCGACGCAGGAATTTGTCGTTCCAAGGTCGATACCAATTACTTTTGCCATGTCATTCTCTCCTTGAAGCAAGCTGTCGGAACCCCGGTAAGGCATTTCCCTGACAGCCCCTTACGGGATGGGTCTACTAAGATTACGCAATCGTGATTGCGGTGATGCGGCGTATATAAGGAGCGGTTTTCTGGACTGCAAGGCGAGAAATGGCCCGGAATCCAGCAAAACGAATGTGTTGCATTCAATTTTTACAGTAGCCGGAAAAGGGTCTGCTTTGCACCTTCAAACCGTGCAAATCTTGCACGCCGAGCCTTGCGCGGGACGTGCTCCCGCAAGGCATCCATTTCCGTCGCAATACTGTCTCCGGCTCCTACTGTCCCATGATGAGATCGAGCAGGGTCGTGCGTCGCGGCTGCGCCCCTGACGTTGCTTGCGGTCCGCCCACATCACCGGGCGGCACCATGTCGTCGTAACCTCCGCCGGCAACATCGGCAGGCGGCACCGGCCCGCCGTTGACGGGCATCGCTGCCTGCGGCTGTCCGGGCGCCGGCGGATAGCGGTTCACATCGGCATTTCCGCCGAAAACACCGGAAATGATGCTGCCGACTGTCGACGGCTGCTCGGGTGCCGGCTGCGCCTGCGCCATCGGCTGGCCGTTGCCGGGATCGGCGGCAGGATCAGAGAATGTCTGGCCCATGCCGAAGAGCGGCGCTGGCGAAAGGCCCTTATGCGCGGCGACCATGAATTCCTTCCAGGCCTTGGCGGGAAGCCCGCCGCCGGTCACCTTCTTCATCGGCGTGCCGTCGTCATTGCCGAACCAGACGCCTGTCGTCAGGTTGCTGGTGAAACCGACGAACAGCGCGTCACGCGAATTCTGCGTCGTGCCGGTCTTGCCGGCAGCCTGCCAACCGGGAAGCTTGGCGCTCGAGCCTGTGCCGCCATTGATGACGCCCATCATCATCATGTTCATTTCCGCGACGATCTGCTCGGAAAGCACGCGCGGCGGATTGTCGTAGGTGTTCTCGTAGAGCACCTTGCCGTCGGTCGTGGTTACCCGGCGGATCACGTGCGGCGTTGCCTTGTAGCCACCATTCATGAAGGCGGCATAGGAGGCCGTCAGCTCCATCAGAGAGACTTCCGAAGTACCGAGCGCGATCGATGCGTTGGGCTGCAGATCCGATTGGATGCCGAGACGGTGGGCAAGCTTGATCACCTGATCCGGCCCGTCATACATCACGAGCTGCGCCGCCACCGTATTCAGCGACTTGGCAAGTGCTGTCCTGAGCGTCACTTCGCCATTGTATTTCTTCTCGTAATTCTCCGGCGTCCAATTGCCGATACGGATCGGCGCATCGTTGAAGACGGAGTCTGGCGTCAGGCCTTTTTCAAGCGCGGCCGCATAAACAAATGGCTTGAAGGAAGAGCCCGGCTGGCGCTTGGCCTTGACGGCGCGGTTGAACTGGCTCGTCGCATAATCCCTGCCGCCGACGAGCGCCCGGATCGCGCCCGTACCGTCGATCGAGACGAGGGCGGCCTGTGATGCATCGAACTTGCCGCCTTCCTTGTCGAGCACGTCGACCAGCGACTGTTCGGCCTTCTTTTCGAGATTCTTGTCGATCGTCGTGTCGACGATGACGTCTTCCTTCACGTCGCCGACCAGCCCCTGCAGTTCGTCCATCACCATATCGGCGGCATATTGTCCGGCGCCCGACCAGTAGCTGCGGGCAGAAGCCGGCGTCTGCGACATCGCCGTCTTGATTTCGTCGGCACTGATATAGCCCTGGTCGCGCATCGCCTGCAGCACGACCTGCGCACGGGCATTGGCGGCCTCCGGATCACGGGCCGGCGAGAGGCGCGACGGCGCCTTCACAAGGCCCGCAAGCAGGGCGGCCTCGCCGAGGTTCACATCGCGCGCCGACTTGTTGAAATAGCGCCGCGCTGCCGCTTCCACGCCGTAGGCATTCGAGCCGAAATAGACGCGGTTCAGATACATCGCAAGGATCTGGTCCTTGGTGTATTTCTGCTCCAGCCAGAAGGAGAGCAGCACCTCCTGCACCTTGCGCTCCAGCGTCCGCTCGGGCGAGAGGAACAGGTTCTTGGCAAGCTGCTGCGTTAGCGTCGAGCCGCCCTGGATCGGCTGGCCGGTCGCATTGTTGACGAAGGCGCGCGCCAGCCCGAACGGATCGACGCCGAAATGCGAATAGAAGCGCCGGTCTTCGATCGCGATGATCGCCTCCGGAATGTAGGGAGACATGTTCTCCAGGGAGAGCTCCTCGCCGCCGGTCGCACCGCGGTTGGCGATCGCACTGCCGTCCACCGCGGTGATCTTGACGTTCGGTGGCCGCTCCGGGATGGCCCAGGTGCTGGCGCTTGGCATGCGCGAACCGTAATAGAAAACGAGCCCGGCAACACCGATGCCGGCCCAGATACCAAGCACGATACACCAGTAGACGACCCTGCGCAGGAACGCGAACAGCCCGCCGCCGTCCCGTTCGCGCGGCTCGGAACGGCGCTTTGCCGGTGCGCGCCGGGAAGCGGGCGATTTCGACGTACGTCTGGAGCCATGCCGCCCGTCGATGCGATCGTCGGCATCGAGCGCGAATTCGTCGTCTTCCTCACGACCGCCACGGCCGTTGAAGGACGGTTCGATCCTGTCATCTGATCTACGTCTGGCTACCATCGTGGAGCGGCTGAACCCTTGCTGTAAGACCGCGCCCCCAGGCAACGGTTTTATCCGAGTGAACTGTAAATGCGGCGAATTAACGGGCTGTTAAGAACAACATCAATGTGGACAAGTGCACCCTCTGCCTGCATTTTCTCCGTCAGCCAGCCATGACTTCCTCCCATGGCTGCCGTTCATGTGACCGCCCCAAAACCGACATATATCGCCGCGACTTCCGCGCACCGAAGAAGCGCAATGCGCAATATCCAGGCAGAACATGACGATTGATCCCGTCAGAATGGATGAGGCACGCCCGCGCGAAGTCTGGAGCATGCTTTTGCGCAGCATCACAGTCTCGACAGGATGGACGAGAGCCGGCTGAAGATGCTGCTCGGCGCCTATGCGCAGATGCGCGACCTGCTCGCGACACAGCGCCACATATCTTCCGGCTGGTGAGGGAACCAATAGGCTTGCCCGCTGTTGTATGATGAGCGGGACAAACCCCTCACGTCCCGCCAAGATCGGCCGTCTCCCCTCAACACGTGCCGATCGATATCAGGCCCGGCGTATCACCAGATGCGTCGGGTCCTTTTTATTTCAGGGGCGATGGGGACCGCGATCGCGGTAGCGCGTAGTCGAAACGCCCTGAGCGGCCTCGGCAATTGCAGGCGCCAGCAGCAACAGACCGCCTGCCGCGATTTTCAGAAGAATATGTTTCACCTTCACCTTTTACTCCTCGCAATAAACGACGGGCGACCCGCATCGGGATGCACGTTTACCCGGAAAATCAAAGATAGAGCGTCTGCGGCATAGGTGACGCAGCACGGATTTCTGTTTTCTTTCAAAGGCTTATGAGAGAGGCGGAATGAACGCAGCTTGAACGGGAATCAAGGTTTTCCATGGGCCTTGAAATGTGAAAGGCGGCTTCCGATATAATGTTTCAGAAATTGCAGCCCGGAAATGTCGTGCGCATCATCTGTTGCATCATTTCCGCGATCTGGTTGGATCAGCCGTTTACCGGCCGTAAACCTTTCGAGATCAGTCTGGCTGTGCTTTGTCCGCTTCTCCTTTGACCACGGATGTACTGGCACTGAGATGAGGCGGATAACGGAAGGCCGGTTTGCCCGGCCTTTTTGTTTGCAGATTTCGGATGGCGTGCCGCGAAGATCGCAGGCACGCCTTTTTTGTTTCAAGCCTTCAGTGCGGCAAGGATGCGCACCCAGGAACGGATACCCTTGTGGTAGGAGGCCAGATCGTACTTTTCGTTCGGCGAATGGATACGGTCGTCGGAAAGCCCGAAGCCCACGAGAAGGGATTCCATGCCGAGCATTTTCTGAAAATCGCCGACGATCGGGATAGAGCCGCCCATGCCGATGACGATGGCGGGCTTCGGCCATTCGTCGGAAAGCGCATTGCGCGCCTTGGTCAGAACAGGCGAGTCATAGGAAAGATGAATGGCCGGGGAGGCGCCATGCGGGTGGAACTCGACCGAGCAGTCGGCGGGGATCTTCGAACGAACGTAGTTGCGGAAGCTCTCACGGATCGCTGCCGGATCCTGCGTGCCGACGAGCCGGAAAGAGACTTTTGCCGATGCCTTCGCAGCAATGACGGTCTTGAAGCCTTCACCGGTATAGCCACCCCAGATGCCGTTGACTTCGGCCGTCGGTCGCGCCCAGGTGAGTTCCAGGACCGAGCGGCCCTTTTCGCCTGAGGGAATGGAGAGGCCGACTTCGCCGAGGAAGTTTTCCGCCGACTTGCCGAGCGCCTCCCAGGATGCCTTGATGTTGGCAGGCGTTTCCTCCACACCGTCGTAGAAACCTTGAAGTGTAATACGACCGGTTTCGTCATGCAGGCCGGCAAGCGCCTCCACAAGAATATGGATCGGATTGGCCGCGGCACCGCCGAACAGGCCGGAATGCAGGTCGCGGTCGGCGGCTGTCACCACGATTTCTTCACCGACGAGGCCGCGAAGCGCAGCTGCGATTGCCGGGGTATCGCGATCCCACATGCTGGTGTCGCAGACGAGGGCGTAATCGGCCTTGAGTTCGGCGGCATTGGCTTCGAGGAACGGCTTCAGCGACGGCGATCCGGACTCTTCTTCGCCCTCGAAAAGAATGGTGACGCGGCAGGGAAGGGCGCCGTTGATCTCCTTGTAGGCGCGGCAGGCCTCCACGAAGGTCATCAGCTGGCCCTTGTCATCGGAGGTGCCGCGGCCGGTCAGGATCTTGCGGCCGTTGCCGGCATCTTTGACGGCGGGATCGAAAGGGTCGTTTTCCCAGAGCTCGATCGGATCGACCGGTTGCACGTCATAGTGACCGTAGAACAGGACGTGGGGCGCATCGGCAGAGGCACCCTCGTGATGGGCGACCACCATCGGGTGGCCGGGCGTGTCGCGAACCGAGGCGTCAAAGCCAAGCGTCTTGAGATAGGCGATCAGCCATTCGGCTGCCTTGCGGCATTCAGCCTTGTAGGCCGGATCGGTCGAGATCGACTTGATGCGCAAGAGCTCGAACAGCTTTTCGAGGCTTGAATCGAGATTCTGGTCCGCACGCGCAAGGATAGGATTTAGTTCGGTCATTTCCGACTCCTTCTGAAATTCGGCCGGACGATAGACCCAATCGGCTGCCGTTTCGAGCGTCAAATTTTCAAGTTTTTTTGTTGGCGCCAAATGCCGAAAGGCTGAAGTAGGCATCGCTAATGCAATTTACAGTTATTTAGCATGTTCTAAATAATCTCGCGCCGAGGTGGATTTTCGAGGTGGCGAATGTTCTCAGTTATTGCCTGCATCAGAGACAACCACGACTGGCGACTGGTCATTGCCGCCGCAATTGTCTGTCTCGTCGGCAGCCTGACGACAATGCTCCTTCTCTTCCGTGCCCAGGAATGCGACGCCGGACAGCGCAAGCTGTGGATCGCCACGTCAGCCTTTGCCTGCGGTGTCGGCGTATGGGCTACGCATTTCATCGCCATGCTCGCCTATGACGGCGGCATGCCGATCAGCTACGATCTGGGTCTCACGTTTCTCTCTGTATTCCTGTCGATTTTCGGCGCCTGGGTAGCCATCCTGATCGCGTCGGAGGGCCGGAGCTATTCTTTCGCTTTCGGCGGTGTGCTGATGGCGCTTGGCATCATGGCCATGCATATGACTGGCATGCAGGCGATCGAGGCCCAGGCCATCGTCGTCTATGATGCCTTTATGTCGGTCGTCGCTTTCTGCTCCTGCGCGGCTCTGGCAACCATTGCCTTCCTCGCCTTCTTCAAGCTGAAAGGCATGAAGCGCTTTGCCGCATCCTCCGGCGCCTTCGTGCTGGCGATCTGCACGCTGCATTTCATCTCGATGAGCAGCATTGCACTGGTGTCGGACCCGACGCGCGAGGTGCCGGCGATGACGCTTCAGCCCCAGGTGCTTGCCGTAATCGTGATGGCTGTCGCCACCGGTCTCATCCTCATGGCCTTCGGCGCGGTCTTCCTGGAAAGCCATCTCACTGATCTTCGCGGCCTCGCCAATGTCTCGCAGGAAGGACTGGTCATTCTACGGGAAGGCAAGATCATCGACACCAATGAACGCTTCCTGGCCCTCTCAGGCTGGAAGCTCTCCGAACTCACGGGCAACATTCCCTCGTCCGTGCTGGCTCTCATTCATGCTGAGCGGGAGAGCGAGCATGAAGAAATGCTGCTGATCGCCAAGGATGAGAGGGAAATCCCCGTCGAGGTTGTCATGCGGCGGATCGTCTATCGCGGACGCCATTGCGACGTTCTCGTCGTCCGCGATCTGACCGAACGTAAGCGCGCCGAAGAGATGATCGAGCATCTCGCCCATCATGATGTTCTGACGGACCTGCCGAACCGTTCGCTTTTCGATACGCGCATTCGCCAGGCTCTGCAGGTCGCCGAATGCAAGCGGACGCAGGTCGCCGTCTTCTGTATCGATCTCGACCGCTTCAAGGCCGTCAACGATATTTTCGGTCACGCCGAAGGTGATCGCATCCTGCGCAAGGTCGCCACGATCCTCAAACGCTGCGTTGATAAGGATGACACGATCGCGCGACTTGGCGGCGACGAATTCGCCATCGTCCAGCCGAGCAAGCTGCAACCCGACGCGGCCCATCGCCTTGCGCGACGTATCATCGACGAATTCGCGGCCGAGATGGATACTGCCCGCGATCCGACGGCCGTCGGCGCGAGCATCGGCATCGCGATCTATCCGGCGGATGGAGACTCGGCCGAAGAGCTTTGCAACAACGCCGATACAGCTCTTTATCGCATCAAACATGCCGGGCGCGGCGCAGCCTGCTTCTTCGACGCGGAAATGGACGAGTCGGTACGTGCCCGTCGCCAGATCGAACACGAGCTTCGCCACGCCATCACCCGCAATCAGCTCCATGTAAGCTATCAGCCAATCCTCGATGCGCGCAGCGGTGAGATCAACGGTTATGAAGCCTTGATGCGCTGGAACCGGCCGGGCCACGGCATGAGCGAGCCGGATATCTTCATTCCGATCGCCGAGGAAAGCGGCTCGATCGTCCAGCTCGGCGAATGGATCCTGCGCGAAGCCTGCATGGAGGCCGCCCGCTGGCCGCAGCCGCTATCGATCGCCGTCAATGTCTCCCCGGTTCAGTTTCTGTTGCCCAATCTTTGCCAGCGGGTGGCTGAGATTCTCAAGGAGGCGGACCTCGCGCCGGAACGCCTGGAACTGGAGATCACCGAAGTGGCGCTCATACGCGATCGCAACCGGGTCATGAACACGCTTCAGCGCCTGCGCGACCTCGGTGTGCGCATCGTCATGGACGATTTCGGCACTGGCTTCTCCTCGCTCTCCAACCTGCGTTCCTTCCCCTTCGACAAGATCAAGGTCGACCGCAGCTTCACCGGCATACTGGAGCATGATGCCGGCGCTCGCTCGATCGTCCGCGCCATCATCGGGCTGGGGCATAGTCTTGGCATGCCTGTTGTCACCGAAGGCGTCGAAACAGAGATGCAACGTCAGATCGTCGTGGAAGAAGGCTGTACCCAGTTGCAGGGGCTCTTGCTCGGGAAGCCGGATATCGAGCCGAGTATCAAGCTCGCCGCTCGCGAAAACTTCCTTTCGGCAAATACCGAAGCAGAGGTGACGCAAGCAAAGCGCGACCGCGCGGCGGCAGAGTGAAGTCAGAGCGCCTTGGCGTTCTGGATCAGCCGCCGGATATATTCGAGCATCAGCTCTCGTTCGAAGACCCGAAAACCCTTGAACAGCGCAAGGTCAGCCTCGCGCGCTGTGTCGATGGCTTGCGCCTCCATCGCCCTGGCTTTTTCTGTCAGAAAGATTAGCTGCGCGCGTTTGTCGGTAGGATGCGGACGCCGCTCGATCAACCCGTCTCGCACCATGCGTGAGAGCGTGTTGGCCATCGTCGCCTGTTCGATATCGACGCGCTCCAGAAGCTGTTTCTGCGTCAGCCCGTCCTCGGCCCAAAGCTCCAGAAGGATAGGGAACTGTCCGGGAGAAAAACCGAGCCCTGCCGCGCGCTGATGCAGCGAGCGGGCAAAACCCTTCGCCAGCTGGCTGGCAAGGTAGGCGCCGGAATCCATTCGATTAAATCCCATGATTGTAAGTTAGGCTCAAAATCGCTCGGTAGACAATGCAACAAATCGCATACGATCCATCAAAAAATAGGAACGAAGTTCTCAAATTTTGAGTGCTGCAGCGAATTGCACAAAAAACAAAGCCGCCAAGGCCTGGAGGAAGGCCATGGCGGCTTGAAAGTGAGGACAAAGGCCCGGAGAGGGGGATGAGGCCTTTGTCCAAGCCTGACGCGGGCGGGGGACAAGCCGGCTATCAGACCCGCGGCGCGATCAAACGCCGGTGACTTTGATTTGTGATGGAGAATGTGGTTTTTCAAGGGAAAGAGAAAAAACCACCTATTACAAATTAGTAACAGTTTGGTGAGGCGGAATCTTTTTGCGCAACCAAGTTTATATGGACCTTGAAGGGCCGCCGCGCTATCCATGCTGCCATGAAAAAAGGCGATCATCTCTTCCTTATCGACGGTTCGGGTTTCATCTTCCGGGCCTTTCATGCACTGCCTCCTCTGACGCGCAAATCCGACGGCCTGCCGGTCGGCGCTGTCTCCGGTTTTTGCAACATGCTCTGGAAGCTGCTGAGGGATGCACGCGGTACCGATGTGGCTGCCACGCCCACCCACCTCGCCGTCATTTTCGACTACTCGTCGAAGACCTTCCGCAAGGATCTCTATGACGCCTATAAGGCGAACCGTTCGGCGCCGCCCGAAGAGCTGGTGCCTCAGTTCGGCCTGATCCGCGAGGCGACACGTGCCTTCAATCTGCCCTGCATCGAGACGGAAGGTTTCGAGGCCGACGATATTATCGCGACCTATGCCCGCCAGGCTGAAGCGGTCGGCGCCGACGTGACGATCGTCTCCTCCGACAAGGACCTGATGCAGCTCGTCACCCCGAATGTCCACATGTACGACAGCATGAAGGACAAGCAGATCAGCATCCCCGATGTGATCGAGAAATGGGGTGTGCCGCCGGAAAAGATGATCGACCTGCAGGCGATGACCGGCGATTCCGTCGACAATGTTCCCGGCATCCCCGGCATCGGCCCGAAGACGGCAGCCCAGCTTCTCGCCGAATATGGCGATCTCGATACGCTTCTCGAGCGTGCCCGTGAGATCAAGCAGGAAAAGCGCCGCCTGACCATTCTCGAAAACATCGACAAGGCGAAGCTGTCCCGCGAACTCGTGCGCCTGCGCACCGACGTACCGTTGGAGCTCGATCTCGACGCGCTCGTCCTGGAACCGCAGAACGGCCCCAAGCTGATCGGTTTCCTGAAAACCATGGAATTCACCACGCTGACGCGCCGTGTTGCGGAGTTCTGCAATTGCGACGCCAGCGAGATCGACCCGGCCTTCGTAAAGGTCGAATGGGGTGCGGATGCGCATGGGCCGGACCTCGATTCAGCCGAGCCGGAACCTGTCGCGGGCGCGGTACCCAAAGTGAATGGCGAAGCGGTGGCCGTTCCACCGCGCGCAAAGGCGAAGACTGCGGTCGAAGGCACGTTTGCGCCTGCCGATCTTGCCAAGGCGCGCGCCGAGGCGTTCGCGACCCTTCCGTTCGATCATTCTTCCTATGTGACGATCCGCGACCTCGCGACTCTCGACCAATGGATCGCCGCTGCGCGCGATACCGGACTCGTTGCCTTCGATACGGAAACGACTTCGCTCGACGCCATGCAGGCCGAACTCGTTGGCTTCTCCCTGGCGATTGCCGATAACACCGCCGATCCGACAGGCATACGCATTCGCGCCGCCTATGTGCCTATCGGTCACAAGACGGGCGTTGGCGACCTTCTCGGCGGCGGTCTCGCCGACAACCAGATCCCGATGCGCGATGCGCTGTCGCGGCTGAAGGCGCTGCTGGAGGATGAATCGATCCTCAAGGTCGCTCAGAATCTGAAATACGACTACCTGCTGATGAAACGTTATGGCGTCGAGACCAAGAGTTTCGACGACACGATGCTGATATCCTACGTGCTCGACGCCGGCACCGGCGCGCACGGCATGGACCCGCTGTCTGAAAAATTCCTCGGTCACACACCGATCGCCTACAAGGACGTCGCTGGCTCCGGCAAGTCGAACGTCACCTTCGACCTCGTCGATATCGAGCGCGCGACACACTATGCAGCCGAAGATGCCGAAGTGACGTTGCGCCTGTGGATGGTGCTGAAGCCGCGCCTTGCCGCCACCCAGCTGACACGCGTCTATGAGCGCCTGGAACGTCCGCTCGTACCCGTTCTTGCGCGCATGGAAGAACGGGGGATCACCGTCGACCGCCAGATCCTGTCGCGCCTCTCGGGCGAACTGGCTCAGGGTGCAGCCAGGTACGAGGATGAAATCTATCAGCTTGCTGGTGAGAGGTTCAATATCGGCTCCCCCAAGCAGCTCGGCGACATCCTGTTCGGCAAGATGGGACTTGCCGGCGGAACCAAGACCAAGACCGGCCAGTGGTCGACCTCGGCGAGCGTGCTGGAGGACCTTGCGGCAGCGGGCTTCGATCTGCCACGCAAGATCGTCGACTGGCGCCAGCTCACCAAGCTGAAATCGACCTACACGGACGCGCTTCCGGGTTACATCCATCCGGAAACGAAGCGGGTGCACACCTCCTATTCGCTGGCGTCGACGACGACAGGCCGCCTTTCCTCTTCGGAGCCGAACCTTCAGAACATTCCGGTGCGTACCGCCGAAGGCCGCAAGATTCGCACCGCCTTCATTTCGTCGCCCGGCCACAAGCTGATCTCGGCCGACTACAGCCAGATCGAGCTGCGCGTGCTGGCCCATGTCGCCGAAATTCCCCAGCTCGTGCGCGCTTTCGAGGACGGCATCGACATCCACGCCATGACCGCCTCCGAAATGTTCGGCGTGCCCGTCGAGGGCATGCCGAGCGAGGTGCGTCGCCGCGCCAAGGCCATCAACTTCGGCATCATCTACGGCATCTCCGCCTTCGGCCTCGCCAACCAGCTTTCCATCGAGCGCTCGGAGGCCGGCGACTACATCAAGAAATATTTCGAGCGCTTTCCCGGCATCCGCGACTACATGGAAAGCCGCAAGCAGATGGCCCGCGACAAGGGATACGTCGAGACGATCTTCGGCCGCCGAATCAACTATCCGGAGATTCGCTCGTCCAATCCTTCGGTCCGCGCCTTCAACGAACGGGCCGCCATCAACGCGCCGATCCAGGGCTCGGCCGCCGATGTCATTCGCCGCGCCATGATCAAGATCGAGCCGGCGCTCGCCGAGGCCGGCCTTGCCGATAGGGTGCGCATGCTCTTGCAGGTGCACGATGAATTGATCTTCGAGGTCGAAGACGAAGAGGTCGAAAAGGCGACGCCGATCATCGTTTCGGTCATGGAAAACGCCACCTCGCCGGCGCTGGAAATGCGCGTACCGCTTCGGGTCGACGCTCGCTCCGCGACCAATTGGGACGAAGCGCACTAAGGCATGCCGCGCAAAAATGCGCGGCGGTTTTGCGATAACGACATGCGAAAACAAAGGCTTGAAGCGCGGCAAGCGAATCTGGAAGATCGCGGCGTGCTTTAGGACGCTTGTCTCATTCGGCCAAAGATTTTTCCTTTCTCATCAAGCCTATGAAATTGATGATGTTTAATCTTTTTAGCCGTCCCGCAACGGGACTGCTGGAAGGAACTTATTAACCTTCATTTTCTATCCGGAAGGATGTCAGAAATTACCAGACGTGAGTGAGTAGCTGTCGCATGCGTTTTCCCAGAACCAATTTGACGGACGCCGAAGAGTTTTCTTCGGGACTTGAAGCTGACCATCACGTGGAAGAAGCCACTGTGGCATATGAAGGCGAAAAGCCGATTCCGCCGCTCTGGCAGAGCAATTTCTCGCTCGCCCCGAATGTCCGCTTCACCCGCACCCCGGAAACGCTGATCAGCAAGCGCCACGCGCCGGAGAAGCCTGTCCGCGAGGAAATTGTTGTGCCTGCCCCGCAGGCCGTAGCAGTGCCGCAGCCCTTGGCGGCACCGCAGATGCGCGCGCCGATCGCGGTGAACGTACCCTTCGATATTTACCTGCCCGAAATGGCTGAACCAGTCGCGCCGCAGCCGGAACCTCAGCTGCAGCCCGTTGCAGCAGTTCCCGTCGAAACGACGCTACGCGCAGCGACAGAACTTTCCTCCATCTCGGATTTCGCCTTCTGGGAGGTCATGGCCTTCGAGGAGACCGATGCCGGTCCGTCGCGTACTCCGGTCATCGCGTTGCAGCAGGTTGAACCAGAATCGATCACCTCGCGCTTCCGCATCATGGAATGGCGCCCAGGCCGACATAATCCGGCGCCGGTGGCGCCGCGCGCAACGCTGCCCGTAACGTCAGCGCCGGCCCGCCCCGCGCGTCCTCCGGCAGTGCGCGTTGCTCCGGCTCCGGTCGCTCCAGCTCCCGTCGCCCAAGGTCCGATAGTTCAGACCCCGGAAATACAGGCGCCTGTGGTCCAGTCGAACCAGGCACCGGCAGAAGCACCGCCCGCATCGCGTGTCGAGATCACCGCACCTGCACTATCCCCGGTTCGCTCTGCCCGCATGATCGTCGAGAAGGTTGATGCATCGGGCTACGAATTCCCGCCGCGTGCCCTGTTGCAGGAGCCGCCGGAGCGGCTCGGCGAGATCATGTCGCAGGAAACGCTGGAACAGAATGCCGGCCTCCTGGAGAGCGTGCTGGAGGATTTCGGCATCAAGGGCGAGATCATCCATGTCCGCCCCGGTCCGGTCGTCACCCTCTATGAATTCGAGCCGGCGCCCGGCGTAAAATCATCCCGCGTCATCGGCCTTGCCGATGATATCGCCCGCTCCATGTCGGCACTGTCTGCCCGTGTTGCTGTCGTTCCCGGCCGCAACGTCATCGGCATCGAACTGCCGAATGCGACGCGCGAAACCGTCTATTTCCGCGAGATGATCGAGAGCGACGATTTCGACAAGAGCGGCTACAAGCTGGCGCTCGGCCTCGGCAAGACGATCGGCGGCGAACCCGTGATCGCCGAACTCGCGAAGATGCCGCATCTGCTCGTTGCCGGCACCACCGGCTCCGGCAAGTCAGTCGCCATCAACACGATGATCCTGTCGCTGCTCTACCGCATGACGCCGGAACAGTGCCGCCTCATCATGGTCGATCCCAAGATGCTGGAACTCTCCGTCTATGACGGCATTCCGCATCTGCTAACGCCCGTCGTCACCGATCCGAAGAAGGCCGTCATGGCATTGAAATGGGCGGTGCGCGAGATGGAGGAGCGCTATCGCAAGATGTCGCGTCTCGGCGTGCGCAATATCGACGGTTATAATGGGCGCGTCTCCCTGGCCCGTGAGAAGGGCGAGACCATCCATATCATGGTCCAGGTCGGCTTCGACCGGCAGACCGGTGCGCCGATCGAGGAACAGCAGGAGCTGGACCTTGCACCGATGCCCTACATCGTCGTCATCGTCGACGAAATGGCCGACCTGATGATGGTTGCCGGCAAGGAGATCGAAGGCGCGATCCAGCGGCTTGCGCAGATGGCGCGTGCTGCCGGCATCCATCTCATCATGGCGACGCAGCGTCCTTCGGTTGATGTCATCACCGGCACGATCAAGGCGAATTTCCCGACCCGCATCTCCTTCCAGGTGACCTCGAAGATCGACAGCCGCACGATCCTTGGCGAACAGGGTGCCGAACAGCTGCTCGGCCAGGGCGACATGCTGCATATGCAGGGTGGCGGCCGCATCTCCCGTGTCCATGGTCCCTTCGTTTCCGATGCCGAAGTCGAGAAGGTCGTGGCACACCTGAAGACGCAAGGTCGGCCGGAATATCTCGATACGGTCACGGCCGGCGAGGATGAAGAAGCCGAGGACGAAGAGGACGGCGCCGTCTTCGACAAGAGCGCCATGGGTGCCGAGGATGGCGACGAGCTTTACCAGCAGGCCGTCAAGGTCGTCCTGCGCGACAAGAAGTGCTCGACCTCCTATATCCAGCGCCGCCTCGGCATCGGCTACAACAGAGCAGCTTCGCTCGTCGAGCGCATGGAGAAGGAAGGGCTGGTCGGTCCGGCAAACCATGTCGGTAAACGCGAGATCGTCTCGGGCCGCGGCGACAACGAATAATCGGAGCGCGGCTGGCTATCCTTCTTCGGAGGCCAGCCGCAGCGTCTCGAGCACGAAGTTACGCTTGCCGCCAGTATAATAATCCCAGTCGTCATTGGCCTCGCCCATGAGTTTCATCTTAAGGGCGGCATAGGCGTTCGCGCGCTCCGCGTGCGAGCGTAGATAGTCCCGAAACGCGAGCCGGTCTCGCAAAACGACATTGTTCGCCGAGCAGAGATATAGTCGTGCGCCGTAGGAGCCCTTGCCGCTGGTGAAGGTCCAGGTCTGCTGTTGGTATTTGTCGCCATGGAAGGTGAAGGCGCCAAGCGAATCTACGCGCTCGATTGCTTCGGGAAGCACATCCGCATTAGCGAAGGCAGCGTGCAGGTCGATCTTCGGCTTTGCCGCCAATCCGGGCACCGATGTGCTGCCGACGTGATGAAAGACGGGGGCGAGATCGGCAAGAAACGGCTCCAGTTCGCCGACGATCCGGCGGAAGAGAGACGGCCATTCCGGGTCATAGCGGACGACACGAATGGCCATTCTCGTTTCCTGCCTCGTTTAGACGATTTCCTTCAGGAAGCCATCCAGGATGTCGACCATCTTGCGCTCGGCCTCTTCCAGCGAGCCGCTATTGTCGAGCTCCACGACGTCGTAATCGCCGCGCACCGTCAGCGGGCCGCGTGCGAGGCGGGCCATGATGTCCTCGTGCGTCTCGCGGCCGCGCGCCTCCAGGCGGCCGGCCAGCACTTCCGGGCGGGCCGTCACATTGATGACCTTCAGCCGCGGGAAAGCAGCCTGGAAACGGTGCAGGGCCGAGCGCGAGCCATTGGCCACGACGAGGTGACCCCTGGAAAGTGCAACGGAAACCTCCGCCGGAATGGCGTATTTGAGACCATGCGCCTCCCACCACACCGCAAAGGCGCCGGACTGCTCCATCGATGCGAATCCCGCATCCGAAACGGCGAGGTGATCCTCCCCACCGGCATCGCCATCGCGAGTGATGACACGGCGGACAAAATGCACGTCTTCGCGGCGATCGAAATGCCGGGCCGCAAGGTTCATCAGCGTGTCCTTGCCGGCCCCGCTCGGGCCGACGACGACGACCATGATGCCGCGTTCGGCACCAGCGCCCGGATGGGGTTCGTGTGACATCATCATGCGACGCGGCGTCCTTCACGCCAGACGGAACGCGTCACCGGCACGCCATGTGAACGGTGGACGCGGACGAGATCGGCACGCAGGCCGGTTTCGATGCGGCCGCGATCGTTGAGGCTGACGGTGCGTGCTGGCGTTGCCGTCACCATTGCAATTGCCTTCGGCAAGGTAATGCCCTCGACCTCGTCGGCAAGAATGAAGGGCGCATGAAGCAGGCTGAGCGGCACATAGTCGGACGAAAGCACGTCGAGAACGCCGAGCTGCGCTAGATCACGCGCGGCGATATTGCCGGAATGCGACTTGCCGCGCACGATGTTCGGCGCGCCCATCAGAACGCTCATGCCGTTCTCGTGCGACAGCCGGGCTGCGTCGATGCTGGTCGGGAATTCGGCCAGGCGAACGCCGTTTTCGATCGCCTCATCGACATGGGCAGATGTGGCATCGTCATGGCTTGCGACGGTGATGCCGCGTTCGGCGCAGACCTTGGAGATCGCGTCGCGATTTGGCGTCGAATTGCGATCGGACTCGGCGATGCGTCTGGCGCAGAAGCGGGCAAACTCCTCGTCGGAAAGACCGCGCTTCTTCTGATAGTAGAAGATGTACTGGTCCATTGTCTGGAACTGGCGCTGGCCCGGCGCATGGTCCATCAGCGAGACGAGACCGACATAAGGATCGTTTTCGAAATCCGCGAAGTGCTGCAGCACATTGTCGGCCGAAACCTCGCAACGCAGATGGAGGAGATGTTCGGCACGCAGGCGCCCTTCCTTTTCGGCGGACTGGATGGCATCGGCCATCTCGCGCATCTCGCCGTGCTCGAAGCCGCCGTCTTCGTCAGCACCCATGCGCAGGCAGTCGAAGACCGTGGTGATGCCTGAGGTGACGATCTGCGCGTCATGGGCCTGGATGGCCGCCGTCTTGTTCCAGCGGATGCCCGGACGCGGCGAATAGTGGCCTTCCAGATGGTCCGTGTGCAGCTCGACGAGGCCAGGAATGATGTAGTCGCCCTCAAAGTCTTCGCCGGCTACCGAAATGCCTTTTGAAATATCGGCGATCTTGCCGTCGCGTATCAGGATAGAGCCCGAAAGGATGTCGTCCTCGAGAACGATACGGGCATTTGAAAGAACGGTTTCTTTGCTCATGTCAGAAAATCTTTCAGCTTTTGGCGCCAGCAAGAGGCAGCCATGTGTGAACTTTGAAAGGCGCGCCGCGCGCCTCCTCGCTAAAGACGGCAAGGCCGGAAATGTGAAGCGGCCTGCCGGTGAAAGCTGCAAAACGCTCCGTCAGGATCGCCTTCATCACTTCCGCGCGCTCTTCCGGCACCTGACCGGTCAGCGTCATATGGAAGCCGAAGTCATCCATGACATATGGATAGCCCCAGCGCATGAGATTATTGCGCTGGCTCTCGGAGAGCCTTTCCGGTTTGCGCCTGATAATATCGGCCTCGGAGAGTGCCGCCCGGAATGGCTCGAAAGACTTTACCACCTTTGCGGCGAAATCCTGAAGCGGCTGGTGCAGCGAACCCGGAACAAGTGCGAAGAAGCGACCGAGCTGTCCGAGCACCAGCTCGGGGATTTCAAAGGCCGGCGTCTTGGCGGCAAAATCTTCGACGACCGCCATCAGGTCCTTTTCGGTCACGGAGGAGGCAAGCTCGAAGGGCGCCTTGATCGTCGCGTGGAAGCCGTAGCGGCGCGGATCGGCGGTCAGTTCGAATTGTTCGTTTGACGGCAATGTCTTGTATTCGGGTGCCGGATAGGTCTCGCCAGTAAAGGCATTGCGGCCGAGCCAGACAGAGGCCGCATCCGTCAGGGAATGATCCTTGGACGGCGAAAAATAGAGAGCGTAGCGCAAGGCTTTTATCCTGGAGATCGTCCGAATGGGGAGCGCAATGTGCATTGATTTGGCGGTGAACCGCAAGCACGCTCCGGCTAAAAGATTTCCATGACAGAATGATGATGACGGCAGGCCGTCATCATCATTTGATCGGGCTTAGTGGCCGGCCTTAGTGCCCATCAGGCGATGGCGCAGTGCATTCGATGCGGTATCGAACAGGAAGACGACGATCAGGATCAGGATGACCATGTATGCGACGTTTTCCCAATTGGAATTGGTGCGCATGGCTTCCCAGAGCTTGAGACCGATACCGCCGGCGCCAACGGCGCCGATGATCGTCGCGCCGCGTACGTTCGATTCCCACTGATAGAGCGTCTGGCTGACGATGACGGGGACGATCTGCGGCATGATGCCGTAGCGATGCACCAGCACGGTCGAGGCGCCCGTCGACTTCACGCCTTCGCGCGGCTTGTTGTCAATATTCTCGAGACCTTCCGAGTAGAGCTTGCCGAGCGTGCCTGTCTCCGTGAGGAAGATGGCGCCGGAACCGGCAAGAGGACCGGGGCCGAAGGCGCGCGTCAGGAACAGCGCCCAGATCAGCATGTCGACCGAACGCAGGAAGTCGAAGAAGCGCTTCAGGGCCTGATTGAGGAACCTGTTTGGCGTGATATTGCGCGCTGCCATGAAGGCGAGCGGGAAGGCCGCGAGCGAACCGAGCAACGTGCCGAGGAAGGCCATCACGATCGTCTGGAACAGCTTGGTCCAGACATCGCCATGCTGCCATTCGCTGTTGTTCCAGATATTGTCGAAAGCGAGCGACAGGTTCGACTGATCGGGATGGATACGCGGGCCGGAGACGATGAGACTGATGACCTCGCTTGCCGGCTTGTCGAAGAAGGGCGACTGCGTATCGAAGACGAAGTTCGCCCAGCCGATAAATCGCTTGCGCACTTTCACGCGGTCGACGGAAATGCTGACATCCCCCGCAAAACCGAGATTGGCAAGCACGTTGTCGTCATAGACCGTCATCCAGCCAGGAACCGGACCGACGACTTTCGGTGCGCCGCTGCTGACATCGACCGGCACCGTCATGCCATGGGCAACGATCGTCGTCTGGCTCTTGCTGACCGTCACCGTGCGGCCGCTGCCGCCGACGAGAACCGTGATGCTGCCATCCGTGTTGGTTTTCAGCCAATCCGGATGCGGATCGTCGCCAAGCGGTGAGAAGCGTGGATAGCGCGTCTGGATCGTGCCATCGTCCTGGATACGGAATTCCGGCTGCACGTCATAGCTGATCCACTGGCTCATATAGATGCCGAAGCGTTCCCAGTGGGCTTCGGCGATGAGCTTCGGCAGGTCGAAAAACCAGACGGCATAAAAGCCGTAGAGGATTGTCGCGAGCACAATGAGGAGACCGCCGAAACGCTGGCGGAAGGACTTGTGAAAATATTCCGGATAGCGCGTTTCGATCTCATGCATGCGGTTTGCGTCGATGACCGTCATGGCAGCCTCAATGTTGCAGGAGGAAGGCGTGTTCGCCGACGAGCCGGCGGCGCAGCCAGGCGGAGAACTGGTCGACAGCGACAATCGTCACGAAGAGCAGCAGCACGAGCGCCACGGTCTTCGCGCCGAAACCGCGGGAAATGGAAAGCTTGAGCTCTTCACCGATACCGCCGCCGCCGACAGCGCCGATGATGGTCGAAGCGCGCACGTTGATCTCGAGGCGCAGCAGCGCATAGGACGCATAGTTCGGCATGACCTGCGGCAGAGCGGCGAAACGTACCCGCTCCAGCCAGTTCGCGCCGACGGCGCGCATGCCTTCGTCCGGTTTCATGTCGATGTTTTCGGCAACTTCATAGAAGAGCTTGCCGAGTGCACCGATCGTGTGGAGCGTGATCGCGATGATGGCCGCCACCGGTCCGATCGAGAGGATCGCCGAAAACAGGCCGGCGATGACGATTTCCGGGAAGGCGCGCAGGAATTCCATGATGCGCTTTGTAAAGATGCGCAGCGGCCAGTTCTTCGTCAGATTGCGTGCAGCAAAGAAGCTGAGCGGAACGGCGAAGACGAAGGCGATGATGGTCGAAACGAGCGCGATATTGATCGTGACGATCATCAGCTCGAAATACTCAGGAATGTAGAAGCTGCCCCAGACATAGACGCGGCCATTGGCGAAATTGAATTCTTCGCCACCCTTGTCATTCGGGCTCGCAATATCGAAAAGCGCGCGCCAGACATCGGTCCAGTCTTTTGGGATAAGCCAGCTCAGGAAGTCGAACAAATGCGGCAGGCGTTCGAAGAAGTGACCTGCATTGCTCTCGTCGGCAAAGCGCACGGAGCTGACGAAGGCGGCGATGAGGATCACCAGACCAAGCGCGGTATAGAAACGCCGCCTGGCGATCATCCTGTCCCAGGCTGTGGCGATTTCCTTCGTGCTCTGCATCGGCACATGCTGCTGTGTATCGGCAATAGTCATGAACGCCTCGCCTACTGCATAATTCCTTAAATCGGGCTCGATTTAAGGAATTATGCAGCAATTTAGAGTTCTACAGCGTCCTTTGCGCGTCTGACGCGCGGCGCTGTAGTCACAAGAAAAAGGGCGGCCGTTGCCGGCCGCCCCGTATACGGATGGCGCAATCAGCCGCCGATAGCAGCCTTACGAACTTCTACGACAGCGTTGTAGAAGTCGTGCTTGACCGGGGCGTAGCCCTTGTAGTCGCCGCCTTCGATAGCTGCGAAGCACTTGTGGTCCTTCTCCGGCAGGGCGGTGAAGAAGGCGGTGAGCTTCTTCTGCCACTCTTCGCCGAGAGCGTTGCGAACGACGAGCGGGCCGTTCGGGATCAGCGGCGAACGCCATACTTCAACGAGCTTGTTCGGATCGACGGCGCCCTTGTCGACTTCCTTGCGGAAGGTACCGGAGGTGTAGCCGTCCTTGAAGTCGCCGATGCCCGAGCTATCGTCAACAGCAACGTCGACCTTGCCGTCGTAAGCAGCGAGCAGGTTGTTCTCGTGGCCGCCGTTGAACTGCGTGGAAGCGAAGAACTTGTCGTTCGGCATGCCCGTGTCCTTCGGGATCTGCGTCAGCGGAACGAGATAGCCCGAGGTGGAATCCGGATCGGCGTAGCCGAGCTTCTTGCCCTTGGCGTCCTTGATCGTCTTGATGCCGGAGGACTTCAGGGCGAGACCGATCGAGTAGTAACCCGTGGAGCCGTCCTTCTGCTGCGTCGTCAGGATCGGCGTAACAGCCTTCGGGTCCTTGATGTAGACGGATGCGTAGCCGGAAGCGCCGAGTTCAGCGAAGTCGAGCGTGCCGCCGAGGAGGCCCTGGATAACGCCGTCATAGTCGGCGGCCGGGAAGAGCGAAACCTTCTCGAAGCCGAATTCCTGCTTCAGGTGGTCTGCAAGGCAGGCATAGTTGCGCAGGCGGTCGGTTTCGTTTTCGCCGCCGAGGATGCCGACGCGGAATTCCTTGAGGTCAGCGGCATTGGCAGCGCCGGCTGCGAGCGACAGGATCGCCGTAGCCGCAAAGAGTGCTTTCTTCAACATGGGTTCTCTCCTGAATGACCGGGCGCCCGGTCGTTTTGGTACGAAGAAATCTGCCCTTGACGCGGGCATTCGATCGCGGCCGCCCCTCTCACAGACCGGCCAGCGCCAGCGGTTGGGTGCCGGCGGATTGGTTTTCGGCTCCTTCCGGAGCGATATTGATTGCGGTCGAGGTCATCGTTTCGTCGATGCCCGCACCGTCCTTGTCCGTGCCATAGATTTCCTTCACGGCCTCGGTAGTGAGTTCGGAAGGCTTGCCGTCGAAAACGACACGGCCGCCTGCCATGCCGACGATGCGTTCGCAGTAGCTGCGGGCCGTATCGAGCGTATGCAGGTTGGTGATGACGGTGATGCCCTCGCGCTCGTTGATGTTTCGTAGGGCATCCATGACGATCTTGGCGTTCAGCGGGTCGAGCGAAGCGATCGGCTCGTCGGCCAGAACCATCTTCGGGTTCTGCATTAGCGCGCGGGCGATCGCCACACGCTGCTGCTGGCCGCCCGAAAGCGTGCCCGCTGCCTGCAGTGCCGTCTGCTCGATGCCGAGGCGCTCGAGTGCCGCGATCGCCTGGATGCGCTCTTCGCGGGTGAAGACGTTGAGCAGGCTAAGGACCGTCGAGCGATGGTTGAGACGGCCGAGCATGACGTTGGTCAGAACGTCGAGGCGCGGCACGAGGTTGAACTGCTGGAAGATCATCGCACAGTCGCGCTGCCAGTTGCGCAATGCCTGACCGCGAAGGCCGGAGACCTCGACACCGCCGAAATGGATGGTGCCGGAGGAAGGCTCCTGCAGGCGGTTGATCATACGCAGGAGCGTAGACTTGCCGGCGCCCGACCGGCCGATGATGCCGACCATCTGGCCCTGAGGAATGTTCAGCGTTACGGAGTCGACAGCGAGCTTCTTTCCGAACCGGCGTGTGACATTCTTCAGTTCGAACATCATGCTCTTCCCTCGCATTTCAGGCTTGCTTCTGGGATCGCATTAGTCCCGCTTCATGAACCTCGCGTGTCAGTTTTGTGTAAGTCCTGTCACAAAACTCTGCCCCGTAACATTCGGCTCAGCCGCCGTAGCGCGAAAGGAAGTCTTCGGCGCCAAGTGCCCGGAAATCAGCCAGTGCGCCGCGTAGCCGGTCGTGTTCCCAGTCCCACCAGGCAAGCCTGTCCATGCGCTCGCCGATCTCTCTCGGAAAGCGCTCTCGGATAAGCTTGGCCGGCACGCCGCCGACGATCGTGTAGGGAGCGACATCCTTCGAGACGACGGCCCCCGCGCCGATGACGGCCCCGTTGCCGACGGTCACGCCGGGCAGGATCGTGGCGCCATGACCGATCCAGACATCATTGCCGATGACGACCCGGTTGGAGCGGCGCCATTCGAAGAATTCGCTCTCCATGTCGGCATCCGGCCAGTAATCGACGGCGCGGTAGGTGAAGTGGTGCAGCGTCGCGCGCCAGGTCGGATGGTTGGTTGCGTTGATACGCACTGCGGCGGCGATGTTGACGAACTTGCCGATCGTCGCGCACCAGATCGAGCCGTCCTGCATGATGTAGGAATAGTCGCCGAACTCCGCTTCGCTGATGCGGCAGCGCTCGGAAACTTCCGTGTAGCGGCCGAAGGTCGAGTTGGAGACGGCGGCGGTTTCATGGAAATAGGGCTCGACGCCCAGCTTGCGGCTCATGCTGCGATCGCCTTTCGCGGAGAGAATTGCTGGACGTCGAGAATGCGGTCGGCAACGGCTTCACGCACTTCCTCATCGTGAAAGATGCCGAGCAAAGCGACGCCCGCCTTCTTCTTTTCCTCGATCATGCCGACGACGACGGCACGGTTCTTAGCGTCGAGCGAGGCGGTCGGCTCGTCGAGCAGCAGGATCGTGTGATCGGTGATGAAGCCGCGGGCGATGTTGACGCGCTGCTGTTCGCCGCCCGAGAAGGTGGAGGGCGGCAGCTGCCAGAGCGCTTCCGGCAGGTTGAGCTTTTCGAGCAGGCTTGCTGCTTTTTCGCGGGCGCTGTCGGCCGCTTCGCCGCGTGCAAGCAGCGGCTCGGCGACGACGTCGAGGGCCGCAACACGCGGCACAGTGCGCAGGAACTGGCTGACGTAACCGAGCGTGTGGCGGCGCACGTCCAGGACGGTGCGCGGGTCGCCGGCGGCGAGATCGACGATCTTGCCCTTGTGGTTGACGAGGATCTGTCCGCTGTCGACGGCATAATTGCCGTAGATCATCTTGAGCAGCGAGCTTTTGCCGATGCCCGATGGGCCACCGAGCACGACGCATTCGGCCGATGCCACCGAGAAGGAGACATCCGAGACGACCGGCAGCTTGAGGCCGTCGCGCAGGTGCATGGTGAAGCTTTTGGCGACTTCTGAAACGACGAGAGGCGTTGCCATTTTCTTAAACCTGCAGGATCGAGGAAACGAGGAGCTGGGTATAGGGCTCGCGCGGGTCGTCCAGCACACGGTCAGTCAGACCCTGCTCGATGACATGGCCGTCCTTCATTACCATCATTCGGTGCGACAGGAGGCGGGCGACGGCGAGATCGTGCGTGACGATGATGGCCGAGAGACCGAGATCGTTGACGAGGCCGCGCACCAGATCGAGCAGGCGTGCCTGCACCGAAACGTCGAGACCGCCGGTTGGCTCGTCCATGAACACGAGGCGCGGGCCGGTGACGAGGTTGCGGGCGATCTGCAGGCGCTGGCGCATGCCGCCGGAAAAGGCGCGCGGCTGGTCATCGATGCGGCCGGCGTCGATTTCGACGCGCTCCAGCCAGTCGATTGCGGTGGAGCGGATCTTGCCATAGTGCCGATCGCCGATCGCCATCAGGCGTTCGCCGACATTGGCGCCGGCCGAGACCGTCATGCGCAGTCCGTCGGCGGGGTTCTGGTGCACGAAGCCCCAGTCGGTGCGCATCAGAAAGCGGCGCTCGGCCTCGTTCATGTGGTAGAGGTCGCGGTAGCTGCCGTCGCGCATGTGATATTCGACGCTGCCGGTCGTCGGCATCAGCCGGGTAGAAATGCAGTTGAGCAGCGTCGTCTTGCCCGAGCCGGATTCGCCGACGATGGCGAGCACTTCGCCCGGCCAGAGCTCGAAGGAGACATTCTTGCAGCCGATGCGGTTGCCGTAGAATTTCGAGAGGTCGCTGACTTTGAGAAGCGGTGTTTCGGTCATTCTGCAGCCTCCCGGGCCAGCATTTCGCCGGCATGTCCATGTGCTCGGCGGTCGTCGCAATAGTCGGTGTCGGAGCAGACGAACATGCGCCCGCCCTTGTCGTCGAGGATCACCTCGTCGAGATAGACTTCCTCCGCGCCGCAGAGCGCGCATGGCTTGCCGAAGCGCTGGATCTCGAAGGGATGGTCTTCGAAATCGAGGCTGACGACATCCGTATAGGGCGGCACCGCATAGATGCGCTTTTCACGACCGGCACCGAAGAGCTGCAGTGCCTCGGACTTGTGCATTTTCGGATTGTCGAATTTCGGCGTCGGCGAGGGGTCCATGACATAGCGGCCGTTGACCTTCACCGGATAGGCATAGGTCGTGGCGATGCGACCGTTGCGGGCGATATCCTCGTAGAGCTTCACATGCATGAGGCCGTATTCTTCCAGCGCATGCATCTTGCGTGTCTCGGTTTCGCGCGGTTCGAGGAAGCGCAGCGGTTCCGGGATCGGTACCTGGTAGACGAGAACCTGCCCGGTCCCGAGCTTTTCCTCGGGGATGCGGTGGCGCGTCTGGATGATCGTCGCGTCCTTGGTATGGGTCGTGACGGCGACATTGGCGACTTTCTGGAAGAAGGCGCGAATGGAGACGGCGTTCGTCGTGTCGTCGGCGCCCTGGTCGATGACCTTGAGAACATCATCAGGCCCGATGATGGCTGCCGTCACCTGCACGCCGCCGGTGCCCCAGCCGTAGGGCATCGGCATTTCCCTGCTGGCAAAGGGCACCTGATAGCCGGGAATGGCGATCGCCTTCAGGATGGCGCGGCGGATCATGCGCTTGGTCTGTTCGTCGAGATAGGCGAAATTGTAGGTGGCGAGATCACTCATTCGGCGGCCTCCTTTTGGGTCTCGCCGCTGTCGCGGGCGGCTTCGAAATCGCGGCGCATGCGGCGGACGAGGTCGAGTTCGGCCTGGAAGTCCACATAATGCGGAAGCTTCAGGTGTTCGACGAAACCGGTCGCCTGCACGTTGTCGGAATGGGAAATGACGAATTCCTCGTCCTGCGCTGGCGCGGTGATATCCTCGCCAAGCTCTTCGGCGCGCAATGCGCGATCCACCAGCGACATGGCCATCGCCTTGCGCTCGCTCTGGCCGAAGACCAGGCCATAGCCGCGGGTGAACTGCGGCGGCGCCTTGGCCGAACCCTTGAACTGGTTGACCATCTGGCATTCGGTGAGCTGGATCGTGCCGAGCGAAACGGCAAATCCGAGTTCCGGCACATCGAATTCCACCTCGACCTCGCCGATGCGGATTTCACCGGTGAAGGGGTGGTTGCGGCCGTAGCCACGCTGGGTGGAATAGCCGAGTGCCAGAAGGAAGCCTTCGTCGCCGCGGGCCAGCGCCTGCAGGCGAAGATCCCTGGTCATCGGGAATTCCATCGGCTCGCGCGTCAGGTCGCCCGTCTCGTGGTCCTCGGGCAGTTCGCCGTCGTTTTCGATCAGCCCTTCCTGGCCGAGGATCTCGGAAACGCGCATGACGCGGCCGCTCTCCGCCTCCCGCAGCGCCGGCTCTTCCACGGCCTCGTCCGAAAGCAGCGAGGGATCGAGCAGGCGGTGCGTGTAGTCGAAGGTCGGGCCGAGCAGCTGCCCGCCGGGAAGATCCTTATAGGTCGCTGAAATACGGCGTTCGATCTGCATGTTGGCGGTGTCGAGCGGCCTCGAATAGCCGAAGCGCGGCAGCGTCGTACGATAGGCGCGCAGCAGGAAGATCGCCTCGATCATGTCGCCGCGCGACTGGCGCACGGCAAGTGCTGCAAGAGTGCGGTCGTAGAGCGAGGCTTCCGCCATGACGCGATCGACGGCGAGCGCCAGCTGTTCGACGATCTGCTCGATGCCGATCGCCGGAACTGAGCGGTCGCCACGCCGGCGGTCGGCGAGCAGGCGGTGAGCATTGGCGATGGCGGCCTCGCCACCCTTGACGGCAACATACATGAGCTCAGATCTCCGTTGCTGTGATCTTGGTGGTGCGCGGCAGGCAGAGGAAGCGCTTGCCCGCCGTCAGCACGATGTCGACGCCGCGCGGAAAAAGCGCGCGGTTTTCCGTCCAGAGGCGCAGGAAGGTTTCCGGCAGGCCGACCGGTGCGATCTCGGCCGCGCTCTGGATGCCCGGTCCCATCAGTGCGAGCCGGTGGCCGCCTTCGAGATCGGCAAGTTCGATCACGACAGTCGTGGAACGATCAGGATATTCCTGCGTGCCTGATGCAAACAGGCCGAACGTGGAAAGAGCCATGCCGGCTTCGACGAAGGCGAAGCGCGCTTCGGCCTTTTCGGTGGTCATAGGTGCGCCGGCGTGGAAGCCGAGCCATTGCGGAACCGCCGACTTGGCAAGCCCCGCGGAAAGCCAGACCGGAGTATCATGGTCGCAGAGCGTCAGGCCGATCGCGCCGGCGGCAATGCCGAGTGGTGCCGGTGGCACGATGTCGGGTGTTACGGTCTGGATCGTGCCGGGCCGGGCCATGCCGTCCATCAGCATCTTGAACACGCTCTGGGCCTGGAAGACCGGCTCGACAAAGCCGCCGGTCAGAACATCGGTCTTGGCACTCATCAATCTTCTCCCCGGACCATGGTGAAGAAATCGACGCGGGTCGCAGCCGTTTCCTCAGCCTTGCGGTTGACGTCGTCGCCGATCCGCCGAGCGATCGGCGAAAGCAGGTTTTCTTCGACGAAGCTCTTGGTCGCCTCTTCCTGCCAGAGCGCATCGAAGATGGCTGAAAGCCGCGCCTTCTCACGGTCGGTACCAAGTGCCTGCGCATGGCCGACGGAACCGGAGGCGAGGCGCACCGTCGCGCGCGTCACTGTCACTTCGCCGAGATTGAAGGGCGCTCCGCCGCCGCCGATGCGGCCGCGGACCATGACGAGGCCGGTTTCCGGGCCACGCACCGGCTGAAAGACCGGCTTTTCCGCCAGCGCATCCCACGCCGCCAGCAATTCCTGTGTCTCGGCGCGGGCAAGCAGATCGACGGTGCGTTTACGCCCGTCATCCGTTCGCGCCGCAGCTACCGTCTTCTCCGCTGCCGTCATCATCTTTTCCTCGAAATGTCTATTGATATAGACAACCATACAAGCTATACTTATCCCTAAATCGGCGAGGTGACAAGCGTGTGACACGGCGCGACCGAAATTGGCCGAGCTAGGAAATGAATGGGCAGGGGTGCGATGGCAGGAATAAAGCAGGTGCAGCGGCAGACAGGGGTGGCGCTGTGGCGGCAGATCGCCGACAGGATCCGCGAGGCGATCAGCCGTGGCGCCTACGACGAAACGGGCATGGTGCCGCCGGAAACTGTTCTGGCGCTGCAGTTCGGCGTCAACAGGCATACCGTCCGCAGCGCACTCGCAGCCCTTGCCCAGGAAGGCATCGTGCGCGCGGTGCAGGGCCGCGGCACGCTGATCGAGCGCAAGGAGCGCCTGAATTTTCCGATCAGCCGCCGTACCCGTTTCACCGACGGTCTCAGAGATCAGGCACGCGAGACACACGCGCTCCTGCTCGGCCATGCAGAAGAAGTGGCCGATGCCGAAGTGGCCCGCTGGTTGCGCGTGGCCGAGGGTACACCGGTCATCCGGCTGGAAACGGTGCGTGATGCGGATAAACGGCCCGTCGCGCGCGGGACGAGCTGGTTCCCTGCCTCACGTTTTGCCGGCATCGGCGAGATCTACAGGAAGACCGAGTCCATCACCAAGGCTTTCGCGGTACTTGGCCTGTCGGATTATGTGCGCGCCACCACGGAGATCACTGCCACCCACGCCGACGCCGGCGATATCGCCGATCTCGAGCTGACACCGGGCGCCGTCCTGTTGATCACCAAGGCGATGAACACCGATCTGGAAGGCGTGCCGGTGCAATATTCCATCAGCCGCTTTGCCGCCGACCGCGTCCAGTTCACCATCGAGAACTGAATATGGCGAAGACTGAAAACGAAAAGGCCGGGCGCGAGCCCGGCCTTGAACCTTATCGATGCCTGATCGTGCTCAGTGCGCGCCGGACATGTCGCCGAGCACTTCCTTGGAAGCGACGGTGGAATCAGCCTTCAGCTTGTAGACCATCGGCACGCCGGTCGCGAGATTGAGCGACAGAACCTGCTCGCGGGTGAGCTTGTCGAGAACCATGACCAGCGAACGCAGCGAATTGCCGTGCGCGGCAACCAGCACCTTTTCGCCGCGCAGGACGCGCGGAAGGATTTCCGTCAGATAGTAAGGCCAGACGCGGGCGCCGGTGTCGCGCAGGCTTTCTCCGCCCGGAGGCGGAACGTCATAGGAGCGGCGCCAGACATGCACCTGCTCTTCGCCCCACTTGGCGCGCGCGTCGTCCTTGTTGAGACCGGAGAGGTCGCCGTAGTCGCGTTCGTTCAGCGCCTGGTCGCGGATCGTCTCGAGATCAGGCTGGCCGACCTTGTCGAGGACGAGCTTCAAGGTGTGCTGCGCGCGCACCAGCGCGGAGGTGAAGGCGATATCGAACTTGATGCCATAGTCGGCAAGCGCCTGGCCGCCGGTCGTGGCTTCCTGGATGCCGAGCTCGGTCAGATCGGGGTCCTTCCAGCCGGTGAAAAGATTCTTGAGATTCCAGTCGCTCTGGCCGTGGCGAACGAGGACGAGGGTACCGCTCATGAAAAATGCCTCCGAGAAATGGTCAATGGGAAGAAAGCCCGAGAACGTCGAGCATGGAATAGAGCCCCGGTTTCTTGTCGCGCGCCCAAAGCGCTGCCTTGATGGCGCCGCGCGCGAAAATCGAACGGTCGGTTGCGCTGTGCGAAAGGGTGACGGTCTCGCCTTCGCCGGCAAAGAGCACCGAATGCTCGCCGATGACGGAGCCGCCGCGCAATGTCGCAAAGCCGATCGTACCGGCTTCCCGCGCGCCGGTATGGCCGTCACGCACGCGTACGGACTTCGCGCCAAGATCGATATTGCGGCCCTTCGCCGCCGCGGCGCCGAGCAGCAACGCCGTGCCCGAGGGTGCGTCGACCTTGCGCTTATGATGCATTTCGAGGACTTCGATGTCCCAGTCGACAGGATCGAGCGCCTGGGCTGCCTGCTGCACCAGAACGCTAAGCAAATTGACGCCAAGGCTCATATTGCCGGATTTGACAATGCGGGCATGGCGCGAAGCCGCCGCAATCTTCGCATCGTCTTCTTGCGAGCAGCCGGTCGTCCCGACGACATGAACGATGCGGGCCTGCGCGGCGAGACCGGAAAATTCGATGGAGCCAGCAGGTGACGTAAAGTCCAGCACGCCCTCGGCATGGAGGAACGCTGCCAGCGGATCGTCGCCGATGATGATGCCGTTGGTACCGAGCCCTGATATTTCCCCGGCATCCTTGCCGATGAAAGGAGAGCCCGGCCGCTCGACCGCTGCATGCAGCGTAACACCATCGATGGAATGGATGAGACGGATGAGCGTCTGCCCCATGCGCCCCGCCGCTCCGACCACAACCAGTTTCATCGCAGCGTCGCTCATGTCAGTCCGTCATCCCGATCAGTATGAATCAGAAGCCGAAGGCCTCTGCAGATTATTGAGGCGAGCGTAAAGACCGTCGCTGACCTTCGCAAGCGTCTCGTGATTGCCTTCTTCCACGACGCGGCCCTGCTGCATCACGATGATCTTGTCGGCGCGCACCACGGTCGAAAGCCGGTGCGCGATGACGACGACCGTGCGGCCGGTCATGGCCTCGTCGAGCGCCTTCTGAACGGCTGCTTCCGATTCCGTATCGAGCGCCGAGGTCGCTTCGTCGAGAAGCAGGATCGGCGCGTTGCGCACCAAGGCACGGGCAATCGAAAGCCGCTGGCGCTGGCCGCCTGACAGTGTCACGCCGTTTTCGCCGACGGGCGTGTCATATCCCTGGGGCTGGGAAACGATGAAGTCATGCGCATAGGCAAGCCGCGCCGCCTTTTCGATCTCTTCATCCGTCGCTTCCGGACGACCGTAGCGAATATTATCGCGGATCGTGCCTTCGAAGAGATAGGGCTGCTGCGAAACGTAGGCGAGCTGCTGACGCAGCGACTGCTTGGTGACATGCGCAATATCCTGCCCGTCGATCAGGATCTGGCCTTCCTGTGGATCGTAGAAGCGCGGAATGAGGCTGATGACGGTGGACTTGCCGGCGCCCGACGGGCCGACAAGTGCTGTCGTTTTTCCACCCTCGGCCGTCAGCGTCACAGTGTTCAGCACGCTTTCATTGCCATAGGCAAATGAGACGTTTCGCAGCTCGATCTTTGCCTCGGTCACGACAAGCGGCTTTGCATCCGGCAATTCGCGCTGACGCGGTTCCATGTCGAGCAACTCGTAGATCATCCGGGCGTTGACGACGGCGCGCTCCATCTGAACCTGCAGGCGGGCAAGGCGACGGGCCGGATCATAGGCGAGCAGCAGCGCCGTGACGAAGGAGAAGAAGGCACCCGGCGGTACGCCCTGGTAGATCGAGCGGTAGGCCGCATAGGCAAGCACGCTCGCGACGGCGAATCCGGCAAAGCTCTCCGTCAGCGGCGAGGTGCGTTCGGAAAGCCGCGCTATGCGGTTCGCCCGGCCTTCGGCCGCCGAAATCAACTTGTTGACCTTGTTTTCAAGTGCGTCTTCCATCGTGAAGGCCTTGACGATGGAAATACCTTGAATCGTCTCCTGCATGGCGCCGAGAACATGACTGTTGAGGTTGACTGCCTCGCGGGTTGCCGAGCGAAGACGCTTGGAAACATAACGCAGCGCATAAAGCAGCGGCGGTGCCAGAATGAAAACGGCAAGGCTCAGCAATGGGTCCTGAACGACCATGACGCCGATCAGGGCGACGAAAGTCAGGAGGTCACGGACCGTCGAGGTTATGGTCAGGTTCAAAACGTCGCGGATGCCGGTGACGTTCTGGCTCACCTGGGCGGCGATATGCGCCGAACGAGCCTCGTTGTAGTAGCCGACGGAGAGCGTCATCAGATGCGAATAGATCCGCCGCTGGTAGCGCGCGACGATATCGTTACCGATCCGCGATAGCGCGACACCCTGCCCGTAGCTCGCAAAACCGCGCAGCATGAAGGCGATGAAAATGGAAAGACAGATGATCCAGACGACGTCCGCACGCCTGTTGGCGAAGGCCTCGTCGATGATCGCCCGCATGATCCAGGCGGTGAAAGCCGTCGAAAGCGCCACAACGATCAGGCAGGCAATCGCGAAGACATAGCCCCAGAGATGGTCCCGGCCGTTTTCCGCAATGATGCGTTTCAGGATGCCGGTTACGGTATCGCTGTTGGCGTGTGGTTGTCTGCTGTCGGCGGCTTCCAAAAAGATTTCCTGTCTCAGGATCGCATGCCTTGAGCGCGGCACGCATATTCGCGGGCTCTATAAAGAGTCGAAGAAGCTTTGGCTAGACAGGCTCAGGCCCGCCAGCGCCGCCCATCCGTCGAAAGGCCGAAGTTTCCTGGCATGCGTGCATAGGAAGAAAGCCCGGCAAGAGCAGCCAGCGGATGCGTGACGACATAGGTCGGGATCGTCCGCAGCAGCGCCGAATGCGGAGCCTTGTCTTCAAAAGCGGCCCGGAATTCTGGCATTTTCAGTGCCGGAAGGATCTTTTGCGAGATGCCGCCCGAGAGATAGACACCGCCGCGGGCCATGAAAAGCAGCGCCATGTCGCCCGCCACGCGGCCGAGATAGGTGGCAAACAGCGAGACGGTTTCGACCGCGACCTTGTCGCTGCCGGCAAGCGCATGCGACGTGATGTCCGCCGGGTCGCTCATTGTCGGCCCCACACCGTCGACCGCGCAGATGGCGCGGTAGAGGTTGACGATGCCGCGTCCGCAGAGGATCTGCTCGGCCGAAATGCGGCCTTCGATGGTCTCGACATGCGGGAAGATTTCATAGTCGCGCTTGCTGCGCGGCCCGAGATCGACATGCCCGCCTTCGCCCGGAACCGGAATCCACGTCGACTGGGTATGGACGAGGCCACCGACACCGAGGCCCGTGCCCGGTCCGAGAACGACACGGGAGGCGACCATGTCACCAGAGGCGTTGCCGATACGTTCGCGATTATCGTCCGAGAGTGCCGCGATCGCCAGGGCCTGCGCTTCAAAGTCGTTGACGACGAGCACGTCGACGAGCCCGAGGCCCTCTATCATCCTCTTTGGGCGGACCACCCAGGGGCAGTTGGTCAGCGGGATTTCATCGGCCTTGATCGGGCCGGCAACGGCAAGGATCGCTGCACGCGGCTGCACGGAGGTCTTGTCGAGCACGCCCTTCTGGATTGCCTCGTCGATCGTCGGATAGTCGGCGGTGCGCACATTGGGAAACTGCTTCGGCTCCGCATAGGCATCCGTCAGAATGGAGAAGCGGGCATTCGTGCCACCGATGTCACCGATCAGGATCGGAAAGGGCAAGGGAGTAGAGGATGCAGTCATGGCCGGTTCCGTGCTGTAGCCCGAGGGGATCAGGCGTTGAGGGTAGGGAGAAGCTTTTCGGCTGTCGACCCGTTGAGCGCCATCGGAATGTCGTACACGATCGCAAGCCGCATCAGCGCCTTCACATCGACATCATGCGGCATCGGCGTCAGCGGGTCCACGAAGAAGATCAGGGCGCTGACCTCGCCGGTGGAAATCAGTGCACCGATCTGCTGGTCGCCGCCGAGCGGGCCGCTTTGCAGCCGGGTCACGTGAAGGTCGGGTGCGGCATCGAGCACACGCCCGCCGGTCGTGCCGGTAGCGACGATTTTCCATTGGGCGAGGAGATCTCTGTTTCGGCGGGCAAATTCCGCCATGTCGTCCTTCTTCTGGTCATGCGCAATCAATGCTAGGCACTTGCTGCCGGCCATGGTCGGACCCTCCGCGCGAGAATTCAATCGATTTGGCCGCTTCTACACCAGGCGTTTGTGATTTGAAAGACAGCCGCCCGCCAGCCCGTTCAGCCTATTGCACCATCGGCTTGTCGTTCGGAACCGGGCCGACGGAAGGAAGCGCGCTGCCGGTATCGACAGGTGGTGCCGCCGCCGGGGCCGCCGTCAGTGCACTCGCCGCGGAGGGACCACCATAGGTCCCGGCTTCCGCGGAGGCGATGGACGGGGCGTTGACAACGGCCGAGCAAGCCTTCGGCAGGTCGGAGACCATGACCTCACGCGGCGGCTTCGGCGGCTTTGCACTCGGCTTCGGCGCCGCCCACGGCTCTTTCGTAAACCACCAGGCCAGCGACTTGTCGCAGCCGTCCCCGGCCGCCACCGGCGCCTGCCCCGTACAGCCCTTGTCGCCCGGCGGGCATTTCATGCGGATGTGGAAATGCGAATCGTGCCCGTATTCGGGCCTGAGCTTGCCGAGATTGGTGCGGTCGCCGGTCCAGGTGTCGCACATCTTCTTCTTGATCGCCGGGTTGACGAAGATGCGCTGGACTTGCGGATAGCTTGCCGCCAGCATCAGAAGTTCTGCCCGCTGCTCGCTCCACACTTTCGGGTCGACGGTCAGGAACTTATCTTTCTGCAGCATGGTGGTGAAGGGCAGGTCTTCCCGCTGTTCGTAGGTCAGGCGTTGGGCGGGCATGGGTGTAAACCAGACATCGGCATCGAGGCCGATCTGGTGCGAGGCGTGACCGTTGAACATCGGCCCGCCGCGCGGCTGAGCTATATCGCCGACGAGGATACCGGGCCAGCCGATCTTGGCCCGCGCATCCTGCGAGAACTTTTCCAGAAGTGAGATCATCGCGGGATTGCCCCAGCGCCGGTTGCGCGAAAGGCGCATCGCCTGCCAGGTCGGCCCGTCGGCCGGCAGCGCCTCCGCACCGGTCATGCAGCCTTTGGCGTAGAAACCGATCGGCTGCGCCGGCCCCTGCGTCGGCAATTTCACCGCGCCGAAGATGGCCTTGGCGCTGCCGGGGCTTGGCGTCTTCTGCTGTGCGCCGACATCGCCGGCGACAAGGCTTGCGCCGATTGCGCCGGCAAGCGTTAGCTTGCCAAACGTTCTGAAGTCAAAGGCCAATTTGCCGAGTGTCCTGAAAGTCTGGGCCTTGAAAGCCATGCCGTTCCCTTGCCGCATTTACCAAAGTGATTTGCGATCGAATCTATCGTGAAAAGCAATTTTGGTGAATCGATGTTTTGGCCGGCGGGACGAGGACGGATCGCCGCATCGTCAGTTGTTGGTCAAGACCTCGGCCGTTTTGCGCACGCGCGAAAGGCGCGGCAAGATGCGCTCGCAGGACAGTGAATGCATCTCGGCGGTGAAGGTGCTCATCGCATCCTCGACGGCGATGACAGCGTAATTATGGGCATAGGCATCGCGGATCGTCGCCTCGACGCCGAAATTCGTGGCGATGCCCGTCAGGATCACAGTCCCGATGCCGCGGCGGCGAAGCTGGAGATCCAGCTCCGTGCCGTAGAAGGCGCTCCACTGATGCTTGACGATATGGATGTCGGCTGCGAGCGCAGCGATTTCCGCCGGTGCTTCAAGCGCGGCCGCCGGAAGGCCACCTTCGGGGAAAACCGCCGGCTCGTCCACCGGCTGGTTGACAGCATCGGCATAGTCCGGGGAGAATCCGACAGTGACGAGTATCACCGTCCCGCCTTCGGACTTCAGCTTGGTAGCGATGGCGGCGGTATTCTCGATCACCTGCCGGGCCGAATGAGGGGCGAGCTGCCGGCTGACGATAAAGCCTTGCAGGTCGATGGAAATGAGTGCGGTGGTCTTGGGATCGTAGAGGGACATGAGAAGTCTCCGTGGTGAAGAAATATGAGGATATCCTCACAATGACAAATACGAGGATAGCCTCACAAAAATCAAGCCCGGAACCGCAAACCCGTGTGCCGAAGCGCCAGCGCGGGCATGAGCGCGTCGCCGTGTTGCTCGAGGCAGCAGCGAGGGTCTTTCTCGAAAAGGGCTATGACGCCGCGACCATGACGGAGATTGCAGCGGCAGCGAATTCGTCGATCGGCTCGCTCTATCAGTTCTTTCCGACCAAACTTCTCCTTGCCGAGGCGCTGCATATCGATCGCCTGCAGCGTCTGAATAGCGGGCTCGCAGACCTCGCTGAGAAGACCCGGGGGAAGGGTGCTGCCGAAATCGGTGACGCCATCTTCACGCGGTTTGGCCGCTTCATCGAGGATTATCAGGAATTTCCGGTTCTTGCCGCGCGGCGCGACGTTCCCAAGGAGCGTAAGGCGAAATCGCGCGCGGAGCTTCGCACCAGCATCACCGCACTCCTGAAGAATGCCGAACCGTCGGTCGAGCGCGATGTGGATCTACTGGGCGCTCTCGTCCTGGAGCTTTTGCGCATCGTTGTCGCCGCCGCCAACGACCCCGACGGCTCGGGCGATCCGCGCCTGGTCGGGGAGCTGCGGCGCATGCTTCGCAAGCGTCTCGAGGAAGTGACGCCCTGATCTCCAATGATAAGGTCAAAATTTCGCGAGCCTGGTAAAAAACAAACTCTTTCCTGTTTTTCGCCTGCATTTCTCGTATTGTCGGCGAAAGCTAATAACAGGGGAAGAATGAATGGCGGCTTCGTGGTCGAAAATCGGTGTTCTGGTAGCATTGGTTGGTGCGCTTGCGCCTGTGACTGTAGCGGCTCAGGACCAGCAGTTCCAAATCGGCAGCTCGGTCATCAGCGAAATGAAGTACAAGCCGGGCTTTACTCGTTTCGACTATGTCAATCCCGATGCTCCGAAAGGCGGCGACCTGCGCCTGTCTTCTAGCGGCACTTTCGATACCTTCAATCCTTTGCTGGCCAAAGGCCAGACAGCGGTAGGCTTGTCGCTGGTTTACGATACCCTGCTGAAGCCCGCCGATGATGAACTTCTCGTCTCCTATGGCCTGCTTGCTGAAGGTCTCTCCTATCCGGCCGATGTCTCGAGCGCGACCTTCCGCCTTCGCGAGGAGGCGAAATGGGCCGATGGCCAGCCGGTCACGCCCGAAGACGTCGTTTTCAGCTTCGACAAGACCAAGGAGCTGAACCCGCTTGCCGGAAACTACTACCATCACGTGGTCAAGGCCGAGAAGACGGGCGAGCGGGACGTTACATTCACCTTCGACGAGAAGAACAATCGCGAGCTGCCGAACATTCTTGGTCAGCTGATGATCGTGCCGAAACACTGGTGGGAGGCACCGGGGCCGGACGGTAAGCCGCGAGATATCTCGAAAACGACGCTTGAGCCCGTCATGGGTTCGGGGCCGTACAAGATTGCCGCCTTCTCGGCTGGTGCGACGATCCGCTACGAATTGCGGGATGACTATTGGGGCAAAGACCTCAATGTGAATATCGGTCAGAACAATTTCCGCAACATTCTCTACACCTATTATGGCGATCGGGACGTCGAGTTTGAAGCGTTTCGGGCCGGCAACAGCGATTACTGGCAGGAGACTTTTGCTGCGCGCTGGGCAACAGGATATGATTTCCCCGCCGTGAAGGAAGGGCGCATCAAGAAGGAAGAAGTCACCAATCCCCTGCGTTCCACCGGCATCATGCAGGCGCTGGTGCCGAATATGCGGCGCGACATCTTCAAGGACGAGCGGGTGCGCGAGGCGTTGAACTACGGTTTCGATTTCGAGGAATTGAACCGCACCGTCGCCTTCAACAGCTACAAGCGCATCGACAGCTACTTCTGGAACACCGATCTTGCCTCATCCGGCCTTCCGCAGGGCAGGGAACTTGAAATTCTTCAGGGCTTGAAGGATCAGGTCCCCGCGGACATCTTCACGACCCCCTACAGCAATCCCGTCGGCGGGAATCCGCAGAAGAGCCGTGACAACCTTCGCAAAGCGATCTCTCTTCTGAAGGAAGCCGGCTGGGAGCTGAAGGGCAATCGCATGGTCAATGCCAAGAGCGGCCAGCCGATGAGTTTCGAGATATTGTTGTCGAGTCCCGTGCTTGAGCGCTGGGCGGTGCCCTATGCCACCAATCTGAAGAAGATCGGCATCGATGCGCGGGTCCGCACAGTCGATGCCGCGCAATATACCAACCGCGCGCGCAGCTTCGACTACGATATGATCTGGAATGTCTGGGCTGAGACCGTGAACCCGGGCAACGAGCAGGCCGACTACTGGGGATCGGGTTCCGCCAATCAGCAGGGCTCGCGCAACTATGCCGGCATCGCCAATCCGGCCATCGATGCGCTCGTTCGCATGATTATTTTTGCTCCCAATCGAGATGAGCAGGTTGCCGCCATCAAGGCCATGGACCGCGTGCTGCTCGCCAATCACTATGTCATTCCGCTGTTCTACCGCGACACCTATTCGATTGCTTATTGGAACACGGTGACGCGTCCGGCAGAGTTTCCGGCATACAGCCTCGGCTTCCCCGATGCCTGGTGGTCCACTTCGGCGAAATGAGCAGACTTGCAATGCAAAGAGGCCTGCGCTCCAAATGGCATCGACGAATCATGAAACGGCCGGCACCTGCCGGCAAGGGAAGGCTGGCAGATTGAACGGCAATAGACTGGATGGCGTGCAGGCGAAGATATCCCCCGAGGCTCGAGACTGATGGGGGGCTATATCCTTCGCCGCCTGCTCCTGATGATCCCGACGATCGTCGGCATCATGGCAATTTCCTTCATCGTCGTGCAGTTCGCCCCCGGCGGTCCGGTCGAGCAAGTGATCTCCCAGTTGACTGGCCAGGCCGACAGCGCCGACCAGCGCCTGTCTGGCGGCGGCGATCTCCTTGGTGGCGGTGGCGGCGACGAAGGCTCGAAATATCGCGGCGCTCAAGGGCTGGATCCAGAGCTCATCGCCAAGCTGGAAAAGCAGTTCGGTTTCGACAAGCCGCCGCTCACCCGCTTCGGCGAAATGATGTGGAACTATATCCGCTTCGATTTCGGCGAGAGCTTCTTCCGCAATACGACCGTGCTCAATCTCATCAAGGAGAAGCTGCCGGTCTCGATCTCGCTCGGCATCTGGATCCTGATCTTTTCCTACGCCATCTCCATTCCGCTCGGCATTCGCAAGGCGGTCAAGGACGGCTCCTCCTTCGATGTCTGGACGTCAGGCGTCATCATCGTCGGTTATGCCGTGCCGAGCTTCCTGTTCGGCATCCTGCTGATCGTGCTGTTCGCCGGCGGCTCCTTCTATGACTGGTTCCCGCTGCGCGGCCTGACATCCGATAATTTCGATCAGCTCGCCTGGTGGCAGAAGCCGCTCGACTATTTCTGGCACCTCACGCTGCCGCTGATCTCGCTGGCGCTCGCATCCTTCGCCACCACCACGCTTCTGACCAAGAATTCCTTCATTGACGAGATCAAGAAGCAATATGTCATCACCGCGCGCGCCAAGGGCCTGAACGAACGGCAGGTGCTCTACGGCCATGTCTTCCGCAACGCCATGCTGATCGTCATCGCAAGCTTCCCCAGCGCCTTCATCTCCGCCTTCTTCACCGGCTCGCTCCTGATCGAGAACATCTTCTCCCTCGATGGCCTCGGCCGCCTCGGTTATCTCTCGGTCGTCAACCGCGATTACCCGATCGTCTTTGCGACGCTCTACATCTTCTCGCTGCTCGGCCTCTTCGTCGGCCTGATTTCCGACCTGATCTATACCTGGATCGATCCGCGCATCGATTTCGAGCGGAGGGACGTCTGATGGATGTCGCCGCAAACCCGACGACGGCTGCACCCGTCCGCCCGCCCCGCAAAGGCCTGCTCTCGCCCACCAACATCAGGCGCTGGAACAACTTCAAGGCCAACAAGCGCGGCTACTGGTCGCTCTGGCTGTTCCTCGTCCTCTTCGTACTTAGCTTGCTTGCCGAATTCATCGCCAACGACCGGCCGATCATCGCCTCCTACAAGGGCGAGATCCTTTTCCCCGTCGTCGTCGATTACCCGGAAGATAAATTCGGCGGCTTCCTGGCCGAGACCGACTATCGCTCTTCCGTCATCGCGGATGAGATCGATGCCAATGGCTGGATGATCTGGCCGCCGATCCGCTATTCCTACCAGTCGGTCAATTCCAACATCCCGCATTCGGCCCCGACCCCGCCCTTCTGGCTGATGTCGAAGGAGGAGCGCTGCTCGGCCTATCCGCAGGGCATCAAAAATCCCGGCTGCAGGCTCGGCAATCTCAACTGGCTCGGCACGGACGATCAGGCCCGCGACGTTCTGGCCCGCGTCATCTATGGCTTCCGCATTTCCGTTCTCTTCGGCCTCGTGCTCACCATCTGCTCGGCCGTCATCGGTGTGACGGCGGGTGCCATTCAGGGCTATTTCGGCGGCTGGACCGACCTTCTCCTCCAGCGCTTCATCGAGATATGGTCCTCGATGCCGGTGCTCTACATTTTGCTTATCATTGCCGCCATCCTGCCGCCCGGCTTCTTCGTGCTGCTCGGCATCATGCTGCTCTTCTCCTGGGTGGGCTTCGTCGGCGTCGTGCGCGCCGAGTTCCTGCGTGCCCGCAATTTCGAATATGTCCGGGCCGCAAGGGCGCTCGGCGTCAACAATCGCACCATCATGTGGCGGCATATGCTGCCGAATGCGATGGTCGCGACGCTGACCTTCCTGCCCTTCATCCTCTCGGGCTCGATCACCACGCTGACCTCGCTCGATTTCCTGGGCTTCGGCATGCCGCCGGGCTCTCCCTCGCTCGGTGAACTGATCGCCCAGGGCAAGGCCAACCTCCAGGCGCCGTGGCTTGGGCTCACCGCCTTCTTCACCATGTCGATCATGCTCTCGCTCTTGATCTTCGTCGGCGAAGCGGTGCGCGATGCCTTCGATCCGAGAAAGACGTTCCAATGAGTGCAGCTCTGCTCTCCGTCCGCGATCTCTCCGTCGCCTTCCATCAGGGTGGCGAGACCTCGCTTGCCGTGGATCGCATCTCCTTCGATATCGGCAAGGGCGAGGTTGTCGCGCTGGTCGGTGAATCCGGTTCCGGCAAGTCGGTTTCGGCCAATTCGGTGCTGCGGCTTCTGCCCTATCCCTCGGCAAGCCATCCGGGCGGCGAGATCTTCTTCAAGGGCAAGGACCTATTGAAGGCCTCTGACCGCGAAATGCGCGAAGTGCGCGGCAACGACATCACCATGATCTTCCAGGAGCCGATGACCTCGCTCAATCCGCTCCATACGATCGAAAAGCAGATTGCCGAAATCCTGGCGCTGCACCAGGGCATGACCGGGCAGGCGGCACGCACCCGCGTGCTGGAACTCTTGAACCAGGTCGGCATCCGCGAGCCGGAAAAGCGGCTGAAAGCCTATCCGCATGAACTCTCTGGCGGCCAGCGCCAGCGTGTGATGATCGCCATGGCGCTCGCCAATCGGCCGGAATTGCTGATCGCCGACGAACCGACCACGGCACTCGACGTCACGGTCCAGGCGCAGATCCTCGAACTCCTGCGCAAGCTGAAGGGCGAGCACGGCATGTCCATGCTCTTCATCACCCACGATCTCGGCATCGTGCGCAAATTCGCCGACCGCGTCTGCGTCATGACCAAGGGCAAGATCGTCGAGACCGGACCGGTGGAAGAGGTCTTCACCAATCCGCAGCACGACTACACGCGCCACCTGCTCGCCTCTGAACCGCGCGGCGAACCGCCGGTGACCGATGCCTCCAAGCCTGTTGTCATGGAAGGCAATGACATCAAGGTCTGGTTCCCGATCAAGGCCGGTTTCATGCGCAAGGTGGTCGATCACGTGAAGGCCGTCGATGGCATCGACCTGACGCTCCGGGCCGGGCAGACGCTCGGCGTCGTCGGCGAATCCGGCTCCGGCAAGACCACGCTCGGCCTGGCGCTCACGCGCCTCATCTCCTCGAAGGGGCGCATTTCCTTCGTCGGAAAAGATATAGCGAGCTATTCATTCACGGACATGCGGCCGCTGCGCAACCAGCTTCAGGTCGTCTTCCAGGATCCCTATGGTTCGCTGAGCCCGCGCATGTCCGTCGGCGATATCGTTGCCGAAGGCCTGAAAGTGCATGAACGTTCGCTGTCATCAGAAGAGCGCGATCAGCGCGTCTGCTGGGCGCTCGAAGAAGTCGGCCTCGATCCGCTCACCCGCTGGCGCTTCCCGCATGAATTCTCCGGCGGCCAGCGTCAGCGCATCGCCATTGCCCGCGCCATGGTGCTGAAGCCACGCTTCGTCATGCTGGACGAGCCGACCTCGGCGCTTGACATGAGCGTGCAGGCGCAGGTCGTGGACCTCTTGCGCGATCTGCAGAAGAAGCATGATCTCGCCTATCTCTTCATCAGCCACGACCTGAAGGTGGTGAAAGCGCTTGCCAATGATGTCATCGTCATGCGCTTCGGAAAGGTGGTGGAGCAGGGGCCGTCAGCGGATATCTTCCAGGCGCCGAAGGATGACTATACCAAGGCATTGATGGCGGCCGCCTTTAATATCGAGGCGGTACCGACATCAGCCGTTCAGCAGTGAAAGACGGGCAGCAGTAAAGAAGATCATGTCAGCAAGACCTCCCATCCTCGTCGATCTCAAGTTCGACCCTGAGACCGTCGCCCGCATCCTGAAGACCGCCTTTGCCGACCGCGGCAGCATCAATTCAGCCGATCCGGCCAGCAAGGAGCTCGACCTGACCGGCGTCGATTATGCGCTGCTCTGGAAGCCGGATGCCGATATCTTTAAGCGGGCGCCGAACCTGAAGGTACTGTTCTCAGGTGGCGCCGGGGTCGATAGCATCCTCTCCATTCCTGATCTGCCCGACATCCCGATCGTCCGCTTCGCCGACCGCAGCCTGACGACACGCATGAGCGAATGGGTGGTCATGCAATGCCTCATGCATCTGCGCCTGCAGCGCGCGCATGACCGGGACCAGCGCGACCGTGTCTGGGGCAAGCTCGTCCCGCCGGAAGCCGCCGAAATTACCGTCGGCGTCATGGGTCTCGGCATTCTCGGCCAGGACGCGGTCGCCAAGCTGAGGGTCATGGGCTTCAATGTCATCGGCTGGTCACGCTCGAAGAAGGAAGTTGAAGGCATCGAAACCTTCCACGGCCCGCAGTTCGATACCTTCCTGTCGAAGACCGATATCGTCGTCGGCCTGCTGCCGCTGACGCCTGAGACATCAGGCCTCTACAACAAGGCCTTCTTCGCCAAGCTCCGCCAGGGCGGCGCGCTCGGCAAACCGGTCTTCATCAATGGAGGCCGCGGCAAGAGCCAGGTCCAGGCCGATATCGTGGCGGCGATTGAGGGCGGCGTGCTCGGCGGCGCCTCGCTCGACGTCTTTGAGGTCGAGCCGCTGCCGGCGGGCGATCCGCTCTGGCATTTGGACAATGTCTTCATCACCCCGCACGACGCTGCGATCTCCGAAGAGAACGCGCTTTTCCGCCATGTCGAAACCCAGATCGTCCGCTTCGAACGGGGCGAGGCGCTGCAATTCGTCGTCGATCGTAACTCTGGGTACTAAGCATGCCGCGCATAAGTGTGCCGCGGTTTTGCGATAACGACATGCTCTAAAGAGTCCTTCTCGGAACCATACCACGCTGCTCCTCGTTTCATTCCGGAAGCTCCGCAGGCCGTTGTCTACGGATTACCGCAAGGAGACGATCATGACGCATACGGAAACGCGTTGGGAAAAGTCCGATCAAAAGCTTCATGCCGAAGAGCAGATTTCGCCTGTCAAGGCCAAGCAGGGCCGTACCGGCTATCGCATCCTGACCGTACTGGTCGCTGCACTGGTGCTGGCTTTCCTTGTCTGGATTCCGGTGGAGATCTGGGGTCAGAAGGAGGCCGATGATGTCGCCCCGCAGCAGCCCGGTCAGCAGATGCAGTCTCAAGTTCCGGCGGCTCCGCCACAGAATGGCGGCACTGTGCCGGCCCAGCCCGCGGCACCTGCACAATAACGAGCTGATATCAAACGTTTAAACCACGCCCCGCAGCTAGAATGGCTGCGGGGTATCATTGTTGTTTTTTCTGGACTTTGTTTATCGATTTTTCGATAAGAAGGCGCACGAGCCGGTTTCGTGCGCTGGCCGCGAGACGGTCGCGCCTGACCGGATTGACGGACAGGCAGGAGCTTCATGGCCAGGACCGATATCGCAAGACGCGTCTACAATCACACCTGGAAACTCGATCCGATCGTCCGCAGTCTGATCGATACGGACTTCTACAAGCTTCTGATGCTGCAGATGATCTGGAAGCTCTATCCAGATGTGAATGCCTCCTTCACCCTCATCAACCGCACCAAACGCGTGCGTCTCGCCGAACAGATCGACGAGGGCGAGTTGCGCGAGCAGCTTGATCATGCGCGCACGCTGAAGCTCGCCAAGAAGGAGATGATCTGGCTCGCCGGTAACAGCTTCTATGGCCGCGCCCAGATCTTCGAGCCGGAATTCCTTGCCTGGCTCTCCAATTTCCAGCTGCCGGAATACGAGCTCTCCAAGAAAGACGGGCAATATGTGCTCGATTTCCATGGGTCGTGGAAGGAAACGACCATGTGGGAAATCCCGGCCCTTGCCATCATCAACGAGATGCGCTCGCGCGCTGCCATGAAGGCGATGGGCCCCTTCACGCTCGATGTTCTCTATGCCCGCGCCAAAGCCAAGATGTGGGCCAAGGTGGAGAAGCTCCGTGAACTCCCGGGCCTGCGCATTTCCGATTTCGGTACCCGCCGCCGCCACAGCTTCCTCTGGCAGCGCTGGTGCGTCGAAGCGCTGAAGGAAGGCATCGGCCCGGCCTTTACCGGAACCAGCAATGTATTGCTGGCTATGGATTCCGATCTCGAAGCCGTCGGCACCAATGCCCACGAGCTGCCGATGGTCGCCGCAGCCCTTGCCGAGACCGACGAGCAGCTGAAGAACGCGCCTTACAAGGTGTTGCGCGACTGGAACAAGCTCTATGGCGGCAACCTGCTGATCGTGCTGCCGGACGCCTTCGGAACCGCCGCCTTCCTGCGCGACGCACCGGAATGGGTGGCCGACTGGACAGGCTTCCGCCCGGACAGCGCTCCGCCGGTCGAAGGCGGCGAAAAGATCATCGACTGGTGGAAGAAGATGGGCCGCGACCCGCGCCAAAAACTCCTGATCTTCTCCGATGGCCTCGATGTCGATGCGATCATCGATACCTACAAGCATTTCGAAGGCCGCGTGCGCATGAGCTTCGGCTGGGGCACGAACCTGACGAATGACTTCGCCGGCTGCGCACCGAACGACAGTTCCGACTTCCTGCCGATTTCGATCGTCTGCAAGGTGAGCGACGCCAATGGCCGCCCCGCCGTCAAGCTTTCGGACAATCCTCAGAAGGCGACCGGCGAGCCTGCCGAAGTCGAGCGCTATCTGAAGTTCTTCGGCACCGAGGACCGCACCGATCAGGCCGTGCTGGTCTAAATCGTCGACCGCAGCGCCGGCCAGTGCCGGCGCGGCTCCTCGAACACCGTCCTGCCGCCACGGCGTTTTGGCTTGACGACAAGACCATCATCCGGCGGCCGGGCGACGCCGAGCTTGTCGGCGAGTGAATGGGCATCGGCCGGCGCACGTACCTTCACGTCGTTGTCGAAATAGACATAGACATCGCGCCCGCTCGCCGAGCGTTTCAGCGGCGGCTTGATGCGGTCGGCATCATCGGGCTCGATTCCATGCGTCCACGCATCGATGCGCCGGGCCCAGCGATCAAGCGCCTCATCGCTATAGCCGCTGATGTAAAGCTGCTCCGATCCGTGCAGGCGGCAATAGATGAAATCCGCCGTCACATCCATCAGCCGCGGCCATTCCACCGTATCGGCCGCCACTAGCCCGACCTTGTACTTGCGTAGCAGTTCGATGAATTCGGGCGTGCAGAAACTGTCGTGGCGGATTTCCAGCGCATGGCGCATCGGCTGCGTCGTCTCGCTCTTCGTCCAGGCGCGGCCGTCAAGCCGTTCGTCATGCCGTTTCGCGATATCGGCCGCGGCATCCGTATTCTCGGGCAGCATTGCCAGGAAATTTGCGAAGAGATCGGCATTGAATGTCAGGCCTGGCGGAAATTGCCAGAGGATCGGCCCGAGTTTGGTGCCCAGGCGCATGAGGCCGGAGGCGAGGAAATTGGCAAGCGGCGTTTCGATGTCGCGCAGGCGCTTGAGATGCGTGATATAGCGCGAGCCCTTGACCGAAAAGACGAAACCATCGGGTGTTTCATCGCGCCAGCGGGCAAAAACATCCGGCTTCTGCAGCCCGTAAAATGTGCCGTTGATCTCGATGGAGGGAAATTGCCGCGAGGCATAGGCAAGTTCGCTCCTCCTGGCCAATCCCTTGGGATAGAAGACACCGCGCCAGGGCGCATAGGTCCATCCCGATATGCCGATGCGGATCGTGCCTGTTTTTGCCCTTGTTTTTGTCATGCAAAGGGAACTGTGCCCGTGCGCTCTTGTTCCCGAATGAAGAAAGGCGCCGCCTTGCCGGCAGCGCCTCGTCTCAAAATCAGCCGGCCGGCTTCAGCGAGCTGATGATGGCGATCAGCTCGTCGTCATGAGCGTCCTGCTTGCCCTTGGTGCCCCAATAGGTGATCAGGAGCAGCTTGCCCTCAGAAGGCGAAAGGACGGCGACGCCGATATTGACCGGGCCTTCCTTGTCACTGCCGTCCCAGTCGAAGGTTTTCATCTTCATGCCGTTGATTTCGGCTTCGGATTCCTTCTGGGTCTTCTCCTCGATGGCGACGCCGTTCTTCTGCAGGAAGGCGAAGGCCTCGTCGATGATCTTGTCGCTGGTCTTTTCATCGGCAACGTCGATTGAAAGATAGATCGCCGAATCCTCGGACTGGGCATCGATGCCGGTCTCCGTCTCCTTCGGCCCCCAGTTGTCGGGAATGGTCACGGTCGCGACCGGATCGTCGCTCGGAAATTCCAGCGTTTCCGCCTGGGCAATCACAGGCAGGAATGCCGCAAAGGCTGCGGCAATGATGAGCTTCTTCATGGTAGGTCCCCGCATGGTCGCGTCCCGGCGGGCAGCAGCCCTTGCCGCCCCTCTCGCTCCGGATCGCGCCACATAGGATCGTTACCGGCTTTTGCTTTGCCAAGCCTTACCGATCGCGGGTCACAAAGCGCCCAATATTTAAACGCGCAGTCCATTTTTGGTGTCTTCAAGCAAAGACATTGCGAAGGCGACCGCGCTAGGCCGCACGGAGGCCTTCTTCGGGATGGATGTCCGCCGCGGCAGCCAATCCCATCCTGGCGGTGGGGCTTTCAACTACCGCCGCGCATAGGACGCATAACTGGCACAAGATTGCCCATACGCCGTGTGGGAAATGTCAGATTGTGACATGACAGGCATTGATCTGACATTCGCTATAGAGCAGTTGAAAGCTGCCGCACCCTATGCAGCAGATAAGATTATCTACTTCGACAGCCAGCTTTCGAAATAGTGGCGGACAGCCGCACCCGCGCCGAAATGATCAGTCGTATCCAGCCTCGCAACTGCGCCGCGCACGACATCCGCCATAACGGATGCAGGCAGGATGCCGGACTTGACCATGGTTTGAAACAGTTCCTCCACCAGGATGATCGTTCCGATCGCTTCGTCTTCAGCCTTGAAATTCGCCATTGCTGGTCTCCCCTCTGTGTCGTTGGCAATGAAAATGTGGACCAACCTATCGCGTTAGGGTCGAGTTGTGGAGAAGCCCACGAATTTCGTCGCGCCGCCGAACTTGGCCGGCGGGATGTGCAGGCGGATATCATCGTTGATGGGGCAGGGAGAAGTTCGGACATCGACACCTCGCGCAATTAAGCCGCGCCTCAACAATGCTGAGATTTGTTTCGCCGCCGACTATAGGAAAGACGGCTCTGGATCAGGGTCGATCTCCTCGATGATATCGGGCTGGTCATTCCTTGGATTGCCGACGTTGGGTCCGATCGACCACATGGTCATTAGTTCGCTTGGAAACTGCGTCATCAAATCATGCGGCGGCGGCACGTCGGATAGCCAGCGCTGATAGTCCTTTTCATGCAGGATAACAGGCATACGGTCGTGGATAGTCGACATCATTTCGTTGGCGGCGCAGGTGAGGATGGCAAAAGTCCGAACCTGCAAATCGGTTTTTGGATCGCGCCACCTCTCCCAGAGGCCGGCGAGAGCAAAAGGCTGCCCGCTCTTCATCGCGATTGCATAGGCCTGCTTCTTCTTTCCCGAAGGTTCGAGTTTTTTCCATTCAAAATACCCGTCGATCGGCACGAGGCAGCGGCTGCTCTGGTACGCATTCCGGAACATTGGCTTGTCGGCAACTTCTTCGCATTTTGCGTTGACCGGCGTAGGCATCCCGGCTTTCCACCAGGCCGGCTTCAGCCCCCATTGCGCCGGTGCGAAGTTGGCGCCCATGTTGTTGTTCCGGTCAACATCCATGATGATGATCGGGTAATCCAGGCTCGGAGCGCCGTTGTAGCGCGGAAACTGGTTTGCCATGCCGAGCGCACCTTCTCTGCCGGCAAAGGCAAAAGCCTGCATCAGCGTGACCAGATCGGATTTGACGAACACTCTCCCGCACATGCTTTTCCCTCCGCTCTGAGCTCGGCCCTGCTTTGCGCTGATCGGACAAGGTTCGGGCCAATCAACGGAACATAAAGAGAACACATTAGGCGAAGCTAAAGAACCGTCAAGGATTTGTTTGCAGGAAAAAATGTTGGCGTTAACGCGGCTGCAGAGTTTGTGCGTTTGAAGCGACGAGGCGAAGCCATCGCGTTACTGGGATCAATTCCAGGGTCGCCCCAACCGGAAATCAGAAAAGGATAAGGGAATACAGGTATTTAGATGAAAAATGGCGGACAAGGTGGGATTCGAACCCACGGTACGCTTTCACGTACACACGCGTTCCAGGCGTGCGCCTTAAACCACTCGGCCACCTGTCCTTTTTGGGCGTTCGCGCCTTGGAGAGGAGCAAATCGTCGGAACGGCGCGATATATACCCAAGAATTTTTGCCGATCAACCCAAATCTAACAGTTTTTTGACTTCTTCCGATAAAACTGCGCGCATGCCGTCCATTGCGCTGTGTCTGCTCCGAGCCTATCTCTAGGTTTGAGTGGAGATTGGCGCGGCTCGCCGGACATCAAGGCACACCCGTCATCGGAGGATTTGATGCGTTTCTTGTTGCGTCTTGCCAGCCTGTTTGCGCTGGCAGTTGCGGTCATTGCCGGAACCATCGATTCCATTCAGTCCGTTGCATCCTCGCAAGTGCTCATGACCCCGATGTCGGATGCGTGGCAGGATGTCAGCCCCTCGACGCTTACCGCGCTCCAGTCTTCCGTTTCCTATTATGTCCATCCGCGTTTCTACGCTTTCATCTTCCAGTGGCTCATGCTGCAGCCGGCCTTTGCCGTGTTTCTGGTGCTGTCGCTCATCCTGTGGATGGTTGGCTACAAGAAGCCGCCGGTGGCCGGCCGCTTTACCGCATAGCTGAAGAGCTGGAGGGTGTGAAAAAGTGCAATCGGCAGTTCCCGAAATGGCGGGATGATGAGCCCGATGCCGCCAGGCCACTGGTTAGAAAATCCGCATTTTAGCGGTCGATTTGCCCAGAATTCAGGACCTGTGGATTGATTTTCGGCAATAATGGCAAATCTTTACCAACCGAAAAATTTCTCGTGAATTTTTTGTGGAGCCATGCAAGGATGCACGCAGCCAGGCCTCCGGGGGGAGGTCGGTGGTTCCGCAGACATGCCTGAAAAAGGCTTGCGGGAGGACCCCAAACAAATAGCAACAACAGGGCTGCAAACTCATGAAAAAATCCCTTCTCACCCTCCTTGCCGTGGCAGCGATGTCGACGACGGCGCTTGCCGCCGACATCAAGCCGGCTCTCGTTTACGGCACCGGCGGGAAGTTCGATAAGTCCTTCAACGAAGCTGCTTTCAACGGTGCTGAAAAGTTCAAGAAGGAAACCGGCATCGCCTACCGCGATTTCGAGCCGACCGGCGACACCCAGGGCGAGCAGGCCATCCGCAACTTCGCAAGCCGCGGCTTCAACCCGGTTGTTGCCGTTTCCTTCGCCTGGACCTCGGCTGTCGAGAAGGTTGCCGCTGAATTCCCGGACACCAAGTTCATCATCGTCGACTCCGTCGTCGACAAGCCGAACGTCCGCTCCGTCCTCTACAAGGAAGAGGAAGGCTCCTATCTCGTCGGTGTTCTCGCTGGCATGGCGTCCAAGACCGGCAAGGTCGGCTTCGTCGGCGGCATGGACATTCCGCTGATCCGCAAGTTCGAATGTGGCTACGAGCAGGGCGCACGCGCCGCCAAGGCCGACATCGAAGTCTTCCAGAACATGACCGGCACGACCGGTGCAGCCTGGAACGACCCGGTCCGCGGCGGCGAGCTCACCAAGAACCAGATCGACCAGGGTGCTGACGTCGTTTACGCGGCAGCCGGTGCCACCGGTCTCGGCGTTCTGCAGACGGCAGCCGACAACAAGAAACTGTCGATCGGCGTCGATTCCAACCAGAACCACCTGCATCCGGGTTCCGTGTTGACCTCGATGGTCAAGCGCGTCGACCTCGCCGTCTACAACGCCTATAATGACACCAAGAACGACAAGTTCACGGCCGGTGTCCAGTCTCTCGGCGTCAAGGAAGACGGCGTTGCCGCCGCCATGGACGACAACAACAAGCCGTTGATCACGCCGGAGATGCAGGCTGCCGTCGACAAGGCCAAGGCCGACATCATTGCTGGCACCGTCAAGGTTCACGATTACACCACGGACAATGCCTGCCCGAAGTGAGTCGTAACTGAGATCGGGCGTATGGCGGACAAGGATTTTCGCCATACGCCCTTTTCTTATTTGGAGCCTGCTGTGACAGACCAGCCTGCTATCGAACTTGTCGGCATCGACAAGAAATTCGGCGCCGTTCACGCCAACAAGGACATCAACCTGACCGTCGCCAAGGGCTCGATCCATGGCATTATCGGGGAAAACGGCGCTGGCAAATCGACCCTGATGTCCATCATCTACGGTTTTTACCAGGCCGATAGCGGCGAGATCCGCGTCAACGGCCAGCCCATCACCATCAAGGATAGCCAGGCAGCGATCGCCGCCGGCATCGGCATGGTGCACCAGCACTTCATGCTGGTCGACAATTTCACCGTCCTCGAAAACATCATGCTCGGCGCCGAAGGCGGCGCGCTGCTGGCAAGGGGCGTTGCTTCCGCGCGCGCCGAGCTCAAGCGGCTGGAGACCGAATACGGCCTGGAGGTCAACCCGGACGCGCTGATCGAGCAGCTTCCGGTCGGCCTGCAGCAGCGTGTGGAAATCCTCAAGGCCATGTATCGCGGCGCCGAGATCCTGATCCTCGATGAGCCGACGGGCGTGCTGACACCAGCCGAGGCCGATCACCTGTTCCGCATTCTCGGCGTGCTGCGCGACGAGGGCAAGACCGTTGTCCTCATCACCCACAAGCTGCGCGAGATCATGGCGATCACCGACACTGTCTCCGTCATGCGCCGCGGCGAGATGGTCGCCACCCGCAAGACCAGCGAGACCACGGTTGAAGAGCTCGCCGAACTCATGGTCGGCCGCCGCGTGCTGCTGCGGGTCCAGAAGGGCGAGGCAAAGCCCGCCGATGTCTTGCTGTCCGTCCGCAACCTGACGGTCAAGGACAACAGGGGCGTGACGATGGTCGACAACGTCTCCTTCGATGTCCGCGCCGGCGAGATCGTCGGCATTGCCGGTGTGGCCGGCAATGGTCAGTCGGAACTGCTGGAGGCGATCGCGGGTATCCGCAAGCCGGCATCCGGCGAAATCCTGCTCGACGGCCAGCCGATCGACAAGGCCGATCCGGCCCGCCTGCGTGAGCTCGGCCTCGCGCATATTCCCGAAGACCGCCACCACATGGGCCTGGTGCTGAAGTTCGAAGAATATGAAAATGCCGTACTCGGCTATCACCACCGTCCCGAATACAGCCGCGGCCCGCTGCTCGATCTCGACGCCATCCGCAAGGATGCGATGGAAAAGATCGAGAAATACGACATCCGCCCGCCGAACCCGCGCCTGAAGACGGCGAATTTTTCCGGTGGCAACCAGCAGAAGATTGTCGTCGCCCGCGAGATCGAGCGCGATCCGAAGATGCTGATTATCGGCCAGCCGACCCGTGGCGTCGATATAGGCGCCATCGAATTCATCCATCGCCGGATCATCGAGATGCGCGATGCGGGTAAGGCCATTCTGCTCGTCTCCGTCGAGCTCGACGAAATCCGCGCCCTTTCAGACCGTATCCTTGTCATGTTTGCCGGCCACGTCGTCGGCGAGAAGACGCCCGATGCCGGTGAACAGACCCTCGGCCTGATGATGGCCGGCATTGCCGCGTGAGGCCTCGATGAGCACTGCTTCCGTAACACTACCGAGATGGATCAATTACGGTCTGATCCCTCTTTTGAACCTGGTCGTTGCCTTCCTGATCTCCGGCTTCGTCGTCTGGCTGATCGGCGAAAGCCCCCTGGCTGCCCTCTCGCTGCTCATCGAAGGCGCCTTCGGCAGCGGTGAAGGCATTGGCTTCACGCTCTATTACGCGACCAGTTTCATTTTCACCGGCCTTTCCGTTGCCGTCGCCATTCATGCCGGCCTCTTCAACATCGGCTCAGAAGGCCAGGCCTATGTCGGCGGCCTTGGCTGTGCGCTGGTGGCGCTGGCGCTCGACAACTATGTACCCTGGTATGTGACGATGCCGATCGCCGTTATCGGAGCCGGTCTCTTCGGGGCAGCCTGGGCCTTCATTCCCGCCTTCCTGCAGGCCAAGCGCGGCAGCCACATCGTCATCACGACGATCATGTTCAACTATATCGCAGCCGCCCTTATGGTCTATTTGCTGGTGCATGTGCTGATCGTGCCGGGCAAGATGGCGCCGGAAACCCGCACCTTTCTCGAGGGCGGGCAGCTTCCGAAGCTCGGCTGGGTCATGACCATGTTCGGTTCCAAGCTCGGTGCGGCCCCGTTCAACGTCTCCTTCATCATCGCGCTGTTCGCCGCGTGGTTCGTCTGGGTGCTGGTCTGGCGCAGCAAGCTCGGCTTCGATATGCGCACGCTGGGCGTCAGCCCGACAGCCGCCGCCTATGCCGGCACGCCTCATGCGCGCACCATCATCATCGCCATGCTGCTGTCAGGCGCGCTCGCCGGCATGATGGCGCTCAATCCGGTCATGGGCTCGTCGGCCCGTCTGCAGGTGGAGTTCGTCGGTGGCGCCGGCTTCGTCGGCATCGCCGTGTCGCTGATGGGACGAAACCATCCGCTCGGCATCATCTTCGCAGCGATCCTTTTCGGCGTCCTCTATCAGGGCGGCGACTGGATCTCCTTCGAAATGCCCAACATCACCCGCGAGATGATCCTCGTCATCCAGGGTCTGGTGATCCTGTTTGCCGGTGCGCTGGAATACATGTTCCGCCCGGCAATGGTGCGCATCTACCAGCAGTTCAAGCGAGCCTGAGGAACAGACGATGGAATATTATGAAATTTTCATCAGCGTTCTGAGTTCGACGATCCGGCTCTCCATTCCGCTGATCTTTACCGCACTTGCCGGCCTGTTTTCCGAACGCGCCGGCATCTTCGATATAGGTCTCGAAGGCAAGATGTTGGGCTCTGCCTTCGCGGCCGCCTGTGTGGCCTATCTCACTGGCTCGGCCTGGGCAGGCTTGGGCGCCGGTGTGGTCTGCTCGGTGGCGCTCAGCCTCGTGCATGGCTTTGCCTCGATCACCAATCGCGGCAACCAGATCATCTCGGGCGTGGCCATCAACTTCTTCATCGCCGGTATCACCATCGTGCTCGGCCAGGCCTGGTTCGGCCAGGGCGGCCGCACGCCGCAGCTCGCGCCCGACGCCCGCTTCGCACCGATCATTCTGCCGGGTGCCGATGCTATCAGGGACGTGCCACTCATTGGCCCGCTCTATGCCGGCGTGATCTCCGGCAACAATATCCTGACCTATCTCGCCTTTCTCGCCGTGCCCTTCTCCTGGTGGGTCCTCTACCGCACGCGTTTCGGCTTGCGTCTTCGTGCTGTCGGCGAAAATCCGGGTGCGGTGGATACGGCTGGTATTTCGGTAACCTGGCTGCGTTACCGCGCTGTCATGTGCGCCGGCATCCTCTGCGGCTTCTCTGGCACCTATCTGGCGATCGCCCAATCGGCGGCCTTCATCAAGGACATGTCGGCGGGCAAGGGCTATATCGCGCTTGCCGCGCTCGTCTTTGCCAAGTGGAGGCCGGTGCCGGTCATGTTCGCCTGCCTGCTCTTCGGCTTCCTCGATGCGTTGGCGAATTTCATGCAGGGCAAACAGGTGCCGCTGATCGGCGAGGTACCGGTACAGGTTTTCCAGGCACTGCCCTATATCCTGACCTGTGTTCTGCTCGCCGGCTTCATCGGCGTTGCAATTCCGCCGAAGGCCGGCGGCGTGCCCTATACGAAGGAGCGTTGATATGTCTCACGACCTGTTCGAAGCCGCGCGCGGCGCCATGGCCTTCGCGCACGCTCCTTATTCCAAGTTCCCGGTCGGCGCGGCGATCCGCGCCGAGGATGGCAAGGTCTATACCGGCGCCAATATCGAGAACCTCTCCTTCCCTCAAGGGTGGTGCGCCGAGCCGACGGCGATCGGCGCCATGATCATGGGTGGCGCGAAGAAGATCGTCGAAATGGCCGTCATCGCCGAAAAACTGCCGCTCTGCCCGCCTTGCGGCGGCTGCCGGCAGAAGATCTCGGAATTCGCCGGCAAGGACACGAAGATCTACCTTTGCGACGAAGCCGGCGTGAAGAAGACGATGACCATGGAACAGCTTCTTCCCTTCAGCTTCGAGACGGAACTCGGATGATCGCGACCATCGATCTGCTCGCGGCTCTGCTCGGCGGGCTCAAACCGCGCTACGGCATCGTGCTCGGCTCCGGCCTCGGCTCGCTTGTCAGCGAGCTTACCGATGTCGTGTGCATTCCTTACAAGGACCTGCCGGGTTTCCCGGTCAGCGCCGTCTCCGGCCATGCCGGAGAGGTCGTCGCCGGCCATCTCGGCTCGGTGCCGGTCATCATGCTCTCCGGCCGCGTCCACTATTATGAGAAGGGCGATGCCAATGCCATGCGCCTGCCGATCGAGGTCTTGCACGCCCTCGGCGTCGAGGCCCTGATCCTCACCAATTCGGCGGGCTCACTGAAAGACGACATTCCGCCCGGCTCGGTCATGCAGATTGCCGACCACATCAATTATTCCGGCATGAACCCGCTGATCGGGCAGGAGAGCGATCATCGTTTCGTCGGCATGACCAACGCTTATGATGCCGAGCTTTCGGCGGCGATGCAAAAGGCAGCGAAGACGCTCGGCATCCCGCTCGCAAGCGGCGTCTACATGTGGTTCTCGGGCCCGAGCTTCGAAACGCCGGCCGAAATCCGCATGGCGCGTATTCTCGGCGCCGATGCGGTCGGCATGTCGACCGTGCCTGAAGTCATCATCGCAAGAATGCTGGGCCTGAGGGTTGCGGCAGCCTCGGTAATCACCAACTATGGGGCTGGCATGACCGGAAACGAGCTCAGCCACGAGGAAACCAAGGATATGGCGCCGGTTGGCGGTGCCCGTCTCGCCGCCATACTCAAAGAAATGATTGCCGGACACTGATTGCCGGTGGAGGAAGCGAAAATGAACAGCCATTCCAGCCGGGAAACGGCCGCCGTCGCCCTTTCCCTTCTCGATCTCACAAACCTGAAGGACGATTGCACCCAGGAGCAGATCGACACGCTTTGCGCCCGCGCGCAGACACCCTATGGCAGCAGCGCGGCAATCTGCATCTGGCCTCGTTTCGTCGCCCATGCCCGCATCGTGCTCGGCAAGGGCCACCCGGTCCGTATTGCGACCGTTGTCAATTTTCCCTCCGGTGATATGGAAATCGCCGATGTCGCCGCCGAAACGCGTGAGGCGATCGCCGATGGCGCCGATGAGATCGATCTCGTCATCCCCTATCGCAAGCTGATGGCAGGCAACGAGAAGGCCGTTATCGATATGGTCGCGGCCGTGCGCGCCGAATGTGTTGCGCCTGTCCTGTTGAAGGTCATTATCGAAGCCGGCGAGCTGAAGGATGCCGCTCTCATCCGCCGCGCCTCGGAACTGGCGATCGAAGCCGGCACCGATTTCATCAAGACCTCCACCGGCAAGGTCGCCGTCAACGCGACGCTCGAAGCGGCCGACATCATGATCCGCGCGATCCGCGAGAGTGGTCGCAAGGTGGGCTTCAAGCCGGCCGGCGGCATATCGACCGTCGCCGATGCTGCCCTTTATCTGAGCCTTGCCGAAACCATCATGACGCCGGACTGGGCGATGCCCTCCACCTTTCGTTTCGGCGCGTCCGGCCTGCTCGACAATATCCTCTCCGTTCTCAGCGGCACGGAGCCGAAGCCGGCGGCAGCCTCGAGCTATTGAGATGATCCCGCAGGAGATCATCCGCCAGAAGCGCAACGGCGCGGAACTGCCGACTGGTGATATCGACGCCTTTATCGCGGCGCTGGCTGCCGGCAATCTGTCGGAAGGCCAGATCGGCGCATTCGCCATGGCCGTCTGGTTCAAGGGCATGTCGCGCACCGAGACCGTTGCACTGACGCTCGCCATGGCGCGCTCCGGCGACATGCTCTCCTGGGAAGGCATCGGCCGGCCAGTCGCAGACAAGCACTCGACCGGCGGGGTGGGCGACAACGTCTCGCTGATGCTTGCCCCGATTGCCGCTGCCTGCGGTCTGGCCGTACCGATGATATCAGGTCGCGGCCTTGGCCATACCGGTGGAACGCTGGACAAGCTCGAATCCATTCCAGGCTATACGATCAATCCGGATGCCGGTCTCTTCCGCAAGGTGGTGAAAGAGGTCGGCTGCGCCATCATCGGCCCGACCGGTGCTTTGGCGCCGGCCGACGGCAGGCTCTATGCCGTGCGCGATGTAACGGCGACCGTCGATTCCATCCCGCTGATCACAGCCTCTATCCTCTCGAAGAAACTTGCCGCCGGCCTTCAGACCCTGGTGCTCGATGTCAAAACCGGTAACGGCGCCTTCATGGCCGATCCGGAGCAGGCAATCGTGCTGGCGCATTCCCTGGTGGAGGTCGCAAATGGCGCGGGTGTGAAGACATCTGCGCTGATCACGGACATGAACCAACCGCTTGCCGATAGCGCCGGCAATGCCGTGGAAGTCCGCAACTGCCTCGATTTTCTGGCAGGGCGAAAGACCGGTACCCGCCTCGAAACGATCGTGCTTGCCTTTGCCGCCGAAATGCTCGTGCAGTCGGGTATCGCGACTTCGCTTCTCGAGGCGGAGAGCAAGGCGCAGGATGCTCTCTCTTCCGGCAACGCTGTGGAGATCTTCGCGCGCATGGTCCATATGCTCGGCGGCCCGGCCGATCTTCTGGAACGGCCGGATGCCTATCTGCGCAAGGCGCCCGTCGAACGGCCGGTTCCGGCATCGCGCGCCGGCTGGCTCGCCGCCTGCGATGCCCGTGATGTCGGCGTCAGCGTCATCGATCTCGGCGGCGGACGACGCCATCCGGCCGACCGGATCGACCACAGCGTCGGCTTCACCGGCCTGCTGCCGCTTGGAACGCATGTGCATGAGGGCGATCCGATCGCGCTCGTTCACGCGGCAGACGAGGCTTCGGCCGAAAAGGCCGTCGCCTCTCTTGCTGCAAACTATCGTATTGCAGACGAGAAGCCGGAGCTTCCACCTGTCATCGCCGGCCGTATCTGATGGAATTTACTGCTTGAGGCTGAGGGAGCCGTCGGCCACGGAATAGGAGGCAAGCTTCTGCAGGAAGCTCATGCCAACAAGCGTGCCGCTCAACGCCTCGTCTTTCAACACGAAGGCTTCGACGCTGCGAACGCGAATGCCGCCGATCTCTATGCGATCGAGCGTCACATGCGCCGCCTTGGTCTGGCCGTTCGCGGTATTGACTGCATAGCGGAAATCGAGCTGGTTGCCGGTAAAGCCGAGCCTGCGGGCGAGGCTTTCGTTCAGCGCGACAAAGGTGGCGCCGGTATCGATCAACCCCTGTACGGGCTTGCCGTTCATCCTGAAATTGCCGGTATAATGACCCTGAGCATCGGCCTGCAGGCGGATCATGCCGCCATCGGCGATCGTGGCCGGCGCATCGGGCGCGCTATCCTCGGTCGAGACGAAATTTGCGGAAATCGTATTGCCGGGCTGCGTCGTGCGGGTGAGCAGGGAAGGCACTTGTGTCGCCAGCGCAGCCGCGATGCTGGCAAATATGACGGTACGCATGAGCATGAAACAGAAATCCTTCCTGTATAAACCCCGCCTCATGCGGGACCTCACACTTCAATCAGCTAAGCCATAAGTGCTGAAAAGTTGCTAACGGCGACATAAAAAGGCCCGGGACGAACCGCCCGGGCCTGAAGGATTTGGAATTGGTAAAGGAAATTGAAACTATTTGGTTCCGTACATCCGGTCGCCGGCATCACCGAGACCGGGCACGATATAGCCCTTCTCGTTCAGATGGCTGTCGATCGCTGCTGTGAAGACCGGAACATCGGGATGCGCGGCGCGGAAGTTCTTGATGCCTTCAGGAGCCGCCAGCAGGCAGAGGAAACGGATATTGTGCGCTCCGCGCTCCTTCAGCTTGTCGATGGCGGCAATTGAGGAGTTGCCGGTCGCAAGCATCGGATCGACGACGATGATCAGACGCTCGGCGACATCTTCAGGCGCCTTGAAGTAATATTCGACCGGCTGCAGCGTCTCATGGTCGCGATAGACGCCGATATGGGAAACGCGGGCGGAAGGGACCAGATCGAGCATGCCTTCCAGGAGCCCGTTGCCGGCGCGCAGGATGGAGGCAAAGACCAGCTTCTTGCCTTCGAGGATCGGCGACTGCATCTCCTGGATCGGCGTTTCGATCGTCTCCATCGTCAGTTCCAGATCGCGCGTCACCTCATAGCAGAGCAGTGTCGAGATTTCGCGCAACAGCCGGCGGAAGCTGCCTGTCGAGGTTTCCTTACGCCGCATGATGGTGAGTTTGTGCTGCACGAGCGGGTGATCGATGACTGTGACGCCGTCCATAGGGAAACCTTCCAATTCTTTGTTCTTATCGGCTGTTTCTTCCATGGAAATCGCCTCCACTGCAATAGCGGAGACCGATTTGCCTGGACCATTAACAATCCCGCGCGCCTTTAAAGGCGGGCAAGCAACGCCTTGCGTGTCTCTTCGTCGACGAAGGCGGCCTCGATGGCCGTTCGCGTCATAGCATTGATTTCAGCATCGCTGAAGGCAAAGGCCTCCGAGGCAAGCTCGTATTCCCGCTTGAGCGATGTGTGGAAGAAGGGTGGATCGTCGGAGCTGATCGTCACCTTGACGCCCGCTTCTCTCAGTCTGCGCAACGGATGCGATGCGAAGTCTGGAAAGACCTTGAGCGCGATGTTTGAACCAGGGCAGACCTCCAGCACCGTGCCGAGGCCCGCCAGCCGCCTGATGAGGTCGGCGTCCTCGATCGCCCGTACGCCATGGCCGATACGCGAGGGACGCACCTCGTCCAATGCGTCCGAAACGCTGAAGGCGCCGCAAACTTCACCGGCATGGATGGTGAGGCCGAGCCCTGCATCGCGGGCGATGTCGAAGGCGCGCGCATAATCGGCGACGCGACCCATCCGCTCCTCGCCGGCGAGATTGAAGCCTGTTATCAGGGGATTATTGGCCTTCGCCGCATATTCCGCAGCACCGATGACGCTCTCAGGGCCGAAATGCCGTTCCCCGGTCACGATAAGCCGTGCTTCGATGCCGCTTTTCGCCTTTGCCCGGCGGATGCCTTCACACACACCTGATATATAGGCGTCCGCGCCGAGCCCGATGCGCTTGCCGTGGTCTGGCGAAACGATGAGCTCGCTGTAGATCGTACCGATGCCGGCAAGTTCCTCCAGATAGGTTTCCGTCAGCAGCGCATAGTCTTCCTCGGTCTTGTAGACTTCGGAAACCTTGTCGTAGCATTCCAGAAAGCTCGCGAAATCATGCCAGACATAGGCACCGTCCTGCAGGCAGGCGCTGATGTCGATGCCATATTTGCGCGCCTGTGCCTCGGTCAGATCAGGCGGAGCCGCACCCTCCAGATGGCAGTGCAGCTCGACCTTCTTCAAATGCGATGTCACAGAAAACTCCTCCCATGCGGCCCCGCGGGAATGCCGAGATGCCGCGCAATGCTCTCGCCGATATCGGCATAGGTCCGGCGTATGCCGACCGAACGCGATCTGATGCCGGGACCGTAGGCGATGATAGGCACGCGCTCGCGCGTATGGTCCGTGCCGCGCCAGGTCGGATCGCAGCCGTGATCGGCGGTCAGGACCACGAGGTCGCCGGCCCGCAGCTTCTGATGAACTTCAGTAAGGCGCGTGTCGAAGGCTTCGAGGGCAGCCGCATAGCCCGGCACGTCGCGGCGATGGCCATATACCATGTCGAAATCGACGAAATTGGTGAAGACGATATCGCCATCCTCCGCCTCGTCGATTGCGGCAAGGGAAGCATCCATCAGGGCGTCGTTGCCATTTGCCTTGATAACCCGCGAAACGCCTTGATGGGCGAAGATGTCGCCGATCTTGCCGACCGCATGCACATTACGGCCATGTTGGACAAGCCGGTCGAGCAGCGTCGGCTCCGGAGGCGGCACCGAGAAGTCACGGCGGTTGCCCGTCCTCTGGAAGGTCGCAGCACTTTGGCCAATGAAAGGACGCGCGATGACGCGGCCGATATTGTAGGGGTCGAGCAGGCTGCGTGCGATTTGGCAAAAGGTGAGCAGGCGGTCGAGGCCGAAATAGACCTCATGAGCTGCGACCTGGAACACGGAATCCGAGGAGGTATAGCAGATCGGCTTGCCGCTGCGCATATGCTCTTCACCGTAGCGGGCAATGATCTCGGTTCCCGAAGCATGGCAATTGCCGAGAATGCCGGGAACGTCAGCCGCGCGGCAGAGCGCATCGATCAGTTCCTGCGGAAAGGCATCGCCCTCGCTCGGAAAATAACCCCAGTCGAAGGTAACAGGCGTTCCGGCGATTTCCCAATGACCTGACGGCGTGTCCTTTCCGCGCGACGTTTCGTTGGCAGCGCCGTAGATACCGTAGATCTTGTCCGGCAGCGGCATGCCGGCCGGAAACTGGCCGCTGGCCGCCCGGGCAATATGCAGCAGCCCGAGCGCAGACATGTTCGGCAGCGCAAGGGGGCCGGAACGGAGTCCGGCTCGGTCGGCTGCACCTGCCGCACAGAATTCGGCGATATGGCCGAGCGTATCGGCGCCTTCATCGCCATAGGCTGCGGCATCCGGCGCTCCGCCGACACCGAAGGAATCCAGAACGAAGAGAAAGGCCCGCGCCATTTTTCACCCGTATTATCTGCTGTCGTCAGCGTATGGCTGGAACGATCTGTCTGGCGCCAAGCCATATATTGACGGGAACCGCTTGGCAAATTTGAGCTGTGAAAGCGCCGCGCATCTTGCGCTAAAGCGGTTTTGCGAGAACGACATCTATCAAACAGGGACTTAAAGGGTGTCGGCGGATCCTAGCGATCACGATACGCTTTAGCAGTCGCCGCAGGGAATATTGTCGTTTTGACGCTGGCGATAGAAGTAGCTGCGGCTGATCGTGATGGTGCGTGTCTCTGCCGGCAAGAAGCTGGGAGCAAAGACGAGCAGCGTGTACGGTATGCTGAGTTCGGTGCGGATGAGGAAGCTGTTTGCCTTCTTCATTTCCGTGGGCACATCGGAAACCGCGCTGTTCTTGGCATAGGGTGCCGCACCGCTCTGGGCCCAGGACCAAAGAACGGTAGGATTGGCGCTGCCGTCGATCTGGATTGCCGTGACCTTCAACGAAAGACCGGAACTGTCATAGGGTGCGAAGATTGCCGGGGCGGCTTTGGCGATATCCGTCAGCGAGCTTTTTGTCACGCTCTGCTGCTGGGTAATGATATCGGCGATCGAGCCGGCAGCACGTGTCGTGCGCTTGCTGACGCTGAGCCCGATCGTGATCTCGAACGCGCCGAGATAGAGCATGACGAGAACCGGGAAGATGATTGCAAACTCGATGGCGCCGACACCCTTGCGGTCGCGTGCAAATCGCCGCGTTGTTGAAGCCAGCCTTATCAGAAGTCCGCGGCGCGCCATTATGGATACTGCTCGTTCTGGAAGGCAGCCGTCGCGACCATCAGATATTCGCTCGGCATGGAACTGCCGACAGGGCGAAGGCCTGTGACATAGGGACGAACGAGATCGACAATAATGGACCAGCGGTAATAGGCACGCACCATGTTGATCGAGCCGGGGCCGCCGGGTGTGAACTTGAAATCCGAAGTCTTGAGATCGGAATACTTATCCGAAGACATTCTCGGGATCGTCGTTGGAATGGACGCAAAATTCGTGAAGCTCTGTACATCCAGATAGAGCTTGCTAGGTGTCGCCGCCTCCGTCGCCGAGCAGCGGATGATGATCGAGATCTCATTGCAAAAGGCCTGCCGGAACTGCGTCTGTGTCAGGGAGCCGGCGCGCGCAGGATCGAATGTGATCTGTCCCGTCCGCATCTGTCGGCTCACCGTATCGACGCCGTTTGACACGAGCTGTTCCGCCGCAAAGGCGATGAAGGTCTCGAGAATGGCGAATATGATAATGAAATACGGAATGGCCAGCAGCGCGAATTCGATCGCCGCGGAGCCGTCACGTGAGCGAGCCAGGGCGCGAAGTCTGGATAAACGGAGGGACGCACGCACCTTGCCCGTCTCCTGCTCACTGATCGCCATGGTCTGGCCCCGAAAATGTTCTTCGGGCGCCACACTAAGCCGCGTTCGTTGATTTTCCGTTTCAGGTCGGAGCAGCTATTTTAACGAATAGGTGCGAGCTGGGCGCAACTAACTAGTTTCCGGAAGACGCCTCACCTTGCTGCGAATGCTGCTCGCAATTGGGCGTGCAGGAAAGAACCGAGCGCTCTGTCTGGCGATAGACGCGCACTGTATTGCCTTCATCGATGGAAACGAGGATGCGCTCGTCCAGAATGGCGTTGCCGCCGGTATCGAGCAATACGATGTTGGTCGTGCCGAAGGCGCGGCCCGTCAAGACGATTGTCTTGGAGTCGGCGACCGTCGCATCGGCAACCTTGGAATTGCCGACAATGACCTTGCTGACGGGCCGATCGAGCTTCAGGACGCGCGCGTGATCCATATAGACGCGCAGCATGTCTTCCTGGGCGGAGGCTGCGGATGCCATAAGAGCCGTAATTACCCAGGCAAAGAAAACGGTCTTGCCGTTCGATGGCATTTGGCCCTCTTTCACGATCGCAATGCAGATTGCCAATAGAATGGAAAAAAATGGTGAACGAAGCTTTAAGCTTTTCCTGCCATGTTCGTTTGCGAAACGTATTGCATCGTCTCGGCACGCTCTGACGAGGCATGGAATCGACATATAGCAGAAACGTGTGCCGTTTCTGGATGCCTGGAAGCTAATGCTACACATTACTTCCGGAAATTCCTTAGAAATGCAACAAATGCGGTAAGAGATTACTTACCCTGACTGGGCCGGTTGTCTCGTTTACACCTTGTTAACGCATTTCCTTAAGTCGATGGAAACGGCCATTCGGTAGGTTGCAGCCATCCGATCAACGGCAACAGTTGGCGGACGTGCTGAACATCAACTGGAGTTAGGAGTAACCATGACCAAGCTTTTTAGCCGTTTTCTGAAGGATGAATCCGGCGCGACCGCAATCGAATATGGCCTGATCGCCGCCCTCATTTCCGTAGCTCTCGTTGCTGGCGCCACCACGCTCGGCCAGAAGCTCAACGATACGTTCGTTGGCCTCGGTTCGAAGCTGACCAACGCTACGACGAAGACCACTCCCTAACAACTCGAGCGTAGCTCTGGTTCAGAACATCAACTGGAGCTAGGAGTGACCATGATCAAGCTTTTTAGCCGTTTTTTGAAAGATGAATCCGGCGCGACCGCAATCGAATACGGCCTGATCGCCGCTCTCATTTCCGTAGCCCTCGTTGCTGGCGCCACCACGCTCGGCGGCAAGCTCAACGATACGTTCGGCGAGCTCGGTCTAAAGCTGAGCAATGCCACGACGAAGACAAATCTGTAATACTGGAGCGTCGCTCTGGCTAACAGCAATCAGGCTCACGAGCGAACCGCCGTGAGCCTGTTTGTCTTGGGCAGATGAGAACTTGGGGCAGGTGAGAAGATGATCGTAGCTGCAATCCTTCTGGTTTTTCCGCTCTGCCTGGCTTTCGCGGCCATATCCGATCTGTTGACGATGACGATCCCGAACAGGGTGTCGTTGATCCTGATGATTTCGTTCGCCGTGCTGGCGCCTTTGAGTGGCATGGCTCTTCCTGCAATCGGAATGCACGCACTTGGCGCCGCCATCGTGTTCGGCATTTGCTTTGCACTCTTCGCGCTCAATGTGATGGGCGGCGGAGACGCGAAACTTCTGAGCGCGGCCGCGATCTGGTTCGGTTACGATCCAGCTCTGCTGTCTTTTCTTGTTTATGTCAGTTTCATCGGCGGCTTGGTGACGGTCGCAATCCTGTTGATCCGCTCGCAGGCAGATATGATATTGGCGATCGGCCTGCCCATTCCCAATTCGCTCCTGCTCGCCAAGAAGATCCCCTATGGTGTTGCCATCGCGATTGGTGGCTTCGTCGCCTTCCCGTCCTCGCCGTTGTTCCTGGCTGTGCTGGAAAGCCTGAAATGACGGCGTATTAATCGGCCGTTAACTTAAAATGTAAGTGTTCCATTAACTATAATTATACCAATTCCTGAGCATTCTGCGGGGCGAACGCGTCGTGCCCTAAGGAATGATCAATGAAACCGGCCCGCCTTATTATCCTAGCTGTCGCTGTGGTGGCAGCCGGCCTTGCCGGTCTTCTTGCGATGAACATGGCCGGTAGTGGCAACGTCGTCACGAAGGTCCAATCCGTCATCGAGAAAGAGCCGACCGTCAACGTCCTGGTTTCCAGCGCCAATCTCCCTGTCGGCGCGCGGCTGGATGAGAAGGCCGTCCACTGGATAGCCTGGCCCCAGAACGGGGTCGTCCAGGGCTTCATTACCGAGACCGATCGGCCGGACGCTATCAAGGATCTGCAGGGCGCTGTCGTGCGCTTGCCCGTCTTCGAGGGCGAACCGATCCGTCCGGAGAAGGTCGCCGATTCCAACAGCCGAATCCTGTCCTCGCTGCTGCCTGCCGGCAAGCGCGCCGTGGCGACCGAAATCTCCGTGGCGACCGGTGCCGGTGGCTTCATACTCCCCAATGACCGCGTTGACGTGATCATGGTGCGTAAGGGGCAGGGCACGGACAAATATATAACCGAAACCGTTTTGAGTAACGTCCGCGTTCTCGCCATCGACCAGCAGATCGAGGAAAAGGAAGACGGCACCAAGGCTGCGGTTGGCACGACAGCAACGCTGGAACTCACCCCCGACCAGACCAAGGTTCTGGCCGTCGCCCAGCAGATGGCCGATCGCCTTTCACTCGCCCTGCGCTCCGTTGCCGACGCGCAAGAGCAGGACACCAGCGCGGCAGACTACCTGCTGAGTGGCGACAACGGCAGCGCAATCGTCCAGGTCATCAAGTCCGGCTCCATCGTTACGGATGCCACCGGCTCAGTGAAGCCGGAGTAAGGGAAATGCAGATGGGCAACTCAAAACAGCGCACCAGGCTTTTCCTGACCGGCTGCCTTTCTCTGGCAATGGCGGCGACGGGCGTTATGCCGTTTTCCTTTCATGCGCCTTTCGAAGTGAAGCAGGCCAGTGCCGGTTCCGAAAGCCTCATCCGTATTTCCCAAGGCGGTCCCGGCGCGCATCGCCGTCTGAAGCTCGGCCTCAACAAGGCGCTGGTGGTCGACCTGCCGGAAGACGCCCATGACATTCTCGTTTCCGATCCCAGCATGGCCGATGCCGTAACCCGGACGTCGCGGCGCATCTATCTATTCGGCAAGAAGGTCGGGCAGACCAACATCTTCGTTTTCGGCGCCAGCGGCGAGGAGGTTGTCAGCCTCGATATCGAGATCGAGCGCGACGTATCCGGGCTTGAGGTCAATCTGCGCCGCTTCATTCCCGACTCCGCCATCAAGGTCGAGATCGTTTCTGACAATATCGTGCTGACGGGTACCGTTCGCACGCCACAGGATGCAACTCAGGCAGCATCGCTCGCTGAAGCGTTCCTGAAGGGCGGTGAAGCTACGACGCGCACGGAAACGGCGTCAGGCACCGGCGGCGACAGTGCAGTTGCACTCTTTGCCGAAAACCGCCAGGTCTCGCAGGTGGTCAACCTCTTGCAGATCCAGGGTGAAGACCAGGTCACGCTCAAGGTCACGATCGCCGAGGTTCGTCGCGAAATCCTGAAGCAACTCGGTTTCGACAATCTCGTTACCAACTCCTCGGGCATGACGGTCGCCCAGCTTGGTAGTCCCTCGGCGGATACGGCCACATCCGTCGTCGGTGGCGGCCTTGCGGCACTCTTCAAGAACTCGATCGGCAAGTACGATATTTCGACCTATCTGAACGCGCTGGAACAGGGCAAGGTCGTCCGCACGCTGGCCGAACCCACGTTGACGGCGATCTCTGGTCAGGCCGCGACTTTCAATTCCGGCGGTCAGGTTCTTTATTCGACGACGGACAACCAGGGCAACGTCACGGTCGTTCCCTATAATTACGGTATCAATCTGGCTTTCAAGCCGGTGGTCCTTTCGTCCGGCCGCATCGCCCTGCAGATCAAGACCAATGTCTCGGAGCCGGCGCCGTCGGTATCAGGGACCGCGCCCACCTATCAGCGCCGCTCTGCAGAGACCTCGGTCGAACTCCCCTCGGGCGGTTCGATCGCTCTTGCAGGCCTCATCCGCGACAACGTCTCTCAGACGATGAACGGCACTCCCGGCGTCTCGAAGATCCCGCTTCTCGGCACGCTCTTCCGCCAGAAGGGGGTTGAACGTCAGGAAACGGAACTCGTCATCATCGCGACGCCCTACCTGGTGCGCCCGGTGGCACGCAATCAGCTCAATCGGCCGGATGACAATTTCAGCCCGCCGGATGACGCATCCGCCTTCTTCATGAACCGCGTCAACAAAGTCTACGGCAGCTCCCAGGCACCGGTTGCCGATGCGCAGTTCCACGGTTCCATCGGATTTATCTACAAATGAGCGGGGCAGGGTCTGAACCGATGAATACGAACAGAGATCAGGCGATGGCCCATTACAGCGCGATACATTTCCGCACGACAAGGCCTCTGCTCGTGGCTGCATCGCTCGCCGTTGCAATTCTTTCCGGCTGCGCTGGTCCGCGTGACCAGCTCACGACCGGAGGCATTCCTGATGATTACCGGGAGCGCCACCCGATCGTCGTGACGGAAGCCGAACAAACGGTCGATATTCCCGTTGCCTCCAGCGATCGCCGCCTGACGATCGCACAGCGCGAGTTGATTCGCGGCTTCGCGCAAAATTACGTGTCGCGCGCTTCCGGCCCGGTCTATATCCTGTCTCCGGAGGGATCAGTCAATGCAGGCGCGGCTCGCGCCCTGCGCAGCCAGGTTCGTGCCGAACTTGCTTCGCGTGGCATTGCCAGCAACAAGATCATCAATACGTCCTATGCAGCAACCGGTCTCCGCGACGCTGCGCCGATACGCTTGAGTTTTACCGGTATGACGGCGGTAACGACCCAGTGCGGTCAGTGGCCGAGGGATATCTCGGCAGACTTCACGAACCAGAATTACTACAATTTCGGCTGTGCCTCGCAGAACAACCTCGCCGCTCAGGTCGCCAATCCGGAAGATTTTGTTGCTCCGCGCGGCATGACTCCGATCGACGCCGAGCGGCGCAATCAGGCGATCCAGGAATACCGGACGACCACGACCACGATCGATGATGTCGATTCCGGCCAGACCGGTTTCTGATCAGGCGGGATGAAACGATGAGCACCGTCGACTACGAAATCAAGAATACCAGCGAGCTCCGCCATGCCGAAGAGGCTATGCGCATGGGCGAACTGGAAAATATGCGGCCGCTGCCGCGCATCTCCGTTCACGCCTTCTGCGAAAGCGAGGGATTGCAGCGGGTGATGGAGCGCTGCGCCAATGACCGTCGCATGTCGAAAGTCAGTCTGCGCATTACCAGCGGCGGAACGGCGGCGGCTGCGAACATGTTTTCCAGCGCACCGACCCCGAACCTGATCATCCTTGAAACCAGGGCGAATCCTGCGGGCCTGCTTGCCGAGCTCGCGCCACTTGCTGCCGTCTGCGATCCCTCGACCAAGGTCATCATCGTCGGCTACTACAACGATATCGGTCTTTACCGCGATCTGATCCGCAACGGCATTTCCGAATATATGGTCCAGCCTGTCGCCATGCCGGATATCATGGTCGCAATGGCGACGATCTTCGTCGATCCGGAAGCCGAGCCGCTTGGCCGCTCGATCGCCTTTATTGGCGCCAAGGGCGGTGTCGGCGCATCGACCATCGCTCACAATTGCGCCTTCGGGATCTCGAACCTGTTCTCGACCGAAACGATCCTGGCCGATCTCGACCTGCCTTATGGCACGGCGAACATCGATTTCGATCAGGATCCGGCCCAGGGCATTGCCGAGGCTGTCTTTGCACCGGAGCGGCTTGACGAGGTTTTCCTCGACCGCCTGCTGACCAAGTGCTCGGAGCATCTCTCGCTTCTGGCTGCCCCTTCGCTTCTCGATCGCGCCTATGATTTCGATGGCCAGGCCTTCCAGCCGGTCATGGATGTGCTGCAGCGCAGCGCGCCGGTGACGGTGCTCGATGTTCCTCATGCCTGGTCGGACTGGACCCGTTCGGTCCTTTCGAGCGCCGATGAGGTCGTCATTTGCGCCGTTCCCGACCTCGCTAACCTTCGCAATACCAAGAACATGCTTGATGCGCTCCGCAAGATGCGCCCGAACGACAAGGTGCCGCATCTCATTCTCAATCAGGTCGGCATGCCAAAGCGGCCGGAAATTTCGATTTCAGATTTCTGCGAGCCGCTGGAAGTCGAACCGATCGCCATCATTCCCTTCGATATCGGTCTTTTCGGTAACGCCGCCAACAGCGGCCGGATGATCTCCGAGGTCGACCCGAAGTCGCCGACATCAGAGACCTTTTCGCAGATCTCGCACATCGTCACGGGTCGCGTGGCGATCAAGAAATCCAGGAAGGGCGGCCTGCTCGGCCTTCTGAAGCGCAAGTGAACGAGTAGAATTGGATCGGATCAATGTTCGGAAAACGCGGAAATGAAGGTTTCGGAAAGGCCGGTGCCGGCGGTATCGCCGCTCCTCCGCCGCCGATGCCGGCTGCCGCCCCGGCAGCGCCATCCGGTCCCGCGGTGCTCGTCGAGCCGTCGCGCGAACCTGTCCGCCAGCAGGTGGCGCCGCCGCCTATACAGACGCCGCAGCGCAAGCGGCCCGCCCGAACGGATGAATATTACGATACCAAGGCGCAGGTCTTTTCTGCACTGATCGATACGATCGACCTCTCGCAGCTCTCCAAGCTGGATGGCGAAAGCGCACGCGAGGAAATCCGCGATATCGTCAACGATATCATCACTATCAAGAATTTCGCGATGTCGATCTCGGAGCAGGAAGAACTGCTCGAGGATATCTGCAACGACGTGCTTGGTTACGGTCCGCTCGAGCCGCTGCTGGCGCGCGACGACATTGCCGATATCATGGTCAATGGTGCCGGCCAGACCTTCATCGAAGTCGGCGGCAAGACCATCGAATCCGAAATCCGCTTCCGCGACAATTCGCAGCTTCTTTCGATCTGCCAGCGCATCGTCAGCCAGGTCGGCCGCCGTGTCGATGAATCGAGCCCGATCTGCGACGCGCGCCTGCCCGACGGCTCGCGCGTCAACGTCATCGCGCCGCCGCTGTCGATCGATGGCCCGGCACTCACTATCCGTAAGTTCAAGAAGGACAAGCTGACGCTCGATCAGCTGGTGCGCTTTGGCGCCATCACGCCTGAGGGCGCGACAGTGCTTCAGATCATCGGCCGCGTCCGCTGCAACGTCATCATCTCGGGCGGAACGGGCTCGGGCAAAACCACGCTTCTGAACTGCCTGACGAACTATATCGACCGCGACGAGCGCGTCATTACCTGCGAAGATACGGCCGAACTGCAGCTCCAGCAGCCGCATGTGGTGCGCCTGGAAACCCGCCCGCCGAACATCGAAGGCGAGGGCGAGATCACCATGCGCGACCTCGTCAAGAACTGCCTGCGTATGCGTCCCGAACGCATCATCGTCGGCGAAGTGCGCGGACCAGAGGTTTTCGACCTGCTGCAGGCCATGAACACCGGCCATGACGGCTCGATGGGCACGATCCACGCCAACAACCCGCGCGAATGCCTGAGCCGTATGGAATCGATGATCGCCATGGGTGGCTTCACCCTGCCGGCAAAGACCGTGCGCGAAATCATTTCCTCCTCGATCGATGTCATTATCCAGGCGCAGCGCCTTCGTGACGGCTCGCGTCGCATCACCCAGATCACCGAGGTGATCGGCATGGAAGGCGACGTCATCATCACTCAGGATCTGATGCGTTACGAGATTGAAGGCGAGGACGCGAGCGGCCGTCTGATTGGCCGCCATATGTCGACCGGTATCGGCAAGCCGCATTTCTGGGATCGCGCCCGCTACTACAACGAAGAAAAACGCCTCGCCGCTGCGCTCGACGAGATGGAACTGAAATCGAAGGATTGAGATGTTCGGCATCGATCCGACAGTGCTGGCAATTGTCGTTCTTGCAGCCGTTGCGGCGGCAGCGGTGAGCTATGCCGTATTGTTCTCGCGTATCGAGAGCGACAAGAAATCGGCAAGTCGCATCAACCGCGTCAAATCGGCCGAAGTCGATCGCACCAAGGTCAAGGCTGCCCGCGACCGCGTGCAGGAACTGTCGAAGCGCCGAAAATCGGTACAGGACAGCCTGAAGGATCTCGAAAAACGGCAGCATGAGAAGACCAAGAAAACGCTGTCGCTGAAATCCCGCCTGGTGCAGGCGGGACTGCCGATCACGCCAACCCGTTTCTATCTCTTCAGCGCGTTCTTCGCACTTGTGCTGCTGGTCTTGCTTTTTATTGCCGGCGCATCGACACCGGTCATGCTCGGTATCCCCGTGGCCGCAGGGCTTGGTCTGCCGCGCTGGGTGCTGGGCTTCCTCATTTCGCGCCGCCAGAACAAGTTCCTTGATGAATTTCCGAATGCGCTCGACGTTATCGTCCGCTCCATCCGCTCCGGCCTGCCGCTGAACGACGCGATCCGCCTCGTTGCGACCGATGGGGTCGAGCCGGTCAAGGGCGAATTCCGCCGTATCGTCGAATCGCAGCAGGTCGGCCTCAGCGTGCCCGAAGCCTGCGCCCGCATGACCAATCAGATGCCGTTGCAGGAAGTCAATTTCTTCGCGATCGTCATCGCCATCCAGTCGCAGGCTGGCGGCAACCTGTCGGAAGCGATCGGCAACCTTTCAAAGGTGCTGCGTGACCGCAAGAAGATGAAGGCCAAGGTCAAGGCGCTGTCGATGGAAGCCAAGGCATCGGCCTGCATCATCGGCGCCCTGCCTTTTATCGTTGCCCTGCTCGTTTACCTCACGTCGCCGCAATACATGATGCTCTTGTTCACCGATCCGCGCGGCCACTTCATCATGGGCTTTTCGGCGGTTTGGATGTCGATCGGTATCTTCGTGATGCGCAACATGATCAATTTCGATATCTAGCGGGAGCAAGGCACATGTCGCAGGAACTCGCCGCAACATTGACCGATCCCGCCATGATCGTGGCGGTGCTCGTCGCCATCGCTGTCTTTGCCACTTTCTACACGCTTGCCGTTCCTTTTTTCGAGCGTGGTGATCTCAACAAGCGCATGAAGGCCGTCTCGACCGAGCGTGAGCAGATCCGCGCCCGCGAGCGCGCCCGTATGAATGCCGACACTGGCAGTAAGGCGACGCTCAGAAACCAGAACAATCGATCCGTCCGTCAAATTGTCGAGCGGTTCAATCTGCGCAAGGCGCTTGTCGACGACAACACGATGAACAAGCTGCGCGCGGCTGGTCTGCGTTCGGAAAATGCGCTGAACACTTTCCTTGTCGCGCGCTTTCTTCTGCCGTTTCTTTTTCTGGCGGTTGCCGCATTCTGGATGTTCGGTCTCGGCAATCTTGCCGACAAGGGCCTGCCGATCCGGATCTTCATCGTCATCGGCATCGCCTATATCGGCTTCTATGCGCCGAACATCTATATTTCCAACCGTATGGGCAAGCGTCAGCAATCCATCAAGCGCGCCTGGCCGGATGCGCTGGACATGATGCTGATCTGCGTAGAATCGGGTATTTCCATCGAGGCAGCCATGCGCCGGGTCTCCGAAGAACTCGGCGAACAGTCACCGCCGCTCGCCGAAGAAATGGTGCTGACGACCGCTGAGCTCTCCTTCCTGCCGGATCGCCGCGTCGCCCTTGAGAATCTCGCGACCCGCACCCAGATCGATCTGGTCCGCTCCGTCACCCAGGCGCTCATTCAGGCCGACCGCTACGGCACGCCCGTTGCGACAGCTCTGCGTGTCCTTGCCCAGGAGGGCCGCGACGAACGCATGAACGAGGCGGAAAAGAAGGCTGCTGCCCTGCCGCCGAAGCTGACCGTTCCGATGATCCTCTTCTTCCTGCCCGTGCTGATCGCCGTCATCCTCGGCCCTGCCGGCATCCAGGTCGCCGATCGGTTCTGATTAAGAGATCCGGAAACCCCGCTTTTGCCAAGAACGGCAAAACAAACGGCGATCATCGGCGAGCGGCCTTGATCGGGTGGGCATTTCCAGCAAAATTGCATGGCGGTTTTACATCCGGAATTGTGTGAGAATGGAGTTTTGCCATGTCCTCTCTGGGCATCTTTATCAGCATCATCAGCGCTTTGATGATCGGCGCCATGAGCCCCGGCCCGAGTTTCGTCGTCGTCTCGCGCATCGCCATTTCGCGTTCCCGCTTTGACGGGCTTGCTGCTGCACTCGGCATGGGCATCGGCGGCGTGACCTTCGCCATCCTTGCCCTTGCCGGCTTGACGGCGCTGCTCTCGCAATTCGAGTGGCTTTACCTCGTTCTCAAGATCGCGGGCGGCGCCTATCTGATCTATATTGCTGTCGCGATCTGGAAGGGCGCCAGCGAACCGCTGGCGCTTTCAGGCGACATAGCCGGTAAAAGCACGCCGGCGCGGAGTTTCACGGCAGCGATGCTGACGCAGTTGAGCAATCCCAAAACGATCGTGGTCTACGCCAGTATCTTCGCGGCGCTGCTGCCCAAGACGGTGCCGGTGGAGCTTTTGCTGGCACTGCCGATTGGCGTGTTCCTGGTCGAAGCGGGATGGTATGCGATCGTTGCGCTCGCCTTTTCGGCCCAGCAGCCGCGCAAAGTCTATCTTGCTGCCAAGGCCTGGATCGACAGGGCCGCGGGCGCGGTCATGGCGGGTCTCGGCCTGCGTCTCATCCTGTCCGGATTGAGCAGCAGATGACTTAGTTGGTATTGCTGGCGGAAGGTGTGGAGTCCTTCGCCGCGAGCTTCTGCCAGGAATTCTGCTGGGAAAGCATGCCGCGCAGATAGGCGACATTCGCATCGGCCTGCTGCGGCGAGAGTTCGCGCCGCGCGATCTGCTCGGCCTCGGGAAAGCGGCCTTGCAGGCCGACGACGAGAGCGAGGTTCTGGCGCACACGGCTATCGGCGGAAGGCTGGCCGGCGGCCGAGCGCAGATAGGTTTCCGCCGTGCGCAGATCGCCTGTCAGAAGATAAGACATGCCGAGATTGGAAAGGATCGAAGGTTCGTTCGGCTGGATGTCGAGCGCATCGCGATAGCGCTGTCGTGCGTCGTTCGGCTTGCCCATCTGATCGAGGATCGCGCCTTCCGCCGAGATCAGTCGCCAGTCGGGACGGTCGGGCGTCTGTGCTCTGCCGATCGTATCGAGCGCCTGCTGAAGCTGTCCTGTGGCCGCTTGCGCCTTGCCATAGGCTGCCAGCACGTTGCGATCACCGGGATTGGCGATCGCGACCTGCTGCATGACGGCAAGCGCTTGCGCGTCGCGTCCGTTCATCCGTAGCAGGTTGGCATAGTTTACGCCATTGACCGGATCGCGCGGGTTCTTCTCATAGGCCTGGCCGACACGGTTGGTGGCGGCCCGCAACTCGTTGGTGTCCATCTGCTCGACCGGCTTGTCGAGCTTGGGGATGGAACCGGTTGTCATCCGGTCCTTTGCCGTTGTCGAGCAGCCGGCCAGCGCGAGCATGACGAGAACAGCGGCGGTTCCTTGAAAAACACGCTTTTTAAGAGGAGTAGAGGCCGAGACGGGCATTGCGCGTTCCTGAATGAAATCGGCGCCTGACCTCAAAACGGAACAGGGAAAGGTTTTGACGCAATCTTCGCTCCAGCAATAGTCTGTTAACCCTAACAGACCGTTAAGAAGTGATTCTGCCCCCCGCCTCTAAGGACAAACATGGCCCCCTTCCAGTTCACCGAAAGACCGACGCCTTTCAACACCAAGGGTGGGTCGACGCTGCCGATCTTTGCTGTCACGCCCGCCCATATCGACACCGCGACAATCGATCCGATCGCCCTCGATTGGGCACGCAAAGCCGGCTACAAGGCAGAAAGCGGTTCGCTGCTTCTGATCCCGACAGCCGACGGTCACCTCGGCGGCGCGCTCTTCGGCCTTGGGACCAATCCGTCTGAGCAGCCTTACATCACGGGCAGGCTTGCCCGCGCACTTCCGGCCGGCGACTGGCACATCGAAACGGCTCCGCTGACAGCCAATCGCCTGGCGCTCGGCTTCGGCCTCGGCAGCTACCGTTTCGACCGTTACAAGTCTGAAAAAATCCCGGCGGCGACGCTGATGATCCCGCGCGATGCCGACGGCAATGAGATCAAGCGTCAGCTCGCCGGCGTTTTCCTCGCTCGCGACCTCATCAATACGCCGACCAACGACATGGGACCGGAACAGCTCGAAGCGGCTTTCCGCGATCTCGCTGCCCACTACAAGGCAGAGATGTCGGTTATCATTGGCGACGACCTGCTCAAGGAAAACTTCCCGCTCGTGCACACGGTCGGTCGCGCCAGTGCCGATGCGCCGCGCCTCTTGGAGCTGCGCTGGGGCAAGAAGGGACACCGCAAGGTCACGCTGGTCGGCAAGGGCGTCTGCTTCGATACGGGTGGCCTCGACATCAAGCCGGCTTCCTCCATGCTGCTGATGAAGAAGGACATGGGCGGCGCGGCAAATGTCATGGGCCTGGCGCTCATGATCATGGATGCCAAGCTGAAGGTGGACCTGCGTGTCATCATCCCGGTCGTCGAGAATTCCATCTCGTCCAATGCCTTCCGTCCCGGCGACATCTACAAGAGCCGCAAGGGGTTGACGGTCCAGATCGACAACACCGATGCCGAAGGTCGCCTGATCCTGGCCGATGCGCTCGCCTATGCCGACGAGGAAGAACCTGATCTCTTGATCGATATGGCAACCCTGACAGGCGCTGCCCGCGTTGCTCTCGGCCCCGATCTGCCGCCCTTCTTCACGGATGATGCGAATCTTGCCCACGACCTGATGGAAGCAAGCCTCGAGACGGATGATCCGCTCTGGCGGCTGCCGCTTTATGCCGGCTACGAGAAAGATATCCGCACCAAATTCGCCGATATCACCAATGCTCCGGCGGGGGGCATGGCGGGCGCCATCACCGCCGCGCTTTTCCTCAAGCGCTTCGTCAGCAAGGCGAAGAGCTGGGCGCATTTCGATATCTACGGCTGGGCGCCGAACGAGCGCCCACATTCGCCTGGAGGCGGTGAGGCGCAGGCTATCCGCGCGCTCTATCATCATATCCGTCACAGCATGCGCTGAACCGCCAAGGCCATCGCTGACCCGATCGTTAAAATTTTATTCACCTTGCGAGGCGGCATTCTGTGCCGCCTCTTGCTTGCTCGCTGTAACTGCCGGAAAATGAAACGTTAGCGTAACGATTTCCGGAGGGGCCGTGCCGATTGAACTGACCGCCTCGCAGGCGCTTGGCCTCTGGCATGGCGTGGCGCTCAACCAGGTCCGCCACGACGACCGAGATTTGACGTTGCGTCAGATGGCGATCCTGCTGCATATCTATCTTGTGCCGCCACCGCATACCGTGCGCGGACTGGCCGCGACGCTGGACGTGACGAAACCGGTCATCACCCGGGCGCTGGATACGATGGGGGACATGGGCCTCGTCGATCGCGTCCGTGACGATGCCGACCGGCGCAACGTCATCATCAAGCGCACCGTTGGCGGGGCGCTCTATCTCGAAAAGCTCGGCGACCTCGTGCGCGAGCAGGGCCGCAAGCTTCCGGTCTGAAAGGCCAGCTCAAAAGGCCACGCTGAAAGGAATGTCATGACGATGCTCGACCGCCGCCTCCATGCCTATCGCCCGGATCTTGCGGAAGCCGGCCTTGAGGGCAAGGTCGAAGCGGCGCGCTTTGTGAGCGGCACGCCGGCCCACGTCCGTGTCCCGGTCATCGCCCTGCGCCCCGAACCGGACCTTGCCCGCGGGATCGATACGGAACTGCTCTATGGCGAGGATGTCACGATATTCGATCGCGCTGACGGCTGGTGCTGGGTCAAGGCTACATCCGATGGCTATGTCGGTTACCTGCCAGCAAGCGCAGTTGCAGAGGCAGCCAACGCCCCGACTCACATCGTCGTTCCGCAGCGCACTTTCCTTTATGAGGAACCGGAATTGCGCAAACCGTATAAGACAGTGCTGTCGATGGGCAGCCGAGTCCACATTGCCGGTCAAGCGGAAGCGCGCGGCAATCATTATCTGGTGCTCGACGATGGCACTGCGATCTTCTCCAAGCATCTCCAGCCGCTTGGAGCGCTGGATGGCCAGGACTATGTCGATATCGCCGCCCGCTTCCTGGAGGTGCCCTATCTCTGGGGCGGCCGCTCCGGCCTTGGCATCGATTGCTCCGGCCTCCTCCAGCTTGCCCTACAGATGACCGGCAGAAGCGCGCCGCGCGATACCGACATGCAGGCGGCAGGCCTTGGCGAGCCGATCGAGCGCTCGGAAGTGCGCCGCGGCGATCTGGTCTTCTGGAAAGGGCATGTTGCCGTTTTCGAAGATCCCGAAACCATCATCCACGCCAACGGCCATACGATGACTGTTGCGCGCGAGAATTTCGAGGCGGCCGTCAAGCGCATCGGCTGGCTCTACGAGCAGCCGACAGGCTATCGCCGCCCGTTCTGAGATTGCCTTCAGGCCACGGGCGGCTTCGGCCAGTCCTTGATGCCACCCGTCCAATCCTCGAATGCTTTCGAGAGTTTCAGCACCCGCATGTCATCGAAGCGCGGCCCGACGATCTGCAGCCCGATCGGCATGCCCGATGCCGAAAAGCCGCAATTGATCGAGGATGCCGGCTGCTCCGACATGTTCCACGGCACGGTGAAGGCGATATGCTCGAAGGGCTGTTTCGGATCATTGGTGGGCGAAGCCCATTCAGCCGGATAGGAGACGATCGGATTGGTCGGAGAGAGCACCGCATCGACCTCGGTGAACAGGCGCCCGCAGGTCTTGCGCATCTCGATCGTCTGGTTGAAGCCCTTCACGGCATCGACACCGCTGACGTCGGCACCGCCCTTCGCCCATTCATGGATATAGGGGAGAATATTCTCACGGCGCTCTTCGCTGAGCCCGGCAATGTCGCCCCAGAAACGAGAGCGCCAGAAATTGTCCAGCCCATCCAGCATGGCGCGCGTCAGCACCGGTCCGACAGGAACAATCGTCGCCCCGGCTTTCTCGAAAAGCCTGGCCGCTTCTTCGATCGATATCCTCACATCGTCATCGACGGCAAGACCGCAGCCGGCATCGAGCATCAGACCGATCCGCATGCCGGTGAGATCGATGGCAAGATCCATCCAGTCGAAATCATTCGGCGGCAGGCTGGTGCCGTCGCGCCAGTCTGGGCGCGAAAGCGTCGCCATCGAATAGGCGGCATCCTCCACCGTCCGGGTCATCGGTCCCGCGCAGCGGCCGACATAATAGGGATCGACCGGAATGCGCCCATGGCTCGGTTTGAAGCCGAACACACCCGTCCAGCCGGCCGGCAGCCGCACCGAACCGCCAATATCGGTGCCGATATGCAATGGCCCGTAGCCGGCAGCAGCCGCTGCGGAAGCGCCGGCGCTGGAGCCACCGGGGTTCTGTGAGATATTCCAAGGGTTTCGGCTCAGATGATGGAAGCTCGAAAGACCCGACGAAAGCATGCCGTAGTCGGGGCAGGTGGTCTTGGCAAAGATAACAGCGCCGTCCTCCCGCAGCCGCGCCGCCGCCGGCGCATCCGCTTCCGCTGGCTTCAGCTCGACCGCCTTCGTGCCGAGCGGCACCGGTTGTCCCCTGGTGGCGATCAACTCCTTGAGCGTAACCGGAATGCCGTCGAGCGGGCCGAGCGTTTCACCTTTCATCCAGCGCTCGCCCGATGCCTTTGCCTGCTCGCGCGCCGCTTCCGGATCGTAGAGATAAAGCGCTGCGATCGACGGCTCCCAGGCATCGATATGCCTTTCGAGCGCAAGCCAGTATTCGAGCGGCGAGAGGGTTCTATCGCTGAAGCGTCGCCTGAGCTCGCGGATGGTGAAATTGGTATCTGGCATGGTCTGGTCTTTCGGGCGGTTCGTCTCGGGAGGACATCAGCGGCTCGCTTCGCGCGGGTCGAGCAGATCGCGCAACCCATCACCCAGCATGTTGAAGCCGAAGACGGTGAGCGCGATGGCAAGGCCGGGCAGGATGGCCAGCCACGGAGCAAGCGAAAGGAAGGTCTGGGCGTCTGCCAGCATGCGTCCCCAGGTCGGCGCCGGCGGCGCCATGCCGAGGCCGAGGAAGGAAAGGCCGGCCTCCGTCAGAATCGCGAGACCGAGCTGGATCGCCGCATGCACGATGATCTGGCTCATGATGTTCGGCAGCACGTGCCGCACCGAGATCGTGAAACGGCTATTGCCGATCGCCTGCGCCGCCAGCACATAGTCGCGGTTCCAGGCCTGCAGCGAGGTCGCGAGCGTTACGCGCGCAAAGACCGGCACCATGAAGACGGCAATGGCCGTGATCGCTGTAAAGCGTCCCGGCCCGAGGAAGGCACCGAGGAGCATAGCGGACAGGATGGGCGGCAGTGCGAAGATGACGTCACAGGCGCGCATCAAAAGCGCCTCGTAGGGGCCGCGGATGGCAGCCGCAGAAATCCCCGCAATGGAACCGAGTGTGCCGCCGATGGCGACCGCGCTGACGGCGACCGACAGCGAATTCCAGCACCCGACCATCAGCATGGAAACTACGTCACGGCCGAACTGGTCCGTGCCGAGCAGGCCGAAGGCAAGCGGCGGCTGCAGCTTGTGAATGATCTGCATCTTGGCCGGCGGCAGCGGCGTCCAGAAGAGCGACAGCAGGGCAATGGCAGCCAGGAGCCCGATGACGATGGTTCCGGTGATGAGGTTCTTTCGCCGGCTAAGCCGGAAGCTTCGGCGCCGTGGAAAGATGGCGGAGGAGACGATGGGAGCCATCATGCCGCCTTTCGCATGCGCGGGTCGATCGCCAGGTAGGAGAGATCGACGATGAAATTCATGACGATGACGAGGCCCGCGAAGAACAGCACGACATCCTGCATCACGATGATGTCGCGCTGCGACAAGGCTTGTAAGGCAAGCCGTCCGAGACCCGGCAGATTGAAGACGTTTTCGACCAGAACTGCGCCGGCAACGAGAAAAGTGAATTGCAGCCCGAGAATGGTCAGGATCGGCACCAGCGCATTCGGCACGACGTGCCGCCACAGCACCGTGCTGCGCGACAGCCCCTTGGCGACGGCAGTGCGCGCGAAATCCTCGTGCATGGTGTCGAGCACGGCGGAGCGCGCCACGCGGGTCAGCACGCCGGCTTGCGGCAGGGCGAGTGCGACAGCGGGCATCAATAAGGCCTGCAATGCCGGCAGAAGTCCGGCATCCCACCCGGGAAAACCACCTGCCGGCATCAGACCGAGCGTGGTGGAAAACAGGATGATAAGCAGCAGCGCCACCCAGAAGGCCGGCACGGCGATGCTGATCTGCGAGAAGACGGTGGCGATCGCATCGACGATCCCGCCACGTCGCGCCGCCGCCAGCACGCCGAGCGGCAATGCGATCACCACTGAGAGGACGATGGCAATCATCGCAAGCGGCAGCGTCACCGCCAGCCGCTCGACGATCAGCCCGGCGACAGGTACGCCATAGGTATAGGATTGCCCGAGATTGCCGGAGAAGACGCCGGCGAGCCATTGGCCATAGCGAATGAGCAGTGGCTGGTCGAGGCCGAGTTCGTGGCGCAGTGCCGCCAGTGTTTCGGGACTGGCCGACGTGCCGAGCATGATCGACGCGGGATCGCCGGGCAGAAGGTCCATGACGGCGAAGATCACCAGGGACACGACGAGAAGGGTGATGGCTAGACCGGCGAGGCGGCGGGAAAGCAGTGCGATCATATCGTCTTCATCACCCTGTCCGCCGCCCGCATCAGCAGTTTATTCGTCCCAGGAAACATTGCTGAGAACGTTGGAGGGGATCGGCTCGTTCTCCCACAGGCCCTTCAGCTTCTTGTCCCAGACACCGAGCTTGGGCATGACGAAGAGATAGAGCGCCGGCACGTCCTCGGCGAGGATCTTCTGGGCTTCGCCATAGATCTTGGCCTGTTCCGATGGATCGGCCGTCTCCTGCACCTTCTTCATCAGGTCATTGAAGGCCGGATTCTTGTAATTGAAGTAATAGGGATCGCGCGAATAGATATCGATGTCCATCGGTTCGGCATGGGCGACGATGGTCATGTCGTAGTCACGGCTGGTCATGACATCCTTCACCCATTTCGCCGGAAATTCGGTGGGCTCGATATTAACAGTCACACCGATCTCGGCCAACATCGCCTGCATGACCTGTGCGCTGCGCGGGGCGTAGGCCATCTGCGGCGATTTGATCGTGAAAGTGAAGCCGTTGGGATAGCCGGCCTCGGTTAGCAGCGCCTTCGCCTTCTCGACATTATAGGGCAGTACGCCGGTCATATCCTGATAGCCCGGATCGTTCGGCGTATAGTGACTGCCGATCGCCGTACCGAGACCGGACCAGGCACCATCGATGACAGTCTGGCGGTCGATCGCCATCATCAGCGCCTGGCGTACGCGCTTGTCGTCGAACGGCTTGCGCGCATTGTTCATGCCGGCAACGACCTTGAGCTCGGTATTGCCGACCTTGGTCGCAAGACGCGCGTCGCCATCGAAGGAGCTCATCAGCTCCGGTGCGGCAAATTCCGGAAAGGCGTCGAGATCGCCGGATTTCAGTGCTGCTGCCTGTGCCTGAGGATCGTTGATGAAGCGGAAGGTCACCTTCTCGAGCTTGGCCGCGCCATCCTTGTTCCAGTAGTCGGCATTCTTGATGAGTTCCACGTGGTCGCCCTTGGCCCAGGTGGAGAATTTGAACGGCCCGGTGCCGACAGGCGTGGTCTTGTCGTCGGCCGCAGACTTCGGACCGACCATGATCGAGGCCGGCCAGCCGAGCCAGTAGATCAGGCTGCCGGTCGGGCTGGAAAGATGCAGCACCAGCGTCTCGGCATCGGGCGTTTCGATGGAGGCGATCGAGGCGAAGAAGCGCTTCTGCGGATTGACCGAATCCTTGCCGCGGGCGCGGTCGAGGGCGAATTTGGCGGCGGTGGAATCGAAGGCCTCGCCATCGTGGAATTTGACACTGGTCTGCAGCTTGAACGTATAGGTCAGGCCATCGGGGGAAATGTCCCAGCTTTTGGCGAGTTGCGGCTGCACCTTGCCGGTCTCGTCGATGCTGACCAGCCCTTCGAAGATGTTTTGCCAGGTCACCTGGCCGATGGCGACAGGTGCGGCAATCGTCGGGTCGAGTCCAGCAGGCTCGACGCTCATGCCGAGATTGAGCGTTGTTTTGGCGGCTTCGGCGGGTGTCAGCGCCAGCATCATGATGCCGGCTGAAAGCGCGACACCCATGGAAAGACGCCGCATGAGACGCGCTGACGGCGCGAGCGAAACCTTGATCATCCTGTTCCCCTGTCTGGCTCCGCTGCTTGGCAGATCCCTTTTGCGAGTAGAGTGGCACTACGAGGGTGCACACACAATGACGATTTTGTGTGCTCAGTGTAGCCGAAAAAGCTACACAGTAATTTCTGATCTGATGCAAGCCCGCGGGCCTTACTCTTTATTGACCGCCCTTGCTGTTCGACCGCTCACGCATGAAGCGTTCGATGAAATCGAGAAGTTTCGTTGCAGCAAAGGAAAGCTGCCGGTCAGGCGCCACACAGAGATCCACATGAGTGCGAATGCCGGTCTTGCCGGCAAGCGGAATGGCTGAAAGCTGGCCGGCCTCGATCTCGCGGCGAACGGTCAGTGCCGGCAGCAGCGTCACGGCTGCGCCGCTCAGAACCAGCTCCTTCAGCATCTCCAGCGAACTCGTCACGAACACCGGATCGAGGCTCAGCCCTTCCTTCTCGAAGAGCGCGTCGAAAGCTTGGCGGAAACCAAAGGATTGATCGGGCAGTGCCAGAGCGTAGTCGGCGAGCTCCTTGAGCGGAATATCCTGGCGTGATGCTGCCGGGTGGTTTGGCGCTGTGATAAGATCGTAAGTGATCTCCGAACGCAGCCGCACCTTGGTACCCGACATTGGCGGCGCAAACAGGGTCACCGCAATATCGGCCTCGGCGCTGTTGACCGCTTCGACTGCGGCCCGTGCGCTGGTGATCGTCACGGCAAAACGCAGCTTGGGATATTTCAGGCTGAATTCTGCCAGCGCCGGCGCAAGCAGATTGGCAACGGTCGCGCCGTTCGCGTAAATGTTGACGCGCCCGCGCTGTAGCCCCTTCAGGTCTTCGATCAGCTGCTGCACATGGTCGAGCTCGCGCAGCGTCCGACCCGCACGGGCCGCCAGCAGCTCGCCCGCCGCCGTCAGCTTCACGCCACGCGCGCTGCGTTCCACCAGCGGCGCACCGAAATGATATTCGAGGTTCTCGATCTGCCGGCTGATGGCCGTCGGGGCGACATTCAGGTTTTCGGCCGCCTGACGCATGGAGTTGGTTCGCACCAGCTCGTCAAAATACATCAGCGCCCGAATCTGCATTTACCTGTTCTCCGCCGTCAGGCTCAGTTTTCGTAGTCTAGGTAATCAATGTCCGGCCGCATAGCGGTCGCGCCATGCAGGCAGCGCGCTCGGCACCGGAAGCGCCGTTGCTTCGTAGACCCCGCGCGCAATCGCCCGCGCCATCACGATCCCCGCCAGATGGCACAATTCCATCAGGCTTGCCATGTCGTTGCGCTTCTGTTTGCCGGTGGAGGCTGCAAAAATCGTGTCGCCGTCGAGTGGCAGGTGGGCTGGCAGGACCGCGCGGGCCAGTCCGTCATGGGCGGCAATGGAAAGCCGGTGCGCTTCCGCCTTGATGAGCGACGCGTCGGTGACAACCGCGCCGATCGTCGTGGCTGTCGTTTTCACGCTCTTGAGCCGCAATCGATGATCGATTTCCGTGGGCATGCCGAGCCCGCCGAATTCATTATTCTGCTCGAATGGGGCCGCCCAGAAATGCGGGCCTTCGCCGATAGTCGCCGTGCCCACAGCGTTGACGGCAACGATTGCCGCGATGCGATGCCCGGTGCTGCTGACTGCACTTGCCGAGCCAAGGCCGCCCTTGAAGGTAGCAGTCGTTGCACCCGTGCCGGCTCCAACCGTGCCGAGATCAAACGCACCCTTGCGTGCGGCCCTCGCGGCCTCATAGCCCATTTCGCGGTAAGGCGAATGTATGCCCCAACCCTTGTCGCCGCCATTCAGCAGATCCATCAGGATCGCCTGCGGTACGATCGGGATACGAACCGGGCCGACTTGGAATCCGCGCCCCATCTCGCGCAATGCCGCCTGCACGCCGCCCGCCGCATCGAGACCGAAGGCCGATCCGCCCGACAGTACGAAGGCGTCGACGGCATCGACGACCATGGAGGGATCGAGCAGCGCCGTATCGCGCCCGCCTGGTGCGCCGCCAAGCACGCTGCCGGAGGCAACTGCCGGCTCATCGAAAATGATAGTCGTGACACCGGAGCCAAGCGGCAGGTCGGTTGCGTGACCGACGGAGACGCCTTCGATATCGGTGAGGAGATTGAGAAGATCGGACAAGCGCGGCTCCTGTCTTGAGGGAAGCGCGCCGATAGGAAGTCAAATGCCCTCAAAAAACAAGATGGGCAAAAACAAGACCGGCCCGTTTTGCCGGGCCGGTCGGAAATCCTCTGATAGTATTAAAGCCGCGTTCTGCGTCAGGCATGAAGGGGCTTCGGGTGGCGGCGGGTCATCAGATCGTGAATGGCCAGCTTCACCTCGGCGGGCGAGCTGAAATGCTGCTCGTCGAGGTCATGGACATGGAATTTGACGGCGATGAATTTCAGCCGGTCTTCATCCGGAATGACGATCCCAACAGGGATGCCTGCATATTCGATAACTTCTTTTTTCATTACATAGAACTCCTGCCGCGCGGATGCGCAGGCTATGGCGAATTGACTTGTCTGGTACCGTTGAAAGGGGGACGATCGTCACATTCGACAGTTCGGGCGGGAGAGCGCGCCCGGACGGTCATTGCCAAGCACAGATCGCCCAAGGACTCGTGCGAGAATTTCGATATCAATCATGTCTCGATCCTTATGTTGGCGTTGCACTTGCATGATCCCGGAAGAGCCCGGGACCCGTTGAAGCCATCTTTATAGTCTACAAACTTAGTAGAAAATAGCCGATAGCCTATAAGAAACATATTCCGAAACGTGTCAAAATATCGACGATCCGAAAAATTTCATTCCATCACATCCCGGTTTCTAGAAAGAATTCTATCACGCTTTCGTGCAACCCGTGTGACGGTTCGAGGGTCTCTCGTCATCGCCGAGGCAGAGATAGGAAGTCTGTCTGATTCCGGCAATGGGACATCTGGTCAAAAATCGGAAAGCCTCGAAAAGACCGAATTGGTTAACGGCCGAACCTCCCGCCTACCAGCCTTCTGCAAGCACCTTTTCCAGCATGTTTGCGAAGAAATCGGCGCTTCCTTCGGTCAGGCAGAGCGGCGGCTTGATCTTCAACACATTCAGGTGATCGCCCGTCGGCTGCATGATGACGCCGAGTTCCAGAAGCCGGTCGCAGATCGCCGCCGTCTCCTCGGTCGCCGGCTCCAGCGTCACTCTGTCGCGCACGAATTCGAGGCCGAGATAGAGGCCCATGCCATGCACTGCGCCCACGATCGGGTAACTGTCGATCAGTGCCGCCAGCCGTGCCTTCAGATGGTCGCCTACCTCACGGGCATTGTCCTGCAATCGCTCCTCGGCCATAACGTCGAGAACGGTCATGCCGGCAACGCAACTGACCGGGCTTCCGCCGGACGAAGAGAAGAAATAGCCTTCCTTTTCCAGCGAAGCGGCAATCTCCTTCGTCGTGATGACGGCGCCGAGCGGATGGCCGTCGCCCATGCCCTTGGCGATGGTGATGATATCGGGCACGACGCCCTGCTGCTCGAAACCCCAGAAATAATGGCCGAGCCGTCCATAGCCCACCTGCACCTCGTCGGCGATGCAGAGCCCGCCGCGCTCGCGCACCTGCCGATAGATTTCCGTCAGATAGCCGTCGGGCAGGGGTATGCCACCGGCATTGCCGTATACGGATTCGGCAATGAAGCCGGCCAGTCCCTCGCCCTTGGCATCGATAGCCTCCAGCACAGGCGTCACGGTGCCGAGATAATCCACAGTCGACTCCGGCCCGCGGAACTGGCCGCGATAGGTATTGGGCGAAACGACGGCATGAACCCAGTCCGGCCTTGTCGTCAGCGCTTGCGGATTGTCTGCGATGGAGGTGGAGACTGCGTCGCTCGCCACCGACCAGCCATGGTAACCTTCCAGCAGGCATAGCATGTTGCGTTGGCCGCTATGCGCCCAGGCAAGCCGCAGCGCCAGATCATTGGCTTCCGAACCGCTATTGACGAGGAACACGGCATCCATCCCGTCGGGCGCCAGCGATGCGAGGCTCTCGGAGAATTCCGCGACTGCGGCATAGTGGAAGCGTGAGTTGGTGTTCAGCATCAGCCATTGCTGGCTGATCGCTTCCGCCATGCGTGGATGACCATGGCCGAGGATCGTGACATTGTTGACCATGTCGAGATAGGCGCGTCCCTCGATATCGAAGAGATGCTCCTTCCAGCCGCGCTCGATCCGTGGCGGATGCGCATAATAATTCTTCTGCGGACTGGCGAAATGCGCCCGCCGCAGTTCGAGAAGAGCCGATGTTTCAGGTTTTGGCGCATCGGCGCCCGGACCAATCAGCACTGAAGGCGAGGGGCAGAGCGCGGACCACGCTTCGGCTTGTTCCGGCGTGGCAAAGAGTGGCGGTTCGAAGCCAGCGATGCTGCAAAGCTGCAGGCGCAATCCGCCGAGCGAAGACGTCTCGCCGGAGACCGTACCGAGTGTTTGACCAGCGGCGATCTCGCTTCCATCCTCGACGGAAAGGTCGATGCCATCGATGTGTAGTTTCATGTCCCCGCCGGTGAGGACGAGATGCTGGTCGTACCAGGTGATCCGACCGGCAAAGGGTGCAGCAACGACGCTGCTGGCTGCGAGGCAGACATCCATATGTAGCGCATAGGTTGCCTGGGCTTTTGCATGGTGCAGGCCGGCGCGGGACAGGCGATATTCACCGTAGCGGGTTGCCGCGGTTCCCGATTCCGCCGCTGCGCGCGCAAGCAGACGCCAGTCCATGTCGGCCGCCAGCCAGTTGCCGTCGGAAAAATGCGGGCTCTGCACGCCGAGATCGACATAGGCAATCGACGCGGGATCGATCTCTGGCAGGAGCGGCTGCCAGTCTGCCGTATCGACATCGGCAATATGAAGACCGGCTGTTTTCAGGATGGCCGCTTCCATCAGTTCGAACGGCACGGACATTGCCGTATCGAAGATGTGCCGTTCGCCCTCCAGATTTCCTCTGACATAATCATTGTCGGGATCGATCGAGATCTGCTGTTCGCTGCTGGCGACGAGGATGACGGCGCGGGCCACGATGAGCGGCCAGAGTGCCTTCAGCTCTTCCTCGATCAACGGGTAAATCTCGTGATAGGCCTTCACCGCCGGCAGGATGTGAAAGGGATCGCCATCTGCCTGATGCAGCAGAGAGGCACAGGTCACGGCAAGGTCGCCGACCAGCCAGCCGCGAATGATGTCGCCGAAGTCGATCACACCATCGGGAACAGGCCGCCCATGCGCATCGGGACGGCTGACGACATTGTCATCCGTCACGTCATGATGAACCGCCTGAAGCCGCAGCGACGGAGCAAGTGGCTGGATGCGGCGCACGGCCATGACCATCGTCTTCGCGATCCTGTCACGAGCGGCGCTGTCGCTAATGGAGGACAACAACTGCACGGCCACGGGTCCGGCGCGGCGCAAATCCCATTGCAGGCTGCGGTCCAGTCCCGGATGGGTGAAATCGGCAAGTGCTGCCGCCAATCTCGCGCAGAGCGCGCCGAGGGCAGCGACCGAGGCCGGCGCCAGATAGGCGCGGTGCGTCAGGCCATCTCCTTCGAGAAATTCGAGCAGCCGGACCTGGTAATCCTGCTCTCGCACACTGACGGGGACGATCTCGTGGCCCTCGGTGGAAGCCATCACGTTTGGAACACGTGGCGCATCCGCCTTGGCGCGCAGATGACGAAGCGCCGCATTCTGCGCTTCGAGCTCCTGGGTCTCGTAGGCGGCATGGCAGATCTTCAGCACATAGCGGCCGTCTTCCGTGTCGAGCCGGTAATTGCGATCCTGCTGGCTGCCGAGCTCCGACAGCGTGCCGGAAAGCCCGTAATGAGTAAGGAGGATATCCGCGGCCTCGGAAGCGGTAACATCGGGGCGCGGTAGCGCCATGCGGTCAAGAAGCGCTTCGTCGGTCATGGCACCCCTCCGCGGCATGATTCGATTACCTAATGAAACAGATAATCAAGCACTTGCCGACAAGCAACGGAAGATTGTGCCAGCCGAGGATTGGAAGGAGGGGTCCTTGGTTCAACCCATGCGTTCGGAGGCGTAGCTTCCGGGACTCGCCGGGAAGACGATCGTGCGGTTGCCGTTGAGGAAGACGCGGCGGTGGATATGCGCATGGATGGCGCGCGCCAGTACCTGGCTTTCGACATCACGGCCGATCGAGACATAGTCTTCGGCGCTTTGTGCATGGGTAATGCGGGCCGTGTCCTGCTCGATGATCGGGCCTTCGTCGAGATCGGCCGTCACGTAATGCGCCGTGGCACCGATCAGCTTTACGCCGCGCTCATAGGCCTGCTTGTAGGGGTTGGCGCCCTTGAAGCTCGGCAAGAAGGAGTGGTGGATGTTGATGATGCGGCCTGACATCTTCTTGCACATGGCATCGGAGAGAACCTGCATGTAGCGAGCAAGCACGATGAGTTCGGTGCCCGTCTGCTCGACGATGTCGAGGATCTGGGCTTCGGCCTGCGGCTTGTTTTCCTTCGTCACCTTGATGTGGTGGAAGGGAATGTCGTGGTTGACCACAACCTTCTGGTATTCGAAATGGTTGGAGACGACGCCGACGATATCGATCGGCAGCGCGCCGATCTTCCAGCGGTAGAGCAGGTCGTTGAGACAGTGGCCGAAGCGGGAGACCATCAGAAGCACCTTCAGGCGCTCGCTCCCGTCATGTACTTGCGCGTCCATGCCGAACTTCTCGTAGATCGGTTTGAAGCCTTCGCGGATCTCGGCAAGCGACACACCCTCTTCCGAAATGAAGCTGACGCGCATGAAGAACTTGCCGGTATCGAGGTCGTCGAACTGCGAACTATCGATGATGTTGCAACCCTTTTCGGCGAGGTAGGTCGAAATCGCCGCCACGACGCCGCGCGTCGACTTGCAGGTTACCGTCAATACATAGTCCGTCATGTCCTCTTCCCTCTCTCCAGCCGCCGGCCGTGCTTAGATCAAAGCCGCAGCCTCGAACAGGCCGGCAAGCTTTCATTTCTGCAATAAATTGCAAGCCGAACCTTCATGCCTGTGGCATTTGCTTTCATGACCGCAAGCTTATGACACGCCACGCAGAACTCCGTTCTGCCTGCGCCGTTCGAAATCCCGTCCTCGCCTTCTGATATTTTGAGGTCAGGTGGCTGGCCGGCTGGCGATCCGGACTTTTCTGCGTGGGGTGATGATTTCGTGAATGATCGCTCCCACGATGGAAGAGAGCACGAGGCATAGGATCACGAAGATGACAGGCTGCTGAAGCACGCCGATCGGGAAATGATTGGCGATGATCCGGAGAAACGCCAGTGTGAAGGCATGCGTGATGTAGATCTCGTAGGAGGCGTCGCCGAGATAGTTGAGCCAGCGGACAAAGGGAAGTTTCGAAAAATCGATCGAAACAGCGCTATAGACGATGAAGACTGCCGGTATGCCCCATGCATAATAACGATCCTCGGGCCGCACCAGATCCTCGTTGATGAAGAGGAAGGCGAAGCCGACGGCAAGCAAAACCCAGGCCCAGTGCTGCGGCAGCAGCAGCTTCTGGCCATAGAGCCAGCCGAGCGCCGCACCGGCCAGGAATTCCAGGATGATGGGTTGGCCGTAGAATTTGGTGGCGGTCGTTTCCGGCAGCAAATGGCAGACGATCAGGATGGTTGCAAAGGCGCCGAACAGAGCAGGCAGCCGATAGTCCTCGCGGATCGGCAATAGCAGCGCGAAGACGAAATAGAAGAACATCTCATAATTCAGCGTCCAGCCGGGCACGATGACGGGAGCGATCATCGTCGGGTCGACCGGATTGATCCACGGCAGGAACAGCATCGAGGCCATGAGATGCGGCAGATCGAAAGCGGTAGACTTGAGAAGCGACGGTGCGATAAGCGCGACAGCCGCCGAAAATAGCGTCGCCAGCCAGTAGAGCGGCACGATCCTCTTGGCGCGCTTGCGGGCGAAATCGGCCGGCGTCATGTTTCGTCCGCTTGTCGTCAGCCACATCACGAAGCCGCTGAGCACGAAGAAGATATCGACACCCGTTTCGCCATAAATGAACGAGGTCGCGTCGATGGCGGGATTGACCTTGGCAAGCTGCAGAATGGCATGGAAAAAAAACGACCATCAGCGCCGCGATGGCACGCAGATATTGCAGCTGGACAAGCATCTGATGTCTTGCTCCCACAGGCTTTGCGGATCGCCCGTCGGGCAGCCGCTTCGTCAACTCAATACATTTGCCGGACGATCCTGCCGGATGCGTGGCGTGTCGCGGAAACGCATGAACCCGATGACAAGCCAGAGAAGGCCGGCGATCTTCATCGAGAAGATTGCCGTTCCCCCGATCATCATATTCAGAAAAATGAAAAGAGAAAGTGAATGGGCGCAGCGCTTCTGCGCCGGGCTGGTGCCCGCGGGAAACAGACAGACGAACAGCCAGAAGGCGATGACTCCGAAGACCGTGGCGCCGTAGACGAGATAGACGTAGCCGCTGTCGGCGAATTCGGCGACTTTATCGACCGAAAGCCCGAGGATCGCCAGCGGATCGAGATCCATCAGCTTCTTCATCGTCAGATTGATGCGCCCGGTGAAATTGTCGCCGATCGCATTGGGGTCCTTTGTGTAGACGAGGAAGCCGGCGCAAACGATGAGCGGCATCAGCGCCAGATTGAAGGCCTTGGGGATTTTCGGAAAGACGAAATAACCGCCGATACAGCAGATGCAGAAGATGAGCATCGTGCGGGTATCGTTGGTCGTCAGGATCAGCAGCGCTGTCGCAATGGCGAGCGCCCGGTCGAGCCGCGTCAGCCGGTCCCACATCGAAATAAGGTAGACCGCGATCACGCCGCAGAAATTGGCAAGCGACACCTGCTCCAGGAAGATCGACGAGGAGCGGTGGTCGATGATGCCGAAGGAGAATCGGCCGGGAAAACCGAGCGCATTCTGAAACAGGCCGGTCGTGTTGAAGCTGAGCGGCTTCAGCCCGCGCGTGTTTGCGAAATAGTCCGAGGGATGCACGATACTGACATAGAAGGGCACGCTGATGATCTCGAAGATCAGGAACAGCAGCACCATGAAACAGGCCACCCGGAAGATCAGTTTGAGCGTCCGCTCGTTGCACCAGCCGCCAAGCCCCGTGAAGCAGAAGATGATCAGGACGTTGCGGAGATGATCGATAAAGGCCATGCGGTTGATCGCGCTGACATAGATCGTCACGATCAGCGTGAAGAGCATGAACAGGAAGGCTGGAAGGTCTTCCTCATAAATCCCCTTGTGCAGGATGTAGATGATTGCGCTTGCCATGATCAGGCCTTCGCTGGCCGCCACATGCGTCATCGAAAGCGGCATGACGTTGTGATTTATGAAGGCCAGGATGCCGTTATAGAGAACCGAGAGCAGCCCGAGGATCAGAACGGGATAATCGAGACGCGAAGCCGGGCTGGTTGCATCGGCAACCGTTTCGAATCTTGTACCTGTCTCTCCGACTGCTGCCATGTCACTTCTCCGCCGGCTTTACCGCCGCGCAGTCGGGCGCATGTTTGGGTACCATCTGCTCAAGCAGACGCATTTGCGGGCGCTCGGGCGTGTCACGCGGCTGTACGTTGAACGGTTCGGTGGCCGGCCACCATTCTCCAGCCGCCCAGTAGGAGAAACCGATCCACGCATCGCTATTGTCGGACATGGTGGTGAGCATCGTCTTCAGGCCATCGAGGCAATCTGCATTGGCAGACGCGCCGAATTCACCGAGGAAGCCGCGTTTGCCGTTCTTCTTTAGCCAACTGGTCACGTTGGTGATGGCATCGGTCGCGGCCTTTGCGCCCTCGCAGGTCTCGTGCGTGCCCGAAGAATCCGCGTCGAGATACTGATGAAATTCATAGGCGTAGAAATCGAGCGGATCACGCACGCCGAGCATGACGGTTCCGTTCGCGCCGCCGATCACATCGGTTTCCCAGCTTGCAGCTCCGCTCCAGGCCGTACCGGGAACGAGGATGAGATTGCGTGCGCCTACCGCCCGAATGCCGCGGATCGCAGCATTGGCGGCTTTCAGCCAATCGGCCGCGGGAATGTCATGCGGCTCGTTCATCAGCCCGAAGAGCACGCCATCGTGATTGGCAAATTCGACGGAAAGCCGAGCCCAAAAATCGGCGAAGGCTGCGTTCGTCGCCGGCGGCTTGCCGATCTGATCCTTGTCGTAATAGCCGAAATTATGCGGATCGAGCAGCACACTCATCTTGTGCTTGCGAACCAGCGCGACCGTATCCTTCAAGCGCTGCAGTTCATCATCGTCAAGCCGTGCACCGAGCTTCGGCTGAAGCCGCTCCCAGCGGAAGGGCAGGCGGATGATCGTCATGCCCTTCTTCGCGAAATAGCTGATCGTTTCTTCGGTCGGGTAGGTGTAGTTCGTGCCGTAGACGCCACCGCGTTCGCCATATTCGCCGCCGGAGAGATTGACCCCGTAATAGCAAAGCGGTGCCTCGGTGGCATGAGCGATGGACGAAACGGCCGTAACGGCGGCAACCAGCAGCCCGTGCAGCAGTCTTTTCCGTCTCATGGCTATCCTCGCGGGGTCGCGGCAGGTCGCCACGTCGGCTTCGATGCCTGCATCTTAACGGTCCGTTAGCTAAGAATTTCTAAAGTCGCTCCTGCTTGGCCATGCTTTCTCGCCGGGCGGATGCGGTGTTATGAAACAATATGACGGGAACAGGGTGAGCCGCTTGCCTGCCTGGCGCAGTTATGAGTCGTCTCAGCCTGCGCCTGAAGGCACTCGTGCGCGCAGCCCGATCATCCGGCCGACAGATTTCGTTCCGCCCCCACCGCCTCCCGAGCCCGCTCCGCCTCCGGTTCGGCCGGCAGCGTCGGAAAGCCGTCCTGCCGGGCCGCTCCGCGGCGATATTCCTGTCGTGCCCGAAACCGTTTCAACGCCGGAACCCGTTGTCGAGCAGACATCTGTTGTCGCCGAACCCTTGCTGGATATCAGATCTGCGGTTGCCGCCATCTGGAGCCGGCGCCTGATTATTGCCGGTCTTTGCCTCGTCGGTGCCGCTGCCGGTGCGGTGATCGCGCCTCGTATCCCGCAGAAATTCACCGCCGTTGCCGCCCTCTATTTCGATCCACGCCAGATCGGTCTTGCCGACAGCGGCTCACAGAATGCAGCGCCGTCGCCGGAAATGATTTCGACGCTGATCGACAGCCAGGTTCAACTGCTGACCTCGGGCAACGTATTGCGTCGCGTAGCCGATGCTATGAAGCTCGATCAGGATCCGGAATTCACCGGTGGCAGGACAGACGGTGCTGCCATCATCGGCACTCTTCAGAAGGCTCTGCTGATCACGCGCGAGAACAATACTTACGTCGTCTCGCTCGCCGCAACGACGCGGGACCCGGAAAAGTCCGCAAAGCTCGCCAATCAGGTCGTCACCTCCTTCATGCAGGAGGAAAGCAGCGCATCGACCGGTCTTTACGAAACTACCTCGTCAGCACTCGACGGTCGCCTCGACGATCTGCGCCGGAAAGTGCAGGAAGCGGAGCAGGCGGTCGAAACCTTCCGCGCCGACAACGACATGGCGGCGACCGAGGGCAATCTGATTTCCGATCAGCGTCTTTCGTCCCTGAATACGCTGCTCGTTACCGCCCAGGAAAAGACTATTCAGGCTAAGGCCCGCGCCGATGCCGCTGCAAATCTGCGGGTCGAAGATGTCGTCGCAGGCAGCCAGACGGATGGCGCCACGGGTACATCACCGCTCGTCAGCCTGCGGCAGCAATACGCCGCCCAGGCCGCAGTCGTCGGCAGTCTGCAGAGCCAGATGGGTTCGCGCCATCCGCGCCTTCAGGCTGCGCGCTCTTCGCTGGGTAGCATCGGAGCGGAAATCAAAGACGAACTCCAACGCGTCGCGACTTCGGCAAGGGCAGAATACGAACAGGCGAAGAAGGCCGAGGACGATATCGCCAAGGAGCTGGCGGTACAGAAAGCCCTGCAGGCCACGACCTCGGACAAGCAGGTGCAGTTGAACGAGCTGCAGCGCAAGGCGACGGCCGCCCGCGAACTCTACGAATCAGTTCTGAAGCGTTCCGGCGAGACCAGCGAAGAGCAGAACCTCAGCCAGAGCAATATCCGCGTCGTCTCCCCCGCAGAAGTTCCCGTGAAGGCAGATGGGCCGAGCAAGAAAGTCATCATGGTCGCTGGCATGATCGGTGGCTTGCTTGCAGGCTTTGCTGTCGGCGCCGGTTTTGCGATCCTCGCCGGCCTCTTTTCTCATCCGACCATCAGAAGCTATTTCCGCAAGCCCGTCCGCGCGTCCGCTTGATGGCAGCCTCCAATCTTCCTACATCCAGAATATGGGCACCGTAAGAAGTGTGCCCATGAGAGAGGTTATGATGCGGTTCGCTGCGATTGTCCTGCTGTCGCTTGTTGCCGGCGCGTCCGCTGCGCCCGCGTCTGCCATAGACTGGCAGAATTCCGGCAAGCAGGCCGTGCAGCCGCTCTATCCCTACAAGGATCTTCCGGGCGTGAAGGCGCGGCCAGACAAGAAGGTGGAAGAATCCTACGACTGCCACACCGAAACGGTGCAGATTCGCCGCCGCTACGACGAGATCTTCCGCTCCGGCGGCATGCCGACGCTGATGTATGTCTGCGAACGCGACGGCGTGATTTCGATGGATAGCCGCGTGCCGCTGCGCGGCCATTACCAGCCGGTGCGCTGAAAGCCGGGCGGTTTCTGCGCTGCGATTGTGTCCGAAGATCCTGACGACGTCATAATCGTTCAGCGACTTGACGGCGATTGCGAGCAATCTTCCTGCAGCACTACACCTTAGCCAGCGGGCCGAAATGCCAATTGCGGTACCTCGCCACCAACGATGCGGTCGGCGAACGACAGACTGGACAGACCGTATCGTTGATACAGCTCATTGTCCTGATTTGCCCGGAATTCCGCCTGATCGGACGGTGAAGAGAAATATTTCCCGATCAGCAGCGGCAGGCGAATGGTTTTAAGATTCTTTTGCTGGAATACATGCCAGAACAGCGCATCGCCGACGGATCTGATCGGGGATCCGTCGCCAAAATAGCTCGGATAATATTTCCCGACCATCTTCGGGCTCCACAGCGTAGCCGGACCAAAAGTGCCGCGCTCGCCAGTGCCCGATCCAAGCCTCAGGCGTTCACGTGGCCTCGGAGGCCAGTCCGGCGCAAATTCGGATGCCGTCAGTATCGGCGCTTTGAAAGGCTCATCCAGATGGGAATTGTCAAAGCAGACCAGCCACTCGCCTCCAACCATTCCGGCAGAAGATGCGCACGCCGCTCCGACCAGGAGCTCGACCGCATTTGTGGCCAGGCGGTCGTCCATATTCAGGTTCATCACGAACAATGAATTGCTCAATGCCACCGCTGCCGACCAGGCCTCATAGATCGAGAGCGGTTGGGAAAAGACGTAACAGTCCGCGTCCAGCCATTCGGGCGGCATATCACCATTGTCGAAAATATAGATGATGCGCACGTCAACACTTTGCTGGCGCAGGTTGATGTAGTGCGACTTCAGCAGGTCCAGCTTGTTGTTCTGGCGGTGCCATACCGCGCAGAACACGGTCACCAGCGCGGTCCCATGATCACTCTGCGTCCTTGCTTTAATAAAATGCATCTCAGGCAATTCCTTTCGCGCAAGGTTCGCGCATGGCAGAGGCGGCATTGGTGTTAACCATGAAGGAGATGGCATGAGCCGGGCATTCGCGTCAATTGCCGTGGTTGGAAATCCTGGGGGCGGCCACCCGGTCATCTGAAGTCGGCTTTTTAACGTGTTCGTTGTGTCGCGAAGGGACGCGCCCCAGCGGGAAATAAGGAAATTGGATGCAGCAAAAGCGCGACCTGACCTCTGCCAGCCGAAGGCTCCCGGCAGGGTGCGCAGTTCATCGAGAGGTGCGTCCATGCGGGTCCTGGTAACCGGGGCGGGCGGCATTCTGGGCAGGCATGTTATCAGGCATTTCGCCCAATTTGCGCCAGGCGCCGATGTGATCGCCAATAAGGCGGACCTCACGGATATCGAAGCGTTGCGAGCGGCGATCTCTGCCCTTCAGCCGATCGATAAGGTTGTTCATCTGGCAGCTTTGGTGCCGGTGGCATCGGTCAAGGCAGACCCTGCCCGTGCCTATGCCGTGAATGTCGGCGGTACGATCAATCTTCTCTCGGCGCTCGAGGCGCACCCGGCAACGTTCCTCTACTGCTCATCGAGCCATATCTATGCGCCGTCGGACCTGCCGATAGCTGAGGACGCCGAAAAGGCGCCACCTTCCTTCTACGGAAGGACAAAATGGGTCGGCGAGAGCGTTGCGGCCGACATTTGCGAGGCATCCGGCCGCGCTTTCTGTGCGGCACGTGTTTTCTCGATTCACGATCCAGCGCAAACCGGTTCGTTCCTTCGGCCGTCCATCGAGCGTCGGCTGGCAGAAGAGGACCTGAGCCGACCCTTCATGCTTCCGGGCGGTGACAGCGTCAGGGATTTTCTGCCGGCTGAGGATGCGGCAGAGCTTGTCGTGCGCCTCGCCCTTTCCTCCGCAACGGGGCCGGTCAATGTCGGCTCCGGCCGTGGCACAACCATCCGCGATTTCGTTCAGGGTTTCAGCTCCCAGCCCCTCGATATCAGGGCGACCGGCGGCTCGGACACTCTCGTCGCCGATATCTCACGGCTTAGACAATTATTAGGAGACTTTGATGTCTGAGACTGTTTCCATCGTCATTCCGACCTTTAACAGGGCAGGGATGTTGCCTGTCGCCATCGACAGCGCCCTGAACCAAACGAAGGCGTGCGAGGTTATCGTCGTCGATCACGGGTCGACCGACGATACGCCGAAGGTGGCCGAGGCTTATGGCGACCGCATCCTCTACATCCGCCGTGAGCGTGATTTCGGGCCGCATTTCTGCTGGCTTGAAGGCGCACTCCACGCCACCGGAGAATTCGTCCACCTGCAATATGACGACGATTGGATCGCACCGACCTTCATCGAGGCGTGCCTTGCCGTCATCACTCCGGAAACCGGCTTCGCCTTTACCGGCGCCGACGTTATGGATGGCCCAGGCCTGCCCACCAAACTTCGCCAGTTTATGGACTGGTTGCCCGCGACTGGCACCTATCCGGTCGATGCGTTGGAGAGACAGATTCTCGGCTCGCTGATCTCGCCTGGCGCAGCGCTCTATCGCCGGCAAATTCTGATCGACGCGCTCTATCCCGGGCGATTGCCGCTTCAGATCAACGAATATCGCGGCGTCGGCCCGGATGCTTTCGTCTCGCTGCTTTCAATGCTGCGCTATCCAGCGATCGGCTACGTGCGTGAACCGCTTGCCTTCTTCCGCTTCCACGAGGGTTCGATCACCATCGACGCCTTCGCTTCCGGCGAGAAGACCGCGCGACTGCGCGCCGCTTACGCAGAAGTTACCCGCCACTATCTCGAAATGAAAGTGATGCGCGCTGTGCGTATCAGGGAGGCATCGTAATGACCGTAGGGCGTCCAATCCGCTTAGTTACTCAAGATCGTCCAATCCGCCTCGCAGAGGAAACCATCGACCAGGGTGAGCTCGAGGCGCTCTCCGAATGGATGCTCGCCGGCAACCGCCTGACCAAGGCTGAGCAGACACTCGCCTTCGAGCAGGAATTCGCTGTCTGGATGAACTGCCGTCACGCAGTTTATGTCAACTCCGGCTCCTCGGCGAACCTCCTGATGATCGCCGCGCTCAAGGAAGCGGGCCGCCTGCGCAATAACAAGGCGATTGCCGCCGGCGTCAGTTGGGTCACCACCGTTTCGCCGCTGCTCCAGCTTGGTTTCGATGTGCGTCTCTGCGATTGCGATTCGAAGTCGCTGGGTATCGATCTCAACCATCTGGAAGACCTTTGCCGCACGGATCCGCCGGCGCTGCTGATCCTGGTCCACGTTCTCGGCCATGCCGGTGACATGGATGCTGTCAGGGACATCTGCCAGCGTTACGACGTCATCCTGCTGGAAGATTCCTGCGAGGCGCTCGGCTCGACCTACAAGGGCCGCAAGCTCGGCACGATCGGCACGGCAGGCAGCTTCTCCTTCTATTATGGCCATCACATCTCGACGATCGAGGGCGGCATGGTCGTCACCGACGATCCCGATCTGCACCAGCTTATGCTTTCCCTGCGCTCGCACGGCTGGAGCCGCGATCTCAAGCCGGAGCTGCGCCAATCTCTGGCGGAACAGAACGGGGTCGATGAGTTCAAGAACCTCTACACCTTCTACCATGCCGGCTATAACCTGCGCTCCACCGACCTCCAGGCATTCCTCGGTCGGTCGCAGCTCAGGAAGCTCGATCAGATCGTCGAACGCCGCCGTATCAATTTCGACCTTTACCGCAAGGCGCTGCCGGACTTCTTCTCCCAGTCGGGAGATACCGAGGTTCTGTCGTCCTTCGCCTACGGCACCTTCATCGAGAACCGGCTCGAAACCTACAAACATATCAACGCGCTCGACATCGAATGCCGGCCGCTGATCTGCGGCAACATCGCGCGCCATCCCTTCTGGCTCCGCGACCATCCACGGCTCGACCTTCCGAACGCCGATAAGGTGCACGACTACGGCATCTATCTGCCGAATCATCACAACCTGAATGAAGCGGACATTGCGCGTGTGGCCGACGCCTTCGCCTCTGTTGCCCGCCCCTGCTAAGAGCGAAGACACATGACGAATACGGCTCAAAGCGCGGTTCATCAGCGAGACAAGGACTAACGGATGAACCCGGCTTTTCAGATAGAGGGAAAACGGATCTGGGTCGCCGGCCATCGCGGTATGGTCGGTTCGGCCCTGGTCCGGGTGCTCTCGCAGCTGAACTGCGAGGTACTGACAACACCTCGCAGTGAGGTCGATCTCACCGATCAGGCCGCGACGCGACGCTGGCTGCAGGACAACAAGCCGGATGCCGTCATCGTCGCCGCTGCGCGTGTGGGCGGCATTGCCGCCAACAGCGCCTCGCCGGTTGCCTTTCTCTACGACAATCTGATGATCGAGGCGAATATCATCGAAGCGGCTGCTCGTGCTGACGTGAGCAAGCTTCTTCTCCTCGGTTCCACCTGCATTTACCCGCGCGACGCCGAACAGCCAATCCGCGAGGAATCCTTGCTCACCGGTCCGCTTGAAAAGACCAACGAGTGGTACGCTATCGCCAAGATTGCCGGCATCAAGCTTTGCCAGGCCTATCGTCAGGAGCAGGGACGCGATTTCATATCGGCCCAGCCGACCAATCTTTATGGGCCGGGCGACAATTATGACCTCGAGACAAGCCACGTTCTGCCGGCCCTCATCCGTAAGGCTCACGAAGCCAAGGTGAACGGTGCGGAATCCCTGACGATCTGGGGCAGCGGTACGCCGTTGCGGGAATTCCTGCATGTGGATGACCTTGCCGATGCTGTGATCTTCCTGCTGCGCAATTACTCCGGCCCGGTGCCGATCAATATCGGCTCTGGTGAGGAATTGTCGATTGCCGAGCTTGCCCGTCTCGTGAGCAAGATGATTGGCTTCGATGGTTCGCTCACCTTCGACACCACGAGGCCGGATGGGACGCCGCGCAAACTTGCCGATCTTCGCCGTCTGCGCGAGCTCGGCTGGAACAATGCCCGTCCGCTGACGACCGGTCTCGAGCAAACCTATCAAAGTTTCCTGTATAGGCGCGAAAATTGAGAGCGCGGAACCAGCGAACTGATGCACGCCTGGACCAGAAGAACCGGTCGAGTTGCCTACGACAACACTCGGGAAAGCTTTAACATCATGAAAATATGCCTCCTGATAACAACGTACAGGCGCGATATCCAGCTGGTGCGTCTGCTTTCCCAGATCATCGATCTGCGAAGCAAATATACCGGCCTCGTCGTCTTCGAGACAGTCGTGGCCGACTCCGATCCCGACAACGCCGCCAGACACATTCTCGAGCCGCTTTGTGATCTCTATGTAACCAACAAGGGGTCAGGCTTCGACGACAACCTGTTTCACTTTTACGCCGATCATGCTCGCAACTACGACTTCATCTTCAGCATAGGCGATGCCGACGTTTTCAGCTGCGGTCAGGTCAATCCGCTTGATCTGCTGGAACTCGCTGCCAGGCAGGAGCACGATGCCGTTCTGTTCAATCATTGCGAATACAGATCGGCAGACATGCTCGCGACCGAGCTGACATATACGCTGTCGCCGCCATTCTATACCAATCCCAAGCTGATGGACGAGCCGGAAACGTTTCGCCGGCACTTCCTCGGCCACGTTCCCCGACATGTCGGCCTTCTCTACCGGAGCAACTTGATCATCGAAAGCCTCGGGAAGCTTGCTGCCTTCCGAGACACGCTGCATCTCTATGCCGTGCCTTTCCTGCTGGCACTCGAGAAGAATAGGGCGATGTTCTTCGACTATCCCTTGAATTACTTTGCCGCGGATGCGACCTCCGACGGCACCCCCAAGGATTGGACGGACGTATTCATGGGCCTGTATCGCTTCCTTCTTGCCGCGAAAGCCATTCTGTCGCCGGCAAGTTTCGCAATCACCAAGCAGGGCTTCATGGCCAACTACCTCAATGACCGTTCCTGGCTGCGCGGATCTCTGTCCCGCTTTGTTCCGAGCGAGGCGCAAATATTGCGAGAGTTGGATGGGGTGCTCGAAAGCTTCCCACAAGCTTAAATCTCTAGAAACATAGCTATCGGAAGGCGTGATGGCCTGGCGTCGATGAGCTCGAACGCGGCAGCCGGAACGCAGCGGGATGCGCATGCTCCCCACGATGGCGCAGCGAACGGTAAGGATTCCCAATGTTGAAATGTTGTTCTCTGTGCGACGGACAGATCTTGAACAAATTTCTGGATTTGGGGCGCCAGCCCCTCGCGAACAAATACCCAAAACCGAGTGATTTTCAGGAAGAGAAATTCTTCCCGCTCGAGGTGTTCTTTTGCGAGACCTGCAAGAATGTTCAGCTTGGCGAGATGGTCCCGCGATCCCTCATGTTCGAGGATTACTATTACCTGAGTTCGGTCAATGGGGGCCTCGTCCGCCATTTCGAGGCGCTCGCCGAGGAACTGAAGGAAGCGAAATTCGTCGTCGACGTGGGCTCCAACGATGGCGTGTTGCTGCGTCCGCTCAAAGGTCTCGGAGTTCGGGCGCTGGGGGTTGAACCTTCGATCAATGTCTCCAAGCTCGCCAATGACGAGGAGCTGGAAACGCTCTGCGCCTTCTTCGAGGAAACCTCGGCACGGCAAGTGCTGGACAGCCACGGCCCGGCGGATGTGATCGTCGCCAGCAGCGTCTTCACGCATCTCGACGCACCGGATCAGTTCATCCGCGCAGCCGACATCCTGATGGCGAAAGACGGCAAGCTGGTGATCGAGGTCGAGTATATCCTCAACATGATCAGCCAGGTGCAGTTCGAGCGATTCTACCTCGACCGGATCTTCTACTACTCGATCTCGTCGATGAAGCAGCTGTTCGGCAAGCACGGCATGGTGATCACCGGGCTTGAGCCTGTGGCCCAGCATGGCGGCTCCCTTCGGTTCACATTGATGCGCGAGGCGGCCGGCACCGAGGCCCCGGAGTTGGCGGAGCTGATTGCGACCGAGCTGAAGGTGCTGAACACTGCTGCACTGACAGATTTTGGCCAGCGCTGCCGCGATCTGACCGACAGGCTGGTCGCTGGCTTGAAGCGCTGGCGGGAAGAGGGCGTCAAGGTGGCAGGCTACGGCGCGCCTGCCCGGCTTTCGACCATCACAAACTTTGGTGGCATCGATAGAGAGCTGCTGCCTTTCACGATCGATGACAGCCCGCTGAAACAGGGACGCACCTCGCCCGGCGCGCATATCCCGGTTGTGTCTGCCTCTGAACTTGAGACCTATCAGCCCGAAGTGCTGCTGGTCTTCGCCTACGAATACATCGACGACATTCGGAAAAAGACTAGCAATGCATATGACTACTACATGCCAATTCCGCTTGTTGAACTCATAGCTTCCTGATCACTGGAATGGGGAAAGAAATGTCGAAAGAAATTCAACGTATTGTCGAGCGGCTTGGTGCTAATGCCCATCGGTTTTCCGGGAAGACTGTCCTGCTGGCAGGGGGGGCGGGTTTTCTTGGGAAGCACTTCGTCAAGGTGTTTCAGAAGCTGAATAACGACGTGCTGGACAAGCCCTGCTCGGTCATCTCGGTGGATAACTACATCACCGGCACCAAGAACCTCGATGAAAGCATCGTGCGCGATCCCAACATCATGCAGGTCTGGGCCGATGTGACCCATCCGCTGCCCGTGCGCGAAGATATCGACTTCATCATCCAGGCTGCGGGCATCGCATCGCCCGTTTTCTACATGCGTTATCCGCTCGAGACCATCGAGAGCGCGGTGCATGGCACCCGCAACCTCTTGGACCTGGCTTCACGCAACAAAAACCTCGAGGGCTTCCTGTTCTTCAGCTCCTCCGAGATCTACGGCGATCCCGACCCCCGCGCGGTGCCGATCAAGGAAGATTACCACGGCAACGTTTCGACCGTTGGGCCGCGCGCCTGCTACGACGAATCCAAGCGCCTGGGCGAGACGCTCTGCACGATCTACAAAGAGCACCACGGCGTGCCGGCAAAGATCGTGCGCCCGTTCAACGTCTTTGGTCCGGGCATGGGTCACAACGACCGCCGCGTGATCCCGATGTTCACCTATCAGGCGCTCAATGGCCGTACGATCCCGGTCCACGGCACCGGCCTGCAGACGCGCACCTTCTGCTACATCACCGACGCCATCTACGGCTTCCTGATGACGCTGCTTGAGGGCAAGTGCGGCGAGGCCTACAACATAGGCAACCCGGACAACGAAATCTCGATGATCAAGCTGGCGGAGATGTATCCCAAGCTGCTGCCGGGCGCCTCCTTCACCCGCATCGACTATCCGGACACCTATCCGGCGGGAGAACCTAACCGTCGCTGCCCGGATATCACCAAGGCGCGGGAAACCTTTGGTTATACCTCCGAGGTGGATGTCGAAGATGGTCTCGCGCGCTTCATCGACTGGGCTCGCAATGAGCGGAACTATATCGATTTCGAGCCGGAAGCGGCGCTCAAAAAGGCCGGATAACAATAGGTGGTAACACTGGGCCTCATCGGGCGGGGTGCCTGGGCGCGCATCATTGGCGCCACTCTGGACAGCCTGCCCGAAGTGCGCTGGGTGCCGCTGAACGGCCCCGGCGCTTCTGTTGACGGCGTCATCATCGCCAACAGGAGCAAAGATCACGTGTCCTCGGCGCTCCCCTTCGTTGAGGCGGGGGTGCCGTGCTTTATTGAAAAACCTCTGGCCACATGCCTCGAGGACTTCCTGCGCCTCAAGGCGGCGGCTGGTGCAGCCGGCGGCCACATCTTTGCAGGGCACCTGCACCGGTTCAACCCGGCTGCAGAGGCTTTTTGTGCTGCCCTGCCGGAGATCGGCCCGATCCAATCGGCAACTGCGCTCTGCGCCAATGGCAAACCGCGCGACGATACGTCCGTGATCTGGGATTGGTTGCCGCACCCGCTATCGCTGGCAGCACGGATCTTCGCCACTCCGGCAGAGCGCGCGACGGCCCGGTCGCTTGAAGGCGGAGCGCGCCCGCTTCGCGTGGCTGCACAATTGTCCTACGAAGGGCGACCTTTCGACCTTGAGGCCAGCTGGCTTTCGCCTGATCCAGCCTTTCGGATCACGGCCGCAGGCACCAAGGGACGTCTCATCTTTGATGACAAGGCCGCGCAGAAAGTCACGCTCATCCGCGAAGGCGACAGTGTTGCCCTTACCTATGAGCCAGAGCTGCCTCTAACCCGCGAACTGCGCGTCTTTGTCGAGTTGATCCGTGGCGTGCGCTACAACCCCTCTCCACTTGATGCGGCAGAGGAAGTCCTTCGCAGCCTGGATGCCATCGAACGTTCGGCAGCAGCAGACGGCGCCCCGGTCGCGATCAATTGGCCGGATTGAGGTATCCGTAAATCTGCGCGAGGATTTCCTGAACGCGCGCGTCCAGGTGGCTGGTCGCCATGGCCAGTTCGTGACGCGCGAGTACGCCGGCCTCGCCCTGCTTGCGGAAATGTGCGTTCGCCGCCTCGACAATGGCCTGCGGGGCCGCCACATCGCTCGGCTCGAAATAGAACAGATGCTCCTGCAGAGCGGCCAGCGCGGGAAGATCCCTCAGGCTGGCTGGAAGGATCGGCACGCCCCCGGTGATCAGCGCATCAAAGACACGGATAGGCAGATCGCCACGGACCGGGACGATCCAATGGCTCATATGCGCCGCCCATTCGTCTAACCGGTCCAACTCCGTGCGGTCATGATATGTCCGCGCCGCCGGACCGACATGTTTGAAATGCGTGTTCAGCGTCTGGAGCAACGCATTGCGCTCGGGGAATTGCGGATAGAGGATATGTCGTCCAAGGGGTTCCGGATCACGCGTGGCGGCCAGGAGGCGATCGCGATGTTCGCTCAGATAGTCGCGTGACCACTGGATGACCGCTGCACTTACAGGGCGCCCCATCGCCTTGGTCACCTGCGCGTAAGTCTCATTATTGTGCGGATGGCACGGCACGTAAAAGTCGGACAGCATCGCAAAATTCAGGGACATCGCGACATCATGATGATTGTCGAAATCCCAGATGCAGACATGGGCACGCGGTTCGTTGGCGAACATGCCCACATACTTCTGCCCAATCTGAGCGATGTCATTGTTGTTCAGTATGTAGATGGTGTCGGGCTCGAACTGCTCGATGGCCTTGAGGTTCACCAACGAGATCTGGTCTGTCTTCTCGGCCTTGCTGAAGATCCCCTCGCTCAACCTGATCTGCGTTTGTCGGCGCAGTTTCATGCTCTCAGAAAAGGCCTTTCGGCGGAGTTCTTTCTGCACATTCAACTGTTCAATCTGCTCGTTTACGGATGACATGTCAGGTGGTTTCGCTCTTGCCTATCTGGGAATATTTCTAACGTTTTAAGGTTAAATTTTCCTAAAATTTCGGTGAGTTGGTCCCGCCAGCGGGAACGCTTTTCCCTCCGAGGGTGGGTTCGACCCGCTCCCCTGAAAAGTCTGCGGTTTGACGTTAGTCTATTCCTCGAACGCTTCGAATGGTCGCCGAAGGTGACGCAGGAAAAAGGCGTTTGCGTGCTGCTTCGGCTCTTTTGCCAATGAGTTGGAGGGACATGGCGGCGATCCGGGCGGAGAGGCCTCCACGGGATCGAATAGCCTAGAGAATCCGGTCGATCTTATGCTGAATATGCAGATTCGGCATCAACCCAGCCGTATGTGCGGCGCGATACGCGTTCCTCGCAGCATCGAATGTCACGCCCCACATGATGGCGCTGAGGAGAAACGCGATGATGTAAACTTGGATGCGCATAGTTCTATCAAAGTGCGGCATATCGGCATTTATATGGCAGTGCGAAGCATTGCTCGAGATCAATTATTATCGGTGAATAAAGACGCAGAGAACGAACACCACAACGGTGGGCACAGATAACAGGGAGATCCCGTATCTGTTTGATCTCATTGAGGATCAATGGGAATGGTGCCCAGAAGAGGACTCGAACCTCCACACCCTTTCGGGTACCAGCACCTGAAGCTGGCGCGTCTACCAATTCCGCCATCTGGGCGACGGAGAGCCATGTACGGGGGCGGCTCGTTACTGTCAACAGGGTTTTTGAAGTTTTCCTGACAGTCTGTGAAAAAGCTTCACAAAGCTGTGGTCGAACCCAACGGATCAATGGATGGCATGGCTCATTTCTCAACCCTATATAATGGGTATTGGAAAGGAACGCGCCATGTTCGACCTTCGCTCTATCCTTCTTGCTGGTCTGTTTGCCGTATTGCCATTGATGGGAGCCAATGCCGCCTCGCCGTCGCTTGGGCCTCTCAATACGCAGTCGACGATCTGCGACTATCGCGGCTGCTTCGGCTTCGGTCCGCAGCAGTGGCATCGCCCTGCCTACGTCCAGCCGAACTATCTCCCACCGAATGCAGCCGGGCCGAATTATTATCAGCCGCCCGGGCAATTGCCGCCACGGCTGACCTACGGTCCGCCGCCGGCACCGCGCGTGCAGCCTTCGGCGGATAATCAGGTCCGCCATCAGCAATGGTGCCGGAACGAATATCGATCCTACAATCCGCGCACCGATCGCTTCCTGACCTATGAAGGCATCTACAAGACCTGCAATTCGCCTTATAATTGAACGTCAGCTCTCCAGCGATGCGCGGTCGGTATGGCCGAGATCGCGGTCAGGCTCGATGATGTCGCGCACCCGCTGCTTGAGTTCCTTCGGTCCGGGAAAGCCGCCGTCGCGCTTGCGCTCCCAGATCAGGTCGCCATTGACACGGATCTCGAAATTGCCGCCGGTGCCGGGAATGAGCGCCACTTCGCCGAGGCTGTCGGTAAAGGTCTGCAGCAGTTCCTGCGCCATCCAGGCGGCGCGCAGCAGCCAGTTGCACTGCGTGCAGTAGAGGATCGTCACACGGGCTTTCTCGGTCATGGGAATCTCCTTTAATCCGAGGGATCTAGAAGCTCGCAAAAGACGTTGCAATGCGCCTGGCACCGAATCTGCGGACGGAAAGTTCGGATTCAGTCTTTTTTGATAATTTTCCATTAGCTATTCCGGATTGGTGTTTTCACGGATCTGGTGAGGCACCCTGGTTCTTGTTTTGCGTCACGGTGCCCATGCGTTCCACGGCTATCCCAGCGATCCTCGTCGCCTGCCTTGCTCTGGCAGGCTGCTCTTCGGCTTCCGGTCCGGAAAATCTTTCGGCTGGTGTTGCTCCGAAGCCTTCGAAGGAAATCACGGCTTCTGTCACGCCGCCGCCGGCACCTATGCCCCAGTCTACAGTTGCTGCAGCCGATGCCACTCCGCAGGCAAGCCTCGCCTGGGAAGCGCCCCTGCCGGAGTCCCGCGCCTTCTCGGCAGTGACGCCTTCAGCCACATCGCAGCCGGGTATGCCGATTCCGAGCGAACGCCCCGTCGAATTCGCCATGGCGGCGGCACCTGCCATAGAACCGCCGACCCGTGGCCGCTCGCGCGTCTATGGTTATGGTTTCCGCGATGCAAAGCCGATCAACTTCGGCAAGGTCTCTCCGCGCAAACTGGCCGTCCACGGCGTCGACGTCTCGCGCTGGCAGGGCGACATCGACTGGGAAACGCTCCGGACCCGCGGCGCCAACTTCGCCTTCATCAAGGCAACGGATGGCGGCGATCATCTGGATCCGATGTTCAAGACAAACTGGCGGCGCGCCAAAGAGGCCGGCATCAAGCGCGGCGCCTATCATTTCTTCTACTGGTGCCGCACGGCCGGTGAGCAGGCCGACTGGTTCATCCGCAACGTGCCGCGCGATCCGGACGCCCTGCCGCCGGTCATCGATGTCGAATGGAACGGCGAATCGAGCTGCAAAGTGAAGCTCTCCCGCGCCCGCGTGCTGGAAAAAATGCAGGTCTTCATGGAGAAGATCGAGCAGCACTACGGCAAGCGACCTATCATCTATACGGCCCCGGATTTCTACGCGGATAATCTCGAAGGCGCCTTCCAGAACTATCACTTCTGGCTACGCGCGGTCGCCGAACATCCTTCGAAGGTCTATCCGAACCGCAAATGGCTCTTCTGGCAATATTCCGGCTCTGGCCTCTCTCATGGCGTCGAAGGCCGAATCGACCTCAATGCCTTCCGCGGAAGCGAAGAAGAATGGCACCGCTGGGTAGCGGGGCTGTAGGAATATCACTCCGCACAGAAGATGCCGCAGAACTGACGATATCAGCCCTGCGGCATTCGGCTTCGACCGCAAGGATCAGAGTCGCGCCTCGAGTACGAGGTTGAACGGGGTTGCCATCGCCCGACGGAACCGCGTGAAACCGGCCTTCCGGAAGATCTCGGCCAGCCTTTTCTCACCGGCTTGTGCGCCAAGCACGATATGGCCGCCATCAGAGATCGCATGAGCGCAGCAGATCGTCGTCGAGGCGGCATAATACATGCGCGCGACCGGCGAGATACTGTCTTCCACACCATCCTTCGCATAGGGCTCGACCAGCATTACCGTTCCCTCATGGGCGATGGTTCTGGCTGCGTGTCTTGCGACAGCGAGCGGGTCGCCCATGTCATGCAGGCAGTCGAAGAAGCAAATAAGGTCGTAGCCTGAACCAGAATAGGCGTCCGCTCTCGCGGTTTCAAATGTGACCCTCTCTGTTCCTCCCGCCGCAGCAACAACCTGCCGGGCCTCATCGAGCGATTCCGGATGCGAATCGAAGCCATGGAACCGCGACGACGGAAAGGCTTCGGCCATCAGCGCTGTCGAATGACCATGGCCGCAGCCGACATCGGCCACCAGTGCGCCAGCCTTCAGTTTCTCGATGACGCCATCGAGCGCCGGCAGCCATTCGGCAACAAGGCTTGCCTTATAGGCATTGCGATAGAGCGATGCCACGCCGCAATAGAGCCTGCCATCGTGATCGCCCCAGGGAATGCCGGCGCCGGTGCGAAATGCATCCAGGGCCTTGTCCTCGTCAGCCCACATCGAGGCGGGGATTGCCCAGGCCGCAGCCATGAAAACCGGGCTGTCGTCCTGTGCCAGCACTAGCGCATGTTCTGGCGGCAATTCGTAGCTGTGGCTTGCCGCATCATAGATCACATAGCCCCCTGCCACCTGTGAGCCCAGCCATTCGCGGATATAGCGCTCGGCGCAGCCCGTGATTGCCGCAAGCTGGTGCGAACTGATCCGCCCCGCCTTCGCCATTGCCTTATAAAGGCCGAGCCGGTGCCCGATGCTCACCATCACGCCGCCATAGCCGGCTGAGAGATCGCCGATTGCTCGTGAGACGATGAGGTCGAGCTTGGCCGCATCGATCGTGTTGCTTCTTATCTGGTCCATTTCCTTCTCCTGTCGAAATGTTAGGAATGGAAATGGAATGACAGCAGACGGAGTCTTGCGGCAGAGCGGCATGGGCCATAAGCGGGCCATTTGCGCCAATCATCATGCCGGTGTAGGCAAAAGAAACGAATAGCGGACCTGTTTCTTCCGGGGGGATGAGATGCAATCCGGCGCCGATCAAGTCGTTTCCAGGCCGCTTCATGTCAGCCTCGTGGCCATTCCCGAGGCGGTGGTATCGACCCTGAGTGGCATTTTCGATGTGATGAATGCCTTTGCTGTTCTGCCGGCAGCCAGCGATGTCCTCGGCGGCCGAGCGCCCTTCAAGGTGGAAATTGTCGGTACATCCGCCGAGCCGCTGGAACTTGCAAGCCGTCTGCCGATTACCGTCCAGCGCAGCATCTCGTCTCTCGACCACACGGATATCGTCATCGTGCCCTCCGTTCTGCTGCCATCGCGTGGATGGCAGAAGGGGCGTTATCCGGAACTTGTCGAATGGGTTGGCGCCATGCATTCGCGTGGCGCGCTGATCTGCTCGGCCTGTTCGGGGCTCTTTCTGCTGGCAGAGACCGGGCTATTCGACGGCATGGATGCGACAGTGCATTTCGGCTATGCCGAGGCTTTCCGGACAAGCTTTCCGCAGGTGCCCGTCCATCCCGAGCGTGTGCTCGTCGTTTGTGGCAGGCGAGAAGAGCTGATCAGCTCCGGTGCCTCCATGACCTGGCATGATCTCGTCCTGTACCTGATCGCCCGCCATGCGGGTGCTTCAGCCGCGCAGGCTATTGCCCGTTTCTTCGCGTTGCAATGGCATCAGGATGGGCTGGCGCCTTATATCGTTTTCGAGGGCCGCAGGGATCATGGCGATACAGCGATCCAGACGGCGCAGGAATGGCTTTCCGGCCATTTTTTCGGTCGCCAATCCCATCGAGGAAATGTTCCGTCACGCTGGCCTGACGGAGCGCACCTTCAAGCGCCGCTTCACCCAGGCAACCGGTGTCAGCCCGATCGCCTATGTTCAGCGGTTGAGAGTGGAGGATGCAAAGCGCCGGCTGGAGCGCACGGATGCGCCGGTCGATGAGATCAGCTGGCAGGTCGGCTATGAAGAGCCGGCTTTTTTCCGCAGGCTCTTCAAGCGCATGACGGGCCTGACGCCCGGCAGCTATCGCCGCCGGTTTCGCGTGCCCGATTATGCGCGTCCGTCAAAAAGCTGAGGTGTTTACTCGTCACCCATCTTGAGCGCCGCGATAAACGCTTCCTGCGGGATTTCCACCTTGCCGAACTGGCGCATGCGCTTCTTGCCTTCCTTCTGCTTTTCCAGAAGTTTGCGCTTGCGGGTGGCGTCGCCGCCGTAGCATTTGGCCGTCACGTCCTTGCGCAGCGCCGAGATGGTTTCGCGGGCAATGACGTTGCTGCCGATCGCCGCCTGGATCGGGATCTTGAACATGTGCTTCGGGATCAGCTCCTTCAGCCGCTCGCACATGTCGCGACCGCGCTTTTCGGCGGCTGCGCGATGCACCAGCATCGAGAGCGCGTCGACCGGCTCGCCGTTGACGAGGATCGACATCTTCACGAGATTGCCTTCGCGGTAGCCTTCGAGGTGATAGTCAAAAGACGCATAGCCCTTCGAGATCGACTTGAGGCGATCGTAGAAGTCGAAGACGACTTCGTTGAGTGGCAGATCATAAGTCACCATCGCGCGGGTGCCGACATAGGTCAGCTCGGTCTGGATGCCGCGACGGTCCTGGCAGAGTTTCAGGATGCCGCCGAGATAATCGTCAGGCGTCATGATCGTCGCCTTGATCCACGGCTCGCGGATCTCGGCGATCTTGACGACATCGGGCATGTCGGCCGGGTTGTGCAGCTCACGCTCGCTGCCGTCGGTCATCGTCAGCTGATAGACGACGGAAGGCGCCGTCGCGATCAGGTCGAGGTCGAACTCGCGCTCCAAGCGTTCCTGGATGATTTCGAGATGCAGCAGGCCGAGGAAGCCGCAGCGGAAGCCGAAGCCGAGAGCGGCCGAGCTTTCCATTTCGAAGGAGAAGGAGGCGTCGTTGAGGCGAAGCTTGCCCATCGCGGCGCGCAGGTCTTCGAAATCGGCCGCATCAACCGGAAACAGGCCACAGAAGACGACCGGCTGTGCCGGCTTGAAGCCCGGCAGGGCCTCGGCGGTCGGGCGCTTGTCTTCGGTGATCGTATCGCCGACGCGTGTATCGGCCACTTCCTTGATCGAGGCGGTGATGAAGCCGATCTCGCCCGGGCCGAGGCTGTCCACATTGACCATCTTCGGCGTCAGCACGCCGACGCGCTCGACCTGATACTTGGCATCAGTGCCCATCATGCGGACAGTCTGGCCCTTGGAGAGCACGCCATCGATAACGCGCACGAGAACCATGACGCCGAGATAGGTGTCGTACCAGCTATCGACGAGCAGCGCCTTGAGCGGTGCTTTCTCGCCGCCCGGGCTCTTCGGCGCCGGCAGCTTGTGGACGATCGCTTCCAGTACGTCGGGAATGCCGAGGCCGGTCTTGGCCGAGATCAGCACGGCCTCGGACGCATCGATGCCGATCACTTCCTCGATCTGTTCCTTGATGCGGTCGGGTTCGGCCGCAGGCAGATCGATCTTGTTGAGAACGGTGACGATCTCGTGATTGTTGTCGATCGCCTGATAGACGTTGGCGAGCGTCTGGGCTTCCACGCCCTGCGACGCATCGACGACGAGAAGCGAACCTTCGCAGGCCGACAGCGACCGCGAGACTTCGTAGGCGAAGTCGACGTGGCCGGGCGTGTCGATGAGGTTCAGCACATAGGTTTCGCCGTTATTCGCCTTGTAGTGCAGGCGCACGGTCTGGGCCTTGATGGTGATGCCGCGCTCGCGCTCGATATCCATATTGTCGAGCACCTGCTCGGACATTTCGCGCTCGGCAAGGCCGCCGGTCGTCTGGATCAGGCGGTCAGCAAGCGTCGATTTGCCGTGGTCGATATGGGCCACGATCGAAAAGTTGCGGATATGGGATAGCGGAGTCGTCGAATTGGTGCTCATGCGCGCCATATAGCAGCGCGCAGATCGCCCGCAAAGCGGTAATTATACCGGGGTTTACCCTATTTTGCAGACTGTGACGTGCGGCTCAGACCGGCCAGGTCTCCAGTCGCCAGGCCGAATCCCAGAACATCCATTCATATTGGGAGGCGCGCACGAAGGCGTCCATCATCTGCTGGTGCTCTGTCGGCGAGGCAGCCCGCGCGGCGATATCGGTCAAGGCAATCACTTCACGCGCACCGGCTGCAAATTGCGGATCGCCATAGGTGTTGATCCAGGCCTGGAACACATTGCCCTCGATCGCCGGCCGGCTCTTGATGCCTTCGCCGACATGCCAGTAGATCCAGAAGCAGGGCAGGATGGCCGAAAGCGCCACCGCGTAAGAGCTGTGATAGGCCGTCGCCAGCAGGAAATTCGTATAGGCAAAGCACGAGGGCGAGGGCTCGGCCGCCGTCACATCGGCGCTGGAAATGCCGAACTGCGTCAGGAAACCGGCATGCAGGCCCTGCTCCACGGTGATCGCCTTCTGCGCCGACCCAAGAAAGCGCAGCACCTGCGCATTATCGGGCGCTTTGGCGGCGACGATCGCAAGGCAGCGGGCATAATGCTTCAGGTAGATCGCGTCCTGCAGGATATAGTGGCGGAAAACCTCCGGCGGCAGCGTGCCATCCGAAAGCCGCTCCAGCAGCGGCAATCGCTCGATCTCGGCCATGATCGGCTTGATCCGGTCCCAGGCGGCAGTTGTGAAGCTTTCCGCCGTCTCAGTGCCTTGCGCAATACCGTCCATCTTGCTCTCCGCTCTTGAATGCCGCTGCCATATATCGACGCCGCCATGGTGAAAGCAAGGCTGCTCGCGAGGACTTGATTCCATCATCAGATCCTGTATTTCTCCTATAGTGGAATCGTGGATTGAAAAGTGGAACAGGAACTCGAGCAGGCAATCGGCCTTCGCATTCGCACGCTGCGGACGGAAAAAGGGCTGACACTGGATCATCTCGCTACTGCTTCCGGCGTGAGCCGCGCGATGATCTCCCGCATCGAGCGGGCGGAAGCGAGCCCCACGGCTTCGCTGTTGGCGAGGGTCTGTGCCGCGCTTGGCCTGTCGCTTTCAGAGTTTTTTGCCGATAAAGGGCAGGAAGCGTCGCCGCTATCGCGTCGCCAGGATCAGCAGGTCTGGCGCGATCCCGAAACCGGCTATATGCGCCGCGCCGTCTCGCCGCCGGGTACATCCTCGGATGTCGATATCGTTGATGTCGAATTTCCGGCCGGTGCGCGCGTCAGCTTCCCGCCGCATGCCGCCAGCCGCGGCATGACCCAGCATGTCTGGCTCTTCGATGGCGAGCTGGAGATGACCGTCGGCGAGATCGTTCATCGTCTCAAGCCCGGCGACTGTCTCTTCATGCCGGTCGGTGACGGCCATGTCTTTCACAATCCGGGTCATGCGCCGGCACGCTACTGCGTCGTGCTGGCCCGCGGCGACCACTAAATCACGCGCTCACTTATCAGGGGACCATCATGCCGACTATCCGTCTTCTCTCTGCCGCCGAGGCACACGCTGCTATTCCCGACCTCTGCGAGGTGCTTGCCGATTGCGTCAATGGCGGCGCCTCGGTCGGCTTCATGCAGCCCTATACACCTGGGGATGCCGAACCCTACTGGCGTAGTGTCGCCGAAGCCGTGGCCGATGGCGCCACCCTGCTCTTCGGCGCTGAAGTTGATGGCAAAATCGTCGGCACGGTGCAGGTCGGCGCTGCCCAGATGCCGAACCAGCCGCATCGCGGCGATCTGAAAAAGCTGCTTGTTCACCGCTCCGCTCGCGGCCATGGCCTGGCGCGTCTGCTGATGGACATGGCCGAACGAGAAGCGGCCCGTCGCGGCAAGACGATTCTCGTCCTCGACACGGCAACCGGCAGCGATGCTGAAGCCATCTACCCGCGTCTCGGCTGGGAGCGTGTCGGTGTCATTCCCGATTATGCGCTCTGGCCTGAAGGTGGCCTGTGCGCCACAACCTTCTTTTACAAGCGCGTGGCCTGATGGCCGTGCGTAAAGGCGTCTATCGCGTCAGCCAGTCTTGAGGCCGGCGTCCAATGCAGGGCCTTCCAGCCAAACTCTTTGGCCGCCGAAATATTCTCCTCGACATCGTCGATGAAGCCGATGTCATCAGGGGCGGCGCCGACTTCTTGCGTCGCAAGCCGGAAGAAATCGCTGAAAGGCTTTCGCGCGCCAAGTGCGGCGGAGTAGAACATGCCGTCGAAAAGCGCGCCGAGCCCTAGCACGTCGCGCAGGTAGGCGGCGCGCTGGTGCTCCTGGTTGGTGGCAAGGTAAAGAAGCGTGCCCTTGTCCTTCAGGCGGGCGAGATCGTCGAGCAATTGCCGGTCGAGGCGGGAGTCGTTTTCGAACCAGTAGTCGAGCAGGATCTGAGCGTTGAGATGCGGTGCAATCCGGCCAAGTACTTCCGTCAGACGGGGTTCGATCGGCTCCTGGCCCGTGACGATTCCGACCCAGTAAGGCTTGAAGAACTCCTGTTGAAGCAACGGCGCAGGCAGGCCGAGGTCGCGCTCGAGATAGGTAAAGAGCGGCAGGCCGTCTGTCGGCCGTCGTGGACCAGCACCCCATCGACATCGACCATCAGGATTTTCATGGGCTTAAACTCTTGAGGAAAAGGAACGTGTTCTGAAATCGGCTAGAACGTGGCGTCGCCTCTTGCGGTGATCAAGCCGTGTTCGGTGCTTTTTTCTTTGGGCGGGCCTGTGTAAGGCTTGATTTTGACAAGCTGATTTGCGGAGGACACTCGTGCGCGTCATCTATTCCGAAGACCACAAGCTGCGTGATGCGAAGACAGAACTGCATGATGGCCAGCTTGTGACGCCCTTCGAGGCGCCGTTCCGGGCGGAATGGATTCTTGCCGCGGTGAAGGATGCAGGTTTCACGGATGTTGTTGCGCCTCAGGCGCATGGCCTGGAAACTGCGCGCAAGGTACACGATCCCGCCTATCTGGAGTTCCTGGCGACGGTGTGGGATCGCTGGGTGGCGGCTGGATATAAGGGCGAGGCGATCGCCAATTCCTTCCCAATCCGCCGCAGCAGCCAGCGCATACCGGAAAACATCGTCGGCGCGATCGGCCATTATGCCAATGCCGCCGATACGTCCATCACCAAAGGATCCTACGAGGCAGCCGTTGCCTCGATGCGCTGTGCGATGACGGGCGCGGATTGGCTGAACGCCGGCAACCGCTTCGCCTTCGCGCTCTGCCGCCCGCCCGGCCACCATGCCGGCATCGATCTCTTCGGTGGCTATTGTTTCATAAACAATTCCGGTGTGGCGGCCCAGCGACTGCTGGATCATGGCGCGAAGAGGGTCGCCGTGCTCGACGTCGATTTCCATCATGGCAACGGCACGCAGGATCTCTTCTATCGCCGCGGCGATGTCTTCACCGCCTCGCTGCACGGCGATCCAATCCACGCCTTTCCCTATTTTCTTGGCCATGCCGACGAGGACGGCGAAGGGCAGGGCGAAGGCGCCAATCGCAACTACCCGCTGGCTTATGGCACCACATTCGATGTCTGGTCATCAGCTCTTGCCGATGCGCTCTCCCGCATCAAGGCTTTCGGTGCCGAAGCCGTCGTTGTCGCTCTTGGCGTCGATACGTTCGAGCGCGATCCGATCTCCTTCTTCAAGCTGAAGTCGGAGGACTTCATTCGCATGGGCGAGTTGATCTCCGCCGCCGGCTTGCCGGTCGTCGCCTGCATGGAGGGCGGCTACGGTGTGCCGGAGATCGGCCTCAATGTCGCCAATGTGCTCAAGGGTCTGGAAGCCTGATCTGCTGCCGATGACTGACGAAAGCACTCCATCCGATATTCCGACGCCCCGCATGCTGAGCTGGGCGCGCAACTCGACCATCTATCGCCTCGAGCGGCGCATGATGACCGAAAAGCAGCTCTTTGACGCCATCACCCGCAAGGCGAAAGAAAAGTTCGAGGACATCAGCGCAGCCCAACTCAAGGCCGTTGCTGATTTTGCCGTCAAATTCGCCTATGACAACAAGGCGATCGACGATGGCGCCTATGCCGAGATTGCCACGCGATCGGCCGTGCGCAGCGGCAAGTCGAAGCGAGCGATCGCTCAGAAGCTTGCGGTCAAAGGCGTCTCCACCGATAAGGTGGAGGTAGCGCTCGAGGAAACCGACGATCTCTACGCCGCAGCGATATTCGCCCGCAAACGCAACTTCGGCCCCTTTCGCCGTGTCGAACTGGACGAGAAACGCAAGGCGAAGGAGCTTTCCGCCTTCGCCCGCAACGGTTTCAGCTTCGAAATCGGCAGAAAGGTCTTCGAGATGACCTTCGAAGATGCTGAGGAGATCATCTTCGCTGGCCGCCTCTGATGCCATCAAGGCTTTTGCTGGCACGATCAGAAGTTTGAATTTGTCGCCTGCGGATCGGCTTCGTATGAAGAGCGCACAATCGGAGGCATCTATGGAAGACAGAACGAATGCAGGAGCGAATGCGCTGACTGCTGAAGCATCGACTGCATTCGGCGGCGTGGCTGCCGGCGGCCTGATGTGCCTCATGTCGATGTCTTCCATCCAGTTCGGTGCGGCATTGTCCTCCTCCGCCATCGCCACCTATGGGCCAGTCGGCGCCACATGGTTGCGCCTGGCTTTTGCCGCCATCATCCTGGCAATCGCCGTGCGCCCGCGCATTTTCAGCTACAGCCGCGCGCAATGGACAAGTGCCCTGGTTCTCGGCACGACGACGGCGCTGATGACGATGAGTTTTTTCTCGTCGATCGAGCGCATTCCGCTCGGCCTCGCCGTCGCGATCGATTTTCTCGGACCACTTTCCGTCGCGACCATCGGCTACGGATTGAGCCGGCGCCTCATCTGGCCGCTCATTGCCGCTTTCGGCGTTCTGGCCCTCGCCCATGACGGAGAAGGCTGGGTCGGAGATCCCCTCGGTGTTCTCTTTGCATTTGGCGCGGGAACCGGCTGGGCGATCTATATCGTGCTCACGAAGAAGATCGGTGCAAGCTTCAAGGGCCTTGAAGGACTTTCCATGTCGCTCATGGTTGCCGCCGTGGTCGCAACGCCCTTCGGCTTTGCCGGCGCCGCGCCGAAGCTTGATGCCTACGGCCTGATTGAAATGGCGGGCCTCGCCATTCTGGTGCCGTTGCTGCCCTATACGCTGGAACTGATTGCGCTGCGCCGGATGCCGACGGCTTCCTTCGGTATTCTCATGAGCCTGGAGCCTGCCATTGCAGCACTCGCCGGCTTTGTCATTCTGGCGCAGCCCATGACCTTCCTGCAGATGGCAGGAACGGCCCTGGTCGTCGCCGCAAGCGCCGGCGCTACCTTTTCGGCGAGGCAGTAACGCGTCAGACCGTCTTCTTCGTGGGATCGTCGAGTGCCGGATTGTAGAAGAGAGACAGCGTCAGGCTCTTTGCGATCCGTTCCGCTGTGGCCATGAACCACGCCTTGGCTTCCGGCGTCGGCGCCACATCGTCAAGCGTTTGCGAAAACAGAGAAAGCCATTTCGGGAAGAGCTCCGGCGTCATGTTCGCAACGCCGAGATGCGCCTGAACCGGCTTGCCTCCATAGGCGCCGCTGCGGAAGGCGACGGATGACCAGAAGCTTTTCATTTTGGCGATATGTTCCGGCCAGCGGCCGGAAAGCCTGGCGTCGAAGACCGGGCCGAGCTCGGCATGCTGCAGCACTCGCCCATAGAAGGTTTCCACAAGCCTCGAAATGAAGGCGTCATCGATGCCGATCGCTGCCATTTCGGCCTCGGCCTTTTCGCGGATCGCGGCAATATGCGCAGCCCGCCCTTGTATCTCGTTATCCATCTCAAACCCCGGCGCTACTTCCAGCTGGCAGCTCTCATATAGGTTCGCGCACGTTCTCGCAAAACTGCGGTGAGGGGACCGTGGCAATCTGTCAATCTGGCGGGGTTTCGATCTTGACCCATGCCACACGCCTCTTTAAATTTAGAATAATTCTAAATTATTGGAGAATACACATGCTGGCGCGTTTTTTCAGATCACCGAAACGTTCCTTCCGATCCCTTTCCGAGCAGGAAATTCTGGCGCTTGCCATCGCCTCGGAAGAAGATGATGCGCGGATCTATCTCGCCTATGCTGAGCACCTGCGAAAGGAGTTTCCGGCATCCGCCAAGGTGTTCGAGGATATGGCCGAGGTCGAGGACACGCATCGCCGGTCCCTGATCGAAATGCACCGCCAGCGCTTTGGCGAGCGTATTCCCCTCATCCGCCGCGAGCATGTCGAAGGCTTCTACGAGCGCAAGCCCGACTGGCTGCGCGCCAATCTTTCCCTCGATGCGATCAGGCAGGAAGCCGAAGCGATGGAGGAGCAGGCCTATCGCTTCTACGTCGAGGCGATCAAGCAGACCTCTGACGCCTCCACTCGCCAGCTTCTCGGTGATCTCGCACTTGCCGAGCAAGGCCACGAGGATATTGCCCGCATGCTCGGCGACAAGCACACGCCCGAGGATGTGAAGAAGGAAGAGGACGAGACGGCACGCCGACAGTTCGTACTGACCTATGTGCAGCCGGGCCTCGCCGGTCTGATGGACGGCTCGGTTTCCACGCTGGCGCCGATCTTCGCCGCCGCTTTTGCCACGCAGGATACCTGGCAGACCTTCCTCGTCGGTCTCTCGGCCTCGGTCGGCGCCGGCATTTCGATGGGCTTCACAGAGGCCGCTCACGACGACGGCAAGATCTCCGGCCGCGGCTCGCCGATCAAGCGTGGCCTTGCCTGCGGCATCATGACGGCGCTTGGCGGCCTCGGCCACGCGCTGCCCTATCTTATCCCGCAATTCTGGACCGCGACGATCACCGCCGCCGTCATCGTCTTCTTCGAACTCTGGGCGATTGCCTTCATCCAGAACAAATACATGGAGACGCCGTTCCTGCGCGCGGCCTTCCAGGTCGTCGTCGGCGGCAGCCTCGTCCTCGCAGCCGGTATTCTGATTGGGAATGGGTGAGGAGCGGTCGGCACAGCCGAGCAATCGATCCAGTGAATCGATTGCAGCGACGAACGCCCTGAGCCAAAGCGAAGGGCCGGGCGCCGGTAGCGTCACACCCGGCGTAATTGATCGGTCGGGGAAAGCCCGAGCAACCGGCCCAATCAATCGATTGCGGCACCGACGCCTCACTCCGAAGCGAAAGTCCCGGTCGTCGCTGCGGCGAGCTCCCAGTACCGAAAAATGAAAAAGCCGGCTGTCGCCGGCTTTTTCACAGTCCCCCCACGAAACCTTTTACTTGAGAGCGCCAACCAGAACGTCGCGGCCGTTCTCGATGGTAACCCAGCGGCCGGCGTTGAAGCTCGACTGGCGCTTGATGAAGCTATAGGGCGTCGCAAACCAGGGCTTGACGTCGAAAGCCAGGTTGTCGAGCACGAAATCGCCTTCGGCAGTGCGCAGCGTCAGCACGGCGTGGCCTTCACCATCAGGCTTGCGAACGACTGTCATCAGCAGGTCCGCGGGCGAGAAGCCGCGCTGGATGAGAATACGGCGCTTCAGAAGCGCGAAATCCTCGCAGTCGCCAGCCGTGGTCGGATAGGCCCAAACCTCGTCCTTGCCGTAGATTTCCTTGTCCGTCATCGGCGTGATCGTGCGGTTGACGGTCGCGTTGACCGAACGGACCGTGGCCCACTTGGCGCCGGTCATGGCAACCGGACCGCTATTGCGGTTGGCACCGCATTCGCTGCGGTGCGTCTGACAGAAATCGTAATGACCAACCGGCTGCGATGTCGCATTGCCGGTCACCATCGAGGCATTTTTGCTCGGAGCCGGAATAGCGGCCGGCGCCATTGCAAACACGGCCATCATGGCCACGAGGAAACCCTTGATCCGCACGCCCTACTTCCCTGCATCGCCCTTCATTTATTAACAAACAGTTAACGGAGAGGGCCGAAAGGAGTCAATCGTTACTTCTTGGGAGGGCGTTGCAACTCGTAGACATGGTTAAAATGCGACATAACCTTAGGGATAGTCGGGCGTGAGTTACTCAACCAAGGCCCTCTATTAGGGTGGTTGCATATTCTTTGGCGAACAACTGGTCTCAGTCTATTGGATGAGGCCTTTGATTGCGCCGCGCAGCCGCTCGATATCCTGTGGGCGCGACAGCCGATGGTCGCCATCGCGAATGAACGTCAGTACCACGTCGTCGGCAGGAAGATGTTCCACGAGCTTCATCGCATGCAGATAGGGCACGTCGGCATCTTTCATGCCCTGCAGGATATGGATCGGGCAGCCCGTTTCGATAATACCGGTCAGCACCCGGTTCTGGCGGCCATCTTCGATCAGCGCGCGGGTATAGATGTCGGGCTCGGGGCTATATTGCGAGCGTTCCTCGAAATAGCCGCGCTCTTCCAGCGAGGCGCGCTCCTTCTTCTTGAGGTTTGGTTCGATGAGATCGGAGGTGAAGTCCGGTGCCGGCGCAATCAGCGCCATGCCTTCAAGCTTGGGTCCACCAGCCTTTGCAAGCTCCTGCGCCACCCTGAGCGCGATCCAGCCGCCCATCGAAGAACCGATGAGGATCATCCGTTTGGGGGCGGCGTCGCGGATCACCGCGAGCGCCTCCTCCAGCCAGCGCGAAATCGTGCCGTCGGTGAAGGCGCCGCTGGAAAGTCCGTGGCCGGAATAGTCGAGACGGATACAGGCGGTCCCCAGTTCTTCCGCCAGCCTGTCGATTTCGACGGCCTTGCTGCCGCTCATGTCAGATCGGTAGCCGGATAGCCAAACGAGAGCTGGAAGATCGCGGTCCGCTCGTGCCGGTCGCACCAGCATGGCGATCTGCCGCGCGGCCTCGCCTGCGCCAACGGTGAGGAACTGAGGCTGAAGAACGGACATCGGGCGGAACTCCTGTTGTTTCGGTCTATAAAACAGATTCTTGACAGGCTGACAGCAGGTGATTTTTCCGCTATAGGGTGTTATTGAATCCGTTGCAGTGATGGCGTGACCCGTTTGTGCCCCCTTTTCGAACTGGGACACGAAGCTGCAACGTTCCGAACAACGCGAGGAGAATACGACCATTCGCAGACCCTTTAAAACCGACGCGCCCGTAAAGGATGGACCGCGCTCGAACCGGGAGATCCGCATTCCGAAAGTTCAGCTGATTGCTGCTGACGGACAGAATATGGGCATCGTGCCCACAGACCAGGCCTTGAAAATGGCGGAAGAAGCCGGCCTCGACCTCGTCGAAATTTCACCCAATGCCGAACCGCCTGTGTGCAAGATCCTCGATCTGGGCAAGCTGAAATATGCCAACCAGAAGAAGGCCGCCGAGGCGCGCAAGAAGCAGAAGATTGTCGAAGTCAAAGAAATCAAGATGCGTCCGAACATCGACACCCATGATTATGAGGTGAAGATGAAGGCAATGGGTCGCTTCTTCGACGAAGGCGACAAGGTAAAGGTGACGCTGAAGTTCCGTGGCCGTGAAATGGCCCACCAGGAACTCGGCATGAAGCTTCTTCAACAGGTCAAGGCCGACACGCTCGAGATTGCCAAGGTTGAAGCCGAGCCTAAGCTCGAAGGCCGCCAGATGATGATGGTGCTGGCGCCGAAGTGACGGTGCCGCACTCTTTCGCTCAAAGCCGTCCGACAGGGCGGCTTTTGTGTTTTCCGGGGGCGGAAGATTCGTCATCCGCCCCGTTGCACTTTCATGACGCTGCGGTTATAAGCGCGCGTCCGAACTGACCGGCAGGGCATGCCGTGGCAGTTTCGAATGCTTGCGGGCAGGTTTCGTCACTGGACCCGCAGATCAACAACAAACGCTCCCGCGCCTTTGGCGAAGACCGGTAAACCGGGCTTTCGCAGAAGGGCTTCTTTAACGAAGCGGGTGAGGAGCTATCAGAACGGAGTAGCAAAATGCCCAAGATGAAGACGAAGTCCTCTGCCAAGAAGCGGTTCAAGATCACCGCTACCGGCAAGGTCAAGGCGGCTGCCGCTGGCAAGCGCCATGGCATGATCAAGCGCACGAACAAGTTCATTCGCGATGCACGTGGCACGATGGTTCTGGCAGAACCGGATGGCCGCAAGGTCATCAAGAACTATCTGCCGAACGGTCTCTGAGACTATTCCGGTAACGCGTTAGATTTAAGGAGATCATGAAATGGCACGTGTAAAAAGAGGCGTCACCGCCCACGCCAAGCACAAGAAGGTTCTGAAGCAGGCCAAGGGTTTCTACGGCCGCCGCAAGAACACCATCCGTACCGCCAAGGCTGCCGTTGACCGCGCCAAGCAGTACGCATACCGCGACCGCAAGGTTAACAAGCGCAACTTCCGCGCCCTCTGGATTCAGCGTATCAACGCTGCCGTCCGCGAATTCGGTCTGACCTATGGCCGCTTCATCGACGGTCTGAACAAGGCTGGCATCGAAGTTGACCGCAAGGTTCTCTCCGACATGGCAATCCACGAGCCGGAAGCATTCGGCGCCCTGGTTGCTGCCGCCAAGAAGGCCCTTGAGTACCTCAAGGACACCGGCACGGCTAACGAGTTTGAAGGCGCGGTTCGTTAACCAGCGCTTCCCAAGCTTGACGCTTTTTTGAATTTTGGGAAACCCGCGCTGGTTTGGGCTAGCGCGGGTTTTTCTTTCTCTATACTGCTGGCGCGGCCTTGCCGAGCCCGCCTTTCGAACGCCGCCTGATCCGGACGGAAAGAAGACAATGTCAGATATCGACCAGCTCAAATCCTCTCTGCTTGCCGAAATTGCCGCAGCCAATGATGAGCCTGCGCTCGAAGCCGTCCGTGTTTCCGCGCTTGGCAAGAAGGGCTCGATTTCCGAGCTCCTGAAGACGCTCGGTGCTATGACTCCGGAAGAGCGGCAGACCCGTGGCGCCGCGATCAACGCCCTGAAGAACGAGGTGACGGACGCGCTTGCCGAACGCAAGTCGGTGCTGAAGGAAGCCGCCGTCAACGCCCGCTTGAAGGCCGAAACGGTCGACGTCAGCCTGCCGGTCCGCTCCTCGCCTGCCGAGCGCGGCCGCATCCATCCAATCAGCCAGATCGTTGACGAGATCACCGCCATCTTCGGCGATATGGGCTTTTCGATCGCAGAAGGTCCCGACATCGAGACCGACTATTATAATTTCACGGCTCTGAACTTCCCGGAGGGCCATCCGGCCCGTGAGATGCACGACACCTTCTTCTTCAATCCGGACGAGAAGGGCGAGCGCAAAGTTCTGCGCACGCATACCTCGCCGGTGCAGATCCGAACGATGGAATCGCAGAAGCCGCCGATCCGCATCATCATTCCCGGCAAGACCTACCGCCAGGATTCGGATGCCACGCATTCGCCGATGTTCCATCAGGTCGAAGGCCTCGTCATCGACAAGAAGGCCAATGTCGCCAATATCCGCTGGGTGCTCGAAGAGTTCTGCAAGACCTTCTTCGAGGTCGACAGTGTGACGATGCGTTTCCGCCCGTCCTTCTTCCCCTTCACCGAGCCCTCCTTCGAGGTCGATATCCAGTGCGATCGCTCCGGTCCCATCGTCAAGTTCGGTGAAGGCACGGACTGGATGGAAATCCTCGGCTGCGGCATGGTCCACCCGAACGTGCTGCGTTACGGCGGTCTCGATCCCGATGAATATCAGGGCTTTGCCTGGGGCATGGGCCTCGATCGCATCGCCATGCTGAAATACGGCATGCCCGACCTGCGCGACTTCTTCAATGCCGATGTCCGCTGGATGAACCATTACGGCTTCCGCCCGCTCGACATGCCGACACTGTTCGGCGGTCTCAGCGTCTAAGGGAGGATTGGACCAATGAAATTCACGCTTTCCTGGCTCAAGGATCATCTGGAAACGGATGCCACGCTCGATGAAATCTGCACGCGCCTGACCGAGATCGGTCTGGAAGTGGAAGATGTCGATGACAAGGCGGCCTTCAGGCCCTTCGTCATTGCCAAGGTTATCTCCGCGGAAAAACATCCGCAGGCCGATCGCCTGAAGGTGTTGATGGTCGATACTGGTCAGGGCGCTCCGGTCCAGGTCGTCTGCGGCGCGCCGAATGCGCGTGCGGGCCTCGTCGGCGCCTTTGCCGCCCCCGGCACCTACGTCCCGGGCATCGACGTGACGCTGTCCGTCGGCAACATCCGCGGTGTGGAAAGCCGCGGCATGATGTGCTCGGAAAAGGAACTGCAGATCTCCGACAGTCACGACGGCATCATCGACCTGCCTGACGATGCGCCTGTCGGTACGAGCTACGCCGCCTATGCCCATCTCGACGATCCGGTCATCGAGATCAACCTCACGCCGAACCGTCCGGATTGCACCTCGATCTATGGCATCGCCCGCGATCTCGCCGCCTCCGGCCTTGGTACGCTGAAGACGCGGCCCGCGCCGTCCTTCGCCGTCGAAGGCGAAACGCCGGTCAAGCTGACGCTCGACCTCGACGATGCCAGGCTCTGCCCGGGCTTCGGCCTCAGGCTCGTGCGCGGCGTCAAGAACGGCCCGAGCCCGCGCTGGCTGCAGCAGCGGCTCCTCGCCATCGGTCTGCGCCCGATCAATGCACTGGTCGATATCACCAACTACATGACCTTCGATCAAGGCCGGCCGATGCACGTCTTCGACGCCGCCAAGGTCACGGGCAACCTGACTGTGCGTCGCGCCAGGGAAGGCGAAACCGTGCTGGCGCTCGATCAGCGCGAATACAAGCTCGGTCCGAACAATGTCGTCATCGCCGACGAGGACGGTATTGAATCGATCGGCGGCATCATGGGCGGCGAACATTCCGGCTGTGACGAGAACACCGTCGACGTGTTGATCGAATCCGCTCTCTGGGATCCGATGAACATCGCCAAGTCCGGCCGCGCGCTCGGCATCATCACCGATGCCCGCTACCGTTTCGAACGCGGTGTCGATCCGGAATATATGGTTCCCGGCCTCGAACGCACGACGGAACTCGTTCTCGAACTCTGCGGCGGCAAGCCGGCCAAGTCCGAGATCGTCGGCTACAAGGGCTACGAACCGAAGATCGTCGACTTCCCTTATTCGGAGGTCAAGCGCCTGACCGGCCTCGAGATCTCTACGGAAGAAAGCAATACGATCCTGAACCGCCTTGGCTTCAAGGTTTCGGGTTCGGGCGAGCGCGTCTCGGTCGCCGTTCCCTCCTGGCGCCCCGATGTCGATGGCAAGGCCGATCTCGTTGAAGAGATCATGCGCATTCATGGTGTCGATAATATCAAGCCGGCGCCGCTCGAAAGCCATGCAGCCGTCAATGGCCGCATCCTGACGGTGCTGCAAATCCGCACCCGCGCCGCCAAGCGTGCACTCGCCTCGCGTGGCATGCTTGAAGCAGTCACGTGGTCGTTCATTCCGGAAGATCAGGCAAGGCTCTTCGGCGGTGGTTCGGCAGCCCTCAAGCTTGCCAATCCGATCGCCGCTGAAATGTCGGACATGCGCCCTTCGCTGCTGCCGGGTCTGCTGACGGCAGCCCAGCGCAATGCCGACAAGGGCTATGGCGACGTAGCGATCTTCGAAGTGTCAGGCACGTACGAAAACGACAGGCCGGAAGGCCAGCGTCGCGTGGCCGGTGGCATCCGCCGTGGCACCGCATCGCTGGCTGGTGCCGGCCGGATGTGGTCGAACGCAGCAAAGGGCGGCGGCAAGCCGGTCGATGTCTTCGACGCCAAGGCCGATGCGCTCGCCGTGATCGAAGCCTGCGGCCTGCCGATGGGCAATATCCAGATCGAGCAGGGCGGTCCCGAATGGTATCATCCCGGCCGTTCCGGAACGATCAAGATGGGTCCGAAGATCATTCTCGGTTACTTCGGCGAGTTCCATCCGACCACGCTCGAAAAGCTTGACGTCTCCGGCGCCCTTTGCGGCTTTGAAGTCTATGTCGACGCGATGGCCGAGCCGAAGAAGAAGGCGACCCGCACCAAGCCGGCGCTCGACCTCTCGCCTTTCCAGGCCGTCAAGCGCGACTTCGCCTTTGTCGTCGACAAGACGGTGGAGGCCGGCGCGATTATCAAAGCGGCGACCGGCGTTGATCGCAAGCTGATAACCGGCGTCAATGTCTTCGACATTTTCGAAGGCGCTTCGGTCGGCGAAGGCAAGAAGTCCGTTGCAATCGAAGTGCAGATCCAGCCGGCCGAGCGCACGCTTACCGACGAGGATTTCGAAGCACTGACGCAGAAGATCGTGGCCAGCGTAGCCAAGTTCACCGGTGGTGTCCTTAGAAGCTGATCCGGCTAATAAAGTCGTGACCGGCGGCGTAAGCTGCCGGTCTTTTCATAGATGGAGATGGTAGAGCTTGCTCACGATCGTCCAGCGGCCATCGATTTTCAGCAGCGACAGATAGTCGGTGAAGCGCATGCCGGCAAAATCGTCGGTCACTTTCACGGTTGCCGCGTCACCTGATATATCGATGCTGTCTATATCCATGTAAGGTTGGGTGCCGGGCGGCGCGGCCCCTTCTTCGAGAATAGCGGCGATGAATTCGTCGCGTGAGAGCCATTCCACTGCGTTCTGATAGTGCCCGATAACAGAGCTTTTCGGGTGAAAGGCCTTCTTCAAGGCCGCCTCATTGGCGAAGGCCATACCCTCGACATAGAGATGAACCGTTGCTTCGATTGCCTGCCTGTCGGCCATATCGATACCTCGTCCCATATTCCCAGCGGAAAGGATAGGGGCGTGTCGGGCGAAGACAAGATCAGAGGGAGAAGAGCAGCGCGTGACGGCTGCTCTTCTTGCATGCGCTAAGCTGCGCGTGAAGCCTTTTGGTTTGCGGCAGATGTCGCAAGCTTCGTCAGGATCTGGTCGGTCTTGCCTTCTTCCTGCAGTGTCTGGTCGAGAAGCGTAACAGCGTCCTTGAAGCCCAGCGTTTGCGCCCAGGTTTTCAGTGTCCCGTAGCGGGCGATCTCATAATGTTCGACGGCCTGGGCCGCGGAAATCAGGCCAGCATCGACAGCTGCCGTCCCCTTGAACTCCTCCATGATTTCCTCGCCCTCGGCAATGATGCCTTGAATTGCTTCGCAGGTCTTGCCCTGGGCGCGCTTGCCGATGATTTCGAAGACCTGCTGCAGTCGCTCGACGTGACCTTCGGTCTCTTCGCGATGCTTTTCAAAACCCGCCTTCAATTCCTGCGACTGGGCGGCGCGCGCCATTTTTGGCAGGGCGCGTAGTATCTGGCGTTCGGCGAAGTAGATGTCCTTGAGGGTATCGTAAAACAGATCTTCCAGCGTCTTTTCCTTGGCCATTGTTCCGTTCCTTGTTGGGAGATTTCCGCCCTTGCGGCGACACTGCATAGAAGCATTCACTATGCTAATTGTTCCCGTGGAAATCGGGTGGCGCGGTTTGGTCCTCCTGGCAATGATATCAGGAGGGATCGGGGAGGGCGGAACATGAAGAAACCGGGATCGATGAAAGGGCTGGAGGATCTCGGGCGGGTGCGCCTGTCGAAGAACTTCTTCTTCCGCGATTTCCTTCATTCCGAAATCGCCGATTTCTACCGTATTCCGAATATTCCCGAAAATCCTGATCTCGCCATCGAGACAGGCAGGCGGCTTTGCGAAGAACTTCTGGAGCCGCTGGAAGCAACCTTCGGGCGCCTCCATATCCGCTCCGGCTACCGGGCGCCCGAGGTCAACCGCTTCGGCAATGAAAACAATCTCAACTGCTCGACCAATGCCGCGACTGCCGCCCATCACATATGGGACATGCGCGATTTCGACGGCTGCATGGGCGCTGCCGTCTGCATTGCCGTGCCCTGGATGGTCGATCGTTACAATGATGAAAGCGATTGGCAGAGGCTCGCCTGGTGGATCCATGACCACCTGCCCTATGCCTCGCTCTGCTTCTTCCCGAAACTATGGGCTTTCAATATCCAGTGGCACGAGCGGCCGAAGCGGGTGATCCAGAGCTACGTGCGTCCGCGCGGCATCCTGACCAAGCCGGGCATGGCCAATTGGGAGGGCGATCATTCCGAATGGTATGAAGGCTTTCCGCAACTCAGAAATTGATGCGGTAGCGGATGTGGCCATCACTCTCGACATAAGTGTCGTAGAGTGCACGGGCCGTCCTGTTCTGTTCGCTCGTATGCCAGTAGAGCCGCGACCAGCCGTTCTTCTTGCAGAGGGCCACGAGATCGTCCATCAGCGCCCGGCCGACACCCTTTCCGCGCACATCCTCTGATACGAACAGGTCTTCGAGATAGCAGTCCTTACCGCGGATCCAGGTGCCTTCATGCGTCAGGCAGAGTGTGAAGCCCACGACTTCGCCGTCGAGTTCCGCTACCCGCATGAAGATTGCGGACGCCGGATCGAAGACCCGGCGCCAGGTGGAATCGGTGATATCGGCATCGACGGCGACCTCGTAGAAAGCGAGATAGTCCGCCCAGAGCGCACGCCAGCGCGCCTCATCCTCGGGTCTCGCATCGCGGATCGTCACGGTCATGCCATCACCTCGTTTCAGGCGCCGGCCTCGTCGAGCAGCGCCATCGCCTCGTCGGAGAGCGCGAGCGTTGCCGATTTCACCAGGCTTTCAAGCTGAGACAGGCTCGTAGCACTGGCGATCGGCGCCGTCACGCCCTTCTTGCGCAGAAGCCAGGCGAGCGAGATTTCCGCCGGCTTGGCGCCCGTCTCGGCCGAGACCTTGTCGAGTGCGGCAAGGATGCGCATGCCCTTGTCGTTGAGATATTGCGAAACGCGGCCTTCGCGAGCGCGGCCCTCCGTATCCGCCTTGCTGCGGTATTTGCCGGAGAGAAAGCCGGCTGCGAGGCTGAAATAGGTGATGACGCCGATATCTTCCTTCACACAGAGATCGGCAAGTGGGCCTTCGAAGCTCGAACGCTCATAGAGGTTATATTCCGGCTGCACCGCCTGATAGCGCGGCAGGCCGGCCTTGTCGGCGGCATCGAAGGAGGCCTGCAGCAGGCTCGCATCATAATTCGAGCAGCCGACGGAGCGAATCTTGCCTTGTTCCAGAAGCTTCGCATAGGCGCCGAGCGATTCCTCATGCGGCGTGTCCGTATCCGGCCAGTGCGACAGATAGAGATCGATATAGTCGGTCTGCAGCCGGCGCAGCGAATCCTCGACTGCCTTCAGGATATAGCCGGCCTTCAGCGTCTTGCCCTGGCCCATGTCCGAGCCGACCTTGGTGACGATGACCGCCTTGTCGCGGGAAACCTTTCCCTTCTTCAACCACTTGCCGATGATCTCTTCGGAGTCGCCGCCCTTGTTGCCCGGCACCCAGGCGGAGTAGACGTCGGCCGTATCGATCGTGTTGAGACCGGCGTCGAAAAAGCCGTCCAGAATGTCGAAGGATGTCTTTTCGTCGGCCGTCCAGCCGAACACATTGCCGCCGAAGACGATCGGCGAGACCGAAAGACCTGTTTTTCCAAGCCGGCGCATTTCCATGGCGCTCTCCCAAAATGCTGAAGTGATTGAAATCGGAGGAAACGGCAGAACGCCGTCCATCACTAACCTAGCGTGGACTCCCTTCGAAGGAAACCAAACTTCCGTGATCGCCCGTCGCGCCATTGCGCCGCATGAGAGGGCTGAATAAGGTGCGCCCGATCGATTGCAGGAGGACCTTTCATGTTGCGTTTCGGTATACTTTCAACGGCCAAGATCGGTCGGGATAATGTCGTTCCCGCCATTCAGGACGCGGAAAACTGCGTCATCACCGCGATTGCCAGCCGTGATTTTGCGCGTGCCCGGGAGATGGCGGACCGCTTCTCCGTGCCGCATGCCTTCGGCTCCTATGAGGAAATGCTGGCGTCCGACACGATCGATGCCGTCTATATTCCTTTGCCGACCTCCCAGCATGTCGAATGGTCGATCAAGGCCGCCAATGCCGGCAAGCATGTGCTCTGCGAAAAGCCGATTGCATTGAAAGCCTCCGAGATCGACGATCTCATCGCCGCGCGCGACCGCAACAAGGTCATCATCAGTGAGGCCTTCATGGTCACCTATTCGCCGGTCTGGCGGAAGGTTCGCTCGCTGCTGCAGGAGGGTGCGATCGGCGAGCTTCGTCATGTCCAGGGCGCCTTTACCTATTACAACCGCGACCCCGGCAATATGCGCAACATCCCTGAGCTTGGCGGCGGCGGCCTGCCTGATATCGGGGTCTATCCTGTTATCAGTACCCGCTTTTCCACCGGCAAGGAGCCGTCCTGGGTCCAGGCGATCACCGAGCGCGATGCCGAGTTCGGCACCGATATCTATTCCAGCGTCAAGGCCGATTTCGGCGATTTCGAACTGAGCTTCTATATCTCCACCCAGATGGCCGGCCGCCAGATCATGGTCTTCCACGGCACCGACGGCTATATCGAGGTCAAGTCGCCGTTCAACGCCAATCGCTGGGGCCCGGAGGAGATCGAAGTGACCGATCGCGGTCACAGCGAATCCCGCATCATTCGCTTTCAGGATAGCCGCCAGTACAGGTGCCAGGCGGAAGCTTTTGCCCGCGCTGCCGCAGGCGAAAAGGAAGAAATCGTCACGCTGGAAGATTCCAGGCTCAATCAGAAGGCTATCGACGCCATCTACCGCGCCAGCGAGAAGGATGGTTGGGAAGCCGTCTAGTTTTTCTCGGCTTTGCCGCGGAAGACGAAGCGGGAATAGCCGAAGAAGCTGAAGAACATCGACGCTGCGGTCGCGAGCACCATCGCGACGAGCGGCTGCAGCGCCGGTAATGACAGAAGCAGCGCCGAATAAAGCCCATAATTGACGAGGGCTGCCGTCACGCCGACTGAGCCGTAGCGGAAGCCTTCTGCTGCCAGCGATCGGCCTGACCGGTCGAAAGTGAATGTCCGGTTGAAGGCCCATGTCGTCGCCATTGCGAGCGCAATGGCAATCAGCCGGCCAATGAAGGGGCCGAGTGGCGTCAGGTGTAGGAGGGCAGCAAGCACGCACGCATCGACGATGAAGCCAAGGCCACCGGCGATCGCGAAACGAATGAGCTTCTTCATGCGGCATCCGCCTTCTTGCCATCGAGCGTTATGGCTGAGGTTTTATCCTTTACCGAAACCGGTGCTGCAAGGCTCATATAATGGATACGCAGCTGCTCAGCCCGTGCCCGCGCAACGGAATCGAGGATCACGCCGGCAGTAAACAGCATGATGGAGATCATCGCCAGTGCCGTCGAAAGCACCCAGGTCGGCATGCGGCTGACGAGGCCGGTCGCAAAATATTCCGCCAGCACCGGACCCATGAAGCCGAGACTTGCCAGCATGAAGAACGCGCTGATCGTGCCGAAGAAGGCGAAGGGCCGCGTCTCCTTCATCAGCATCGCAAACATCCAGAGGATCTTGCCACCATCGCGGAAGGTCGAGAGCTTCGAATGCGAGCCCTCCGGGCGCCGCCCGTAATGCAGTTCCAGTTCACTGACAGGCAGTTTCAGCCGCGACGCATGCACCGACATTTCCGTTTCGATCTCGAAACCGCCGGAAACCGCGGGGAAGCTCTTGACGAAACGGCGCGAGAAGGCCCGGTAGCCGGAGAAGATGTCGGTAAAGTCGGGTCCGAAGATTGCGCGATAGAGGATGTTGAACAGCCGGTTGCCGAGGGCATGTCCCTGCCTTCCGGCATCGTCATGCACACCGCGCCGCGTGCCGACCACCATATCGGCCCGTTCCGTCAGCAGTGTCCGCACCAGCTCTTCGGCATCCTCGGGCGCATAGGTCCCATCACCGTCGGCGATGATATAGATGTCGGCATCAATGTCGGCGAACATGCGCCGCACCACATGGCCCTTGCCCTGACGCCGCTCGCGCACGACATGCGCGCCGGCGAGCATGGCATGCAATGCCGTGCCGTCAGTGGAATTGTTATCGTAGACATGGATATGCGCATCGGGCAATGCCGCCCGGAACCCCCTGACGACAGCCCCGATCGTCGCCGCTTCGTTGTAGCAGGGAAGCAGAACGGCAATATCAGGACTTTCGCTGAGCGATCGCGCCATGGGGTTACACTCGTTACAAAGAAACCGCGGCGAATTTACGCCATGCTGCGTTAACAAGCCCCTATAAGAAGCGAAAGCTGTCGCGTCCTGTGGTTTACACTTTCTTGATAAGCCAAGGCTAAGGTTCGCCCATCACGCAACGACCTGGCTATCATGATGAACGCAGTGCAGCCGATCGCCAAGGCGCAAGCCACATCAGTCAGGACTGGGATCATCGGCAATATTCGGCAGCTGCTGACGCGTCTCCTGCCATCCGCCCTCATCTACAGCCTTGTTCTGATCGGCATTATCGTCGTCATGAAATACGCCGGGGGTCCGGTCGATTATGTCGGCCCCGACAATGATGACGGCATGCGCCTCGTGGAGGTCAGGGACTTTGTGAACGGGCAGGGCTGGTTCGATCTGATGCAGTATCGGCTCGGCCTCGGCGAAGGCACGCTCATGCACTGGTCGCGGCTGATCGACTTGCCGATCGCTGCACTGATCCGCTTCTTCGGCCTCTTGCTCGGCCATGATGCCGCGGAAGCTGCTGCACTCGTGGTCTGGCCCCTGTCGCTCGTTTTTCCCGCCATGCTTGCCATGGGTCTTGCCGGACGGCGTGTCGGCGGCCTTGCCGGCATGCACCTGTCTTTCTGCTTTGCCGGCATGGCGGTCTATACCGGCAATCGCTTTGCGCCAGGCGCCATCGATCACCACAACGCTCAGCTCGCGCTCGTCGCAACCATGGTGGCGATGCTCTTCGATGAAAAGCAGCGCGCCTGGAACTACATCATTGCTGGCGCGTCAGCCGCCCTGGCGATCGCGATCGGCGCGGAAACCACGCCCTTCGTTGCCATCTATTGCCTTGTCGTAGCGCTGCGTTGGGTCTGGGAAGGCGAGCCGCTCGCCGCCGCCACCAAAGCTTTCGGCCTCAGCCTGGCTGTTGCGATCAGCATCCTCTTCTTTGCAACGGTACCGCCACAGCACTATTCAGCGGTGACTTGCGACAATCTTTCGCTCGGCTTCTACAGCCTGGCAACCATTGGCGGTGGTCTGCTGCTCGTCGCCGCGATCTTTGCGAGCCGTCTCGGCCGCGGCCTGCGTCTTGCCGTGATTGCGGCTGTCGGCGCCGCTGTTTTCGGCTCCGCCATAGTTATTGCCCCGGAATGCCTGCGCAATCCGCTTGCCGACCTCGATCCCATGCTGGTCGAACTCTGGCTGCGCAATGTCTCGGAAGCGCAATCCATCCTCGCTCTTGGCAGGACAGATCCCTTTTCCCTTGGCGCATTCTATGCGCCTGGCCTGCTCGCGATCGCCGTCTGTATTTTCCGCTCCGTGCAGGGCGATCGCGTGCAAATCCATCTCGTCCTTCTGGCACTCTTGAGCGTCAGTTGGGCGGTTGCGCTGGTTCAGGTCCGGGGAGCCGTCTTTTCAAATCTGCTATCCATCCTGCCGCTTGCCTTGCTGATCATCGACGTGCGCCGCGTGTCGAACGGCGACAGCGAAAACGCCGCGGCTGCCCTCATCTATATCGTGACGGTCCTGGCAAGCGTGCCGGCGGTATGGGCCGTCGGCGGTGCGCTTGTCGGAATGCAGGTCAACAAGACGAAGAATACGGAGGTGGCGGATAGACCGTCATGTTCCTCCAAGCAGGCGCTCGCGCCGCTTGGCGGCCTGCCTGCGGGTCTCGTCTCGGCGCCGTCGGAAATGGGTGTGCCGATCCTGCGCTACACCGCTAACCGTGTTTTATCGGCGCCCTATCATCGCAACCAAGGCGGCATGCTGACCGAGATGCATATAGGTCTGGCCGAGCCGCAGGAAGCAGAGGCCTTTCTGAAGGGAGCGGGCGTTACTGTTCTTGCCTTCTGCCCGGATGATCTGCAGACGAGCGAAATCGCCAAATTGAAGCCCGACGGGCTTTATGCACAACTTGGCAAGGGCAATATTCCTGGGTATCTCGATCCGCTGCCAAAAGCTGCGGACAGCGGCGTCCAGTTCTTCCGTTATCGGCCGACGTCGGACTGAGTCCCGTCTTTCAGGAGTGGACGAGTACAGCCCGCAGGCGATCGGTGGTAAAGAGGCCGCCGAGGTAAAGCAGCAGGCCGGCATTGTAACCGATGATCGTGTAGAAAAGCGCCAGGAATGAAACCGCACCGCCAGAGACAATCGCGGCGATGGCAAAGGTTACAGCGATCAGCATGGCGACGATTGCAATGACGCCGGCTGAGCGCATAAGGCCAGCGGTGAGGCCCAGGGTGGTTGCTGTCAGGATGATCATGTTGTCACCTCTTCTTCAGGTCGTTTGCGAGGAACCTAGGGGTCCTCCGCTAACAAAAGTTTATTGGCCACCCTTAATGAAAGCTGCACTTGCAGCCATGGTTACGGATGCGTTCACCTGACGGCATTTCCTCCGGCTTCCGCCGGGTACGTGTTTCGATACAGTTCAACTCTGTTACAGGCTGAAAAGTTCCGTTACTTTTCCATTTACGTAAACGGAACTCTCCGGCTACAACATCCGCGTTCGCACGAAGCAGCATTATGCTGTCAATTCGATCGCGCCTGATCGACCAGTTGTTCGGAAAGAGGGCGAGCCGAAACCTATAAGGTTGAGCAAGGGCGACGATGATAGAAGCGACCGCTCCCGCGTCGCTCATCGACGGGGAATTTTCACTGTCACCAACATGCTCATTTTCGGGTCGGGTGTTCGCCACTCCCTACGAACATGAATGATACTAAGATTTTTTTTAGAGTAGCGATATCCCTATTTCTTGGGTCTCCCACCGTTTTTTGAATAAAAATTCGCCCTTCCCCGGCCCCGACCTTTCAGTTTAAGGGCGATCAAAATAGAAAGAGGGGATGAGCAATGTCTTTGACGGCGATTCGCCTACCAATCTTGCGGAATATTCGGTCTCTGAGCTCTCCGGATCCATCAAGCGGACCGTCGAGACAGCCTTCGATCAGGTGCGTGTGCGCGGCGAGATCTCGGGTTACCGTGGTCCGCATTCCTCGGGCCATGCTTACTTCTCGCTGAAGGACGATCGCGCGCGGATCGATGCGGTCATCTGGAAGGGAACTTTTTCCCGACTGAAATTCCGCCCTGAAGAGGGCATGGAGGTGATCGCGACCGGCAAGGTAACGACCTTTCCCGGTTCCTCCAAATACCAGATCGTCATCGAGACGCTCGAGCCCGCCGGCGCCGGCGCGTTGATGGCGCTGATCGAGGAGCGCAAGCGCCGTCTCGGTGCCGAAGGCCTGTTCGATCCCTCGCGCAAGAAGCGTCTGCCTTTCATGCCCAAGGTGATCGGTGTCGTGACCTCGCCGACGGGCGCCGTCATCCGCGATATCCTGCATCGCATCTCCGATCGTTTCCCCGTCCATGTCATCGTTTGGCCGGTCAAGGTGCAGGGGGAGGGCTCCGGCGAGGAGGTGGCAAACGCCATCAACGGCTTCAACGCTCTGGAGCATGGCAGCGAGATCCCGCGCCCTGATGTGCTGATCGTCGCCCGCGGCGGCGGCAGCCTCGAAGATCTCTGGAGCTTCAACGACGAAATCGTCGTGCGGGCCGCAGCCGATAGCCGGATTCCGCTGATCTCCGCTGTAGGCCACGAGACCGACTGGACGTTGATCGACTACGCAGCCGATATCCGCGCCCCGACACCGACCGGTGCTGCTGAAATGGCCGTGCCCGTCAAGGCCGAGCTCGAGGCCCAGGTCGCAGGTCTCACTGCCCGTCTGCAGGGCTGCATGAGCCGCCAGATGGATCAGCGCCGCCAGTCCGTCCGCGCCTTGATGCGCGCCCTGCCGTCGCTCGATCAGCTGCTGGCGCTGCCCCGACGCCGCTTTGATGAGGCCGCTGCCGGTCTCGGTCGCGGCCTGGAGCTCAACACCATCAACAAACGCCGCGGTTTCGAGCGTGTTGCCTCGCATCTGCGGCCGGACGTGCTCTCCAACCGCATCACCGAGCGTCGGCAGCTTCTGAACGAACGCATGGCGCGGGCCGAGCGTGTCGTCGAACGCCGCATCGACAATCTGAAAGCCCGTGTCGAACGCTTCGGTGTCGTTCTGTCATCCGTGCCGACTAGATTGACCACACAGACGGGTCGTGCTCGGGACCGCCTTGCCAATTTCTCCCGCCATGCCGACAGCGCCATTGGTCATCAGCTCGCTCGCGCCCGCGCAGCTCTGGCAGCGCAAGACCGCGTTCTTCAGTCTCTCTCCTACAAGAACGTGCTGAAGCGAGGTTATGCCGTCATTCGCGATGAGGAGAACAGGCCGGTCTCGCAGGCATCGGCACTCTCCGACGGCATGGGCATCGCCATTGAGTTCGCCGACGGCCGCGTCGGCGCTATGACGACGGAAGGCGGCGCTGCGCCATCAGGGGGCAGGAAGCGCACGATCAAGGCCGGCGAGCCACCGAAGCAGGGAAGCCTGTTCTAGCAATGCACATTCTGCTGGTGCTCGCCCATCCGCTGCCCGAAAGCTTCGCCGCTTCTGTGGCGCGGACCGCTCGCGAGGCCCTCGAAACCTCCGGCCATACTGTCGATCTCCTGGATCTCTATGCGGAGGATTTCGACCCGAGGCTGTCCAGGGCCGAGCGGGGCGGCTATTTCGATATGCCTTACGATACGTCGTCCGTTTCCGGTATCGTTGCGCGGCTGCAAGCGGCAGACGGCCTCATTCTGGTTTTTCCGCAGTGGTGGTTCAACTTCCCGGCCATATTGAAGGGCTTCATCGATCGCGTCTTTGCACCGGGCGTCGCCTTTGCCCATGATGCTGCCGGCGGCCGTATCGTGCCGCAACTGACCAATATCAAGCTGCTCTACGCGCTGACGACAACTGGTTCGCCCTGGTGGCTGGTGCATCTCTATATGGGCAATCCCGTCCGACGCCTCCTGAAGCGCGGCATCGCCAATTTCTGTGCCAAGCGAGTGAAGTTCCGGATGCTGAACCTGCACGACATGGACCGCACGACGGACGCCAAGCGCAAGACGCATCTGGAGCGCGTCGGAAAGGCGCTCGCTGCCGTCTGACTATTCGAAATCGGACAGGAATTTCTTGAGCAACCGGTCGAGTTCGGCTCTGTCTTCTGCCGTCAGGTTGCGTGTCAGCCGCTGCTGGTTGGCGACATGCGCGCCGACCGCCTCTTCCACCGCTGCCAAACCCTTCTCGGTCAGCGCAATAAGCACGCTGCGCCGGTCTTCGGGATTGAACAGGCGCTCCACCAAGCCCGCTTTTTCCAATTGATCGATCCGGTTCGTCATCGTGCCGGAGCTCACCATCGTCATGCCGAGCAGCTCTCCGGGCGAAAGTCGGTAGGGTGCGCCGGAACGGCGAAGCGTGGCCAGCACATCGAAGGAGGAAGAGGAAAGGCCGTGCTTGAGCAGAAGCGCGTCCACTTCGCGGCCGATATGCGTCGTCAGCCGCTTCAGCCGGCCGAAGATCCCCATGGGCTCGACATCCAGCTCCGGCCGCTCGCGCCGCCATTGTGCCAGGATCCTGTCGACGTGATCCGATTTCACCTTGTCCATGCTGCATCGATATCAGCAGGTATCTTGACGTCAAGATAAAATGCATTATCTTGAATTTATCTTGATGTAGAGATTCTTGAGATGAAGACAAATATTCGATACGCGACGGATGTGTTGATGACCGCGATTGCACCCGCCATCTGGGGCAGCACCTATTTCGTCACCACATCCTTCCTGCCGCATGGCTACCCGCTGACCGTTGCAATGCTGCGGGCGCTGCCGGCGGGGCTGCTTCTGCTGCTGATTGTCCGGAAGCTGCCGACGGGCATCTGGTGGAGCCGCGTCTTCATTCTGGGCGCACTGAACTTCTCGTTCTTCTGGGCGATGCTCTTCGTTTCAGCCTACCGCCTGCCCGGCGGCGTGGCCGCGACGGTCGGCGCCGTACAGCCGCTGATCGTCATTGCGCTCTCGCGCATCTTCCTTGGCAAGCCGATCCGCTTCATTGCCGTTATGGCCGGCCTGATCGGCATCGCAGGCGTCGCACTTCTGGTGCTGACGCCGAAAGCGGCCCTCGATCCCGTTGGCGTCGTCGCAGGTCTCGCTGGCGCGGTCTCCATGGCCTTTGGTACGGTGCTGACCCGCCATTGGCAGCCGCCCGTCTCCAGCCTCACCTTTACCTCCTGGCAATTGACCGCAGGCGGCATTCTGCTCGTGCCCGTGGCCTTTTTCCTGGAGCCGGCGCTTCCCGTGCCGACGACAGCCAATATCCTCGGCATTGCCTGGCTTGGCCTCGTCGGTGCTGCTTTCACCTATCTGCTATGGTTCCGAGGGCTCTCGCGCATAGAGCCTTCGGCCGCTGCGTCGCTCGGCTTTCTGAGCCCGGTTGTCGCGACCCTGCTCGGTTGGCTGGCGCTCGGCCAGAGCCTGACACCGATCCAGCTTTCAGGTTTTGCCATGGTGCTGGTCAGCGTCTGGCTCAGCCAGCGCAGCCTGATGCCGAAGGCCGGTACTATGCCCACTCGCCCTGGCGCATCACCGGTACCCGCGAGCCATCGGGCTTGATGCCGTCAATGTCGACCTTGTCGGAGCCGATCATCCAGTCGATATGGATCAGGCTGGAATTGCCGCCCTGCGCCTTGATCTGCTCCTGGCTGAGCGATGCGCCGTCGAGGAAGCATTTCGAATAGCACTGGCCGAGTGCGATATGGCAGGAAGCGTTTTCGTCGAACAGCGTGTTGTAGAAGAGGATGCCGCTCGCTGAAATCGGCGAGGAATGCGGCACCAATGCCACTTCGCCCAGCCGGCGAGCGCCTTCATCCGTATCGAGCACCTTGTTCAGCACTTCCTCCCCGCGTGAAGCCTTGGCCTCGACAATGCGGCCGCCTTCGAAGTGAACCCGGATATTGTCGATCAATGTGCCCTGATGTGAGAGCGGCTTGGTGCTGGACACATGGCCTTCCACGCGCAGCGCATGCGGCGTGGTGAAGACTTCCTCGGTTGGAATATTCGGATTGCAGGTAATGCCGTTCTTCGCCGTAGAGGCGCCGCCGTGCCACTCATGGCCGTCCGCGAGGCCGACGGTCAGGTCCGTGCCCGGCCCGCTGAAATGCAGTGAAGCGAAACGCTCGCCGTTCAACCAGGAAGAACGCTTGCGCAGATTGGCATTGTGCTCGGCCCAGGCGGCGACCGGATCGGGCACATCGACACGCGATGCGGCAAAGATCGCCTTGGCGAGTTTGGCAATGGCGATTGCTTCCGGATCGTCCGGGAAGACGACCTTCGCCCAGGAAGGATTGGGGTAGGAAACGATGTTCCAGTTGATGTCGAAGTTGGAAATCTTCTCCAGCGCCGGCTTATAGGCCGTGGAATTGGCGCGGTTGGCGCGGCCGACCTTGCTCGGATCCTGCTCCGCCAGCAACATCGGGTTGTCGCCGGCAATCGCGAGGCGGGCAGCACCCTTTTCGTAGGCTCTCGCCATGCCGTCATAAAGCCAGCCGGAAGCCCGGTCGAAGCTTTCGTCGCTGGCATACTGGTAGCGGGCAAGCGTCGTTTCCTCGTCGGAATAGAAGGTCGAAACCAGGCCGGCACCCGAGAGATAGGCGTGCTTGGTGATCAGTCGCACCAGCGGCAGCGCCACGACCGGCGCGGTAATGACGAGATCCTGCCCCTGCTGAAGCTGCAGGCCCACCTTGATGGCGACTTCTGCGAGCTTCTCGAGTTTGCCGGGATCGACGGAGCTGTGGCTCTGGGGCATAAACGTCATGGGTCAACCTGCCTTCTGATATCTGCGACGGGAGGTGAAAGACTTAGACCCCTTTACGGCGAAAATGAAGCGTGCCGGCTCCAATTTGAGCGCGGCCGAAGCATGTCCGGCCGCTGGTGCGCGCGCGTCAAGCGGCGGCGGGCAGCCGGAGTAGGACCGAATTATGCTTCTCGAGGAATTCCATCAGCCGCTGCTGATAGTCTTCGCCGACGGCGTTCCTGACGCTTGCCCGCTCGGCCAGCGCCTTGCGCCAGCGCTCGACCCGCTCGAGACCATCGAAGATGGGGCTGTCGCCGAGCGTATCGAATAGGTCGAAGTAGCGAAAGATCGGCCCAAAGACCGCGTCGACGAGGCTGAAGCTCGTCCCTGCGAAATAAGGTCCGTCCGCCAGCGCGCGCTCGATCGTCAGGAATTTGGCAACAAGCGCCTTATGCTTGGCCTCCAGCTGCGCCCCATCCTGCGCCGTCTCATAGCCCCAGAGATCGGAAAGCACGGATGAGCCGAACTCCATCCATCCGCGATGGCGGGCGCGGGTCAGCGCATCGGCGGGATGCAGCGCCGTACCTGTCTGTGTTTCCTCCAGATATTCGCAGATCACGCTGCTTTCGAATAACATCTCTTCGCGACCGTCGTCCTCTTGTATCCGGAGCAAGGGCACCTTGCCGAGGGGTGAGATTTTCAGGAACCAATCCGGTTTGTCGGCAAGATCGATATTGATCCGCTCGAATGGTACGCCCTTTTCGAGGAGCGCGATCGCGGCGCGTTGCACATAGGGGCAGAGATGATGGCTGATGAGGGTAAGCTTGCTCATGAAAGTCTCCTGGGGTTTCGCGAGGCATCGTCGGTTTCGTATGCATGCAAATGCATCTAGTATCGCTTGTGTTGAGTTTCAAGATAGATGTAATTGCATTTATGTCTGAGAATATGCCAAATCCGAACGAAGCCGTCGTCTCTGCCTGGACACGCCTCATGCGTGCCCGCGAGCGGCTGCTGGGCTTGATCGAAGCCGATTTGAAGACAGCCGGCATGCCGCCACTTGCCTGGTATGACGTGCTTTGGGAATTGGCGCGCTCGCAATCAGGCAGGCTGCGCCCCTATGAGCTCGAGGAGCGGACACTGCTGGCGCAGTACAATCTTTCCCGTTTGATCGATCGGCTGGAAAGGGAGGGCCTCGTCGGTCGCGAGGTCTTCGCACAAGATGGTCGCGGCCGCTGGGTTGTGATCACTGATGCCGGCCGGCAGCTTCGGGAGCGCATGTGGACCGTCTATGGCAAAGCAATCGAAACTCATATCGGCGGCAAGCTTTCAGAAGGCGAGGCGAGGACGATCGCCGGCCTGCTAGACCGCTTTCTCTGATCAGGCGATCAGCGGTGCGGCGGCGGCCTTCAGTGCCTTCAACGCCTCTTTCGGATCGAGCCGCACCTGCAGCCCGCGTTGCCCGCCATTGATATAGACGAGCGGTTCGGCAAGAGCGGTTTCCTCGATCGCCGTCGATACGATCTTCTTCTGCCCGAACGGGCTGATGCCGCCGACATGGTATCCCGTTAGCCGCTCCGCATCGGCCGGTTTCATCATGTTGGCCGATTTGCCATGAAAGGCGCTCGCGAGCTTCTTCATGCTGACCTCGCGGTCGGAAGGCACGACCACGCAGACCGGCTTCCCGTCCACCTCCGCCATCAGCGTCTTCAACACGCGATGCGGCTCCTCGCCGAGCGCTTCGGCTGCCTGCATCCCCACGCGCTCGGCGTTCGGATCATAGTCATAGGTGTGAACCGTGAAGGCGACGCCGGCTTGTGTGAGGACCTGAGTGGCGCGAGTGGTCTTGGACATGGCTCAGCCCTTGAACGCCTGCGCGTAGATATCCGGCTTGAAGCCGATCAGCAGCTTGCCGCCAGTTTCCAGTACTGGCCGCTTGATCATCGACGGCTGGTCGAGCATCAGCGCGATGGCTTTATCGCGGTCGAGATTTTCGCGCGCGGCGTCAGGCAGGTTGCGGAATGTCGTACCGGCGCGGTTCAGCACCGTCTCCCAGCCCGCCTCGTCGATCCAGCGTTCCAGATGCGCTTGGTCGATGCCGACGGCCTTGTAGTCGTGAAAGTCGTAGGCGACGTTATGATCGTCCAGCCAGTTGCGGGCCTTCTTCATCGTGTCGCAGTTCTTGATACCGTAGATGGTGACGGCCATGCCGGTTCGATCTCCCTGTTTCCGGAGGGAGATACCACGCTGTATCAGCGCTGCAAACGCCGTCGGTCCTTTATCCCTCAAGCTCTTCGATAAGGGCAGGCAGGTCCGCCACCGTTTCGATAACGTAGTCGGCACCGGCAGCAATCAGCTTCTCGCCGATCCGCTTGTGCAACGCGGCTCGCGCCTCTGGCGAAAGCGCGTCCAGCTCTTCAGATGTCAGTCCCGCCTCGTTGCCCGAGAGCGTGACGCCAACGGTGACGCAGCCTGCGGCAGCACCCTCGGCAATGCCGGGTTCGGTATCATCGACCTTCAGCACGGCAGAGGCCGGATAGACCATCAGGTCGAGGAAGCATTTATACATGCCGATCGGCGTCGGTCGGCCAAGCGGCAGATCATCGGCACAGATCAGATTGTCGGGCGCATAACCTTGTTCGGCGGCAAGCGGCAGCACGCGCTCCATGATCGAGCGTGTATAGCCTGTGGTCGAGCCGATCTTCATCTGCCGCTCGCGCAGATATTCGATCGTCTTGATCGCTCCGGGCACCAGCGCGCAATAATCGGTCACGACGGCTTCGTTCAGCGGCACGAAGAGTTCGTAAACACGGTCGATGGCCGCCTCGTCCGGAAGCGTGCCTTTTGCCGCCTGCCAGCGGGCGGCGATATGCGGCTCGGCCAGCATCGCGGCGATATGCGCGCGCTTCGGGAGCCCCATCGGCTTGCGCGCGTCGGCAATCGTCACCTCGACGCCGAACTTGCCGAAGGTGTCCACGAAGGCGCCCATCGGTGCGAAGGATCCGAAATCGATGACCGTGCCGGCCCAGTCGAAGACCACTGCCTTGAATTGTGTCATGCTGCGCTCCCGTAGAGATCCTCGATGGTTTCCTCGCCGATGCCGAAGGCGGTCGAAGCACCGCAGCCTGCCGTCACAACGACAATGCGTAACGCGTCGGAAGGCTTGTCGGTGAACCGCCAGCGCTCCGGGCCGGAGGCATAGGTGCCGATCCAGCGCTCGGTGATGAAACGTCCCGGCAGATTGAGCACGGCGTCCATCTCGTCGAGGGTTAGCCGGTCGACCCGCTCGAGACCGAAAGGATCGGGCGTTTCGGAATAATGATGACTGTCGCCGACGATCAGTGAGCCATCTTCCGATTGTGTGACGATCAGGTGGATGCCGTTTTCCCGCTCCGGCTTGAACTCACGGTCGAGCCGCGCCTTCAGGGCCGTCGCTTCAGGCAATTCGGCATAGCCGAGATAACGCCCAAGCCCGAGATCGGACATGACAGCAGTGCTCAGCGAAACCCGCTGGGCCGGCACGACACGCATCATCTGCAGCTTGCAGCGTGTGACATTATAGGCAGCAATGCGATCCGCAAACAGGCTCTTGAAATCGTCGCCTGGGCAAACAACCACGGTCTCCGCCTCGATCAGACCGGTTGACGTCTCTATCCGCGGCGGTTCGACGGCATTCACTGCTGTGGAGCGGCGGAACTCGATGCCATATTTAACTTCGAGATAGCGGGCGAGCAGCGGAATGGCTGTGCGGGATTCGACACGAAGTTCATGCGGGCTATAGAGTGTGAAGCGCCCCGCTTCCGGTCGCAGCGCCGGCACAAGCCGGCGTGCTTCGTCGAGCGTCAGCCTTTCACAGCCTTCACCCATTTCCGTGCGTAGGAAGGCGTCGATGACGGCTTCGGATTCGTCGAGCCTAGCGGCAAGGAGCAGCCCGCGCTGCAGCACGTCGATGCCGGCGTCATCGACGATCTCGGCCCAGATATCGCGGGCCTGGCGTGCCTTGTTCCAGCAGTCGCCTGCCTGCTGGCCGGTCACCGTCACAAAGCCGAAATTGCGCACCGAGGCGCCATTTGCCTGGGCGTCGCGGTCAACAACGACGACCCGTTTGGCGCGCCTTGCCGCCGCCAGCGCATGCGCCAGCCCGACAATTCCCGCGCCGACGATCGCAATGTCGTAATGCGGCATGAAAGCTCCTTCGCAACATGTCTGCAACGGCTTGGCGGATTTTCTTGAAGCCTGTGTGACAGTTGCGCGAGCTTTACATTCGCGTGTTGAAAAGAACGCCGGTCAGTCTTCCAGCGTGCCGGCCTTTCGCGTCGCCCGGCTTGGCTTGTCGGCGGCGATCTTCATCAGGTCGCCGCGCCGGCGCACAAGGCGATCAGATGTCCGTGTGAGAAACAGCCCATCCTGTGGCGCCCGGATATCGATATCCCCTTCGGCAAAGCCGGGCCGGGTGACGATCGTCGCCAGAAGCTCTCCTTCCGAGACATGCTCGCCGACATTGCGGTGGAAGAGCACGGTACCACCCTGCGGCGCACGCACGATCTCCACATTGTCGAGCGGCACGGCAGGTCCGGCGAAGGTCTTGTCTCCGGAAGGTTTGCCGTTGACGACACCGCGCCCGATGAGGAAGCGCAGCAGCCCCTCGGCGTCTTTCTCGGCCATATCGGGATAGACGTCACGGCGGCCGCGCAGTTCCGCAGTCACCGAAAGTTTGCCGGGAAGCTTGGCCTTACGCTCGCCCGGCACCTCGTACTTCCACGCAAAACCGACTGCCTCTTCAAAGGCGGAGCTTTCGCCATCTGAAAGCAGCACCGCTTCCATGTCGAGCGCATTGGCAAGGTCAGCAGCCTCCGGCCAGAAGGCTTCGTCGATATAGGCATATTGCAGCGATTCATCATCGCAATGCAGGTCGAGCACCAGATCGGCCCCGAGCGCCATATATATCAGCTCTCGTTTCAACCGATCTATAGCCGGGTAATTATCGGATCCGTCAAGCAGCTCTGCCCGATCACGGATCGAGATCAGCGGAAAATCGCGATTGAAATTGGTTCGTGACCCCAGATCGAAGCGACCCTGCAATTCACCAAAATGCGATTGTGCCGCTCCAACAGGGTTTGCCTGCGGCACGAGCGTAATGTCGCCCGCGATCCGCCCCTCGCTTCCAGCCTGGCGCAGCTTGCCGCAGAGAAAATGCACGAGCGCCGTGCCCGGCAGTTCGTTGGCGTGCAAGGCAGCCTGGATATAGACCTTGGGTGCCGCAGGATCCTTTCCATTGAAGCGCATGACTGGCAAGCGCCATTCGATACCTGGTGTATCGCCGGGGAGGATGATCTCTGAAACGTCCACTGTCTTGCTCCGCATGTGCATATTGAGTGGGGAGTTTTACAAGAATCCCCACCCGCGGTGCAAGCGCAGCTCAGCCGATCAGGGGCCATCGGTTGACGACGCGATGCTCGCTCTTCCCGTAGATGCTATGGATCAGCAGGAATTCCTGAACCATCCAGCGCACGGGTCGGTCGAGCTTTTCGGGCAGAACGGTCTTGCGATCATAGAGCATCGTCATGTGCGGCGTCAGATGTCCGCCGACATTATAGGGTAGTCCGGCCTCGTAGAGACCTTCCTGGATTTGGTTGCGAAGATCCAGCAGGCCTTCGTTTTCTTGCCTGCCGCAGATGACAAAGGCTTGCGGTTGGCCCGGATGGGTGAAGCTCATGGCTTCGTCGAGAACAATTTCGAACGGTTGGACGCGCACTGTCGCGGCGACTTGTTCAGCGCTGAATACGATATCATCCGGCAGCCGACGGTAGGCGCCAATGCCGTTCAGGGTGACATGAAGCAGTGCGTTGGGCCGCGAGGGCCCGGGCAGAGAGTGTTTATCGCGATACACTCGCGCGATGTCCAGCGCCTCGGACGCCGCTTCGATAGTTGGACGAAGCGCGAAGAAAATCCTGTCGTGAAATTCCCCGACGAGATTGGATTTCTTCTGGGGGCCTGCGCTATTCGGATCGAGTGGAAAATGAGGCATTTGAACTACGGACTACATCGCCCGCCTCCTTGTTTTTACAAGCAGGAGCATACTGGTATCGGCGGCCTGGTCAAGAACAAAACACGAACAAACGCTACTGAGAGGATATTCAGAACCGAAACGGCCACCTTTGCGGCAGCCGTCTGTTGGTGTCAATCAAGGCATGGATTAGGCAGCGTTCTTGACGACCTCGGCCACCTTCCTGGCAGACTTGGCGCGGGCTGCCTTCGGCGGTGCGAGACGAAGGACATCGTCTGCCAGCATACGGGCATTGTCTTGCGCCTTATCGAGATTGCTGACGCGGGCAGGATCCATCGTATAGAGGCTGCCACCGGAAACGAACATGTCGCGATAGGCGGCGCGCTCGATCAGTGCCGTGTCGACGATATTGACCTGCTGCTTTGCGAGTAGGCCCTTGACCGCGAGCAGCGCGCGAGTGGTGATGATCGAACTGATGCGCGTCAGCACGACCGAATGCGGGATGCGGATATCATGCTGGGCAGCAAGCTGCTTCATGATCTCAAGCACCTGCGCACCGCCGGCGGCATCCATTGCGCATCCCTGGACCGGAACCAGCACATGGTCGGAAAAGCCGATGGCTTTCGCCATAGCCGGGCTCAGACCGGCCGGCAGATCGACGATGATGTAGCCGCCACGCTTTTTCAGGTCCTTGACCTGCTGTTCGATCGTATTTTCGCTGACACCGGGGACGACAGCGAATTCCGCTGCGTCACCAGTCAGGCGATGCCAGCGTGTGGCCCATTGCTGGGGATCGGCATCCAGAACGGAAACGCGATGGCCACGGCGAGCCAGTTCTGTGGCGAGAACGAGAGCGACCGTCGTTTTGCCGGCGCCTCCTTTCGTATTCGCAAAAGTAAGTATTGGCATCGATACCTCGGGTTGATGAGTTGGCGGCATCATCCTGGGAGAGGTGCGTCTCGGATTTTAGGAACAGCAGCTTTCACAGTGATGAGACGAAAAGGTCAAACAGCAACCTTGCGTGGCGCTGTCTCAACATGCTGTCCGAGGTTGATTTTTTTGGGGGCAATCAATGAGGGTCGGGCCTCAGGAGAGCCACGCCTGAGATGATCAGCACGCAGCCCTATAAAACCGGCAGCGGTTTTTCATAAGTAGAATTGAGTACTCTAGCTCTGGCCGGATCTAGATGCTGAAACACCCACTGTTCAGCTGTTTTGCCTATCATTCACGCTCCTCTGGAGCAGAGGCAAAACGGGAACCCGTGTCGGGTTCCGGGATCTTCATTCCCACTCGATCGTGCCAGGCGGCTTGCTGGTCACGTCGTAGACGACACGGTTGATGCCGCGGACCTCGTTGATGATGCGGGTGGCTGCGCGGCCGAGGAATTCCATGTCGTAGTGGTAGAAATCCGCCGTCATTCCGTCGACCGAGGTGACGGCACGCAGCGCGCAGACGAATTCATAGGTGCGGCCGTCGCCCATGACGCCAACGGTCTGGACGGGCAGCAGCACGGCGAAAGCCTGCCAGATCGCGTCATAGAGGCCGGCCTTGCGGATCTCGTCGAGATAGATCGCGTCGGCCTCACGCAGGATCTCGAGCTTCTCGCGGGTAATGCCGCCGGGGCAGCGGATGGCAAGGCCTGGACCCGGGAAGGGATGGCGGCCGATAAAGCTGTCGGGCAGGCCGAGTTCCTTGCCGAGGGCACGAACCTCGTCCTTGAAGAGTTCGCGCAGCGGCTCGACGAGCTGCATCTTCATGCGCTCCGGCAGGCCGCCGACATTGTGGTGCGACTTGATGGTAACGGAGGGACCACCGGTGAAGGAGACGGACTCGATCACATCGGGATAGAGCGTGCCCTGGCCGAGGAAATCGGCGCCACCGAGCTTCTTGGCCTCGTCCTCGAAGGTCTCTATGAACAGGCGGCCGATGATCTTGCGCTTGGTTTCCGGGTCGGAAACGCCCTCGAGTTCGCCGATGAAGCGATCGGAAGCGTCGACATGGATCAGGTGCAGATTGTAGTGCTCGCGGAACATGGCGACGACGCCAGCCGCCTCGTCCTTGCGCATCAGGCCGTGGTCGACGAGGATGCAGGTCAGCTGATCACCAACGGCCTCGTGGATCAGCAGCGCTGCGACGGAGGAGTCGACACCACCGGAAAGCGCACAGATGACGCGCTTGTCACCCACCTGTTTGCGAATGTCCTCGACCGCCTTCTGGCGATAGGCCGACATGGTCCAGTCGCCCTTGATGCCGGCGATGTTATGGATGAAATTCGCGATCAGCTTGGCGCCGTCGGGCGTATGCACGACCTCAGGATGGAACTGCACGCCGTAATATTTGCGCTTTTCGTCGGCGATGAAAGCATAGGGCGCGTTGGACGACGTCGCGACGACTTCAAAGCCCTCGGGCAGCTTGGTGACGCGGTCGCCATGGCTCATCCAGACCTGGTGGCGCGAGCCCTTGGACCAGAGGCCCTCGAAAAGTACGCAGTCCTCATCGACTTCGAGGAAGGCACGGCCGAATTCGCGGTGATGGCCGCTTTCCACCAAACCACCGAGCTGCATGCACATCGTCTGCTGTCCGTAGCAGATGCCGAACACCGGAAGACCACTGTCAAAGATGATCTGCGGCGCCCTCGGCGATCCCTCATCGACCGTCGAGGCCGGGCTGCCGGACAGGATCACGGCTTTCGGCTGGAGGCGCTTGAAGCCTTCCTCGGCGGACTGGAAAGGAACGATCTCGCAATAGACGCCGGCTTCACGCACGCGACGTGCGATGAGCTGGGTCACCTGGCTGCCGAAATCGACGATGAGAACGCTGTCGGGATGTGCTGTCTGGGTCATGGCGAGCCTTTAATGAAAAGCGCCTCTTCTTGCAATGCGGGAATTCGGCCGTATCAGGGTTTTATTGTCCCGATTGTCCCTGTTTTCAGCGCTTGAAGCGTGTCGCGATCTTTCAAATTCGCTGCCGCGCCTCAAGCTTTTGTCTTCGGATGTTGTTATCGCAAAACCGCTGCACACTTTTGCGCGATATGCTCTAGAACCAGAAAACGCCGTCCTCCAGGGCAGTGAAAAGGCTGTCCACGGCATAGGAAAGCTTGCGGTCGACGATATGCAGATATTCCGTCCAGCCGGAAATATGCTGCAGCTCGACCGCGCCGTCGGAAATACCGCGAAGGCCGATCAGCGGCAGCTTGTAGCCCTGGCAGGCGCGCAGCACCGCATAGGTCTCCATGTCGACCATGTCGGCTGCTATATTGGTATAGGCGGCACCGGAAACGACGTTGCCGCCGGTCGAAAGCGTGGCTTCGGGAATGCCGGGAATGCGTAGCGGCAGCTCGAGATCCGCAGGCAGGTCGAGGAAGGGGGTCTTGCCCTTTTCGAAACCGAGCGGCGAGGCATCCATGTCGCGATAGGAAACGGAGGTGACCTGATAGACTTCGGTCTGCTGCAGGCGCGCCGAACCGGCCGAGCCGAGCGAAACCACGAGGTCGGGCAGATCGTCGGAAGCATCGAGACGGGAGAGTGACTTGGTGATCGCGATTGCTGCCTCGACCGGCCCCACGCCAGTCATCAGCGGTTCGATGCGCGAGCGCAGGAACGGGCCATATTCGGCCTCCGCGGCCATGACAAACAGGATGGACTTGCCTGCAACCGACTTCAGTTCGAATTTCATCCCGTAATTCCCTCTCTTCCGCGAATGACCATCATCGTCCCGGTCATGGACGCGATGAGCTTGGCCGGCCCATCGCTGATCGCATAACCTCGCCCGTCGGCGACGATGATGTTGGAGCCGGGCTTGGTGATCTCGCCCCTGAAGAGGAAGCGTTCGCCGCGCCCCGGCGACATGAGGTTGACCTTGAACTCGATCGTGAGGATCGAGGCTTCGGCATCGATGACGCTGTAAGCTGCAAAACCGCAGGCCGAATCGAGCGCTGCGGAAATGACGCCTGCGTGCAAAATGCCGTGCTGCTGTGTCAGTTTGACGTCGAAAGGAAGCTCGATTTCCACCATGCCGTGCTCGATACGCGTCAGCTCCGCGCCGATGGTGTGCATGGCGGCCTGTCGTGCAAAACTCTGGCGGATCCGCTCCCGGAAATCGCCTCTGTCGGTATCGTTCATCGCAGCCCTCTCGCGACCGCGAAAGTGGCATGGCCCGCCGGATTCGACAAGGTTGCAATCCGGCTCACGGCGTTTTTGTCTTCCGCTGCCACTCCAAATGCGTCCATCTCGAACAATCTATTCGAGATGGGTCGTTCCCGTCCTGTCGCCGCGCCGATGTTTCGCCAACGGTTTGCAGCACTTCATCCGCCACTGCCACATCAGACCTGATCACAGCGTGACACGGAGTCGCTCTGGGAAGCAGCGGCGGCCATCGCAAGCCGCCTTTGCGATGGCTGGATTTTGGTCTCGTCGCGCCCGCCTTAGATTGCCTCAAAACCGCTTCTGAATAAGGCGCCCCAGGTTTATGATCATGCAAACCTGAGGGCGAGCCGATGAAGACATTTTCTCAATCTATGAGCGATTACGAGGCGTGGCTGGGACACGAGCTGCAGGGCGAGCTCGTACAGGAGGGTATCGACGAGAAACACAGGAAGATGCGCGAAGAGGCATTCTCCTTCCTGCGCGCTACCTACTGGCGCTGGGCGGAAATCATCTACGCCGTGAGGCCGGAGCTTGCCGATATGCCGCAAGTGTTGTCGATCGGCGATACCCACCTGGAGAATTTCGGTACCTGGCGCGATATCGAGGGGCGGCTGGTCTGGGGCGCCAATGATTTCGACGACGCGGCGATCATGCCCTATGGCCTGGATCTTGTCCGGCTGGTCGCAAGCGCCATTCTGGCTCAGCCGGATGCCGGGATTTCCGGCAGGGCGATCGCCGAACTCACTCTCGCTGGATATGTGCGCGGACTTGAACATGCGAGCCCGATCGTCCTGGAGCGCGATCATCCCTGGCTGCGCGACAAGCTGCTGCTTTCGGAGGATGAGCGGAAGGAATTCTGGAAGAAATGGGACAAACACAAGCCCGGCGAAAAGCCAGCCCCCGGCCGTTTTGTTGATGCACTGAGGAATGCTTTGCCGAGAGGCGCAGGAAGTTCTACGCCCTTGCCCGTGAAGAAGAAGGGAACGGGCAGCCTCGGGCGGCCACGTTTCGTCGCCTATGTGAAGGAATGGCGTGGTGGGCCTGTGCTGCGTGAAGCCAAGGCGCTCGTGCCCTCGGCATGGTCGCTCGCAAGATCGGGAGATCACGTCATCAGAACAGGCGTCATCGCCGCCGGGCGCATGCGCAGCCCAGATCCTCATTTCGCTGTGTCGGGCCGAATTCTTGTCCGCCGGCTTTCGCCGAACAGCCGCAAGATCGAGATCGAGAGCGATGCGAAGACGCTCTTGGATGGCGCCATGCTGGAACTGATGGGATTCGAGATCGCCAACTGCCATTCGGATGACGCGGCAAGTGCTGCGGCTATTCGCAATGACCTGCATTCCCGCGGTGAGGACTGGCTCTATGAGGCGGCGCGGGCAGCCGCCGAAGTCACTGAAAAGGAATGGAAAGACTACCGCACGAGTGCCGGCTGAGTGATCCGCACGATATGCTGATCCCAGGCGACATCGCTATGAGCCGACAGGAAATCGCCATCATAAGAGGAAACGGCAAAACCGCCGGGAGCAGGCGCGATTCCCGCGGCATCGCGAACGCTGTCCTCGCGCAGCACATTGCCGGTTTTCGCATCGATGGTGACAGATGCGCCGCCGACCGGCGAAGTGACGCCGACCAGACCTTCCTTTCGATTGACTGCGATCGCCCCGACATAATTGGCAAGCCGCCGGGTCGTTTCCTCGGGCAAATCGATGAAAACAAGATCCTCACCCCTGGCGAAATGTCCAACGAGCGGCGGCAGGTCCTTCCTATGGCCCTCATACTGGCAGGCGAACCAGATGCGACCGTTGGCCTCGAGATCGACATGGCGTGTCGAGACCGACGACCATTGCGGCGGTAGCGTATGCTTTTCGATCAGCGTGCCGGTCGCCGCATCGATCAGCGCCAGCGACGGCTGCATGTTGCCGAGATTGAGCTTGGTGCGGCCGAAATCCGGGTGGGTCTCGATACCGCCATTGGCGACAACAAGCATGCGGCCGTCATCCGAAACCGTCATGTCATGCGGGCCGACGCCATAGGTTTCGTATTCGCCGATACGGGCGAAACGGTTCGTCGCATCGTAGAGGCCGATCATGCCCCTGTTGTTGTCGAAGTCGTTCTCGCTGGCATAGAGCAACCGCCCATCCGGCGAAAACGCACCGTGGCCGTAGAAATGGCGGCCCTCCGGTGAGGTGATGACGATCGGTTCGCCCCTGTTCCGGGGGTCGAAGATCATCGCGAAGGTACCCGGCCTGCGGGCGAAGGCGACGGTGTGGCCGGTGGCAACACTATGGGCCATGCCATGGGCGCGGGCGGGCAGCGCCACCTGATCGACAATCTCCCCGCGTTCGGTGACGGTCGCGACCGCAAAGGAGCCGTTGGCAGCGCGGATACCGGATGCGTAGACAGCATCGGCGCGCGTGAGAGCCAGCAGCGCTTCAGGTTTCAGCGCAGCCAGAAAGCCGATACCGGCGGCCTTGACGAAGCCACGGCGGTCGATGGCGGCGCTGCGCCACATCGGTCAGTCTCCGTCCGAGAAGGAGAAGCCGGCCGAAAGACCGATTGCCGCTCCATACTGATCGCTGATCGTGGTGATGAGATCGCGGCTTTCGCTAAGCAGCGTATCGAGCTTGCCCCTCTCCGCATCACTGACCGCGACTTCGATATCCGGGTTCAGCTTCGAGACGCTGTCTATGATCGTCTTCAACTTGGTGTCGATTGAATCGGCAACCGCCTTCTTTTCGGGCGGCAGCAGTTCGGCCATGCCGGCCTTCTGCCAGAGGGTACGAATGCCCTCGAGATTGGCGGCCATCGATTTCCAGGTATTCTTGGAACGCCAATAGATCGCCATGCGCGGACGGGCGGGCGTATCCTTGCCCTTGTAGAATTGCTCCAGTCGCTGGTCGCGGACATTCTCCGCGCCGTGGACGAGGATGCCGAGGAGGGCGGTCACGGCCTCCTTGTTATCCATGAAATCGTCGCTCTGCGGGCCAGGATGTTTCCAGCCCGCCTGCACACCGTCAGGCTTTTCCCAGGCGGCGACCACTTCGCCGGCTTCACGCTGGATATTGCCGGCAACCGCCTGGCCATACAGGCAGCGGAAACCGCCCTTCTGCTTGATCAGTTCCTCGGACCCGTTGCCGTAGAGCACATATTCGAGTGCGGTCAGACCCTGCAGAGCGACGCTCTTGCCGGCGATGGCGTCGACTGTCGCGTCCTTCGGATCGGCCTTGGCGATCAGCGCCTGCACCTGCTTCAGGCCGACACCCTTGCGGTCGGGATAGAAGAGGATGTGCTCGAAGAGATTGTCCTGGATGACAGGGCCGGTCTGGACGATCTCGATCGTCGACCAGTAGCGGATCGTATCGTCGAATGCCGATTTGGCGCGGTCGAGCGTCTGCTGTGTACCGGAGGCGCAGAGATCGTTCATGGCGGTCGTCAGGCGCGCGGACGATTGCTGCATGTTACGATAGCCTGGGCGGATGACCTCATCGACGGCGCGCTGCATGACCGACGGCACGGCATCCTCGTTCAGTCCCGCAGCGGGCGTCGCCGCGCTCTGGGCGGCAGCCGATGTGGCAAGGCCGGTCACGGCGAGGCAGAGGAGGGTGTGCCAGGGGCGCATTAAAGTGACTCCAGGAATGTAATCAGGGCCTCTCTATCGCCTTTTGATAGAGAGGAGAATGCGCTACGGGCTTTTTCCGCTTCGCCGCCATGCCAGAGGATTGCTTCGGTGAGATTTCTGGCGCGGCCGTCATGCAGGAAGAAGCTGTGTCCGCTGACAGTCCGGGTCAGTCCTATACCCCATAGCGGTGGCGTGCGCCATTCCCGTCCGCTTGCAAGTCCTACCTGCTGCCCATCGGCAAGACCGTCGCCCATGTCGTGCAGCAGAAAATCGGAATAGGGCCAGATGAGCTGGAAGGATTGCGCCTTTTCGGCGGTATCGCGGCGCGTGACGAACTTCGGCACGTGGCAGGAAATGCAGCCCGATTCATAGAACAGCTGCTTGCCGCGCAAGGTTTCAGCGAAACTTGCTTTGCGCCGGGCAGGCACGGCGAGGTTTTCGGAATAGAAGGTCACCAGGTCGAGCACCGGGCCAGGAGCTTCCTGCTCGCCGAGGCGTTTCTGCACGCCATCACGCATGGCGAGGCACTTTGTCTCAGCGCCGGTGCAGTCGCCGTAGGCATTTGGCGCGTCCGGCGTCGAAATGCCGATATCGGTGGAAAAGGCGTCAGCGCTCTGGTCGCGTATATTGGCATTCTGCGCCTTCCAGCCGAAGCGCCCCAGTGCAATATTGCCGCTGCGGTGGTCGCGTACGATCGCCGCCTTGCCGGAGATACCATCATGATCGAGATCATCAGGATCGGCATGGGCAAGAATATCCGCCTCGGGGATCGCCTGGATCAGGCCGAGGCCGATCATCGCCGGGGCGACCCGCGCTGAGATCGTTGTTGCCGGATCGAGCGGGCCGTAGGCGAGGTCCTTGGCGGAATAGGCGGGTTTGCGCAGGCTAACCGTCTCCCCGCCCGCAAGCGTGACAGTCTCCTCGGTATAGGTGACAGCAACCTTGCCTTCCGCGGCAAGCCCCGGAACCGCGAGGTCCTGAAGCTGGTGCCCATAAACCGGATCGGGGAAGTTGACGACATCGGCGCCGGCGATTGCTTTTTCTTCCTCCGCTGTCTTCGCTGCACGGGCAATACGCAAGACCGTCGAGGTAGTGCTCGGACCACCCTCCGGCGGTTTGCCGCGACCGTCATTGGCGTGGCAGCTCATGCAGGAACGGGCGTTGAAGAGCGGGCCGAGCCCGTCGGAAGCTTGCGTCGAGGATGGCGCCGAAACCCAAAGCTTGCGGAAGAGCGCATTGCCAAGCCGGAAATTCTGCTCTTCCTCGAAGGGGATATTGGCCGAGATATGCGAGAAACTGTCTTCGGTAACCGGATCGACGGAGGTCGCCGCACCCGCTTGCATGGCCTCGTAAGGCTCCGCCTTGCTGAAATCGCTGGTCGGCCTTGTGATATCGGCGACGCGCTTCAGGTCTGCATCGGAAAGATCGATCCGTCTGGTGGGAAGATCGAAAGCGCCGGCGATGGCGACGGGAAGCCCGGCAAGCAAGGCGCAGAAAGCTGCGCTGACAAGAAGGTGACGGGCAGGGTCATGCGACATTTCAAGGGTCCGGGCCGTTCCGCGATCGGAACGGCCCGCCTTTTTGCTTATTTGAAGACAGCGTTAGGATTATCCAGGCTGTCGGAACCTTCAAGCTCCACGGTGCCGAGGTCAAGTGCGGCAATAACACGCTGGACCGACTTTGTCTGGTCGATGAGACCATCGATAGCAGCCTGGACGACGGCGTTGCCTTCCTTGTTGCCCTCGCCAATCATCTGGTCGTATTTCTCGACTGTCTCGCCGCGCTTGGCCATGGCGTGCATGGCATCCAGCGTCGTATTGAGCTTGCCGGTCATCTCGGCGTCCAGTGCCTTGTCCTTGGCGGCAACGAGGTCGTGCAGCGAAGGGCCGGTCATCTTTGTGCCGTCGACGCGGGTATATTCGCCCGTATAGCCGGCGGCGATGCCGATCGCGTCGTTCAGATGCGAGTTGTAAGTATTGTCGGAGAAGCAGTCATGCTCTTCTTCCGGATCGTGCAGCAGCAGGCCGAGCTTCATGCGCTCTCCGGCCAGTTCACCATAAGAGAGCGAACCCATGCCTGTCAGGATGGCGGCGAGACCGGCCTTCGGATCAGCTTCGACATGCTTGGTGGCTTCACCGTCGGGCGCCCAGTTGTCGGTCATTTCCTGCAGGTCGGAAACGAGCAGCGTGGAGGCGGACTTCAGATACTCGGCGCGGCGGTCGCAATTGCCGTGTGTGCAATTCTTCAGGTCATAGTCGGTTGCGGGGCGCTCGCCGGCACCCGGTCCCGTGCCATGCAGATCCTGGCCCCAGAGCAGGAATTCGATGGCGTGATAGCCGGTCGCGACATTGGCCTCGATACCGCCGGCTTCGGCCAGCGTGCCCGAGAGGAATTCCGGCGTCAGCTTGGAGGCGTCGATATCCTTGCCATCGATCTTGATCGTCTTGTTGGCAATGACATTAGCGACATAGAGCGAGTTCTCGTCGCTTTCCGTACCGTAAGAAGGATCGACATAGTCGATCAGGCCTTCATCCAGCGGCCATGCGTTGACCTTGCCTTCCCAGTCATCGACAACAGGGTTGCCGAAGCGGTAGACTTCCGTCTGCTGATAGGGGACGCGCGCCTTGATCCAGGCATCCCGGGCAGCCTTCAACGTCGTATCGTTGGGCGTCTTCAGGAATATATCGATGGCCGCGTCGAGCGCCTTCGCAGTCGTCAGCGAGTCCTCGTACTTCGCATGGGCGACTTCGGCATAGTGTTTCACGACTTGAGCAGCATCGGGCGCCGCATAGGCGGGAAGGGCGAGCAGGGCGGCGGGGGCGATCGCCAGCGCGGCTGCGCGGAATGTGCGGTTGAGCTTCATAATCCTCTCCTGTGACGGATTTCCGTCTGAATCCGGCAATCGTCTCTTCGCGCAAAAGCAAACTGGTGTCAAACACTCTAGTTTGGAATGGTTTTAAGGATGGATGACTGTATTTAACTGGTCGTTTGAAGACTATCTGACCGCAAATTCTAGGATCACCTGCACGACGGATCGCCCTTGCCACCTCTGGGTCTCGTGATCAACGCGGATCATGCAGGGTTTTCGATTTCCTCTGCAGAGCGCTTCTCAGCCGTCCCTTCTCAGGCGGCAGAAGAAGAAGCCATCCGTATCCGTCGACGCCGGCGTCAGCGTGATCGTCTTGCCATCGGAAGAGCGTGGGCGCGCGCTGTCCTTGCCGAACAGGCTGTCCCAGGCCGGCAGCGCGCTTTCAATCTTGAAATCGCCATTCTCGGCAGCAAAGCGCCGCACCTGCTCTTCGTTCTCCTGCGGCAGCACCGAACAGGTGACGTAGATGAGGTCGCCACCAGGGCGCACGAAGCTGCTTGCCTGCTTCAGGGCGTCCTGCTGCTGGGCGGTGCGCTCGTCGAGGTTCTTTGCCGTCAGCCGCCATTTCGTGTCCGGGCGGCGGCGCCATGTGCCGGTGCCGGTGCAGGGGGCATCGACCAGAACCTTGTCGCAGCGGTTGCGCAGGTTGGACAAGCCCTTGGCATCGTCATGGACCTGGACGTTGCGCGTCCCGGCGCGCTTCAGACGCTCGATGATCGGCGCAAGCCGCTTGCGATCGGCGTCATAGGCGTGAACCTGACCCTTATTGTGCATGGCGGCCGCCATCGCGAGGGTCTTGCCGCCGCCGCCGGCGCAATAATCCAGCACCTGCTCGCCATCCCCAGGCAGGACAAGATCGGCGACGATCTGCGATCCCTCGTCCTGAACCTCGAACCAGCCCTTCTGGAACGAAAGCTCGGCCGTGACGTTAGGAAGACGTGAGGCGCCTTCGCCGGCGGGAATCCGGATGCCGTAGCGTGCGATCTTCGCCTCGTTCGCGCCGGCGCGTTCCAGCGCCTTGAAGGCCTTTTCACGGGTGGCCTTCAGGATATTGGCGCGCAGATCAAGGGTCGGGCGCCCGGCAAGTGCCTGCGCCTCGGAAAGCCACGCGCCGCCGAAAGCCTGTTCGAAGGAGGGCTGTACCCATTCCGGAATATCGCCCTGCACATGTGGGGAGGCATCGGAAAGAGAGCGGCTCGCAAAGGCTGCGAGCGCTTCTGCGGAAAGCGGCGTCGGCGCGAACTTGTCGCCTGCAAGTTCCGCAGCCAGTGTTTCCGACGTAAAACCCCACTGGCGGAACATGACGGCGTGCGCAATGGCAACTGCACTGTCATCGTCCATCAGATAGGCATGGGACAATCGCATGCGCAGCGCGTCGTAGACAATGTTGCCGATCGCCGCCCGGTCGCCGGAGCCGGCAAAGCGGTGAGCGAGGCCCCAGTCCTTCAGCGCATCGGCGACAGGCCTTTTACGGGCATCGATATCAGCCAGAACCGAGATCGCCCCTTCGAGGCGGCCGCCCAAACGCATTCAAACTTCTCCTGTTGCCTTGGCTGGTGAACGATCCGCGCAAGAAAGAACCCCCAGCAAAGCTGTTCGGCCGGGCGGATTGTTCACAAGTCTCAACCGCGTGGTACCCGCGATTGACGGCAAGAGCAAGCGCCGCATCCGGCGCAGGGATTGTGCGGAGGACTTGGCCTCAGCTGATGACTTCGTAGCAGACCTTCGCAGTGCCCGAGGAGACCATGCCGATATTCTGTGCGGCAGCGCGCGACAGATCGAGCACGCGCCCGCGGATGAACGGACCACGGTCATTGATGCGAACGACGACGCTGCGGCCGTTGTTGCGGTTGGTGACCTTCACCTTTGTGCCGAACGCCAGAGAGCGATGTGCGGCAGTGTAGACGGCAGGGTTCATGCGTTCCCCGGAAGCAGTTTTGGAGCGAAGTGCGTACCACGAAGCACCGCCACATCCGTTGGCAGCAAATGCTTCAGCCGGAAGGATGAAAGAGCAGGCTGCAATGGCTGCGGTAGTGATTAGAGAACGGCAAATTTTCTTCAAAACGGATTGTCCCTCAACTATTGAACTTGCGCCTTCACAGGCGGCGGGGCTTAAATCCGGGGAAAAGTGGCGAAAAAGTGCCGAACACGATCACGGAACATTACAGTCTGTAATATTTGTGATTCCGATAACATTGCGGTAGCAGGACACCGCTTTGGCAATTCTTGGAAAAAGCCTAATGAAATCAGTTAAAATCCGAACGATTTTTTCGCATAAACGGTAAACAATTGATGGCCGTTGGAAATCACAAAAATTTTTTTCTCAGGGCGCCATATTTGTCGCCACATTTGCGCAAATTTAGAGGCCGTTAACCATAATACGGAGCGAAATTCAGTTCGCAAAAATCAGAAAGTAGGAAATTCCTACTCTTTATGGATTATAACCCTATCACCCGAATGAGAGGGGTTCGTCAGCCGCGCCAACCGTCATTTTGCCATAACTGGGCGAGCGACATCGGATAGTTCGGGAAGGCAAACCGGAAGCCTGCAGCCTTCAGCTTGGCATTGGAAACGCGCTTGTTCTCTCCATAGAAGGAACGCGCCATCGGCGTCATCTCGGCGGTCTCGAAAGGCTGCTCCGGCGGCGGCGTGACGCCCATCAGGTTGGCTGCCTCGACTATGACATCCTGCGGCGGACCGGGTTGGTCGTCGGTGACATTATAGATGCCGCCGAGCGCATGTTCTGACAGAAACCGGGTGGAAGCGCCGATGTCTTCCACGCGGATACGATTGAACACCTGGTCCTTCTTGATGATGCGGCGCGCTGTGCCGCGGTCCAGATTGACGAAGGCGTTGCGTCCCGGTCCATAGATGCCGGAAAGTCGCAATATGGCGGCCGGCGTTTCGCGGGAACGGCCGAGCGCAAGCCAGGCATCCTCGGCGTCGAGACGTTCCTTCGAGCGGCCCGAGACCGGTATACAGGGCGTTTCCTCGGTCACCCAGGAACCCTTGTGGTCACCATAGACGCCGACTGTGGAGAGATAGCCGATCCATTGCAGGTCAGGCAGAAGCACCGTGCCGTCCTTCCCAAGTAATGCAAGCAGCGGGTCGGCATCGCGCGGAGCGATCGACTGAACGAGATGCGTGACAGTGGCCATCGCCGCACGCAGGTCGTCGCTCAAGTCCTCTCCGTTGAAGATAAAGGCTTCGATCCCGATCTTGCGCAACTCATCGGCTTTCTCTCCCGAACGGGTCGTACCGGAGACGCGAATGCCGCTGTCGCCGAACGCCTTGGCGATAGCCGTGCCGGAATAACCGCAGCCAAAGATCATCACATGCATCAGCTCACCCCTGCCAATCGCCATTCGTTGAGGACGTCATCGTCCGACTCATTTTCCTTTTGTGCGGCAAAGGCTTTGAATTCGCCAGCCTCCATGAGCCGCGACAGCGCCCAAACCGCCATGCCGCGCACGACCGGCGAGGCATCGGCGGCAAGCGCACGACATCGCTCGATCAGGCTCCGCTCGCCGGAATTGCCAGCGGCGATCAGCACATTGCGAATGAAGCGGTCACGCCCGATGCGCTTGACCGGCGAACCGCTGAAGAACGTGCGGAAGCTTGGGTCGTCGAGCGACAAGAGGACGGCGATCGAAGGCTCCTTCAGATCCTCCCTTGCCTTCAGCTTCATTTCCGACGCTTCGTTTGCGAACTTGTTCCAGGGGCACGCGGCAAGACAATCGTCGCAGCCATAGATGCGGTTGCCGATCAGCGGCCGGAATTCGGGATCGATCGGCCCCTTATGTTCGATCGTCAGATACGAGATGCAGCGGCGCGCGTCGATCTGGTAGGGGGCAGGAAAGGCAGCCGTCGGGCAGGCGTCGAGGCATGCACGGCAGGAGCCGCAATGGTCGGTCTCTGGCGCATCCATATTGAGATCGGCCGTCGTGAACATCGAACCGAGGAAAAGCCAGGAGCCATGTTCGCGGCTGACAAGATTGGTGTGTTTGCCCTGCCAGCCGAGACCGGCGGCTGCCGCGAGCGGCTTTTCCATGACGGGTGCAGTGTCGACGAAGACTTTTACATCCGCGCCTGCCCTGGCGGCGAAGCGGGTCGCAATCTCTTTCAGCCGGCCCTTGATGACATCGTGATAGTCGCGGTTTCGTGCATAAACGGAAATTGCCGCCTTTTCCGCCTTGCCAAGGATGCCACGCGGGTCTTCGTCAGGCCCGTAGTTCAGACCGAAGACGGCAACCGAGCGTACATCGCTCCAGAGCGTGCGCGGATCACTGCGGCGTTCACGCGTTTCCGCCATCCATTCCATCGTCCCGTGCCTGTTGGCATCGATGAACTGTCCAAGCCGTACCTTTGCTTCCGGGATCGAATCGGGACGGGTGACGCGGCAGAGATCGAAGCCAAGGGCAGCCGATTCCGCCTTCAGGAAGGCGGTCAAATTGTCGCGGCGCTTCTGCTCCCTGGTATCGTCGGTTTTCGCTTCGGGCATCAAAAGCCCTCGTCAGAAATCCAGATCGGCATAATGGGAAACCGGCGTCAGTCCGCGCACGCGCTCGGTGAGCATCGGCCGGAAGGAGGGGCGCGATTTCAGCCGCTGGTACCAGTCTTTGGCGAGTGGCGATTCCGACCAGTCGATTTCCCCGAGATAATCGAGGATGGAAATGGAGGCTGCGGCGGCCAGATCGGCGTAACTCATCCGGTCGCCGGCAAGCCACTGACGCGAGCCTGCAAGCCAGGTGAGATAACGCATGTGCTGGCGGATATTCGCACGCGCAGTGCGCAATATCTTGGAATCCGGGGCGCCTCCGCCCTGGTCGGCCGTCATCTGAAGCTTATAGACGCGCTCGCGCGCCAGCGGCTTGGTGACGTCGTTTTCCATCTTCTGCATGAACCATTCCGTCAGCCGGCGGATTTCCGCACGCTGGAATGGATCTTCGGCGAGCAACCGACGGTCGCGCTTCAGCACGCCATGCGTCTCGTCGAGATATTCTGAAATGACGGTCGCGCCACAGAGCGCCCGCATGCTGTCGTCGACATAAACAGGCAGCGTGCCGGCCGGGTTGAGCGCCAGGAAGTCGCGGCGCTTCTCCCAGGTCTGTTCCTCGATCAGCTCCGCCTGATAGCCGTATTCCGCCAGAATGAGCCTGACGAAGCGGGATGCGGACGACATGGGATGATGATAGAGCGTGGGCATCGATACTCGGACTTTTGATTGTGGTGCATGGGCTCAAGGGCTCGCCACTTATACCGCCCTAGTCATGACTCATTAGTTGAAGCTATAGGAGCTTGCCCCCGCCAATACAAGCGAATCGGGCTCATCTGCCTGACAAGGGACAAAACATGGCTGCCTGAACGATCGCAACTCCCCGCTCGCCTTTTCTTGCCTCCCGCTCTGGCGAATGATGATTGTGCAGTGCAATATAAGCCTGACCGCCACTCCAGTCCGACCGAACCCCAAACCGGAGACACTTTATGGACTACATAAACTCTATAATTCTGGGCATTATAGAAGGGATCACAGAGTTCCTGCCGATTTCGAGCACCGGCCATCTGATCATTGCCGAACAGTGGCTTGGTGCCCGCAGCGATACATTCAACATCGTCATTCAGGCGGGAGCGATCCTCGCCGTCACCATTATCTACTGGCGTCGCCTGCTTGATCTGCTGCTTGGCTGGCGCGATCCTCAGAACCGCGATTATGCCTTTAAACTGATTGTCGCCTTTCTGATCACGGCAGTGCTCGGCCTTCTCGTCAAGAAGATGGGTTTCGAGTTGCCTGAGACCGCGACGCCGGTTGCCTGGGCCCTGATCATCGGCGGTATCTGGATGATCTTTGCCGAATGGGCCGCCGCCCGCCGCCCGCCGAGCGCCCACATCACCTGGCTCGTTGCCATTCTGGTCGGTATCGCCCAGGTCGTCGCCGGTGTCTTCCCGGGCACGTCCCGCTCCGGCGCCACGATCTTCGTCGCCATGCTGGCCGGTACGGCCAATCGCGCAGCGGCAACCGAATTTGCGTTCCTCGTCGGCATTCCGACCATGTATGCCGCAAGCGCCTTCTCGCTGCTGAAGACCTTCAAGGATGGCGGCGCGGCCAATGAAGACTGGACAGCGCTCGGCATCGCCTTCGTCGTCTCCACGATCGTCGCCTTCGTCGCCGTCAAATGGTTGCTGGCCTATATCAGGAGCAACCGCTTCACGGTCTTTGCGATCTATCGCATCATTTTGGGTGTCGTCCTGCTCGGCATGGCGATGGCCGGCATGATCAGCTGATAGGCTGAAAAGGTGAGCGATCGAACATTGGTCGCTCGCATCAAGGCAAAAATAAAAGCCGGTTCGAAAGGACCGGCTTCTTTATTAGTGGGTGATGGAGGCCGTCGAGCAGGGATCGACGCCATAGGCCGGCGAGCAACCGCCCTTCACCGCTGCGACGGAGCCCGGCGCAATGAAGGAGCCTGCGAGGATGACCAGTGCCGCACACGCAAAAAGAAGCGCGATTGACTTACCCATTAGAAATAGCCTTTCACAGTGATTGCCGCACGCCTGCGAGGCGCTTGAGTCTGTCTGAAGACGCGCGGGGGTGTTTAGTCAGTGGAATGGCAAATAGCAATAAATGTTCCTGCTAAATTTGGTGTTAATTCCACTAAATTTCCTATGCGTCTTTTATGCAACGTCACACATTATGAAACGCCTCATAACTCGCCAGGCTTGCGCCGGATTTGCATCGCACATAAACAAAGCGCCGCCCGTGAATGTTCACGAGTGGCGCTTGAACGACCGTCTGTCGATTATCAGGCAGCCTTGCCGGAGCCGGTATATTGACCGTGCGGGCGGTAATGCACCAGATAGGAGTCGAGCACGGAAGTCGCCATCGTCGGCTTGATGCCAAGGCCCTTCAGCGTGCGGCCTTCAGCTTCGGCTTCCTTTGAAACGACGTTGTCGTGCTTCAGCAGCTTGACCTGGTCCGGCGTGATCGGCGGCGCGATGAAAGGCACCAGCGAGGCGATGCTGCCGATCATGGATGCGATGCCGAACGGCATGGAAACGAACGGATTCTTGCGGACCGTGACCTTGAGCATGGTCTCGAGACATTCGCGGAAGGTAAGCACTTCAGGACCGCCAAGTTCATAGATCTTGCCAGTTTCGACCTTGCCGTCGACAGCGCGGGCAACAGCCTCGGCAACATCTTCAACATAGACGGGCTGGAATTTTGTCTTGCCGCCGCCCACGAGCGGCAGAACAGGAAACATGCGCGCCATGTCGGCGAACTTGTTGAAGAAGCTGTCTTCGGGACCGAAGACGACAGACGGGCGGAAGATCACCGCGTCCGGCTTGATCGACAGGATGGCGGCTTCCGCCCGGCCCTTGGTGCGGCCGTAACTGGACTGGGAGCCGGAATTTGCACCGATAGCCGAGAGGTGGGTGAGCGTCGCACCTGCGTTGCGGGCAGCTTCGGCAACGGCGCGACCGCCGAATTCCTGCACCGCATCGAACGTGTTGCGGCCGCTCTCGTGGAGAATGCCGACGCAGTTGATGACATGGTCGGCACCTTCGACGGCCCGGTCGATCGAATTGCGGTAGCGCAGGTTGGCCTGGACGAAAGAAATCTGGCCGACATTGCCGAGTGGCTGCAGGAAGCCTGCGAGATCGGGGCGGCGCACCGCAACGCGTATGCGGTAACCGCGCTTGGCGAGCGCCCGCACGACATGTCTGCCGATGAAGCCGGACCCTCCGAACACGGTGACGAGCGGCGGCAGGTTGGCAAGGGTCATGGCAGGCTCCTCGAAAGGCTTTGGAATGCTGTGATTGTTTTCGTCTTAGCCCAATACCGACGCGACGAAAAGGGCCATCGCGCCGCAGTTCTTACCCGTTCAAAACTGGCTCAGACGCCTTCGACCACGACCATTTCCGCGTCAGCCACCTCATGGCGGATTTTTGCGGCAGCCTGGTATTCGGGCGAATTATAGCAGTCGACGGCATGTTGCATCGAGGGAAATTCGATGACCACGTTGCGGGCGCGCGCCTTGCCTTCAAGCTCGGTAATTGCACCGCCGCGGGCGAGGAAATTCGCGCCGTATTTCTCGAAGGCCGGCTTTGCGGTCGCGACGTAATCCTTGTAGCGCTCGAGGTCGCGTACATCGACGCGGGCGATCCAGTATCCCTTGGCCATTCCTGTCTCCCGGTTCAGCGGTTCGCCGGCCAGAGCGCGGCGACCATTTCATTGAGGATTGCACGCGCAGCTTCCCGCGGCTCCGGTGCCTTGACGATCGGGCGCGCGACGACGAGATGCGTGGACCCGGCCTTCAGTGCATCCCTAGGCGTCATCACCCGCTTCTGGTCGCCCTTTTCGACGCCCGTCGGGCGGATGCCTGGCGTAACGATCGCCATATCAGGTCCAACGATCTCGCTGACGGCAGCGGATTCTTCGGCGGAGCAGACGATGCCGCCCATACCCGCAGCACGCGCCTGTTCGGCGCGGCGCGCGACCAGTGCCTGCGGATCATATTGATACCCGGCCTCGACGAGGTCTTCGGCATCCATCGAAGTCAGCACGGTCACGCCGAGCAGGCAGAGACCGGAGCCTTTTGCCGCCTCGACTGCGGCCTTCATCGCTTTCGGATAGGCATGCAGCGTCAGCATCGACATGCCCATCTTGGCGATGTTTTCGACGCCGGATGCGACCGTGTTGTCGATGTCGAGCAGTTTCATGTCGAGGAAGATCTTCTTGCCGCTAGCGGCAAGGTCGCGGGCGAATTCCAGCCCGCCGGCAAAAACGAGCTGGTAGCCGATCTTGTAGAAGAGAACGTCGTCGCCGAGCGTGGAAACCAATCTTTCCGCTTCGCCGATCGTTGGAACATCCAGTCCGACGATCAACCGCTCGCGTGCGTCCATCTCAAATCATCCCCGCCAGTCTTCAATGGGTGTCCAGTCGCATGATAAGCGCCGATCCGCAAGGCCGAAAGCATAGAGATTGCCGCCGCCGGCCGGCTGGTCGCGATCACGCGCAATGGGGGCTCCGGCCAGATGGCATTTGAGCAGCGTTCCAACGCCGCCATGGCCGATGAAGGCGATCGGCGCGGTCCGGTCATGAGAGGATAGGATGGTTTCGACGGCAGAAACGATGCGGGCCTGCGCATCAGTGGCCCGTTCCCAGCCCCTGAAGCTCTCTTCCGGGTGTGCGAAAAACCAGTTGGCGGCCTCTTCGAACTTGTCCGGTGGCAGGAAACCGGTGGCGGAGCGGTCGTTCTCATGCATGCCATGCACGATCTCGATTTTCACGCCTGACGCCGCTGCAAGGATTTCCGCCGTCTCGATCGCTTTCGTCTCGTCGCTGGAGACGATACGGGTCAGCCGTTTCGCCCAGTCGCTTGAAGCAGCCTTGCGGGCGCGTTCTGCGCCAATGTCGGAAAGCCCCCACTTGGGAACGGGAACCTCAGGGTCGATCTTGACCTGGGGATGAGTAATATAAAGTCCAAACATTTATCCGCGCCGATAGATCCAGAGTTGAGCTGGAGGAATATTGCGCACGATGAAATCAAAATGATGAATGCTGTAGCGATCGGCATTGGCAACGATCGGCGAGACCGCGCCATAGGAGATCTGCACTACCGGCCGGCCCGCCGGCATGCGATCGAGCAGGCTTTCCAGGAGCGCGATGCGCGCTTGCATGGGAAAATTCAGAAGCGGTATGCCTGAGATCACAGAATCGAACGTCTGGTCCTTGAACACGCCGAGCGTCCGGTCGAGATCGAAGGCATCGCCGTTGATGAAGTTCACGCCTGGATAGAGGCGTACGAGATGTTCGTAGAAATCCGTCGAATATTCGATGGCGACGAGCTTTTCCGGCTTTATGCCATGCGCGAGGATCGCCTTGGTGATGGCGCCCGTGCCAGGCCCGAGTTCGAGCACCGGCAGGTCCGAATGCGGATTTGCGACACTCGCCATCTTGCGGGCGGTAATCGAGGAAGTCGGAACGATGGAGCCGACGGTTTTCGGCCCCTGCATCATGCCCTTGAAGAAGCGGATTTCCTCGTCAAACTTCCTGCCGAGCCGTTCCTTGAGCCGCAGTGCCATGCCGTCCTCCCATGCCTGCCGTTAAACCCTCCCTTAATTGCAGGAGGATGAAGCAAAAACAAGAGGCGATGTCGCGATCAGGAAAGTTTCGACGACAAAAGCGACGCGAGATTAAACGCGCATCGGCATCAGCACATAGAGAGCGTCGTCACCTGCGGTGTCACGCACAAGTGTCGGCGAGCCCGCATCGGCCAGAAGGAAGATTGCCTCGTCTCCGGAAAGCTGCGCGGTGATATCGAGCAGATATTTGGCGTTGAAGCCGATTTCCATTGGGTCGGTATCATAACCGACTGCGACTTCTTCCGTCGCACTGCCGGAATCCGGATTGTTGACGGTGAGCAGAAGCTGGCCGTCGGAAAGGGCAAGCTTTACGGCGCGTCCGCGCTCGGAGGAAATGGTCGAAACGCGATCGACGGCCTGGGCGAAGCTCGTGCAATCGACGCGCATTTCCTTGTCGTTATTGGTGGGAATAACGCGCTGATAGTCTGGGAAAGTTCCGTCGATGAGCTTCGAGGTCATGACGATACCGCCGATAGTGATGCGGATCTTGGCGTCGGAAACTTCCACGGTGACGACCGCATCAGGCGAGTCGACGAGCTTCTGCAGTTCGCCGACCGTCTTGCGCGGAATGATGATGCCCGGCATGCCTTCAGAGCCCGAGGGCGCATCGACATCGGCGCGCGCCAGACGATGACCGTCGGTGGCGACAGCACGGAGCTTCAGATCGCCGCCGCTCTCGATCGTGTGGAAGAAGATGCCGTTCAGATAGTAGCGTGTTTCTTCGGTCGAGATCGCAAACTGCGTGCGGTCGATCAGCATCTTCAGGTCGCTTGCCTTCAGCTTGAAGGAATGCGTGAAAGTGCCGGCGGTCAGGTCGGGGAAGTCGGATTCCGGCAGGCACTGCAGCGAGAATTTCGAGCGGCCAGACTGAACGTTCATCGAGCCGCCATCCTGGGTGGTGGCAAGCAGGACCTCTGCGCCATCGGGAAGCTTGCGGACGATGTCGTAAAGAAGATGGGCCGGAACGGTGGTGGCACCCGCCTGCTCGACATTGGCAGGTGTGGCTTCGGTAATTTCCAGATCGAGATCGGTTGCCTTCATGTCGAGGCTCTGACCATCTGCTTTCAGCAGCACGTTGGACAGGATCGGGATCGTGTTGCGGCGTTCGACCACGCGGTGGACGTGGTTCAGCGACTTCAAAAGGTTTGACCGCTCAATAGTAATACGCATGGGATGCTACCGCTTTCGACCTTTATTGCCCGGGCGCAAAAAGCGCCGCGTCACTGTTTCCCCTTCGGGAGAGGGGAGTGGACGGGCAAAATGGCAGAACTTTGCCAGCGATTGCAAGAGGCATGGCCGTCCACTAGCTCGCAAATGCCGTTTTGCAGCGCAATGCTCACAGAAATTGCTGCTCTTGTCGAAGCAGCACCGCTCGCCCATAAAGGCAAGAGGCTGGCGGGACGAAAGCGAGTGACATGACGGAAGAGGTGAGAGCGGAAACCGGCGCCCGACGCGGCTTTCGCCTGCATAATATTGCGGTGCCGGCACGCCCGCTCGAACCGGCCCTCTATCTTGTCGCCACGCCGATCGGCAATCTGGGCGACATTACGCTGCGGGCACTGGAAACGCTTGCCGGTGCCGACGTCCTGGCCTGCGAGGACACACGCGTTACCCGCGTCCTGCTTGATCGCTACGGCATCCAGAACCGGCCTTTCGCTTATCATGAACATAATGCCGATGAGGCAGGGCCGAGGCTCCTTCAGGCGCTCGACGCGGGCAAGTCGGTGGCGCTTGTTTCCGATGCCGGCACGCCGCTTGTATCTGATCCCGGTTATCGTCTTGCGCAGCAGGCGATCGAGGCAGGTTACCGCGTTATCCCCATTCCCGGCGCTTCGGCGCCGCTTGCTGCCCTCGTCGGTTCAGGCCTGCCAAACGACGCCTTTCTTTTTGCGGGCTTCCTGCCGACCAAGGACAAGGCTCGCCGAGACCGTCTCGCGGAATTCGCAAACGCACCGGCGACACTGATCTTTTTTGAATCGCCCCACCGCATCGGTGCGACGCTGTTTGCCGCAGCCGATGTGCTTGGCGGTGCGCGTCAGGCGTCTGTATGCCGCGAACTGACGAAGACCTACGAGGAGTTCCGCCGCGGCACGCTTTCCGATCTTGCGGTCCACTATGAAGAGCATGACAATGTGAAGGGCGAGATCGTGCTGGTGATCGGCCCGCCGAAAGAGCAGCCCGCCACCGAAGCCGATGTCGACGCGATTCTCACCGATCTCGCGAAATCCCTACCAACGGCCAAGGCCGCGACTGAGGCTGCCCGCTTGACCGGCCTGCCACGCAAGGTGCTCTACCAGAAGCTTCTCGATATGAAGGCGGCGAATGGCTGACGGCGAAGCGACGCTCCGCAGGAGAAAGGCGCTGCGCCGGGGCTCGGCCGCGGAATATATTGCCGCCGTTTTCCTGATGCTGAAAGGCTATCGCATCCTTGCCATGCGCTACAAAACGAAGCTCGGCGAGATCGACATCATTGCCCGAAAGAGGGACCTGGCCGTCTTCGTCGAGGTCAAGGCGCGCGCCGACGAAACAGGTGCGATAGATGCCGTCTCCTACACGTCACAAAATCGGATCCGGGCTGCAAGCGATCTCTGGCTGGCCCGTCAGCGCGATTACGCGCGGCTATCGCAGCGGTACGATATCGTTGCGATAGTGCCCGGGAAACTGCCTCGTCATTTCCCGGATGCCTTCTGATCTCTCGCCGAGTTTGTTCTGGCGGCAGTGACGGTATCCGCAAGTCGTCGGCGACGAGCAAGCTTTCATTAAAATTTTAGCGCCTGCTTGAACGGCCCTTTACGACTCTTTTGTTATCCACGGCTGAGCTAGGGGTAGCAAATTGGGGGTTATGCATGGCCTGGAAGATGATGCTTGCGACAGCCGTCGCCATGGCGGCGCGGTCCGTGCCTTATGCGGCGCTGAAACCATCGGGGAAAATATTCATCGCTCACGCAAGCGATGGCTTGGTTCTGAAACCGACGCCGATCAATCCGGACTGGATCATCAGCGGAAACCCGCAGGCACGCACGGCAGAACACTCCCGCGGCCATGACGAGGCGTCGCTGACGGCGATCTGGGATTGCACATCGGGTGAATTCCGCTGGCGTTTCGGCTGGGACGAAACGGTCATGATCCTCGAAGGCGAGGTGCATGTCACCACCGAAGACGGAACGGAACGCACGCTGAAGGCCGGTGACGTCGCCTTCTTTGCCGGTGGCACCTGGGCCAACTGGAGGGTCGACAACTACGTCCGCAAGGTCGCCTTCCTGCGCAAGCCCTTCCCGAAGCCGCTTGCCATCGCCTACCGCCTGCGCAACCTGTTGCGCAACAGCGGTGGCACCGGTATCGCGGCCTGAATATTGCGCATTCCGAAACGTCCGAAGCCATTGATTGCCGTTGCGTTTGATGCCTGACCGACCTACATCTGGGCGGCATCAGCTCAAGGGACCGAAATGGCCAAGATCAAGAACGTAGCGGTCCAGATGGACCATGTCTCCGGCATCAACATCGCGGGCGATTCCACCTTCGCCATGAGCATCGAGGCGCAGGCGCGTGGCTACAAGCTCTTTCATTACACGCCTGATCGACTGAGCTTCCGCGACGGCAAGCTTTATGCCTCCGTCGAGCCGATGGTGTTGCGCGACGTCAAGGGTGACCATTATGAGCTTGGTGCGCCCGAACGCGTCGACCTCTCGACCATGGATGTCGTCCTGCTGCGCCAGGATCCGCCTTTCGACATGGCCTACATCACCTCGACGCATCTTTTGGAGCGCATCCATCCGAAGACGCTTGTCGTCAATGATCCGGCCTGGGTGCGCAACTCACCCGAAAAGATCTTCGTCACGGAATTTTCCGACCTCATGCCGAAGACGCTGATTACCAAGGATCCCGCTGAGATCCGCCGCTTCCGCGACGAGTTGGGCGATATCATCCTGAAGCCGCTCTACGGCAATGGCGGCGCAGGCGTCTTCCATTCCACCAAGGATGACCGCAACCTGTCCTCGCTGCTCGAAATGTTCGGCCAGCTCTTCCGCGAGCCCTTCATCGCCCAGCAGTACCTGCCCGACGTGCGCAAGGGCGACAAGCGCATCATCCTCGTCGATGGTGAATTTGCCGGCGCCATCAATCGTGTTCCCGCCGAGCATGACAGCCGCTCCAACATGCATGTCGGCGGCCGTGCTGAGCCGGCAGAACTGACGACGCGCGAAAAGGAAATCTGCGACCGCATCGGCCCGGCCCTGCGCGAACGCGGCTTCCTGCTCGTCGGCATAGATGTCATCGGCGACTACATGACCGAAATCAACGTGACCTCGCCAACTGGCATTCGCGAAGTAAAGAAGTTCGGCGGCGCCGATATCGCAAGCCTTTTGTGGGATGCTATCGAGCGCAAGCGCGGCTAAAGCAAAGCCAGGAATACTTCCGGACTACAAAAAGTGTTCTTGTCGTTCCGCCTTTGATCGCCTCCGTTCCAGGATTGCAACCCGCTGCAATTCGATTGCAGCGGATAGCTGAATTCGTTCGCTTATCGTTCTTGTTTTATTCCGGCTTCCATGCCAGATTGTGACCGCCTTCATAGGTTGGGTATCGGGGTCACGAGGCAGGGGCATGGTCGCGCGCGTCAGTACGGTTGCATTTCAGGGCATTGAAGGTGTTCCGGTCGAGGTCCAGGTCATGGTCGCTCCCGGCAAGATGGGGATCCAGATCGTCGGGCTTCCTGACAAGGCGGTGGCAGAAAGCCGCGAGCGGGTACAGGCAGCCCTGCACGCTTCTGGCCTGGCGTTGCCGTCCAAGCGCGTGACGGTCAACCTTGCGCCTGCCGACCTTCCCAAGGAGGGCAGCCATTTCGATCTCCCCATCGCACTTGGACTAATGGCTGCACTCGGCGCAATTCCTGCGGATGCCTTGTCCGATTACGTCGTCGTCGGCGAACTCAACCTCGACGGTACGATCGCCGCGATCGCCGGCGCTCTGCCGGCCGCCATCGGCGCCAACGCGACGGGCAAAGGGCTGATCTGCCCTGCCGAAAGCGGAGCGGAAGCCGCCTGGGCCGGTTCGGACGTCGATATCCTGGCGCCGCGCAGCCTGATAGCACTCGCCAATCATTTCCGCGGTACGCAGATCCTGTCGCGCCCGGAACCATCCATTCGTCCGAATGCCGCTAATCTGCCCGATCTCGCCGAAATCAAGGGCCAGGAAAGCGCCAAGCGGGCCCTGGAAGTGGCCGCTGCCGGCGGCCATAACCTCATCATGGTCGGGCCGCCCGGTTCCGGCAAGTCGATGCTGGCGTCCAGGCTGCCGTCCATCCTGCCGCCGCTCTCGGCGGCCGAATTGCTGGAAGTCTCGATGATCCACTCCATCGCCGGTCAGCTCTCCGGGGGCAAGCTCTCCGACCGGCGGCCATTTCGCACGCCGCATCATTCGGCGACGATGGCAGCCCTCATTGGCGGCGGCCTGCGCGCCCGGCCGGGCGAAGCCTCGCTTGCCCATCACGGCGTGCTTTTCCTCGATGAATTCCCGGAATTTGCACCACAGGTGCTCGATGCCCTGCGCCAGCCGCTGGAAAGCGGCGAATGCGTCATCGCGCGGGCCAATCACCGCGTCTCCTATCCCGCGCGGATCCAGCTCGTCGCGGCCATGAATCCGTGCCGTTGCGGTATGGCGGGTGAACCCGGCCATACCTGCGCCCGCGGGCCGCGCTGCATGACGGACTATCAAGCCCGCATTTCCGGTCCGCTGATGGACCGTATCGATATCCGCATCGACGTGCCGGCGGTCTCTGCGGCCGATCTTATCCGGCCGACGGCAGCCGAAGCGAGCGCCGATGTTGTCCGGCGCGTGGCCCGCGCCCGTGATATCCAGCGCGAACGGTATGCTTCTGCAGGCGCAAGAGGTATTTCGACCAATGCCGGCTGCTCTACTTCGATGATCGAGAAATTTGCTGAGCCGGATGCGGCCGGATTGCAGCTGTTGCGCGATGCCGCGGACAAGATGAAGTTCTCGGCGCGGGGTTATCATCGCGTCCTGAAGGTCGCTCGCACGCTCGCAGATCTCGACGGCAAGGATACGGTTGGCCGTATCCATCTGGCAGAGGCGATCTCCTATCGCGTCGCGGGCGAAAGGCTGACCGCCGCTGCATAAAATGACCGGTATGTGAGAGACAAGATCCCGGTGTGGATGAAGACAGGGCCAGGCTCGAGCTCGCCATTGCTGGTGCGATCTGTTTTACGCTGGACACATCCGCACGATGTGATCTGGCCTTGGGAACCGCAGAGATGCGGCAAGCCAAAACCGTAGCAGCGAACGACGCAATTCAAGATGTTGGCGAGGTCAGATGCAGTGCCGAGGCAGTTGGCATAACCTGAAAGAATAGGCTCGCAGCTTCTTCCCGCCTCAAGAGCAGCCAGGTTGCGGTGTATGAAATAAGCAAGCGTTTCCATATGCTTGTCGAAAATCCTGATCGAGTTGGGAATAACTGTGCTTCGCCCACGATCTAGTTCGTCAGCGAGAGCGTGGATGATTTACTGCTTTCGCCACTCGAAACGCCATCAAGGAGGGGAGGTATGCCATGTCACTTCGCGTCGTCCCGGGATCGGCTGCTGTGGCCGCGTTTAGCCTGTCGCCGAAGCCTGAATTCGTTACCCCGGCACTTGCTGGGACAATCGGGGAACCAACGGCTGGTTTCTACAAAAATGTATCGAGGTCACGGCGATCTATGAGGGCATCTGAGCAGGCGAATATCTCGGCGAGTTCTGTGTCGCGGCCGGATAATGCAGCCAAGGCCGAGGAGCAGGTGTCCGCGCTGAAACAGCTTTGCGCTGGTGCTTGCGAAGAGTTCGAAGGCCTGCGGGCGGTAATAGCCGCAAGGACGGACAACCGAGGAACCGGCGGAATACAGGCGGTTGTCAATGAAAGGGGCTGGCCTTGATTAAGAGCACTGATCTGACAATATCCGAATGCCTTCGCGATCCTCTTATTGCCGTGCTGATGCATGCCGACGGCGTGAAACTAGAAGACTTCAGGCAATTGCTTGAGGCGGCGGCCCGCAACTGGCAGTCTAAGCTGGATAATTGTCTGAATACAGGTGCGAGGGGCTGGTCAACGGAAATGCATACCCCTTTGCAACGAACGGGGGACGCCGTTTCCCTCATTGGCACGGCAGATGTTTGATGATCATGTTTGGTCATTCTCGATCCGGACCACGTCCGGAAACCACGCGCCGTTCTTGCCCTATGAATTGAACGTAGAATTGTCAGATACCATCATAGCCTCTCCTGTGGAGTTCAGACGCAATGAAGTGGGACACGTCAAAAAGATTCGAGCCGATAGTTCTCGTTTTTGCAGAAAGGAGAGAGCGCAGGGTCGTCCGTACAGCTCGCGAGGCGGCCGAAGTATTGCTGAGGGAATGGCCGACCGAGGAGGGAGAGGAATTCCTGGTGGCGGTGAAAACCTGTTTGGACGTCATTACCGGAAAGACCGAACCCGAAAAGCTGCACCAGGCGATTGTCCGTGCAGCATATGAAGCTGGCATTGCGGCGATCACCACTGATCATCGGCTGGGTGTCGTGAGGATGTATCCGCGACCGCACATCGCGTCGGTAATGTAAGGCTGACACCGGCAGCATGATAAAAGGGGCGCCGAAGCGCCCCACGAACGGAGACACGAAGTGCCGAAATCCAATCAGCTTCCAAGACCTTCGAACAACGCCGTCGAAAGATAGCGCTCAGCGAAGGATGGAATGATCACGACTATGTTCTTTCCGGCATTTTCCGGACGACGACCCACTTCGATCGCCGCCGTCAATGCCGCACCCGAGGAGATGCCGACCGGCACGCCTTCGAGCCTGGCGACGAGCCGAGCCTGCTGAAAAGCGTCGTCATTGCTGACGGTAACCACCTCGTCATAGATGCTGGTGTCGAGGATTTTGGGCGCGAAACCGGCTCCGATGCCCTGGATCTTGTGCGGGCCAGGCGTGCCGCCTGAAAGGATCGGTGAATCGGTCGGCTCGACGGCCACGACCCGAATATCCGGCTTGCGGCTCTTCAGCACCTGGCCAACGCCAGTGATCGTGCCACCGGTGCCGATACCGGCCACGAAGATATCGACGTTGCCGTCGGTGTCGTTCCAGATTTCCTCCGCCGTCGTCTTGCGGTGGATTTCCGGGTTGGCGGGATTTTCGAATTGTTGCGGAATAACAGCGTCGGGCAGCGAGGCGGCGAGCTCCTCGGCCTTGGCGATCGCCCCCTTCATTCCCTTCGCCCCCTCGGTCAGCACCAGCTCCGCGCCGAGCAGCGCCAGCATCTTTCGGCGCTCGACGGACATGGTTTCCGGCATGGTCAGGATCAGCCGGTAACCCTTGGCAGCGGCAGCAAAAGCGAGCGCGATACCGGTATTGCCCGAAGTCGGCTCGATCAGCACGGTCTTGCCGGGCGAGATCTTGCCCTGCGTTTCCAGGCTCTCGATCATGGCGACGCCAATACGATCCTTCACCGAGGCGATCGGATTGAAGAACTCGAGCTTTGCCAGAATGTTCGCCACGACGCCCTTCTCCTTGGCGATCTTGTCGAGGCGAACGAGCGGCGTGTCGCCGATTGTATCGGTAATGGAGGAATAGATGCGGCCGCGGCCCGGTTTGTGCGACATGGTGCTCTCCCTTTGAAATCCATATTGAAATCTGGGGAGAGAATAGGGTCAAAGTGGCGGTGAGACCAGAGTGGCTTCACCCGTCGGCCGTGCAAGCCAGAGAAAAAATCCTTTGAAAACCGTTCGTTGTCGAATGTTTATTTCAGGCGGCACGCGTTGCGATGAAGGCTGCCGTGCCCGCCAGGATGCTGGCTGCGACGCGGTTCAGGGCCTGCAACGCGCGCGGCTGCTTCAGCATCGTGCGGGCGCGCGATGCGAGAAGCATGTAGGGAATGAGCACGATCATCAGTACGACGAAGGTGACGGCAAGCAGCATGAGATAATCGCGCATTCCGATACTGTTGAGATCGATGAGGGTCGGCACCAGCGCCACATAGAAGAGCATGGTCTTCGGATTGCCGAGTGTCACCAGCAGACCAGACAGGAACGACATGCCGGCGCTGCTGGATTTTTTCGCGGCAATATCCTGCGGCAGCAGGCCGGCGGTCCAGAGCTTCCATGCGATATAGCCAAGATAGAGCGCGCCAGCGATCTTGATGACGAGGAAGATCTCGGTGAAGGTCTGCGCCACGAAGGCAAGGCCAAGGATAACGGCGGTCAGGTAGCTCATATCGCCGAGCACGAGACCGAGACCCATGAAGAAGGTTTCGCGGAAGTTCGAACCAAGGGCGCGCGCCACGATTGCCGTGATCCCCGGGCCGGGAATGGCGGCGGCGATGAACAAGGCGCCAGCATAGGCGATCAGGGCGGTAAGGCTCATCTTTGGATCCAGGAGATTGCGTCGTCTTTCTATAGGCGCATGAGGCATGCTCCATCAATCGCCGGGCGCTGATCTGTCCATAACCATAAAGAATAGGTCGGCTGAACCATGATCTACTTGGAAACGAAATCCGCCTTGCTATTTTCCCCTTGCAAGCGGCCGCAGACACGGCCCGCCGAGGCTTTCCCCAGTCGTCGGCGCAGAAGGTTTTCATCACCAAGGAGAGAATGCATGTCGCCTACCTCAGCCGAAGCCCGCAGACGTTCGCCGCTCAAGACCCCCTCGGACCTTCCGACCAATGCGATCACCGATATTTCGGCCGCGTTGACCGCGTTGCTCGCTGATGTCTTCGCGCTCTATGTGAAGACCAAGAATTTTCACTGGCATATGTCCGGCCCGCATTTTCGCGATTACCATCTGCTGCTCGACGAGCAGGCGGAACAGATCTTCGACATGACGGACGAGGTTGCCGAACGCGCTCGCAAGATCGGCGGCACGACGCTGCGCTCGATCGGCCAGATCGCCCGCCAGCAGCGCATCCCGGACAATGACGCAGACTATGTCACCCCCGAAGACATGCTCTCCGAACTGCGCGAAGACAACCTTCACCTCGTCTCCATCCTGCGCGAAGTGCATGAGGTCTGCGACGAGCACAATGACGTGGCGACCGCAAGCCTCATCGAGAACTGGATCGACCAGAGCGAACGCCGCACCTGGTTCCTGTTCGAAACGACGCGTCAGGCGAAGTAATAGACAAGCTGAAGTTACAGCTCAGCTTCTGGTCGCCGGCAGGCGGATAAGCCTGCCCGGCGACCAGCCGAGGTTCATGCCGGCCGCAGCAAGCAGAATGACGACCGCGCCGGCAATCTGCATCGGCTGCAATGCGTGGCCGAAGGCCAAACGGTCGACCAGGATCGCGGCGACCGGATAGATGAAGGACAGAGCGCCGGTCAGATGTGTCGGCAGCTTCTGAATCGCACCATAGAGCAGCACATACATGAGACCGGTGTGGATAACGCCGACGGTGATCAGGATCAGCCATGATCCGCTATCGGCCGGCAGGTTGGTAAAATCGGTCATGGGTGCCAGCATGACGATGCCGGTCGAAACCTGGATCAGCGCGATTAGATGCGGTGGCGTGCCTCGCAGCCATTTGGCGGCAAGCGCGGCCAGCGCATAGAAGAAGGCCGCGCCGAGCGCCAACAGAATGCCGACACCGTAACTGCCGGAGGCGGCATCGGCCTGCGGCTTCGCCTCGACAATTGCCGCCATGCCGGCAAAGGAAAGCCCGAGCCAGAACAGCTTGGTGCCTGTGATCTTCTCACCCAGAAAGAGTGCGCCGAGCGCAAGCAGCATGAAAGGCTGAGTATTGTAGACCGTCGTCGCAATCGAGATTGACGCGTGCGAATAGGAGGCGAACAGCAGCAGCCAGTTGGAGACGATCGCGACGCCGCCGAAGACGGCAATAGCGAGCGACCGCAGGCTGATGATACCAGGCCTCAGCAGGCCAAGCGCGGTGCAGATCACGAGCAGTGTCAGCGCCCCGAAGAAGCAGCGCCAGAAGACCACGCCGCTAACCGGCTGACCCGACATGACGACGAACCAGCCGATCGTTCCCGAGATCAGCATCGCCCCCGTCATCTCCGCTGTACCCCTTCTGATTTCATCCTGCATCGCCATCTCCGTTCGTTAGCGGGAAATTGTATTGCGGCATCGCAGCATTTTCTATAAGTTGAAAGAGGGGAAAGGCTGGATGAACCTAATCTTGTTAGGAGTTTTGCCATGTTGGCTAACGAGATGCAGGCAGTCGACGATATTGACCGTGCAATGATAGAGGCACTGGCCGGAAATTCGCGAATTTCCCTAAAAGAGCTCGCCCAGGCTGTCGGACTTTCTTCGCCGAGTGCGGCGGAACGTCTGCGACGTCTTGAGGATCGCGGCGTGGTGACGCTTTTCACCATCGATCTCGATCCGGCGGCGATAGGCTACCCGCTTCAGGCGATCGTCCGGGTGCGTCCGCTGCCCGGCCAGCTTCACATCGTCGAGCGTATTATCCAGGACACGCCCGAATTCATCGAGTGCGACAAGGTGACCGGAGACGATTGTTTTATCGCCCGGCTCGTGGTCCGCTCTATGGGAGAGCTGGACAGCATTCTCGACAAGGTCGCCGAGCGGGCGGAGACCAATACGTCGATGATCAAATCCTCGCCGGTCAAGCGTCGCCTGCCGCCCCTGATACGGAAAAAATAGCCTCAGAAATCCGCCAGTGGAGAGAGCATGGCGGGATGGTCGAGACCTATCTCTTTCAGCCCGCGCACCATCAGCCGCGTTCCGCTTTCGTAAGGCACTGCTTTGCCGGACCATTGAAGCCTGTCCGGGCGGAAGTGCGTTTCGACTGTCGTCGCCAGAATGCCGAGGCCGGCAAGGATTGCGGCAAATGAGGGGATTTCTGCCGCGACCACATCGAGAAGAGCGAAATGGCCATCCGCCGGCATTTTCCACGCGACGGCTGCCTTGTACTCTTCGAGATAACTCAGCCGGACGTCGGTATCGAGAAGCGTATTGATCAGAAACATGGCCGGGCTGCTGGCGACGGCAAGCGTTTCGGATACCGGTTTGCGGGTCGCAAGCAGACCCTGGAGCAGGGCAAGATCCTCGGTATCGCGAGGCTGAAGCGACCGTGATCCGCTATGATCCATGGCGATGGGCGCCTGTCCGACATATTTGTGAAGCGGCAGCGGACGGAAACCATATTTCTCGTAGAGTGCGGGCTTGTCCGTATAGAGGATCACTGCCTCGAAGCCTTGTGCCTCGCACCAGGCAAGTGCCTTCTGCGTCACATCGCGATAGAGGCCTCGGCCGCGCCACGACGGACGGACTGCGCCGGATTGAAGCCCGGCCGCGTTGACGAGCCGGCCATTGAGGACGAAGGGCATGGCGAAGGCGGAAAGATTGGCCGCAAGCACACCCTCATCGGTAAACCAGCCGAAGGGCATGCTTGTCGGGTCCGGACCGCCGAGATCGCGCAACGGATCGATATCGATGCCGAATGTATCGTCGAGAAGCGAGACGAGGGCGGCCCAGGCTGCCGGGTCGCTGAAATAGTCCTGTCGGAAATTGAGACCGGTCGTATTCGCGGCGCTCATACCCCAGTCGAGCCGAAGCCGCCGGCCCCGCGCGCGGTTTCGGTGGTCTCCGAGACTTCGGCGATGAAGGTTTGGGTGAAGGGTGCAATTACCATCTGCGCGATGCGCATGCCGCGCGTGATGGTAAAATCCTCTTCGCCATGATTGACGAGAATGACCTTCACTTCGCCGCGATAATCGCAGTCGACCGTGCCGGGCGCGTTGAGGCAGGTGACGCCATTCTTGGCGGCGAGGCCGGAACGCGGGCGTACCTGGCCCTCGAAACCCTCGGGGATTTCAAAGACGAAGCCCGTCGGAACAAGCGCGCGTCTGCCAGGCGCCAGCACCAGGGGCTTGTCCTCGTCGATGGCCGCGCGCAGGTCCATGCCGGCTGCACCACGCGTTTCATAGGCGGGCAGATCCAGGCCCTGGCCATTCGGCAGGCGGATCAGATTGAGGGTGGGGCGGGTGTCTGTGTGAATGGTCATGCGGCATTACTTCGCGCCGCAAGCAGCAAGGTCAATTGCAATGGCGCGCTTTAATCGCTAGATACGCCGCAATTCCACAGGATTCACACTATGGCCGAAAGTCTCGCCGAGGCGGTCTCCCGCCGCCGCACATTCGCTATTATCGCGCACCCGGACGCGGGTAAGACGACGCTCACCGAAAAGCTGCTGCTGTTCGGCGGCGCCATTCAGCTCGCCGGTGAGGTGAAGGCGAAGAAGGACCGCATGCAGACCCGCTCGGACTGGATGAAGATCGAGCGCGAGCGCGGCATCTCCGTCGTGACCTCGGTCATGACCTTCGAATATGAAGGCAATGTCTTCAACATTCTCGACACACCCGGTCACGAAGACTTCGCCGACGATACCTACCGCACGCTGACGGCGGTGGACGCCGCGGTGATGGTCATCGACGCCGCCAAGGGTATCGAGCCGCGTACGCTGAAACTGTTCGAAGTCTGCCGCATGCGCGACATTCCGATCATCACGTTCATCAACAAGATGGACCGCGAAAGCCGCGATCCCTTCGAAATCCTCGATGAAGTCGAAGAGAAGCTGGCGCTCGACACAGCCCCGATCACCTGGCCGATCGGTCGCTCCAAGACCTTCTGCGGCTCTTACCACCTGAAGGAAAACACCGTGCGCGGCTCCGATACGGAAGTCGCCGTTACGCCGGTCAACGGACCGCAGAGTGTCGCCGACCGGCTGCCGGAAAACGAGCGCGATGCCTTTATCGAAGAAGTGGGGCTCGCAATCGAAGCCTGCCGTCCCTTCGACCGGGAGTCCTTCCTCGAAGGCCACATGACGCCGGTTTTCTTTGGCTCGGCGCTGCGCAATTTCGGTGTCCGCGATCTCATCAATGCGCTCGGCGATTTCGCGCCGCCGCCGCGCGACCAGGTCGCCGATATCAGAACCGTGCATGCCGCCGAAGACAAGATGACGGCCTTCGTCTTCAAGATTCAGGCAAACATGGACCCGAACCATCGCGACCGCATCGCCTTTGCCCGAATCTGCTCCGGGAAGCTGGAGCGCGGCATGAAAGCCCGCCTGGCACGTACAGGAAAGCAGCTCGGCCTGACGGCGCCGCAGTTCTTCTTCGCCTCGCAGCGCCAGCTGGCCGATACGGCCTTCGCCGGCGATGTGGTCGGTATCCCGAACCACGGCACGCTGCGCATCGGCGACACGCTGACGGAGGGCGAAAGCCTGGTATTCCAGGGTGTGCCGAACTTCTCGCCTGAAATCCTGCGCCGTGTCCGCCTGGAAGACGCCATGAAGGCCAAGAAGCTGAAGGAGGCCCTGCAGCAAATGGCGGAAGAAGGCGTGGTCCAGCTCTTCCAGCCGGAAGACGGCTCGCCGGCCATCGTCGGTGTCGTCGGAGCGCTGCAGCTCGATGTCTTGAAGGAGCGGCTAATGGCCGAATACGGTCTGCCCGTCTCCTTCGAAATGTCGCGCTTCTCCGTCTGCCGCTGGATTTCGTCCGACCAGGCTGCGGAACTCGACAAGTTCCTGACCGTCAAGCGCGGCGATATCGCCCGTGACCTGGACGGTGACCCGGTCTTCCTGGCGCAGGACGGTTTCTCGCTCCGTTATGAGGCGGAGCGCTATCCGGCCATCAGGATGGTGGCGATCAAGGAGTATCACGCGGCCAAAGCCGCCTGATCATCCTGCCAGCCGCTCGACGAGGAACTCGACAACCGCGCGCACGGATGGCAACTGCCCGCGCCTGTGCGGCATCAGTGCCGTCGTCGTGATGCTGCCTGCTGTCCAGCCGGATAGCAGGCGTATCAGCCGGCCATCTTGCAGCGCGTCGTCGCAGACCGAGGTAGGCAGGATGGTTATCCCGATCCCGGCGGCAGCGGCTTTCAGCAGCACCATCGGTTCGTCCGCGGCCATGACAGGCTGGGGCCCTATCACGACTTCCGCGCCGTCATCTGAAATAAGTCGCCATTGCTCCCCGGAGAGGCTCGGCATGATCCCCTTGTGGGTGGCGATGTCCTGGGGTCGCTCGGGCTTTCCATATTTCGCGATATAATCGGGCGAGGCTACGAGCAGGAACGGGTGGGTGGTGATCCGGCGCTGTACGAGCGTGGAATCGTCGAGTGGCGAGCGGTGGCTGCGCAGCGCAATATCGAAGCCCTCCTGAACGATATCGACGAAGCGGTCCGTCACATGCAGCGATAATTTCAGTTTTGGATAGCGCGCCGTCAGCTCGGCCAGATGTTTGGAGAGCATGAACTGCGCGGTCGGCACGGCAGCCGTCAGCCTGACAGTGCCGCTCGGCTCCGCAAGGCGGCTGCGGACGATGCCCTCGGCCATTTCTGCTTCGATGATCGAGGCCTGCGCGTGCTCGAAGAACTCCCCGCCAATATCCGTTAGTGCGAAGCTTCGTGATGTGCGCTGGATCAGCCGCACGCCAAGCCTTTCTTCCAGTTCCGCCACGCGTTTGCTGATCGTTGATTTCGGAATGCCGAGATGGCGCCCTGCAGCCGTAAAGCTGCCGCTTTCAACCGCCTGCACAAATAGCTGAAGATCGTTGAGATTGAAGGCCGCCATATCATCTTCCATGCCTGTGGACTTTAAGATGCATTATCGTCGTCTGCTGCTTCATCGTCCACGAAATCATATTGCGCGGGTCAATAAATCCTCATGGAAAGGACCCGATAATGTCCCTCATACTGTTTTATGGCGTGCCGGAAGGCTGCTCCTTCGGTTCGATCGTTGCATTGGAATGGTCCGGCCTGCCGTATCGCCTCTGCCGCATCCAGATGCCCGAGGTCGTCTCCGGGGACGAATACCGGCATATCAATACGGTCGGCGAAACGCCGTCGCTGCTCTTGCCGGACGGCCGGCTGATCAGCGAAAGCATGGCAATCCTGAACAATATAGGCGCGCAGTCGATCGACAAAGGACTGGGCTTTGCGCAGGGCACCGTGGGTTTCGATCGTCTGAACCAGATGCTCGCCTATCTGAACACGAGCTTCTTCAACGCGTTCAGCCCGCTCTGGCACTCGGTAGAGCATGAATTGGAGCCTGCGGAGAAGGAGATTCTCGTTGCCTATGGCAAGGCCAAGGTGGAGAAGGCTCACCGGACGCTGGAGCGCCTGCTTGCCGGCCGGAAATGGTTGCTGGGCGACCGGCCTGGCCTCGCCGACGCCTATTTCACCGGCATCGCCCGCTGGAACGACTTCCACAAGACCGTCGATATCGGACGGTTTCCGGCGGTAAATGATCTCTATCAGCGCATGCTGCAAGAGCCCGCTGTTCGTTTCGCGCTTGCGATCGAGCATCAGGAGAAGGCCGAAAGCACCGGCAGCTTCATGGGAGAGATCGACCTGGACCAAGCCCTTGGCCTGCTCCGCCAGGCTGCCTGATCGTCCTTTGCCGCCCTGTCCCGCGGGGCGGCATTCTCCCATGCTGGGCGGTATTCTCTCATGCGGCTGCGATGATTTCGATTTCCACCAGCCAGTCTTTCTGGAGCGTTTGAACAACGATAGCGGTGGTCGGCACGATATGATCACCGAGTGCGGCCAGCCGTGCATCCTGGTTTGCTTCGGCATGGCCAGCATCCCCGAGATAGCTGGTCAACCGTACGATATTGCGAACCCCCATGCCGGCATCCGCAAGGATCGCCCGCAGGTTCGACCAGATAAGGTCGAGCTGGACCGATAGATCCTTGCCCGGCGCGCCCTCCGCCTCGAGGCCCATTGTGCCGCTCACGAACAGAAAGCGGGTGGGGTTCCTGACCTCCATCGCGTGAATATAATCCGATGTTGCCGCATAGATGCCGGCGCTAGGACTGTGCTTCACCAGTTCCATTTCAAGATCTCCTCGAATATCTGAAAGCTTGGCGCTATTATTGCCGAATATTCTTCGGCGATAAGGCAGATTTTCCGAATGACGAAAGAAACGAATGGTATTCGAAGCAGCAGGCAAAGGCCCGAACAACTGGACCTCTTCGACCGAAGGATATTAGGCGCCCTGGCGGAGGATGCCCTGCAGAGCTATGCGGCCCTGGGAAAAACCGTCAACCTGTCGCCGCCTGCAGTGCACGAGCGCGTCAAGCGGCTGCGCCGGTCCGGCGTCATGAAAGGTGCGCATGCTGCACTTGATGGCGCCGCGCTCGGCAAGCCATTGCTGGCCTTCGTGCATGTCGAGGCCGCAGGCTGGGGCAAAAGTGAAAGGCTGATGCAGCTCTGCCGCTTTCCCGAAGTGGAGGAAATGCATTCGGTTGCCGGCGACGCCAGCGTCATCTTCAAGGTGCGCACCGAGAGCCCGCGCGCGCTGGAAGCTTTTCTGTCCCAGGTCCATTCCGTTCCCGGCGTGACCTCTACCAAAAGCTATGTGGCACTTTCCACCTATATGGAGCGGCCCGTTCAGGCGGATATGACGGCGGACTGGCCAGAAAATCCGTTGCCGGCCTGAAGGTATGCGGTGTAGTCCAGCCACCACATCGTCATGCATAGTGCCGTCTTGCAAGGAGAGCATATGATGGTTCGAGAAAACGAGATCCGCGAAAACGAGCTGCTGCTGGACAATCCGCCTGATGCAACCGACGCCGGCCTCGTCTTCATCGGTCGGATTTTCACACCGTGGACCTCGCGCATGGAGACGCCGCGTCAGGGCCGGCATGACGGGCCGCTCTGCCGCATTGAGATCTTCGACCCCTGGGTGCCGGCTTTGCAGGGCGTTGCGGGTTTCGAGCGGCTCGAAGTGCTTTACTGGCTGCACCAGTCACGGCGCGACCTCTTGCTGCAGAGCCCGGCTCGCAACGGCAAGACGCATGGTACTTTCTCACTGCGGTCACCCGTTCGGCCGAACCCGATCGGCACCTCCATCGTCAAGCTGGAAGCTGTCGAAGGTAATACATTGCTTGTGCGCGGCATGGATTGCCTCGATGGCACGCCGCTCCTCGATCTGAAGCCGGATCGGACGCTCTTCACGCCCATTGCGCCGCCGCAGCCGGGCGACTTTCAGACCGGCGATATGTCCGAGGCATGAAGCTCAGTCGACAGCCACCATCACGTCGGAGGCCTTGACGACCGCATAGGCTTCGGCGCCGACCTTGAGATCGAGTTCGTCCACGGCTTCATTGGTAATCGAGGCCGTGACGATGGTGCCATTGCCGATATCGATGCGAACATGTGCCGTCGTCGCACCCTTCACCACTTCCACGACCTTACCCTTCAGGCGGTTGCGTGCACTGATCTTCATGGAATCCTCCGCGTGTTGTCAGCGAGATTATCTTCTGGCAGATGCGCCCGTCAAACCGTTCAGGCGGCAAGATCACCAAGAAAGTCATTGCACCAGCGCGAGACGTCGCGTTCCAGCAGATGGTCCATCATCCGCCGCCAGCGATCCTGGCGCTCCTGAAGCGGCATGTTGAGCCCCCGCGCCAGCGCATTGGATGTGCCGACAATGTCGTAGGGGTTCACAAGCAGAGCGCCGTTCAGCTCGCGCGCCGCACCGGCGAACCGGGAGAGGACCAGAACGCCAGGATCATCGGGGTTCTGGGCGGCAACATATTCCTTGGCGACAAGGTTCATGCCGTCGCGCAATGGGGTAACAAGCCCGACTTTGGCAAGCCGATAGAGGCCGGCAAGCACCGGCCGGCTCACGGAGCGGTTGATGTAGCGGATGGGCACCCAATCGACCGTACCGAGTGCACCGTTCACACGGCCCGCCTGTTCGGCGACCATGCGCTGCATCGCCTCGTATTCGGGCACCTCGGAGCGGGATTTCGGTGTGATCTGCAGGTAAGTGACCTTGCGCTGATGCGCCGGGTTGTTGGTGACGAAATTTTCAAACGCGTCGATGCGCTGGGTGATGCCCTTGGAGTAATCCAGCCGGTCGACGCCGATGATGAGGCTGCGGTTTTCGATGCTCTGCTGTGCCTTCAGGACCATGCTGTGAGTGCCGGCTTTCCTCGCGAATTCCGCGAAGGCAGCCGTCTCGATGGCAATCGGATAGGCTCCGCCGCGGAACCTGCGCTCGCCGGCGACGAAAAGCCCTTCGCTGATCATGTCACCCATCTCTTCCCGACGCAGGCAGCCTGCGAAGTTCTCCAGATCGTGATCAGTCTGGAAGCCGACGAGATCGTAGGCGGCGAGCCCCCGCATTATCTCGTCATGGACAGGCATGGCGAAGAGGACGTCGGCGGGCGGCCAGGGGATATGCAGGAAAAAGCCGATCTTGTTCCTGATGCCCATCTGTCGAAGTTCGGCGGCAAGCGGGATCAGGTGATAGTCGTGCACCCAGATGATATCGTCAGGCTTGATCAGTGGCGCCAGCCGATGGGCGAAGAAGCGATTGACACGGAAATAGCCGGCCATTTCCGTGCGCCCATATTCTGCGAGGTCGAGTCGATAATGACAGATTGGCCAGAGCATGCGATTGGCAAAGCCGAAGTAATATTCGTCGACATCTTTGGATGTCAGATCGGTTAGCGCATAGGTGATGTTGCCGCGCTGCTCGATCGCAAGCGGTCCGGGTTCGCCCGCGTCGTTGATTTTGCCCGACCAGCCCATCCAGACGCCCCCCCGTTTTTCAAGGGCGGCCTCCAGTGCCACTGCGAGCCCGCCGGCAGATGCCGCCCCTTTCTTCTCCGGAACGGGCACGCGGTTCGAAACGACGACAAGGCGGCTCATGGCAAATTCCTTTCATTAGAAATAATTGCAAAACGCAATCAGCCGGCAAAACGCGCGACGATCTCGCGGACCACCGCTGCGGAGGGCAGGATGCCGCGCGCGTCTGTCTCGTGCGAAGGTGCACCGACGCGGATGGAGTAACCGCCAAGCCTGTTTGCGGCGCGGAACATTGACTCATCGGTAATGTCGTCGCCAATGGCGATCGGACGACGGCCAAGGAAGGGCGGGGTTGCGATAAAACTCTCCAGTGCATCGCCCTTGTTGGCTCTGGCGGGCCGGATTTCCAGAACCATCTTGCCGCGCTGGAGGGTCCAGTCCGGACCTGCGCGGTTCACGAAACGCTCGATCAGCACGGTAAGTTCCGCCAACCGCTCGGGCGCCAGGCGATAGTGGGCGGCTACGGCTGCGCCCTTGTCCTCGATCAGGATGCCGGTCCAGCTGGCCGTTTCTGCCCGAAGCTCGATCTTCAGTCTCTCGAACTCGCCCGTGGGCTCTACTTTGAAGATGCTGCCGTCAGGGCTGCGGCGCTCGGCTCCATGCAATCCGGCGATTGGAAACTGGAAGGGAGCGAAGAGCCGGTCGGCATAGGTAAGGCCTCGTCCGGTCACCAGAGCTAGTGCCCCGCCGAACCTCTGCGAGAGCGTATCGAGCTGCGCGGGAAGCGACGGCGGCACGAATATCTCATCCGGCGTCGGCGCGAGATCGAGGAGCGTGCCGTCTATATCGAGGAAGAATGCACCGTTTTGAAGATAGGAAGAGAGTGTGGAGAGGGTTTCATCCTGCCGGGAAGCGCTGCCGGACGGCGGAGCTTCTGATAGCTGATTGCTGTTTGCCATGCCGGGGAAACTAGGTCAGCACAGCCCTCCGGCAACCCTCGATCGTCGTTCAATCCGCTGGCGGGCTCACCGGATGCTCGGCATAAAAGGCTTTTGCATCCGTCGTGAATGCGGCGCGCTGGCCAGCTGTCGTATAGAACATGTGGCCTCCGCGATAGAGTTTCAGCGACACGCGATTTCCCGCCAGGGACGGCGGCAGGTGATCGACCACATAGCGGCTGACGCCGTAGGGTGTTACGAGATCGCTGTAGCCGTGGGCTATCAGCAGGTGGAAGGACGGGTTGGAGGCAAGCATCTGCCTGATATCATCAGTTGCGCTCGCCTGGAAACGTGAACCGCCGCCGCGGCCGCCGCCCCACTCCCAGCGCTGGCTGATATCGTTTTCGAGCAGCGTGTAGGTCATCTCTGTCTTGAAGCCGAGCTCGTTGCGGGCGTAGTCGGCGAAGGCGCCGCCATAGGCTCTGGTAAAGCCGTCGAGGATCGCATCGTCGCCTCGGTCGTAATCGGATTCCGGATAGGGGTCGGGCGTTGCGAAGGCCGCGTCGTATGGGCTCATCACCTCGCCCGCCTGCTTGCCGGAATGCTTGGCGTAGGCATTGCCGAGGAAGCCGCGATTGCGGGTGACGATATCCTGAGGGATGCCTGTAAGACCGGAGATCCTGCTATAGAAGCTTGCTGCCGCGTCCCCTGTCGGTGCCGGGCCGGCGAGCGTGGTGAGGTAGTCGCCAAGCGCAAACTTCTCCGCATCGCGCTGGCCGGATTCGCTGAAGCTCTTGCGCCGGTCGGCTTCGGCGGCTGCCAATGAGGGGAATTCCAGCGCAGCCCCCAAAGCGAACTGGTCGGCATTGAACATCAGCTGGCCTTCGAGCAGCGGCGAAAGCATGACGGTGCCGGCAATGATGATGCCTTGGTTTTGCTGCAGCGCCGAGGCGACCTTTGCGGCGCGGAAGCCGCCATAGCTCTCGCCGAGCAGATATTTCGGCGAATTGGCACGATTATTGTGCGCGACATAGAGGGCGATTGCCTTCGCCATCGTCTGCGCGTCGCTGCCGACATTGTAATAGTTCGAGGCGTCGTCCGCCTTTACCGTACGGCTCCATCCGGTGCCGATAGGATCGATCAGCACGAGATCGGTGAAATCGAGCCAGCTGTGGGGATTGTCGACGAGCTTCGCGTTTGCGCCGTCACGGCCATCGGGCCCGAAATCGAGTATGCGCGGGCCGACAAGTCCAAGATGCAGGAAGGCGGAAGCCGCGCCCGGGCCTCCATTGAAGGCGAACGTCAGCGGCCGGTTCGGCCCGGCATCCTTGGCGATATAAGCGGTGTAGAAGATCGCGGCGTTCTGCGCGCCATCCTGGCCGAAAAGATCGAGCGTACCAGCCGTGGCCGTGTAGGCGATGTTGCGTCCGTCGACCGTTGTCATCTCGTGCTCGGTTACGGAATCTCCCGGCAGCAGCTTGAGCACGCCTTCGCGAGAGGAACCCTGAGCTGACGCAGCCCGTCGTTCACCGGCCTCTTGCGCAAAGGAGAACGCGGGTGCGAGCGTAGCGGTCAGCGCGGCGAACAGAAGCAGGGATCGGAAGTGCAAGGATTTTTCCTCCGGCGGGTCGGAATGCGGCTGAGATAGGGTAGCAGCCGAACCCCTTCGATGGAGATCAAGAGATGGTGATGCGAAGGTGAAGCTGGCTCATTCGCCTTTCTCGACCGTGCGCGCATTCACATGCAGCGCCCGGCCGGCCCGCCACCCGTTGAAGGCGGCGCCAAGGCCTAGCGCGACGAACAGCACGGCGCACCATGCGAAACTTCCAGTCCAGCCGCGGATCAGGCCGACGATGAACGGGCCGACGGCGGCAAGCAGATAGCCTACGCATTGTGCCATGCCGGAAAGGTGAGCGGCGACATGCGGGTCGCGCGAACGCAGCACGATGGCGGTCATCGCCGCTGCGATCAGCCCGCCCTGACCGATGCCCTGCAGCACGGCCCAGATCCAGACGGTGGAAAGCGGGGCAAAGAGCAGGCCGAGCAGTGCGACGACAGCGAAAGCGCAGAGCGTCACGTTGATGAGTCGCTGATCCTTGCCTCGGACGGCGATGTGCGGCACGAAGAGGCAGGCGGCGGCCTGCACCATCACGGAGACCGAGACTATGCCGCCGGCCACAATGCCGTCGAGACCACGCTCACGCAGGATCGGCACCAGCCAGCCGAAGACGCAATAGGCGAGCGCCGACTGCAGGCCCATGAAGAGCGTGACCTGCCAGGCAAGCTTATCCCGCCACAGACCTTCGACGCGAAAACCGCTGCGCCGGGCCTGTCGGCTGCTCGCAAAGACCTGCGGCAGCCATATGAGCCCGACCAAGAGCGCAGGCAGCGCCCAGACGGAGAGCGCGCCGTCCAGCGAACCGCCGAGCGCATGTTCGATCGGTAGCGTCAGGCCGGCGGCACTGGCGGCCCCCGCGCAGAGCGCCATCGTATAAAGGCCGGTCATCAGAGCCGTATTCGCGGCGAAATCGCGTTTCACCAGTCCGGGCAGCAGCACGTTGCCGACGGCGATCGCAGCACCGGCAAGAGCGGTACCGAAAAAGAGCAGAGGCACAGAGGAAAAGCCACGCAGTGCCGTACCGAGCGTCAGCAGCAGGAGCACACCGAGCAGCGTTCGCTCCGAGCCGATGCGCTGGGCAAGCCGCGGAGCAAGCGGAGAAAAGGCGCCGAGGCAAACGACAGGCAAGGTCGTTAGCAGGCTGGCGCCGAGTGGCGACAGGCCGAGTTCCCCACGGATTTCCGGCAACAGGGCGGAAGCACTGGAAAAGACCGGGCGCAGATTGAAGGCGATCAGCACGAGGCTGGCGCCAAGCAGGAAGCGGGCTGTTGTGCTCTGCTTCTGCGGAGGCAGCGGTGAAGGCACGCTGTCAATTTCGGCATCGATCATTGTCTCGTCGGCGGCGTCAAACGAGGACGTGACATTCTGTACGGTCATGGTCATGAAAGAAGCATCCGGTCGAGAGCGGAAAGGATGGGTGCCATGAAGGCGCGCACGGCAGCATCGGCCTTGTCAGGGCTGCCCGTCTCAATGGCGTCGACGATCGCCTGATGCGCTTGCATGTCAGGCTCAGGAATGGTCCTGTCGAGCGTGGCGGCGATGGTTTCCGCGATGGAGATGGAGAAGAAATCGTAGATTTCAATCATCGCCCGGTTGCCCGAAGCGGCGATGACGGCCTTGTGGAAGGCAAGATCGCGTTCGATAAAGCCTGCGGGATCGCCGCCTTCATAGTTGCCGCGCTCGGCAAGCAGCCTGCGAAGCCCAGCGATGATATCAGGCGTCTTGCGGATGGCGACAAGCCGTGCGCCCTCGACATCAAGCGCACAGCGCGCCTCGAACTGGTCGCGCAGGCTGGCGCGCCGTGCCATTGTGAGCGGTCGGCTGTTGTCGGTGGTCGAAAGCACATAAGTGCCGGAGCCCTGCCGCGTTTCCAGAAGACCCTGCGAGACGAGAACGCGCACAGCCTCGCGCACCGTGCCGCGGCTGACCGAAAGCATGGCCGAAAGCGTGGCCTCGTTCGGCAGCTTCTCGCCGACAGCCCAGCGCTTGGCGAATATCTCGCTGCGGATTGCTTCGGTTGCCGTATCGGCAAGGTTTGTTTTGTTGAGTGGTTGCATGGCACTATTCATAAAGTCATCGGATGACTTTATGAATAGGTTGCTTTCGTTCCAGCGTCAATTGCCACCGCGGCAATAAAAAAGGGCCGCTTTCGCGACCCTTTCCATGAGGTTTGGCCTGTAATTGGCCGGACCGTCTTATGCGGTCCCTGGAAGGTGGGGTTTAGTGCGAGGGCTGCCTCGCTTCCATCACCACTTCCATGCCCGTTACGAGGTCCGAAAACTCATTAGACATTGGATCACCTTCCTTTCGTTACGTTGATAATGATCTAAACGTAAGCCGATTCCCCGGAGATGCAAGAAAAAATCGCATGGCTGTTTTTTAGCCGGCGTTGGGTTATGTCGCGCAACTGTCTGATTTTCCATGGCTGCGATCACGCAAATCCCTATTGTTTTTGCGGAAAGTGATCTCGATCAGCGTCAAGAATTCGTCAACTTGGCCTGGCAAATCGGATAGTCATTAAGTTGTTGTTAGCCGTAGCGTCAGACAATCGAAGACGTTTTCAGCATTCCTGCCGCGCAGGCGGCGGGCCGGAGCAAGAGCATGTGTCGCTGGGCAGCCTATCGCGGAGACCCTCTCTATCTGGAGGAGCTGGTATCCTCTCCCGCCCATTCCCTGATAGAGCAATCCCATTGCGCCACCCGCGCCAAGACGGCGACGAATGGCGATGGTTTCGGCATTGCCTGGTATGGTGACCGGGCCGAGCCGGGCCGCTACCGCGATATCCTGCCGGCATGGTCCGACTGCAATCTGAAGAGCCTGGCCCGGCAGATCCGCTCGCCACTGTTCCTCGCGCATGTCAGGGCCGCGACCGGCGGCGGCACGCGCCGCGACAACTGCCATCCCTTCACGCATGAAACCTGGTCTTTCATGCACAACGGCCAGATCTCCGGTTTCGAGCGTCTGCGTCGGCCGATGGAAACCATGCTGGATGACGAACTCTTCAATGCCCGCAGCGGCACGACGGATTCCGAACTCCTGTTCCTGCTCGCTCTGCAGTTCGGTCTTCGGGATGCACCGATCGCTGCGATGGCGCAGACAATCGCGTTCGTCGAAGGCCTGGCGGAGAATATTCTGGGATCCGTGCTGCTGCGCTTCACCGCGGCCTTCTCGGATGGAAAGTCTCTTTACGCGGTTCGCTATGCCACTGACCGCAAGGCACCCACCCTCTATGCCTCGCCGCTTGCCAAGGGGTACTGCCTCGTTTCCGAGCCGCTGAACGATGACGGTGATGCCTGGCGGGAAATCCCTGATGGGAGTGCTGTGATCGTCAGCGCCGAGGGTCTTGAGATCACGTCTTTCCGGCCGGAAAAGCCTGCGGCTGCGAGGCCGGAACCTTTTTCTATCCCCGCATAAGCTGTTCGGCGATCAGCGCGGCCAGCCGTACCGCCACCTCGTCCTTGGATAGATCCGGCCATTGCTCGATGCCGTCGCGCCGGATGAGCTTCACGCTGTTGCGCGTACCCCCCATGATGCCGGTGGATGGCGAGACGTCGTTGGCGACGATCAGATCCGCGCCTTTGCGATCCAGTTTCAGCTTGGCATTGGCCTCGACATCCTGTGTCTCTGCCGCAAACCCGATCACGAGTTTCGGTCGCGTCGTGTGATGGCCGACGGTCTTGAGGATATCCGGGTTCTCGGTCAACGCCAGTGTCGGAATGGATTCACCCGGATGCTTCTTAAGCTTCTGGTCGGCGGCCGAAGCCACCCGCCAGTCGGCGACGGCTGCCACCATGACCGCGACATCGGCGGGAAGGGCGGCAAGCACGGCGTCGCGCATCTCTTCCGCGCGCTCGACATGCACCATCCTGACACCGGCCGGATCGGGGATCGTCACCGGGCCGGACACCAGCGTCACATCCGCGCCGAGCCGCGCCAGGGCCGCGGCAATGGCATGACCCTGCCGGCCGGAGGAACGGTTGGCGATGTACCGCACCGGATCGATTGGCTCATGCGTCGGACCTGATGTGACGATCGCCTTCCTGCCGGCGAGCGGCTTCGGCCCGTCGTCTAGCAGTGCTTCGGCAGCCGCAACGATCTCCAGCGGCTCCGCCATCCGGCCCGTGCCGGCCTCGCGGCTCTCCGCCATCTCGCCGGCGACCGGGCCGATGAAGCGGATACCGTCGCGCCGCAGGGTCTCGATATTGCGTTTCGTCGCCGGATGCGTCCACATTTTAGGGTTCATCGCGGGTGCGGCAAGCACCGGCCTATCGGTGGCAAGCAGCACCGTGGAAGCGAGATCATCGGCAAGCCCATGCGCCATCTTGGCCATCAGGTCGGCGGTGGCGGGCGCGATCAGCACCAGATCGCAATCGCGCGCCAGCCGGATATGCCCGACATCCTGCTCATCCTGCCTGGAAAAGAGATCGGTGAAGACATGGTCTGCCGCAAGCGCACCGACGGCAAGCGAGGTCACGAACTCCTGCGCACCCTTCGTCATGATCGGACGCACGGAAGCGCCGCGTTCCCGCAGGCGGCGGATGAGATCAAGACTCTTGTAGGCCGCGATGCCGCCTGTGATGATGAGAAGGATGCGTTTGCCGCTGAGAGCCATGGTTTTTCCCGCCGCTTCTTTGATTGGGCAAAACCCTAAGCCTTTGGCGGAAAACATGCAATCGCCGATGCTCAGGCCGGCTTGGGCCGCTTCGGGGTAAAGATCGCAATCGCCATTCCGACGCCGATCAGCTGGAGGATCGCGCCGCCGGCTTCGGGCACTGTCGGCATGCGCTGCTCGAACAGGAAGCCATAGAACAGGCCGAAGACCGTCTCCGCAACAATAAGCTGGGCGGCGAGTGCCAGCGGCAGAATACGCGAGGCAATCATCCAGCACAGCGTGGCAAGCCACGATCCGGCAATGCCCATGACGGCCGCCCAGAGCACGAAGTGAAAGGTCTGCGCGCCGGTGAAGCTGATTGCCTCCCCGAGCGAGGTGAAGGGCAGGAGGACGACTGAGCCGATGCCGGCGCCGATCCCCTGCAGAGCGGTCCAATGCATGGCGCTTGGCGCATCCTGCGACTGCATGACCGCAGCGCTCATCATGCCATAGGTGACCCAGAGCGCCAGTCCGATCAGAGCGGCGGCGATGCCGAGCAGGATCTCGGTCTGATCGCCGGCGGATGTCGTGGCAAAGATCGAGACATTCACCCAGCCGATGCCGATGGCTATCAGGATCAGCGGTATGGCCAGCGCTCTCCAGCCAATGACCTTCTCCCTGAGATTGGCGATGATGGCAAGCAGTACGGGCATGGTGCCGATGACGAGCGGGGGGATGGCCGTGCCCGCGTAGCGCACGGCATAGGAAATACTCATGAAATAACCGACATAGCCGACGCTGCCGAGCGCGATGCCGGTCAGAACAAGCGAGCGTCGCAAGCCCGCTGGGCGAAAACGCGGATTGATCATCAGGATAAGGCTGACGACGGCAAAGAGCCCGTAGCGCGCCACCGTCAGGTCGATCGCCGTATAGGGTGCGACGACGCGCGGGGCAACGAAGCTGAGCCCCCGTAGCGCACAGGTGGCAAGACCGCACAGGATGCCGATCAGCATGTAAAACTCCGAAGAGACGAGGCGAGGCTCCGACAGGAAAGGGGTAGGGAGCGGTCACGCGGAAAGATGTTCCTAGCCGATATGCCCTATCGGGCGTCGAAACAAGGCCTGTCTGCGACATCCGGATGATAGTCGGAACGCAGATCGCGAATTGCTGCGCTGGTGTCACTAATCATGTGACGTAAGCGCACTTCAGTCAAAGATGGCGCATCGGCATAGTGGGCCAACCCCAGTAAAGGAGTTGCCCCATGTTTGCTGTAACAGGAATGACAGGTCAGGTCGGCGCCGCTGTTGCCGATCATCTGCTGAAGGATGGCGCCGAGGTTCGCGCGGTCGTAAGAAACCCCGAAAAGGCCGCCGGCTGGAAGGAACGGGACTGCGATATTGCTGTCGCCGACATGAATGACGCGATATCTCTGACATCGGCGTTCAGAGGCGCCGAAGGCGTCTTTCTCGTCATCCCACCGCTTTTCGATCCCACACCGGGTTTTCCGGAGGTGAAAGGCATGCTGGCAACCTTGAAGACCGCGCTCGAGGCGGCGCGGCCAGAAAAACTTGTCTGCTTGTCGACCGTCGGCGCACAGGCGAAACAGCCGAACCTGTTGAGCCAGCTGGGCATCGTGGAGAAGGAGCTTTCGACGCTCTCCATCCCGGTCGCTTTCCTGCGCGCTGCCTGGTTCATGGAAAACGCTGCCTGGGATGTGGCACCAGCCCGCGAAAGCGGCATCATTCCAAGCTTCCTTCAGCCTCTCGACCGCACCGTGCCGATGATTGCAGTTGATGATATCGGCGCGCTCGGTGCGAAGATGCTGCGTGAAGACTGGCAGGGCGTACGCGTTGAAGAGCTGGAAGCCCGCGAGCGCGTCAGCCCGGCCATGATCGCGGCAGCCTTTGCCAAGGCGCTTGGCAAACCGGTATCCGCGCAAATCGTGCCGCGTGAGAGCTGGGAGGAACTGTTCCGGACCCAGGGCATGATGAACCCAGAGCCACGGATGCGCATGCTCGATGGTTTCAACGAGGGCTGGATCGATTTCGAGGGCGGCCGCGAGAAATCGCTGAAGGGCACGACGACGATCGAAACGGCGATCCGCCGTCTCGTCACCGCGGCCTTTGCTCGATACCTCTGATGTGCAGGAGAAATCTCAGAGGTTGCTCATGCCGCCGTCGATGATGAGTTCGCTGCCGACGATATATGCAGCCTCGTCAGAGGCGAAGAACACGATGGTCTTGGCGACTTCGCTGACATCGCCGAAGCGGCCGGCCGGGATCTGCGACTGGATATGGGAAGCCATCGCCTTGGAATCGGCTTCCGACATGCCGAGCTTGTCATAGAGCGGTGTAGAGATGGGGCCGGGACTGATGGCATTGACGCGGATGCCGCGACCGATCAATTCACCTGACAGCGTCTTGGCCAGCGTCAGCAGCGCGCCCTTCGTCAGCGAGTAGACACTCGAATTCGGCATGCCGATATGGGCGTTGATCGAGGTGTTCAGCACGATCGAAGCCTTCTTCGAGAAAATCGGCAGCAGAGCCTGGATCAGGAAGTAGGGGCCTTTGACATTGATCGCGAAGGACTTGTCGAAAGCCGCTTCGCTCCAGCTCTCGACCGGGCCGAACTCCGCGATACCGGCATTGACGAAGAGAATGTCGAGCGTGCCGAAAGCGTTCTTTACCGTTTCGGCAACCCCAGCCTGACGGGCGACATTGCCGGCATCGGCCTGGATGGCGAGAACCTTGTCGCCGAATTCCGCGCGGGCGGCGTCGACGCTTTTGGCGCTGCTGCCGGTAATGGCGACGCGAGCGCCTTCGGCGATGAACTGGCGGGCGGTTTCAAGGCCGATACCGCTGGTGCCGCCGGTAATCAGGGCTGTCTTGTTTGCAAGGCGAGTCATTGTCCTATTCCCCTGGATATCTGGGATGATGATGGGATCATGCGGGAGGAAGGCCGGCGCGATAACCCGCTGTTTTCGGCAGAAATCATCAACTGCAGCGGATAATCGCACCATAGCCGTCAGGTGCGGGTGATCGAGGCGCCGCCATCAACCAGCGTCGCGGTGCCGGTGACGAAGCTTGCATCGTCGGATGCGAGATACAGCACCGACCGGGCCAGTTCTTCCGGCGCTGCAACGCGTTTCAGCGCATGCAGGTTGGTGATGAAGGCCTGCTTGTCCGACGTATCGTTCATCTCGCGATACATGTCCGTATCGACGGCACCCGGCAGGATCGCGTTGACGCGAATGTTCTGCGGGCCGTATTCGGCGGCGAGCGCCTGTGTGAGGCCGATGAGGCCGGACTTGCTGGCGGCATAGGCCGCAACGCCGGGGAAAGCGAAGCTGTAGCCGACGAAGGTCGAAGTGAAGACGACCGAGCCGCCACCGTGCTTGACCATTTCGGCGATCTGGTGCTTGGCAGCAAGGAACGAAGCCGTCAGGTTGATCGCCAGCGCATCGCTGAAGCCCGCTCCGGAGACGTCGGTGCTCGGGCCTGCTTCGCCGAGCGTGCCGGCATTGTTGAAGGCGATATCGAGCTTGCCGTAGTTCTGGACGGCGGCTGCGACCAGCGCCTTGTGATAGTCTTCCGAGCGGACGTCGCCGGCCACGGCAACAGCATCGCCACCGGCAGCCTTGATTTCCGCAACCAGGCTTTCAAGCTCGGCCTGGCGGCGGGCACCGACGACGACCTTGGCGCCTTCGGCGGCAAAAAGCTTGGCAGTCACACGACCGATGCCCGAGCTTGCGCCGGTAACGATTGCCACTTTGTTGATCAGACGATTCATAGTTCCATCTCCTGAGTCTGGGTTGGATCGGCGACGCCGTCCCGTTTCGATGACTGGAAGATGGCATTCTTCTTTCGTTCGGATTAGTCTCCCGATCACGGAGTTCGAATTCGGAAAAGCCGAACGATGATAGAGCCAAACGATGATGAAGATTGAGGGGATAGCGGCTTTCGTCGCCGTAGTGGAGGCAGGTTCTGTCAGCGAAGCCGCGCGGCGGTTGCGCCTGTCGAAGTCGGTTGTCAGCGAACGGCTGGCCGAGCTGGAAAAGACGCTGGGCGCCATGCTCGTCCACCGCACAACGCGCAAGCTTACCGTGACCGAGGATGGGGCAGCCTTTATGGAGCGCGCCGGGCGCATCGTCCGCGAGATGGAGGATGCCGAGGCAGATATGGCCGAACGTCGCGGCACACTCTCCGGTCCGCTGCGCATCGCAGCACCCGTGAGCTTCGGCCGCCTGCATCTCGGTCCTGCGCTCTACCCATTTTTGAAGGCGCATCCGCGGATCGCTCTCACGCTCGATATGGACGACAGGCGCGTCGATCCCGCCTCGGACGGCTATGACGCCATCATCCGCCACGGTGCCATCGCCGATTCACGGCTGGTCGCCTGGAAGCTTGCCCGCAGCCGCCGGCTGCTGGTCGCCTCACCCGACTATGTCGAACACCACGGAACGCCGGCTTCGTTGTCCGATCTCAACGGCCATCGCGGTATTTTCTATACCAATCGCGGCGCTGCGGATTGGCGCTTCCAGACAGAGGAGGGCACCGTCGTCATCCGCGCGATGCTCGGTCTCGGCATCAATAACGGCGATATGCTGCATGATGCTGCGATCGAGGGCCTCGGCATCGCGCTGCTGCCGACCTTCATCGCTGGTCCCGCCATACGCGAGGGACGACTCATGGAAATCGACGTCGGCGCCAAGCCCGAACCGGAATTCATCTACATGGCTCATCCCGAAGGCCGAAATCCTTCCGCCAAGCTGCGCGCCATCGCCGATCATCTGAAAAAGACGTTTGGTGATCCGCCCTATTGGGATCCGGATTGCTAGTTCAGAAGGCTCATCAGGTTTTCGGTCACGGGAGAACGCTGGCTGCGCAGCACCGCAAGCGCCAGCCGCGCCACGGCGGGCGGGCCTTCGATCGGCCGGTACGCAACACCGGCAAGTTTGATCTGTGAAATCGACGCTGGAACGATCGATACACCGAGATCGGCTGCAACGAGGTTGACGACCGAGGAAATTTGCGGTGCCTCCTGAGCGACCTTCAACTCAAATCCCGCCTCGCGGCAGGCCCGCACCACGTCATCATATAGGCTGAGGCCAACGAGACGCGGGAAAAGAATGAATGGCTCCTTCGCCAGCAGAGCCAGCGGTAACGTCTTTCGTTTTGCCAGCGCGTGGCTTGCCGGCAGGGCGACGACCATTGGTTCATCCGGCAGGCGCTTCAGCCTGATGCCATCGGGATCGTCGCGGCCGGGGCGGAAGAAGGTCGCATCCAGTTCGCCATGTTGCAGCTTCTGCATCAGGCCTAGCGTGTTCATTTCCGTCAGTGACAACTGCACATCCGGCCAGCGGGCCTGAAAGCGGCGGATCGTCGTGCTGACCACGGGGTTAAAGGCGGAGGAGGCGGTGAAGCCGAGCGACAACCGGCCAGTCTCGCCGCGATTGGCGCTTTGCGCCGCCAGCCGTGCTTTCTCGGCTGCCGCGAGCGACGCTTTCGCTTCCGGCAGAAAGGCGGCGCCGGCTGCGGTCAATTCCGCCCCGTGCGGCACGCGATGGAAGAGCATGGCGCCGATTTCGGTTTCAAGATCCCGGATCTGCTGGCTGAGCGGCGGCTGGCCGATGCCGAGGCGCGCAGCCGCCCTCGTGAAATTGCCCTCTTCCGCCACCGCCAGAAAATACCTGAGATGCCGCAGCTCCATTGCTATCTCCAAAAGCTATCAAGAACGCCTGTCTCATATATTGGACAAATGGAGGCGATCTGACTAGATCGGGAGGCAGGAAGGAATGATAATGTCCGACTCTGCAATCCAAGACGTCGCCGGCCTTGAAACGACCGAAGAAAACCACCGGAAACACTATCTCACGCGTGGCACCGGCGCTTATCGCCGCGCCAGCCTGGCACTCTTCCTCTCGGGTTTCGCCACCTTCTCGCTGCTCTACTGCGTGCAGCCGCTCCTGCCGATCTTCTCGCAGGAATTTGCCGTCAGCCCGGCTGAAAGTTCGCTGTCGCTGTCCCTCTCCACCGGCTTCCTGGCGATCGCCATCGTCTGTGCCGCTGCCGTCTCCGAAGGGCTTGGCCGGCGCAGCCTCATGTCGATTTCGCTGGTTGGGGCCGCCGTGCTGACGATCGCCACCGCCTTTGCACCGAACTGGCATCTGATGCTGATTATCCGCGCGCTGCAGGGCTTCGTTCTGGGCGGGGTTCCGGCCGTTGCCATGGCCTATCTCGCGGAGGAGATCGACCCGCGCGGTCTCGGCGCCACCATGGGTCTCTATGTCGGCGGCACGGCCTTCGGCGGCATGTCGGGCCGGGTGCTGACGGGTATCTTCGCCGAATATCTTTCCTGGCGACCGGCCCTGTTCCTGATCGGCGCCATCGGCCTGGCCGCCGCGATCGGCTTCATTGCTCTACTGCCGCCCTCGCGCAATTTCGTGCGCCGCGCCGGCTTCGATCCGCAATTTCATCTGAAGGCGTGGTCCGGACACCTCAGCAACCCGGCGCTACCCTTCATCTTCATGATCGCCTTTTTCGCGATGGGTTCCTTCGTAACGATCTACAACTATGCCGGCTTCCGCCTCGTGGCACCTCCCTATGATCTCAACCAGACCGAACTCGGCTTGATCTTCACGGTCTACCTCTTCGGTATCGGCGCGTCCTCGGTCGGCGGCATCCTTGGCGACAGGCTCGGCCATTCTACGGTGCTGCTGGCGGGTATCGTCATCACTGCAGCAGGCTGTGCTCTGACGCTTTCGGCCTCGCTGCCGCTGATCATCACCGGCATCATCGTACTGACCAGCGGCTTCTTCATGACGCATTCGGTAGCAAGCGGTCTGGTGGGCAAACTTGCTGCCGGCACCAAGGGTCACGCCTCCTCGCTCTACATGCTCGCCTATTACATCGGCTCGAGCGTCATGGGCTCTGCCGGCGGATGGTTCTGGGCGGTGGAGGGATGGTCTGCGATCGTGATTTTCACGCTGACGATGATGGCGCTCGCGTTTCTGTCCGCGCTGACCGCGCGCCGTCTCGCCCGTCTCCTCCCTTGACTTCCGCCCTGCGACGACTAATTTAACTTCTAGGTTAAATACGAGTCGGAGGACCACCTTGAAGAAAATCTATCATGGAAGCTGCCATTGCGGCGCCGTTGCCTATGAAGCCGGGCTCGATCTTTCGGCAGGCACTTTCAAGTGCAATTGTTCGATCTGCCGCAAGAAGCGCAGCTGGCTGGCTGTTGTGCAGACCGATGACTTCCGGCTGGTTTCGGGCGGTGACCGGCTGCGCAAATATCAGTTCGCTTCCGGCTCGATCCAGCATCTCTTCTGCGAAAATTGCGGCGTGGCTTCCTTTGCCCGCAATGACAATGAGACGATCGGCCCCTTCATCGCCGTCGCCGTCAGCTGCCTTGACGACGCCAGCGCAGAAGAGCTTGCCGCCGCCCCGATCGCCTATTTCGACGGCATGCATGATCGTTATGACGCAGCACCTGCCGAAACGCGGCATCTTTGACGGCGGCTGTCAGCCAAGCCGGATATAGGGCACGTCCTTCTTCGCCACCTCGTCCAGCGCCTCTTCATAACCGGCATCGGCATAACGCATGACGCCGAGTGCCGTATCGTTGGTCAGCGAATGGTCGAGCCGTTCATCGGCGGCATCAGAGCCATCGGCAACGACGGTCACGCCGCAGCTCGTCATGTAACCGGCATAACCGCCGCCACCGGAATGGACGACGACGAGATCGGCCATCGAGGAGCAGAGCATCATCGCGTCGATGAGCGGCCAGTCGGCGATGGCATCGGAGCCATCCTTCATGCGTTCCGTCATGATGTTCGGATGCGCCATGGCGCCGGCATCGAGATGGTCGCGCGAGAAGGCGATCGGTCCCTTGAGTTCGCCATTGGCGACCAGTTCGTTGACGCGGCGCGCCAGCGCCGTGCGCTCGCCATGGCCGAGCCAGGCAATACGCGCCGGCAGCCCCTCGAAGGGAATATGCTCGCGCGCCAGGCGGATCCAGTTGGTGATGATCTTGTTGTCGGGAAACATCTCCAGGAGCAGGTCGTCGATGCGGGCGATATCGCTCTCCTCACCGGAAAGGGCCATCCAACGGAACGGGCCGATGGCGCGGGCAAAGAGCGGGCGCAGATAGGCTTCGGTAAAGATCGGGATGTCGAAAGCATTGGCAACGCCACCCTCGCGGGCCTGCGTACGGATGAGATTGCCATTGTCGAAGACTTCAGCGCCGCGCTTCTGGAATTCCAGCATAGCGGTGACGTGCTCGACGATCGAGGCACGGCTGGCAGCCATCAACTGGCCCTGGCCATCGTCGCGCAGTCCCTTCACCTGATCGATGCTCATGCCCTTCGGCACATAGCCATAGACAAGGTCATGCGCCGAGGTCTGGTCGGTGACGATATCGGGCACGATGCCACGCCGGGCAATTTCCGGATAGATCTCAGCGGCGTTGCCAACGAGCCCGACGGAAAGCGCCCGCTTGTCCTTGACCGCGGCATCGATCATCGCGAGCGCGCTGTCGAGATCGGGCGCGATCTCCTGCAGATAACCGATCTGCTGGCGCTTGCGGGCGCGTTCCGGATCGATGTCGATGCAGAGGATGGCAGCGCCGGCCATGCGGCCCGCCAGCGGCTGCGCCCCACCCATGCCGCCAAGCCCTGCCGTCAACACGAAGCGCCCCTGGAGATCACCGCCGAATCGACGCTCGGCAATGCGCATGAAGATTTCGTAGGTGCCCTGAATGACGCCCTGGCTGCCGATATATTGCCAAGCGCCGGCCGTCAGCCCGCCCCAGCAGATCAGCCCCTTGCGTTGCAGCTCGTAGAAGACCTCGGCCTTCGCCCACTGGCCGACAATGTTGCAATTTGCCATGATGACGAGCGGCGCCTTGGCATGGGTCTTCACGAGGCCAATCGGCTTGCCGGACTGAATGAGCAACGTCTGATCCTCGTCCATTTCGGTGAGCGCCTTGACGATGCCCCGATGCGCTGCCCAGTTGCGCGCCGCCTTACCGAGAGCTGCATAGACGACGAGATTGTCAGGGTCTTCGCCGACCGAGAGAACGTTTTCCAGAAGCCGCAGCAACGCCTCTTGCCGCCAGCCCCTGGCACGTAGCTCCGGTCCGCCGGGAATCGGAAATTTCGGATGGCGTGGATTGGCCTTCGGCATCTTGGGTTCCTCGTCTTTCGTCGTCGGCACATGCAGCACCGGTTCATTCACTTGGCAGGCAGCGGTTCCACATACGCAAGCGCGGCGTCGATGAGGCGACGGCGCATGGTGTCGTCGCCATAGACATCGGCATTGGCCCGCACCCAGCCATGCATGATCCGCTCGCCTGACAGCATCTGGATCACGCCGGGCTGCGCCAGCGCCCAGCCATCATTGCCCTTGCCCAAGCGCAGCAACATGCCGTCATGGCGTGCGCAGCAGAGCAGGTTACCATTGAGCATGAAGGCCCAGCCGCCGAACATGGATTTTTCGCTCAGGCCCGTCCGGTCGCCGAGTTCTTCGCGCATCAGTTCTTCCAGGCCGGGATCGCGCGCCATGGCTCAGGCCCTCGTCTCCAGTGCATAGCGTGCTATCTCGATGCCCATCGCCTTTTCGACGAACGGATAGACGGTTGGATCGAGCACGCTGGCGGATAGCGGTATGATCTCCTTCGGTACATGCAGGATGAAGACATGCATGCCACCCTTTAGCTGGCCGACCGAAAGCGGCTCGCCCTCCTCGGAAAGCGTCGTGATGACGGCCGGGAAGGTCGCTAGGCGCGTGCCGCCGGCATCTTCGACTGCCATATATTCGTTCATCACATGCAGGGTGACGGCTTTGTCGCCGGCGCCGACGGTGATCGTTCCGATGTCGAAGGCTTCCTTCGTATAGACGACGTCCTTCCTGGTAATCGTACCTTCGGCCAGGATATGGCCGCCCGTCGTCTTGCAGATCGCATCGATGATCGCCGATCCGCCGCGTTTTTCCGCCTCGATGATGGCTTCGCCGAGCTTCAGTGCCATCGAGATCCCGCCAAGCGCGGCATTCTTGCGGACATAGGAGGCGCGCAGCGGGTTGCGGCAGCTGGCGATGAAGCCACCGGACTGGTCGGCGGCCGCCCGCAGCACCGGCGAGATCTTCGCCGTAGCACCCTTCACGACCAGCTCGATATAGCGGTTTTCGGCCCGGTTGCCGCCGACAGCCGTCTGGATCATCTGTTCCGGCGATCCTGCCATGCCGATCGAGCCCATGTCGCCGGTCGGATGTGCGCGTATATCGCCGACGGCATCGACGACTTTGGTGCCGAGGATCGCTGAAGGCAGCCAGCCGTTCAGCGTCGAGGACTTGCCGTTCTGGCCGATGATGAGACCGGAGAGCTTTTCGCCGAGCGACTCCTGCAGCAGCTGCACGGCTTTCACATAATCGATGCCCTGCATCTCCCAGGGCGTGGTGGAGGCAGGCGCCCCGATCGCCGCCGCCGTCGCGACCCAGTCGTTATCGCCGAGTTCCTCGATGGAGACGAGTTCAGGCTTGCCGACGTTGACGGCGGCATAACCGAGCATGCGGCCATGATCGGCCCAGCCACCGCCGCCGGCGGCATAGACGGAACCGCCCTTGACGGCGGCTTCCACGTCCTTCTCAACCAGTATGCGTCCCATTATCCTTCTCCGTCGTAAGTGTCCTGTCCATCTCGCGCACTGCCTCGAAAAGCACGGCGGCGCCGAGCGCTATGTCATCATTTTCGGCCCATTCATCCGGGGAATGGCTTCGGCCCTCCTTGCAAGGCACGAAGATCATCGCAGCCGGCGCGACGCGGGCAATCCAGGCCGTATCGTGGCCGGCGCCCGACGCCATGAAGCGGTGTTTGGCGCCGACTGTCTCGCAGGCCCGTTCCAGGGTCGAGAGCAGGCCTTTGTCGCTCGGTGTCGGGAAATTGTCGGAAATGCGGTTCGGAGAAGCAATCGTCACGCCGAATGCCAGAGCGAGCTTTTCAGCATGGCCATCCAGCCAGCGGCAGAACGCTTCCATGTCGGCCCGGATTTCGGCCCGTCCATCGATCAGCAGCACGACCCGCGACGGCACGACATTGGCGGCATTCGGCTCGATGCGGAATTCGCCGACGGTGGCCGCAAAATGACCGGGTGTCTTGGCAAGTTCGCTCGCCGCATTGCGGATATCGAGCACCAGCTGCGAAGCGGCAACCAGCGCATCTGAGCGCAGATCCATCGGCGTAGTCCCTGCATGGTCGGCGCGGCCTTCGACGGTGATCTCGATGCGGGTAATGCCTGAAATCGCGGTGACGATGCCGATATCCTTGCGCTCGTTTTGAAGGATGGGGCCTTGTTCGATATGCAGTTCCAGAAAGCCGGCAATATCGGGCTTGTTCTCGTGGGTCAGAACCCCTGGCGATCCACCGACCTCGGCAATCGCTTCGCCAAGATCGCGGCCGTCGACCGTGCGGGAAAGCCATGCCTGCGGCAACTGGCCCGTCATGCCGCGACTGCCGATGCAGGAAACGCCGAAAATGCTGACCTCCTCGGCCAGGAAGTCGACGATCTCCAGATCATGATCGAGGTGAATCTCCTGTTCCCGCAACGCCCGCGCAACCTCCAGAGCTGCGGCAACACCGGCAATGCCGTCGAAACGCCCGCCATCGGGTACCGTGTCGGAATGCGAGCCCAGCATGATGATGCCTGAACCGGGTTTTGCGCCTTCGCGCCGGCCGATAAGATTGCCGGATGCGTCGATACGGGTATCCAGGCCGATCGCCTGCATGCGGGCCTCCAAATAGGCGCGGCCCTCAAGGAAAAGCGGCGAAAAAGCCCGCCGTGTCCACGGATGCCCCGGCTCGGTAATATTGGAGAGAGCTTCGATGTCCGCGGATATCCGGCCGGGATTGACGGGCAGGTTGCGGCTCATGCCAGCACCTGTCTGGCAAGCGGTCGCACGAAGCGGCCGGTACCGGGTTCGGCCAGAACCTTCGACCCCTCGGTGATCTTCTCTCCGCGCAGCCATGCGGCTGAAACCGTCCACGGCAGGCGGATACCGTTATAAGGGCTCCAGCCGACGACATTGTTGCCGCTGGACGAAGCGTCGTAGACCATTTCCTTCGGCTCCAGCACGACGATATCGGCATCCTTGCCCGGTGTGAGCGCTCCCTTGATATGGTCGAGGCGGAAATGCCTGGCCGGGTTTTCGGCCATCAGCTTAGCCGCCCAGGTCAGCGGTACGCCGCGTTCCAGCGCGCCCTTGACGAAAAGCGGCACCATCACTTCCAGACCTGGAACACCTGACGCATTCGCCAGCATGTCGGGATTGGTCTTGCGGTTTTCGGACCAGCTCACATGGTCCGTCGACACCAGCCAGACGTTGCCTTCGGCAACCTTGCGCCACAGCGTCTCGACTTCGGCGCGCGGCCGCACTGGCGGATTGATCTTCGCCTTGCCGCCCAGCCGCTTCACATCGGTTTCCTCGTCGAGCGTCAGGTAGTGAATGCAGCATTCCACCGTCGCCTCGAAACCGTCGCGGCGATAGGCCCGCGCGATGTCGTAACCGCGCCCGAGCGAGCAATGCACGACATGCGACGGACAGCCGGTATTGGCGCCTGTTTCGAAGATCGTGTGCATGGCAAGCAGTTCGGTTATCGGCGGGCGTGACAGGCCATGCGCCCGCCAGTCGGTGATGCCGCTTGCCTTCACCTGTTCCATATAGGTGCGGACCGCCTCGTCATCCTCGTTGTGCACGCCGGCCGTCAGCCCGGTCGGCGCAATCGCCGCAAAACAGGCGTCGAGCAGGGCCGGTGGGATGCGCGGGAAGCGTTTGGGATCGGTGCCGAACGTGGAGAATTTGAAGGCGGCGACACCCGCTTCCACCATTTCCGCGATGCGTGTCGCGCCTTCCTCGGGATCGACCGTACCATAGACCGCAAAATCGACGCGGGCCTGCGGACCGGCATGATCGACCTTCTTCTTCACGGCTGCCGCCGAGCAGACGAGATTGCCTTCGTCATAGGGCATGTCGACGATGGTCGTGACACCACCGGCCGCAGCCGAGCGCGTCGACCAGACGAAGTCCTCCTGGTCCTTCTGGGAGAGTGAATGGACCTGCGCATCGATCGCGCCCGGCAGGATCAGTGCCTTGCCAAGCAGGTGCCGTTCTTTGGCCGCCGGCGGCACGCCAATACCGACTTCGGCGATCTTTCCATCGTAAACGGCGACATAGCCGCCCTCGACAATGCGCTCCGGCAGCACCACAGTGCCCTGCAGAACGAGATCGAAATCCATGCCGCGTCTCCCTCGATAGGTCGAAAATCAGATGATAGCCGGTTCCCGCGTCAGCCGTTCTTCGATGCGCTCGAGCGAACCGAGTGCAAAGAAATCGTCGAAGGAGGCGATCGGCACCTGCTCGATCAGCCTGGAGAGGAATGCATCCGAGCCGAGTTCCTCTTCGATTGCCTCGACCTCGGCCGAAAGCGGCCGGTCCACCGTGTAGAAGGCCGCATGTTTGCGCACGACCTCATAGAGCATACCCGCAACACCCTTCGGCGTGTCGCCGATAATATCGATCGCCTGTGCCGAAAGCAGGGCTTCCAGTGCGGCGAGACGCTTCAGCGCCCGCATCTGCCGGTCGAAACGCTCGATAACGAGCGGCAGGAAGGCCGCCTCGTCCTCAAGCCCCGCCGCTACGACGAGCGATTGCGCCGAAACAGGGTTCGACATGGAGAGTACGCGCGAAAAGATTTCGCCTGCAAGCTTGATGATCGGGCCGAAACCGGTCGCGATGCGGCCGGGAGGCACGAGATTGACCGGCAGGCCGCGCCGCTGGCCGTTGCCGAGCAGGACGCAGCGGTTGAAGGCGTTGCGCGCTGCATGCGCCATGCAGAGCGCTGCCGATTCCAGCAGAATGGTCACGTCGAGCGGCAGGGAACCGCCCGATGTCATCACCCGTCCCTCGACGACGACGGGATTGTCATCGGAACGCCCGGTAGCGGCGAGAATCTTGTGGCCCGTCGAAAGCAGGTTCTCGATAACGGCACCAAAGACCTGGGCGATCATGCGCAAGCTGAGCGCATCCTGCACATGGGTCGCGACCGGCCATTCCCATTCGTCGGAGGCATTGCACAGCCAGGCGCCGATCAGCGCTTCCCGCGCGGTGCCGACATGGCGCACAGCCCGCCAGGGATCGCGCGACCCGCCGAGCGCACCTGAGGCCATCATGCCGGTCGCCAGCAGCACACGAATTGAGGCAGCGGCATTGCGCGTCGTCTCCGCAGCGGCGGCAAAGCTGACGGCATTGACGCTGAGCGAGGCGAGGCTGTCGCGCGGCGCCATCTTCACCGGCTCCATGCCGGCGGCCTGGAAGGCGTCGGCAGCCTGCATGCGCTCACCACGATAAATCGCTTCGCCAACGCCGGTCAGCACCGCGCCGATCTGGCCCATCAGGCCGATATCAGCGCAACCGATCGAGCCGGTGCGGCGCACGACCGGGATGAGGTCAGCCCTCAGCATGCGCATATAGGCGTCGATGAGATCGGGCGTACAGCCGACCTGGCCGGTCAGCGCCGTGTTGACGCGCATCGCCATGGCATTGCGCACGACATTGCAGGAAAAAGGCGTGCCGGTGCCGAAGTGGTGGGCGCGTACCAGACCGAGATTGAAGGCGTCGAGATCTTCGGGCGACCATTCGACATCCTTCATGGCGCCCACACCCGTGGTCGCGCCGTAAACCGGCATGCCGGATTCGATGGCATCCTCGACGATCGAACGCGCGATCCTCACGCGCTGCATACCGATCTCCGAGGCCGAAAGCGTAACCCTGCCGGAGCCGATCCTCACCATTTCGGCAAAGCTGAAGGGCTGGCCGCTCAGTTCGATTCCGGGGCGTTCATGCTTCATGTGCTCATCTCCATGGAGGCGAGACTAAGCGAGCCTCACGTCTGGCGGGATATCCCAAATGCCGAACACATCATGCTTTTGTTGCTTTCCGATCAGCTCACCATCCAGGCAATATAGAGAAGCGTGAGCGCAATGATCCAGAGGGCCACTTTTGCCGAACGGTTATGACGGGCTTCCGCCTTGCCGATGGCTTCTGCTGTCTGCTCGTCAAAGCGCAATCCGTGTTCGCTCATATGCAGAAGCTGATGGTGGAATTTCTCGGTCTGGGCGGCGATCTCCGGCGCGGCTTCGGCAAGCTTCACGGCGGCCTTCAGCCCGTCCTTGAGATCGGTGACGATGCGTTTGGGGCCGAGATTGTTCTTGATCCAGTCGCCGACGACAGGCTCGGACGCCTTCCACATGTTGAAGCGCGGATTGAGCATGCGCGAGACGCCTTCGACGACGACCATCGTCTTCTGCAGCATGACGAGCTCGGGACGCGTTTGCATGTCGAAAAGTTCGGTGACTTCGAAAAGCAGCGTCAAGAGCTTGCCCATCGAGATCGTCTCGGCCGGCTGTCCGTGGATCGGCTCGCCGATCGCCCGGATCGCCTGGGCAAAACTCTCGACATTGTGGTGGCCGGGTACATAGCCCGCCTCGAAATGCACTTCCGCCACCCGGATATAATCGCGTGTGATGAAACCGTAGAGGATTTCGGCGAGGAAGCGACGCTCCTTCTTCCCGAGACGTCCGACGATGCCCATGTCGACGGCAACGATCATGCCGTCGGAATCGACGAAGAGGTTGCCCGGGTGCATGTCGGCATGGAAGAAACCGTCGCGCAGCGTATGGCGCAGGAATGACTGGATCAGTGTATCGGCAAGCATGTTGAGGTCGTGGCCGGCAGCCCGCAGCCCCTCCACATCGGACATCTTGACGCCGTCGATCCACTCCATGGTGATGACGTCACGGCCGGTGCGCTCCCAGTCCACCTTCGGGACGCGGAAGCCAGGGTCCTTTTCGGTATTCTCGGCAATCTCGGAAAGCGCAGCCGCCTCAAGACGCAGGTCCATCTCCACCTTGGTGGTCTGCTCCAGCGTCTTCGTCACCTCGACCGGCCGCAGGCGCCGGCTGGCCGGCATGAAGCGTTCCTGCATATGGGCGACGAGATACATCGCCTCGATATCATGGGCAAACCGCGCTCTCACGCCGGGCCGCACAACCTTGACCGCAACCTTCTTGGGTCCATCAGGTGTGCCGACCTCTGCTGCATGCACCTGCGCGATGGAGGCTGCGGCAATCGGATCACCGAAGCTCGCATAGAGATCCGTGATCGGCCGCCCGAGCGAACCCTCGATATTGGCCTTGGCGGCAGCCGCCGGGAAAAAGGCCATCCGGTCCTGGAGTTGGGACAGATCGTCGGCAAACTCGACACCAACGACGTCAGGACGCGTTGCAAGGAACTGGCCGATCTTCACATAGGATGGCCCTAGCCGCTCGACAGCCTGTGCCAGCCGGTCGCTGCGCTTCTGATATTTGCTGCGCTTGCGCGCAAACATGCCGACAAAGGATTTCGCCAGGCTGACCGATGGCGGCAGGCCTTCCGAAGGCAGTGCCGAGATGACGCCCTCACGCACCAGAATCCAGCCGACTCTTGCGAGCCTGAAATATGCCCCGAAAGCACTCATGCGGATCAGAGCTTCCAGCCGGAATGCAGCGCTGCGATGCCGCCGGTATAATTGGTATAGGTCACGCGCGAGAAGCCGACCGTGCGGATCATCGCCGCGAAATTCTCCTGGTTCGGGAACTTGCGGATCGATTCCACGAGATACTGATAGGGCTCTGCGTCACCGGTGATCGCCTTGCCGAATTTCGGAATGGCGTTGAAGGACCAGGCATCGTAGACCTTGTCGAGCAGCGGCAAGTCCACTTCGGAAAATTCCAGCACCAGCAGCCGCCCGCCGCGCTTCAGGACGCGATAGGCTTCCGAGAGTGCTACCTCGATCCGCGGCACGTTGCGGATGCCGAAAGCGATGGTATAGGCATCGAAGCTGTTTGCCTCGAAGGGAAGGTCTTCGGCATTGGCCTCGACAAAGGTCAGATTGTCGGAAAGCTTTTTCTTTTCCGCTCGCTCGGCGCCGACGCCAAGCATCGAACCGTTGATGTCGAGCACGGTCGCATGCGCCTGGCGGTTGGAAGCTTCGATGATGCGGAAGGCAATGTCGCCCGTGCCGCCGGCAACATCGAGCACCTTGTAGCCCGGCTCCTTGCGCGGGTTGAGTGCCGCGATCATGGCGTCCTTCCAGGCCCTGTGCATGCCCATCGACATGACGTCGTTCATGATGTCGTAGCGCTTGGCGACCTTGTGGAAGACCTCGTTGACGAGGCCTTGCTTTTCACCGGTCGGCACCTCACGGAAGCCGTAGGACGTTTCCATGCCGCCATCGGCGGAGGTCCGGCTGTCTGACATCAAGCTACTCCGTTCACATCAAGAATTCGGCGCGGCGACCATAGCGAAAGCGAGGGAGCGGCGCTATCTGTGGGCCACGGTCTGCCCGCGGCACGTTGGCGCTATAGCGCACATCGCGGGCGGTTGAAACACGTTAGATATAGATGGGTTAAGATGCCGGAATTGCCAGAAGTCGAAACGGTGAAGCGCGGTCTGACGCCGGCAATGGAGGGCGCGCGCATCGAGAGGCTGGAATTGCGCCGCGGCGATCTGCGATTTCCCTTTCCTCAGGGCTTCGAGCAGCAGGTATCCGGCCGCAAGATCATCGGCCTTGGACGGCGGGCCAAGTACTTGTTGATCGACCTCGACAGCGGCAAGACGATCATTTCCCATCTCGGCATGTCCGGCTCCTTCCGGATCGAACAGGGCGCCGTCAGCGGCACGCCTGGCGACTTCCATCACGAGCGTTCCAAGGATGAGAAGCATGATCACGCCATCTTTCATCTGGATGGCGAAGGCGGACCGCGCCGCGTCATCTACAATGATCCGCGCCGCTTCGGCTTCATGGACATTGCGGACCGCTCTGAACTCGACGCCAACCCCTTTCTGTTCGGTCTGGGGCCGGAACCGACTGGCAACGAGCTGTCGGCCGCCTATCTGGCCGAACGTTTCCAACGCAAGGCACAGCCGCTGAAGAGCGCGTTGCTCGATCAGAAGAACATCGCCGGGCTCGGCAATATATATGTCTGCGAGGCGCTCTGGCGGGCGCATCTGTTGCCGACGCGCGCAGCCGGCACGCTGGTGACCAAGGTGGGTAAGCCGAAGGAAGCGCTGAACCTGCTGGTCAACTCTATTCGCGATGTCATCGCCGATGCGATCGCTGCGGGCGGATCGTCGCTGCGCGACCATATCCAGACGGACGGCTCGCTCGGCTACTTCCAGCATTCCTTTTCCGTCTATGATCGCGAAGGTCTAACTTGCCGCACGCCGGGCTGTGGCGGTACGGTCTCGCGCATCGTGCAGGCTGGCCGGTCCACCTTCTATTGCGCCACCTGCCAGAAATAGGAGAGCGCCATGGCCTATGAAACACTTCTTGTTGAAACCCGCGGCAATGTCGGCCTCATTACGCTGAACCGGCCGCAGGCGCTGAACGCGCTGAATTCGACCGTGCTCAAGGAGCTGAAGCAAGCCTATGCGGCTTTTCATGCCGATGAGACCATAGGCGCGATCGTGTTGACCGGCTCGGAGCGCGCATTCGCCGCCGGTGCCGACATCAAGGAAATGCAGCCGCTCGATTTCGCCGAAGTCTACAAGAGCGATTTCATCAGCGGCTGGGACGAGATCGCCAAGGCCCGTAAGCCGATCATCGCAGCTGTCAGCGGCTTTGCGCTCGGCGGCGGATGCGAGCTTGCCATGCTTTGCGATTTCATCATCGCCTCGGAGACGGCAAAGTTCGGCCAGCCGGAGATCACGCTGGGCGTCATTCCAGGCATTGGCGGCTCGCAGCGCCTGACGCGCGCGGTCGGAAAGGCCAAGGCGATGGATCTGATCCTGACCGGCCGGATGATGGACGCAGCCGAAGCCGAGCGCGCGGGACTCGTTTCGCGTGTGGTGGCACCGGAAAGGCTGCTGGATGAAGCGCTGGAGGCGGCAACCAAGATCGCATCATTGTCTCGGCCGTCGGTTCTGATGGCAAAGGAGGCGGTCAGCCGCGCCTTCGAGACGACGCTGGAGGAGGGCTTGCGTTTCGAACGCCGCCTCTTCCAGAGCCTCTTTGCGACCGAGGATCAGAAAGAGGGCATGGCCGCCTTCATCGAAAAGCGCAAACCTGCCTTCAAGAACAGGTGAGCGGATGCGGCCGGGAAAGGCGCTTTTCCTTGAAAATGCGCGTTGACGCGGGTGAGGTTTAGCGTTATATGCCCGCCCACGGTTCGGAAAGCCGCTCAGGTTTTCCGCAAATGCTCCCGTATTGCTGAATTGAGTGGCCGCAGGGCCAGCGCGGCAATGGCGGAGTTTGTTCGAATTCTTGAGAGAGGCATCCATGGCCAATACAACTTCGGCGAAAAAGGCGACCCGCAAGATCGCTCGCCGTACCGCAGTCAACAAGGCTCGCCGTTCGCGCGTTCGCACTTACGTTCGCCAGGTCGAAGAGGCACTCGCCGCTGGTGATGCCGCCAAGGCAAAGGAAGCCTTCATCGCAGCTGAACCCGAGCTGGCGCGTGCCGCAAGCAAGGGCGTCCTGCACGCCAACACAGCATCCCGCAAGGTCTCGCGCCTTGCCGCTCGTGTGAAGGCCCTGTCGGCTTCTGCGACAGCGTAAATATCTCATTAACGAATTGCTCGTTATGATTAGCCCGGTAATTTTACCGGGCTTTTTCGATTCCGTCGCCCGCTCCGGCTATGGTTAATCTAACGACGATTTCGTGTCAGAGGCATGACAGGAAAAATTGTTTTAAAACAATAACTTACGCAAGGATCTTTTTAAGACTTGCGACTCTGGTCACCCAGCCCGGGGCACCAAATGAGTCAAGAACATTTTTTCTTTTTTCTTTTTATGCGTGTCCAAAATAGCCCACTCGGGGAATCTCCTTGATTCAAAAGCGATTCTTTTTTGACGGTGGTGTGACGCCCTAAAAGGGCAGCGGGAGTCAATGGCCGCATCTTAATTTTGCGTAAAATTCATCGTTGATCTTGCCATTTGATCCTGCCTAAATGGCGTCCAGCAAAGGGCGCGGACATCACCTGCAGAAGTCAGTCCAAACTGCCACGTCGGCAGGATGATGGCTCTGTGTCGCTTGCAACGGAGCGGACAGCTTCCGTTTTCTCACGCACTCGACGGCATTGTACCGTGACGTGGCTGTCACGGGACGGGGACGTTTTGTGCGCTCCGCGGCCACACGCTTTGCGCGAGGCCCGGAAAAGGGCAGGGGAAAGTGTAACATTGCGTGCGGGCTTGCGGGCGAAAAACGAGGATCGGCCGCCAGCCTGACACAGAGCCGTTGAGACGGTTGTCGCATGATCGCGACCACCGCAGGGTCTCTGTGTCAGTCCCGAAAGGGGCAGTGTTTGAGTGAACCGGCATGCAGGCGGCTCATGAGGATGTCGCTGGTTTTGCCAGAGCGGGGAATGATCGGGCGGCTGTCAACGAATGACCGCCCGAGGAAATGAAAGGCGGCATTATGCAGATGAATTCGATGACGACGGGTGCGCTGGATAACGGGGAAGCTGCACCGCAGTCTTTCGGTTCCATTCACCTGAGTGCAACGGAAGAAAAGGGCGATATGAAGCATGGCGTTCTCTTCGACCGCGTCAGCGCGCGTCTGAAGGCGCAAGTTGGTCCTGACGTCTATGCAAGCTGGTTTGCACGGCTCAAGCTTCATTCGGTTTCCAAGAGTGTCGTCCGTCTCACCGTTCCCACGACCTTTCTGAAGTCGTGGATCAACAACCGGTATCTCGATCTCATTGTCGGGCTGTTTCAGGCCGAAGATCCTGAAATCCTGAAGGTCGAGATCCTTGTGCGCACGGCAACGCGCACCGGCGTGAAGGCGGTCGACGAGGCGGTCGCTATCGAGCCGGCTGCCCAGCCCACCCAGCTTCGTCGTCCGGCATCTGCCCAGCCGGCGGGGCATATCGTCCAGCAGGCCGTTTCGGCCGCCGCTGCGGCGCGCCCGGCTAGTGTCGGTTCGCCGCTCTTTGGCTCGCCGCTGGATTCTCGCTTCACCTTCGACACCTTCGTTGAGGGCAGCTCCAACCGCGTGGCGCTTGCCGCCGCGAAAACCATTGCGGAAGCAGGTCAGGGCGCTGTGCGCTTCAACCCGCTCTTCGTCCATGCGACCGTCGGTCTCGGCAAGACCCATCTCCTGCAGGCGATCGCGAATGCTGCGGTGCAGAACCCACGTGGCCTGCGCGTCGTCTATCTGACGGCCGAATACTTCATGTGGCGTTTCGCGACGGCGATCCGTGACAATGACGCGCTGACGTTGAAGGATTCGCTGCGCAACATCGACCTTCTGATCATCGACGACATGCAGTTCCTGCAGGGCAAGATGATCCAGCACGAGTTCTGCCACCTGCTGAACATGCTGCTCGACAGCGCCAAGCAGGTCGTCGTCGCAGCCGACCGAGCGCCGTGGGAACTGGAATCGCTCGATCCGCGCGTCCGTTCGCGTCTGCAGGGCGGCGTTGCGATCGAACTTGATGGTCCCGACTACGAGATGCGTCTCGAAATCCTGAATCGTCGTCTCGCGGCGGCCCGTCTGGAGGATCCGTCACTGGAGATCCCGACCGACCTGTTGCAGCACGTTGCCCGCAACATCACGGCAAGCGGCCGCGAACTGGAAGGCGCGTTCAACCAGTTGATCTTCCGTCGCTCCTTCGAGCCGAACCTGTCGATCGAGCGCGTGGATGAGCTGCTGGCCCATCTCGTCGGTTCCGGCGAGCCGCGTCGTGTGCGTATCGAGGATATCCAGCGCATCGTCGCACGTCACTACAACGTCTCGCGCCAGGAACTGGTCTCGAACCGTCGCACGCGCGTCATCGTCAAACCGCGCCAGATCGCCATGTATCTGTCGAAGACGCTGACGCCACGCTCTTTCCCGGAGATCGGTCGCCGCTTCGGCGGACGCGATCACACGACGGTTTTGCACGCCGTGCGCAAGATCGAGGAACTGATCTCGGGAGACACGAAGCTGTCGCATGAGATCGAGCTTTTGAAGCGTCTCATCAACGAATAAGCGGTGCACAGCCACCACGTTTCAACAGCCGGGAGCAATCCCGGCTGTTTTCTTTTATGAGCATTTTATTCTATACACCCGCAAGTGAGAAAAATACGCCGGTGACGAACGTCGGCGTTCGGGAGGACATCAATGAGTTTTGAACGGATTGCCGTGATCGGCCTTGGCAAGGTCGGGCGGCTGGCGGCAACGCTTTTGCATGAGGGTGGCTTTGAGGTTGTCGGTGTCGATGCACAACTGCCCACGGACGAATTGCCCTTCCAATGCCGGGCTGGCGATATCACCGACGTCTCCGTCATCGGAGAGCTGCTGTCGAGCGTCGAGGCGGTGCTGTCCTGCCTGCCATATCATTTGAACATCGAGCTGGCACGGGCGGCCCATCTCGCCGGCATCCACTACTTCGATCTGACCGAGGATGTGCCGACCACCAATTTCATTATCGAGCTATCCAAGACCGCCCGCGGCCTGATGGCGCCGCAATGCGGCCTGGCGCCCGGCTTCGTCGGCATCGTCGGCTCAAGCCTTGCCGATGGCTTTGATCGCTGCCGCTCGATCCGCATGCGTGTCGGCGCCCTGCCGCAGCACCCGACCGGACTTCTGGGCTATGCCTTCAACTGGTCGCCGGAAGGCGTGGTCAATGAATATCTGAACGATTGCGAAGTCATCGAGGGCGGCGTGCGTAAGCTCGTCTCGCCGATGGAATGGCACGAAACGATCTATGTCGGCGGCGTCAAGCTGGAGGCCTTCACCACCTCCGGCGGCCTCGGGACCATGTGCGACACCATGCTCGGCAAGGTCGATAACCTCGATTACAAGACGATGCGTTATCCCGGCCATATGGAGCTGATGAACTTCTTCTTCCATGAGCTTCTGATGCGTGAGAAGCGCCATCTCGCCGGCGAAATCCTGACCAACGCCAAGCCGCCTGTCGATGACGACGTCGTCTACGTCCATGTCGCGGCCGAAGGCACGATCAACGGCTCCTTGCGCCGGAAGGAATTTGTCCGCGCCTACTATCCGATCGAGATTGCAGGAGCCCGGCGTACCGCGATCGCCTGGACGACGTCGGCCTCTGTGGTTGCCGTCATCGAAATGGTCCGCGACGGTCTGCTGCCGGTGAGCGGCTTTCTGCATCAGGAGCATATTCCGCTCGAGATGTTCCTGAAGACGCCGACAGGCAGCCTTTTCAAGGCAGGTGCTACCAGCCACGACTAGGTTTTCGCTTCTGAAAGCAACCAGCGCCGGAAGGCCGCGACCGCCGGCCGTTCCAGCGCTGTGCCCGGATAGACGAGATGGTAGGCTAGTTTGCTTGTCAGCCCCAGTGGAAACGGCGCGATGAGTCTTCCCTCGGCAAGTTCCTTCTCAATGAAGGAGCGGCGCATCAGCGCCACGCCGAAGCCTGATTTCATCGCATCGAAGGCGCCATTGCCGTCGCTGAAGATCGGGCCGCGGGAGGCATCCACCTTGGTGGCGCCCGCCGCGGCCAACCAGAGCTGCCAGTCGCGGCGGTAGACGTCGTGGATGAGCTGATATCCCGCAAGCTGATCAGGCGAGGGATTTTCGCCGAGGATCGCGGCGATCGCCGGCGTGCAGACCGGCACCAGTTCGTCATCCACCAGCCGCTCGCTGATCAATCCCTCATAACCGCCAAGCCCGTGGCGGATGGCGAGATCGATCCCATCGCGCTCGAAATCGAACATGCGATGGGACGCGCTGATGCGGACATCGATATCAGGATGCATGTCCTCGAAGCGCTGCAGGCGCGGCAAAAGCCAATGTGTTGCAAAACCTGCCGTACAGGTCAGCGCCAGCGCATTGCCCCGCCGCCGTGCCGTCAGTGATGCCGTCGCTTCCCGCACGAGCTGGAAGGCCGTGCGCAATGTCGCGAAATAGTCCCGGCCTTCCGGCGTCAACAGAATTTGCCGCGTGCGCCGCTCGAACAGCGATACGCCGAGCGAGGCTTCGAGATCGCGGATCTGGAGGCTGACAGCGCCAGGCGTGACGTGCAGCTCGCGCGCCGCTTGCGTCATACTCAGATGACGCGCCGTGGCCTCAAAGGCGCGCAGGGCCGACAATGACGGCAAAGGATCTGTCATGCTTTAGCTCAGCTCAATCATGCGAGCAGAAATGCTCGTTTGTCAGGCGGTAAGGAATACTAATAGAAACAGGTAGATCTGGCAAATCCACGCAGGTGAGCCGGAGGAAACACTTTAGCAGAACTCGGCGAGGAGATTGTCATGTCCATCCAGAAGACCATGGGAGCCGCAGAATGGGGTATGCTGATCGTGCTGTCGCTTCTCTGGGGTGGCTCCTTCTTCTTCAACGGCATTCTCGTGAAGGCGCTGCCGCCGTTCACAATCGTGACCGGGCGTGTCCTGCTTGCCGCCATCGCGCTTAATCTGATCGTGCGCGCCATGGGCCATACCATGCCGCGTGACAGGCAGAGCTGGATCGCCTTTTTCGGCATGGGGCTTCTCAACAACATGATCCCCTTCTGCCTCATCGTCTGGGGCCAGACACATATTGCGAGCGGTCTTGCCTCGATCCTCAACGCCACGACGCCACTCTTTGCTGTGGTGGTTGCTCATGTCCTGACGGCGGATGAAAAGCTGACGGCAAACCGTCTCTTCGGCGTGATCGTTGGCTTTGCAGGCGTTGCTTACATGATCGGCTTTGACGCGTTGAAGGATCTTGGCTCGAACGTGCTTGCCCAACTCGCAGTTCTCGGTGCTGCCTTCTCCTATTCGCTGGCCGGCATCTGGGGACGGCGATTCCGCCGGATGGGCCTTGCCCCGCTTATTCCTGCCGCCGGGCAGGTGACGGCATCCACCCTTCTGATGCTGCCAATCGCGCTGATTGTCGACCAGCCCTGGACGCTCGCGATGCCCTCCGTCGAGACCTGGCTGGCGCTATCAGGCCTCGCGATCCTCTCGACGGCCGTGGCCTATGTGCTCTTCTTCCGCATACTGGCGACGGCAGGTGCCACCAATCTGATGCTGGTGACCTTCCTGATCCCCGTCAGCGCGATCCTGCTTGGCGCCGGAGCACTCGGTGAGCAGTTGCAGCTCAAACATCTGGTCGGCATGGCTTTGATCGCGGTCGGCCTTGCGGCAATCGATGGAAGGCTCGTCAATTTTGCAAGAAGACGGGCTGCTTGAGGCGGACCTGAAGCGATTCAGGAAAAAGTGTGAGCGGCAGGTTTGCGCCCGGAACTGAGTGAAACAAGGGAGATAGAGCTTAGCCTTGTTTCGAAGAACAATGGGAATACTCTAGCAGGCGAGGTCCGCCACGACGGAATCAAGGATCAGCATGCCTGCCGGCGTGCAGCGCAGGCGGGAATTGCCGATCCGCTCAATGAAGCCGTGTTCCAGTAAAAATTCCTCGCGTTTCGGATCGGGATCGCGGCCGGAAAGCTGCTGCCAGCGGGCAAGATCGACACCTTCCTTCAGGCGCAGTCCCATCAGCAGCAATTCATCGGCCTGCTCATCGAAACCGAGGCGCTCGTGCTCGGTGATACCATGGCCGTCGCGTTCGACGAGGTCCAGCCAGGCTTCAGGCTTGCGCTCCGTAGCGGTCGCGACTTTCTCTGCGCCCCGCGTCAGGCGACCATGCGCGCCGGGGCCGATGCCGGCATAGTCGCCATAGCGCCAGTAGGTGAGGTTATGGCGGCTCTCCGCACCCGGCCGGGCATGATTGGATACCTCATAGGCCGGCAATCCTTCGCGCTCGGTGATCTCCTGCGTGGCTTCATAGAGGGCAGCGGACTGGTCCCCATCCGGCACGATCAGCTTTCCGGCCTTATGCAGCCCGTAGAAGGGCGTGCCTTCCTCGATGGTGAGCTGATAGAGCGAGAGATGGTCCACGGCATAGGAGATGGCTTCCTTGAGCTCGCGATCCCACTCCTCGACCGTCTGGTTCGGCCGCGCATAGATCAGGTCGAAAGACATGCGCGGGAAGATGTCACGCGCGAGCCTGATCGCCTTCAGCGCATCGGCGACGTCATGCAGCCGCCCAAGGAATTTGAGGTCGCGATCATTCAGTGCCTGTACGCCGAGCGAGACACGGTTCACACCGGCGGCGCGGTAGCCACGGAAACGGTCTGCTTCGACGCTGGAAGGATTGGCCTCCATCGTGATCTCGATACCGTCAGGCACATTCCAATGCCGCGCAATGCCGTCGAGGATCGCATCGACTGTTTCCGGCTTCATCAGCGACGGCGTGCCGCCGCCGAGGAAGATGCTGGTTACCGTCTTCGGCCCGCTCATCAGGCGGGCATTGGTGATCTCTTTCAGGAAAGCGGCGACATAGCGCTCCTGATCGACTGGCTGATGCCGGACATGGCTGTTGAAATCGCAATAGGGGCACTTCGCCGCGCAGAAAGGCCAATGCACATAGACCCCGAAACCGGGCTCGCCGGTATCGGGCAGAAGCTTTGCATCGCGCGTCAGCGCAGACGGTTCGATCATGTTCAAGGCTCGGCCTATGCTTCCAGGCAGGTTTCGACGAAGAGCTTGAAGGCGCGGGCGCGATGCGAGAGAGCCTGCGGCTTGCCGATGTTCCAGCCATGTTTTTCTTCCGCACTCATCTCGCCGAAGGTCACATCATAATCTTCAGGCTGGAAGATCGGATCATAGCCGAAACCTTGCGTCCCGCGCGGCGGCCAGACGACTTTACCTTCCACTTCGCCGCGGAAAAGCTCCGTGTGACCATCCGGCCATGCAAGGCAGAGCACGCTGACAAAACGGGCAGAGCGCTGCTCGGGCTTGGTGGCGCCGGCCTTTTCCAATGCCTTCTCGACCTTCTCCATGGCCATGAAGAAATCGCGGGTACCGTTGCCGGTCTCCGCCCAGTCGGCGGTGTAGACGCCGGGATCGCCGCCGAGCGCATCGACGACGAGGCCGGAATCGTCGGAAAGCGCCGGCATGCCGGAGGCTTGAGCCGAGGCAAGTGCCTTGATCGTGGCATTTTCCTCGAAGGTCGTCCCGGTTTCCTCGGGTTCGATGAAATTGAGTTCGGCGGCCGATTTGGCGGTGAAACCAAGCGGACCGATCAGATCCTGGATCTCGCGGATCTTGCCTTGGTTGTGGCTGGCGACGACAATAGTTTTGGTTTCGAGCTTACGCATAAAATATCCTTACCCCATGCCCCAGATTTTGGCCTCCGCGCATTCCAGGCTATTGCCTGAAGGGTCGCGGAAATAAATCGATCGGCCGCCCTGCGGCCATTGAACCTCGGATTCGATGCCGATGCCGGCAGCTTTCAGCTTTTGCACCATCGCATCGAGATTGTCTCCCGAAACCCTGAAGCAGGCATGGCCCCTTCCGATAGTGCCATGCGGCGGAACCTGCAGGCTGTCCGGTGCGGGCGGCTTCACGGTTTCCTCCGGGTTGAAGATCAGGAGCACGCCCGGTCCGCAGCGGAAGAATACATGGCGGTTGCCAGACCGTGCGATCTTCTCGAGGCCCAGTACACTCCCGTAAAAGGCTTCTGCCGCATCGAGATCGGTTGCGTAGAGCGCAGTTTCAAGAATGCCTTCGATGGGTTGTGCCATTGCCCGCCCTTTCTAGGCCTTGCCCCCGTAGGCAGGGACAAGGAAATTCACTGGCGAGGCTTGAATGAAAGCCTAGGCGATGGCTTGCTTCTGCAGGTCCACCAGCCCGGCAATGCCCGCCTTGGCGAGACCCATCAGCGAGGAGAACTCCTCTTCGCTGAAAGGCGTGCCTTCCGCCGTGCCCTGGATCTCGACGATGCCGCCGGCGCCCGTCATGACGAAATTGGCGTCGGTCTCGGCCGAGGAATCCTCGAGATAGTCTAGATCGATGACCGGCTGGTTGGCGAAGATGCCGCAAGAGATCGCCGCGACATGGTCCTTCAGCACGCGGTCGGCCTTGATCATGTTGCGGGTTTCCATCCAGCGCAGGCAATCGTAAAGCGCAATCCAGCCGCCGGTGATCGAGGCCGTGCGCGTGCCGCCGTCGGCCTGGATGACGTCGCAGTCGAGCGTGATCTGCCGTTCGCCGAGGGCAGTAAGATCGACCACGGCACGCAGCGAGCGGCCGATCAGGCGCTGGATTTCCTGCGTGCGGCCGCCCTGTTTGCCGGCGGCAGCTTCGCGCTTCATGCGCTCGCCTGTCGCGCGCGGCAGCATGCCATATTCGGCTGTGACCCAGCCCTTGCCGGTGTTGCGCAGCCACGGCGGCGTCTTGTCTTCCAGGCTCGCCGTACAGAGTACGTGCGTATCGCCGAACTTCACCAGGCAGGAGCCTTCCGCATGCTTGGAAAAATTGCGCTCGAAGGAGACCTTGCGCATCTGGTCGGTTTTTCTGCCTGAAGGCCGCATTCTCTTCTCCTGAAACATGATGCCGAAAACGTGAGCGCTTTCAGGCAATGTCTTTGCATGCATTGTATCGTCGCCCGCTTCTACGATTGGCTGCGTGCATTTGCAAATTCCCTTTTGCCACGGGGGGCAGATTGGCTATATTTCCCTGATATCATTCAGTGCGGGTGCGAAAAGTTCATGAGCTACAGGTCGACATCAATTTCGGATGCCGTGGCTGCGCTGGATGAACGATCGAAGGAAATCTTCCGGCGCATCGTCGAAGGCTATCTGGAGCACGGCGAGCCGCTCGGCTCCCGCAATCTTTCGCGTCTTCTGCCGATGTCTCTGTCGCCTGCCTCCGTTCGCAATGTCATGAGCGATCTGGAAGAGCTTGGTCTGATCTATTCGCCGCATGTCAGCGCCGGGCGCCTGCCGACCCAGATCGGGCTGCGCTTCTTCGTCGATGCCTTCATGCAGGTCGGTGACCTCTCGGCAGAAGAACGTGCCAGCATCGACCGCCAGGTGCGGGCCGGAAGCCGCGACAATCCGGTGGAATCGATGATGAATGAGGCGAGTCGCATGCTCTCGGGCATTTCGCGCGGCGCCGGCCTTGTCATCACCTCAAAGAGCGACCCGGTTCTGAAGCATGTCGAGTTCATCCGCCTGGAACCTACCAAGGCGCTGGCTGTTCTTGTCGGTGATCACGATCAGGTCGAAAACCGCATTATAGAACTGCCCGCAGGTGTTACCTCGTCGCAGCTCACCGAGGCTGCCAATTTCCTCAATGCACACATGACCGGGCAGACGCTGCCGGAATTGCGCTTGCAATTGAGCCGGCTGAAAGATGAAGTTCGCCATGAGCTCGACGCACTGTCGCGCGACCTCGTGGAGCGCGGCGTCGCCGTGTGGGCCGGCAACTCGGACGAGACCAAGCCGGCACAGCTCATCATCCGCGGCCGAGCAAACCTGCTGGAAGGCGTAGGCGGGGCGGAAGACCTCGACCGGCTGCGTCTGCTATTCGATGATCTGGAGAAGAAGGACAGCTTGATCGAGCTCCTGAACCTTGCCGAAAGCGGGCCGGGCGTACGCATCTTCATCGGTTCGGAAAACAAGCTTTTCTCACTTTCCGGCTCCTCGCTCATTGTGGCGCCCTATCGCGATGACGACGACCGCATCGTTGGCGCGGTAGGAGTGATCGGTCCCACGCGGCTCAATTATTCCCGCATCGTGCCGATGGTGGACTATACGGCGCAGCTCGTGTCGCGCCTTTCGCGCGGATCTCTCTGATCCCTTGCGCAAAACAGGCGGAATTTTAGCTTCTTCGTAACGCAGACTTGATTTTTTCCGGCCAAACATCGATATCGGGCGCATCTGAGAATACACGAACCGGAGACCGTCATGACTGATGAAACGACGAAGAACGGACCTGACGCGGCTGCGGCGGAAGCCACAGCCGACGCCGCCGCAAACGTCGAGAATGAAGCCGTGAAGGAAGCAGCCGCAGGCGAACCGGATGCGCTTGAGCTTCTGAAGGCCGAGAATACGGAATTGCGCGACCGCTACCTGCGGCTCGCTGCCGAAATGGATAATCTGCGCCGCCGCACGGAGCGCGAGGTCAAGGACGCCAAGTCCTATTCCGTCGCAGGCTTCGCCCGCGACATGCTGGCCGTCTCGGACAATCTGCGCCGTGCGATCGATGCCATTCCGCCGGAAGCCAGGGCTGCCGCCGACGCTGGCCTGACGACATTGATCGAAGGTGTCGAGATGACCGAACGCTCCATGCTCTCGGCTCTCGAGCGTCACGGCGTTCGCAAGTTGGAGCCGGTCGGCCAGAAGTTCGACCCGAATTTCCATCAGGCGATGTTCGAAGTGCCGAATACCGAAGTGCCGAACAATACGGTCGTACAGGTCGTACAGGCCGGCTTCAGCATTGGTGAACGCGTCTTGCGCCCGGCCATGGTCGGCGTCGCCAAGGGTGGTCCGAAACTCGTCGAAGCCGAGGCCAACTCGGTGCTGGACGAGAAAGACGCCTGAGAGGCCAGGACATCTAACAATTAAAAAGGCCGCGTCAGCGGCCTTTTTGTGTCCGTTGGAGAGTAACGGATCAGATCCGCGCGAAACGCTCGATCAGAAGATCGAAGAAACCGTCGGAATCCACATAGCGCATGACCTTTGCATTACGCTTTCGGTCGGTCACATGCCACCAGTCAACGACGGTCATGCCGACCGTCAGTTCCGATGTCACCTCGATCTCGACATTGCAGTCCCGGCCCTTGAAGAGGTCCGGTTTCAGCAGATAGGCGACGGTCGTCGGATCATGCAGCGGACCGCCGTCCGAGCCGTATTTTTCGATGTCGAAGCGCTCGAAGAATTCCAGCATCTCGACCATCGCCTTGGCCGGCGCGGTGCCGATATCGGCCATGCGCTTCACCCGGTCCTTGCGGGTCAGCAACTGGTGCGTCACATCGAGCGGCATCATGACGACCGGCACGCCCGAGCGGAACACGATATCGGCGGCTTCCGGATCGACATAGATGTTGAATTCGGCAGCCGGCGTGATGTTGCCGCCTTCGAAGAAGCCGCCCCCCATCATGACGAGTTCGCGGATGCGCGGGACGATATCCGGCGCCTTCTGGAAGGCCAGGCCGATATTGGTCAGCGGACCGAGCGTACAGAGCGTGACGGTGCCTCCCGGCTCGCGTCGCAGCGTTTCGATGATGAAGTCGACCGAATGCTGCGCCTGCAGCGGCATCGTGGGCTCTGGAAGCGTCGGGCCATCGAGGCCTGTCTTGCCATGCACGTGCTCGGCGGTGACGAGCTTGCGGGCGATCGGTCGGTCGGCGCCGGCAAAGACCTTGATATCGGTCCGCTCGCACAATTCGCAGATGATGCGCGCGTTGCGGCTGGTGAACGACAGCGGCACATTGCCGGCAACGGTGGTGATGCCCAACACCTCAAGCTCTTCAGGGCTACCGAAGGCCAGCATGATCGCGGCGGCATCGTCCTGGCCGGGGTCGGTGTCGATAATGATTTTTCTCGGTTCTGCCATCCGAATCGTTCCATCCTCTGGTGCGCGACGCCTGGCATGCACCTTTTCATTGTCTTTACGCTCCCGTCGCAAATCAACACAGCGCGCCGGAGCATGTTTTGATGCGGGGCGCTGCGCCCTTTGTCAAGGAAGCGATCAAAATGCGGGAGGCCCGGCCGGCGGCCATCATGCCTTGCAGCAGGCAAGCGTCGTCCCCATATTAGCGATACCCGGATGCTGCATGTGAGGTCCGGGAAGGTCGCTTGCATCAAGGACTTTGGAAGATGAGCCGCATTACCCCTTTCGCCAGCCCGCTGCTTTTGGGCTTCGATGCCATGGAAAAGACGCTCGAGCGGATTTCCAAGGCCAGCGACGGTTATCCGCCCTACAATATCGAACGCATCGCCGCCGGTCACGACGCGCCCGAGCGGCTTCGCATCACGCTTGCAGTCGCTGGTTTCAGCGAAGAAGAGCTTGATGTGTCAATCGAGGAAAACCAGCTTCTGATCCGCGGCCGCCAGGTCGATCAGGGCGAGCGCGATTACCTCTATCGCGGCATTGCCGCCAGACAGTTCCAGCGCACCTTCGTTCTCGCCGATGGCATGCAGGTCTTGGGCGCAATCCTTAAGAACGGCCTGCTTTCGGTTGATCTAATTCGCCCGGAACCGGCGCGTATGGTCAAGAAAATTAACATTTCGGTTTCACAGTAGCACAACGGTTTGTTGAACCGTTGGTCCCTTCTCTCGGAGGAACAGGAATGTTGATGAAAGAAGCCACGTCGCGTCTGACCAAGTCTGAACTTGCCGGTATCGGCAATGGCGAGGTCGCCTATATCCGCAAAATTCGCAATGAAGAGGTCTCCAAATGCTTCCCCGAGGCGCCGGATATCGATCCGAGCGTTGATCTCTGGGCACTGTTTGGCGCCGATGGTACGCCGATCCTGCTGACCGACAATCGGTCCAGCACCTTCTTCAAGGCAGCTGAAGACGAACTGAAAACGGTCAGCCTGCATTGATCGAAACCGGCCTGCCGAGCACGGCCGGCCGCCGAATGGATGTGTGAAGATCGTAATGGGCGATGCAAGGGACTGACGTCAGTCCCTTGCCCATACGCTAGCTGCTTTGCAGCATTTCCCTATTCTCGAAAAATTCCACTCAGCGACAACGCCGTCGAAATTGATCCGTCTACGCGGGTTAGACGCGCTTGAAGGTGAGATAGGCCGAAGAGCGGCCCTCACGACGGGCCTTGGCTTCATAGCGGGTGCTCGGCCAGCCCTCATAGGGCGTCAGCCAGTCAGCCGCATTCTGCGCCATCCATTCGAAGCCGCCATGGTCGCGGCATTTCAGGAGCGTCCAGTTCACATAGGTGTCGATGTCGGAGGCGAAGCAAAATAGCCCGCCCGGCTTCAGCACGCGATGAAAACGGTCGAGATTGGTCTTGGAGACGAAGCGTCGCTTCCAGTGTTTCCGTTTCGGCCAAGGGTCCGGATAGAGCAGGTCGATCTGGTCGAGGCAATGATCGGGAAGCCAGTCGAGGAGCTGTGTGGCGTCGTCGTTGTAGACGCGCACGTTGCGGGCACCGGTCTCATCGACGCGTGCAAGCAGCTTCTGCATGGAATTGATGAATGGCTCGACGCCGATAAAGCCCGTCGAAGGCGTTTCCAGCGCGCGGTGGATCAAATGCTCGCCACCGCCGAAGCCGATCTCCAGCCGCAATCTTTCGACCCCATCGGGGAAAAGCGCCTTCAGCGGCTCCGGCGGAGCCGCCGAGAGATCGACGATGAATGCCGGGAGCAGGGTAGAGAGCCTTTCGGCCTGCTGCTCGCGCAGAGCCTTTCCCTTGCGGCGACCGAAAAAGGCTTCGGTCGCCCGACCCCGGCGTTCCATGTCCGTCATGCAGCAGCCTTGGTCTTGACGGCTTCCTTGAGCGCCTTCACGAGGTCCGTGCGCTCCCAGGAGAACGAGCCGTCGCGACCGGCCTTGCGGCCGAAGTGACCATAAGCCGACGTCTTCGCATAGATCGGCTTGTTGAGGTCAAGGTGACGGCGGATGCCCGACGGCGACAGGTCCATGTTCTGGCGGATCGCCGCTTCGACCTGATCCTCGGAAACGCCCTTGCCCGTGCCGTGCAGGTCGACATAGATCGACAGCGGCTGCGCGACGCCGATGGCGTAGGAGAGCTGGATCGTGCAGCGGTCGGCGAGACCGGCGGCAACGACGTTCTTGGCGAGATAGCGGGCAGCATAGGCAGCCGAACGGTCGACCTTCGTCGTGTCCTTGCCGGAGAATGCGCCACCGCCGTGGGGAGCCGCACCGCCGTAGGTGTCGACGATGATCTTGCGGCCGGTGAGGCCGGCGTCACCGTCCGGGCCGCCGATGACGAACTTGCCGGTGGGGTTGATGTACCACTTGCAATCGTCGGCGATCTTCAGGTCGCCGAGGGCTTCGCGGATATAGGGCTCGACGACGCTGCGAACCTTCTGCGAGTCCCAGCTGTCGTCGAGATGCTGGGTGGAAAGAACGATCGAAGTGGCTTCTGCCGGCTTGCCGTCGACATAGCGCACGGTCACCTGGCTCTTGGCATCGGGGCCGAGCTTGGCAACTTCGCCTTCGCCCTTCTTGCGCGCGGCCGCAAGCAGCTGCAGGATCTTGTGGGAATAGTAGATCGGCGCAGGCATGAGGTCAGGCGTTTCCTTGCAGGCGTAGCCGAACATGATGCCCTGGTCGCCGGCACCTTCATCGCCCTGCTGGTCGGCGGCGCTGTCCACGCCCTGGGCAATGTCGGCCGACTGCGAATGCAGGAGCACGTCGATCTTGGCCTTCTTCCAGTGGAAGCCGTCCTGCTCGTAACCGATGTCCTTGATGGCGCGACGGGCCGCAGCCTTGAACTTCGAAGGGTTGATAACGTCGTTGCCGTCCTTGTCCTTCTTCATCAGGCTCGGCGGCAGGCGAACTTCACCGGCGATAACGACGCGGTTGGTGGTCGCCAGAGTTTCGCAGGCAATGCGCACGCCCCACGGATTGATGCCGGTCTTTGCCGCTTCGCGGTAGACCAGATCGACGATCTCGTCGGAGATGCGGTCACACACCTTGTCCGGGTGACCTTCGGCAACAGATTCGCTGGTAAAGAAATAGTTCGCGCGCATTCCGGGATTCCCCTCAAAGAATAAAAGCGGTCTAGTAGGTACTCACTTCGTGCTCTGATGACAAGCACAGAAGGACATAAATATATCTTTATATCTGCGGCGAAATGACAAATTTTGCCCCAAAAACGCAAAAAGGCGGCCTTTTGAGCCGCCTTAAGCTTTCCGAGCGTGGAGACGCTCAGTCGGAATCGGCTTCCGCCGCAAGTGCCTTCACCAGTTCGACGACTTTGCGACGAACCTTGGGATCGGTGATCTTCACAAATGCGCGGTTGAGCTGGAGTCCTTCCGAAGAGGAGAGGAAATCCACGACATAGTTCGAGCTCGAGGTTTCCGCCATGCCGGTCAAGGCACCGGAATGTTCACCGGGAGCGTCTTCGAAGAAGAAGGAAACCGGAACGTTGAGGATGCTCGAAATGTTCTGCAGGCGGCTGGCGCCAACGCGGTTGGTGCCCTTCTCGTATTTCTGGATTTGCTGAAAGGTGATGCCGAGGCTTTCGCCGAGCTTCTCCTGGCTCATGCCCAACATGGTACGGCGAAGTCGAATGCGGCTACCGACATGGATGTCGATAGGATTCGGCTTCTTCTTATTTTCAATCATGGTCGTGCCCTAGCAAAGAAAAATTCAACCCTGTTCTAACCGGCATGCCCTGACCTCATTCCGTAACGCCACGTTGCAAGTCGCGATAACCCACCTTGAAGCATACGTTACTAACGCCGATTGCGACCACTATGCAATTTTAGGGGTTTTTGGTCAATTCAACCTGGAAATAAAACCCCTGCGTGAAATTAGCGCAATGGCCATCAGTAACGTTTCAGTCAACCAGAAGTACGTTTGGCGGGGATATGGGCTTCCGGTGTTTTTTTGCAATCCATCGAGAGTTGCATCAATAAAGCCCATTTCGTCCAATTTAAGACCTGCAACGATTTCGCCGCGTGCGTCTACAACCGCCGAAATTCCGCTATTCGCATCGCGAATCAGCGGCAGACCGGTCTCGACCGCCCGTACGCGTGCCTGCTGAAAATGCTGGTAAGGACCCGGCGTCGAGCCGAACCAGCTGTCATTCGTGATGTTGAGAATGGCGTTCGCTTGGCCGATGTCGCCGGTCATTTCGTCCGGGAAGATGATCTCGTAGCAGACGAGCGGATAGAATTTCAGCCCGCTCGGAAGTTCGAGCAGATGACGGCTGGCGGCTGCCGAAAAGCCGCCCGGCATCTCCACCACATTCTGGATGCCGAGTTCGTTGAGCATGTCTTCGAAGGGAAGATATTCACCGAAAGGAACGAGATGCACCTTGTCGGAGGCGGCGACGATCTGCCCCCGCCCGTCGATCACATAGATCGAATTATAGTAGCGGGTAGGATAGCCGGGGCCGAGTTCTTCAGCGCGGACGGCGCCCGCGATCAGGATCTGGTCGTCATCGAGCGTGTCGGCAATCCGGGTCAATGCATCCTGGTTGTCCGTGAGGATGAAGGGGATCGAGGTTTCCGGCCAGACGATGATGTCGGGCTTCTTGCCACCGTCCTTGGGAGGCTCACTTGAGAGCTTGAGATGGGTCTCGAAGATAGCCTCGCGATCCGCATCATTGTCCATCTTGGCCGTCTGGTCGATTGCCGGCTGGACCAGGCGTACCACAGGCCGCTTGTCCTCGGGTAATGCTTCGGGCTTCGGCGCTAGATAGAGAATGCAGGCGCCGTAACCGAGATGCACTGCAAAGAGGATCACCGCGAGGCTGACGCCGAGTTTCGCTCCCTGTCGGGTTCCGATGAGGGCAGGGGCAGCAAAGACGAAGACCGAGAGCGCGGTCACCCCCATGGTGCCGATCACATGCGCCGACTGCATCATGATAGGCATCGGCATCATGGCATAGCCGATGGCGTTCCATGGAAAGCCTGTGAAGATGAAGCTGCGCGCCCACTCAAGCAAGCCGAAGCTGGCAGCAAGTGCTGCAATCCGCTCCATGCCGTCGGACCAGAAGATACGCGCAAGAGCCGCGGCCAAGCCGTAGAAGACGGCAAGACAGGCCGGAAGCCCGAGGATCGCGAGCGGCAACGCCCAGGCAAATTCATCTGAATCGATCAGCAGGGCATGCCCGAGCCACCAGAGCCCGGCAACGAAATAGCCGAAGCCGAACAGCCAGCCCGTGGCGAATGCCGGCCAGAGCCTGCCGGCAAGGCTGCTTTCGGGCGAGGCGGCCGCCCCGTCGATCAGCCAGACGAGCAGCGTGAAGGAGACGAACATCGCGGCGAAGAAGCCGATCGGAGGCAGCGCCAGGACACCGAAGGCGCCGGCGGCGATCGCAAGCAATGACCGTTTGAACCCCCAGACGAGGATAATCCTGTCCGCAAGCCGCTCCATGCGCACTCCCATCAAAGCCGCGAATCAATCCAATCGCAGTCTTTCAAAAAAGCGCGCGCTTGTCGTCTTGCGGGATCGGACAGAAAATCGAAATCCGCTTTCGGAAAGCCCGACACTGCGTTCTTGGGAAGGGTCAGTTTGCAGTCGATTCCGCAGGCCGGTCGTCGTTGCCGTCGCCGATGGACGGTCCGTCACCATCTGCCTTGGCGCGACGGCGGATTGCCTGGCGCTTGCGGGTGATGCGCACCCGCTTGATGCGCCGCGGATCCGCGTCGAGGATGTGGAATTCGAAATCCGGCAAGGCCTGGACGACTTCTCCACGCACGGGGATACGCCCCAGTGCGGAGAAGATCAGGCCGCCCAGCGTATCGACTTCATCAATCTGCTCGCTGATGTCGAAATCCGGCCCGATGGCCTCGGCAATCTCCTCGAGCTCGACGCGGGCATCGGCAACGAACATGTCTTCCGAAACACGTTTGAACATGACTTCCTCATCGTCATGCTCGTCATCGATATCGCCGATCACCATCTCGACGATGTCTTCATGCGAGGCAAGGCCGTCCGTGCCGCCATATTCGTCGATGACCAGCGCCATCTGTGTGCGGTTCACCTGCATGCGACGCAGGAGATCGGATGCCAGCATGGAAGGCGGCACGAAAAGGATCTGTCTGATAATGCCCGTCTCGGCGAGCGTCTTCTGCAGGTCGACGCGTCCGAGATCGAAATTCGGCTTGGCCGAGCGCGCCACCTTCTGGAGGTTCTCCAGAGAGACTTCGATCGTCGGCGCGCCCGCCGCCGGCTTCGTGCCGCCGCGGCGCTTGTTACGCGCCTGCTTGGCGACATAGGAAAGAAGGTCGCGGATATGCACCATGCCGCGCGGGTCATCGAGCGTTTCGGCATAAACCGGCATGCGCGAGCGACCGCTTTCCTCGAAGAGGATCATCAGTTCGCCGATCGTGATGTTCTGGTCGACCGCCTCGATATCGGCGCGCGGCACCATGACGTCGGCAACGCGCACCTCACGGAAGCGCAGGATATTGTGGAGCATTGCCCGTTCGTCGGGCGAAAACGCGTCCGCTGCAGCCGGGTCGGTCATCAGCGCGTCGGCAATATCTTCGCGCAGACGCGAGCCCTGTTGTGGTCTCAAGATGCGCGCGGCGCGTGACCAGAAGGATTGCGGTCGGTGTCGACTACTTCCACCCTCGTCGGAAGAGGAGGATTGGTCGGAGTCCTTGGCGTCTGACGCCGGCTTCGTTGAAAAGTCGCTCATGGTTCCATTTTAAGGTCTTGACCCTCGTAGGGGTCAGATAGGCCGAGTACTGCCAAAATGCGAGTCTCCAGCCCCTCCATAATTTCGGCTTCGTCATTATTCATATGGTCGTAGCCGAGCAGATGCAAGAAACCATGCACCATAAGGTGGGTCAGATGATCGTCAAAGCTCTTTTCGAGCTCTTGCGCTTCGCGCTCCACCGTTTCCAGGGCGATGATGATATCGCCGAGCATCGGGCCCGGCATTTTGCCGGGTTTGACCGGAAAAGCCGGAAACGACAGCACGTTGGTCGGCTTGTCCTTGCCGCGCCATTCCGCATTGATGTCCTGGATCGAGGCATCGTCGGTGAAGACGAGCGAAACTTCCGGCGGCATCTTCGGGAAGGGTTGTTTTTCCTCTTCCCTCAGATAAGTGACAGCCGCGCCCAACACGCGTTCGGCAAGGGCATGCAATACATCTTCGGCGGGCCAGCCCGTGTCCTCGATGCTGATCTGTATGTCGAGCTCGGCCATCAGTCCTGCCGGCTGGCCTCTTCGTTTGCCGCAGTATAGGTCGCGTCATAGGCCTTGACGATGCGACCGACGAGCGGATGGCGAACGACGTCGACATCCTTGAACCGCGTGATCGAGATACCCTCGACATCGTTCAACAGATGAAGGGCTTCCACAAGGCCGGATTTGACGCCGCGTGGCAGGTCGATCTGGCTGGGGTCGCCGGTGATGATCATGCGGGAGTTTTCGCCGAGACGCGTCAGGAACATCTTCATCTGCATCGAGGTGGTATTCTGTGCCTCGTCGAGGATGATGGCGGCATTGGCAAGCGTACGGCCACGCATGAAGGCGAGCGGCGCGATTTCGATGACGCCGGCAGTGATCGCCCGTTCGACCTTGTCACCCGGGATCATGTCGTAGAGTGCGTCATAAAGCGGGCGCAGATAGGGATCGACCTTTTCCTTCATATCGCCAGGCAGGAAGCCCAGACGTTCCCCGGCTTCGACGGCCGGTCTCGAAAGGATGATCTTTTCGACCGCGCCGCGTTCCAGAAGCTGGGCGGCCTGGGCGACGGCGAGATAGGTTTTGCCGGTACCGGCTGGGCCGACGCCGAACACCATCTCCGAGCGCTCGAGCGCCCGCATATAGGCATCCTGTGTCGGCGTGCGCGCGATGATCGTCTTTTTGCGCGTCGAAATCTGCGCCATCGTCAATTTGGCTTTTTTCTCCATCGTCGGCAGCGTGAGCTGGTCGTCGGCGGCAACCGCCATGCGAATTGCCCCTTCAACGTCTGAACGCTCCACACTGCCGCCTTTCTGGAGTTTTTCATAGAGGTAATCGAGTGTGCGTCGCGCCTGATTGGTGGCCAGCACATCGCCGGTGATCACGACGGAGTTGCCTCGCGCTCGCGCATCGATATTGAGCCGCTGTTCCAGAAGCTTCAGGTTCTGATCGAACTGCCCGAAGAGTTCGCTGGCGAACCGGTTGTTCTCGAACGTCAGGACGAAGTGATTGGCGTCGCTCGCAATGCGTGGGTGGCGCGGTGAAGAAGAAACCAATTCCTGTCCGTTCAAGCGGTCGAGCTCCCTGGGTTAAACCTCAGCCTCTGCGCGTTCGGCAAACAGGCTGTTGGTTCCGGTTCCTGTGATTCGCACTTTAATAATGTCACCGATTTGCGATGCTTTTGCATCAACATTCACGGACTGCAGCCACGGCGATCTGCCGATAAGCTGACCAGGCATGCGGCCCGGCTTTTCCAGGAGAAGATCGATTTCCTTGCCGATGCAGGATTCGTTGAAATCCTGCGTCTGCTTGAGAAGCAGCGCCTGCAGGCGTTCCAGCCGTTCTGCCTTGATATCTTCCGGCACCTGGTCCTTCAATTCCGCACCGGGCGTACCCGGCCGCGTCGAATATTTGAACGAGAAGGCCTGTGCATAACGAACCTCCTCAACGAGTTTTAGTGTATCCTCAAATTCCCGGTCTGTCTCCCCCGGAAAGCCGGTTATGAAGTCGCCTGAAAGCGCAATGTCAGGGCGGGCCTTGCGGATGCGCTCGATGAGCGAAAGATATTCCGCTGCCGTGTGGCGACGGTTCATGGCTTTCAGAATTCGGTCCGATCCGGCCTGAACCGGAAGGTGCAGATAGGGCATCAGCGTCCGAAGGTCGCGATGCGCCTCGATCAGCCGATCGTCCATGTCCCGCGGGTGGCTCGTCGTGTAGCGAAGCCGCGCAAGGCCGGGGATATCGGCAAGCCGATAGAGCAGGTCGCCGAGGCTCCACTCTTCGCCCTTGGGGCCGACGCCGTGCCAGGCATTGACGTTCTGACCGAGCAGTGTGATTTCGCGCACGCCGGCTTCGACAAGCTTCATCGCCTCCTCGACGATCTGCGACACCGGCCGCGACACTTCCGACCCGCGCGTATAAGGCACGACGCAGAAGGTGCAGAACTTGTCGCAGCCTTCCTGAACGGTCAGGAAGGCTGTTACGCCGCGGGCGCGGATTTTCGGTGCCTCGGCGATCGGCAGATGCTCGAACTTGTCTTCGATCGCATATTCCGTATCGACGACGCGGTGGCCTTCCTTGGCGCGGCGGAGCGCTTCCGGCAGGCGATGATAGGTCTGCGGGCCAATGACGACATCGACCGCCGGCGCACGCCGAAGAATCTCTTCGCCTTCGGCCTGCGCGACGCAGCCGGCGACACCAATCATCATCTCGCGGCCGTCGGCAGCCTTGCGCTTTTTCATCTCCCGAAGGCGCCCAAGCGCGGAATAGACCTTCTCGGCCGCCTTCTCGCGGATATGGCAGGTATTGAGCAGGACGAGGTCGGCCTCTTCCATGTCCTCGGTCGGCTCATAGCCGTCGCGGGCAAGAGCATCGCTCATGCGGGTCGAGTCGTAGACGTTCATCTGACAGCCATAGGTCTTGATGAAAACCTTGCGGCTGTTGGAGCCATCGCGGAGAGAGGTCTCCGGGGCCTGAAGAAGGGCGTTGTCCTGGGTCATGGCGGCTATTTAGTGGTTTTTACCGCGCGAGAAAAGGGACTCTCGGTTCAGCCGATATTACGGCCGCGCAAGCTGCTGTTCAGCAGGTTGCGGATGCGGGCGGAGATCGTGGTGCTGACTGTCTTGCGATTGGTCTTCTCGCCATATTCGACCGCCTCGCCAAACGAGACTTCGACATCGATAGCACCGCATTTCAGGATGTCGCTCAGATGCGGCAGAAGCTCTATATCGCCGGGCCAGGCTGCAAGTGGACGATGGTAGCGGCCCATGGCGATGCCGTGCACCTGAGTATAGGCAATCGCCACCGGCTGCACCATCACCGCGCCGGTCGGGGAATGGGGCACGGCCATGGCGGCTGCACCGAAGAGCGACGACTTGACCTCCAGCAGGCGGTTACCGTCCGACGTCGTTCCCTCGGGAAACAGCACGACGATTTCACCGTCGGCCATGCGGCCTGCGATCTCGCTCGCCTGATCGCCGGTGCGCCGTTTTTCCTCCCGCACCACGAAGACACTCTTCTGCAGCTTGGCAAGCATCCCGAAGATCGGCCAGTCGCGAACCTCGATCTTGGCGATGAAGGCAACGTCGGCTACCGCCGACATGACCATGATATCCATCCACGAGGAATGGTTGGAGCAGAGCATCAGCGGCCGGCGGCCCTCGAGTTCGCCGCGCACGCGGATGCGGATGCCGAGACAATAGCAGACGATACGGTGCCAGCGGCGGGGCAGGGTACGCCGGAGTTTCCAGTCGAAATGCAGCGCCAGGATCTGCAGCGGCATGAGAAGGATGCTGACGACTACGATGATGGTAAGCGCGAAGAAGATGCGCAGCCGGACGATCAAATGTGGCGCTCCCGGACTGCCATGATGTCAGAGTTCGTCTTTCTTCAGCGGGATGCCATAGAGTTCCAGCCGGTGATCGACGAGCTTGAAGCCATGCTCGCGGGCGATCCGCTCCTGCAGCGCCTCGATTTCCGGCGACCGGAACTCGATGACGACGCCGCTCTTCAGGTCGATCAGATGGTCATGATGTTCTTCGGGCACCGTCTCGTAGCGCGAGCGGCCGTCGCGAAAATCGTGTCGGGCGATGATCCCCGCATCTTCGAACAGCTTAACCGTACGATAGACCGTCGAAATCGAAATCTTGGCGTCGACCTTCACGGAGCGGCGATAGAGCTCCTCGACATCCGGATGATCTTCGGAGTCCTCGAGGATGCGCGCGATTACCCGGCGCTGCTCGGTCATGCGCATGCCGCGTTCAGCGCAAAGCTCCTCAAGGGTTTTGGCTACCTCAGTCATGGCTGCCTTCTCGCTATTCCTGCCGAGAAGGGAACTACCGAAGAACGCGCTTCATGACAAGCGCCGTGGAGGTAGCTCCGTTGGCATCCTTATAATAGCCCTTGCGCTCGCCGGCCTGCTCGAAGCCAAGCTTGCGGTAAAGGCCGAGGGCGGCGGTATTGCCGTTATCGACTTCCAGGAACATGCTCTCGCCGCCACGGAGCCGTGCTTCGCGTATGGCGGCCTGCATCAGCCGCCACCCGAGGCCGGAACGCGCGACCTTAGCCTGTACGGCAACCGTCAGGATTTCCGCCTCGCCCGCCACCTGGCGCGCAAGGATGAAGCCCGGCAGGGTCTTTTTCAGGATCGCATTGGTCTGGCGGGCGACGAAGCCGAACACAGTGTTCTGTGACAAGAGGCTGTGGAATTCGCCGTCACCCCAGGGGCGGGCAAAGCGCTCGCCGTGCAGGACGGAAACGTCGAGGCAATCCTCCGGCTGCATGGTGACGATTTCGAATTCCGGTTTCAGCGTCAGATAGGCTTCCAGCATCGTCATACTCTTGCAATCGCGTATCCGGCCTGCGGTTTGGCATCGGGTCCGCGCAGATAAAGTGGCTTCGGCTTTCCGGTATTCGGGTTCGCGGCAGCACCGAGACGCGCCACGATGGAGATCGGGAAGGAGTTGGCGTATTCGCCCGTTGCATCCGGTTTCAGGATCGGGGTCGCCGAACCGGTGATCTCGCCGTTGAAACCGGCAGCAAAAGCCTGAGCCTCGGCGATGCTAACCGCGCGTGCCTCGTCGAGCGCGACGCCGTCGGCCGCAAAAGACTGGAGATAGATTTCTTCCCTCTTGGCATCCATCGCCGCGAGCACTGCGCGGCCGGGCGTCTTTTCATGCTGGGCGGCTGCCATGACTTCGAGCGTGGTTATGCCGACGGCCGGAATATCGAGGGAAAGCGCAAAGCCGCGGGCGGCTGCAACGCCGACACGGATGCCGGTAAAGGAGCCGGGACCGATGGTGACGGCAAGGCGGTCGACAACCGAGAGTGCGACGCCCGCCTGATCCAGCGCGCGGTCGACGATACCCATCAGATGTTCAGCATGCCCCTTGCCGATCATGTCCGATGCCTCCCCCAGCACCGTATTCCTGCCGCTGTCATAAATAGCGGCAGCGCAATCCACACCTGCCGTGTCGAGCGCCAGAACGATCATGCCATCAATATCCGAATAAACTATTGTCGCCTATCCATAAATCCGTCTGGCCGAACCTCGGATGAACGGCCCGGCGTATCCGGCTTTTTTAAGCGGCAATCACTTCCTGCACTTCTGGAACGAAATGGCGCAACAGGTTCTGGACGCCGTGCTTCAGCGTTGCCGTCGAAGACGGGCAACCGGAGCAGGAACCCTTCATGTTCAGGTAAACCTTGCCGTCCTTGAACCCACGGAAAGTGATGTCGCCGCCATCCTGAGCAACGGCCGGACGCACGCGGGTCTCCAGCAGTTCCTTGATGGTCAGCACGATCGATTCGTCGCCTTCATCGAAGAATTCATCGCCGGCATCGACATCTTCCGACAGGATCGAGGCGTCACCCATGACCGGCTTGCCGGACATGAAATGCTCCATGATCGAGCCGAGAATGGCTGGCTTCAGATGCTGCCATTCGGCATTGTCTTTGGAAACGGAAATGAAGTCGTAGCCGAAATAGACGCCGGTCACGCCCGGAATCTCGAAGAGGCGGGCAGCGAGCGGCGAAGCCTGGGCTTCATCGGCATTGCGGAATTCGGCCGTACCGTTTTCCATCACGACCTTGCCGGGAAGGAACTTCTGCGTGGCGGGGTTCGGCGTGGCTTCGGTCTGAATGAACATCTCGCTCTCCATGCGGCGGGCTTCAGCCTCTACCGTCTTTAGAATTCTTCAAAAGAAAATAAGCCTATTGCCCGGCCGATTCAAGAGACTGATACTCAAGAAATGCCTTAGCAGAGGGCGTCTATTTCCTCGTTGGTCAGCGTGTCGGGAAGCACGGTAACTGGAATTGGAAAGGCCGCGCCGCGTCCTGCGACAGAAGAAACCAGCGGTCCTGGTCCTTCCTTGGCCGAGCTTGCCGCAAGCACGAGGATGGCAACGTCCCGGTCTTCCTCGATCACGGCGTTGATCTGCTCGGCCGAATTGCCTTCACGGATGACGATCTCAGGCTCGATGCCTATCGTCTCGCGCACGATCTGCGCAGCCTTGGCAACTGTGGCTTCCGCCTCCTCTCGAGCTTCCGCCCGCATGATCTCCTCGACGCCAAGCCATTGCTGGAAATCGCCTTCCGGGATCACGTAGAGAAGAATGAGGCCGCCATTGGAATTCTTGGCGCGCCGCCCGGCATAATGGACGGCACGTTGGCATTCGGGTGTCCCGTCTATCACCGCCATGAATTTGCGGCGATGACCTTCGAGCCGTGAGAGTCGCTTTGATACCATGGCGCGGACTCTGACACCTGTGACCGAAAATTTGCAAGCCCCCGTTTTGCACGGGAGCTCTGCATGTCGATGGGATTAGTAGAGGAAGCCGATGATCTCGCGAAGTTCGCGCATCGTCACGTCGGCGCGTGCCCTTGCGCGTTCGTTGCCGTTACGCAGGATCGCATCGATATGGCTCGTATCGTTCATCAGGCGGCGCATTTCGCCCGTTATCGGCGATAGCACCTGAACGGCCAGATCGATCAGCGCCGGCTTGAAGACGGAGAACTGCTGGCCTCCGAATTCCGAGAGCACCTGCTCCTTCGTCTTGTCGGCGAGTGCAGCATAGATCGAGACGAGGTTTTCGGCTTCCGGTCGGCTTTCGAGGCCGGCCACTTCGCTCGGCAAGCCGTCCGGATCGGTCTTGGCCTTGCGGATCTTCTTGGAGATCGCGTCCTCGTCGTCCATCAGGTTGATGCGCGAAAGGTCCGACGGGTCGGACTTCGACATCTTCTTCGTGCCGTCACGCAGCGACATGACGCGCGGCGCCGGTCCGCCGATCAGCGGTTCAACCATCGGGAAATAGGCATGCACCGGCTCGTTGCCGACGGTGATGTCGATCCCATAATCCGTCTTGCCAATATGCGAGGCGTAATCGAGGTTGAACTTCATCGCGATGTCGCGTGTCAGCTCAAGGTGCTGCTTCTGGTCCTCGCCGACGGGCACATGCGTGGCGCGGTAGACGAGAATGTCGGCAGCCATCAGGCTCGGATAGGCGTAGAGACCGAGCGAGGCCTGCTCGCGGTCCTTGCCGGCCTTGTCCTTGAACTGCGTCATGCGGTTCATCCAGCCGATGCGGGCGACGCAATTGAAGATCCAGGCGAGCTCGGCGTGCTGCGGTACGGCGGACTGGTTGAAGACGATATGCTTTTCAGCGTCGATGCCGGAAGCGATGAAGGCGGCTGCGATGGAGCGCGTCTGCGACAGCATGTCCTCGTGGACGAGCTGCGCGGTCAGTGCATGCAGGTCGACGACACAATAGATGCAATCGTTACCGTCCTGAAGCTGCACGAAGCGGCGGATCGCGCCGAGATAATTGCCGAGATGCAGATTGCCCGTCGGCTGAACGCCGGAGAATACGAGCGGCTTGAATTCACCCATGATGCTGTCCTCGATTAGGCTGGTGGAGGGCCCCAGGGCCAAAGGCCCATGTTGCTAACGCGGGCGCTTATGCACGGGCTCCCGGTCGCAATCAAGAGGCCTCGGGCGCGGCATGTTGAATGAGATCGAAGGTGTTGCCGTAAGGATCCGAAAACACGGCCACAGTGCCGTAAACCTCATGGCGCGGCTCTTCCAGAAAGCGCACGCCGGCGGCACGCATCGCCGCATGATCACGTGCGAAATCGTCGGTCCTGAGGAAAAAGCCGACGCGCCCACCGGTCTGGTTGCCGATGGCGGCTTGCTGGCTTTCGCTGGCCGCTTGCGCGAGCAGAAAGGCCGCCCCATCTCCGCCCTTTGGCTTCACGACCACCCAGCGCTTGCCTTCGGGCTGCACTTCGTCTTGCAGGCATTCAAAGCCAAGCGCCTCACAATAGAAGGCTTTGGCGCGATCATAGTCATTGATGACGAGGGTGACGAGGAACAGGGATTGGGCCATAAGATCTCCGATTTTTGGGAATTTGTTCTCTTTTGGTGCTGCTAAACGTCCTATTTTACGCCAAATTGATCAGAAGACTTAGCTAAAATTGAGTATAAAATTTCACAGAAAAGCTTTTTTTGAACTGAAAATCCCTCGACTGGCGTGACGGCCGCATTGAGCCGTCTGTGTAACCGATCGGAGGGACTATGCAAAACGCCAGTTTGCTCGCTGTGGCGGGCCTCTTTGCCCTACAATCAGCAACCACCGCCGTCGGTCAAGATGGCCGACGGCAGACCAACAATCTTCCAAAACACGAACTGCGCGTTGCCTATACGGTTCAGACCGTCAGCGTTCGTGCCAGCTGTTTCCCTGAGCGATTGCGAGCGGTCTTGTCGTATATCGCGGCAAAGACCGGGCGACGGCTGATGATAACCTCGGGCTTTCGCCCGCACCCCCGTCGCCATGGGTCGATGCATGGAAAATGCCTGGCGGCGGATATCCGGATCCCCGGTGTGCCGGAACGCACGATCATCGCCGCTGCGAAAAGCGCTCCCGGCATCGGTGGGATCGGCACCTATTGCAATGGCATCGTCCATGTCGATGTCGGCCCGCAGCGACGATGGGTGGATTGCTGAAGCAATTCCAGCGAACATGCGCAGCGGCTTGCGTCAGTAATTGCGTAAAGAGAGCCTTATACGTCCTTCGCGGGTGCCGGTTTGCGATTGAGATTGCGCCGTATCATGCCGAGATCCGCGCCGCCGATCAGGAAGGCGGTCGCGAAATAGATGACTATCGAAATCGCAATCAGCAGGCCAAGCGTGCTGACCTTGGTCAGAAGCGGCGCGCCCGAGGCGAGCGAAGGCGCCCAGTAATGTTTGAGATACATGATCGCAACGCCCATTACGGCAGAGGCGACGATCAGCAGCGCGGTGCGCTTGGCAAGTGCCCATTCCCATGTCAGGTGGCCGCGGCGCAGAAGCGTGGTGAAGAGCAGCACGGTGCTGATCCAGCCTGCGGTCGCTTCCGCCACTGCAATGCCGGGTGCGCCCATATAGGGAAAGAGCGTCAGCGCGGTCGCGCAGTTGGTGGCGACCGCGATTGCCGAAAACCGCATCGGCGTCTTGGTATCTTCGCGGGCATAGAAGCCCGGCTGCAGCGCCTTGATGAGCACGAAGGCCGGCAGCCCGATGCCGTAGATCGCAAGGATCGAGCCGACGATCAGGGTATTTTGCTCATGGAAGGCGCCGCGCTCATAGAGCACGCGGATAATTTCGTCCGACAGGATCCACAGCGCGAAACCGGCGGGGATCGTCAGGAACATCACGAATTCGATCGATCTGTTCTGCAGGAAGGCGGCCTCGCGTAACGCGCCGCCCTTCAGCGCGCGGGCAAGCTCGGGCAGCAGAACCACACCGACGGCGACGCCGACGACGCCGAGTGGAAGCTGGTAGATACGGTCGGCATATTGCAGGGCGGCGATGGCGCCCTCGCGCGAGGAGGCGATCGCCTGGCCGATCAGCTGGTTGATTTGCGTAATGCCGCCGGTCACGGCCGCCGGAACGGCAAGGATCAGCAGCCGCTTGACGTTGGGTGTCATCTTCGGAAAGCGGAAGCCGATGCTGATGCCGGCATGCAGCACGCCCAGATAGACGACGGCGAGCTGCAGGACGCCCGCTGCCAGCACGCCCCATGACAGATACCAGGCGGTCGCGAGCGGTTCGGCGCCGGTATAGAGCGCATAAAAGAGCGCGCCGATCATCACCACGTTGAGGAAGACGGGCGCCACCGCTGCCGCGAAGAAATGATGCAGCGAATTCAGCATGCCGCTCATCATCGCCGTGAGCGACATGCACATGAGATAGGGGAACATCACCGCCGCCATGCGGATGGTAATGTCGAACTTCTCCGGATCGTCTGCAAAGCCCGGTGCGATCACGAAGCGCACCAGCAATGGCATGCAAAGCTCCATCACGATGGTGATGAGCAGCAGTACGGAGAACAGAACGCCGAAGACTTCTTCCGAAAAGCGCTTTGCGCCATCAATGCCGTTCGCCTCGATCTCCTTGGCAAAGAGCGGCACGAAGGCCGCATTGAACGCGCCCTCGGCAAACAGCCGGCGAAACAGGTTCGGGAAACGGAAGGCGGCATAGAAGACGTCGGCCATCGGTCCGGTGCCGAGCGCCGCTGCCATCAGCGTTTCGCGGGCAAAACCAAAGATGCGGCTTCCGAGCGTGGCGCCGCCGACCGTGGCGAATTTCTTGACGAGGCTCATACGGGGGAACCGGCTTTCTTTTCGGCGGCAGTAGCGGCAGGGGCGATGATGCCTGACGGCATGCGTTCGCGCAGTTCGTCCTGCTCCTCGGCCATGACCGCTTTCATGCGGGCAGTGATATTGGAACGCTTGCTGTCGCCGGAGATCTTCTGGCCGACGAGATCGGTGACGTAGAAGGTATCGATGACCTTCTCACCGAAGGTGGTGATGCGCGCCGACTGGATGTCGAGCGACAGATCGGACAGAACGGCAGTCATTTCCGACAGCAGGCCCGGCCGGTCGAGGCATTCTACCTCGATGACGGTGAACTTGTTCGACAGGCTGTTGGTGATGGTCACCGACGGTGGAATGACGAAGGCCTTGCTCTTCTTCCGGTTCTTCGTGCGGGTCGCGATCACTTCGGGCAGGCGTTTGCGGCCGGAAAGCACGTCCTCGATCATGCGGCCGATGGTGCCGGCGCGTCGAAGCTCGTCCTCATCGTTCGGAAACTCCCGGCTGACATGGATCGTGTCGAGTGCCCGTCCGTCGGAGGTGGTGAAGATCTGCGCATCGACGATATTGGCCCCGGCCGCAGCGCAAGCGCCGGCAATGACGGCGAGCAGGCGAGGGTGGTCGGGGGAGAGAACGGTGATTTCAGTGATGGCATGGAAGCTGTCCGTGCGCACTGACGTCGCCAACGCCTGCCCCGCCTTGTCTGCCTGGCGGATAAAATGCGCATGGCGGATCTGGTCTTCCAACGGCACGGAGAGCAGGTAAGGCTGGTAATGCAGCTTGGTATAGGTGCGGCGGTCCTTCTGGCTCCAGTCGGAAAGCGCGGCGTAGAGCGCTTCGGCCGCGGCCTGCGCGCGCTCCTTGCGCGACACTTCCGAGAAGCCGCCGGCAAGCAGCAGTTCCGTCTCGTAATAGAGCGTGCGCAGAAGCTGGCCTTTCCAGCCGTTCCAGACACCTGGTCCGACAGCGCGGATGTCGCAGATCGTCAGGATGATCAGCATTTTCAGGCGGTCGAGAGACTGAACGCGGTCGGCGAAATCGGTGATCGTCTTGCGGTCGGTCAGGTCGCGCGTCTGTGCGACCATCGACATGGTCAGATGTTCCTCGATCAGCCAGACGACGATCTCGGTCTGCTTCTGTGACAGGCCAAATCGGGCGCAAAGCTTGCGGGCGACGCGTGCGCCGGCAATCGAATGGTCTTCCTGCCGGCCCTTGGCGATATCGTGCAGCAACACGGCGACGTAGAGGGCCTCGCGATCTTCGATATGCGGCATGAGCTTGTTGGCGAGAGGATGCAATTCCTCCGCCTTGCCCTTGTCGATCTCGGAGAGAACATCGATCGCGCGGATCAGATGCTCGTCGACCGTATAGTGATGATACATATTGAACTGCATCATCGCGACGATCTTGCCGAATTCGGGAATGAAGCGGCCGAGCACGCCAGCCTCGTTCATGCGCCGCAGGATCAGCGCCGGATCGCGCTTGGACGTCAGGATCGACAGGAAAAGCCGGTTGGCCTCGTCATTCTCACGCAGGTCGTTGTTGATGAGGGCGAGCGAACGGGTGACGCGCTTCAGCGCATCGGGATGGAATTCCAGTCCGTTGATATCGGCCACATGGAACAGACGGATGATGCTGACCGGATCGCGCTTGAAGACATCGGGGTTGGCGAGCGTGATGCGGCCGCGGTCCTCCACGAACTCGACGCTGCCGGGGATCTTGCGATTACGGTGGGTAAAGCGGCTGATGACCCCCGTCAGTCCCGGGATCGATTTCGCCTGCTGGTCTTCGAGTGCCGCGCAGAGGATGCGAGTGAGATCGCCCACATCTTTCGCGACCAGGAAATAGTGCTTCATGAAGCGCTCGACGGCCGAGAGGCCGGGGCGGGAATGATAGCCGAGCGCCTCGGCGATCTCGCGCTGGATGTCGAAGGAAAGACGCTCCTCCGCTTTGCCGGTCAGGAAATGCATGTGGCAGCGCACGGCCCAGAGAAAATCGTCGGCCTTTTTGAGAAGCCGGTACTCCTGCTTCGACAGCACGCCGAGCGGCACCAGATCGGCCGGGTCGCGGACGTGGTAGTAATATTTCGAAATCCAGAAGAGCGTATGCAGGTCGCGAAGGCCGCCCTTGCCTTCCTTCACGTTGGGTTCGACGAGGTAGCGCGTATCGCCGGCCTTGCGGTGGCGTTCGTCACGTTCGGCAAGTTTGGCGGCGATGAATTCCGGCCCCGTGCCGGTGACGATTTCCTTGTCGAAGCGGCCTTCCAGATCCGCCTCCAGCGACTTCAGGCCGCAAATGTAGCGCATCTCGAGAATGGCGGTGCGGATGGTCATGTCGGATTTGGAAAGCGCGATGCATTCCTCGACGGTACGCGTCGCGTGCCCGACCTTGAAGCCCATGTCCCAGAGCATGTAGAGCATGAACTCGACGGCTTTATGCGTCTCTTCCGCCGGCTTCGGCAGGAAGAGGAAGAGCAGGTCGATATCGGAGCCTGGCGCGAGCGTGTCACGGCCATAGCCGCCGACGGCGGTCACCGAAAACTTGTCCTTCTGCTTCGGGAAAACATGCTCGGTGGCGAAATTATAGAGAACGGCGATGATCTGGTCCTGCAGCCAGGAAATGCGGTGGGCGCAATCAAGTCCGCCACCTTGGGCATCGAGCAGTTCGCGCGCCTTCCTGCGCCCTTCGACGCTGGCTTTCTTCAGAACGGCAAGAAGATCGTTCCGCAGCACGTCCGGACGGTTGCGGTTGGCTTCGGCAATGGCGTTACATTGCCCCTGCAGCAGTTCTACATCGAGGATTTCGGAAAAATCGATGTCGTGCGTCACCATCGGCCGGGCGGTTGTCTCTTCGGTCCGAGCCGCTTGCTCATGGCGCGCCTCTTGTTTGATCTGCATGCGCTATAGCCTCTTTGCCCGCGGATTGACACGGGTCTTCATATTCCATGAACCTTTAAATTTGGCGAAATGGTGTTGGCAAGCCGCAGGTGACGGACGCTTTGCCGCAAGCCCTCAGGCTGATGTCTGCGTCAGCAGCGTATCGAGAACCTGCCGCGTCTCGCTCATGATGCCGTTAAGCGTCGCCTTGTCACATTCGCGGTAGCCGGCATCGACGATCGCGCCGCTGAGTTCGCCGATCTTCAGGCAGGAACCGGTGATCTTCGCCATGCCGATCGGCGTGTTCCAGCCACGCGCCTCCAGATTACCATCAGATTGCTTCATGACTTCGAGCATCGAAACGATGACGGAGAGTCGCTGGGTTTCCTGAAGCAGTTTTTCCATGAACACGGGGTGCTGCTCCTATTTCATCTTCTTTTTAAGGTCGTAAAGCGCATCGAGCGCCTCGCGCGGCGTCATGTCGTCGAGGCTCATTGCCTTGAGGGCTTCTTCGACCTTGGAAGGCCCGCGCGATGTTTCCTCGCGGCGCACTGCGACCTGGAAAAGCGGGAGGTCATCGATCAGCTGGCTCGCCGGGTTCTTGCGATCGGCATCTTCAAGCCGGGTCAGCACATCGCGCGCGCGGGCCACGACAGAGGCGGGCAGACCGGCGAGCCGCGCGACCTGAATACCATAGGAGCGGTCGGCCGCACCTGGACCGACCTCGTGCAGGAAGATGACATCGCCGTCCCATTCCTTCACGCGCATCGTCGCATTCGATAGCCGAGCAAGCTTTTCCGAAAGCACGGTCAGCTCATGGAAATGCGTGGCGAAAAGCCCGCGGCAGCGATTGGCTTCATGCAGATGCTCGACAGCCGCCCAGGCGATGGAAAGGCCGTCGAAGGTTGCAGTACCGCGGCCGATCTCGTCGAGAATGACGAGGGAACGATCGGTTGCCTGGTTGAGGATTGCAGCCGTCTCGACCATTTCCACCATGAAAGTGGAACGCCCGCGCGCCAGATCATCGGAAGCGCCGACGCGCGAAAACAGCCGGTCGACGATGCCTATATGCGCTGATGTTGCCGGCACGAAGGAACCCATCTGGGCGAGAATCGAGATCAGCGCGTTCTGCCGCAGGAAGGTCGACTTGCCGCCCATGTTCGGGCCGGTCAGCAGCCAGATCGCCCCATCCTTCCCATCGGAAACGGGCGAGAGATCGCAATTATTGGCGACGAAGGGGCCGGTGGACTGCCGCCGCAGCGCCTGTTCGACGACGGGGTGGCGCCCGCCCTCGATTGCAAACATCTTCGAGCCGTCGACCAGCGGTCGGCAATAGGCTTGCTCTTCAGCAAGCAGTGCCAACCCTGCCGCGACATCGATGACGGCAAGTGCGCGCGCCCCGGCCTTGATCGCTTCGGCCTCGGCCACGGTCGCTTCCGTCATTCGGTCGAAACCTTCGAGCTCGATCTGCAGCGCGCGGTCTGCGGCGTTGGCAATCCGGCTTTCGAGATCGGCAAGCTCGGTCGTAGTGAACCGCATGGCATTCGCCATCGTCTGGCGATGGATGAAGCGGGCCTTCGCCTCTGATGTATCGGTCATCGGCCCGGCATTGCCAGCGGTGACCTCGATGAAATAGCCGAGAATATTGTTGTGCTTGATCTTCAGCGATTTGATGCCGGTCTCTTCGGCATATTGCAGTTGCAGGCCGGCAATGACCCGACGCGACTGGTCGCGCAGCGCCCGAACCTCGTCGAGATCGGCATTGGCGCCGTCACGCAGGAAGCCGCCGTCGCGTTTCAGGAGCGGCAATTCTTCGGCGAGGTTTTCGGCGAGGAGTGTTTCCAGCTCGGACGGAAGAGCCTGCAGCCCCATGCGCGCCTGCTCCAGCTCCTCCGGCAGCATCGCGCTTCCCAGCAGATCGGCGATTTGAGCCGCAGCACCAAGCCCCTGCCTGATAGCCCAGAGATCCCGCGGACCGCCGCGGTCGAGCGCCAGGCGGGAGAGTGCCCGCGGCATGTCCGGAACGTGTTTCAGCGCGTCGCGTAAGTCGCCGCAGAGCGACGGTTCCTGCATCAGGAAGCCGATCGAATCCAGGCGCTGGTTGACCCGGATGGGATCGGTCAGCGGTGACATCAGCCGCTCGGCAAGCAGTCGCGCCCCGCCGCCGGTGGTCGTGCGGTCGATCGCTCTGAGCAGGGCGCCATTGCGATCGCCAGAGAGCGTGCGCACAAGTTCCAGATTGGCGCGTGTTGCCGGATCGATGAACAGCGTCGACGCGCCGCTTTCCCGCTCGGGCCGCCCGAGCGGCGGCCGCTCGGCAATCTGTGTCTTTTCCACATAAGCGACGGCTGCGGCGGCGGCCGCCAGCTCGGCGCGCGAAAAACTTCCAAAACCGTCGAGCGTCGAAACCTCGAAATAGCGCGCTATACGCGTTTCTGCTGTCGCGCTGTCGAAAAGCACGGCCGGCTGCGGAACGGCAGTGCGACCGAGTATGTCGAAGACCGGCTTCAGTTCGCCGTCATAAAACATCGTATCGGGAACGATGAGTTCGCGCGGATCAATGCGCAGGATATCGGCGAGCAGTCGCGATGCTTCGGTTTCCGCCAAGCGGAAGACGCCGGTGGAAATATCGATCCAGGCAAGCGCCAGTGCCGGCTCGGAAGAACCGCGGATGCGCGACAGCGTCATCAGATAGTTCGATTCCGAGGGGGAAAGCAGCTTCTCCTCGGTAATCGTGCCTGGGGTGACAAGACGGACGACATCGCGCTTGACGACGGATTTCGAGCCACGCTTTTTGGCTTCTGCCGGATCTTCCACCTGCTCGCAGACGGCAACGCGGTAGCCGAGCCCGATCAGCTTCTGCAGGTAGTCGTCGGCCGCATGCACAGGCACGCCGCACATGGCAATGTCCTGCCCCATGTGCTGGCCACGCTTGGTGAGCGTGATGCCGAGCGCGCGCGAAGCTTCGAGCGCGTCCTCGAAGAACAGCTCGTAGAAATCGCCCATGCGATAGAAGAGCAGCGAATCCGGATTGTTCGCCTTGATCTCGATATACTGTTCCATCATCGGCGTCGCCGAGGCGCGACTTTCCTCAGTCGCGAGCTCGGCTGCCGAGAAGGCTTCGTTTCTGCTGTCTATTCGTGCGTTCACGGAGGTGCAGTTTTTCCCAAAAAAACAGGTGCCAACCCTATCCGCGCGCCGCTATAGATGACAACAGCAATTGGGAAAGAGGAAAACGTCACCCACAGACGTTTGGAGGAGGCATGTCCCAGATGGAGAAGAAAGAACGGCCGGTGACCTCTGTTACCGACAAGGAAGCGCTCGAATTTCACGCGATGGGTCGGCCAGGCAAGCTGGAGATCAACCCGACCAAGCCGATGGCGACACAGCGCGACCTCTCGCTTGCCTATTCTCCCGGCGTCGCGGTGCCCGTCAAAGCCATCGCCACCGATCCTGCCACTGCCTACGACTATACGACCCGCGGCAATATGGTCGCCGTCATCTCCAACGGAACCGCCATCCTTGGCCTTGGCAATCTCGGAGCATTGGCTTCCAAGCCGGTCATGGAAGGCAAATCGGTTCTCTTCAAGCGTTTCGCTGATGTCGATTCCATCGACCTCGAGGTAGACACCGAAAACATTGACGAATTCATCAATTGCGTGCGCTTCCTCGGCCCGTCCTTCGGCGGCATCAATCTGGAAGACATCAAGGCGCCGGACTGTTTCGTCATCGAAAGCCGCCTGCGCGAGCTGATGGATATTCCCGTATTCCATGATGATCAGCACGGCACGGCAATCATCGCTGCCGCCGGCCTCATCAATGCGCTGGAACTCACCGGGCGTGATCTCAAGACCACCAAACTTGTCTGCAACGGTGCGGGTGCTGCCGCCATCGCGTGCGTCGAACTCATCAAGTCGATGGGATTTGCGCCGGAAAATATCATCCTCTGTGATACCAAGGGTGTCATCTATCAGGGCCGCACCGAAGGCATGAACCAGTGGAAGTCGGCGCATGCGGCAAAGACCGATACCCGCACGCTGGAAGAAGCCATGCAGGGCGCCGATGTGGTTTTCGGCCTGTCGCAGAAGGGTGCCTTCTCCGAAGAGATGATCCACTCCATGGCCGACCGGCCGATCATCTTCGCCATGGCCAATCCCGATCCGGAAATCACGCCGGAGGAAGTCGCCCGTATCCGTGATGACGCCATCATGGCGACCGGCCGTTCGGACTATGCGAACCAGGTCAACAACGTGCTGGGCTTCCCCTATATCTTCCGCGGCGCCCTCGACGTTCGTGCTACGACCATCAACGATGCAATGAAGATTGCCGCTGTAAACGCACTCGCCAGCCTCGCCCGTGAAGATGTGCCCGACGATGTTGCGGCTGCCTATCAGGGCAATCGTCCGCGTTTCGGCGCGCAATACATCATCCCGGTTCCCTTCGATCCGCGCCTGATCTCCGCCATTCCGGCCGCCGTTGCCGAGGCGGCGATCGAAAGCGGCGTCGCCCGCAAGATCATCACCGACATGGCTGGCTACAAGCGAGAGCTGTCGGCCCGCCGCGATCCGATCGCCTCCACGCTCGCCAGCCTTTATGAGCGTGTGCGCCGTCACCCGAAGCGGGTGGTTTTCGCCGAGGCCGAAGAGGAGCAGGTGCTGCGCGCCGCCATGTCATACGCCAATCAGCAGCTTGGCACCGCCATACTGCTCGGCCGCGAGGACCTGATCCATGCAACGGCCGAACGCGCCGGGATTGACCTCAATCGCCCAGGCCTCGAGATCGTCAACGCCCGTATCTCGACCCGCGTCGAGGCCTATATTGACTATCTCTATGCCCGCCTTCAGCGCAAAGGCTACCTGCACCGCGACGCGCAGCGCCTGATCCATAATGACCGCAACCATTTCGCGGCCACCATGGTGGCGCTTGGCGATGCCGATGGCATGGTGACGGGCATCACCCGCAACTATTCGACGGCACTCGAAGATGTGCGCCGCTGCATCGACCATAAGCCGGGCCATCGCGTGATCGGCGTGTCGATCGCGCTTTGTCGCGGCCGCACGGTCTTCGTTGCCGACACTGCGGTCCACGACATGCCGACGGCAGAGGAGCTTGCCGATATTGCCGAGGAGGCCGCAGGTCTGGCGCGCCGCATGGGCTACCAGCCGCGCGTCGCGTTGCTCGCCTATTCCACCTTCGGCCATCCCTCGGGGGAGCGTTCCGAGCGTGTCCGCGAAGCAGTAAAGATCCTCGACAAGCGTCGCGTCGATTTCGAGTATGATGGCGAAATGGCCGCCGATGTTGCCCTGAACCGCAAGGTGATGGAGCAATATCCCTTCTGCCGCCTCTCCGGCCCGGCCAACGTCCTCGTGATGCCGGCATTCCACTCGGCATCGATCTCGACCAAGATGCTCCAGGAACTCGGCGGCTCGACAGTCATTGGCCCTATCCTCGTCGGCCTAGACAAGGCGGTGCAGATCACCTCGATGGGCGCCAAGGACAGCGATATCGTCAACATGGCTGCCATCGCGGCCTACGCTGCCGGCTCCTGATAGATAAAAGAGGCCGGATCACTGCGGTCCGGCCTCACGCAGCCTAGCCCGCGAAGGCGATCAGGTTTCCATATGGATCGCATACGATGAATGTTCTGGCGCCCCAGGGTTCCAGCCTCAGCGGCTGATGAAACGACACGCCATTTGCGGTGTATTCGAGAAAAAGCGCCTTCACATCATCAAGTGTGATCGTTGCTGACAGGATATCCCTCTCGCGCTGACGAAGTTCGGGATGAAAGGCAGGCATGTCGACGTGGCGAAGATTGAGCCTGGCTGCATCGCGAACGACTTGCGCATAAAAGGGCGGTTCGCCGTAGGTAAAGGCAATCGTGAAGCCGAGTTTCTGTGAGTAGAAATCGCAGGCGGCCTGGATATCGTCCACAAAAAGCTGCGGCTGAGCGTCCAGCAATGTCGGTTGGCAAGCGGCTTTCTGTTGGTCGGTTGCACTCACCTCCGTGAGCCCTTTTTTCAGCGCCTCCCAGCTTTCAAATCCCTCCTGTGCGGCCACCAGTTCCTGTGCATCCGCAAGCTTGAACTCAAGCTCGAGGATTTGCCGGTCATTGAGATGGCGGTAGCGGGCAAGCCAATGGCGAATCTCTGCGGCGACAGGATAATAACGATCCTGATGCCAGCGCTTGAATTGCTTGGCTTTCTTCCGGAGATTTTCGAGATTCGGCATGGCGCAAGGTTTGATCTTGTAGGCGGGCATAGCCCAGCCGGCACCATTGCCGATGCGCCCTACTGAAAACGCCGAATAAGAATGGATGCATGAGACATCGCCGTCAAGCGATGGCCGTCAGCTTGCGAAGCGACCTGCGTCTGCACCGTAATAATTGAGATACCGGTCGGAAATGCTCGATATCGGTAGCACGATCAGTACGTCGGTCGTATTGAACGCCTGATCGACGACCGCGCTGGAACCGACCATCGCGCCGAGGCGCAGGTAACCCTTGATGAGCGGCGGCAACGCCATCAGCGCCTTTTTCGGATTGACGCCTTCAGCCGGCATCAGGTCCATGTCGCGCGCGAGATGCGGCAGGGCGCCAACGGCCCATTCGTTCTTGGCGAGCACGCTGTGATAGAGGAAGGAGAGTGCCAGCGCATGGCTTTCCGGGTGAACGCCGGGGAAGGAGGCGCAGCCGAACATGGCGCTCATGCCGTGCTTCAGCGCATAGGCCCAATTGCCCTGCCAGAGCAGTTCCACCGTACGCTTGGTACGGTACTCCGGCAGCACGCAGGAGCGGCCGAGTTCCATGAAGCGCTTGTCAGGATGACGGGCAATGAGCTCGTCGATCGCAAATTCCGAAGCCGAGTAAAAACCGCCATTGGCCATGGCGACATCCTGCCTCAGCAGGCGGTAGGTCCCGACGATCTGGTCTTCAGCGTCTCCCTCGATCGAGCGGTCGAGAACGAGAAGATGATCGCAGAAGGCATCGTAGGCGTCGAAGTCCCGCTCGCGGCGCATGGCGTCTGCCGGTAGCTGGGCCTTCATTTCCTCGACGAAAACGCGGTAACGCACAGCCTGCGCGGCATCGATTTCACGCGCGCTGCGGGCAAGGCGAGTCTCCAGATTGCCGATGCGACCGAGAACATCGTCTTCCTTCGGGGCGGCAGCCGTCGACGGCCGAGCGGCCTCGGCAACAGCGTCACAATTAAGGATGTCAACAGACATGGCGATTCTCCCGTCTCCGGCCTACCACACGCCATAAAACACTTATGTACGACAGGAAAGTGACATATCGAATTTGTGCACGCAAGAAACGTGCCGATTTCCCCACCTTCAGCGCGCCTCAGCCCGGCGTGCCGAAAGCGCAACAACCGCCTGTACTTCGGTCAACAGCCTGACTGGATCCACCGGCTTCACCATGACGCGATTGGCGCCGTTGAGCAAGACCTGTCGCCGCGATTCGTCACTCTTGTCGGCAGTCAGGACAATGACCGGGACGGGCTGAAGATCGAGCCGTCGTTCGTGTCCGCGCAGGCGTCCGAGCATGTCGATGCCATTGCCGCCGGGCATGGAGAGATCGCTGATGATGATATCTGGCCTGTCGTCACCCAGCGCATAATCGAGCAGGGTTTCGAAATCATCCACGTGCCTGACGGAATGGCCGCCTTTTTCCAGCATGACGCGCACCAGCATGGCGTTGATCGGATCGTCCTCGCCGAGGAGGACAGAAAGACCGCCACCCATCGCCGTCCGTTCTGCAATGGACGGGCCGAGCCCGGGCTGGTTGTCGTTCAGCGCATCGCGCTTTTCCATGCCGCGCATACGTCCACGCAGCACGTCGATCAGCGACTGCTCGCGCAGCGGCCGGATCAGCCACGCATCGAAGAGGTCGAGCGAATAGGAGTTGCGCTCTTCCGGATTGACGAGCAGCACCTTGCGCAGGCCCAGTGCCGCGATCTCCGTGCGATCAGCGATGTGCAGCGAGAAATCGTCGGACATGCGGTGATCGACGATAATATCGGTCGGTCGGTCGCCGCTGCGGGCTAGCGACAGCAGACTTTCGCGCGCCGCCTCGCCACCGGCGACAAGGTGGCAGCGTCCGCCAAGCGTCGTGATCGTTTCGGCGATCGCCGTGCGTGCTGCGCCCGCCGGGGCGAGCAGCACGATGCTGTTTCCTGCCAGCAATGCATTCCGGGTGGCTGTATCCTCTTCCGAAAATTCGACAGGAAAGCGGATGGTGAACTGGCTGCCTTTGCCCCTCTCGCTTGCGACTGTCAGCGAACCGCCGAATTCGCGCATGATACGGGCGGAGATTGCAAGGCCGAGGCCCGTGCCGTTGCTCTTCTGGGCAAGCGAACCGCCCTGTTCGAATTCCCCAAATATGCGCGCCTGCTCCTCCGCCGTCATGCCGGGCCCGGTATCGGTCACCGATATCACCAGTTCACCGGCAGCTCGGGAGACGCGGATGAAGACACCGCCGGCCTGGGTGAACTTGACGGCATTGCCGATGACATTGAAGAGCACCTGCCGCAGTCGCGCCGGATCGAAGTTCATGAGCTCCGGTACGTCGGAGGAAACTGTCGCGCCGATCTCGATACCCTTCTCATGGGCGCGATGGGCGAGCATCTCGACAACGCTTTCGACCAGCTTGCGCAGGGATTCCGAGCGCGGATGAAGCTGGAAGCGGCCGACCTCGATAGTGGAAAAGTCGAGCAAATCCTCAACCAGCTGCGTCAGCGCCTGACCGGACTGGCGGATACTGGTGAGGTAGTTCTGCTGCTCCTGCGTGAGCTTCGTTTCTGCGATCAGATGCGCCATGCCGAGAATGCCTGACAGAGGCGTGCGGATTTCGTGGCTGACCGTGGCAAGCAGCCGCGATTTGGCGGCGCTGTTATATTCGGCCTTCTGCCGAGCCTCCTCACGGCTTTCGGCGGCAAGCCGCTCGTCGGTCACGTCGCGCGCGATGCTCTGCAGAAGCAGGCGTCCATTTGCCGGATCGCGGGTCACCACATCTTGCCAGAGAAAGATGCGCTGGCCGGTCGATGTCGAGATTTCGACATCATAGCGGTGCGGCTGAGGGCCGGGGCGGAAGGCAAGGCCGATCTCCTCGCAAGTCTGGCCTTCGGGTTTGACGCGCCCGGTCAGCCGGCGGAACGTCTCATTGGCGCCGATGATGCGGCGGTCCATCGTCCGGGTGACGACGATGTCGCCGAGCACGTCATGGACCTCACCGAGCAGGCCGGTAGTATCGACACGTTCAGATATATCCGGGCTTCGCCCGCCGGGCCTGACGCCGTTCTTCAAAAGCGTGGCAAGATAGCCTGCAATCGCGGCGATCAGGACAAGGCCGAGGCCTGCAACGAGTGGCCCGCCCCAGTGAGAAAGCAACAGCAGCAGGATCGCCGAAATGAGACCTGCTCCGCCGAGCCAGTAAAAGAGCAGAGGATACAGAGAGCGCAGGGGAGGCGGCGACGATAATTCACCCGCCGTCCGGCCTCGGTAGGCCCTGACGGCGGTACCGCCGAATGCGGCGGACAATCGGTCCTGTAACTGCGCCAGACTCTGCATGCAGTCCAGCTAACATATTGCCCGTTCCGAATGTTTTCAGGAATCCGCTAAAAATTTAATGATCCGTCTTTTTCGGCTTCTGCAGCATCTCATCGACAATGACGCAGCCTGCGCCAACGGTGATAAAACTGTCGGCGAGATTGAACACGGCGAAGGACCAGGTTTCCGTGTGGAAGAGGATATAGTCGATCACATGGCCATAGGCGAAACGGTCGATGAGATTGCCGATCGCTCCTGCAATGATCAGCGCGTAACCGAGATGCGCCAGCCAGCGGTCCTTGGCCGTGCGATGCCAGAGATAAAGAACGAAAGCGACGATGATCAGGCGCATGCCGACGATGAACCAGCCATCCATGCCTGATAGCATCGAGAACGCGACGCCCAGATTGTAAGTGCGGTAGAGCGCCAGCATCGGAATGACGGGCACGGCTTCCTGCAGCGGAAGATAATGGTCGACGGCGATCTTGACGATCTGGTCGAGGATGACGGCGATCACGATGAAGATCAAGATCGGCAGCGGTCGTGAAAAGAGCGCCGGGCGTGCGGTCGCAAGATCGGTCATTTGCCCTCGGATAGTGAGAGGAGATGGCGGCGTGCCTCGAAAAGCATGACGGCGGTGGCAACGCCGAGATTGAGGGAATCGGCGCGGCCCTGCTGCGGAATGCGGGCAAGCGCGTCCGCTTCCCTGGCAAGCTGGTCCGGCAGGCCGGATTGTTCGTTGCCCATCAGAAGCACGACCGGCTTCTTCTTGTAGTCGATCGTGCGATAGTCGACCGAGCCGGCAAGATGGGTCGCGACGACGGAAACGCCCGCCTGCTTCTTCCAGGCGATGAATTCCTCCGCAGTTGCATGGGCGACCTGAACGGCAAAGACCGAGCCCATGGTGGCCCGCACCGTTTCTAGCGAGAAAGGATCGGTCGTTTCGCCGACAAGAATGACGCCGGAGGCGCCGGCCGCGTCAGCCGTCCGGATGATCGTTCCAAGATTGCCCGGATCGCGCACGCGGTCGAGCGCCACCCACGTCTCTCCATCCTTCGGCCGGATATCCCTGAGCTTTGCCCAGCGCGTTTCGAATATGCCGACCACCATCTGCGGATTGTCGCGACGCGTGATCGAGGAGATCACCTTCTCGCTGACTTCGAGCACCAGGCCGCCGGACGCTACGGTCTTTGCCGCCATCTGCTCGACCAGCGGCTTGCCCTTGGCTGCCTTGGCGTAGACGAGCGTGCGGATTGTCCAGCCGAGCTCGATCGCGTCGATGACGAGCTTCAGCCCTTCAGCCATGAAGGTGCCGCTCTCTTCACGCGACTTCTTGTTGGTCAGCGCCTTGATGTCTTTAATGATCGGATTGGCAAGCGAGGTGACTTCCTTCACCTGCCCAACCCTGCGGGGGCCGCGATCGTGGAATTCGTTCATTTCGGCACCCAGCGGGAAAAGAGGGAAGTGGAGAGCGCCCGACCCGGCGTCTTGCCGTCGAGGCCTGCCTCGCGGATGACGAGTTCGCCGGATTCGACCACGCCGCCGGCCCCGCGCATTGTCTCGCGCATCAATTCGTGGATCGAATAGAAGCTCGCCCGGATCGAATAGGCGGTCAGCACCAGGCCGACGGCTCTAGGCGATAGGATCTCGCGGCAGATATCCAGCATCAGCGGCAGGTGTTCGAAGAGATGCCAGACCTCGCCGTTCGGCCCGCGGCCGAATTTCGGCGGGTCGGTGAGAATGATGTCGTATTGGCTGCCGCGGCGCTCTTCGCGCAGGATGAATTTCATGGCGTCCTCGCAGATCCAGCGGATCGGCAATTTCTCCATGCGTCCCAGCGCCTGGTTTTCGCGGGCCCAACCGATCGCCTTCTTCGACGCGTCCACATGCGTGACCTCCGCACCGGCGGCGGCGGCGACCAGTGAGGCGACGCCGGTATAACCGAAGAGGTTCAGCACCTTCAGAGGTCGCCCAGCCCGTTCCACCTGTTCTTTCATCCAGCTCCAATGCACGATCTGCTCGGGAAAAACGCCGACGTGCCGGAAGGAGGTGAAGCGACCGAAGAAATCGACGCCGAGCAGGTTGAGGGGCCAGGTCTCGCCATGCGCCTCCTTCGGAAAACGCCAGCGGCCGGTGCCTTCCTCATCCGTATCGCCGGTGAAGACAGCGTCGACCTTCTCCCAGGCATGGGCGGGCAGCGTTGGCTGCCACAGTGCCTGTCCCTCAGGGCGCACGATACGGTAGGGGCCGTACTGCTCCAGCTTTTGACCGTTGCCGCTGTCGATCAGATGGAAATCGCCGGCGCCCGTCGAATCGAGGATGACGGGGACGCGTTCAGCCGGCCGCTCGCCATTGCGCACCATGAGCGGGCGGTCGATTGCTGCCGGAATAGCTGCCGGTGGGCGCTGTTCGCGCTGAGGTGCAGGTTTTGCGGCCGTCTTCTCCGGCATTGCAGGTCGCGCATCGGTGCGGCGTCCGCCCGAAGGGCCTGCCGACGTCTTCGCGCCGGGCCGGCGTTCTCTCTGTTTCAACGTGGTCTTCCGCGTCCAAAAATCAATTGAGCCAGTGCAAATAGCATCCTGTCCGACCTTGGCAAAGCGCTTTCCCGTTATGATATGGTTCGCTCATGGAAATGGGGAATTGCTGATGGAACTGATCGGGGAGGAACGCATCGCCGCGCCGCGGGATGTCGTATGGGCGGCCATGAACGATCCCGATATCATCAGGCAATGCATTCCCGGCTGCCAGAGCGTCGAAAAGCTGTCGCCGACACAATTCCTGGCAACGGTCAAAGTCGGTTTCGGACTGTTTTCCGTCACGTTCAACGGCGAGATCAGGCTTTCGAATGTCAATGTGCCGCGCAGTTACACCATCGCCGCGGAAGGGCGGGGCGGGATTGCCGGCTTTGCAAGAGGCGAAGCCGATGTGACCCTGGTGGACGAGGGCCTGCATACCTTGCTGTGTTATAAGGCGGACGGTGATACGGGTGGCCGGGTCGCCGAACTCGGCGGCAGGCTGATCCGAACGACGCTGGAAAAGCTCGCGCGACGCTTCTGGGGCAGCTTCAATGCGGCCGTCGTCGAAAAGGCTGCAGGTTAGGCATCATGCACAATCCCTTCCAAGCAGGATCGACGAGCTGGAAAATCCGACCGAACCGTCCCGAAGATGCGATGCAGCTCGCTGAGATCTACCTCTCCGTCCGACGCCGAACCTTCACATGGGTGGACCCCGGCAAATTTCATCGGGAGGATTTTGCCGCCCATACCAACGGCGAAATGATCTCCGTCTGCGAGGGACCCGCTGGGAAGATAGCTGGCTTCATATCGATCTGGGCGGCGGATGATTTTATCCACATGCTCTACATCCTGCCCGAATTCCAGGGCAAAGGCGCGGGAACTGCCTTGCTGCAATCGCTTCCTGCCTGGCCCGAGCACAGGTATCGGCTGAAATGCCTGGTCAACAACAGCAGGGCCAAAGCCTTCTATCTGGCGCATGGCTTTCAGGTCACCGGCAGGGGCGCCTCGACGGAAGGCGACTATGAAGAACTGAGTTTCATTCCCGCCACGACGGGATAGCTGCAATCACCGCGAGGGTAACTGTCCGGCGATTTCCTCCGCCCGTGTTTTGTGGCGGCCAGCTTCGCCTTGCCAGCGGATTGCTTCCTTGGCTTCGACGCGTGCGCGCTTGCGATGTTTGCCCTGATTGAACCAGGTCGCAGCAGAACCCACCAGCATGCCAATGATGAAGGCGATCAGCAGGAAGACGAAGAAAGGCGCGGCGAGGGAAAGAACCTGATCTTCCGGGCGAAACGGATTGAAGGCAAGCGTCACATTCTGTCGGTTGGCGACGCAGAAGATGATCAGGATGACGCCGAGTGGCAGCAAAATCAAAAGGTTGATGATCTTCTTGGTCATATGGTTCTCCGCGCCGGTCTTCCAAAGGCAAGCTTCATGGACGCCAGAATAGAAGGGCGGCGGCGAAGTTCAAGTGTGGCTTGATGCGCGATGCCGAGGATCAATCCTCTTCGTCGGCCTGTCCGGGGTTCAGGCGCTCGCGCAGTTCCTTGCCGGTCTTGAAGAAGGGGACCCACTTCTCTTCGACGAATACCGTATCGCCGGTGCGCGGGTTGCGGCCGGAGCGGGATGGGCGGTTCTTGACGGAAAATGCGCCGAAGCCGCGCAGTTCGACGCGGTTGCCGGCAGCAAGCGCATCCGTGATCTCGTCGAGGACCGCATTGACGATATTTTCAACATCGCGGTGGTAGAGATGCGGATTGCGTGCCGCAACGATCTGCACCAGTTCGGACTTGATCACGATTGCCCCCTTAAATTATTGATTTCTTATTCAATCCTGGCCAACCTGCCAAACTGAAAGCAGCCCGTCAAGGAGCAACTTTGGGGGTAGGATGCTGTTCATATCCTGACCTTTGACCAGATCACCATAACCAAAGATCGTAATCAATCGCGAAACAGCTCCAGCGAGCAAAAAGGGCGTGTTGCTCTTCTTGTCCCAGTCGACGACCGGGAGCTTGTCGCTAACGTTTCGGGAGGTCAGATAGGCCTTGATTTCCGCTTCTCCACCGACGGCGTCGATGAGCTTCACCTTGAGCGCCTGGCGGCCCGTATAGATCGTGCCGTCGGCCAGTTTGAGCACCTCGTCATGCGGCAATTTGCGCCTGTCGGCAACAAGGTTGACGAACCAGTCGTAGCTGTCGAGAACCATGTTGCGGATCATGGCCTTGGCTTCTTCACTCGTGTCGTGGAACGGCGACGGCTCGGCCTTGAGCGGCGAAGATTTGATCTCCTGCAGCGAGACGCCGAGCTTGTCGAGCAGTGGCTGGATCTGCGGGTACTGGAAGATGACACCGATCGAGCCGGTGATCGAGCTTTCGCCGGCGATGATCGTATCGCCGGCCGTTGCAATCATGTAGCCGGCGGAAGCTGCGAGCGTCCTGACGTCGGAGACGACGGGCTTCTTCTCCGCAATCGCCCGGATCGCCTTGAAGATCTTTTCGCCGCCATAGGTCGTGCCGCCGGGCGAGGAGATCGAGACCACGACTGCCTTGACTTGATCGTTGTCCTTGATCTTTTTCAGTCGCTCGAGCAGTTCGTCATCATCGGTGATGAGGCCGGAGATCGTCACATGGGCGATATGCGGCCGCGCCGTGCTGCTTTCGCTGAAGGCAAAATTATAAAGCGCGAAGCCCAGCGCAACGAGCAGCACGACCGCAGCAAGGCGCCAGAAACCAAGCCTGCGGCGGAGCAGCCGGCGGTCTGCGATGATCGAGCTGTCCATTCCAACCTCCAGAAACGAAACCCAACAGCGGTTTCCGCCGCTGGGAAATAAGGCGCAAGCTCCTTCGAGAAAATGCCCGGAAACCTGCTATTTTCGGTTTAGTTGCTTGTTGCAGAAAAAAATCCATATTGGCAAGCCAATGTAATAATGCGAAACGAACTGTGATTGGCGCCCGGTATTGCTATATAAGCGGCACGATCATCACACACGGACCAGGCATATGCTCGATACCCTCAGGAATAACGGGAAGCCCGCATACGCAGGGCCAAAGGACAGCGCCTATGGCGTTGCCCGGTTTCATTCCGTACGTGTCCGCCGCCTGAAATTTTTGCTCCCGGTCGCAGCTCTCGTCGTTTCCCTCACCTTCATTGCCGTCTCTGTGATCCGCACTTACCTGCCTGAAACCATCAAGATCGAGGGCGCCAAGATCGAGAACGGCAAAGTCGTGATGGAAAAGCCGGCCATTGCCGGTCGTAACTCCGACGGCATCAATTATTCGATGCTGGCCGAACGCGCGCTGCAGGATATTCGCAATCCCGACTTCATCACGCTGGAGACAATCAAGGCGGCCGTGCCGATGAATGACGGCCTGATGGCTCGCGTGACGGCGGCGACCGCGGATTTCAACCGCGCCACCGACAACCTGCATATGACCGCACCGTTCACCCTTGTCCTGAGCAGCGGTCTCGTTGCGAATTTTCAGTCCGCCCACCTTGATATCAAGGGCGGAAACTTGACGACCGACGATCCCGTCAGAATTACCAAGGACAACGCTTCGATTGTTGCGCAGACCCTCAATATAACCGATAAGGGGCGCGTGATCACATTCGAGGGGAATGTTCGCATGAATGTTGAATCATCCGCTATCCACAAACAGGGTACCTAAAGAGCCGGGTCACATGACTAAAGATTGTCGCATTTCAACTTGCAAGACTGGCGTAGCTTTCATCACTGGCGCGCTTGCCTTCGTTCTGTCGGTCGCGGGGGCGGCCGCTCAGTCGACGACGATGCCTGGCATGAAGCTTTCAAGCGATCAGCCGATCCAGATCGAAAGCAACAAGCTGGAAATCCATGATCAGGAACACACGGCGCTCTTCACCGGTGACGTCAAGGTCGTTCAGGGTACGACGACCCTGCAGGCCGGCAAAATGACCGTCTATTACAAGGACAAGGCAAAGCAGCCCCAGGCAGGCGGCGCAGCAGCACCTGCAGCCCAGCCGGCGCAGGCAGCCGCTGAGCAGTCCAATTCCCTTGCCTCGGGCAGCGCAGACATCGACAAGATCCTGGTGACCGACAAGGTCTACCTCACCTCGGGGACGCAGACGGCGACAGCCGACGATGGCAATTTCGATATGACCTCGCAGGTCTTCATCCTCACCGGCAAGAAGGTCGTGCTGACGGATGGCCCGAACGTTTTTACCGGTTGCCAGCTCACCGTTCACATGACGACAGGCCAGGCAGAGCTTGAAAGCTGTGGCGGCCGTGTCCAAATTCAGCTCGATCCGAAATCGCAGCCGAGCCAGCAGCCAAAGCAGAACTGAGAGTCGGCCTTTCACGTGAAGCTATTCTCCTTATCCACCAAGTCCGGCAGAGCTGCGACGGAAGCCGCAGCTGCTCCCGTCGATAAGGCCCGTTATCAGGGAACGCTGATTGCACGCGGTCTAACCAAGACCTATGCGACGCGGCGTGTCGTCAACGGCGTCTCGCTGGTCGTGCGACGCGGCGAGGCCGTGGGCCTGCTAGGCCCGAACGGCGCCGGCAAGACCACCTGTTTCTACATGATCACCGGTCTTGTGCCGGTTGACGAGGGAACGATTGAAATCGACGGCAATGACGTGACGACGATGCCGATGTACCGTCGCTCCCGCCTCGGCGTCGGCTACCTGCCGCAGGAAGCCTCGATTTTTCGTGGACTGACGGTGGAGGAGAATATCCGAGCCGTTCTCGAGGTGCATGAAAAAGACAAGGCGGCGCGCGAGCGCAAGCTCGACGAACTGCTTGAGGAATTTCACATCGCGAAGCTCCGCAAGAGTGCCGCCGTGGCACTCTCGGGCGGTGAGCGCCGACGCCTGGAAATCGCCCGCGCGCTTGCGACCGACCCGACCTTCATGCTGCTCGACGAGCCCTTTGCCGGTGTCGACCCGATCTCGGTTGCCGATATTCAGAACCTCGTGCATCATTTGACGGCACGCGGCATCGGTGTCTTGATCACCGACCACAATGTGCGCGAGACGCTGGGATTGATCGACCGGGCCTATATCATCCATGCAGGCGAAGTGCTGACCCACGGGCGCGCAAACGATATCGTCAACAATCCCGAAGTGCGCCGGCTTTATTTGGGCGACAATTTCAGTCTCTGAACCAGTCCTGGACGACAGAAAATTATCGTTGCGGCATAGGTTCCGCTTGACCAAATAGGATAAAAAAGCAATTTTTGGGCCAACTCGGATTTCCGTGGCCTGAAGCCTTGATCGGACGCGGTTTCCAGGAGGAGTCGAGGGAGTTTAGCGTCCGCCATGGCCCTGTCTGCAAACCTTTTTCTAAGACAGAACCAGTCCCTGGTGATGACACCGCAACTGATGCAATCCATCCAGTTGCTGCAGATGACGCATGTCGAACTCACCCAGTTCATCGCTCAGGAAGTGGAGAAGAATCCACTGCTCGAAATCCCGTCGAGCGATGGCGATGGCGACGCCGGCGAACGTGGTGAGGCCGCGGACGAACCATACTCCCAGCAGACAGAGGACGCGGGCGACGGCGATTATGAGGCCCGTGGCGAAACGCTGTCCGGCGACTGGTACGACAACGGCAGCCCAAGCCGGCTGAGTGACGAGCTGGACGCCAATTACAGCAATGTTTTCCCCGATGATGGGGCGCCGCAGCGTCTCGACGCACCGGAACTCGTCAGCCAGTGGAAATCGATGCCGGGCAGCGCCGAAGGTGCTGACAATTATGATCTCGATGATTTCGTTGCCGGCCAGGTCTCGTTGCGCGATCATCTTGCTCAGCAGATACCCTTCATATTGCCCGATATGGCCGATCGCCTGATTGCCCAGAACCTGGTCGATCAGCTCGACGATGCCGGCTACTTGCAGGCAGATGTCGCCGAAGCCGGTGAGCGTCTCGGTACAGATGCAGAAGATATCGAGCGCGTGCTCGCAGCGTTGCAGACGCTCGATCCGCCCGGCGTCTTTGCCCGTACCCTTGCCGAATGCCTGGCTATTCAACTGCGCCAGAAGGATCGTTTCGACCCTGCCATGCAGGCACTGGTCGAAAATCTCGAATTGCTTGCACGGCGTGACTTCGTCAGCCTGAAGCGCCTCTGCGGCGTCGATGAGGAAGACTTGCTCGACATGCTCGCCGAAATCCGCCAGCTCAATCCGAAACCCGGCAGCGGGTTCGAGGCCGGCGTTTCAGAGGCCATCACGCCCGACGTCGTGGTCCGCCCTTCGTCGGACGGCGCCTGGCTGGTCGAACTCAATCCGGATACGCTCCCGCGGGTCCTCGTCAACCAGTCCTATTTTTCGCACATTACGAAGAACGGAGAGGATTACGCCTTCCTCTCCGAATGTCTTCAGAGCGCCAACTGGCTGACGCGCAGTCTGGATCAGCGCGCCAAGACCATCATGAAGGTGGCAAGCGAGATCGTACGCCAGCAGGATGCCTTTCTCGTACATGGCGTCGATCATCTGCGGCCGCTGAACCTCAAGACGGTTGCCGAAGCGATCAAGATGCATGAATCGACGGTCAGCCGCGTCACCTCGAATAAATATATGCTGACGCCGCGCGGTCTTTTCGAACTCAAATATTTCTTCACGGTTTCGATCAGCGCCGTCGCGGGCGGGGACAGCCATTCGGCTGAGGCGGTTCGCCACAAGATCCGCACGCTGATCATGCAGGAAAGCCCCGACGCGGTGCTCTCCGACGACGACATCGTCGATATGCTCAAGAAAGGCGGTATCGATCTTGCGCGTCGAACGGTGGCCAAATACCGGGAGGCGATGAACATTGCCTCTTCGGTCCAGCGCCGCAGGGAAAAGCGTGCACTAGCCAAGGTCGCCGGCTTCTGAGTTGCAACGCAAGGGCGAGCAAACGCTCGTCGTTACGAACCGCAGATCGCGGATGCCTCCCCATTTCATGGGATTTTCACTGCACGTTTTCCGCGTATACTAGGCCTCGCTGTGCCGGGCTATTGACTTTCCGGGAGCCTGTCGCTAGAAGCCCGCCGCAATCGGAGCAGCGAAGGGCATCCGGGCATTATCCCCATCATCCTTACGGCACCAGGGACACGCAGACTTGAGCCTCATCTTGCTTGAGATTGCGCGAAGTGCTTGGATGAGCTTGAGGCTTGGCGTAAACTGATACTCGCAAACTACCATAAGAAGGGAAACTCCATGAGTGTGCGTGTATCCGGTAAACATATGGAAATTGGTGACTCCTTCCGTCAAAAGATCGAGGACCAAATTGGTGTGGCCGTCACGAAATACTTCGACGGGGGATATTCCGGGCAGGTGATCGTGGAAAAATCGAACTCTCGGTTTTCCGCCGATTGCAAGCTTCATCTCGACAGCGGCGTCGTGCTGCATGCGGCAGGTGAGGCGATGGACCCGCAGATTGCCTTTGATGCGGCATCCGAGCGTATCGAGAAGCGCCTGCGCCGCTACAAGCGAAAGCTCAAGGATCACCACGCTGGTAATCACCTGAACGGTTTCGCGGAAGTCGCCTACACCGTCATGGACGCGGTTCCCGATCACGAAGACGAGGTCCCGGACGATTTCGCTCCGGCCATCGTCGCTGAAAGCACCAAGCAGCTCAAGACGATGTCTGTCGCAACCGCCGTCATGGCACTCGACATGACCGATGAGCCACTTCTCCTGTTCCGCAGCCCCGGCAAGGAACAGCTCAACATCGTTTACCGTCGTCACGACGGAAATATTGGCTGGATCGATTCAGCCAATATCAAAAGCTGAGATCCGGACGAAGGAGCGATGCGATGTACCGCTCCTTCGGACGCGTGATCTCGGTGACAGAAGGAAAAAGAAATGGCATTGGCAGATTTGCTGCACCAGGATGCGATCATTCCCGCCCTCAGGGTAAATTCCAAGAAACAGTTGCTTCAGGAATTGGCAGCAAAAGCCTCCAGGACCACGGGGCTTTCCGAGCGGGAAATCTTCGATGTGATCCTGCAGCGTGAACGCCTGGGCTCGACCGGTGTCGGCAACGGCATCGCCATTCCCCACGGCAAGCTCGTCAATATCCACTCCATCGTCGGTATTTTCGCTCGGTTGGAACAGCCCGTTGATTTCGAAGCGCTGGATGACCAGCCGGTCGATCTGGTGTTTCTGCTTCTGGCGCCGGAAGGCGCCGGCGCTGATCACCTTAAGGCGCTTTCACGCATCGCCCGCGTCCTGCGCGACCACGATCTGGTCGCCAAGCTGCGCGCGACCGATTCCGCTTCGGCGATTTATGCCTTCCTCAATGAAGAGCAGACGTCGAACGCTGCCTGACGCCTGACTGTCCGTCCGAATGCAAAAAGGCGCCTGATCGATCAGGCGCCTTTCCTGTTCGGCGATAAGCAATCAGAACTCTTCCCAATTGTCCTGGGCAACAGCCGCTGAGCCGCGAGACTGAGTAACGGCCCGTCGCGGTGCAGGAGCAGCCGCACGTGGTGCCGGAGCGGCTGCGCGTGGTGTCTGAGCGGCCGGTGCGCGCATCTGTTGCCCGGTGGCTCGCAGTGCTGCCGCGGCATTTCCCTGGCCCGCGACGCGGAAGCGGCTGACCAGTGTCTTCAGCGTCTGGGCCTCGTCGTTCAGCGTCACGCTGGCGGCGGTGGTTTCTTCGACCATCGCTGCGTTCTGCTGCGTGACCTGATCCATCTGGTTCACGGCCTGGTTGATTTCCTTCAGGCCAATAGCCTGTTCGCTCGCAGAAGCTGAGATCTGACGGATGAGGCCGTTGATGCCCATCACCTGCTCGGCAATCTTGTGCAGCGTCTCGCCGGCCCGACCGACGAGATCGACGCCTTCCTTGACCTGGACGGCCGATGTGTTGATGAGCGTCTTGATTTCCTTGGCGGCATTTGCCGAACGCTGGGCGAGTTCGCGCACTTCCTGCGCGACGACCGCAAAGCCCTTGCCTGCTTCCCCGGCACGGGCCGCTTCGACACCGGCGTTCAGAGCGAGAAGGTTCGTCTGGAAGGCGATCTCGTCGATGACGCCGATGATGCGCGACACTTCCGTCGAAGACTGTTCGATGCCGTGCATGGAGGCAATCGCCTTCTGCACCACTTCACCTGATTTCTCGGCGTCTTCGCAGGCGAGATTGACGTTGTCAGCCGCCGTACGGGCATTCTCGGCGCTGGAATTGACCTGGGCAGTCAGCTCGTTGAGTGCCGCTGCCGTCTCTTCCAGGCTCGCCGCCTGCTGCTCGGTGCGCTTGGCAAGGTCGGACGCGCTGTTGCTGATTTCGCCGGTGCCAGAGCCGATATTGACGACGCTGAGGCTCATCGTATTGATGGTTTCCTCGAGGCTCGCCAGAGCGGCATTGAAGTCCTGCTTCAGCTTGCCGTATTCGCCGGGGAATTCCTCCGTAATGCGGTGGCCGAGATTGCCCTGCGACAGTTCGGAAAGGCCCGCGCCGACGATCGACACGATATGACGCTGCAGGTTGACCGATTGCTGGCGTTCCGATTCCGAGCGGCCGCGTTCGGTTTCGGCGGCGAGGCGCTGATTGTCCGCCTCGGCTTCGAGACGCCGTGTATCGGCAAGGGCAAAGCGGAAACCTTCGAGAGCCTTGGCGACCGATCCGATTTCGTCGGCGCGGTTCTGGCCGGCGACCGTTTCGTCGTATTTACCGTCGCTCAGCGCCTTGACGCTGGAGACAAGGCCAGCGAGCGGACGCTGAACGAACGAGCGGACGGCGAAGTAGAGGGCGAGCAGTACAGCGCCGAGCACGATGATGCCGTTGACGATCATCATGAAGGTCTGGTCCTGAACCGGCGCATTCATCGCCGCATGCGGAACGTCGACCAGCACGACCCAGTTGGCATTCAGGCCAGGAACTGGGAAGGGATAGACGACGCGGTCGAACGGATCGAGCCCATCGAAGCTGAGATTCTTGACGAGGCCGACCTTCATGGACGAAAGCGCAGCCTTTACGTCAGCCGAGCCAGGATTGTCGCCGTAGGGTTTGGACATGAGCTCGGGGCTCGGGGCAACGATCCAATTGCCGTTCTGGGCAATCAGCGTCACGCGACCGGAGCCGAAGGGGCGCAATGCCTGCACCTTGTCGGTGAGCGACTTCAACGAAATATCGACGCCTTCCACACCGATCATCTTGCCACCGGACATGACGGGATAGGCAATCGACGTCAGCAAGGTCGGAACGTCGGTACCCTCGGCGAGGTACGGCGCAGTGATCGCGCCCTTGCCGCTATCGGCAGCAAGTTTCCACCATTCGGCAGTATAATCGTTGTCGAAGGTCGAGAACTGGATGTCACCGGTCCTGGTCTTCGACCAGTAGGGCGTAAAGGCGCCGACTTTGTTGGTGCCTTGGTCGTTGTTGTTGGCGATCTCAGTGGTCTTGCCGTCGAATGCGCCGAGCTGCTCGCAGAACCAGCTGCCAAAGGCGAAAGCATTCTGTTCGAGGTTGGCTTTCAGAATATTGATGATGCCCTTGCGGTCGAGGATCTTGCCCTCGTGTCCGCGCCCGACGACGCCCGACATGGTACGGGCAGCACTCGCAAGCTCGCCGACATTGGCGGCAATCTCGTTGGCGATCGACTTGGCTTCCGAATTGGCCTGATCCAGCGTGAGGGTCTGAACGCGGCTACGGGTCTGGTCGATGAGGAAGAGGTTTGAAACGACGAGCACCAGTGCGATGGCGGCACCGGTAATGACAATGAGTTTCGCCGCAAGCGATTTCATTCTGAAAATGAACATGTGTTCCTCGGGCAGGACGCGCCGAAGGGCCATTCTTCGGCACAGCGGGTAAGGCATGCTTCGTCATGGAGCAGCCACAGGGGTTGAACCGCCTCGAAGATGGACGAGGTGCGATCTCGAGAAAGATCGCCAGAAACCTCTTAAATTTGAATGAAATTTGCTATGTTTCGGCCGCAAAACCGGAACGCCGCCCCAAAACTAGGGGTGGCGTTTCAAGAGTTATTCGCAGTTGGACTGGACTATATTCTGTCTGCGACTTCGGCCGCGAGCGGTATAGACGGTTGTGCACCCGGCTTCAGGCAGGCGAGCGAGCCGGCGACCGCTGCGCGGCGGAGCGCCGAGTTGAAATCCAGCCCTTCATCAAGGCTTGCGGCGAAGTAACCGCAGAACGTATCGCCGGCGCCGACAGTATCGACGGGTTCGATGACGAGGCCTTGCGCGCGGGCGATCTGACCATCCCGGATCGCGATGACGCCATCACCGCCGAGTGTGACGATCAGGGTCTGGCCGGTCTCCGCGTGAAGACGCTCCAAAGCAGCCTCACGGTCCCCGGCACTCATGTTTTCCCGTCCCGCCAGCCGCTCGAATTCGGTCTCGTTGGCAATGACGATATCGGCGAGCCGCCCAAGGCGCGGTGCATCTGGAATGAGTGGAGCGAGATTGAGAATGCTCGTGACGCCTTTGGCGCGAGAGGTAGCAAGCGCACGCTCGACCGCTTCAACCGGAATCTCGAGCTGCAGCATCAGGATATCGCCCTCATTCATGGCATTGACGGCAGCCTCGGCATTGGCGCCGTCGACCTTGCCATTTGCGCCGGGAATAACGGCAATCATGTTCTCACCATCGCCGCCGACGAGAATGAGGGCAGTGCCAGTCGGTCCCTCGACACGCCTGACGCGGGTAAGATCGGTGCCGGCGCCGTCGAGAAGTTCAAGCGCACCTTCGGCAAACGCGTCCTTGCCGACAGCACCCGCCATATGGACATAACGTCCTGCCCGCCGGGCGGCGAGCGCCTGGTTGGCGCCCTTGCCGCCGGCAGCCGTTGCAAAACTGTTGCCGGCAACCGTTTCGCCGGGCTTCGGCAGGCGTTCGGTCGTGGCGATGAGGTCCATGTTGATGGAGCCGAAAACTGTAATCATGGCATGTCCGTCCCTTGCTTCGGGCCGCGACACTGCCGAAGCGATCATTCCTCGTCAACTACCCTGAGCTTGAGCAGTCCAGTACGGCTTTCGACAGATTTGGCCGGCACCTCGTTCTCGCGCGCCGGCTTGCCGTCGCCGCCTGCCTCAAATTCCAGCGCTTCGATCTTCGCACCCCGCTTGGTGAGCTTGTCCGCCGAGGTGATGATCTGGTCCACGTCGCGCTGCGTCTGGGAAAAATGTCCCTGCAGCTTGCGTACGCGTTCGTCGAGCCGGCCGAGATCGTCCATGAGGAGGGCCACTTCTCCCTGGATGACATGCGCCTGCGCCCGCATGCGCTGGTCTTTCAGTACGGCCTGAATGACCTGGATTGACAGCATCAGGAGCGAGGGCGAGACGATGACGACCCGCGCGCGGTGAGCCTTCTGCACGATTGCCTCGAAATTTTCGTGAATTTCGGCAAAGATCGATTCCGAGGGAACGAAGAGGAAAGCCGTATCCTGTGTTTCCCCCTGAATCAGATATTTCTCGGAAATATCCTTGATATGGACTTCCATGTCGCGGCGAAACTGCTGTGCGGCGAGCTTGCCCGCATCCGGCCCGCCGGCATCGCGAATCGCATTCCAGGCTTCGAGCGGAAATTTCGCGTCGATCACCAGCGGCGGTGCACCGTTCGGCATCCGGATCGTGCAGTCCGGTCGCGAGCCATTCGAAAGCGTCTGCTGGAAAGCATAGGCGCCCATGGGCAGGCCGTCGGCGACGATCGTCTCCATGCGCGACTGGCCGAAGGCTCCACGCGTCTGCTTGTTGGAAAGAATGGCCTGCAGCCCGACGACATCCTTGGCGAGTGTCTGGATATTGCTTTGGGCGGCATCGATGACAGCCAGCCGTTCCTGTAGTTTCTGCAGGTTGTCATGCGTCGATTTCGTCTGCTCGGTCAGCGTCGAGCTCATGCGCTGCGTCATGCCATCGAGCCGCTGGTTGATCGCATGGTTGAGCTCTGCCTGCCTTGAACCGAAAACCTCGGCCATCGTCGAAATGCGTCCCTGCATCTCCGCCTGGATTTTCAGAAGCTCGGCCATACGGGCGTCGCTTTCGGCAGCACGAAGATTGGCCTCTTCGGCCTCTTCGCGGCGTATGCCGGCATTGCGCAACGCAAACACGATCGTCACGAGAATGAAGACGGCGAGCGTGCCACCGGCAAACGCAAGCACGCCAGGGCTCAGCACGGGCAGGGAAATGGTGAGTGAGTCGGATGTCATGGTCATGCCGCACCATAACAAAATAACCGTCGATATCTAGATCAAAACGTGAACAATCCCCGTTGTCCTCTGGGATGTTGTCGGGCTACCCCACTGGAATGGAAGAAAAATTAGCGACTACACTTAACCATTGCTAAACCATATTCGCCAAATCTGGCGCGGCAATTTCCCTCCGCATCCCCGCCAGATAGAGATCCCCATGACTTCCCAGCAGACCGATAATGCCCTCAGGCAGCGCCTTGACTTCATTGAGCTCGACGATGAGGCACGCAAGAACCTGCGGGAACTGCGCCCGGCAATCTCGGAGCTGCTCGGCGGCGCGCTGGACAAGTTCTATGGCAAGCTCGCCAAGACCCCGGCCGTCGCGAGCTTCTTTTCTGACAAGGCCCACATGGGTCATGCCAAGAAGCGCCAGCAGGAACATTGGGGCAATCTCTCCGGCGGCAATTTCGACCAGAGCTATGTGAATGGCGTCACAGCCGTCGGCCGCACCCATGCCCGCATCGGCCTCGAGCCGCGCTGGTATATAGGCGGCTATGCGCTTGTCATGTCCGAGCTCGTCCGTGGTCTGATGGAAAAGCAGTGGCCTTCGCTCTTTGCCCGCCAGCAGGGAAAGACGCTCGCCGAAAAACTGACCGCCGTCATCAAGGCGGCGATGCTCGATATGGACTATTCGATTTCGGTCTATCTGGAAGCGCTTGATGAGAAGCGCCGTGTTCTGGAAGAAGAACGCGCCCGGGCCGAAGCCGATCAGGCACTGGCGCTGGAGCATTTGCGTCGTGGCCTCGAAGCTCTTTCGCGTGGTGACCTTGAAGCGACGCTTCCTTCCGATCTGCCCGGCAATTTTCGCGGGATGGCCGAGGATTACAACAGGGCCGTCAGCGCACTGCGCGATTCCTTCACCTCCGTTCGCACGACGTCCCGCCACATTCTCGAAGGCGCCGATGTGATCTCCAGGGCGGGCGACGACCTCGCCCTGCGCACTGCTCAGCAGGCCGCAGGTGTTGAGGAAAGCTCGGCCGCCCTCCAGCAGCTCTCCGTCAGCGTCAGCCAGACCGCCGCCAATGCCGAAAAGGCATCTGGCGCCGTGCGCGAAACGCAGCAGAAGGCCAAGAATTCCGGCGAACTCGTCACCAGCGCCGTTTCGGCCATGGCAGGTATCGAGAAGTCCTCTACCGAAATCGCCAAGATTATCGGCGTCATCGACGAGATCGCTTTCCAGACCAACCTGCTGGCACTGAATGCCGGCGTCGAGGCTGCGCGTGCCGGTGATGCCGGCAAGGGCTTCGCGGTCGTCGCTCAGGAAGTCCGTCAGCTTGCCCAGCGCACGGCCGATGCCGCCAAGGAGATCAAGAACCTGATCTCCGAAAGCTCGACGCAGGTGAACGAGGGCGTCAACATTGTCAGCAGCACCGGTGAAGCGCTGAGCGACATGATCAGCCGCATCGACATCATCAACAGTTTCGTCGCCGATATCGCCGCCGCCGCCCGCGATCAGGCAACCGGCGTCAATGAGGTGAGCATCGCAATCCGCAATATGGACACGATCACGCAGCAGAATTCCGGCATGGTGGAGCGTACGTCTGCCGAAACCCGCAGGCTGAAGGATGAGGTCGAGAACCTCATCGAGCTTCTGCAGCGTTTCCGTGCACGTGCCGAAGGCCGTCAGGCTGCCCCTGCCGCTCGCCGCGCAGCCTGATAATCTCGACGAAAACCGGGCAGGCGCTGCAAAAAACGCAATCCCTGCCCGGCGGATGATTCCCTAGTGTGAAAAGATGCGTTATGGGAACGCCATGACCATCAAGCCACTCATCATTCTTCCCGACCCCCTTCTCCGTCAGGTTTCCCAGCCGATCGAGCGGGTCGACGCCGACCTGCAGCGCCTTTCCGACGACATGTTGGAAACCATGTATGATGCGCCGGGCATCGGCCTTGCCGCGATCCAGATCGGCGTGCCGCGCCGCATGCTCGTTATCGATCTGTCGAAGGAAGGCGAGGAAAAGCAGCCGCTCATCTTCATCAATCCGGAGATCGTCCGCTCTTCGGACGAACGCTCCGTCTATGAGGAAGGTTGCCTTTCCATTCCCGACTATTATGCGGAAGTCGAGCGCCCCGCGAATGTCACGGTCAAGTATCTTGATCGCGAAGGCAAGGAGCAGAGCGTCGAGGCTGATGGTCTTTTGGCGACATGCCTCCAGCACGAGATCGATCACTTGAATGGGGTGCTCTTCATCGATCATATTTCGCGGTTGAAGCGCGAAATGGTGATCAAGAAGTTCACCAAGGCTGCAAAGTCGAAGGTGCTCTGAGAGGACCGACAGCAGCGACAAACGAAAGATTCGAGCGGGCTTGCTGGTGAGCCCGCAAACCCGTTTGAAGACGGTTGATCCTCATTTGGCGAGATAGAATGTCTCTTCGTATCGTTTTCATGGGAACGCCCGACTTTTCCGTCCCGACGCTGCGCCTGCTCGTCGAGGCTGGCCATCAGATCATCGCCGTCTATACCCAGCCGCCACGGCCGGGCGGACGGCGCGGGCTTGATCTTCAGAAGTCGCCGGTGCACCAGGCGGCCGAGCTGCTCGGTCTGCCGGTCTTCACACCGATCAATTTTAAGGATCCCGAAGAACGTGAGCGCTTCCGCGCCTTGGGTGCCGATGTCGGCGTCGTCGTTGCCTATGGCTTGCTGCTGCCCGAGGCTATCCTGACCGGCACGCTTTATGGCTGCTACAATGGCCATGCCTCGCTGCTGCCGCGCTGGCGGGGTGCTGCTCCCATCCAGCGGGCGATTATGGCTGGCGATGCCAAGACCGGCATGATGGTCATGAAGATGGATAAGGGCCTCGATACCGGCGATGTGGCGCTGACCCGTGAAGTTGAAATCGGCCCGAACATGACGGCAGGCGTATTGCACGACCGCCTGATGCATGTCGGCGCCAAAGCGATGGCCGAGGCCATGGTCAAGCTGGAGATGGACGATTTACCACTTACGCCGCAGCCGGCCGAAGGCGTGCTCTATGCCGCCAAGATCGACAAGGCGGAAACGCGCATCGATTTCGCCCGCGATGCCAAGGACGTTCACAACCATATCCGCGGCCTCGCACCTTTCCCAGGCGCCTGGTTCGAGCTCGTCAGCCAAGGCAAGGCGGAGCGCGTGAAGGTGCTGGGCTCGGAACTTGCGACGGGCGAGGGTATGGTTGGAACGCTTGTGACGGATGATCTCGTCGTCGCCTGCGGTATCGGTGCGGTTCGCCTCACGAAACTTCAGAAGGCCGGGGGCAAACCGCTCGCCGCGTCCGACTTCCTGCGCGGCACGCCTCTTGTTGCCGGCACAAGGCTCGCCTGATGCCGCGATACCGTATGATCGTCGAATATGACGGCGGCCCCTATGTCGGCTGGCAGAGGCAGGACAACGGACCATCGGTTCAGGGCGCAATCGAAAAGGCGATCTTCTCGGCATCGGGCGATGCCGTATCCATCCGCGGCGCGGGACGCACCGATTCCGGCGTCCACGCTATGGGGCAGGTCGTCCATGCTGACCTTTCGAAGGACTGGTCCCCCTTCAAGCTGCAGAATGCGCTGAACGCCCATCTGAGGCTCGCCGGCGAGAAAGTGGCGATCCTCGACGTGGAGGCCACGAGCGAATTCTTCGATGCCCGCTTCTCGGCGCTGCGCCGGCACTATCTCTACCGCATCATCAGCCGGCGCGCGCCGCTGGCGCTGGAGGCGGGCAAGGCATGGTGGGTGCCGAAGCTGCTCGATCACGAGCTCATGCATGCGGCCGCCCAGACGCTTGTCGGCAAACATGATTTTTCCACCTTTCGTTCGGCACACTGCCAGGCAAACAGCCCTGTGCGCACGCTCGACCGACTGGATGTGACCCGCAATGGCGAGCTGATCGAAATCCGCGCCACGGCCCAGAGCTTCCTGCACAACCAGATCCGCTCATTCGCTGGAACGCTGAAGCTTGCAGGCGAGGGCAAGTGGACGCCTGAGGACGTGCGGGCAGCACTTGAGGCGCGTGATCGCAAGGCTTGTGGCCCCGTGGCCCCGCCCGATGGGCTCTATTTCATGCAGGTGGACTATCCGGAAGTGATCATCGACCGGCGCAAACACGCGGATGAAAACGATAACGACGACGATCTATCATGATCCGGCCTGTGGCGCGCATCGGGACCTTCGTCAAAGAAGACGGTGGACTCGTCAACCCGTGCTGATTACCCCGCAGAGATGCCGAGGAAGCTGAACAGATATTCTGACACTATCATCGGCGGCACCATAAGCGCCAAGGTGAGACCGCCGACCGTTAGAACTTGTCCGGGGCAGATCATCCGCAGAACACGCGCCAGCGCGAAGATTTGTGCGAGTGCACTAACTAGGAGCAGCAATCGTACGATGTCGATTGAACCTGGCATGAAAAAGACAAGCGCCAGCAGCAATCCGTTGATGTAAGCGAGTGGCACGTTGAGCCAATTGACACCCACGATGAGAGGCGCGAAACGCTCCCCCATGCGCAAGGCATACAATAGCAGGCCAGCAATGATCAGCGGCACGATCCAGCTGCTGAGTTCGATCAGCCCTAGGCGGAAATAGAAGGTAAAACCGACATCAGCCTCTGGCGGCATCGATCTGAGATAGCCGTCGCGCAACGTAAGCCAGGTGATTCCCGTTGGCGGCAGGCACCAGAGGATCGCCCAGAAGGAACGGTTGACACCGCGATCCGATATGTCGAGGAAGCGGAATCCGCGCGGATCGAGCTTGATCAGCAGCCAGATGCCGGCGAGATAATATTGAACCTCTCTAAAGCCCGGCATTCGCAAACCATCGTTCGATGAAGGTCTCGTAGATCGCCGTCAGCGTCTCCAGATCTGCAACGGCGACGCGTTCGTCGACCATGTGCATGGTCTGGCCGACAAGGCCGAATTCCACGACCGGGCAATAGTCCTTGATGAAGCGCGCGTCCGAAGTGCCGCCCGTTGTCGAGAGCGCCGGCGATGCGCCGGTGATGGCTTCGACTGCGGAGGAAAGCGAGGCGATCAGCGCATTGTTGCGTGTCAGGAAGACATGGCTCGGGCGATCCGCCCATATGATCTCGTATTTCACCGGCTCGCGGCCCGGCCGCAATGCACCGTCTGCGGCTGCCACATTGAGCCGCCTGATGATCTCGGCCTGCAGCGTATCGGCCGTCCACGTATCGTTGAAGCGGATATTGAAGCTCGCGGAAGCCTTGGCCGGAATGACGTTGGTCGCCGGATTGCCGACATCGATGGTCGTCACTTCGAGGTTGGACGGCTGGAAATCGTCGGTCCCGGCGTCGAACGGTGGGTCCATCAGCGCCTGCGTCAGCTGCAGCATCCCTCGCACCGGATTGTCAGCAAGATGTGGATAGGCGGCATGGCCCTGCACGCCATGCACGATGATCTTGCCGGAGAGGGAGCCGCGTCGGCCGATCTTGATCATGTCGCCAAGTTTGTTGGGATTGGTCGGCTCGCCGACCACGCAGGCATCCCAGGTCTCGCCGCGTTCGGCTGCCCATTGCAGAAGCTTGATCGTACCGTTGATCGACGGGCCTTCCTCGTCGCCTGTGATCAGGAAGGAAATCGAGCCCTTCGGCGGGCCATGTCTTTCGACATGGCGGGCAACGGCTGCTGCAAAGCAGGCAACGCCTCCCTTCATGTCCACTGCGCCACGGCCGAAAAGCTCGCCATCGGCGATCTCGGCGGCAAAGGGCGGGTGGGTCCATGCGCCTTCATCTCCCACCGGCACGACGTCTGTATGCCCCGCAAACATCAGATGCGGCCCCTCGGTTCCGAGGCGGGCATAGAGATTCTCAACGTCGGGCGTGCCGGCCTCTTTCGCAACCATCCGGTCGACTTTGAAACCGAGCGGCGAAAGCATGGCTTCCAGCGCAGATAGCGCTCCGCCTTCCGCCGGCGTCACGGACGGGCAGCGGATCAATGTCTGAAGGTTGGCAACAGGATTCGTAGCGGTCATGGCGGTGGAATTATCCGGTGGGAATGGCAAAGACGTGGCAAGGCGTGAGCTCGCCTTGCCCAAAAAGACGCCGATTGTTTACCGAATCAATATCGGGCTGTCATCAATCTCTGAGCAGTTCGTTGATGCCGGTCTTGGAACGGGTCTGCTCGTCGACGCGCTTGACGATCACGGCGCAATAGAGGTTCGGCGCCGGCTGGCCGTTCGCCATCGTCTTGTCGGATGGCAGCGAGCCCGCAACAACGACCGAATAGGGCGGCACTTCGCCATAGGTGATCTCGCCGCTGGCCCGATCGACGATCTTGGTGGACTTGCCGATGAAGACGCCCATGCCGAGCACCGAGCCTTCACGCACGATGCAGCCTTCGACCACTTCCGAACGGGCGCCGATGAAGCAATTGTCTTCGATGATCGTCGGGCCGGCCTGCATCGGCTCCAGAACACCGCCGATGCCGACGCCGCCGGAAAGATGCACATGCTTGCCGATCTGTGCACAGGAGCCGACAGTCGCCCAGGTGTCGACCATCGTTCCTTCGCCGATATAGGCGCCGAGATTGACGAAGGACGGCATCAGGATGGCGTTCGGGGCGATATAGGCCGAGCGGCGCACGACCGCGTTCGGCACGGCCCGGAAGCCGGCGGCGCGGAACTGGTTCTCGCCCCAGCCTTCGAACTTCGAGGGAACCTTGTCCCACCAGGTTGCCTGACCAGGACCGCCCTTGACGACTTCCATGTCGTTGAGGCGGAAGGAAAGCAGCACGGCCTTCTTCAGCCACTGATTGACTTTCCAGGCGCCGTCGGCGCCGCGCTCGGCCACGCGCACCTTGCCCTCGTCGAGCAGGTTGAGAGCCGCCTCGACCGCATCGCGCACTTCACCCTTCGTCGACGTGTTCACATTGTCGCGATTGTCGAAGGCAGTTTCGAGGGTCTTTTCGAGGGATGCGAGGTCGGTGGCGCTCATGAGAATTCCTTAAACTTCGATCTTTATCGTGGAGACGACGGAGTCTCCGGAATTGCGGTTGGCGGGTTTTCACCCGATCTATAGCATGCGCCCGTAAAATGGAATGATTTTTCGGACAAGATCATATCTGGATTCAAGGCGTTATAGCGACATATCCGGTCACTTATGGCCGGTGATACTGAAAGGCATTTCGATATGGCAAAGGCAAGAAACGGCGGCGGACGGCGCAAGGATGGCGTCTGGGACCCGTTGAAGAGCAGTTCGAGCGACAGGCAGCGTGCGGAAGCGGTTCCGAAGACGCCACAGACGCTCTCGCCGGCCTATCGCCTTGCATATGTGGACGAGGATTTCCTCTGCCGCGAGGAGCTGCGCCCGATCCGCCTGCAGCTCGAGCTCCTCAAGGTCGAGATGATGATGGCCGAGCGCGGCATCAAGTCGACGGTCGTCCTGTTCGGCGGCGCGCGCATTCCGGCCCCCGGCCAGAGCGCCTGGGCCGCCCGCAACGAAACCCAGCGCGCAAGCCTCGAAGCCGCATCGGTCTATTATGATGAGGCCCGCAAGTTCGCCCGCCTTTGCTCACGCTATGCTGCCGGCTTCGATTTCCACGAATATGTCGTCGTCACCGGTGGCGGTCCCGGCGTCATGGAGGCGGGAAATCGGGGCGCGGCGGATGAAGGAGCACCTTCGATCGGCCTCAATATCGTGCTGCCGCACGAACAGGCGCCGAATGCCTATGTGACGCCCGAACTCAGCTTCAATTTCCACTATTTTGCAATCCGCAAAATGCATTTCATGGTGCGCGCCAAGGCAATTGCAGTCTTCCCGGGCGGCTTCGGCACGATGGACGAATTCTTCGAATGCCTGACGCTGATCCAGACAGGCCGCATGGAGCGCATCCCGCTGCTGCTCTTCGGCTCGAAATTCTGGCACAGCATCATCAATTTCGATGCGCTCGCCGAATTCGGAACGATCGCCCCCGAGGACGTGAACCTGATCAGTTTCGTCGATACTGCCGACGAGGCCTGGAAGATCGTCCAGGAATTCTACGAGCACCGGGAAGGCCACTAGGCTCTGACTCCTGGCAACGAAAAACCCTCTTCCCATAAGGTGGGAAGAGGGCTCCTGATGAGGGGCAAACCCCTCGCGATGAACTGCTTGCGGTTCGGTCATCCCTTCAGAGGAAGGGCTGGTCCGGCATGTCGTCGATCGAGATCACGCCGTCTTTGTTGCGGTCCATGCGATCGAAGAACTTGTTGAAGGCGGTTTCCGCTTCCTGCTTGCTGATCTGGCCGTTCTGGTCGGTGTCGATGCGGCCCATCATCATTGCCATGAAGCGGTCATTGCCATGCATCCAGTGGTGACCGTCGCGGCCATGACGGCCATGGTTTTTGTCGTCGCCGGCCTGCGGCGCCGCATTCTGATCCCCATCGCCCTGCTTGGCTGAGACCGCTTCACGACGCGCCTTGAACTGTGCTTCGCGGTACGCGCGGATTTCGCCTGGCGTCAGCGAGCCGTCATGGTTGGTATCGATGGCGGCGAAGATCTTCTCCATGCCATCGGTCGCCTCCTGCTTGGTAATCTTTCCGTCCTTGTTGGTGTCGAACTGTTTCAGCATGCGCACGAAGACGATGTCGCGGAAGGCAGCACCACGCGGACCACCCATCATGCCCCAGCCCATCTGGCCATGATGTCCCGGACGGTCGGGTCGATCCGGCCGGTCTCTTGGTGCGGCGAAGCTCACCCCGGCAGCGGCGCCGAGGAGAAGAACAGAGGAAAGAGCCGTCAGAATAAGCTTGTTGCGGTGCATGATTGCATCCTTTCGTAGGGTGTCCCTCGACCACGAAAGGTAGGTCCGAACCGCGCCCGGACCCAGTTAAACATCTGTAAGATGGATGAAACTTTGGTAAGCTAGGCCGTAATCTTCTTAAGGAAATCAGCAAGATCGTCGGTGACGAAATCGATGTGGTCATCTTCGCCGCTGGTCTTTTCCCACCATTCGACGACGGTCTCTTCCAGGTTGCGCGGCACCAGCAGAACGGTCTGCATGCCGAGTGCCTTCGGCACGGTGAGATTGCGAGGCAGGTCTTCGAACATCGCAGCCTTGTTCGTCTCGATCTTCTTCAGCGCCATGAACTTGTCATAGGTCGCCTGCGCCGGTTTCGGCAGGTAGTCTGCCGCGACGATGTCGAAGATATCGTCGAAATGATCGAGAATGCCGAGTGCGCCGGCAGCTGCCTGTGCATGCGGGACGCTGCCATTGGTGAAGATGAACTTACGGCCCGGCAGGGCCTTGATTGCGTCGGCAAGGTCCGGATGCGGGGTCAGCGATGAATAGTCGATCGCATGCGCCTTTTCGAGGAAATCGTTGGGATCGACCCCGTGATGGATCATCAGCCCCTGTAGCGTCGTGCCATGATCGAGATAATATTGCTTCTGCAGCCTGCGCGCCTCGTCGTGCTCCATCTGCAGGAGCGCGGAGACATAAGCCGTCATGTTCTTGTCGATCTGCGCGAAGAGATTGACATGATGCGGATAGAGCGTGTTGTCGAGGTCGAAGACCCATTCGGTCACGTGCTCGAAATCATTTTTGGTAGGCGTGCGGTCGATCTTTGTCATAGCCGCTCTTATCGCATGGCCGCGGCGGGAAACCAAAGGCTTTCGCTAGCAGGTCCGGCCCAGCGAGGTCCTCCCAAAAAAGACACCGGATTTTCACAACTTTAGAGAGATTTTGGCCGACTTTCGCCATCGATAACTGGTGATCTCTGCCTGCGTCAGACAGGGGGACCCGCAAGGGTAAAGTCGCATGAAGATCGTTCTGATAAACCCGCCGCATACCGCGATCGGCAGCCGTATTCCCGATGATCATCTTCCGCCGCTCGGCCTTCTTTCGGTTGGAGGTCCTCTGATCGACGATGGTCATGCCGTAAGCCTCATCGATGCCGAATTCGGGCCGATGACGGTTGCGGACATCGTCAGCCGGGTGGTGGCTGACAGTCCCGATCTGGTGCTGATCGGCCATTCGGGCTCGACGTCGGCCCATCCGACTGCTCGAGTGATTGCAGAGGCTATCAAGAGCAGCAATCCGAAAATCTCCATCATCTATGGCGGCGTATTTCCAACCTATCACTGGCGGGAGGTGCTGGCCGAGACCGAGGCATTCGACGTCCTCGTGCGCGGCGAGGGTGAGGAAACCATGCGGCGTCTTGCGGATGCGCTAGCGACGAACCGTCCGTTCGCCACGATCCCCGGAATTGCCTTTCGCGATGGCCATGACGAAATCCTGGCAACGCAGCCAGCACAGGCGATCGCCGATCTCGATGCCTATCGCGTCGGCTGGGAACTGATCGACCATCGCAACTATAGCTACTGGGGCGGCAAGCGTGCCGTCGTCATGCAGTTTTCCAGGGGGTGCCCGCATCTTTGCAACTATTGCGGCCAGCGTGGTTTCTGGACCCGCTGGCGTCATCGCTCGCCGGAGCTTTTCGCCCGAGAGATTGCCAGGCTCTATCGCGAAAAGGGCGTCGAACTCATCAACCTCGCCGATGAAAACCCGACATCCTCGCGAAAAGCCTGGCTGGCTTTCCTCGAAGCGATGATCGCCGAGAATGTGCCCGTGCAGATCGTCGGCTCGACGCGGGCCGACGATATCGTTCGCGATGCCGATATCCTGCACCTTTATCGCAGGGCTGGCATCGTCCGCTGGCTGCTCGGTATGGAAAACACCGATGAGGCGACGCTTGCCTTGATCAAGAAGGGCGGTGCCAAGACAACCGACCGGGAAGCGATCCGCCACCTGCGCCGGCACGATATCCTCTCCATGGCGACTTGGGTCGTCGGTTTCGAGGAGGAGAAGCTGAGCGATCTCTGGCGCGGCTTCCGGCAGTTGCTCTCCTATGATCCCGACCAGATCCAGGCGCTCTATGTGACGCCGCATCGCTGGACGCCCTTCTTCCGCATCGCTCGCGAGCGGCAGGTGATCGAGGCCGATATCCGCAAATGGGACTATAAGCATCAGGTCCTGAAGATGCGCTATCTCAACCCGATCGTGCTGGTCGCCTGCGTCAAGCTGATCGAGGTCGCAGTCCAGGCGCGCCCGAAGGCGCTGCTGCGTATTCTCTTCCACCGCGATCCGCAGCAGCGCCATTCCATGCGCTGGTATACGCAGATGGGCCGCCGCGTCTGGTTTCACGAGATACTCGAATTCTTCTTCCGCCGCCGCCATCTCAAGGAAGGCCCGACCCTTGAGACATTCTGGGGCGCTCCCCAGGATGCAGAGGAGGAATCGATGCTGCGTCCGCCGCGGCATGTGAAGAGCCTCGACGCTGCGGAATAAAATAGACGCCCGATTTTCGGCGGACGGCTGAGGCGCGGAGTGCTAGAAAGCCGACATGCTTTTCGAACGCCCCGACGATGACACTCTCTATGATGCCCTGATCGCCCGCAGCGCCGATTATGAGGGCCAGGCCTATGTCTGCGTGAAGACGACAGGCATCTTCTGCCGTCTGACCTGTCCGGCGCGCAAGCCGAAGCGGGAAAACACCATCTTCTTCGACACGATCGCCGCCTGCATGCATTCGGGCTTCCGCCCATGCCAGCGCTGTAGGCCGCTGGAGCAGCCGGGCCGCGAGCCGATCGTCGACACGCTGCTGACGCGGCTCGACAGCGAACCGGAGGTGCGCTGGACCGAAGATGAGCTCGTACGCCGGGGCTATGATCCTTCGACCGTGCGCCGCGCCTTCAAGCGGGCGCTCGGCATGACCTTCCACGATATCGTCCGCTATCGTCGGCTTGGCGAAGCAGCACGGCAGCTTGCCGATGGTGCGCGGGTGATCGATGTGCAGCTCGATGCAGGATATGAATCCCCGAGCGGCTTTCGCGCCGCTTTTCAGCGGCTGGTCGGCAAGGCGCCGGCGCTTTCGCAAAACCGCGAACTGCTCTTTGCCGACTGGTTCGATACACCGCTCGGACCGATGATAGCAGTCGCCGACAAGACGCATCTGCATCTCCTCGAATTTCACGATCGCAAGGCTTTGCCGACCGAACTCGAAGCCCTGCAGAAGCGTGTCCGTTCCTCGGTCGCGATCGGCCGCACGCCTGCTATCGACCAGATCGAGATGGAGATCAGGGACTATTTCGAAGGGCGGCTGACCACATTCAAGACGCCGCTGGCGCTTGGCGGCACGCCTTTCGAAAAACATGTCTGGGCAAAGCTCATCGAAATCCCAGTTGGCCAGACGCGCGCCTATGGCGATCTCGCAAGAGAGATGGAAAGGCCGGAGGTGGTGCGTGCCGTCGGCCGTGCCAACGGCGCCAACCAGCTCGCCATCATCGTGCCCTGTCATCGTATCCTCGGTGCGGATGGTTCACTCACCGGCTACGGCGGCGGGCTGTGGCGCAAGCAATGGCTGCTGCGGCACGAGGAAAAGATCAGCGGATATAAAATGGAGAGGACAGCATGAATCAGACTGAGAAAGCCGAGTATTTCGGTACGCTGCATCGCAAGGGCACGCCCGTCATTTTATACAACATCTGGGATGCCGGAACGGCCAAGGCCGTGACGGAGGCGGGCGCGAAGGCGCTCGCGACCGGAAGCTGGTCGGTCGCGGCTGCCAATGGTTATGGCGACGGCCAGAAGCTGCCGATGGATGTGCTGATCGAGACGGCGCGCACGATCACCGCCGTCAACGACCTGCCGCTCTCGGTCGATTTCGAAGGCGGCTATTCCACCGAACCCGCCGGCGCCGCGGCCAATGTCGCAAAGCTCATCGAGGCTGGCGCTATAGGGATCAACTTCGAGGACCAGCGCGTCGGCGAGGCCGGCCTTCATTCTATCGAAGTGCAGGCGGCTCGCATCCGCGCCATCAGGGAAATGGCGAAGGCGCGAGGCATCAATTTATTCCTCAATGCCCGCACTGATCTCTTCCTTCAGGAAGGTGACGGCTCCAGGCACGCAGGACTGGTGGATGCAGCGATCGAGCGTGGCAAGGCCTATGCAGCGGCAGGCGCCAGCGGCTTCTTCGTGCCGGGTCTGATCGAGCCGGCCCTGATCGAAAAGGTCTGCGCCGCATCCTCGCTGCCGGTCAATATCATGATGAAGGCCGGTGCGCCCGAACCGGCCGATCTTGGAAGGCTCGGTGTTTCGCGCATCAGCTATGGTCCGGGGCCTTATCGGGCGATGATGGAAAAGCTGAAGGAAGCAGCAGCTGCGATCTATTCGGCCAACTGATCGTTGCCGGTGGAGTTTCGCTGCATGGCGATGGCCTGAGCAATGAAATTGCGAACGGTGGGGGAGCGCTCGTCACGCCGGGTGGCGAGTGCCAGCCGTGCCGCTGGCGCTTCGCCGTCAAATGCGATGTAGCAAACACCGGGAACTTTGATCTTCACCATTTCCGCCGGCACGATCGAAACGCCGAGACCGACTGCGACCAGGCTGGCAATCGAATTGATCTGCGGCGCTGATTGGCCGAGCCGCGGTTCAAATCCCACTCGCCGGCATGCGGCGATGATGTCGTCGAAGAAGCCGACACCCGCCTCGCGTGGAAAGAGGACGAAGCTCTCTTCGGCCAGGGCGCCGAGGGGTAAAGTCTGCGCCTGTGACAGCGGATGCCTTGCTGGAAGCACGATGACCATGGGATCTTCGGCCAGCAGCTGACATCGGGCCTGCAGCACATCACTGCTGCCCGGGCGGATAAAGACGGCGTCGAGTTCGTCCCCGTCGAGACGCTGCAGCAGTTGCGCCGTCGGCGCTTCCCCCAGGCCGAGTTCGACGGCCGCATATTTCTCGCGAAAGGCGTTCACGATACCGGGCACGACCGGATTGAACACCGCAGAGCTGGTGAAGCCAACCCGCAGCCGCCCGCTCCCTCCGCGCGCCGCCCGCAGCGCAGATTGTTTGGCCTGCTCCGCCTGAAGCAAAATCGCCTGCGCCTCCGGCAGGAAGGCCTTGCCCGCCTCCGTCAGTTCCGCGCCGTTCGAGAGGCGGCGGAAAAGAGCCGCTCCAATCTCGTTTTCAAGATCGCGTATCTGATTGCTGAGTGGCGGCTGGCCGATACCGACCTTCCGTGCGGCGCGTGTGAAATTGAGTTCTTCTGCGACGGCGATGAAATAACGAAGATGACGAAGTTCCATGCTATACGTTTAAGATATCACATTCACCTCTGCAATATATTGGAACTATCTCACCTGCGCCGCCACATGACGGAACGCGCAGCCTTCATATGACGGGTGCGCCAGGAAAGGAGTTCACGATGAGTTCAATCGAAAAGCAGTTTCTCATTACCGGTGTCAGCTCTGGCTTTGGCCGCGCCTTTGCGCAGGCCGCATTGGAAAAGGGCCACCGCGTGGTGGGAACGGTGAGAAACGATGATGCAATAGCGTCGTTCGAGAGTCTGGCGCCGGGTCGGGCGACGGCAGTCCGCCTCGACGTTACCAATATAGAGGCAATCGAACCGGCCGTTGCCGGCATCGAGGGAACCGTTGGTCCGGTGGACGTTCTCATCAACAATGCCGGCTATGGACATGAAGGAACTTTGGAGGAATCGCCGATCGAGGAAATGCGCCGGCAATTCGAGGTCAATGTCTTCGGCGCCGTCGGAATGATGAAGGCCGTTCTGCCGTTCATGCGCCGGCGGCGGGCGGGCCATATCATCAACATCACATCGATGGGCGGGTTCATCACCATGCCGGGCATCGCCTATTATTGCGGCAGCAAATTTGCGCTCGAAGGCATCAGCGAGGTTTTGGCGAAGGAAGTGAAGCCATTTAATGTTGCAGTCACTGCTGTGGCTCCTGGCTCATTTCGCACCGACTGGGCCGGACGATCGATGATCCGCACCGACAGGAGCATTTCTGATTACGATGCGCTCTTCGATCCCATCCGCAGGGCACGCGAGGAAAAGAGCGGCAGACAGTCAGGCGATCCTCGCAAAGCGGCGGCCGCTGTGCTGGCACTGGTCGAGGCTGAAGATCCGCCGGTCCATCTGCTGCTCGGCGCCGATGCGCTGACGCTCGTCCGCGACAAGCTCAAGAGCATGAGTTCGGAAATTGATGCCTGGGAAGATCTGACGCTCTCGACAAACTTTGCCGGAGCATGAGAAAGGCGCCCGCAAGGGCGTCTTTTTCGATCAGGGAACGATCAGTGTGCCGACGCCGTGCTCGGTGAAGATTTCGAGCAGCACCGAATGGGCCGTCTTGCCGTTGAGGATAACGACGCCCTGCACGCCGGCCTTGATGGCATCGATGCAGGTCTCGACCTTCGGGATCATGCCGCCGGAAATCGTGCCGTCGGCAATCAGCGCATGCGCTTCGGCAACGGAAAGCTCCTTGATGAGCTTGCCCTGCTTGTCGAGAACACCGGGCACATCCGTCAGGAAAAGCAGGCGGGTGGCGTTCAGCGCTCCGGCAATCGCGCCGGCAAACGTATCAGCGTTGATGTTGTAGGTCGCGCCATCGCGGCCCGGGGCAACCGGGGCGATGACCGGGATCATCTCGGAGCGCGCGAGAAGGTCGAGCAGCGTGCGGTCGACTTCGACGACTTCGCCGACGAAACCGAGATCGAGCACACGCTCGATGTTGGAATCTGGATCCTTGACGGTCTTGCGGGCCTTTTCGGCGAAGACCATGTTGCCGTCTTTGCCGCAGAGGCCGATCGCCCATTCGCCGGTCTGGTTGATCAGTGCGACGATTTCCTTGTTGATCGAGCCGGCGAGAACCATTTCGACGATCTCGACCGTCTTCTGGTCGGTGACGCGCAACCCGCCTTCGAACTTCGATTCGATGCCCATCTTCGTCAGCATGGCGCCGATCTGCGGGCCGCCGCCGTGAACGACGATCGGGTTGACGCCGGACTGTTTCAGAAGCGCGATATCGCTGGCGAAAGCCTTGCCGAGCTCGGGATTGCCCATGGCATGGCCGCCGTATTTCACGACGATCGTCTTGTTTTCATAGCGCTGCATGAAGGGCAGCGCCTGTGCGAGAAGACGTGCCTGGATTTCGCTTTCGGACTCGTTCATGGGGGACCCCGCGGAATTGATCGCGGCCTTTTATCTCAAGTTTTTAACAGAGGGAATAATCCGGCACGCAATAGTTTTTCGTATCTAAGGCCGACCTGGAAGCCGGCCAGCTCATATTGAAACTATTGAACCGGAAATCGTTCATTCGAGGGCGACATGACTGGGGATTTTGCAGATTTAATCGGCCGTGTCGCGTTGGGTGACCGCAGGGCCTTCGCCGCGCTCTATAACCAGACCGGCCCGAAACTTCTGGCGATCTGCCTTCGTATTCTTGGAAACAGGAACGAGGCCGAAGAGGTGTTGCAGGAGGTCTATATCAAGATATGGCAGCGCGCCGGCGCCTTTACGGCGGGCTCCGCGACGTCGGCCGCGTGGCTTGCGGCAATTGCCCGCAATCAGTCGATCGATGCCTTGCGTTCGCGCAAGCCTGTAGCCGACGAAATCGACAAAGCGCTTGATCTTGCCGATGCCGGTCCCGATCCTGAAGCGCAAGTCGTGATTAAGGATGAAGGAAGGCGGATTGACACCTGCATGGAAGAGTTGGAAGCTGATCGTGCGGTCGCAGTGAAACGGGCTTATGTCGAAGGGCTGAGCTATCAGGAACTGGCCGATCAGTTTGGTGTCCCGCTGAATACGATGCGGACATGGCTTAGACGCAGCCTGCTGAAACTGAGAGAGTGCATGGAACGATGACATCGCCCGACAAAAGCAAGGGAGACCGCTCCCGGGATGAGGTTCTCGCCGGCGAATATGTGCTGGGCGTCCTCTCTCTTCAGGATCGCAAGATCGTTGAGGAACGCATGCGCCGCGACCGGCAGTTTGCCGCGATCGTCAGCCGCTGGGAGGTCAACCTCTCCGGCTTCAACGACGAATATGGCACGGCTTCTCCGAGCCACGAGACCTTCAAGCAGATCGAGGCGCGTCTCTTCGCCGATACAGAAAGTGCGCCGCGCTTTTCGCACGGCCTCTGGAATTCCGCCGGTTTCTGGCGCTCGCTGACATTTGCCTCCCTTGCGGTCACCCTGGGCGTCATCGCATTTACCTCCGGTCTCGTGCCTCAGCCCCCTGTATCGCCGCCGCTGGTGGCCGATCTCTCCGGGCAGAACAATCAGGTCAATCTGACCGCCTCCTACGAGATCCAGACAGGCCGGTTGAAGATCGTGCCGGTCGCTGCCGGCAAGCCGGAGGAGAAATCTCTGGAGCTCTGGTTGGTGCCGGGCAGCGGCACGCCCCGTTCTCTCGGCGTCTTCCAGCGCGGTATGAACGGCGAATTGCAGATACCGACGGATATGCGCGGCCAGATTTCCGATGGCGCGACGCTGGCCGTCAGCCTGGAGCCATTCGGCGGCTCGCCTACACATCAGCCGTCAGGCCCCGTCATCGCCAGCGGTTCGATCCACAGACCGTGAAAATCGGATCATTTTCCTGAAACTCTTCTGCAGCGCCTTCCGTAGTTCCTGATATCCGGGCGGCGCAGGGCATAAAGCCGGCGGCTGCGACCGGATGCAGAGGAGAAAAATCATGATCAAGTCCGCATTGCGCGTTGCAGCTGTCGCCGCCGCCTTTTCCGCTATCGCTTTCGCTGCTCAGGCAAAGAACCCGATCGTCGGCGGTGCCGCGATGTATGCGAACAAGAACATCGTCGAGAATGCCGTCAACTCCAAGGATCATACGACCCTTGTTGCTGCCGTGAAGGCCGCCGGCCTCGTCGGCACGCTGGAAGGCAAAGGGCCCTTCACCGTTTTCGCGCCGACCAACGAAGCCTTTGCTGCCCTGCCGGAAGGCACTGTCGATACGCTGCTGAAGCCGGAAAACAAGGCTAAGCTCGTCAAGATCCTGACGTGCCATGTCGTTGCCGCAGACGCGATGTCGAAGACCGTCGCAAAGATGATCAAGGACGATGGCGGCGAGCACGATATCAAGACGGTCGGCGGCTGCGTGCTCAAGGCAAAGGAAAGCATGGGCAAGATCACGCTGACGGACGAAAATGGCGATGTCGCCCACGTCACCATCGCTGACGTCAAGCAGTCGAACGGCGTGATTCACGTCGTCGACGAGGTGCTGCTGCCGAAGATGTAACTCCAGGTATCGGCTGTCAGAGGCGCCTTTCGGGGCGCCTCTTTATTTCCAGTGGTTGATGCCGACTGTTTCGGCGATCGCCTGGCGTAGTTCGTCCAGTCCTTCGTTCTTTTCCGAAGACGTTGAAAGCACGGCCGGATAGGCGGCCGGCCGCTTGCGGATCTTTTCCGATGTTTCGGCAAGCAGCTTCGGCACGGCCGGCGCCTTGATCTTGTCCGTCTTGGTCAGAACGATCTGATAGGAGACGGCCGCCTTGTCGAGCAGCGTCAGCACGTCTTCGTCGTTCTTCTTGATGCCGTGGCGGCTGTCGATCAGCACATAGACGCGCTTCAGCGTCGCGCGGCCGCGCAGGTAGTCGAAGACGAGCTTCGTCCAGTTATCCACCTGCTCCTTCGGCGCCTGCGCATAGCCATAGCCAGGCATGTCGACAAGCGCCATCGGCGGCAGGTCGCTGCCCTCGCCGGAATAGCCATCCGGAACGAAGTAGTTGAGCTCCTGCGTGCGTCCCGGCGTATTGGAGGTGCGCGCCAGACCCTTCTGGCCGACCAGCGCATTGATCAGCGACGATTTGCCGACATTCGATCGACCGGCGAAGGCGACTTCCAGGGGACCTTCCGGCGGAAGGAATTTCAGGGAAGGCACGCCGCGGATGAAGATCCAGGGGTGGCCGAAGAGCGGCTTTGCGATTTCAGTCATATGAATTCTGCAATCTCCGGGTTCGGTAATGAAACCGGCTTCATGTTTTTAAGGCGTGTTGTCAAGCTTCGCGCGGTTGAGCGCTTCGGCGGCCGGAAACAAAAAGCCCTGCCGAAGCAGGGCTTTTCGACTATTTCGATGGTGCCGGTTTTCGTTTGAACAGGCCCTTCAGATTGTCGAAGAGCTCGATCTTCACGCCGTGGCGCTTCATGATGACCGACTGCTGGATGACCGAGAGCGTGTTGTTCCAGGCCCAGTAGATCACCAGACCTGCCGGGAAGCTCGCCAGCATGAACATGAACACCAGCGGCATCCAGTTGAAGATCATGGCCTGCGTCGGATCCGGCGGGGTCGGGTTCATGCGCATCTGGAAGAACATGGTAATACCCATGATCAGCGGCCAGACGCCGAGATGCAGCAGGGTCGGGGCCTCGAACGGCAGCAGGCCGAACAGGTTGACGATCGACGTCGGATCGGGTGCCGAAAGGTCCTTGATCCAGCCGAAGAACGGCGCATGGCGCATTTCGATGGTGATGTAGATCACCTTGTAGAGCGAGAAGAAGATTGGAATTTGCAGCGCCACCGGCCAGCAGCCGGCGATCGGGTTGATCTTTTCTTCCTTGTAGAGCTGCATCGTCGCCTGCTGCAGGCCCATACGGTCGTCGCCGAACTTGGCCTTCAGCTCTTCCATCTTCGGCTGCATGCGCTTCATGTTCGCCATCGAAGCATACTGCTTGCTGGCGAGTGGGAAGAACAGCGCCTTGACAACGATGGTCGTGCAGAGGATCGCCACGCCGAAATTGCCGAAGTAGCGGAAGAAGAAATCCATCAGCTTGAACATCGGCTTGGTGATGAAATAGAACCAGCCCCAGTCGATCAGGCGGTCGAAGCGCGGGATGTTGTAGCTCTGTTCGTAGCCGTCGATGACGGGAACTTCCTTCGCACCGGCAAAGACAAGATTCTTGAGTTCGACCGACTGACCCGGCGCAATTGTAAAGGCATCTTCCTTATAGTCCGCCTGGTAGCGCGGCTGCCCGTCGGTGAAGTGCGAGAAACGCGCGTCGTAGGGTGCCTGCTGCGGCGGGATGATTGTCGCGGCCCAATACTTGTCAGTAATCCCGAGCCAGCCGCCGGTGGATTTTGGCGGGGTAACGGCTTCCTTCTCGACCGCCGTATATTTGCTCTCGATGAGACCGTCGTCGCCGATGACGCCGATGAAGCCTTCATGCAGAACGTAGACGGACGGCGTCGTCGGCTTGTTGTAGCGCGTCACGCGGCCGTAAGAGGAAAGCGAGACAGGTGCCTGGCCGGCGTTCTGGATCTTGTCCGTGACCGTGAACATGTAATGCTCGTCGACGGAGATCGTGCGGGCGAAAGTGATGCCCTTGTCATTTGTATAGGTAAGAGTGACCGGCGTCTTTTCGGTGAGCTTTGCGCCCTCCGGTGCGGTCCACACGGTGGATGGGCCCGGAACGGCGCCTGTCGTGTCACTGCCAACATAACCGAGTTCGGTGAAGTAACCATCCTTGGTTTCAGCTGGCGAGAACAGCGTGATGATCGGGCTCGAGTCATCGACCGTCTCGTGATAGGCCTTGAGCTTCAGGTCATCGAGGCGAGCGCCGACGAGGTTGATGGAGCCGGAGAGCGCGGCGGTGTCGATGGCAACACGCGGCGTCTTTGCAAGCGCTTCTTCGCGGGTAGCGGTCGCAACTGCCTGGCCTGTCGGGGCGGCGCCATTCGTCTGGGCGCTCGGGCTGCTGCTTGCGGCAGGCTGCTGCGTCTGCTCGGTCTGCTGCTGTGCCTTCTGCGCTTCCTGAGCCTTGCGCTGAGCTTCGATGCGCGGGTTCATGTAGAGGAACTGCCAGCCAAGGACGATCAGCACCGAGAGAGCGATCGCAATGAAGTAATTGCGGTTGTTTTGCATCATACGTTCCTGGGGCGCTCGTCTTTCGGGCGCCGGTGTTTCGGCCTGGTTTCCACGCGGGCTTTCAGTTCCGCGGCCAGTTCATCGAAGGACGCCGTCAAAACGTCCCTGCGGGCGACAACCACATAGTCGTGTCCGGGCTGCATTGCAAACCCTGCATGAAGCCGCACCGCCTCTTTAAGGCGCCGCCGCATGCGGTTTCTTTCGACCGCGTTGCCATGTTTTTTGGTGACTGTGAAGCCGACGCGGGCTTCGCTTTCTTCTTCCTTGCGGTTCAGGACCTCGAGAAGGAAGAGAGGGCCGCGGCGCTTTTCGCCTTCGCGGACTGCAAGAAATTGCGGGCGGCTCAAGAGCCGCCCGACAATCTGTTTGTCTTCTTCGGTCTTCAATTCGCCCGTCATTTTCTATCGGGCAATTCCGGCCTTAGGCCGAAAGACGCTTGCGGCCGCGTGCGCGGCGAGCAACGATGACCTTGCGGCCGCCCTTAGTGGCCATACGCGCACGGAAACCGTGGCGGCGCTTGCGAACAAGCTTCGAGGGCTGATAGGTACGCTTCATTTATTTAAACACCGCGGAGTGCGGCCCTTCTTGAATTTGCATAATGCAAGGAGCGTGGTTTTTCGAACGGACGAGGTCGCAAAAGACCTGAAACGACCGGACGTGCGGCGGCTTATACGGATGAAGCCTCTCAAAGTCAATTATGGCAGGCAGATTCCTGAATACACACGGCGGATGGCAAGATTTCGCACTTCGGTGTTAACGAATGCGGCGGTTCAATATATGGTTGTATATTTCGTCTGGAGGCTTCGGAAAGCTTTCAGCCGGAGTTTTTCTTTCTTGAAGATGCTCGGTTCTGGACGAAACATAACGCGGCTAACAGTAAATATGGGTAATTTCCTGTAGTCGATATTGTTAATATTCGAAATACAACATTAACGAATTTACCCGATCTTCCAATGCATCGGCTGGGAGTGTGTTTTCCAGGCATTGTGAGGCGAGGAGCGTTCGTTGAAAATTCGCGGCAAAATCAATCTTCTTGTGTCTGTCATGGGCGGCGTTGCGCTTTTGATTGGTGCCACCGCGCTGTCGGCGATGGCCAAGTATAACGCGAACCTGACGGCGTATGAACACGCCGCGGCCCGTGCCTATGCAGGCGAACGCTTGAACCGCTTTGTCACCGCCGTCGTCATGGAATCGCGCGGCATCTATGCTGCAAAGAGCCTCGACCAGACGCCGGCTTTCGCCAAGGGGCTGATGGCCGATCTGGATGAGATCGACAAGGTCATCGCCGGTTGGGCGACGCTTGTGCCTGACAGCCAGAAAGATTCCTTCACCAAGCTCGTTGACCGCGCCAAGGAATTCCGCACCTTCCGCAGCGAGACGGCCCGTCTCGGTACGCAGGTCAGCCCGCAGGCGGCCAACGAGCAGGGCAACAACGACGCCAACCGCGCCAACCGCAAGGCGTTCCAGGCCGAGATCGACGCGATCGTCACCACCGACAAGGCGGAGTTGACGGCAGTCAATGACGAGATCGAAGACTTCCGCAGCTGGATCCTGATGCTGGTGCTCAGCATTACCGGCATCGGCATCGCGGCAGGCGTCGGCATGGGCTTTTACATCGGTACCAGCCACCTGAGCCGGCCGATCAAGAAGGTGACGGATGCGATCAAGGAGGTCGCAGACGGCAATTTCCAGGTCGAAGTGCCCTTTGCCGGCCGCAAGGACGAAATCGGCGAAATGGCCGCAGCCGTCGCAGTTTTCAAGGAAAACGGCCTCGTTATCCAGCGCATGAATGCCCAGGAAGCGGCGATGCGCGCAAAGAGCGACGACCTGCAGTCCAGCATGTCGGTCGTCGTCGCTGCCGCAGCCGCCGGCGATTTCAGCCATCGCATTGACAAGGACTATGAGGACGAAAGCCTCAACCAGTTCGCCGGCAACATCAACTTGCTCCTGTCGAGCGTCGATGCCGGCGTCGATGAAACCCGCCGGGTCATTGCAAGCCTTGCCGAAGGCGACCTGACGCAGACCATGCGCGGCAAATTCCAGGGCGCCTTTGCCGAACTGCAGAATAACGTCAACAGCACATTCGTGACGCTGCAGACGACCATGCGCGAAGTGCGCGAAACGACTGAAGCGATCAACGGCAATACCAACGAACTTCGGAACGCCAGCGACGATCTCTCCAAGCGTACGGAACAGCAGGCCGCCGCACTGGAGGAAACCTCCGCTGCTCTCGACGAGATCACGGCTGTTGTTATGAATTCGACCGAACGTGCGCAGGAAGCGACCGTCATGGTCTCCGAGGCAAAGGAAAATGCTGGCCGCTCCGGCGTCGTGGTTCGCAACGCGGTCGATGCGATGGGCCGCATCGAACAGGCGTCTCGCGAAATCAGCCAGATCATCAACGTCATCGATGAGATCGCCTTCCAGACAAACCTGCTGGCGCTGAACGCCGGCGTCGAGGCTGCCCGTGCCGGTGAAGCCGGTAAGGGATTTGCTGTCGTCGCGCAGGAAGTGCGCGAACTCGCCCAGCGCTCGGCAACCGCCGCCAAGGATATCAAGGCGCTCATCACCAAGTCGGGCGACGAGGTGCAGGTCGGCGTGAAGCTGGTTCAGGCGACGGGTGAGGCCTTGTCCGAGATCGAGACGCGGGTCATCGCCATCAACGATCATATCCATTCGATCGCGACAGCGGCAAAGGAACAGTCGACCGGCCTCAAGGAAGTCAACACCGCCGTCAACCAGATGGATCAGGTCACTCAGCAGAACGCCGCGATGGTGGAAGAGACCTCGGCTGCGACCCACAAGCTCTCGGCCGAAGCCGATGGTCTCGTGCGCCTCATCTCCCGCTTCAAGCTTTCCAGCGAGGCGTCGGTTGCTGTTGCGCGCCAGCAGCATCACCAGCCAGTCGCCTCTCCGGCGCGCCGCGCTATCGGCCGCGTCGCCCGGGCCTTCGGCGGCAATGCAGCCGCTGCGGAGCAGAGCTGGGAAGAGTTCTGACAGCCTCTGTAATCAGGATCGGAACGCCGCCTGCGGGCGGCGTTTTTGTTTGTGACGACTTGCCGCTCCTCGCAAAGATTTGAAAGCGGAGCATTCTGCTCTAATATAGAAGCTCATTCTGATGGCGGCCTTTCGCCGCACGGACAAGATGAGATGCCGGTTCAAGACCAGGGCGAGACTTCCAAGGCGGAAAACATCGCGGCCGGCGAGGCTGCAAAGGGCTCCTATCCGCGTGCCGGCATGTTCAGCCGACTGTCCGGCAAGCTGCTCTGGCTCACCGTCTTCTTCATCATGCTGGCGGAAATCCTGATCTTCTTTCCCTCGATCGCAAGCATGCGTGTCCGCTGGCTCGAGGATCGCCTGAATACGGCCGCCGCTGCCGCAATCGTCATCGACGGGCTGCAGCCCGTGGAGCTGCCGCGGGCGCTGCAGAAAGAGACGCTGGAGGCGACCGGCACCAAGGCGATCGTGCTGCGCAAGGATGGCACCTCCCGCCTGCTTGCCATGAGCGAGATGCCAACCTCGGTCGACGAATCATACGACCTCACGGATATCCCGCCATTGACCGCCATGCGCGATGCGCTGGACACTCTGATCTTCGGCGGCAACCGCATGATCCGCGTCTACGGACCGGTGGGCGAGACGAATACCGGCGTCGAAGTGGTGATGAAGGACAGGCCGCTACGCAAGGCAATGTTCGTCTATGCCCGCAACGTTCTGCTGCTGTCGATCCTGATTTCGCTCTTTACCGCGACACTGATTTTCTTCTCCATCAATCGCATCCTCATTCGCCCCATCCGCAAGCTCACGGGCAGCATGCAGCAATTTGCCTCCGACCCCGAAAATCCGCTCCATGTCTATGTCGGAGACGGCGGCCGCGACGAACTGGCTGTTGCCGGCCGCAACCTGACATCCATGCAGCTCGAACTGCAGAAGACATTGAAGCAGCAGAGAAATCTCGCGGCACTCGGTCTCGCGGTGTCGAAGATCAATCACGACATGCGCAATATCCTGGCATCCGCCCAGCTCATGTCCGACCGCCTCGTCGATGTCGATGATCCCATGGTGAAGAGCTTCGCGCCGAAGCTGTTGCGCACCATCGACCGCGCCGTGGGCTACACGACCGAAGTGCTCTCCTATGGCAAGGCGACCGAATCGGCGCCCCGCCGCCGCCGCCTCCGCCTCTATGAGCTGATACAGGACGTGAAGGACATCCTTGCCATCGACCCTCAGACCGGCGTCGAATTCGTCGAGCAGATGGGGCCGGATCTGGAAGTGGATGCCGATAGTGAGCAATTGTTCCGGATCATCCACAATCTATGCCGCAATGCCCTGCAGGCGCTGACCTCTCCGGGAGAAGAGGGGGCAGGGATCGTCAGGCGCATCACCGTTGCCGCCCAGCGCGTCGGGAGCGTCGTCAGCATCACCGTGGATGATACCGGCCCAGGCATGCCGCTTAAGGCGCGGCAGAACCTCTTTGCCGCCTTCCGCGGCTCGGCCCGCTCCGGCGGCACCGGTCTCGGCCTCACCATTGCCCGTGAGCTGGTGCTGGCCCATGGCGGCACCATCGCACTTGTGGAAAAGCCCTCGGTCGGCACTCAGTTCCGTATCGAAATTCCGGATCGCCCGGTTTCACTGGAAGATTATCGCAGCCGGTCGCACGCCGAAAAGTGATGCAATTTCTGCAATGGAGCCTTCCTGAACCAAAGTCGCGATTTTTTTCGAATTGCTCTTGCATTGCCCGAAAAGACCCTTTAGAGAACCGCCCACGCAAGCGGCACGGCCGCCACTGCAGACGCACCCGTAGCTCAGCTGGATAGAGCACCAGACTACGAATCTGGGGGTCAGGAGTTCGAATCTCTTCGGGTGCGCCATTTCCTCTCCAAATTCCGATGATCAGTTATTGAGCTGCTTCGTGGTCGGTTGTTGCCGAAGCCCGACTATGATGCCGGCTCGCATTCGAATGCACTGTCAATGGGTCTAGTGCGCAGCTCTATGACTATGGAGCAGGCGGCTATTTGAGTTTTTCGATCTCCTAGTAGCCGTTGCCGAGCCGACCGGATGATGTGACTTCCTGGGCTCTTTGACGCCATCGAGTATTTCGCCGTGCTGGCAAGGAAGCGGTTCAGGTCTTCTGCACGCTGCCGCCGATGCCGAGAAAGCCCATATAAGACCGCGCTTCCTGGTCGGCGGTGAAGTTCCCCCATCCAAGCCTAGTTTCGCGCAACCTTCGACGTCTATCTGCGGAAGCGATGGATTATGGCAGGCGAGAAGCCGGAGGATTGCATGAAGACGGGAACTGTTGGTGTCGTAGGTCTCGTCGCGATGATGGCGGCCCTTGCGGGATGCGTCGATCGTGCCAATGCGCCAGTGCTCGTGGCTGTCGCTTCGCCCGTCAATCCGCCTGGCGTCGCTCACAGCCTCTGCATGTCCGATGCCAATGCCATGTATGACGAATCCAACAAACAGTACGACTTGCGGGCGCAGTTGACCGGCCACCGCGATCCGGTGGAGCGGGAGACGAATGCGAGCAGTGCCGCTCATCGGCAATATGTCTCCTGCATCGCTGGCCAAGGCTACCGTCCTTTGTACGCATATCAAGAACGGTGAATTCACACATTCGATAAATGTCCCAGGAGCCCGCTCGAGCGGCTTCCGCAAAATCGCAAATTTTGATTTTTTGTGTCTTTCAGTCGCGGCGGATCGCCTGCAATCACAAGTGTAGGAAGCTGCGTGTGATGATGGAACTTCACGCGCGTAGAACGCATTTTTCATAGATAAATCCAGGAAGGAGGGTTTATCATGAAAATGTTCACTCTAGTCCCGTCCGCCATTGCGCTCAGCGCTCTTCTCGCCCTCTCGTCTATCGTTCCCGCGCTGGCGGCGCCCGTTCAGCAGGCCCGGAATCCGGTCGCCTCAAACCAAGAAATGGTGCAATATAAGGTACATGCCGGCTATTGGCATGGCTACCATGGTTTCCGCACGGAACGCCCCGGTACCCGCCGTCACTCCGATGGCTACTGGTATCCGCTTGCTGCGTTCGGCGTTGAAGCCCGCACCACGGGCGCGATTGTCCGCCAACCCCTCAATCGGACCGAGCCTAAGACTATGTGCAACCCAGCATTTAGTGGAACGATCGGCCCCGGCAGCATGCCATGCGACAACGGCTATTGAGCCGGCAAAGAGAGAGGCGGCCAAAAGCCGCCTTTTTCTTGCCCGCAATTGGATCTCACGTCGTCGTGATTGCTATCTGGTGCAGTGGAATGTGACAGATCTGCTCCCTAGCTCCTTGGCGTAAATCCCAAACATCCTCCCAAGGAGACAAGAAATGATCAATATCGTGAAGAATGTCCTCGTCGCCGTAGCCTTTGGCGCAATCGTCAGCGTTTCGGCTTTCGCATCTGCCAACGCGGCCCCGGCGCAACAGCAGCAGCAGGTCGTAAAGCAGCAGAAGAACACGAACGCTCGCAACGAGCCGCGCACCACCGGATCCGTCAATGGTGCGTCCAACAGCTCCGACCCTTACCAGTACGGTCGGAAGAAGTCGCTCAACATGGCCTGCGGCCTGCGCTTCAACCCGACCAGTAGCTCGGGCTGCAACTACTAAAAGCAGTTGATGGCATGGGCGAAGGGGAGGGACTGAGGTCTCCACCCCGAAAAAGGCAGCCGCTACGGCTGCCTTTTTCGTTCCGCAGACGCTTCGGCCACGCCGTCGAGGGAAAGGCCGGTCAGATATTCCGAGACCTGCCACAGCCTGCGCCAGACCGCCTTGTCCTGCGCAGCAGGAACGATCTTTGCGAGCGCAGGTGAGCCGTTCAGCTCATAAAATCCATCGGGACCGTACATGACGCCACCTTTCGCATCCGGCGAAGTCGCGGCAAACAGCGTCGGCAATGCGCCGGCGGCAGCCGATTGGGAGAGCAGGGGTTCCAGCAACTTGCTGAAACGCTCCTGCCAGCTCGGGCCAGTACGTCCCATGCGCGGACCAGTGCTCTGCAATCCGGTCACCGCGTAGCCCGGATGTGCCGCGTTGCTCCTCAGATTCCAGCCCTGCGCTCTGGCCATACGATCGAGTTCCAGGCTGAACATCAGCGTTGCAAGCTTGGACTGCGCGTAGGCTGACCAGTATCCGTAACGTTGCTCGCATTGCAGGTCGTCGAAGTTGATCCTGCCGGAGCGGTGGGCCAGGCTGCTGACCGTAACGATGCGCGGGGCGCTGCCCGACAATACTTTGGGCAATAGCCGCAGGTTCAGGGCGAAATGGCCGATGTAATTGGCACCGAGCTGCATTTCAAACCCGTCTTCGGTGACATGGCGCGTCGGGATTGCCATTATGCCGGCATTGTTGATGAGCAGGTCGATGCGTGGAAGCGAGGCGGAGAGACGGGTGGCGCAGTTTGCCACCGATGTCAGGCTCGCTAGATCGAGCGTTTCGAAACTCACCTCGGCGCCGGCATGCGCCGCACGGATATCCGCGAGCGTTTGCTTGCCCTTTTCCACATTGCGCGATGCGATAATGACGCGGGCACCCGCCCCGGCAAGCGCCTTGGCCGTTTCATATCCGATACCGCTCGTCGCGCCGGTGATGACCGCGATGCAGCCCGTCTGGTCCGGTATGTCCTTCGTCATCCAGTCTGTCATGGAAGTTCCCTTTGCGGTGCGGCACGTGCCGAGTTGCTGTTTTGATATGATATATTGCACTAAGTGCAAAAATGCAATAAATACAAGAATACACAAGATGTTTATGGAGAAGGACGTGCGCAAAGACGATGGATTGACGGGCCTGCCTTGGAATTGCCATGCTGCGAGAGATCGTCGCATCAATGGTCAATCGCATTTCAGACAGGTGGGATAATCATGATCGCTAGAACTGCATGCTCGGATTTCCTGCATTTTTTCCGCTCCTGGCTGAGCAACCCGCTGAGGGTTGCGGCCATTGCGCCCTCCGGCGATTCGCTCGCGCGGATCATGACCAGCGAGATCGCGGCCCTGGATGGTCCGATTATCGAGCTTGGGCCGGGCACCGGCGTCTTCACCCGCGCGCTGCTTGCGCGTGGTATCAGCGAATCCGATCTGACGCTGATCGAGTATGGTCCGGAATTCATCGGGTCGCTTCAGAAGCGTTTTCCCGATGCACGCATCCTGCAGATGGATGCCGCTCAGCTGGCGCAGGCCGATATATTCGAGGGTGAACCTGTCGGCGCAGTCGTCAGCGGCTTGCCGCTGCTTTCCATGTCGCCGCGCAAGATCGCCTCGATCCTAGCCGGTGCCTTCGTCTATATGCGGGCCGGCGGCGCCTTCTATCAGTTCACCTATGGGCCGCGCTGTCCCGTGCCGCGCCCGATCCTTGACCGCCTGGGCCTGAAGGCCACGCGCATCGGCGGCACGGTACGCAATCTGCCGCCGGCCTCCGTCTACCGGATCTCGCGCCGAAAGCCGCTGGAGCTTTCGCGTGAGCGTTTCAAATATCGCAGTAGCGGAGCGGATATGGAGATCTCTGCTTTCCCCGAAGCGGATGACTGAATGACACCTGATGGAAATGACAGCGAAGAAACAGCCAGAAGCCGTAGAGGGCAGACGCGAGCGCAAGCGGCGCCAGACCCGCGAGCGCATCGAGCAGGCAGCGATGACCCTCTTTCTGGAGCGCGGCTTCGACGCCACGACGATTGAGGAAATCACCGAAGCCGCAGATGTCTCGAAGCGTAGTTTCTTTGATTACTTCCCGTCGAAGGAAGAGGTCGTCTTCGCTTGGCAGGATTCTTTTGCTGACCGCCTGATGGCGGCGATTGCCGCACGTCCGGCTGCCGAATCCTCCGTCAAGGCTGTAGAAGAGGCCCTTATCGTCACCGTAACCGCCTCGGCTGACGAGCGCGCTCTGGCGCTCGGTGAGCTGATCCATTGCACGCCGACCCTCAAGGCCCGCGATCAGCTTAAATATGCCAAGTTGGAGCAGAAGCTGACAGAGGCGCTGATCGCCCGCAAGGGCGGCGATCCTGATGTGCGGACACACATGCGCTTGCTTTCGGCTGTTGTCATCGGCGCGCTGCGCGTTGGCGGTGAGCTCTGGGAGCGGCGCGTGCCAGGTACTTCGACCGAAAGTGTCGCGATGGAAGCCTTCGCACGCGAGATCCTTGGCGACCTCTGGAAGATGCTGGCCGAATTCGGTGAAGAAGCAAAGTCCGGGTTCTAGGCAGTTTCACGCCTGGACGATGACCCTTCTTGTCGTCGCGGTGCTTCGGATCGATGCCGTTTCTGGATGTTGGTGACGCGTGAGCTCTGCCGCCAGTTCAAGATGAATGTTCTTGGCCGGTGGCTGTCATGCAAGCAGTGCTGCCCTATATGCTGCAAACGCAGCAGCGGCCACATCCTCAATGTCATCTCGATGGACGGGATCATCACCATGCCGGGCATCGCTTTTCATCATGGCAGCAAGTTCGCCCGCGAAGGCATTTCCGAGAACTTCGGCAAATGGGGCGGGAGCTTTGTCATCCAGGTGATGGTCGTCGAGCTGCGCGACCAAAAAAGGCAGCGTCTGCAATGCTGACGCTCATTGCATCCGACGATCCGCCGGCCCATCTGTTGCTTGGGCGTGAGGCGATTAGCTCCGTTCGCGAAAGGCTGGAGTCTCTCAAGACCATATTCGACACTCGAGGGCAGGTCTCCGGCTCCGCCGATTTTGAGTGATTTTATTGACCAAGAGAGGAAGAGACGATGACTGATTACAATGCAGCGAAATCCGGCACCTTCAAGATCGGTGGCGATCTGGAGGTTAACCGCCTTGGCTTCGGCGCCATGCGCATTACCGGCGACGGTATCTGGGGCAATCCTGCCGATCACGATGAATCGATCCGCACGCTGAAGCGCCTGCCGGAATTGGGCGTCAACTTCATCGATACCGCGGATTCCTATGGTCCTGATGTTTCCGAGTGGCTCATCAAGGAAGCGCTCCATCCCTATAAGAAGGGCCTCGTCGTCGCCACCAAGGGCGGCCTCACGCGCCACGGTCCCAATATCTGGCTGCCGCTCGGCCGCCCGGAATATCTGATCCAGCAGGTGCACAAGAGCCTGCGCAATCTCGGCGTCGAGCAGATCGATCTCTGGCAATTGCACCGTATCGACCCGAAGGTCCCGGCCAAGGAACAGTTCGACGCGATCAAGTCGCTGCTCGATTCCGGCCTGATTCGCCATGCGGGTCTCAGCGAAGTCTCGGTCGCCGATATCGAGGCGGCCTCTAAGGTCTTCAAGGTCGCGACGGTCCAGAACCGCTACAATCTCGTCGACCGCACCAGCGAAGATGTGCTCGACTATTGCGCCAAGCATAATATCGGCTTCATCCCGTGGTATCCGCTGGCAGCCGGCGATCTCGCCAAGCCCGGCTCGCTGCTCGATACGATTGCCAAAAAACACAATGCTGCCCCCAGCCAGATCGCGCTGGACTGGGTACTGAAGCGCAGCCCCGTGATGCTGCCGATCCCCGGCACGTCGAAGGTCAAGCATCTCGAAGAAAACGTTGCGGCCGTGAACATTACTCTGTCCGACGACGAGTTCACCGCTCTCGACGCCGAAGGCAAGAAGCTCTTCAAGGCTGCCTGATTGGAATAGGACCGGCATTTGAACGGTCGCGATCTCAGTCGCGGCCGTTTTCGTTTTCCGCCTTGCGCCGCTGTTTCCCGGAGAGTGCCCAGAAAGACGCGCAGCTTTGATGATGCGTGCCTTTCGCCAATAATAAAGGCAAGGGACAAGGGGAAGGGCGGCGGCATCTGGTCCTATCCGCCGCAATGTGCGGAATAATTTTGATCAGTTGATAAAAGATGCCGCAAAATGAGGCGCGTGTGTGACGCTAACTAGGCAAGCATTGCGCCCAATGCATTGCTGCATTGCGGTAATTTCGCTATTCTCCATCAAATGAATTGGGTATTAATAATCCCGAAGGCAGCGCACTCCTCCTCCCAGCGCTCCCTTTCATCGGACTGACAACACTCCTCCTCCCAGTTGTCAGTCAGGATCAAGAGCCCGACGCACCTCCTCCCGCGTCGGGCTCTTTTCTTTTCCGGATCAAATCTCTCGTAAAACCTTCGTGAAATTGACTCGGCTCGCGGGCTCGGACTATCTGGAAGCGCGCCGCAAGCGCATATCGGTGGCTTGGCGCGATGACGCCTGAACCTGCGGAGATGTCATGATCGGCGGATGCGGCGTTTCTCGCAAAGCCCTCGCAGCCCTGCTTGTCCTGTGTTTTGGTCTTGTTTCCTGCGGGCGGCCGATCGGCGTCATGCAGGCAGCCGGCACCGTTCCGCCGGGTACTTCGCGCGTCGACCTTCTGGTGGCAACCACGCGTGCCGCGGATGAAAATCCGGCGGTGCTCTTCTCCGGCGAGCGCGGCACCGGGTTGATGGTTGATGCCGTCGATGTCTCCATTCCGCCGGAAGCCAACCGCAAGGCTGGCCAAGTGCAATGGCCGCGTCGCCTGCCTGCCGATCCTCTCAAGGATTTCGTCACCGTCGCAGTCGACCCGCTCGATGGCGAGAAGGCGGGCGAGAACTGGTTGAGGACGCACATGCCGAAGAGCAAGCGCGTGCTCATCTTCGTGCATGGCTTCAACAATCGCTATGAGGATGCGGTCTATCGTTTTGCGCAGATCGTCCATGATTCGCATGCCGACGTTGCGCCCGTCGTTTTCACCTGGCCCTCGCGCGCCAGCATTTTCGACTACAATTACGACAAGGAAAGCACCAACTATTCGCGTGATGCGCTGGAAGAGTTGCTGCGGCGCACGGCCAACAATCCGGCTGTTGGCGATATCACCGTCATGGCCCACTCCATGGGCACATGGCTGACGGTGGAGGCGCTGCGTCAGATGGCGATCCGCGACGGCCGCGTCGCCTCCAAGATCAACAACATCATTCTTGCCTCGCCGGATCTCGATGTCGACGTGTTCGGTCGTCAGTTCCAGAGCCTCGGCAAGGACAAGCCGCATTTCACCATCTTCGTATCCCAGGACGACCGGGCACTGGCGCTCTCGCGCCGCATCTCCGGCAATGTCGATCGTCTCGGCCAGATCGATCCCTCGGCCGAGCCTTATCGCAGCAAGCTGGAAGCTGCCGGTATCACCGTGCTTGACCTGACCAAGCTGAAGACCGGCGATCGCCTGAACCACGGCAAGTTTGCCGAAAGCCCTGAAGTCGTGAAGCTCATCGGCGACCGTCTGATTGCCGGCCAGACCATCACCGATTCCGAAGTCGGGCTCGGCGAGGCCGTTGGCGCAGTCGCTATGGGTGCTGCACAGACGGCGGGCAGCGCAGTCAGTCTCGCAGTCAGCACACCGATCGCCATTTTCGATCCTCGCACTCGCCGCAACTATGACAGCCAGGTTCGCCGCCTCGGCCAGTCAATGAACAATACGGTGGGGTCCGTGGGCGATAGCGTCGGTGCCGGCCTGCCGGAAGATGCGCAGTAAAAAATCATAGGCATTCGCCTCGCGGTGATATATCACATCTCCGACGGCACCGACTCTGCCGTGCGGTGGACAAGATATGGCGAATGAAACGAATGAGACGGTGGCCGTCGTCGGCGCCGGTGTGATCGGTGCTTCGATTGCTTTCGAACTGCAACGGCGCGGCTTTCAAGTCACGTTGATCGACAAGGGCGAGCCGGGCAGGGGAACCTCCTACGGCAATATGGCGAGCATCGCGCTCGACTTCGCGGCCGGTTCCGGTCCCTCGACCTGGAAGAAGCTGCCGCGCTGGCTGATCGATCCGGAAGGTCCGGTCTGGCTGCGGCCAGGCTATGCACCAAAAATCCTGCCCTGGTTCCTGCGGTTTCTCGCGGCCGGCCGTCCGGCACGTCTGAGAGAGATCGAGGATGCGGGCATGAGTCTCTCCAGGATCGCTCTCGGCGATATCAGCGCCATGCTCGACGCGATCGGCGCGCCCGACCTGATGACCGAAGAGGGCTGCCTTGCGATCTACGAGACCGAGGCCGAATTTGATGCGGACCGTGGCCACCTTGACCTGATGCGGCGCTACGGCATGGAATTCGAGGTGCTGAGCAACGGTGCGATCCAGTATTACGAGCCGACCCTCTCGCCGAAAATCGCCAAGGCCGTGCTGCTGCCGGACAACAAGTCGATCCGCGATCCCTATAAGCTGGTTGTAAAGCTTGCAGATGCGGCAAAGGCCGCCGGCGCCAACTTCGTGTCCGGGCAAGTGAAAACCGTCGAACGCAAGAGCGATGGCAGGACCGCCGTTCTTCTCGAAAACGGCAATCGCATCGAAGCCGACAAGGTCGTCCTGGCAGCCGGCGTCCACACGCGGTTCCTTGCCGAGGCCCTCGGTGAGCCGATCCCGCTCGAAACCGAACGTGGCTATCATACGCAGATCATGCAGCCCGGCATTTCCATGCGCTATTCGGTGATCTGGCCGCATCGCGCCTTCATGGTGACGCCGACCGCAGGCGGTATCCGTGTCGGCGGCAATGTCGAGCTGGCGGGGCTTACGGCCGCCCCCGATTTCCGCCGTCCGCGCGTGCTGGTGCGCCACGCGCAACGCATCCTTCCCGGTCTCAAGGTCCAGGACACCAGCGAATGGATGGGCCATCGCCCGGCATTGCCGGATACGATCCCGATCGTTTCGCCTTCGTCGAAAATGCCTGGCGTCTTTTATGCCACCGGCCACGGCCATCTCGGTCTGACCTATTCGGCAACGACGGCGCGGTTGATCGCGGATATGGTGGCAGGTGTCAAAACATCAGTTGATATCAAGCCATTCCGCATCAACCGATACTAGCATTGGTCATGGCCGGAACCTTCGTCACCCGTAATAATGTCCGCGTCGATGGCGCCATCGCGCATCATATCTGATTGGGAGCTTGAGAGATGAGATGGAAGCGCACGATCCAGCTTCTGGATGTTCACGCCGAAGGTGAGATCGGCAAGGTCGCAATCGGTGGCGTGCCCAAAATTCCGGGCGAGACGGTCGCCGCCCAGCTTCACTGGCTGAACACCGACCCCAAGGGGCAGGAGCTTCGTCGTTTCCTCTGCCTCGAGCCGCGTGGTGCACCGATCGGGTCGGTCAACCTGTTGCTGCCGCCAAAGCATCCGGACGCGGATGCGGCCTTCATCATCCTACAGCCTGATCAGGCGCATGCGAGCTCCGGCTCGAACTCCATCTGCGTAACGACCGCTCTCCTGGAATCCGGCATCGTCGAGATGAAGGAGCCCGAAACCATCGTCACACTGGAAACTGCAGCCGGTCTCGTCAAGGCGACCGCCACTTGCCGCGACGGTCGCTGCGAGAAGGTGAAACTGACGATGGTGCCGTCCTTCGTCCACGAGCTGGATGTCGAGATCGACACGCCGCACTGGGGAACGATCAAGGCCGACATCTGTTATGGCGGCATCTTCTATGCGCTGGTCGATGTCGGCCAGATCAATTCGAAGATCGAAAAGGCCAATGCCGCAGCACTCGTCCAGGCAGGCATGGTGCTGAAGGACCTCATCAACCGGCAGATGCCCGTCGTCCATCCGGAAATTCCGGCAATCTCGGGCGTCGCCTATGTCATGTTTCGCGATATCGAGGCCGATGGCACGGTGCGCACCTGCACGACCATGTGGCCTGGACGTGCTGACCGTTCGCCCTGCGGCACCGGCAATTCGGCCAATCTGGCAACCCTTTACGCCCGCGGAAAAGCGAAAGTCGGCGACACATTCAAGTCGAAGTCGATCATCGGCTCGGAATTCGAAGTCGGCCTCCAGGCGGTGACGGAGGTCGCCGGCAAGCCTGCCGTCATCCCGACGATCACTGGCCGCGGTTTCACCTTCGGCCTGTCGCAGGTCGCACTCGACCCCTTCGACCCGCATCCTCTCGGCTTTGCGCTGACGGATGTCTGGGGGCCTTCGGCCGGCGAGATCTGATTTCGCGTCACAGCTATCAATAAACGAAGGGATCGACTTCGGCCTTGACGGGTTCGTCGGCGGCCGTGGGATAGATCACGCCCTTGCGCAGGATGATATTGGCATAGAGCCGCGGTTCGCTGGTCTGGATGACCGCATGGGCCGCGCGCACGCGGCCATAGAAATCCTGGCCGATAAGTGGAACGACCTCTCGATCCGGCTCATGCCTGGCGCAGCAGGCGATCATTTCCTCATGAACGGGGTCGAGCTTGTCGCGTTCGGCCTTCACCGTTGAGCGGAAAATTGCTTCTGCCACGAAGTCGTCAATTGGCAGCACGCTCAAAACGGCATCAAGGACCGGAATGAGATGATGTCCGTCGAGCCGGATCAGCCGCCGCGCATGCTCGATACCCGGATAGTTGCCATCGACGATGGCAATTTCATCGCCATGGCCCATGCCGCGCAATGTCGCGAGCAGATCCGGGCTCAAGAGCGGGTCAAGCCCTTTCAGCATTGTCGATCTCCTTGAAGAGTACATTCTGGTCAGTAAGATAGCGCGCAAAGATCGGCAGGCTGGCGCCTCCGATGGCACGTGCCTGCGCGCCGACCAGGCCCTCCACGATGTCGGGCATGACGACGCCCTGCAGGTCGAGCTTTTCAGCTTCGTGGATCGTCGCGTAAACGATGCGCCGGCGCACCCAGTCCGGAAAGCCGCCATCGATGACGGCGGCGCTGAAGTCGATGATGGAGGCGGCTGCCACGATCGCCTGTGCCAACGCCTTGGCCGTATCCTGGATCCAGGTTTCCATTGGTTCGCCGAAATCCACCCAGTCGTCGGCCGAATACCAGAGCGGTTGCGGATCTATGCCGCGCTCGCGCAGCATGTTTTCCAGTACGAAGATGGAAGCGATTTCCAGGAGCTGCAGCGTTTCGCCATTCTTGCCGCGCACGGGCAGTGGGCCGATGGCGCCTGCTGTGCCGGTTTTGCCGGAAAAGATCGCCGAATTGAGCACGATCCCGCCGCCGATGAAGGAACCGATGAAGAAATAGACGAAATCCGGATAGGACGGACCAATCCCGAAGACCAGTTCCGCACCGCAGGCGCTGGTGGCGTCGTTCTGCAGGAAGACCTGATAGGCGACCTGTTCGGCAATCTCTGCCTGCAGGTCGAAGTCGCGCCAGACTTCCATGGCACCCTCGGGCGCACCCACTTCGTCCGCCCAGTTCCAAAGCTCAAAAGGAGCCGCGATGCCGAGCCCGGCTATACGGCTGCGCTCGCGTTCGTCGAGCCTCCCTTCCAGCTCCCTGATCCCTTTGGTGACAAAGGACAGGATTTCGTGCGGCAGGGGGTAGGCGTAGATCCTGTGCAATTGCAGCCGGATGTTGCCGACGAAATCCATCAGCACGAGGTCGGCACTTCGCCGACCGATCTTCACGCCGAAGGAATAGACGGCATCCGGATTAAGCCGCATCGGAATGGATGGCTGGCCGACGCGACCGCGGATCGGTTCGCCGCGCGAAAGCAGGCCTTCCTTTTCCAGTGCGCGCATGATGACGGAGACGGTTTGGGCCGAAAGCCCGCTGCGGCGTGCGATATCGGCCTTCGATAACGCGCCGTATAGGCGCACCAGCGACAGCACGAGCCGTTCGTTATAGGCGCGCACCCTGATCTGGTTCGCACCTCCCGACGGATTTAGAATTGGTGGTGGGGCCGGCATGGAATCCGGACCATCCAAGGACGACATTGGCCACTCCTCCCGTTTAACGGCCTATGCCCGATTTCTCGCCAGCATGCCACATCGAATTAATAATTCAATTGGATTTATTTATTGACAAGCGGTTTTCTTTCGCTCTTAATTGCCAGCGTCAACGGCACGGGACGGCTTTGGGAGGGGCTCATGTCACATTCCGCAAGTCTCGCCGTGCATGAATTCCGGTGCCGCCTTGGGGGCGGGCCGGCTAATCTGGGAGGAGTTCATGAAGAAATCAGTTCTCGCTTTCGGCGCGCTCGCGCTCGGCGTCGCCTTTTCCGCTCCGGCAATGGCGGCGGATGTTTCCGCATGCCTGATCACCAAGACCGACACCAACCCCTTCTTCGTGAAGATGAAGGAAGGTGCGACAGCCAAGGCCAAGGAACTCGGCGTCACGCTGAAGTCCTATGCGGGCAAGATCGACGGTGACAGCGAAAGCCAGGTCGCAGCAATCGAAAGCTGCATTGCCGATGGCGCAAAGGGCATTCTGATCGCCGCTTCGGACACTAAGGGCATCGTGCCCTCGGTCAAGAAGGCTCGCGACGCCGGCCTGCTGGTCATCGCACTCGATACGCCGCTTGAGCCGGCCGATGCCGCAGACGCTACGTTTGCAACCGACAACCTGCTCGCCGGCAAGCTGATCGGTCAGTGGGCCAAGGAAACGCTGGGCGACAAGGCAACGGACGCCAAGGTCGGCTTCCTCGACCTGACGCCGTCGCAGCCGACTGTCGACGTCCTGCGCGACCAGGGCTTCATGATGGGCTTCGGCATCGACCCGAAGGACCCGAACAAGATCGGCGACGAAGACGACAAGCGCATCGTCGGCCATGACGTGACGAACGGCAACGAGGAAGGCGGCCGCAAGGCCATGGAAAACCTTCTCCAGAAGGATCCGAGCATCAACGTCATCCACACGATCAATGAGCCGGCTGCGGTCGGCGCCTATCAGGCCCTGAAGGCCGTCGGCATGGAGAAGAACGTACTGATCGTATCGGTCGACGGTGGTTGCCCGGGCGTGAAGTCGGTCAAGGAAGGTGTCATCGGTGCGACCTCGCAGCAATATCCGCTGATGATGGCATCGCTCGGCGTCGAGGCGATCAAGAAGTTCGCTGACGGCGGTGAAAAGCCGAAGCCGACCGAAGGCAAGTCGTTCTTCGACACCGGCGTTTCCCTCGTCACCGACAAGCCGGTTTCCGGCGTCAAGTCGATCGACACGAAGGAAGGCACGGACAAGTGCTGGGGCTAAGCCCTGCCTGAATAAGTGTGAGAAGTGGCCGGGGCTTGATCCCCGGCCGTTTTGGGCGGACCATATGCCGTCGCCCGACAAACCGGCTGAACAAAGACCGGAAGACTATCGGCGACGGCTTTCGCGTGAGTTCGGCGCGCGGCTGCGAAGGAGGAACAATGACCGGAGCACAGGAATTTGAACGCGTCCTCGACGAAAGCGACAAGAGTGTCGCCTCGTTCGAGCACGAGAATGTCTCGCTGATCAAACGCGCGCAGCATTTTCTGCACTCGACACCGGCCGCCGTGCCGCTGATCGTGCTGATACTGTCGATCGTGATCTTCGGAATAGCGATCGGCGGACGGTTCTTCTCGTCCTATACGCTGACGCTGATCCTGCAGCAGATCGCCATCGTCGGCATTCTCGGCGCCGGCCAGACGCTGGTTATCCTGACCGCCGGCATCGATCTTTCGATCGGCGTCATCATGGTCATTTCGGCCGTCATCATGGGCAATGTCGCCATCACCTATGGCATACCGACACCGATCGCGGTCGCAGCCGGCCTCGTCGTCGGTGGTCTCTGCGGATTGCTGAACGGTTTCCTCGTCGCCTTCATGAAGCTGCCGCCGTTCATCGTGACACTCGGCACCTGGAACATCGTCATGGCGACGAATTTCATCTATTCCGCCAATGAGACGATCCGCGATACCGATGTCGATGAACAGGCGCCGCTGCTCCATCTCTTCGCCACGAGCTTCAAGCTCGGCAGCGCGGTGCTGACCCTCGGCGTTATCGCCATGGTCCTGCTCGTCGTGCTGCTCTGGTATGTCCTCAATCACACCGCCTGGGGCCGGCATGTCTATGCTGTCGGCGATGATCCGGAAGCTGCCAAGCTCTCCGGCATCCAGACCAAGAAGGTGCTGCTGACCGTCTACACCATATCGGGTGTCATCGCTGCCTTCGCCGCTTGGGTCTCGATCGGCCGCAATGGCTCGATTTCCCCGTCCTCGGCCGTCACGGACTACAATCTGCAAGCGATCACCGCGACCGTCATCGGCGGCATCTCGCTCTTCGGCGGCCGAGGCTCCATTCTCGGCACGCTCTTCGGCACCATGATCGTCGGTGTCGTCTCCATGGGGCTCAACATGCTCGGTGCCGACCCGCAATGGAAAGTCCTGCTGACAGGCGTGCTGATCATTGCCGCCGTCGCGATCGATCAATGGATCAGAAAGGTTTCGGTGTGACCATGGCTGGCGAACCCATTCTCACTGCCCGTGGCCTCGTCAAGCGTTATGGACGCGTGACTGCGCTCGACAATGCCGATTTCGACCTCTATCCGGGCGAAATCCTCGCTGTCATCGGCGATAACGGCGCCGGCAAATCCTCGCTCATCAAGGCGATATCGGGCGCAATCACGCCCGATGACGGAGTGATCACCCTGGAAGGCCGGCAGGTACAGTTCAGATCACCGATGGAAGCGCGCGAAGCAGGCATCGAAACCGTCTATCAAAACCTCGCCCTTTCGCCGGCGCTGTCGATTGCCGACAACATGTTCCTCGGCCGCGAGATCCGTAAGCCAGGTCCGTTGGGCTCGTGGTTCCGTATGCTCGACCGGCCGACGATGGAAAAGCAGGCACGCAACAAGCTGTCCGAACTCGGTTTGATGACTATCCAGAACATCAACCAGGCGGTGGAAACGCTCTCCGGCGGCCAACGCCAAGGCGTCGCCGTTGCCCGTGCGGCGGCCTTCGGTTCCAAGGTCATCATCATGGACGAGCCGACTGCCGCCCTCGGCGTCAAGGAAAGCCGCCGCGTGCTGGAGCTGATCCTCGACGTGCGCGCCCGTGGCATTCCGATCGTGCTCATCTCGCACAACATGCCGCATGTCTTCGAGGTCGCGGACCGCGTTCACATCCACCGTCTCGGACGCCGCCTGACGGTCATCAATCCGAAGGAATACACGATGTCCGATGCCGTCGCCTTCATGACCGGCGCCAAGGCAGCCCCTGCGGAGCCCGTTGCGGCATGAATGCGAGAATAGGCGAAATCGTCGGCGAGGTCCTGAACCGCGCCGGCGATTCCAGGCGCTTCCTGATTGCGATTGCGGGGCCACCCGGCGCCGGCAAATCCACCATGGCCGACAATATCGCCGACGCCTTGAAGGTGCTGGGCGAGAGTGCTGCCGTTTTGCCCATGGATGGCTTCCATATGGACAATACGGTTCTCATCGAGCGTGGTCTGCTGGCTCGCAAGGGCATTCCGGAAACCTTCGATGTACGCGGCTTCCTCGATATCGTCCGAGCCGTGCGGCCCGCCGATCAGGAAGTCCTCGTTCCCGTCTTTGATCGTTCGCGCGAGCTTGCGATCGCGTCGGCCAGGCCGATCGATCCGCAGGACCGCTTCATCATCATCGAGGGCAACTATCTGCTCTTCACGCAGGGCAAATGGGCCGAGCTCGACGGCATCTTCGATTACACGATCATGCTCGCCCCGCCGATGGAAGTTCTGGAAGAGCGCCTCTGGGATCGCTGGCGCGGCTATAGACTGACCGAGGAGGAAGCGAGCGCCAAAGTCTACGGCAACGACCTGCCGAACGGCCGGCTCATTCTCGAAAATCGTCGGCCCGCCGACATCACATTGGAAATCGCGCTGGCCTGAGCAGTTGTTTCTGCACCGGTCTTGATGCTATCGAGGCGAAACCCGCATCGCTTCGGAGGCTCCCATGCAATCGATCACTATCCGCCGTCCTGACGACTGGCATCTGCATCTGCGCGACGGCGCCATGCTGGAAGGTGTGATTGGAGATACGAGCCGCACCTTCGCCCGCGCCATCATCATGCCGAACCTGGTCCCGCCGGTCGTCACGACCGCGGATGCGGCCGCTTATCGCCAGCGTATCATGAAGGCGCTTCCGGCCGGCCATCGCTTCCAGCCGCTGATGACGCTTTATCTCACCGAGCACACGAGCGCCGACGATGTGGAAGAGGGCAAGAAGAGCGGCCTCATTACCGCCGTAAAACTCTATCCGGCCGGCGCCACGACCAACTCGCACGGCGGCGTGCGCGATATGGAAAAGGCGATGCCGGTACTGGAGCGCATGGCGAAGATCGGCCTGCCGCTCTGCGTCCACGGCGAGGTGACGACGCCCGACGTCGATATTTTCGACCGCGAAGCCGTCTTCATCGAAACGGTGCTCGACCCGCTTCGCAAGCGCCTGCCGGAACTGAAGGTGACGATGGAACATGTCACGACATCAGATGGCATCGACTATATCAAGTCGGCCAGGGCCAATCTTGCCGGCTCCATTACCACCCATCACCTGATCATCAACCGCAACGCCATCCTCGTCGGCGGCATTCGCCCGCATTATTACTGCCTGCCCGTCGCGAAACGCGAAAATCACCGGCTGGCATTGAGGGCGGCGGCGACCAGCGGCGATGCCAGGTTCTTCCTCGGCACGGATTCCGCGCCTCATGTCGACCCGTTGAAGGAATGTGCTTGCGGCTGCGCGGGGATCTATACCTCGATCAACACGATGAGCTGCCTTGCCCATGTGTTCGAGCAGGATGGCGCGCTCGACAGGCTGGAGGCCTTTGCCTCCTTGAATGGTCCGGCCTGGTATGGGCTCGAGCCGAACGAGGAACGTATCACGCTGGAGCGGCAGGCCGACCCCGTGGTCTTCCCCGCCAGGATCGAAACCGGCGTCGGGCCGGTTACCGTCTTCGATCCGATGTTTGCATTGCATTGGCAGATCAAAGCCTGAGAAGCTGTACAGGCTTAAATATTTTTCTTCTTATAGTTGCTGTCGAACGTTGATTTTGTAACGCTCGGCTGCGAAACCTATGTTTTTTAACGGAATGCGTAAGACATTCGTCAGCAATGACGAGATAGATTTTAAAAACGTTATCGGCGCGGCAAGAGCCGCGGAGATTTAAAGCATGATGCTTGACTATAATTCATTGCTGCTGGCGCTTGGCGTTTCAGCAACCTGCCTTGCCGTGACGCTCATGGGAAGCTGGCTCGCGCGCCGGGCTGAAACCTTTCTTCTCACCGGAGCATTCGGCCTCGTTCTCGTTGTCGCCGGCATCTTAGCCTATGCCCACTATGTGGAACAGCCCGAGCGCCTGCTTGGTGCGGGTTGTTTCGTGCTGTTTCATGCCGGTTTTGCCACGATCTGGGGCGCGGGCTATCAGTTCCGCACCGGTCGGCTCCCGAAATCGGGCATCGTCGTGCGTGCACTTGTCGCCATGGCCGCATCCATTCCGCCGATGATCGCCGGGCTGGATGGTCTGGCCTTCATGGCGGATAATCTCGCCATCGCCTTCCTGCTCTTCACCACTGCCCGGCAATATTGGCTTGACCGCGCAGAAGCACCTGCGCCGATATCAGGCATTACCGCCCTCTACACATTGACGGCGATTTCCTTCGTCCTCTGCGCCGCAGTCTTGATCTGGGACGGCAAGCTGGTGCTCGGGGCCGCACCCAGCAATTGGGCCGAAGACCTCAGTATCGCCGTGTGCATCGCCGGGATGACCGGCATCGGCGCCTTGTCGCTGGCACTGCATCAATGGCGGCTTGCCGCCCGTCACCGCATGGATGCGATCACCGATCCGCTGACCGGGTTAGTGAACCGCCGCGCTCTGTTCGACCAATATGGCGTCCGCTCCATGGATGCTTCGACCGCCGTCATCGTCTTCGACATCGATTATTTCAAATCGGTCAACGACCGCTACGGCCATGCGGCCGGTGATCACGTCCTGAAAGTCTTTGCCGGCGAACTCTCCGCCAATTGCCGCGGCGGCGATACGGCCGCCCGCCTCGGTGGTGAGGAATTCGCGCTGGTGCTGAAGGAAATCATGCCCGGCCGCGCCGAGCTTGCCGCCGAGCGCATTCGCAAGGCTTTCGAGGAGCGCGACATCTATATCGAGGACGAAGTGCTGAAATGCACTGTCAGCGTCGGCGTCGCGCCCGGACGATCCGAGCCGCTGGATTTCGATGCCATGCTGAACGAGGCGGATAAGGCGCTCTATGCTGCAAAACGCGCCGGCCGCAACCGCGTTGAACTCGCCAGCCACCTTCATTCGGTGCCGGCAGGTGTTGCGCGCTCGGCCTCTTGATCCGTCTCCTGACCTTTCGTAATCTGAGATCGGCCGGATGCAGCCAGCCGCCCCGCGATGCGCAAGCATTATGGTGAATGCGTCCAACTCCACCTTCACATCCTTGCTCTGGCAATCGATGGCGAACGGGTCAGCAGACGCGGGCACTGATCTCCCTGTTTGCCGCCAACGGAGAAGGATGAACCATGCGTGATTTTCGCGATGCCAAGCTTATGGCAAAAACCCTGCGGCAGGCGCTTGCCGACCGCGATATTTCCCTCACCCATAGCGAAACCCTGGAGATTGTCGCCAGACAATTCGGCCTCGACCAGTGGAATATTCTCTCGGCAAAGCTGGATGAGGCCGAAGGAGCGAAATCTGCTATCGGTATCGAACCACCTGTGCCGATCTTCCGCATCTTCTCGGTCGAGAAAGCCATGGAATTCTACTGCGGCTTCCTGGGTTTCACGCTCGACTGGGAGCATCGTTTCGGCGAAAACTCCCCGCTCTATTGCCAGGTCTCGCGCGAGAATATGCAGTTGCACCTGAGCGAACATTCCGGCGATGCCAGCCCAGGCGCGCGAGCCTTCGTACGGGTGAGGGATGTCCGAGCCTATCAGGCAGAACTCGCCGCCAAACGCTATCGTTATATGAACCCGGGTGTCGAAGAAGCGCCCTGGGGCCTCGAAATGGGCGTCATCGACCCCTTCAACAACCGCATCACCTTCTGCCAGCAGAGCTAAAGCATTCCAGCAAAGGTGTGCCGCGGTTCTGCGTCCGGAATTGCGCGGAACAGCGAAGGGCGGAGGGCTATTCCCTCCGCCCTTTTCAAATGATCATGAGCGCCCGCACGAAAGCGACCGAGGCCAACAGCGAGGCGATCGTGCGCACATGGTTCCACCACGTCCAGTCCCTGAGGTAGGTCGTCCAGAGCTGCACCGCGTCTGGCCCGTTGCCGCTGACTTTCGCCAGCGCATCATTCATCGGCACGTTGAAGACGATGGTCGAGAGGAAGGACGCGATGACATAGAGTGCCGCGCCGGCCAGCATCATCGAAGAGGCGCCGCCGCGCCAGTTCACGAAGGCCAGCACTGCGATGACGACGCAGAGGATCGCCGTCGGCACGAAGAGCAGCATGAAAGGCGAGCGGACGATGGTCACGTTGATGGAATTCATCGCCGCGATGCCCTGTTCGGCCGGGATGCGCGAAAAAGCAGTCATGATGAAGGTGGAGAAAGCAAAGAAGATGCCGGCGACAAGGCCGCTGCCGATCGCGGCGGCAATAAGGGAAATGACGAGAACGATCTGCATGGTCAGGCGCTCCACAATCCGGTCGCCGCGGTCTCCCGCGCATATTGGCTGAAATCCTTTGCCGGGCGGCCGAGTATCTCTGTCACACCACCCATCACCTCGGAATTGCGCCCGTCGAGGATTTGGCCGAAGAGCTCTTCCAGCAGCGCGATGACAGGCTCCGGTGTTCCCGCTACGGAGAGGCTCTCCTGGAAGTCCGCCATCGATACCTGTTCGTAGTCGATAGACCGGCCCGAGGCAGCCGCAATCTCGGCCACGGCTTCGCGGAAGCTCAGCGCGCGAGGACCGGTCAGCTCGTAGATCCTGTTGCGATGCCTGATATCGGTCAGCGCCGCCACTGCCGCGTCGGCAATGTCATCGGCATCGATGAAGGGCTCCTTGATATCGCCGGCCGGCAGTTCCAGCCTGCCGGCAATGAGCGACTCTACGAAAGCGCCCTCGCTGAAATTCTGGCAGAACCACGAGGCGCGCAGGATCGTGTAGTCGATCCCGGTCGCCCGCAGCGCTTCCTCACTCCGCTGCGCCCCGTCTTCGCCACGGCCGGACAGCAGCACGATATGCTGCAGCCTGCACTCCGTTGCGAGTCTTGAAAGCGCCTCGATAGCCTCTGCCGCCCAGGAGACGGAAAGGTCCGGTTGGAAAGCGACATAGGCGCTCGTCGCACCCGTGAGTGCATTGCGCCAGGTCGTGCGATCCTCCCAGTCGAAGGCCGGTACCGTGGAGCGGGATGCTTTGCGAACGTCAAGTCCGAGCTCTTCCAGCCTGTTGGCAATGCGGCCGCCGGTTTTCCCCGATCCGCCGATCAGAACGATTTCGGAATTCTGCATATCGAAACTCCTCTTCGGTTCAAAAATAAGAGAAACTCTCTCATTTGCAAAATGAGATAAACTCTCTTATTTTCTTTGTCAACAGTCGAGGGAAGCGGAAGATGGCAGAAGAGGTGATCGCACGACGCAGGCGCCAGCAGGAGCCGACCGGCCAGCCGCGCCGTATCCCGAGCCAGCAGCGCGGCCGCGAACGCTTCGAAAGGATCTTGACGGTCGCCTCCGCGCTGATCGAAAAGAACGGCAGCGATGCACTGAAGATGAGTGAAATCGTTGAAAAGGCCGAGATTTCCTTCGGCGCCCTCTATCAATATTTCCCGGACAAGACCTCGATCATCCGCACACTTGCCGAGCGCTTCAATGAGCAGGGCCGGCAATGCGTGGCAGACGAACTGGCGAAGGTGACGGACGCGGAAAATCTGCAGACAGCCCTCGGCGTCATCGCCGATGAATATTATGCCTTCTTCCGCCGCGAGCCTGTCATGCGCGATATCTGGCACGCGACCCATACGGACAAGCTTCTTCAGCAGGTCGATGCCGAAGATATGGAATTCCACGCGCAGGCCCTGTTTTCGGTGTTAAAACAACTATGGCCAAAGCGTGCCGGGGCGGAGCTTCTGGCCATTGCCCGACTGACCATGCAGCTCCTGGCGGCGGCTGTCCGCTACGCTGTTTCGCTGGATGAGATAGAGGGCGCGCAGGCAATCGCGCTCTTCAGGAAGATGCAGGTTGCGGATATTGGCCGCCTGCTCGGTTGACGGCCGTCTTCCGTCTGGAAACCGACCGCTCTTGCTGCTATTGCCGCTGGAACGTCAGCCGAAGGAGAAGCCGCATGATCCAGACCACATTTCCTGACCGCGCCGTCATGGCAGAGCTGCTGGCAAAGATGCTCTGGGAGATCAAGGCTGTTCATTTCAATGCCGAGACGCCCTACAAATATGCTTCCGGCATCATGAGCCCGGTCTATATCGACTGCCGCAAGCTTCTCTCCTTCCCACGCGTCCGCTCGACGGTGATGGACTTTGCCGCCAGCACGCTGCTGCGCGATGCCGGCTTCGAACAGTTCGATTGCATCGCCGGCGGCGAAACCGCAGGCATTCCCTTTGCCGCACTGCTTGCCGATCGTCTCGGCTTGCCGATGATCTATGTCCGCAAGAAGCCGAAGGGCCACGGTCGCAATGCGCAGATCGAAGGCGACATGAAGGAAGGCGCCCGCGTTCTCATCATCGAGGATCTGACCACTGCCGGCGGCAGTATGTTCACCTTCATCGATGCCATAAGGGCCGCCGGCGGCATCGTCGATCACGGCATGGCGCTCTTCTTCTACGGCATCTTCCAGGAGGCGCATCAGCGCTTTGCCAATGGCAAGGTCCAGTTCCATCATATCGCCACCTGGCGTGAGGTTCTGGCGATCGCCAAAGAGCAGAAGCTCTTCGATGAAAAGACGCTGCAGGAAGTCGAGGCCTTCCTCGATGCGCCGCTGGCCTGGTCGGCAAGGAATGGTGGCGTGAGTGAGCTTTCGCTCTAGCCTTTTGACAAAAGCTCGCTTAATCGATTGAGAAACGCGTAAGTCCTGTTGGGAGGAATTCGATGATTTTGTGCTGCGGCGAGGCCCTGATCGACATGCTGCCGAGGGATACGACCCTTGGCGAAAAGGGCTTTGCGCCCTATGCCGGCGGCGCGATCTTCAACACGGCGATTGCGCTCGGTCGTCTGGGCATCCCGACGGCCTTCTTCACCGGCATTGCCGATGACATGATGGGCGAAATCCTGCTCGAAACGCTGAAGGCGAGCAATGTAGATTACAGCCCGTGCGCCATCACCTCGCGCCCTTCGACGATCGCCTTTGTCAAGCTCGTCAACGGTCAGGCGACCTATGCCTTCTACGACGAAGGCACTGCCGGCCGCATGATCACCACGGATGATCTGCCTGTTCTCGGCGATGATTGCGAAGCGCTGCATTTCGGCGCGATCAGCCTGATCCCGAGCCCCTGCGGCGAAACCTACGAAGCGCTTCTCGATCGCGAAGCCGCAAAGCGCGTCATCTCGCTCGACCCGAACATCCGCCCGGGCTTCATCAAGGATAAGCCTGCGCACATGGCCCGCATCAAGCGCATGGCCGCCAAGTCCGACATCGTGAAATTCTCCGACGAGGATCTCGAATGGTTCGGCCTGGACGGCGACCATGACGCACTGGCTGCTCACTGGCTGAACCACGGCGCCAAGCTCGTGGTCATCACCAAGGGTGCTGAAGGCGCAACCGGCTACACAAGCGCGCGCAAGGTCACCGTACCGAGCGAGCGTGTCACCGTCGTCGATACTGTCGGCGCCGGCGACACATTCGACGCCGGCGTCCTCGCCTCGCTGAAGATGGATAACCTGCTGACCAAGGAGCAGGTCGCCAACCTTGATGAACAGGCGCTCCGCAACGCCCTGGCACTTGGCGCCAAGGCTGCGGCTGTCACCGTCTCCCGCGCCGGCGCCAATCCGCCCTGGGCAAATGAGATTGGACTATAAGACTTTCAGCCAGGCTTGACCGCTGCCTTGAAACTCAAGGCAATTCCTTCGCGTCTTTCGCGCGGGCGCGCGCCTGGCTTTCCTTCTTGATCGGCCGACCGACCGGACAGACTTCCTGCACGAAGCCGTTGAGTGTGTTGACGAGATTGTTCTCGATCAGGGAGTAATGGACGAACTGACCCTGCTTCTCTCGCCGGATCAAACCCGCTGTCTCAAGGACGGAAAGATGCTGCGATACGGCCGGCTTGGACATGCTGAAGCGGTCGGCGATCTCGCCGGCGGTCAGGCCCGATGCCGAGAGATAGGCGAGTATCTTCCGACGTGGCGCGCTGGAAAGTGCGTGGAATACCCGCTGAGCGGCGCTGACGGAACCGTCTTCCGCAGCGTCATCGAACATCTCTTCTTCCAAGTCCTGTCTCCGTGCCCGAGGCATCGCTGCATCGATCCATTAAATAATTAAGCAATTAATGCATTGCTTAATTGTTACTCTTGCCGCAAAGTAATTAGGTAATTCCTTAAATAATGAATTGACGGGCGGTGTTCAAGTGTTGAATGCGCCCGAAGGGAGGGAGTTTGCCATGAGCAGCATTTCCACCGGACGGATGATTGATGACAAAAGCGATCCAGTGAAGGGCAGGGTGGTCTGGATGCCCGCGAAGTCGATCTGGATTACCACGATGACCTTGATTGCCATTATTGGCGGACCGCTGACTTTCACCTGGAGTGCCTTTGCCGTCTTCATCCTGTTGACCGCGGTCACGATCTGCCTCGGTCATTCGGTCGGCATGCACCGGCTGCTGATCCACCGGTCGTTCAGCACCCATATCTGGATCGAACATTTTCTCGTCTATATTGGTACGCTGGTTGGAATGGCCGGCCCCTTCGGCATGATCTATGCGCACGATATTCGCGATTGGGCTCAGCGACAGCGAGAGTGCCATGACCTTTTTGCACACAGGCGGTCGTTTTTCATCGACGCCTTCTGGCAGATGCATTGTGCAGTGGTGCTGGATCATCCGCCGCATTTCGTCATCGGGGAGCGGGAGCGGCACGATCGCTTCTATCGCTTCGTGGAGACGACGTGGATGGCACAGCAAATCCCCCTAGTCCTCATGCTCTTCATGCTCGGCGGATTGCCGTGGCTAGTCTGGGGCATTGCCGTGCGGATAGCGGTGTCGCTGACCGGACACTGGCTGGTCGGTCATTTTGCCCATCGGGATGGCCATCAGGGCTGGAGTATCGATGATGTCGCGGTGCAGGGGTATAACCTGCCGCATTTCGGGTTGGTGACCTTCGGCGAGAGTTTCCACGGCAACCATCACGCCTTTCCGGAATCCGCGCGGCTCGGCATCGAACCGGGCCAGCTGGATCTGGGCTGGTATTTCATCCGGCTGCTGGAACGGCTCGGTCTGGCCACGGCGATCAGGCTCCCCCATATGATTGCGCCAAGACGAGGGTTGAAGCGCGTCACCCTATCCGAAGCCCCTTGTAACGGTGCCAATCCGCCCTGGGTAGACGAAATTGGCCTCTGAACCTTATTCGATCCGGTCGAGAAAGGCTCGGACCTCGCGATTGAAGAGGTCCGGTTGCTGCAGCGGCGCGAAATGGCTGACATCTGGCATGAGCACGAATTCCGCATCTGGGATCGTCCTTGTCAGATAGTCGGCATGTTCGGGCTTGATGAATTCGTCATGCTCGCCGAGCACGATGGAAACTGGAACTTTGATGCCAACCAACTGCTCCGCCGAGTAGTTGGGCTCCGTCGCCATCATCTTCGAGACATCGCCGACAAAGGCCTCGAACTGGTCGGGCGTTACCGATAGGGCCTGATAGTCCTGCCTGTGGCGGCTGAAGCAGCGATCGATAACGGGCGTCATCTTGAATTCCTTGGTGCCGCCGGGGTCCATGTTGCAGGCGAAGAAGAAGACGCCGCAGACGCGCTCCGGATTCTGGTCGGCGAGGATCAGCGATGTGCAGGCGCCATCGCTCCAGCCAACGAAGGCAGCTTCCCGAATCCCGGCATGATCCATCACGGCCAGCACATCCGATGCCATCAGGTGATAGGTATAGGGACGGTCGTCACGCGTGCTGCGGCCATGTCCGCGGCTGTCAATCACCACGACCCGGTGGCCGGCCTCGACGAGATCGGGAACCTGATAGCCCCAGTTGCCACTATTGCCGAGCCCGCCATGCAGCAGGATGACGGCGGGGCCGGCTCCATAACTCGCATACCAAATGCGCGCGCCTTCATTCTCGACGAAACCCTCATCGTTCGCGGGCGGCAATGGCAGTGCCCCCTCGGCTTCGAATTTCACCAGCTCGTCATCCGTTGCAGTCATCGGCTCCTCCAGCGCTTTCTCTATAGACGAGGAGATGCCCTGCATTTCGACAGCGTCAAATAAAAAAGCCCACCCGCATCACGGATGGGCTTAGATCTCACTTGTGCGGGCTTTCCATGAGCGTATCAATCGACAAATCTCGCACGCGTGATGTAGACGTTGTCCAGCCCACAGCTGAGAAAAGTCGCTCCCTCAGCATTTTCTCGTCGGTTGAAGAAGGAAAATGGGTTTGGTGAGTAGCCTCCAGGTAAGCCAACAAGAGATCTGCAACCGCTTTGGATCCCCTGTATTCGCTCCTTCTGCCAGCGAAATTGTCGGGGCAGCGCTAAATGTAAAGTCCGGAGTCATGCCGTTGAATGGTCTTCGCCATCCACCGGGGGCAGGAACATCGGGATGGTATATTTGGGCTGGTGAATATAATGCGGCGGATGATTTTTTCAGACCGCTGCATGTAAGTCATATAGGCAGCTGGGCGCCTGCAATTGAACCTTATCTTGCTTTGGCGCCGGGTTGGCGATTCTTGATTGCAGATGATTATCAGGACGTTTGGTTCGATAAAAATCTGCTCGAGAACTGAACCCGGCGACCGTTTGCGGATCGCCAAACTTACTTGGCGAGCTTTGCCAGCGCGGCAACCAACCCCTGCGTCGAGGAATCGTGGCCGGCAGCGCTTTCCTTGCCTTCGACGACGGGCAACAAGCCGGTCGCCAGTTCCTTGCCGAGTTCCACGCCCCACTGGTCGAAAGAGTTGATGCGGAAGAGCACGCCTTCGACGAAGACGCGGTGCTCGTAGAGCGCGATCAGGCGACCGAGCGCATAGGGCGTCAGCTTGTCGTACACGAAGGTGATCGACGGGCGGTTGCCGGTAAAGACGCGGTGTGGGGCGATGAAATCGGCCTTCTTGTCGTCCATGCCCTTGTCGGTCAGCTGCTTCTTGGCTTCCGCGAAGGTGCGGCCCTTCATCAGCGCTTCCGACTGGGCGAGAACGTTGGACATCAAGAGCTGGTGCTGGTGGCGCAGCTCCGGCTCGAAGCCGTTCGCGGCGATCATGAATTCGGCCGGGATGATGCTCGTGCCCTGATGGATGAGCTGGTAGAAGGCGTGCTGGCCGTTGGTGCCGGGCTCACCCCAGGCAACAGGGCCGGAATTGCCCTCGACCGGCGTGCCGTCGATGGTGACACCCTTGCCGTTCGATTCCATATCGAGCTGCTGCAGATAGGCCGGAAAGCGCGACAGGCGCTGGTCGTAAGGCAGGATGGCGCGGGTCGGGTAACCCAGGACATTGCGGTGATAGAAACCGATAAGGCCGAGCAGCATCGGCAGGTTTTCGGTAATCGGCGCCTTGCGGAAATGATTGTCGATGGCATGCGCGCCGTCGAGGAACTTGCCGAAATTCTCCGGACCGACGGCGATCATCAGCGGCAGGCCGATTGCCGACCAGATCGAGTAGCGGCCGCCGACCCAGTCCCAGAAGCCGAAGACGCGTTCGCTTTCGATGCCGAAGGCCGAGACCTTGTCGAGCGCCGTCGAAACGGCGGCGAAGTGGTGCTGAACAGCAGCTTCGCCAAGTGCGCTGGCGATGAACTTGCGCGCCGTCTGGGCGTTGGTCATCGTCTCGACGGTGGTGAAGGTCTTGGAGGCGACGATGAAAAGCGTTGTTTCCGGCTGCACCAGCTTCAGGATATCGGCAATATGCGCGCCATCGATGTTGGAGACGAAATGGGCGCGCGGGCCGTCATGGAAGGGGGCAAGCGCCAGCGTCGCCATGACCGGGCCGAGATCCGAGCCGCCGATGCCGATATTGATGACATCGGTGATCTTCTTGCCGGTCGCGCCCTTCAGCGCGCCGGAGCGCACGCCGTCTGCGAACTTGCCCATGGCGGCGAGAACGGCATTGACGTCAGGCATGACGTCCTTGCCATCGACCAGCACGGGCGTGTTGGAGCGGTTGCGCAGCGCCGTGTGTAGAACGGCACGGTTTTCTGTGAAGTTGATCGCCTTGCCGGAGAACATCTCCTCGCGCTTCTTTTCGACACCGCCTTCTTCGGCGAGCTTCACCAGAAGCTTGAGGATCTCGTCGTTGACGGCCGTTTTGGAAAAATCCATCAGCAGGTCGTCAAGCGATACGGAAAAGTGCTGGAAGCGCTGCGGATCGGCGGCGAAGGCGGCGCGCAGGTCGGTGGCCTTGGTGGCTGCAGCGGTGCTCTTCAATTGTTCGACGATGGCATTCATGGAAGGCTCCTTTGGAGGCGGAGAGGGCTGCGGAAACTATTCCCTTTCTCCTGGTCAAATCAAGTTCAGCCATCTGTCGAAATATGAAAAAAGCCACCCGCGACAAGCGGATGGCTCTCAATTTCATGAGACCGTCAAATTCAGCCGCGCAGGTCTTTGCGCAGAATCTTGCCGACGGGCGTCTTCGGCAGCTCGGTACGGAATTCGATGAAACGCGGTCGTTTGTAGTTGGTGAGATTGGCGGCGCAATGCGCCTTCACATCGGCCTCTGTCAGCCCAGGGTCCTTGCGTACGATGAAGAGCTTCACCGCCTCGCCGGAATGCACGTCCGGCACGCCGATGGCCGCCGCCTCCAGGATGCCGGGATGCATGGCCGCCACTTCCTCGATCTCGTTCGGATAGACGTTGAAGCCGGAGACGAGGATCATGTCCTTCTTGCGATCGACGATCTTGGTATAGCCGCGCCCGTCCATGAAGCCCATGTCGCCGGTCCGGAAATAGCCGTCCGGCGTCATCACCTTCGCCGTTTCCTCCGGCTTGTTCCAATAGCCGGCCATGACCTGCGGCCCGCGGATGCAGATCTCGCCGATCTCGCCGAGCGACAGCGAATTGCCGTCTTCGTCTCTGATATCGAGTTCCGTCGAAGGAATGGGAAGGCCGATCGATCCTGTGAATTCAGGGGAATCAAAACGGTTGGCCGTCGCGACAGGCGATGTCTCGGAAAGCCCGTAGCCTTCCGTAATGTGCGAGCCGGTCACCTTCAGCCAGCGCTCCGCGACCGGTCTTTGCACTGCCATACCGCCGCCGAGCGACATGACGAGCGAGGAAAAATCGAGCTTGGCGAAGTCGGCATTGTTGAGCAGCGCGTTGAACAGCGTGTTGAGGCCCGGAAAAATATGGATGTTCGACTTCTGGAATTCCTTGACCAGCCCCGGAATGTCGCGTGGATTGGCGATCAGCACATTATGGGCGCCGAGCGACATGCCCATCAGCGAATTCACCGTCAGTGCGAAGATGTGATAAAGCGGCAGCGCGCAGAGGAAGTTCAGGACATCAGGCTGCCTCTTCTTGTCGAAGGCGGATTTCAGCCAGAGTTGCAGCTGCAGCTTGTTGGCGAGCAGGTTCTGATGCGTCAGCACCGCGCCCTTCGCAATGCCTGTCGTCCCACCCGTATATTGCAGGAAGGCGATGTCGCTGCCGGTGAGCGCAACGGGAGCAAGGGTCTTGTGCGCGCCTTCGGCCAGGACCTGTCTGAAACTTTTGTGTTGCGGGATGGACCAGGAAGGAACGAGCTTCTTTACCCGGCGAACGACGAAATTGACGATATGCCCCTTGGGCCCGAGCATTTCGCCGAGAGAGGTGACGACGACATGGCGCAGGTCCGTCTTGTTGATGACCTGTTCGACGGTGCGCGCGAAATTTTCCAGAACGAAGATTGCCTTGGCGCCGGAATCGTTGAGCTGGTGCTCAAGCTCGCGCGGCGTATAGAGCGGGTTGACGTTCACGACGACGAGCCCGGCGCGCAGGATGCCATAGACCGCGACCGGGTTCTGCAGCACATTCGGCATCATCACGGCGACACGATCGCCCTTTTGCAGACCCGCACCTTGCAGCCACGCAGCCACCTTTCGGGTCTGGGCCTCGAGTTCGCGATAGGTCATCGTTTTGCCCATGCTGGAAAAAGCCTTGCGATCGGCAAAGCGGGCACAGTTTTTTTCCAGGAGGTTGGGAAGCGATGTGAATTCCAGTGGGGGAATCTCGGCCGGAACGATGTCCGGATAGGTGGCAAGCCATGGTTTTTCCGGTTTCTCACCGCTTGGGTGGACGGAAATGCTGTTCATTTTCTCTCTCCCATTCGGCCGCCGAAACCGGATTTGCGCCGGGATCGATCGGAAGATTCCTCCATCCTCCGTCAAGGCAGCTTATGCCATTGCTTGAACGGTTCAAGCAACTTGAGGCTACAATAACCTTGACGTAAACGTCAATATCGCAGCCGGTGCCTGCGAACATCATGTGGCCGGGAACTTTGAAGCATAGGGTACGTTTTGTCGGTGTGGATGAACCACGAGGAAACGATAAAGGAGGTGCACAATGCTCAATCAGGATACCGACGCCACACGCCGCGACCCGAATGTGAAGGATACGCCGACGCTGATCGCCAGTGACCGCGTTGAAGGCACCCGCGTCTATGGCGCCGATGGCAAACATATCGGCTCCATCGAACGTCTCATCCTCGGGAAGCAGGATGGCCGCGTTGCCTACGCTGTCCTGAGCTTTGGCGGCTTCCTCGGCATCGGCCACGACCACTATCCGCTGCCCTGGGCAAAGCTGAGCTATGATACCCAGCTGGACGGCTACCGCATCGATCTCACCAAGGAGCAGATCGAAGGCGCGCCGAGCTACGCGGATGATGACGACACCTGGTACAACGATAATGGCCGCCGCGTGTATGATTATTACGGCGTGCCGCCCTACTGGATGTAACGTCGCCCGCGCAGATGAGCCGGTAGAGGCCCCGCGAGAGCGGGGCCTTTCAGTTTTTGTTCACAAGGTCATTGGCGGTCCGAAGCACCGTTCCAACGACGATTTGTTCGGCCGACAAGGACTTCTCGGTCGTTAAACGGAAGACGTGGCTTTCACCAGGCAGCAGCGTCACCAGCATCGAGTCGACCACAGCCGAGGGGTCGAGCCGGTCCGCCATCAGGCAGAGATCCTTCAGGAAATTCCGCGCCGTCACCGTGACATCGTAGCCGCCGGCCGATTTTGCCAACGATATGCTGAGATCAGGTGCCGGAAGCTTAAGGTCGATATCCTCGACGAAATAGTGGAAGGCCCGCTTGTCCAGCATCTGGACGACGATGACTTCCTCATCCGCTGCACCGGCTTTTGCGATATCCGCAGGCAGAGGAAATTCCTTCGCTTCGAACCGGTCGCAGAGCAGCCGCCAGAATTCGAACTCCGCCAGCACGGTACCATCGAGCCGCACCCGCTTGCCGCTGATCTTCGAGCGCCAGAACAGCGTCTGCTCGTTGACCGCCACTGCCGAAAGGCCTTCGCCGCGTGGCTGGATCGTTAGCAGGCGAGGGTGGAATGCCTGCTGCATCGCATACCAGAGCGGCTTTCGCCGGCCGGCGGAATCGAGCGCTGCCCAGGACGTCACCGGCCAGCAATCGTTGAACTGCCAGACGACAGCGCCCTTGCAGATGTCGCGATGCGAGCGCATGTGCTCAACGGCAAAACGGATCGCGCGGGCCTGATTGAGCTGGGTGGCAAAATGCCAGTCATCCATCGTCTGCGGCACAGGCAGATGTCCGGCAAGGCCTTTGATCAGCTTGTCATTGCCCTGCGTCGCCTTCTGATGATGGAAGACGCCGCGCGATTCCGGCGTCAGCGGGTCGTCATGCACGCTCTCCTGCAACGTCGCCCAGTTCGGCGGGGCCTGCCAGCCGAATTCCGAGCAGAAGCGCGGGATGTAATTGCGGTAGACCTCGTAACCGACGTCGTTCCACACGTCCCAGATATGCTTGCAGCCATGCCTGTCGTCATTCGGCTCGATATCCATGGAGCCCGAATAGGGGCTGCCGGGATAGTAGGGCCGGTCGGGATCGAGTTCAGCACAAAGCTTCGGCAGCACATCGAGATAATAGCCGAGTCCCCAGCTGACACCGTCCTTGATGATCGGCCGCCAGCCCCACTCGTCAAAACCCCAGATATTCTCGTTATTGCCGTTCCAGATGATGAGCGAAGCATGCGGCATCAGCCGCACGACATTGTCGCGAACCTCGGCAATCACCTCGCTGCGCAACGGCTCTTCCTCCGGATAAGAGGCGCAGGCAAAGAGGAAATCCTGCCAGACGAGCATGCCGGCCCGGTCGCAGGCCTCGTAGAACTCGTCCCGCTCGAAGATGCCGCCGCCCCAGACGCGCAGCAGATTGATATTGGCGGCCTTCGCCTCGTCGATCCGCGCCGCATAGCGCTCCGCCGTCACGCGGGACGGGAAACAATCGTCCGGAATCCAGTTGGCGCCGCAGGCAAAGATCGGCACGTCGTTGATGATGAAGGTGAAGGCAGAGCCATGTGCGTCCGGTGAAGTATCGAGCCGCAGCGAGCGGAAGCCGATCTGCTTGTAATAGCTGTCGAGGATATCGCCGCTCTCGTCCTCCAGCCGGATCTCCAGCGGATAGAGTGGCTGCGCGCCGAGATGGTGCGGCCACCATAGCTGCGGCGAGGGCACGCGCATCTCGAGCGAAACCTCATCCGCATCTGCGTCGATCGTGACCGTCTGCGTCACGCCGCCGATCTCGGCCGTCAGCTTCGCCGGTCCGGTCTCGCCATGTCTTGCCAGCCGCGCATGAACCTTGATCAGCCCATCGCCGCCGGCAAGCGTTGCCGAGACGCGGGTTTCGCCAAGCCGCACCCGATCCCAGCTCTCCAGCCGCACCGGCTTCCAGAGGCCAGCCGTCACAAGCGTCGGGCCCCAGTCCCAGCCGAAATTGCAGGCCATCTTGCGCATCAGGTTGCCCGGCCCCGGATAGTTGTTTGGGCGGTAGCCGTAGTGCTTCTCCATTTCCGCACCGTAGGCATAGGCGGAATGGAAGGTGACGCTGAGTTCGTTCGTGCCCGACCGCAGGAGAGACGAAACGTCGAAGCGATAGGTGCGGTGCATGTTGAAGGTGCGGCCGATCTCCTCGCCGTTCAGTCGGATCGTCGCGATCGTATCGATGCCGTCGAAGACCAGTTCCTGCATCTTGATGGCATCGGCCGCGGCTTCGAAATTGAGCCGGTAGACCCATTCCGTCTTGCCGATCCAGTCATTGGTGATCTCGTTGATATCGAGATAGGGATCGGGGATAAGCCGGTTTGTCAGCAGGTCGAGATGCACGCAGCCAGGCACCGTTGCCGGAATGGACGCCGGCAGACTGGTTCTTCCTGTATCGTTACAGGAAAGCGTCCAGCCGTTATGAAGGTCTCTCCTCCCAATCATGTCAGCCTCTTGTATTTTATTGAAAACGACCGTGGCGCTGAAGCACTTCGATCTTGTAGCCGTCGGGATCGGCGATGAAGAAGAACAGCCCGAAGAGCTTGCCGTCGCGGTTGAGTTCCACGAGCTTGCCGGGATTGAGGCCGAGATCGGTCAGCCGCTTGTGCTCGACCTCCACTTCCTGAACGGAGACGGCGAGATGGCCGTAGGCATCGCCGAGATTGTAGGGCTCGATACGGCCCTTGTTGACCGTCAGTTCCAGCTCGAAACCGCTCTCGTCATTGCTCATGTAGATCAGCGTGAAAGTCTCGAAATCGACACGGTCGGCAATCTTGAGCCCGAAGACCTTGCTGTAGAATTCGACCGAGCGCGCCTCGTCCAGAACGCGGATCATGGAATGGATCATCTTGGCCAAGGCGGTCTCCCAATCGCTGATATCCAGAGCAATTCCAGCAGAAGCGTGCAGCGGTTATGCGTTCGGAATTGCGTAAAAACGAGCAGATAGAGCACTTTCGTGATTCGAAGAAAACGAACGTGCCCTAGGCAGCCTTGGTAGCCGTCCTCTCAAGCCGGACGCAAGCCCATTCTGCGCGTGATCGCGCCTTCGAGCATGCCGACGACATCATAGATCAGCACCGCCATCAGGCCGACGATCAGGCCGCCCTGCAGAATGAAGGCGGTATTGTCGGAAATCAGACCGGCAATGATCACTTCGCCGAGACCCTTTGCCGCAACCGTCGAGCCGATCGTCGCCGTGCCGATATTGATGACGGTTGCGACCTTCAGCCCCTCGAGGATCAGCGGAAGGGCGAGGGGCAGCTCGACCTGGAAGAGGCGCTGCGTCCCGTTCATGCCCATTCCGTCTGCTGCATCCAGTACCTGCGGTGACACTTGCTTGAGGCCTGCGACCGTATTTTCGAAGATCGGCAGCAGGCCGTAGAGAAAGAGTGCGATCAGCGTCGGCGCAGCACCGAAGCCGGTAGCGGGAACGGCAAGCGCCAGCACCGCGACAGGCGGAAAGGTCTGGCCGGCATTGGCGATGGCGCGTGACAAAGGCAAGAAGTCGGCGCCGCTTGGCCGGGTAACGAAAATACCGCCGAGAACGGCAAGCACCGCGCTGCCGATAATCGAAACGAAGACCAGCTCCAGATGGCCGAGCGCCAGTGAAGCGAGGCTGTTCTGCATATAGACCGGCGGCGCATTGTTGTTGGTCAGCGGCACCAGCATGAAGGAGAGCCACTCCGTCCTGAAGATCAGGATGAGCAGGATCACCAGCGCCAGCGCGCGAAACAGATTGGCGAGGAGAAACTTCATGCCTTGCGGCCCAGTTCGATGAGCCGCTCCATCGAAATCGAACCGACAGCCGTCTTGTCGGCATTCTGCACGGCTGCCTCATCCACGCCCTGCCAGATCATTTCGGCAAGCGCGTCGCGAAGGCTGAGCGACTGCGCCAGCGAATAGGGCAGGCCCGGCTTGGCTGGCTCCATACTGTCCTTCAGCGGTGTCAGCGACATCAGCTTCAGCGCCCGGTCGGATGTGCCGGTCAATTGCTGCACGAAGGGGTCTGCAGGCTCTGTCAGGATCTTCTCCGGCGTCGAGCACTGCAGGAGTTTGCCGCCGCTCATCACGGCGATCTGGTTGCCGAGATGGAAGGCCTCGTCCATGTCATGGGTGACGAGCACGACCGTCGTGCCGAACTGCTTCTGGATCGCCAGCAGATCGTCCTGCGCCTTGCCGCGAATGACGGGATCGAGCGCGCCGAAGGGCTCGTCCATCAGCAGCAGTTCCGGTTCGGCCGCGAGCGCCCGGGCAACGCCGACGCGCTGCTGCTGACCGCCAGACAGCTGATGCGGATATTTCTCCGCGAAGGCTGCCGGATCGAGATTGAAGAGGCCGAGCAGTTCCCTCACGCGTTTGTCGGTCCGGGTTGCGTCCCAGCCGAGCAGTTGCGGCACGGTCGCGATATTCTGCGCCACCGTCCGGTGCGGAAAGAGGCCGTGTCCCTGGATCGCATAGCCGATCTTGCGGCGAAGCTCTGTCGCCGGCACGTCCATGATATTCTGCCCATTGACCAGAATCTCACCTTCGGTGATCGGCACCAGCCGGTTGATCATCCGCATCAGCGTCGATTTGCCGGAGCCCGATGTGCCGACGATGACGGTGATCGAGCCCTTCTCGACGCTCATGGAGACATCATCGACGACGGTGGCCGCGCCGTAGCGCTTCGTGACGTTCCTGATCTCGATCTTGCTCATGCAGCTGGCCCCTGGATGCTTTCGATGACCGCATCGAGGATGACGGCCGAGGAGAAGGCGAAGAAAACGGTCGGCACGGCGCCGAGCAGAACGAGGTCCATGGCCGTCTGGCCAAGCCCCTGGAAGATGAAGATGCCGAAGCCGCCACCACCGATCAGGGCGGCGATCGTCACCATGCCGATTGCCTGCACCAGCACGATACGGATACCGGTGAGGATGACGGGGAAGGCAAGCGGCAGGTCGATGCCGGTGAGGATCTGCCGGCGCGTCAGCCCCATGCCGGCCGCCGCATCGCGCACCGAGGGGTCGACGCCTTCAAGGCCGACGACCGTATTGGCGACGATCGGCAGCAGCGAATAGAGCACGAGCGCGATCAGCGCCGGCGCCGTGCCGATACCGCGAATGCCGATTTCGGCCGCGAGCGGCACATGCGTCGCGAGATAGCCGAGCGGCAGCATCAATATGCCGAATAGCGCAAGGCTTGGAATGGTCTGGATCAGACTTAGCGTCTGCAGCACGATGGCGCGCAGCTTGGGCACCCAGAAACAGAGGATGCCGAGCGGCAGTCCAAGCACGATCGCCACCGCAAGCGATCCGAAGGCCAGAAGCAGATGGGAATAGGCCTCCGTCCAGAACTGCGCCGAGCGCGTGGAGAATTCCCGGAGGATCGACAGGCTATCGAGCAGGCCGGAGGAGAGGCAGAGGCCGAGAAGCGCCGTATAGGCGGCAAGCACAGCGACACGCGTCCAGGGCGTCAGCCGGATCTTCACTAGCGCGTCGGAGATGATGAGGCCGATCACCCCGAAGAGCACCCAGAAACTGCCACCTGGCGTCATGCGCGCCACCGTACTGCCGGGCGGGGTGGCAGCCGTTGCGGTGAGACCAATGGCGGCGATCAGCGCCGCAAGGCAGAGCGTGCCGAGGGCGAGCCGGATGAAAGCATTGTGCAGGAAGAGAGTTGCCAATGCTGTGGCAACCAGCAGCACCAGCAGGATGACGACGGAAGGTTGCGGAAGAAGTTGCGTCAAGAGCATCGGCTTGCCGGCGGCGATACGGTTTGCCTTCACATAGATGAAGGGCAGAAGCGCCGTTGCCAGAATGCCGCCTGCCACGAGTACCACGCCGAGCCGGTCCAGTTTGCGGACCGCTAAGGTTTCTTCCATCGATCCTACCCTGTGGGAGAAAGCCCCGCCCTGAACGGGCGGGGCGCATCAGCCAATTATTTCAGGAAGCCTTTTTCCTTCAGGTAGGCTTCGGCAACGGACTTCGCCGGTTCGCCATCGACCTGGATCTTGGCATTGAGCTTGCGCAACTCGTCTGCCGTCAGGCTCTGGAAGATCGGAGCAAGAATTTCCTGGATCTTCGGGTTTGCCTGCAGCACGGCCTCGCGGATGATCGGGGTCGGGGCATAGACCTGCTGCACGCCCTTGTCGTCTTCGAGAACCGTCAGCTCGGCGGCCTGGATAGCACCATCCGTACCGTAGACCATGGCGGTGTTGACGCCGTTGGTCTGGTCGGCCGCCGCCTTGATCGTAGCGGCCGTATCGCCACCCGAAAGCACGACTTCCTGATCCGGCTTCAGCGTGAAGCCATAGGTGGTCTGGAAGGCGGGCAGGGCGCCGGCCGAATTCACGAATTCAGCCGAAGCTGCAAGCTTGGCGGCCCCGCCGCCCGAAACCCACTTGCCGAAATCGGACATGCTCTTGAGGTTGTTCGGGCCGGCAACATCGTTGCGCACGGCAAGCGCCCAGGTGTTGTTGGCCGGCGAAGGCGTCAGCCAGACGATCTTGTTGGCGTCGTAGTCGAGCTTCTTGGCTTCCTGGTAACCCTGCTCGAGGTTCTTCCAGGCTGCGTCATCGGCCTTGTTGAAGAAGAAGCCGGCATTGCCGGTATATTCCGGGTAGATGTCGATTTCGCCAGCAGTGATCGCCTTGCGGACGACGGGCGTCGCGCCGAGCGCGATGCGGTCCTGCGTCTTGATTCCGTTGGCATTGAGCGCGAGCGCGATGACGTTGCCGAGCAGCGTGCCTTCGGTGTCGATCTTCGATGAAACGACGACGTCTGCGGCGTGGGCCGCGCCGGCCGCAAAGGCGGCAAGCGAAACGGCAAGTGCGAATTTCTTCAGCATGATTATCCCCTTGGTTGAACACCGTTAAACGTCGCGAAAGCCCCGGACGAGAAGCCTGCGCGCATAAAACCAGCCGGCATGGTCAGCCATCAGGCCATCATGCCGGAAATACGTGCGTCATGGAAATAGTGTGCATGCCCGAAAAATCGATGCCCGAAAATCGAAGCAGCCCCCCTCCAGTATCCGCTGTCGCGGCGCGATTATGGCGGCGAATGCAGACCGTTGCGCGGAATTGCATTCCCTTTTCCAAGGCCGGCGCGATTTGTTTTTGTCCCCTTGCGTGTTTCCACGATGTTCCGGTGCTTTTGATCGGTTCTTTCGCCGCCCGGATTTCTATGGGATGAACGATAGCCTGCACCTTCGCGAGCAGGGATATCTTTTTTCACGAACACGTCATATCCTCCGCCTTTTCAGTAGTTTCCGGAGAAAGCCTTGCATCTCGGCGCCCTCTTCATCGCAAGTCACGTTCTCTCTTCCGGCTCCATGCGCGAGACGGCGCGCCGCTTCAACGTCTCCGTCTCGACCGTGTCGGCAGCGATCGACAATCTGGAGACGGAGCTTGCCTTGAAGCTCGCCGAGCGTTCCTCAGGCGAACTGGTCATTCTGCTTGCCGGAGGCAGAGTCCTGGAGGGATTGGCGCCGATCCTTGCTGCAACAGGGCAGCTTGGAGACCGGCTCGCTCATCGTGAACCGGAAGCTTACGGACAATGGGCCGCCCGCATCCCTGTCAAGCTCGTCACCATGGAGCGTTATCTGGAGGTTGCCGATCAAGGCAGTATCAACAGGGCAGCACGCCGCCTTCGTCTTGGTCAGCCGCAGCTTTCCTTGCAGATTGCCAATCTTGAGAAATTCTTCGGAGACCGGCTCTTCGAACGTCAGGCACAAGGCTCTGCGCTGACGGAGGAGGGCCGCTTTGCTTATGCGGTCTTTTCGACCATCAGCCTTGCCTGGAACGAACTGAAATCCGCTGCGGACGAACGCTACCAGCGCACCGCCCGCTCGCTGCGCATCGGCGCCATCATCCCTACCGGCTCGGAAAGCTGGGTCGCACGTTGCCTGGGGAGCCTCGTCGCCGAGTGGAATACCGGCCGCAACAAGAATGCCTTATCGCTGGTCTCGATGACTGCGGACGATCTGCGCGAGGCGCTGAAATCCGGGCGTATCGATGTCGCGATCCTCGATTCCGTCTTCGGCCTGGAAAGCTTCCGTCATCGCGAATTGCTGCGCACCGACATGGTGGCGATCGCTCCGCTCGACAGCATGGGAGCAACTGCCACGGAGCTTGTCGCCAGTCATCCGATCTGCACGCCGAGCCCGCGCACCGGCATCGGCCATGCCGCCATGACATTCGGCTATGACCGTACCCTGCATCGCCGCCTCCGCGACCGGGATATCACCGCGGCGGATTCGCTGCCTGTCATCGTCGATCTCGTCGCCAATCACGGCTACGTCTCCTTCCTCGGCCGCGTCAGCGCCATGCCGATTGCCGACCGGGTGCGCATCGTCGAACTCGCCGAGCCGATGCCCATGTCCTACCACGTGGCCTTCAATCATCGGAAAGCGGCCGCTGACGCTTGCGACCTGCTGATCGCGACTGCTGCAAAAATCGTCCCAAGACCTGTCGCGAAAGATGCCGCCTTCGCATAAATAAGCTGCGGCGGAAGAAGAGGGATTCGGACGATGACGGTTTTGCTGGAAGTATGCGTCGATAGCGCTCAAGGCCTTGCGGCGGCGATCGAGGGTGGTGCCGGCCGCATCGAGCTCTGCTCGGCGCTGGAACTTGGCGGGCTGACGCCGCTGCCGAGCCTGATGCGAATTGCCGCCGAAGCACCGATCCCGGTCTATGCGATGATCCGCCCTCACGCCGGTCCCTTCATCTTCGATGCCACGGATGAAAAGGCGATGCTGGCCGATATCGATGCCGTCAGGGCCGCCGGCCTCGCCGGCGTCGTCATCGGCGCCAACCGGTCGGACGGCACGCTCGACATGCCGCTCATTCATCGCTTGAAGGCGCATGCCGCCGGCCTCGGCTCGACCCTGCATCGCGCTTTCGATCTCGTGCCGGACCCGGATGTGGCACTGGAGCAGGCGGTCGAACTCGGCTGCGAGCGCATCCTCACTTCAGGCTGTGTGCCGAAGGCGCTCGATGGACTGGAAACGCTGAAGCGCATCTCCGCCAAGGCAGCCGGTCGTATCTCGATCATGCCAGGCAGCGGCGTGCGCCCGACCAATGCCGTCGAAATCCTGCGGGTGACGGGTGCTCACGAAATCCACGGTTCCTGCAGCTCACCCGTTGCCAGCGCCGATCCGCGCGCCGTCTCTTTCGGCTTCGATGTGCCGAGCTCGAACCGGACCGATGCCGCGGTCGTCAGGCAGATGCGCGCCGCGATCGCAACGCTTTAATCAGCAACCTTGATGACGGCCTTGATGAGGCCGCTCTTCTCATGCGCCCAGCGGGCAAGATCACGCGGCGCGTCGGCAAGCGTCGTGCGATGCGTGATCAGCTTGTCGACCGGAACGAGGCCCTTGGCGATCGAATCCGCGACATGTTCGAAGTCGGCGCGCGTTGCATTGCGGCTGCCGATGACCATCATCTCCCGCTTGTGAAACTCCGGGTCGGAGAAGCGGATATCGTCTTTCACGACACTGACGAGCACCAGCGCGCCGCCATGGGCGACAAAGCTGAAAGCCTTCTCTATCGACGGCCCGAAGCCTGTCGCGTCGAAGACGACATCAAAACCATCGCCGTCCGTCCTGGCTTTCACGGCATCTGTGGTCCCATCATTGGCGACGATGCCTGACGTGAAGCCGAAGCGCTCGGAGGCCATCTGCAGCCGTTCCGCACTCGTATCGAGCAATGTCACATCATGACCGGCAATACGCGAGAAGATTGCCGCACCAAGGCCGATCGGGCCTGCGCCGATAACGAGCGAGCGGGAACCTGCAGCCGCCATGGAGCGGCGTACAGCATGCGCCCCGATCGCCAGGAATTCGACGGTCGCGGCAGCCTCCAGGCTGAGGCCCTTGGCGGCATAGAGATTGCCCGCAGGCACCACGATCTCCTCGCAGAAGGCGCCGTCGGTATGAACTCCGAGAACCTTGATATTGGTGCAGCAGTTCGGCTTGCCCTGCCGGCAGGCGACACAGCTACCGCAGGAAAGGTAAGGATTGACGATCACAGGTGTGCCCGTCGCCATAGCCACGCCGTCGCCTGCTTCCAGCACGGTCGCCGAGATCTCGTGTCCCATCACGCGCGGATATTCGAGGAACGGGTGCTTGCCTTCGAAGATGTGGTAATCCGTGCCGCAAATGCCGACATGGCTGACGGCGAGCCGCACCCAGCCGGGTGCCGGTTTTTCGGGGGAGGGGCGCTCGACGAGATCGAGGACGCCGGGTTCGCGGCAAAGGACTGCTCTCATGACGGTTCTCGCATTGCTGAAATGAAGAAAGCCGGCCCGCGGGCCGGCTTTGTTTTGTATTTCGCTCAGCCCGCCCGGCGCCGGCGAAGCTGATCGAAGTAGACGATGACGATGATCAGCAGGCCGGTGATGATGCGCTGCCAGAACGAGTTGACGTTCAGAAGGTTTGCGCCGTTGTTGATTGTCGCCAGAATGAACGCGCCGATCAGCGGGCCATGCACGGAGCCGACAGCTCCGAAGAGAGACGTGCCGCCGATGACCGAAGAGGCGATCGCCTGCAGTTCCCAGCCGTCGGCCTGTGTCGCGTTGCCGATTGCGATACGCGAGGCGAGCAGCACGCCGACGAAAGCCGCAAAGGAAGCCGAAAGGATATAGGCGAGGTAGATCATCCCCTTGACGTTGACGCCGGAAAGGCGCGCCGCTTCGGCATTAGAGCCGACGGCGAAGAGGTAGCGGCCCCAGCGGCTCAGATGCAGGAAGACGAAGGAGGGGATCGCCACCAGGATGACCATCCAGAACAGGCTTGGAACGCCAAGGAAATCGGCGCGGGCGAAATTGCTGAAGCCCTCGTCGGTGATGCTGATCGTCGAGCCGTTGGTGATCAAGAGGCCGATGCCGCGCAGCGACGTCAGCGTCGCAAGCGTGATGATGAAGGGCGGCAGGCCCATATGCACGATGCCGAAGCCATGGAAGGAGCCGATCGCGACACCGATAGCCAGCGTCAGCAGGATTGCCGCCCAGAGCGGCACACCCGCCTGTAAGAGCCAGGCGATGATGACGGTGCAGAAGCCGACGATTGCGCCGACAGAAAGGTCGATGCCGGCGGTGATGATGACGAAGGTCTGGCCGAGCGCCAGGATCGCCGTCATCGCACCTTGGCGCAGCAGGTTGGAAATGTTGAGCGGCGTCCAGAAGCTCTCGGTGACGAAGCCGAGCACGACCCAGAGGAAGATCAGCAGCCCGATCAGCGTCAGGCCGAACAGGATGTTCATCTTCCGGCGCGGCGGCGGCGCGACGATTTCGGTGGGGGTGACAGTCATGAATTTTCTCCCTCTTATTCTTTTGGCTCAGACGCCGATCGCTTCGCTGAGCACTTCTTCATGCGTCGCCGCGTGGAAATCATGGCTTGCAACGAGCTTGCCGCTGCGGAAGACGTGCAGCCGGTCGGCCAGTTCGTAGACCTCGGGCAGGTAGGAGGAGATCAGGATGATGCCTGCCCCCTCCTTCAGCAGCTTGGCGAAGAGCCGGTAGATTTCCGCCTTGGTGCCGACGTCGACGCCGACGGTCGGCTCGTCGAAAATGAAAAGCCGGGCGCCGTGGCTCAGCCACTTGCCGATGACGATCTTCTGCTGGTTGCCGCCCGACATGCTGGACGCCGGAACGCGCCGGCTCGGCGTCTTGATGCTGAGATCGCGGATCTGCTTGTCGGCATTCGTCGATTCGCGTGCGTGATTGATAACCGGGCCGTTGCTGAGGCGTCCGAACACCGGCAGGTTGATATTGAGGCCGATCGGCAGGTTGAGGCAAAGCCCCTGGTCGCGCCGGCTTTCGGGCGCCAGCGCAATACCGAGCTCCATCGCGGTGCGTTCGTTCTTGATGTCGACGCGCTTGCCCATCCAGTGGATTTCGCCCGCACTTGTCGGTTGGCGACCATAAAGCCCGAGCGCGAATTCGCTGCGCCCGGCGCCGATCAGGCCGTAGAGCCCGACGATCTGTCCTGCCTTGACGGAGAGCGTCACGTCCTCGAAGCCCGGGCCTGTAAGTCCCCTGACGTCGAGGATCGTCTCGCCGGTCGGAATGTCTTCCTTGTGGTAGATCTGCTCGATTGAACGGTTGATCATCAGCGCGATCAGCTCGGCCTCGTTGGTCTCGCCGATCAGGCGCGTACCGACATGCGTGCCGTCGCGAAGCACCGAGACACGGTCGGCGAGCTCGAAAACCTCTTCCATGCGGTGGCTGATATAAACGATGGTGACGCCTTCACTCTGCAGGCGGCGGATCAGCTTGAAGAGCTGTGCGGATTCCTGGCGGGTGAGGTAGGCGGTCGGCTCATCGAAGATCAGGAACTGCGTGCCGCGCATGGCCGCCCGCGCGGTGGCGACGAGCTGCTGCTGACCGATCGTCAACGAGCTCAGAAGCGCACCGGCCGGCAGGCCGAAGCCGAGATCGTCGAGGACGGACTGCGCCATCTTCTCCATCTGCTTCCTGCGCATCAGCCCGTAGCGGTTGACCTCGTCGCCGAGGAAGAGATTGGCGGCCACGGTCAGGTGCCGGCAGAGCACGACTTCCTGGTGAACGGCGTTGATGCCGCGGGCAATTGCCTCGTTCGGCGTCGACAGCCCCACCGGATGGCCGCACCACAGCACTTCGCCTGCCGTGCGGGTGATGACGCCGGTGAGCAACTTGATGAGGGTGGATTTGCCGGCGCCGTTTTCGCCGACGATGGCGTGGATTTCACCGGCAAGGAAGGTCAGCGTCGCCGGTTTCAGCGCCTGCACGTGACCGTAATTCTTCTGCAGGCCTTTCAGTTCGAGGATAGGCGATCCGGCGGGAATTCGATTGGCTTCTTTCAGCGTGGCGCTGTCATCGTGGCGATGACTGACCTCTTCCAGTCCGACCATGGACCTCTCCTCCTCTTGTCACGTCTGCTCCATCCCTGGTGAACCATACCACGGATGAGAAAGGCCGCGCCGGCTTTTGAAGCCGGCGCGGCCGCCTGTTGTTTTTACTTGATCTTCGGGTTCAGGAGCGCGTCGATCTTCGGCTCGGCCATGTTCGCCTTGGTGACGAGGTTTGCGCCGGTGTCGACGTTCTGCTCGACCTTCTCGCCCTTGGAGACGGCAAGAGCGGTCTTCACGCCGTCATAGCCCATGCGATAGGGGTCCTGAACGACGAGGCCGGCGATCGCACCATCCTTGAGGAAGCCGACCGTCTTGTCGTCGCTGTCGAAGCCGATGACCTTGATCTTGTCGCCGAGCTTGTTTTCAGCGATCGCCTGGCCCACACCCTGCGCCATGATCAGGTTCGAGGCGAAGACGCCGACGAGCTTCGGGTTTGCCGTGATCAGGTCGGTCATCATGTTGAGACCGGTCGTTGCCTGGCCATCGCCGTACTTGTCGGCAATCACCTTCAGGCCGGGATGCTTGGTCTTGATCTGATCCAGGAAGCCTTCGCGGCGCTGTTCCAGCGAGCCGACGCCCGGAAGGTTCGTCAGGATGACGATTTCGCCCTCTTCCTTGCCGGTGGCGCCTTTGATGGCGGCGGCAAGGCCGTCAGCGGCGATACGGCCGCCCTGGACGTTGTCGGTCGTCAGGAACGACTTGAATGCCTTGGAGTCGGCGCCGGAGTCGATGCCGATGATCGGAACCGACTTGGCGGCTTCATCGATCGGCTTGCCGAGTGCCTTGAACTCGGTCGGCGAGATGACGATGGCGGCCGGCTTGCCGGCAACGGCATTCTCGAGAATGCTGATCTGACCGTTGATGTCGGATTCAGCCTGGGCGCCGAGTTCCGGCACGTTGACGCCGAGATCCTTGCCGGCCTTGCGTGCGCCGGCCAGAACGATCTGCCAGTAGAAGGACGTCGTGTCCTTGACGATGATCGGGATCGTTACCTCGGCGGCAAAGGACGCGGCCGGCATTGCCGTTGCAATGACAGCGGCGCCTGCAAGTGCCGTAAAGGCGCGGCGAGACAGAATGGATTTCACGATATTCATAAGGGTTCTCCTCTCAGGGTGCGTTCTCCTCCAATGAAACCGGACCGCTGAACGCAGGCGGACGATTTTTATCGATAAAAAACATTTACGATGTGAAGCTAGCCGAGGCGAAAGCAAATTGCAAGTGTGCCGATTTCGCTTTTTTACCCGCTAAATTGTCTGCCAAGCAATTGTTTTCGTTTCCAATACATAAGAACCTAAAATACGGTCCTCAGTCGAATTGCACCTCGTGCGGGTGCACGACGCCCTTCTTCAAAATCAGGTTGCCGTAGAGCCGGAACTCGGTGGTCGCGACAATATAGGCCGCCTTCCGTGCCATCTCGTAGAAGGCGAAGCGTTCGACGGATGCGATGGAAAAATCGCCGGCGCGCCGGGTGACGATCTCCTGGAATTCGGCGCAAACCTCCGGCACCGCCTTGGGATCGCCGACCACCTCCATCCGCCATGCCGATTGCGGCACGAACGTATCGAGCGGCATATGGGTGAGGATCGCCTCGGCCATGGCAGTGGCGCTGACGCCATCAGCCCGGATGACGTCGGGCCCCATGCTGCTTGCAGGGAAATTGGCATCGACAATGACGATATCGTCGCCATGCCCCATGCTCTTCAGCGCATAGAGCAGATCGGGGCCGAGAAGCGGGTGAATACCTTTAAGCATGGTGTCTCCTCAGACCCGCACGGCCTCTTCGCCGAGCGGCGCGGCGACAAGCGTATAGGGTTCGAATTCGGGATAGATGTCGGCAGGAAGCCGCGGTTCGAAATTTTCCATGTTGCGCGTCAGGCTCGACGGACGCGCGGTGCCGATCAGCACCGAGGAGACCACCGGGTCGTGCAGCGGAAACTGCAGGGCAGGGGCCGCCAGCGGTACGCCGTGGCGCTTGGCCACCTCTTCCATTGCGCCCACCTTGGCGAGGACTTCCTCGCTCGCCGGCATATAGTCGAAATGCGAGCCCGGCACCGGGCCGGTCGCGAGGATGCCGGAATTGAAGACGCCGCCGACGACGAACGAGGTTCCCTTCTGCCGGCAGAGCGGGATCAGTTCGGCAACGGCCGAACGGTCGAGCAGGGTGTAGCGGCCGGCCATCAGGATCGTGTCGATATCGGCGTTGCGCATCACGTCGAGGCAGACAGGCACCTCGTTGACGCCGAGGCCGAAAGCCTTGATCGCGCCCGAGGATTTCAGCTGCTCCAGCGCCTTGACGCCGCTATCGAGGAAATTCTTCAGATGCACGGCATTCCTGGCCGCACCATGCGTATAGGCGCCGATGTCATGAACGAAGAGGATATCGATGCGGTTCAGGCCGAGGCGCGCATAGCTGAATTCGACCGAGCGCATGATGCCGTCATAGGAATAATCGTAATCGGCATCGAAGGAGAGCGGATCGACATAGCTGTAGTCGGGAACCGTGCCTGTCGGCACCGGGCGCAACAGACGGCCGACCTTGGTGGACAGAACATAATCGTTTTCCGGCTTGTCACGCAGGAAATCGCCGACGCGTCGTTCGGCAAGTCCGAGGCCATACCATGGCGCCACATCATAATAGCGGATACCGTGATCCCATGCCGTTTCCAGCGTTTCCATTGCCTGCTCACGCGGGCAGGCGCGGTAAAGGCCGCCGAGGGCAGCGGCGCCGAAGCTGATTTCGGTTACCTCGAGCGCCGTCTTGCCAATTCTCCTCGTCTTCATCATTCCTCCTCGTGAAGACCTGAAATTCAATAAATATTATTCAGAGCGTGGCTCCGAGATGCCACGGGACGAATTCGTTGTCGCCGTAGCCGAAAATCTCACTTTTCGTCTTCTTGCCGGAGGCCGTATCGACGATCAGTTCAAAGATCTCGCGGCCTTTGCCGCTGATCGTCGCGTCACCTGTAACGATCGAGCCGCAGTCGATATCCATATCCTCTTCCATCGAGGTATAGAGCGCGGAATTGCTGGCGAGCTTCAGCGAGGGCGCGGGACGACAGCCGAAGCAGCTGCCGCGACCGGTCGTGAACGCGATCATGTTCGCGCCGCCGGCAACCTGGCCGGTGGCTGAAACCGGATCGTAGCCGGGCGTGTCCATGAAGACGAGGCCGGGGGCGGTGACGCGCTCGGCATAACCATAGACGGCGGTCAGCGGCGAGCGGCCGCCCTTGGCGACGGCGCCGAGCGACTTTTCGAGAATGGTCGTCAGGCCGCCGCGCTTGTTGCCCGGAGACGGATTGTTGTCGAGCGAGGCACCGTGGAGGGCGACATAGTCTTCCCACCAGGCAATCTTCTCATCGAGCTTTTTAGCGACATCGTCGCTGACGGCGCGGCTGCGCAGCAAATGCTCGGCACCGTAGATCTCGGAGGTTTCCGAAAGGATCGCCGTACCGCCGGCAGCCGCCAGGAGGTCGGCAGCAACACCAAGCGCCGGATTGGCGGTGATGCCCGAAAAACCGTCCGAGCCACCGCATTGCAGACCGATGATGATCTCGCCGATCGACATCGGCACGCGTTTCTCACGGCCGACATCGGCGGCGATTTCGCGTAGCACACCCATGGCGCGCTCGACCGCGCGGCGGGACCCGCCTGCGTCCTGAATGTTGAAATGCCGCTTGGAGGCGCCCGCGCCACTCTGGCCGTAAAGGGTGAGCTGGTTGACCTCGCAGCCGAGGCCGATCATCAGCACGCCGCCGAAATTCACATGGCGCGTATAGCCGGCAAGTGTCCGGTGCAGCACGTTCATGCCGTCACCCGTCGAGCTCATGCCGCAGCCCTGGTCGTGGACGATCGGCACGAAGCCGTCGATGCCGTCATAGTGCGGCAGGATGGTGCGGTTGGCCTCGTCGGCAATTGCCCGGCAGACCGTGGTGGAACAGTTCACGCTGGCAATGATGCCGATATAGTTGCGCGTCGCCGCCCGGCCGTCGGCGCGGCGGTAACCCATGAAGGTCCGCGCCCTGTCCTCAGCACTTGCTTCTTCAGGCGCTGAATTGGCGGTCGCCGCGAGGCGGTCGTTTTCGAAATGCAGATTGTGGCTGTGAACGTGGTCGCCGGCTTTCACATCAGCCGTGGTGCGGCCGATCGCCTGGCCGTATTTCACGACCGCTGTGCCGATCGGAATGTCCGATATGGCGACCTTGTGGCCGGGGTCGATCTTCTGGCGCGTCGTAACGCCGGCAACGGTCGCTCCTTCGGCAATCGGGGCCGTTGCGACCGCGACATTGTCTCCGGCCGACAGGATGATCCAAGGCTGTCTGTCCAATTTCATCTCCCTGACGAAACGTTCGCTTCTGCGCCCGTTACATCGACGAATGCGCATTGATTTTGTTTTTTATCTACAATAAACATTTTCAAGTCAACGGGAATATTGATCCTGTGGACGAGGGAGGCAAACAGCCGCATGCGACCGAAAATAAGATAAAGGTCGCCTGAAGAGGCTCCTGGTCCGGCTGTGCCCGTTCTTGGCGGCGGGCACTATCGCCGTGTCGCCAGAGCCGTCGGGTTTGAGCGGAAAGCGGGGTCTGATGGCACGGCAGAATACAGTCTTCAAGGAAGCCTATAACCGATATGCGGCAGCATTGCGCATGGACACGGCGCTGCCTTCGGAGCCGGAAATCGCCGCCCAGCTCGGCGTCAGCCGCAGCACCGCGCGCGCCATCCTGACCCGCCTCAGCGATGAGGGCATCATCCGCTGGAACAAGCGCCAGAAGATCGTGCTGCGCCAGCCTGTCGACCGCGACTTCTTCCCCTCGGAGGAAACGGATTCGCTGCACGACATCATCGAGCGCAGCTTCATGCAGCGCATCCTCTCCGATGAGGCTGCCCCGGGCATGCAGATCAACGAGCTGGAGCTTGCCCGCGAGATCGGCACGGGCACGACCAGCGTGCGCGAATTCCTGATCCGCTTCTCGCGCTTCGGCCTGATCGAAAAACGGCCGAACAGCCATTGGACGCTGAAGGGCTTTACCCGTGAATTTGCGCTGGAACTTGCCGATGTGCGCGAAATGTTCGAGCTGCATTCGGCCGCCGAGTTCGGCAAGCTTCCTGCCGACCATCAGGCCTGGGCTGCCCTTGCGACCATCAAGGAAGAGCACCTCTCCATGCTCTCGGACATCAACAACCGCTTCAAGGAATTCTCAGTCCTCGACGAGCGCTTCCACCTCTTGATCCACCGCGCCTCGAAGAACCGTTTCATCGCCGATTTCTATGACGCGATCGCCATCATCTTTCACTATCACTATCAGTGGAACAAGACGGCGGCCCGCGAACGCAACGAGCGGGCGATACACGAGCATCTCGATTATATCGCAGCACTCGAAGCCCGCGATCAGGCCAGGATCCAGGCCGCCTGTCGCATCCACCTCCGCTCGGCCCGCCAGACGCTGCTGCAGTCCACCCCGCAGAGTGTTGCGGAAAGCGCCTGAGCGGAGACGTCGGTGCCCGAAGGGCGGATTAGGAGCCCACACTCAGTGATCCCAGCCGATCAGCATGATCTCTAGTGCGACGCAGCCTCGCTCGCAGCGCTGCCAGCGCCCCCGGTCTTCACACCGCGGCCGATCGGAATGAGCCAGGTGGTAGCAAAGGTCAGTACCGCCACGACAACGACACCCCAGAAGCTCCAGTGCAGCGCCGCATCGAAGATGCCGCGCACTGCCGGATCACCTGCAAGTGCCGAAAGGCCGGTCGGCTCGTTCAGGACATTGTGCAGGCTGTCTGCCGCATCCCCCGTTGCATAATGGTCGATGCCGGCATTGAGGATCGCGCCGAGTACGGTGGCGCCGAGCGTATTGCCGAGGCTGCGGGCAAAGATGATCGAGGCCGTCGCACTGCCGCGCATCGACCATTCGACGCTGTCCTGCACCAGCGCGATGCTGGTGAGGTTGATCAGCCCCATGCCGAAGCCCATGAAGAAGGAGCCGGCGCCGGCGACGGCCGGATGGCTTTCCGGTGTCAGGAACAGGAGGAAGAAGGCACCGAAGGGAAACATGAAGCTGCCGACCCGCAACGTATTGCGGATGCCGAATGCCTTGAAGAACCGGCTGGACAGCATCACCGACAGCGGCCAGCCGACGACGAGCATGGTGAGCGTAAAACCGGCGACGATCGGCGAGCGGCCAAGCACGCCCTGCACATACATCGGCAGGATCGTCGAAAGCCCGATCAGCGCCATGCCGGCAAGCAGCATGCAGGCATTGCTGGTGGCGACCAGCCGCCGGCTCCAGAGCGCGATCGAAATGATCGGTTCCGGCGTGCGCTTCTCCTGCAGCACGAATAGGATGCCGGTCACGACGAAAACGGCGGCAAGCGAAATGAGCACCCAGGCCGGCGCATCCGTCTCCGTCAGGATCGTCAAAAACGCGATGATGGCGATCGAAAACAGGATGGCGCCGAGATAGTCGATCTTCGCATCCTTGTGCGCCACGTCCTCCTTGAGGAAGAGCAGAAAGGCGATGATCGAGAAGATGCCGATCGGCAGGTTGATCCAGAAGATCCAGGCCCAGGAGATCGTATCGACGATGATGCCGCCGGCGAGCGGCCCGACGACGGCCGAAGTCGCCCAGACCGTCGCCATCACGCCCTGCACCTTGCCGCGTTCCTCCAGCTTGAAGAGGTCGCCGATGATTGTCATCGTCACCGGTTGGATCGCGCCGGCACCCAGCCCCTGCACCAGGCGGAAGACGATCAGCGAGGCCATCGACCACGCAAGTCCGCAGAAGAGCGAGCCGATGAGGAAGACGATGATGCCGCCGATCAAGACCGGCTTGCGGCCGAAAATATCCGAAAGCTTGCCGTAGATGACGGTGGTCGTCGACTGCGCTAGCAGGAATGCTGAAAAGACCCAGCTGTAATAGGTGAAGCCGCCGAGCTGGCCGACGATCCGCGGCATGGCGGTCGCCACGATGGTGGCCTCGATCGCCACCATGAAGGTTGCGAGCATGATCGTGGCAACCACGAGCGTGCGGTTGGATTGCTGAGCGGTGGCGGACATGATGAACCTTTCGGAGCTTTCTCCGTGGCGAGAAAACTGCTCTCGGCTTGGCGGGGCAAGTGCAACGCGGAGTGTCGGCAGTCTTTTATGCTCCCGCTGATAGCAGGTAAAGCGCAAGTGATATGCTTTCTTTTGTGTCGACGCTTTAAACCGCTTCCGACCCCGGCAAAATTCAAATACAAGGCATTTTACAAAGCAGGTTTCGGTGGGTTTTCGCCGAAACACGAGGTCTGGCAGGCCAGGGCTCTCGGATGTCAGGATTGCATTTCCGCCAGGTTATTCCCAACTGAAAATCTGATGCAGGCCTGCGAACCGCTCCATCGGATGCGAGGGGTTCGGATCCGGGCAGGGAAATGGCGAGCTATGATGACGCATGTTTTGGCTGCGAGCGGCGGGGTTAGACAGGTAATTTGCATCAATTGGGGCACGAGATACGGGCCGACCTTCATCAACCGTCTCTTTGCGATGGTGAAACGCAACATCACGCCGCCCTTTACCTTCACCTGTTTCACCGACTGCCGGGACGACCTGCATTCCGGCATCCTGTGTGAGGATCTGCCGCCTCTGGATGTCGAAATGCCTGTCAATACGAGAGGCATCTGGCCGAAGGCAAGGCTTTGGGGACCGAAGCTTGGAAGCCTGAGCGGGCCGGTCCTCTATCTGGACCTCGACCTGGTGATCGTCGCCTCCCTCGATGCGTTTTTCGAGGTTGGAGAGCCTGAGGATGTCGTCATGGCCCGCAACCAGACGACGCCTTTCGAAAAGCTCGGCCAGAGCTCGCTTTTTTCGCTTCCCGGTCGGCAAGCTCCTGCCGCTGCAGGAGGAGTTCAGGGCCAACCCGCAGAAAGTGGCCGATGAATATCAGTATGAACAGCGCTTCGTCACCCGCAATGCGCCGGGTGGCGTGAAGTTCTTCCCGCGGAGCTGGGTCTTGCATTTCCGGCAGGATTGCCACTGGGCCTTTCCGCTGAACTATTTCCTGACGCCGCGCTTGCCCTCCAGTGCCCGCGTCGTCCTCTTCCCGCGCGGCTTCCACCCGCAGAATGCCATCGACGGGAAATTCGGCCCGAAAGGCCGGGCCGAAACGAGGATCGATCATATCAGGGGCGTCTTCGACGCCGGCAAGCGCGGCAACAAGAAACCCTTCCGCTATCTGCGCCACTATATTCTCCCGACGCCGTGGGTAGCGGATCACTGGCATGAATAAGAGCGCAAGTTCGGCAGCAGAACGGAACTATTTCTCGCCTTGACTGTTGTCGGCTGAGGAAAACTTCCGGGTGTTCCCATGCGTCCTCTTCTATACGCAGCATTTCTCTCGCTCACAGGCCTTGCCGCCGGCGCAAACGCGTCCGAGGCGGATTTCCTCAATTCGCTCGAGGGTAACTGGAGTGGAAGCGGCATGGTCCTGACCAGGATCGGCGGCATGAAGGTCAACGTGTCCTGCAATCTGAAATCCGACGCCAGCGCCACGACAGTGGCCATGAACGGCAACTGCCGCGGTCTCGCCGTCGTCACAAGAAGCTTCTCGGCAAATGTAAAGGCTGTCGGTCAACGTTATACCGGCAACTATACGGGCCCATCGGGCCAGCCCTCCAGGCTTGTCGGCAGCAGGAAAGGCGATGCTCTCAACTTCAATGTCACCTGGGCGCGCGTCACCAACGGCGATCGGAGCGCAAACATGATGATTGAGAAGGTGGGCCAGAACGGGCTTCGCCTGCAGACCGTTGATCGCGACCTTGCCTCGGGCCGATCGGTGGTGACAAGCAGGATCGATCTGCAGCGGCGGTGAGCATGCCCGGATTTTGTGATGCGCCCGCCAGTCGGAACCTATCACTGCTTCCTGATGGTGGCGTAGATGATGTTGCGGTTGGCACCGAACCAGACTGTCTTGTCAGTGTCTCCCGGCGCACTGCGATGGGAAATACGCCACATGTCGGCTTCGGAGCGCTGGAGAAGCTCCCAGTTCATGTAGGATTCCATGTAGCCGTCATCGGCCATCTCGTCGGAAAAGTTGGCAAATAGGAAGACGCCGCCGGGCTTCAGCATTTCCATGCAGATCTGCGTGAGCCGGATTGCCACTTTGTCCGTGAGATAATCGTATAATCCTGCCGCGTAGATCAGATCGAACGTGCCGATCCGGTGCTTTCGTGCAAGCAAGCCGCGCACGGATCCATTGATGGGCTCGACGGACGTTCCATGGAATTGGCTCGAGACGGAGTCGATGCTTTCCGGATCCTGATCAAGGGCTACCCAGCGTTTCAGGCGGCCTTCCGCAAGGGCCTTCGATGCCTCCGCTTCCCGCAGGTGACCGGCAGCGATGGCCAGCACCTCGGTATCCGGACCTGTTCGCGCAGCGGTCTCGTCGACATAGAGGGTCAGGATGTCGCGGCGTTCCCTGACGGCGACCGGGCCGGGGGCATTTATCGTGTAGTCGAAGATATCGAGGCCCAGACGGGTGGATCTGGCCACTTCTTCGGCCACTGCCGGATGCCCATAAATGAAGTCTATGAGACTGGCATCGCCGGAATAGCCGCGAGGTTTGTCAAAGGACCAACGGGTGAACGGGCATTGCTGGAGGATCTTTGCCGAGGGATGGGCCTGAATGATCGGGATGAGCTTCTGCCACACGGCAGCGCCGAACTTATGACGGACCTCATGGAGCTGGCCGATCAACCACCTGACGGCATCAGGCAGGTTCCTGCCCGCGGAGAACCGTTGCATGGCAATGTTGATGACGATCGCAAACTCTGCCTCCGCAGTTCGCAGATGGTCTGTCTCGTTATCTCGGTTCGGTGAGGGAAGCGTATTGCTGAAGGACTGCGGCGTAATCAAGCTTTGGCCATCAAGAGAAAAGAGCGGCTGGGCCACGGAAACCTCACTGGTAAACAAGGATTTAAAACATTGGGTAAAATCCTCATCATTTACACGGAGGTCAAGCGTTAAGGTTGGACTGCGGGGCAAATGCACGTCTGGCTTTAGAAAATATTAGTGAAACCGAGCGATAGCCCGCCCGCTTCGGGACCGTTTGGGCATTATCGGTTGATGTGGAGTCTGCCTACGGCTATCCAGCGTCACTTGGCAGTCTGCGAAGGGCAACTGCTGCAAGATGTTGGGTGGCAGGGGCATGATGCACGTGTTAGCCGAGACCGCAGCTGCTACCGTGCGGCCGACGCTGTCGCCAGAACAGTTGCGTTGCCTATACAAGCAGAATAGCGAGAGCAGCCGAAAGAACGCGACGCGCAAAGGCCTCTGGACGGCGGTCGCTGCCTACCTTGCATATTCCTTCACGGATTATCTTTTTATCGGCGATGTCGTCCAGTACACGGTCGCCGGCCGGCTCGTGGTCGGCATCGCTGCACTATGCGTGCTGGAATTCCTGCTCTATCGCAAGGCAAAAGCCGATACGGTCGACATGGCTGCGGCGTTGTCGGTGCTCGCAGCCTATCTCGTCTGGCTTCTCACTGGCCAGATGACTGCGGTCAGGGATGCGTTCTCCTATTATATGGTGTTTGGCGCGATCTTCATGATGAGCGTCAATCTGTTCTTCAGTTTCCGGTTTCCGGTTGCTCTTGCCGCCTCCGCATCGAACGTGCTCATATTCACTGGCGCCCTCTATCTGTTCGCGCCGATGTTGCTGCTGCACAAGCTCATTCTCGGCGCGTTCTGTTTTTCCTGCTTTGTTTTCACGTCCTACGTGAATCTTCAGCTCAATAGGGAACGCTACAAAGTCTTCCTGAATGCTCTTGAAGCCAGTTTGCAGCAAGCTGCCGCGGACGAAAGAGGCAAGGCTCTCTTGCATCTCTCGAACACGGACTCGCTGACCGGCCTCGAAAATCGGCGGGCCGTCGATCAACGTCTGCGTGATCATTGGCAACACTGGCAGGACGACAGCGCGCCCTTTGCCGTCCTCCTGATCGATGTGGATTATTTCAAACGCTATAACGACTGCTACGGCCATCAGGAAGGTGACCGCTGTCTCATCGCTGTCTCCGAGCTTCTTCGAAGCGTGGCCGAGTCCTGGGGCTCGATCATCGGGCGATACGGCGGTGAGGAATTCATCGTCATCACACCGATGCCGAATCCAGAACGAATGGTCGAGCTTGCAGAAGCGATGTGTGCTGCCGTTAGGGCCTTGGCCTGGCCACACGAACACAGGCGGGACGGGACCACTGTCATCACGGTGAGCGTCGGCGTGTCCTATACGCGGGAAGAGAGCAAGCAGGTCGAGAAGGTCATTCACGAAGCGGATCGCGCGCTTTACGCCGCCAAGGCTGCGGGCCGCAATACCCTGGTGGTCTTCGATCCGGAAGATCCCGAGAGCAGCGATGACAGCGAGGATATAGCTGCGACCCTGAAGATCGCGCTCGATCATGGCCTTGTCTCTCTCGTGTACCAGCCGATCCGCAACGTCCAGACGGGCAAGACGGACGCTGTCGAAGCCTTGATGCGTTTGAGCATGCTGGATGGAACGTCCGTACCGCCTGTCAAATTCATCCCGGTCGCCGAAAGAACGGGTTCAATCGTCGAACTCGGCCGGTGGGCAATCCGCACTGTTTGCCGGGACTTGCTGGCGGCCGACCTCGTGCAGGTCGCGAGCGTCAACGTTTCCCCGATCGAACTCAAGACGCCGGGTTTCGCCACCTATGTGGCGGCAACGCTGGCAGAATTCGGTGTGACGGGTGCCCGGCTTGCTTTCGAGATTACCGAGGGCGTGGAGTTGGAAATCGACCAGGACGTCGTTCGTTGCATCAGCGACCTGAGAAAGCTCGGCGCTCAGGTCTGGCTTGACGATTTCGGCACAGGCTTCGCAGGTCTCTCGTGGCTCCGTCTCATAGAGTTCGACACCGTCAAGATCGATCGATCGTTCCTCCATGACTGCAATACGGAAAGAGGCAAGAGGATGTTGCTCGACATCATCAGCCTGCTGCGCAATCGCGGCGTGCAGATCCTGATTGAAGGCGTCGAGACCATCGAACATCAGCGGCTGATGCAGCAGTACGGGATCAACCAGATTCAAGGCTATTTCATAGGAAGGCCGGCGCCGGCAGCCCAGCTCGAAGCTGATAACGTGCTGCAGTTCAGCATGATCAGGAACCTTGACTCAAAACGCCTGTTCCGGAATGGGCCATAGGTTCAGCCCGCTTAAGGACCTCCACGGACGACGGCTGCCGTGCCGGGCCGGCCCACATTGCCTTCGGTGCGGCGAGCCGCCGATAGAGTGAACGTCGCCCTGCGTCGAACTGCATCGCATTTGTTATGAACAGCCGTCGTCGCGCATTCTGCCTCTGATCGGTCGCAGCGGAACGACCATGACTGGCAGCGCAATCACCTGCACACTGTCGAGCACGAGTCAGGGATCGCAAGTTTCCCGGTCCGATACGGGTGTCGGGGACGGCCGCGTCTCATCGCCTCGAACGGCTGCGCTGCCGGTAAGATTATGGCCGTCAGGGGGCGCGAAACTCGAAATGTCAGCGTGTGCCGCGATACCAGAGTGTAGCTCATGCGGCGAGTAGCAAATCTCCCGACGATCTCGGTCAAGGGGGGCGGCCCGCCGCTTACGGTAAGCGGGCATCCAAACAGCCAGATCAACGACGTGCTGCAGTGGGTCTACGTCGCAAGCCCGAATTCAAATCCGTGACCAGAAAGCACGACATAGCCTACACCAACGTATGGTTATGAAACACACACTAACGGGATAATTTTCATCCATCGCATCACTGCCTTCCCCGGTCGGGTCGGCCGGCTGGCTGAACCTAACTTTGCTGGAATCGCTAAATCCCGGTGCAGCCCAAACCGCCAGTTGGCGCTTCAGGGGCAGGAGCCCCCATGACCATGAATGTCACCAATCATCCTGCGAACACAAACCTGAAAACTTCAGATGAGAGCGATCAAGCGGAGACAGGGACACCTGTTCCGCCGACGCGAAAGCCGAAATGGCGAATGCTGGTGCTGGGTACGATAGGGATGGTGGCGCTTGGTGCAGCGGCCTATGGCGGCTGGAAATACTGGACGGTGTGGCAATTCGAACAATCGACGGACGATGCATATGTGCAGGCCGACGTGGTCGCGATAGCGCCACAGGTGGCGGGCTATATCCAGACGCTTCTTGTCAATGACAATCAGCCGGTCAAAGCCGGTGACATTCTCGCTACGATTGATCCGCGCGACTTTCAGGCGGCGGTCGATCAGGCCAAGGCGGATGTCGCCGAGGCCGAAGCGGCCATCGTCAGTATTGCCGCCCAACTCAGCGAACAAAAGGCCCTGATCGATGAAGCGCAAGCGACGATCAATACCGATCAGGCATCGGAAGTGTTCGCTGAACAGAACAACCAGCGCTTCATGACCCTGTCAAAAACGGGTTCGGCAACAGTGGAAGAGGCCCAACAGGCATCGTCGCAGGCCGATTCGGCGAAGGCCGTCGTAGTCAAGGACAAGGCTGCACTGGTCGCCGCGCAGAAGCAGATCGCTACGCTCGATGCTCAAGAGTCCGAAGCAAAAGCGACTCTTGGTCACAATCGTGCCGCGCTGGCTCAGGCCGAACTCAATCTCGGATACACGGTGCTGCGAGCACCCGTCGACGGAGTAGTCGGCGCGCGGGCAGTCCGGGTTGGCCTCTACGCCCAGCCTGGTCAACTGTTGCTGGCCGTAGTGCCGCTCCAGGCGGCCTATGTCGTCGCCAATTACAAGGAGACTCAGCTCGCCAACGTCAAGCCAGGCCAATCGGTCAGGATCGACGTGGATACATTTTCAGGTATCACCGTGCGCGGCATCGTCAACAGCCTAGCGCCGGCAAGCGGTCAGGAGTTCGCCTTGCTGCCGCCCGACAACGCGACCGGCAACTTTACCAAGATCGTCCAGCGTGTTCCGGTCAAGATCACCATCGACAAGTCGGATCCACTTGCCGGTCGCCTGCTTCCGGGGATGTCGGTAACGACCACAATCAAGGTTGGACCGGCCGTTGATGGCAACCCTCCCGGGAACACAGGCAAGTAATCCTTGGGAGGTTACGGCGATGGCGGGCATGGAAACATCCGGCGTTGAGCGCGAGGCGGGCGCCAGCGTACGCACTTGGATCGCGGTTGGCGGCTGTATGGTGGGGGCACTGATTGCCGTCCTCGACATTCAGATCACCAATTCCTCGCTACCACAGATCGAAGGCGGTATCGGTACCGGTTCCGACAACGGCACCTGGATCTCGACCGCCTATCTGATCGGCGAAATCATCATGATCCCGCTGACGGACTATCTCAGCCGCGTCTTCACCTTCCGCCGCGCCTTGCTCGGCAATCTCGGCCTGTTCCTGTTGTTTTCCATCTGCTGCGCCTTTGCCACGAACCTATCGGAAATGATCATGTTCCGTGGATTGCAGGGCCTCACGGGCGGGGTGATGATTCCGATGGCCTTCACTCGCGTGTTGACGACGATCCCGCTGCGCCAGCAGCCGACGGGGTTAGCGGCTTTCGCGCTGACTGCGACCTTCGGACCAGCAATCGGGCCGACCATCGGCGGCTACCTGACCGAAAACTACGGATGGCAGTATATTTTCTTCATCAATCTTATCCCCGGGGCGTTGATGTTTGGCTTGCTCTATCCGACGCTGGAACGATCCAAGATGAACCTCGCATTGCTCCGCGACGGCGATTGGCTCGGCATCGCATTCATGGCGGTTGGCTTGGCGTCGCTGCAAACAGTGCTCGATGAAGGCAACAAGGACGACTGGTTCGGGTCACCCTACATAGTGCACTTGGCCATCCTGGCAGCCATTGCACTGACGATTTTCATCATTATCGAGTTGGTCGTCGAGAAACCTGCTGTCCAATTACGTCTGCTCGCGCACCGAAATTTTGGATTGGGTACGCTCGCCAATATCCTCGTTGGCTTTGCTCTCTATGGCTCGGTGTACGTGCTGCCTGCGTACCTGAACGGCGTTCAAGGCTACAATGCCGAGCAAACCGGCTTGGTGCTGGCCTGGGCCGGCCTGCCCCAGCTTCTGATCATCCCCTTCGTACCTTTGCTGCAAAAACACTTCGATCGGCGTGCCATCGTCTCTGTCGGTTTGGCTATCTTCGCAGCAAGCTGCTTTCTGAACACGCATTTGAGCTTCGACGACGGTGGTCCCCAGTTCATGATTACCAACATCGTGCGTGCAATTGGTCAGGCCGTGGTGATCGCGCCGTTGATCGGTATCGCAACTGTTGGGATCCCCAGAGAGCAATCAGGAGCGGCATCCGGGCTGTTCAACATGATGCGAAGCCTCGGTGGCGCAGTGGGAACGGCCACACTGGCAACGATCATCACCAAACGTGAACAATTCCATTCCAACATCATCGGCCAGTCGGTCACGCCCTATGGAAGCAACGTCGGGCAGTTTCTGACGAACATGCAGCAGTATTTTATGGCGCATGGCGCCGGTGATGTCGGTCATGCGCATCATGAGGCCGAGATCTTGCTCGGCACGCTCGTCCAGCAACAATCCTTCGTCATGGCGTTTTCCGACACATTCTATGTACTCGGAGTGCTCCTGTCGCTCGCAGTCGTCGTGGTCCTTTTGACACGAGGGCCTTCGCCGACTTAGGCTGTTTCGGCGGGGTGCCAAGGCGCTATATGGCCAACGAACGTCTGACCATCGGCGTCCGGATTGGGGCCAAGCAGAAAGTACACTCCCGCCTTTGTGATTTCGGGCCGTGATGGAAGACCTGCGAGCTTGGAGCGCGGTACACCTAGGCGCTACACGCGCGGCAACTTGAGCGCGTCGTCGGCAGGTAGTATCTGAAGACGTCGAGAATTTATGCCTACAATCAAGAGGCTAATGGTGCCGCTTACGTGACTCGAACACGTGACCCCATCATTACGAATGATGTGCTCTACCGACTGAGCTAAAGCGGCAATCCGGCGGGCGAAGCTTGTCGCCCGCGATTTGCATGGGGCTGATACAGGCATTGTCTGAAGATTTCAAGCACCCTCTTATGCCCCATGGCAAAAAAGCTGAAGCCTGTGGAAAGGCCCCCTTTCAATGGAAAGGCCCGCACTTCACAGCGCCAGCCGCGTGCGGGCGGCCCGATATTCCACTTCCAGCCGGTCTACCAGCTTGGCGACCGGCTCCACGGCCTTGATCGCGCCGATGCCCTGGCCGCTGCCCCAGATGTCCTTCCAGGCCTTTGCGCCGCCGGTCGCCTGTTCGAAATCCATCTTCGAGGGGTCGGCATCAGGCAGGTTGTCGGGGTCGAGGCCGGCGGCGCGGATGGAGGGTTTCAGGTAGTTGCCGTGTACGCCGGTGAAATAGTTCGAGTAGACGATATCGGCGGCGGCGCCCTCGACGATCGCCTGCTTGTAGGCATCGGAGGCGCGCGCCTCCTCCGTCGCGATGAAGGGGGTGCCGATATAGGCCATGTCGGCGCCCATGGCCTCTGCGGCCAGAATGGCGCCGCCGGTTGCAATCGAGCCGGCAAGCAGAAGCGGGCCGTCGAACCATGCGCGGATTTCCTGCACCAGCGCGAAGGGCGAAAGCGTGCCCGCATGTCCGCCGGCACCCGCGGCAACGGCGATCAGCCCGTCCGCGCCCTTGCGGATCGCGGAATTGGCATGGCGGTTGTTGATGATGTCGTGCAGCACGATGCCGCCATAGGAATGCACCGCCGCATTCACTTCCGGCACGGCGCCCAGCGAGGAAATGACGATTGGCACCTTGTATTTCACGCAGAGCATCAGATCGTGCTCCAGCCGCTTGTTCGACATATGGACGATCTGGTTGACCGCGAAGGGGGCTGCCGGCCGCTCCGGATGCCTGGCATTATAATCGGCAAGATCTTCAGTGATAATGGCCAGCCACTCGTCGAGCTGGCTTTCCGGCCGCGCGTTCAAGGCCGGAAAGGCGCCGATCACGCCGGCCTTGCATTGCGCCAGCGTCAGCGCCGGATGGGAAATGATGAAAAGCGGAGAGCCGATGACCGGCAGTCGCAGATTATCTCTGAGTATCGCGGGCAGGGCCATGCTTTCACCGATTTTGACGTTTACGAAAACGTCAATTGATTATCAGAGCCGGTGCCTGAGGAAAAGGGCAAGAGAGGGAACGCGTGCTCTTTTCCGTAATCCCGTCTAGTTTCAGAATATCTAATGGAGATTTGAAGCACAGCGCGGCGTCGCTTATCCCCCGCCGATGCGCTCCGGTAAGGTTGCAAGGCTTGCGGTTTGCCGCACTTGCCGCTACCGAATTTTGACAGGCATGTGATCTTTGAGCTCGATGCCGGCAGGAAACGTGAAGGGCCTGATGTGAGCGGACTAGAAACGGCTATCAGAACTGCGTTGGATAATTCAGACCGCGACAGTGCGGAAGTTCGTGCACGCATCTATCAGTCCGCGCGTCAGGCGCTGGAAGCCGGCCTGCGCAAGCAGGATATCACCGATGCCGATGTGGTCGCCCATCATCGCCACCGTCTCGAAACGACGATCCACACCATCGAGAGCGAAGAGCGCGCCCGCCTTCACCCGCGGCAGGGGCCTCCGGAGGTTCCGGTTCCCCCTGTCGTAGAAATGCCCGAGCCCGTCCATCACGCGGCAGAGCCCGCTTACCCTGCGCAGGAAGATCACGATCCGGTCGTCGCCGGTGAAACGCGCGGCCACCATGCCGCCTCCCGGACCTCGGATGATGCGAGCCTGGATGACGTTCACGCGAGCAGCGTTGATCAGCTGGGGGCGGCACCCCACGGAGAGATGCGCGGCGAAATGCGCGCAGCGCCGGAAAAGCGCGGCGGCATGGATTTTCGCCCCGAGCGGGCAGCTGTCCGCCGCAAGCCGCGCAAGTTCTTCTCGCGTCTGCTCGTCTGGTGCGTGCTGCTCGCTTTCATCGGCACCGGTGCCTGGTGGGCCTATAGTTCCGGCCTGCTGCTGACGGCGGCCGAGCGTGACACGAGCGTCGCCAATCCGCCCGCGAGCACCCAGCCGGAAGATTTCGATGGCGAGGATAGTGCCGCCAACAGCCCCCCCTCGCATGACGACCAGCCTGTGACGATCGACCCGCAAAACAGCTTCTCGGCAGACTGGATCGAGGTCTTCAAGCCCTCCGATGCTGACAAGATCGAGAGCGGTGCGCGTGCCCGCACGGAAAATGTCACCGAAACGGAAGGTCAGGCCGTTCGCCTGACGTCCCAGAGCGGCAATACGGATGGCAACGTCTCCATCACCATCCCGGCCAATGTCCTGCAGCAGCTCGCCGGCAAATCCTCGACCATCGCGCTGACCTTGCAGTCCACCACGGACGAGCCCACGCAGATCACCGTCGAATGCGATTTCCAGTCACTCGGCAATTGCGCCCGCCACCGCTTCAACGTCACGCGTGAAAAATCGGACGCGCTGCTTCAGGTGCGCTTCGACCGTTCGCTGGCCCCGAATTCCGCGGGCCGGCTGATGATCAACAGTGATGTCGATGGCAAGGCTCGCGGCATCAATCTCTTCGCCGTACGGATTCTGCCCGGCCAATAAGCGGCAGGGTTTGCCAGAGCGCCGTGCGTCCGAGGCTGTAGCGACCTCTATTTCAGGAAGCCTCGGCCGGAGCCGATGATCATGTCGTCGATTGTGCCGATAGCGTTCTTGTCCTTGCCGTCATAGTCGATGGTTTTCAGCATGTGGCGCAGGAGGTTGAGCCGTGCCCGACGTTTGTCGTTGGCGTGGATCACGGTCCAGGGCGCAAATTCGGTGTGGGTTTCCTTCAGCATGCGGTCGCGCTTCTCACTGTAGTCGTCCCATTTGGTCAGGGCGGCTATATCCATCGAGGAAAGCTTCCAGACGGCGAGCGGATCGTGGCGCCGGTCATGGAACCGCTTGATCTGCATTTCCCGGCCGATATCCAGATAGAACTTGAAGAAGAAGATGCCTTCATGGGCAATGACCTTCTCCACCTGCGGCGCCTGGTTGAGAAAGTCCTCGTATTGTTTCGGCGTGCAGAAGCCCATGACCGGCTCCACGCCGGCACGGTTGTACCACGAGCGGTCGAAGAGCACGAATTCGCCAGAGGTCGGAAACTGCGCGATATAGCGCTGGAAGTACCATTGGCCCTGTTCCCGCTCCGTGGGCTTGGCGAGCGCCACGACGCGGGCAAGGCGCGGGTTCATGTGAGCCGAGGACGCCTGGATCGCGCCGCCCTTGCCGGCCGCATCACGTCCTTCGAAGAGCGCCATCACCCGTTTGCCGGTCGCCTGTAGCCAGAACTGCACTTTCACGAGCTCGACCTGCAGCTTCCTCAGCTCCTCGAAATATTCGTCTTCCTTGAGCTTCTTCTTGTAGGGATAGTCGCCGGATTCCAGCGCATGCTCGTCCACCCAGTCGGGCAGCACGGGATCATCGATATCGAAGACGCGTTTCTTGCCCCTGATCTCCAGCTCCACGGCTCTGCTTTCGACGTCTTCGGCCATCATCTCCTCCGGCGCTTGATGCTTTCGCCTTTCGGCAGGCGAACATATTTATCGTTGAAAATCAAATCCGATGCGTGAGCAGAGCATAATCCGGTGCTGAGTGCTGCGGCTTTTCGTACAAGTTTCGGAAACGGAAAACTTCTGTCATGAAACGCGGCTATCAGGCAGAGTTTGAATGTGAAGAAAAACGAATCGATGCCGTGAGGGGCCGTTTGGAAGACCAAATGCCGTGGACAAAAAGCCTGTTGGCGCGCATCCGGCGCGAACGTCCGGTTTTGCTGGCGACGCTGATGAGCGCGCTTGTCGCGCTTGCTGCGGGCATGAACAAATGGATCGTACTCGCCCTGCTGCTGGTCATGATCGTCACCTCGCTCTTCAACGAGGCCCCGGTCATCAGGCCCGATGTCGTCGAACCGGTCGAACCCGAGCCTGAAGTGCTTCCGAGCCGCCTGCCTGAAGTCTCCGCTACGCTCGCCGGCCTCGATATCCCGGTCATGGTGCTCTCGGAAGATGCCTCGGTGCTGTTCCAGAACCGGGCGGCCGAAAAAGCCTTCGGCGAGGCGACGCTCGGCTCCCATATATCGGCACGGTTGCGTTCGCCTGGCGTGCTGGACATGGTGCGCGAGACCATCGCCACCAACGCCCCGAACCAGATCGAGCATTCCGAGCGGCTGCCTTCGGAGCGCGTCTATATCGTTCGCAGCGCTCCTGTCGAATTCAAGGATGATGACGGCCGCAACGAGCGCTTTTATATCCTTTCCTTCCGCGATATTTCCGAGGTTCGCCGCATCGATCGCATGCGCTCGGATTTCGTCGCCAATGCCAGCCACGAGCTGCGCACGCCGCTTGCCTCGCTGCGCGGCTTCATCGAAACCATCCAGGGTCCGGCAAAGAACGATCAGAAGGCGCAGGCTCGCTTCCTCGGCATCATGTTCGATCAGACGACACGCATGAGCAGGCTTGTCGACGATCTCCTGTCCCTCTCCAGGCTTGAACTCAAATCGCACATCGCCCCCGACGAGAAGGTGGATCTCGTGCCGCTTCTCGGCCACGTCAGGGACTCGCTTCTGCCGCTTGCAAGGGATGTCGGCGTCTCGATCAACCTGCATCTGCCCGAGGGCAAGGTCGAGGTGCTGGGCGATCGCGACGAGCTCGTTCAGGTCTTTGAAAACCTGATGGAAAACGCCTGTAAATACGGCCAGGAGGGCGAGATCGTCGATGTCTGGCTGAAGAACGGGTCGGGCCAGCCCGTCGAGGTCAGCGTTGTCGACAAGGGGCCTGGCATTCCCGCCGAACACGTGCCGCGCCTGACGGAGCGCTTCTATCGCGTCAGCATTGAAGACAGCCGTTCGAAGAAGGGCACCGGCCTCGGGCTTGCCATCGTCAAGCATATTCTGACGCGCCATCGTGCACGGCTGATCGTTAAATCCGAGGTGGGCAAGGGAACCGAGTTCACGGTGCGCTTCTGACGCAATATGTCGCACACTATTTTGAAGTGTCATATTTTTGATTTAATAATCAATGACTTAATCTGTCATAAATGTTTCACCGATTTGACATAAAAGGACGGTGCTTAAGGCGCTAAGAGAGTCCTGCCGATGAAAAAAGGCAATGCGAGGGCCTCTTTGAGGCCGCACTCACACAAGCCCAAATGCCGGGAGATTCAAATGAACACCTTTAAACTTACTGTTGCCGCGCTCGCTGCAACCGCCGCTTTCGCTGGCGTTGCTGTCGCCCGCGACCAGATCCAGGTTGCTGGTTCGTCCACCGTCCTGCCGTACGCAAAGATCGTTGCCGAGTCCTTTGGTGAAACCTTCACCAACTTCAAGACTCCGGTCGTCGAGTCCGGCGGTACGGGCGCTGGCCTGAAGGAATTCTGCAAGGGCGTTGGCGAAGACACGATCGACGTTGCCAATGCTTCGCGTCCGATCAACAAGAACGAAGCTGAAGCCTGCAAGGCTGCCGGCGTGACCGACATCCAGGAAGTCAAGATCGGTTATGACGGCATCGTCTTCGCAACCGACTCGTCCAACCCTGACGTTGCCTACGTTCCGCAGGACATCTACAAGGCTCTCGCAGCACAGGTCGTTGTTGACGGCAAGCTCGTTGCCAACCCCTACAAGAAGTGGTCCGAAGTCAACCCGAAGCTTCCGGCTGTTGATATCGCTGCCTACATCCCGGGCGAAAAGCACGGCACCCGCGAAGTCTTCGAACTGAACGTTCTCGCTGCTGGCTGCAAGGCTTCCGGCGCTCAGGACGTCATCGCCAAGGAAATCACCGACAAGGCTGCCCAGGCCAAGGCATGCGTCGCAGTTCGCAAGGACGGCGCTGCTGTTGACATCGACGGCGACTATCCGGAAACGCTGGCACGCATCGCTGCCAACAAGACCGGCGTTGGTGTATTCGGCCTCTCCTTCTACGAAAACAATGCCGACAAGCTCAAGGTTGCTTCCATGAGCGGCATCGTTCCGTCCACGGAAACGATCGCTAACGGCACGTACCCGGTTTCCCGCCCGCTGTTCTTCTACGTCAAGAAGGCACATCTCGGCGCCGTTCCCGGCCTGAAGGAATATGTCAACTTCTTCGTATCCGACCAGATGATCGGCCCTGACAGCCCGCTCGTCGAATACGGCCTCGTTGCTGCTCCGGACGCAGAGCGCGACGCGATCCGCAAGGACGTAGAGGCTGGCAAGACCATGTAATGAACTTTGCCGGCGCGACGCTCGGGGGCGTCGCGCCGGCATCGCCTTATCCATCCGGCTCCAATGGGGCGCCGGACGGGTGAACTTCTTCTCCATGATAATGAAGCCGATGGCACGCTCCTGGAGCTGCCGGGCTCTTTGGGGGCTGTGGGCCTGGGGACGTAACGAATGAGCACATCCATCATACTCTTGTGCCTGGTGGTGATCGGCGCCGTTGCCTATGTGGCTGCGCGCAGCCGCGCTAGCGCACTTTCCGGAGGCAGATCTGCTGCCCTGCATTCGCGGCCGGCCTATTATGGCTCCTATGCCGCGATCTGGGCTGCTCTGCCGTCCCTGATCGTTCTGTGTGTCTGGCTGGCTGTCAGCCCGGGCATCATCTCTTCTTCTGTTCGCGGCGCCTTTCCTGACGACGTGAAGGCGCAGCCGGCCGTCCAGCAGGATCTCGCCTACAGCATGGTCGCCACCATTGCCCGCGGCATGAACCTGCTGACCTCGGATGAGGTTTCCTCCCTCTCGGGCAATCCCGCGGGCTTGCAGGCAAAGCTCAGTGAAAAGGGTGTGCCGCTCGCCGGCGAGCCGCAGCCTTACATGATCGATGCCGCAAAGACCCTGAACTCTGAGAGCATGACGAGCCGCACCATCATGACGGCGATCGTTCTGCTCATTTCCGTCGCAGGCGCCTTCTATGCGTTGCGCTCGGTTGCTCCGCGCTTCCGCGCCCGCAATCGTGTCGAGCGTGTCATGCTCTGGGCGCTGCTCGTTGCATCCTCCATCGCCATTCTGACGACGATCGGCATCGTTCTCTCGATGCTGTCAGAAGCGGCACGTTTCTTCTCCGTCGTTCCCTTCGTCGACTTCTTCTTCGGAACGGTCTGGGATCCGCGCTTTGCCGGTGCGGGCAGCTCCTCCTTCGGCCAGTTCGGACTCATCCCGCTCCTGCTCGGCACGCTCTATATCGGCTTGGTCGCCATGCTGGTCGCCGTGCCGGTTGGCCTCTTTGCCGCCATCTATATGGCCGAATACGCCTCTCCGAAGGTCCGCTCGATCGCCAAGCCACTTCTCGAAGTGCTCGCCGGCATTCCGACCATCGTTTACGGCTTCTTCGCGCTCGTCACCGTCGGGCCGTTCCTGCGTGATTTCTCGTCGCAGATCAGCGGTCTCCTGACCGGTAACTATACGAACTTCATCCAGGCGCAGAGCGTCATCACCGCCGGCATCGTCATGGGCATCATGCTGATCCCTTACGTTTCCTCGCTGTCGGATGACATCATCACCGCCGTTCCGCGTGCCCTGCGCGACGGTTCGCTCGGCCTCGGCGCCACGCGCTCCGAAACCATCAAGAAGGTCGTCCTGCCCGCAGCTCTTCCCGGTATCGTCGGCGCGCTGCTGATGACGGCTTCCCGCGCCATCGGCGAAACCATGATCGTGGTTCTGGCCGCCGGCGTCGCCGCCCGTATCCAGATCAATCCCTTCGAGCCGATGACGACCGTGACCGTCAAGATCGTCAACCAGTTGACCGGCGACCTTGAGTTCACCTCGCCGCAGACGCTGGTCGCCTTCGCACTTGGCATCACGCTGTTCTGCATCACGCTTTGCCTCAACATTTACGCGCTCTACATCGTGCGCAAATACCGGGAGCAGTACGAATGACGAATATTGTTTCCCCCGTCGCTGGCGTCACCGTTTCCAAGGCGCCCGCGCGTCGCGATATCGGCATCAAGCGCCGCTATGCCGCCGAGCGCCGGTTCCAGGCCTATGGCATCGCAGCCATAGCGTTCGGCCTCATCTTCCTCTTCATCCTGCTCTGGACGGTCATCAGCAACGGCTATACGGCCTTCCAGCAAACGTCGATCACGCTGCCGATCGAGTTCGCCGAGAAGACGCTCGACCCGGACAACAAGCGTGCAACCGACCCCTCGGTGCTGGTTGCTGCCAACTATCCGGTTCTGCTGCGCGACGCGATCGTCAAGCAGCTGGGCATCAATGCATCGAGCCGTCCTGACGTGCGCGACGCATCCGCCATGCTGTCAAAGGGCGCGCCGATCCAGTTGCGCGACATGGTCGTTGCCGACCCCTCGATCATCGGCAAGACCGTTAATGTCACGGTGCTTGCAGATGCCAATATCGACAGCGCCAACAAAGGCCAGATCAACCTTTCGGTCGATGAGAAGAACCGCAAGGTCAACGACAAGCAGGTTGCCTGGATGAACGAGCTGAAGGCGAGCGGTGCTCTCCACAAGACGTTCAACACCGGCCTCTTCGTCAACGGCAATTCCAGCCGTCCGGAGGCCGCTGGTCTCGGCGTCGCCCTCATCGGCTCGCTCTACCTGATGCTCATCGTGCTTGCCCTTTCGCTGCCGATCGGCGTCGCAGCCTCGATCTACCTCGAGGAATTCGCGCCGAAGAACAGGCTGACGGATCTGATCGAGGTCAACATCAACAACCTCGCCGCCGTTCCGTCGATCGTCTACGGTCTGCTCGGCTTGTCGGTCTTCATCAACTTCGCAGGCCTGCCGCGTTCGGCGTCGCTGGTCGGCGGCCTGGTGCTGACCTTGATGACACTGCCGACGATCATCATCGCGACGCGTGCGGCACTGCGCGCCGTACCGCCGTCGATCCGCTCGGCAGCCCTCGGCCTCGGCGCCTCGAAGATGCAGATGGTGTTCCACCATGTGCTGCCGCTTGCAATGCCCGGCATCCTGACTGGCACGATCATCGGTCTTGCCCACGCACTCGGCGAAACTGCGCCGCTGCTCCTGATCGGCATGGTCGCCTTCGTCGCCCAGGCGCCGGCCACTCCGCTCGATCCCTCCACGGCACTTCCGGTTCAGGTCTACATGTGGGCCAACGAAGCCGAGCGCGCATTCGTGGAAAGAACCTCGGGTGCCATCATCGTCCTGCTCCTGTTCCTGATCGTCATGAACATCGGAGCTATCCTCTTGCGTCGTCGCTTTGAGCGCCGCTGGTAAACGGAGTAAAGATCATGAACATGTTGACGGAAGCCGCAGTCGAGAAGGCGCTGGACCAGAAAATGAGCAACGTCCCGTATAAGATGATCGGTCAGGATGTCTCCGTTTATTACGGCGAGAAGCGTGCGCTTTTCGATGTCAATCTGAACATCCGCGAAAACACCGTGACCGCGCTGATCGGCCCCTCGGGCTGCGGCAAGTCCACCTTCCTGCGTTCGCTGAACCGCATGAACGACACGATCGACGGCTGCCGCGTCACCGGCAAGATCACGCTCGACACGGATGATATCTACGATCCCGATATCGACGTCGTCGAACTGCGTGCCCGCGTCGGCATGGTATTCCAGAAGCCGAACCCGTTCCCGAAGACGATCTATGAAAACGTCTCCTACGGCCCGCGCATTCACGGTCTGGCAAAGTCCAAGGCCGACCTCGACCAGATCGTCGAGACCAGCCTGCAGCGCGCCGGCCTCTGGAACGAGGTCAAGGACCGCGTGCATGAATCCGGCACCGGCCTCTCCGGTGGTCAGCAGCAGCGTCTGTGCATCGCACGCGCTGTCGCCGTCAGCCCGGAAGTCATCCTGATGGACGAACCCTGCTCAGCGCTCGACCCGATCGCGACTGCAAAGGTCGAGGAGCTGATCCACGAGCTGCGTGAAAACTACACCATCGTCATTGTGACGCATTCCATGCAGCAGGCCGCCCGCGTATCACAGCGTACGGCCATGTTCCACCTCGGCAACCTGGTCGAGGAAAACGATACTGACAAGATGTTCACCAATCCGGACGATCCGCGCACCCAGGACTATATCATGGGCCGGTTTGGCTGATTTTGGCGATGTGAAGCCTTCCCGATTTTCGAGGACAAAGCCCCATGGCATCGACACATATTTTTTCCGCCTATGACGACGATCTGAAGTTCCTGTCCCGGCGCATTTCCGAGATGGGTGGTCTTGCCGAACAGATGGGCGCCGACGCAGTTCGCGCGCTGGTCAACGGTGACACCGCACTCGCTCAGAAGGTCATTTCCGACGACGTGATCCTCGATCACGCTGAACGCGAAATCAACGACAAGGCGATCGTCACGATCGCCCGCCGCCAGCCGATGGCCTCCGACCTTCGCGAGATCATGGGTTCGATCCGCATTGCCGCCGACCTCGAGCGCGTCGGCGATCTCGGCAAGAACACGGCAAAGCGCGTCATTGCGGTGCAGAGCACCGGCGTTCCGCGCAAGCTCGCCCGCGGTCTCGAGCATCTCTCCGAACTGGCTCTGGTCCAGCTCAAGGAAGTGCTCGACGTCTACACCAATCGCTCGGCCGACAAGGCCAAGTCCATCCGCGAGCGCGACGACGAGATCGACGCGATGTACACCTCGCTGTTCCGCGAACTCCTCACCTACATGATGGAAGATCCGCGCAACATCACGAGCTGCACGCATCTTCTCTTCTGCGCCAAGAACATCGAGCGCATCGGCGACCACGCGACCAACATCGCCGAGACGATCTACTACATGGCAACCGGCGCCCAGCCGGAGGGCGAGCGTCCGAAGGACGACAGCTCCAATACCGTTGGTGCGGTCACGGAGTAATCCGGACCTGCCGATTGCGTGCGCGCCCGTCGGGGGCGCGCAAGGGTCGCAGCCAATTCCGAGTTCTTGCATGGTCCCTTGCTTAAATCACCCCCGGTTTAAGGATCATGCATTAGGAGACTGACACGCATGATCCCAAGAGTTGCAGTTGTTGAAGATGAAGAGGCGCTGAGCGTGCTTCTCCGCTACAACCTCGAAGCCGAAGGTTTCGAGGTGGATACGATCCTTCGTGGCGACGAAGCCGAAATCCGGCTTCAGGAGCGCACGCCGGACCTGCTCATCCTTGACTGGATGCTGCCGGGCGTTTCCGGCATCGAGCTCTGCCGCCGGCTGCGAATGAGGCCGGAAACCGAGCGCCTGCCGATCATCATGCTGACGGCGCGCGGCGAAGAGAGCGAGCGCGTTCGAGGTCTTTCGACCGGCGCGGACGACTATGTCGTCAAGCCCTTCTCCACGCCGGAACTCGTCGCCCGCGTCAAGGCGATGCTCCGACGCGCCCGTCCCGAGGTGCTCTCCACCGTTCTTAAATGTGGTGATATCGAGCTCGATCGCGAAACGCACCGCGTCCATCGCAAGAGCCGCGAAGTCCGCCTTGGCCCGACCGAATTCCGCCTGCTGGAATTCCTGATGTCCTCGCCGGGCCGCGTCTTCTCCCGCTCGCAGCTTCTCGACGGCGTCTGGGGCCATGATATCTACGTGGACGAGCGCACCGTCGACGTCCATGTCGGCCGCCTGCGCAAGGCGCTGAATTTCTCCAACATGCAGGATGTCATCCGCACCGTGCGCGGCGCGGGATATTCCATGGAAGCTTAAGCTTAATCCGAGTGATCGGAGGTCCAGACGGGTCGCTCGCTTGCCGGGCGGCCCGTTTGTCTATCTGGCACCCCTAGCTCCTTATGAAAACCGACGCGAGGCGCCGAAAGCGAACCTCGAGAGGATCTGCTTTCTACAGACGGATGCGCACAAGAATTCGATCAAGAGCCTTTTGCAGAGCCGCAGTCCCGCCAAACGCGCGAAAGTCTTCGAGCACCTGTTCATTCAATCCGCCCTTGGTCGAATGCTCGCCGATGAGTTCATCGAAACTCGCGACAGGTTTCGAACGGGCGGCATGGGCGAGGCCGGAAAACAATTGACGGAGGTAGGCATCGCCAGCCGTTCCCGAGAGCCCCTTGCTCTGCAGCCAGGTCGACGTCGCGTCCAGGATGCCGAAATAGCTGGCCATCAGGCAGCTCGCTACGGCGAGAAGTTCGAACTCCTGCTTGTCTTCAACCTGGATCGCCGTTCCGAGCGCCGAAAAGAGGGTGTGGGAGACCTCGTCGGGCGGGTAGATCGCAGTCGCTCCCTGGAGATCGGCGACGAACGGAAGTGGAATTGCCAGGCTCAGGCGAACCGGCCGATCGATCCAGGCCAGCAGTTGATCCATTGGCGTAGCCGCGACAAAGCTGATGACATGGTGGCCCGGCCGAAATTGGAGCGAGCGGATGACCTCCTCGGCAATTTGCGGCCTCACTGCCAAAAATACGAGATCGGAGCGGTCGAGAACATCCTGGTTGCCCACAGCGATAGACACATTCCCGTTTGCCGCCGCGAGCCGAGAGGCGACGCCTGCGTTACGAGGTGACAGCGCGATGGGTGTGTCGCGAAACGCTGTCTTGCCCAATCCGGTGACGACAGCCTCGGTAATCGTGCCCGCCCCGACGAACCCCATTGTCATCCGCTTTGGATCGATCTCCATTGGCACCCCCAAGCGACTATGTGCGCCGTGCTACTCGACCAGAATACCGCATCTGTATCAGAAAATCGCGCTACAGCGCCATGACCATCGGTCTATGCCAGCCTTGGGGCTGAAACGCATCGATGGTCATGGCCAAATAAGTTCGCATTGTCAGGCAGGTGGATGCAGGCCGAGATCGGCCTTCCGCAGATCGCGGTCAGGAGCCGTTTTCCGCCGTTCCTGTGCCGGCTAAAAAATCACCCCTCCGCGCGAGGCGAGGAGGGGTGATGATACGTTGCATCTGTTGGAAGATCGCGGATCAGGCGACGCGGACGGCCTTGCGGCGTTCGCTCACCGGCTGATAGGCGAGACGCTGGTGGTAGTTGCAATAGGGCGATGAATCCGGGGAGTCGCAGCCGCAGAAGTAGAAATCGTCCTTCAGCGGATCGCCGACCGGCCACTTGCAGGTGCGCTCCGTCAGTTCCGTCAGGCCGAGGCGACGCGAAATAGGCACGACCACGTTTTTGGCCGGCACGTATTCCATTTCCTCGACCGTTTCGATCTCGATCTCTTCCTTCAGCATCGTTGCGCCCTGCTGGCGCGTCACGGTGCGGGTGGCGATGCGAGATGCATAGTTCGGGGCGCGGGGCGCAGAGGTGTTGCGCTTGGGCGCACGCGCCGTGGTTGCGGTGCCGCCGGCCTTGGCGCGGCCGGGAAGACTGAGCCGGTGAACCTTGCCGATAACAGCGTTTCTACTTACTCCGCCAAGTTGCGCAGCGATCTGGCTGGCACTCAGCCCCTCCGACCAAAGCTTCTTGAGCTTTTCGACACGCTCGTCTGTCCAGTTCATGCCCTGTCTCCACCTTTCGCGTTGGTGATGGCAGAATCCCTCACCGTTGCCTCGGAAGCCTCCGAAGCAAGAAACGCCTGATCAATTTTGGTGACTAGTTCCGCCGCATGCAGTCTAGTAATTGAACTTTAACCTAGTGTGAGCCTGACTCTGTGACAAGAGTCGCAGGAATCCGATGAATCCGAATTCGTAGTTTTCCCCAACTTGCTTCCCGAGAGAGTCATTTCTGCAACATTAGCTGTTGATAGACCTGTAATGCGGATTGCAGGCTTGACGCATGCGCTAAATCCTCAGTTTTGTTGACATTGCAGTGCGAAAAGTAAATAGTGCTTCAGGCCGCCGAAAGGCGGCATTTTTAATTTTTCGGACCTGGTTTTCTTAGCCGGAGTCCGTTGCCTCTGAGCCTGATTGAAGGAGATCGCGCCATGGCTGAAGCCTCGCCGCTTTATGACACCTATTCTCGTGCCCCGCTGCGGTTCGAGCGAGGTGAAGGCGTATGGCTGATCACCGAAACCGGCGAGCGATATCTGGATTTTGGCGCGGGCGTTGCCGTTACCTCTGTCGGACACGGCAATCCGCATGTCGTGGCCGCTCTCAAGGATCAGGCCGACAAGGTCTGGCACCTCTCCAACGTCTATGAGATCCCCGGCCAGGAGAAGCTTGCCAACCGCCTGACCGAGGCCACCTTCGCCGACAAGGTGTTCTTCACCAATTCCGGCGCCGAGGCGCTCGAATGCGCCATCAAGACAGCGCGCCGCTACCAGTTCTCCAAGGGTCATCCCGAGCGTTTCCATATCATCACCTTCGAAGGCGCCTTCCACGGTCGCACGCTGGCGACGATCGCTGCCGGCGGCCAGGAGAAATATCTCGAAGGTTTCGGCCCCAAGACCCCCGGTTTCGACCAGGTTCCTTTCGGCGATGTCGAGGCGGTACGTGCCGCGATTACCGACAAGACGGCCGGCATCCTTATCGAACCCGTGCAGGGTGAAGGTGGCGTGCGCCCGGTGACGCCTGAATTCATGAAGGCGCTCCGCCAGCTCTGCGATGAGCATGGCCTGCTCCTCATTCTCGATGAAGTTCAGACCGGCGTCGGCCGCACCGGCAAGCTCTTCGCCCATGAATGGTCGGGTGTCACGCCCGATATCATGGCTGTTGCCAAGGGCATCGGCGGCGGCTTCCCGCTCGGCGCCTGCCTTGCGACCGCAGAAGCAGCCTCGGGCATGAAGGCCGGCACGCATGGTTCGACCTATGGCGGCAATCCGCTGGCCATGGCCGTCGGCAACGCGGTCCTCGATGTCATCCTGGCCGAGGGCTTCCTGCAGCACGTGCGAGATGTGACCCTCGTCTTCCGTCAGGGCCTTGCCTCGCTCAAGGATCGTTATCCCGATGTGATCGAAGATATCAGGGGCGAAGGTCTACTGCTCGGCGTCAAGGCTGCCATCCCCTCGGCAGAACTGCTGAAGGAAATTCGCGCAGCACACCTTCTGGCGATCCCGGCGGGCGACAATGTCATCCGCCTGCTGCCGCCGCTGGTCGTAACCGCCGAGGAGGCGCGCGAGGGGCTTTCCCGTCTCGAACGCGCTGCCGAAAGCATCCGTGCCGCCAAGGTCAAGAAGACCGCTTGATAGGACATTGCCCCGCCCGCTGGCGGGCGTAGCAGGTAACGAACAATGGCTTCCCCCAAACACTTTCTCGATCTCTCCGCAGTCACCGCATCCGACCTCAGAACCATCATGGACGATGCCAAGGTGCGAAAGCAGGCATTCAAGGCCGGTTCCGCCGACAAGCCGCTCGCCGGCAAGATGCTGGCCATGATCTTCGAGAAACCGTCGACCCGCACCCGCGTCTCCTTCGACGTCGGCATGCGCCAGCTCGGCGGCGAGACGCTGTTCCTGTCGGGTACTGAAATGCAGCTCGGCCGCGCCGAGACCATCGGCGACACGGCCAAGGTCCTGTCGCGCTATGTCGATGCCATCATGATCCGCACGACCGAGCACAGCCGGATGCTGGAGCTTGCCGAGCATGCAACGGTGCCCGTCATCAACGCTCTGACCGATGACACCCATCCCTGCCAGATCATGGCCGATATCATGACCTTCGAAGAGCATCGCGGCCCGATCAAGGGCAAGACGATCGCCTGGACCGGCGACGGCAACAACGTGCTGCATTCCCTCGTGGAAGGGGCTGCCCGTTTCGGCTACCGCATGAACATGGCCGTACCCCTTGGTTCCGAGCCGAAGGATCACTATCTGAACTGGGCCCGCAATGAGGGCGCCGAAATCATGCTTTACCATGATGCTGACCGTGCGGTCGCCGGCGTCGATTGCGTGGTGACCGATACCTGGGTCTCCATGAATCAGGAACATCGGGCCCGTGGTCACAATGTCTTCCAGCCTTATCAGGTCAATGCGCATTTGATGGCGCAGGCCGGCAAAGATGCATTGTTCATGCATTGCCTTCCCGCCCACCGCGGCGAGGAGGTAACGGATGAGGTGATCGATGGCCCGCAGTCCGTGGTCTTCGATGAGGCGGAAAACCGTCTTCATGCGCAGAAGTCGATTCTTGCTTGGTGCCTGGGCGCGATCTGAACCATAATCGGATGTCGCGAGTCCAAAACTCGCGGCTGCGCAAGCAGCCGGTGCGCTAGCCGGCTGCTCTGACAAAACAGGAGTGAAAGCCATGGCAGAAGCTGCCGCCGCCCTCGGCGAGTTCGATTTCGCCGGCGATGATCATGTCGTCCCCTTCCAGGTGGAAGGGCTGGATGTGCGCGGTCGCGCCGTCCAGCTCGGCCCGATGCTGGATTCGATCCTCGAGCGCCATCACTATCCCATGCCCGTCGCCCGCCTTCTGGCGGAAGTGGTGGTGCTCACGGTGCTGCTCGGCACCTCGCTGAAGTTCGAGGGCAAATTCACGGTCCAGACCAAAAGCGACGGTCCCGTCGATCTACTGGTCGCCGATTTTTCGACGCCGGAGAATGTCCGGGCCTACGCCCGCTTCGATCAGGCCTTGCTCGACAAGGCGATTGCGGCAGGCGAAACGGAGCCGGAACAGCTGCTCGGCAAGGGCGTGCTCGCCTTCACCATCGACCAAGGCAAGTTCAGCCAGCCCTATCAGGGCATCGTCGCGCTTGACGGTACTTCGCTGGAAGACATTGCCGGTGTCTATTTCCGCCAGTCGGAACAGATCCCGACACGTGTGCGCCTTGCCGCTGCCGAACTCTTCGACCGCGACGAAAACGGTAAGCCGCGTCACCGCTGGCGGGCAGGGGGCCTCGTCGCCCAGTTCCTGCCGGAAGCGCCGGAGCGTATGCGCCAGCCCGATCTTCATGGCGGCGATGGCGACACGGCTACGCGCGCCCACGTTGAGGATGATGCCTGGACGGAGGCCCGCTCGCTCGTTGAAACGGTCGATGCCGATGAACTGACCGATCCGCAGGTCGGCACGGAACGCCTGCTCTTCCGCCTCTTCCACGAACGCGGCGTGCGTGTCTACGATCCGCGGGCGGTCTTCGATCGTTGCAGCTGTTCGCGCGAAAAGATCGGCGGCGTGCTGAAGGGATTCAGCGCGGAGGAAATCGAGGCGAGCCAGGAAAACGGCGAGATCGCGGTGACCTGCGAATTTTGCTCCACGACCTATCGCTTCCCGGTGCAGGAACTGACGCCTCAGCTTATCTAGTCTTCCTGACTGGAAGAGACGAGAAGCAATAAACAGGCGATGGTGCAGCACAGTGACTCGACTTTTGGTAGTCACTGTGTGCCTATGCGTTTCATTGGTTGGGCTATGAAAACGGGATGGGTGCCAATGAAGCTGTTGTGTTTGCTTCTCGCGCTGATAGCTGCGGTGCCGCAAACGAGCTTCGCCAGTGACGAGACAATGCTATGGAAAGAAGTCGGCGGCTGGACGGTGGCTGCCGACCTGACTTTGGGCAGCGCCTGCTTTGTTGCGACGGCCTTTGAGGATCGTACACTTTTCCGTCTTGGCTTCAATTTCCTCGATAAGGACCATCCCTTTTATATTCTGATGGTCAATGACAATTGGAAATCGTTGGAGGAAGGCAAGCAATACCCGATCGAACTCTATCTGGACCGCTCCAAATGGACTGTCGATGCAAGCGCTGTGGTCTTTAACGGTGAAAAGGGACTACGCATTGATTTTAAAGATACTAACTTGGTTAGCGAGTTTGCCGTCAAGTTGGGTTTTCGCGCCGATTTTAACGGCAAGCGAATAGTCGCCCTTAGTCTGAAAAACTCCGTCAAGGCTATTGATGAGATGATCGCCTGTCAGAAGGCCGTTGACGCTGTCCTGGCCAAACAGCCGAAACCGCCACAATCAAAGGATCCATTCGATGCAAAACCGGATGCTCAGACCGCCTCGGATCCGTTTGAACTTTAACAGAGATTGACGACTGAAAGCTCAAGATTGACGCATCGTCGCGAACAGCGAGGCTACGCTTTAGTTCAGCACCCTGAGCAGGCCGGGTGAATCGAGCGAGAAGGCGGGTATGTCGACATCGAACATCTCGCCTTCGTCCGTCTCCATCTGGTAGTGGCCAAACATCAGGCCGGATGGCGTATCCAGCGGGCAGCCGGAGGAATATTCATAGGTATCGCCCGGCTGCAACCGCGGCTGCTCGCCGACGACGCCGGGGCCGCTGACCTCGTCGATCTGCCCGTTCTGGTCGGTAATGTTCCAGTAGCGGTTGACGAGACGGACGGCGATATCGGAGTTGTTGCTGATCACCACACGATAACCCCAGACATAGCGATCGTCTTCCGGATCGGATTGCTCCTCCAGATAAAACGGCTCGACAACGACTTCGATATCTCGTGTGAGGGCGCGGTACATGCCTTACACCTTAGTCAGGATACGTTACCCGTATCTTATACGAGGCCTCTTCCGTCAAGAAACGGTACAGTGATCGCGGCCTCACTACCTTCAGTTGGGCCGCCTTTCGTTCATTAAGCCTAACTCTCAGTGTTAATTTCAAGGCAAATGCGACGGCCGCGGCGTTTGCCGGCGGCCGTGCCTTGATGTCAGGCCGAAACCTTGGCCAGCGCGCGGGCGAAATCTTCGATGAGATCGTCCGTGTCCTCGATACCGGCCGAGAGGCGTACCGTGCCCGGCGAGATGCCGAGTTCGGCGCGAGCCTCGTCCGTCAGGTTCTTGTGCGTGGTCGTGGCCGGATGCGTGATCAGGCTCTTGGAGTCCCCGAGATTGTTGGAGATCTTGACGATATCAAGCGCGTTCTGCAGCGCGAAGGCAGCTTCCTTGCCACCCTTCAGCTCGAAGCAGACGAGTGTCGAGCCGCCCGACATCTGCTTGGCGATGATATCGGCCTGTGGATGGTCCTTGCGGCCGGGATAGATGACCTTGGCGACCTTGCCCTGATCGGCGAGGAAATCGGCGATCTTCGCGGCATTCTGGGTCTGCTGCTTGACGCGGAGCGGCAGCGTCTCGATGCCCTTCAGGAGTGTCCACGCATTGAACGGCGACATGGCCGGGCCGGTATGGCGGAAATAGTCGTGCAGGTTCTCGTCGATCCATTCCTTGTCGGAGAGAACGACGCCGCCGAGGCAGCGGCCCTGGCCGTCGATGTGCTTGGTCGCGGAATAGACGACGATATGGGCGCCGAGCTCCAGCGGCTTCTGGAAGAGCGGCGTTGCAAACACGTTGTCGACCACGACCTTTGCGCCGATCTGGTTGGCGAGCTTGGCGACACCTGCGATGTCGACAACTTCCAGCGTCGGATTGGTCGGGCTTTCCAGGAAGAAGACCTTGGTCTTTGGGGTAATAGCCTTTTCCCAGTTTTCGAGGTCGCGACCGTCGATCAGCGTGCAGTCGATCCCGTATTTCGGCGCAAGCGTCTCAACTACCCAGCGGCAGGAGCCGAAGAGGGCGCGCGCAGCAACGATATGATCGCCGGCCTTCAGCTGGCAGAGGATGGCAGCAGTAACAGCGGCCATGCCGGAAGCGGTGGCGCGGGCGTCTTCAGCGCCTTCCAGCATGCACATGCGCTTTTCGAACATGTCATTGGTGGGGCTGCCGTATCGCGCATAGATGAAACCGTCCGTCTCGCCCTTGAAGCGCGCTTCGGCTGCTTCGGACGTATCGTAGACGAAACCCTGCGTGAGATAGATTGCCTCTGAAGTCTCGCCATACTGCGAACGGAGCGTTCCGCCGTGGACGAGTTGGGTTGCTGGGCGCCAGGTCTTGCTCATGCCATCACCACTTTCAAACAACAAAAAAACCGGCCGCAAATGCAGACCGGTTTTCAACCCGGTCTTTTTAGCCACTTGTTTAACGTGGCTGCAAGCCGACCGGCCAAATCACCACGGGATAAATTTGCAATACTGCCGTTCTAAGCTTGCGTCAATTCCCCGACTTTGGTTTTGTCTCCGCGAGTATATGGATGGAGCATGATGGCTCGCGAAACTGGAATTTTGGCTGACCGCGCAATTGCCGCGCTGTTTGAAACCGGGCGCCTTCAAAGCGAACGCGAGCTGGATCGCGACCAGATCCAGCCGGCAAGCTTGGATCTGCGGCTGGGCGCCAAGGCTTTCCGGGTGCGCGCCAGCTTCATGCCTGGCCCGTCCCATCTCGTTTCCGACAAGCTCGATCGGCTGAGCCTGCACGTCATCGACCTCAGCGAGGGCGCGGTACTGGAAACCGGCTGCGTCTATATCGTGCCGCTGATGGAACATCTCGATCTGCCGGCCAATATGTCTGCCTCGGCCAATCCGAAGAGCTCGACCGGTCGCCTTGATATCTTCACGCGTGTCATCACCGATTACGCGCAGGAATTCGACAAGATCCCATCAGGCTATTCCGGGCCGCTCTATCTCGAAATTAGCCCGCGCACCTTCCCGATCGTCGTGCGCCGCGGCTCGCGTCTCTCGCAGATCCGCTTCCGCGTCGGCCAATCGGTACTCGGTGAGCCGGACCTTCTGAAACTGCATGAATCGGAAACCCTGGTCGCAGCCAAGCAGCCGAACATTTCCGGCGGCGGCATCGCGTTGTCGATCGACCTGACGGGCGACAAGGACGGCCTGATCGGCTACCGCGGCAAACATCACACCGCCGTCGTCGATGTCGACAAGAAGGCCCAGCACGATATCTACGATTTCTGGGAGCCGCTCTACAGCCGCGGCCGCAACGAACTGATCCTCGATCCCGATGAATTCTATATCCTGGTCTCGCGCGAGGCCGTACACGTTCCCCCGCACTACGCGGCGGAAATGACGCCCTTCGACCCACTCGTCGGCGAATTCCGCGTCCACTATGCCGGCTTCTTCGATCCGGGCTTCGGCCACGCTCCGGCAGGCGGACGCGGCAGCCGCGCGGTGCTCGAAGTGCGCAGCCACGAAGTGCCCTTCATCCTCGAAGACGGCCAGATCGTCGGCCGCCTGATCTACGAACACATGCAGGAACAGCCCTCGAGCCTCTACGGCTCGGGTCTTGGCTCCAACTATCAGGCCCAGGGCCTGAAGCTCTCGAAGCATTTCCGCATCTGATATGCGGTGACGCCGCGACTTGACAGCGGCGGCCATCTGTTGGAAGTCTCAAGCGGTTGGCGGGTGTAGCTCAATGGTAGAGCAGCAGCTTCCCAAGCTGAATACGAGGGTTCGATTCCCTTCACCCGCTCCAGCTTCCCTCCTCAATCTCTTCCGAAAATTGTGATTGGCCGATATCGACGATGCGCGATCGCAAGCGAGCGATCCGGGCGAATGATATAGGTTTCCTCGACCTGCCGGCCGTACTGGTCGATGAAATCGTGCGGGAAGGTCGAGCCGATTGGCGACTTGGTAAGCTTCGAACGCGGCTGACCGCTATAGGTGATGCTGCCGGGAATGGGTTCGAGGCCGGGACCGTTATACTCGACAGTGGTGCAGCCGGCGAGCGCCAGGGCGCTGATCAGGCCAAGTGCGATCAGTTTCATGTTGGATGCCTTTCTTTCCGCAGCACGGCGCCATTCTACCTCAAATCGCCGAAAGCTCACGACACAAACGGCACCGGTGTCTTCAACCCTTCGGGAAGAGGCTTACGACCAACAGCCTGCTGCTTGGCGAAAGTGACTCGCCCGGCGATGTTGCCGCTCTTGGGCCGATCTGCTAGAGCGGCAATGTCGAAAAAGGCAGGACCGGATAAGGTAAGCCCGGTCCCTCCCATCATGGGAAGCTCTGCTCCGTGTTTCACACGAGAACCCGCGACGTGGCCCGCATGCGAATGCGGGGTCCCGGCGGCATGCGGAGCGTTGGAAGACGCACTCCTCCGGGATTTATTCTCAAAGGAGACAATCATGCGTTTGAACCATCTTGATTTCTACGTGCCCGATATTGCCGCTACGACGGATTTCTTCCTGCGGTATTTCGCTCTCGAATTGCGGGAGATGAGCGAACGGATCGGCCGGGCGATCCTCTACGACGACCAAGGCACGGAGGTCGTTCTCAGTCGCCCGTTGCCAAAATTCGGCGGTGCCGATCAGGTCGAACTGCAGCGACAAACCTATCATATCGGCTTTATTCTTGCTGAAAGGTCGGATGTCGATGTGCTTCATGGCCGCCTGGCAGTGGACGGCGCCGCTGTATCAGGGCCGCCTGCCGCCATTCGCGGCGGCTGGCTCTTCTATTGCACCGCGCCCGGTAACATTCTTGTCGAAGTCGGCTGGCGTCCACCAGTCTGAACAGAGACTTGTAACGAAAATGGGCGGCCGAAGCCGCCCATCCTCATTCAATCTGTCGCTTGCTCAGAACTCTGTCCAGTCGGCTTCCTGGCTGCTGGACGGGGCAGCGGCATTGCTCACGCCGAAGGCGCTGGCGAGCTTCTGGCCGAGCGCGCGGGCAGGCGAAGCCTTCGGGCGTGTCGTGCTTTCGGCAACGCGGACCGGCGCTCTGGCGGCTGGGCGTGTGGCGGCGCGTGGCGCGGCCGGTGCCGTCGGGATCGACGCGCTTGCAACGAAGCCGCCGGTGCCCGTCAGGCGGAACTGGCCGAGCAGATTGTTGAGTGCCGCCGCTTCCGTGGCAAGGCCATGGCTGGCTGCAGTGGATTCCTCGACCATGGCGGCATTCTGCTGCGTGCCCTGGTCCATGGTGTTGACGGCTGTGTTGATCTCCTGCAGGCCGGTCGATTGCTCGCGGGCTGCTTCTGCAATCGCGTGGACGTGCTGGTTGATTTCCTGCACCTCGTGGACGATTGCGTCGAGCGCCTTGCCCGTTTCGCCGACAAGGCTGACGCCGGTCTGCACATGCGTGCCTGACGTGGTGATCAGCGCTTTGATTTCCTTGGCGGCGTTTGCCGAACGCTGTGCGAGTTCACGCACCTCTTGTGCGACGACCGCAAAGCCCTTGCCGGCCTCACCGGCGCGCGCTGCTTCAACACCGGCATTCAGTGCCAGCAGGTTCGTCTGGAAGGCGATATCGTCGATAACACCGATGATATTGCCGATCTCGACGGAGGATTGCTCGATTTGCTGCATGGCGGCGACCGCCTTGCGGACGACGTCGCCGGATTTTTCGGCACCGAGGCGGGTGCGGGCGACGAGCTGGCTTGCCTCTTCGGCCCGCTTTGCCGCGTCCCTTACCGTCGTGGTGATCTCTTCGAGCGCTGCTGCCGTTTCTTCGACTGAGGCGGCTTGCTGTTCGGTGCGCTTCGAGAGCTCGTCGGCAGACGACCGGATCTCGTTAGCGCCGGCGCTGATCGCGCGGGCATTGGAGCCGACCGTGTGCAGGGTCTCGTTGAGCTTCTCGATCGAATTGTTGAAGTCCTGGCGCAGCGCGTCGAGATGCGCGACGAAAGGCCTTTCGATATGCGATGCGACATCGCCGGCAGAGAGTCGGCGCAGGCCGTCTCCGAGCGCGTTGACCGCGCGCTCGAGATCGGCGGCTTCCGCAGCTCTCTGCGCTTCGCGTTCCCGGCGCTCGTTGTCGCCGAGGCTGCGGTCGGCTTCGGCGCGTGCCTCGATCTGGGCGCGTTCGATCGCGTTGTCGCGGAAGATCGAGACGGCCTTGGCCATCTGGCCGACCTCGTCGCCGCGGTCGAGCCCGCTGATGTCGCTTGCGGTATCGCCTTCGGCAAGCCGCGTCATGCGCAGGCGAAGCTGCATCATCGGGCCGGCGATACCGATCTGCGCCACGGCCACGCTGATGCCGACGGCTGCAAGAACCGCAATGCCGATTAGAATGAAGCAGAAGAAGATCCGCTCATTGACGGAAGCCGAAAGCGCGTCCCCGCCGTCGTTGAGCATTGTCATCATCGCATCGTTGTTGGCGATCATCTTCGGCGTCAATGCGTTGAGCTTGGCGTTGATCAGAGCGACATTTGCCAGGGCGCCGGCGCTGTCCTTGGCCTTGCTCTGTTCGATGATCTTGTTCGCCAGCGTTTCGATTTCATCGATACCAGCCTGGATTTCATCGATCGCGGCCTTGCGGCTGGGCACAAGCTCCAGCGCCTGCTTCATGCGGTCGCGTGCCTGCGGCAGCTTGCTCGGAGTGGCGAGTGCCGTTTGGAATGCTGGCGTATCGGGCTTCATGTCGGCAAGCAGGCTCACTTGCAGCACCGAGGCGACGACCGATGCGCTCGCGCGAGCGCTCTGCATCGAGGCCAGCGCCTCATGATCGATGAAGGCGCTGTAGGTCGCGTCCGCCTGGCGGAACTCCGACATGACATAGACCAGTCCGGCCATGGTGATCAGCCCCAGGAGCGCCACGACCGATATGACTTTTGTACGGATTTTCAGATGTTTCAGCATGGAATGTCACCCGATTGGCCGGGTGTGTTGCGAACCCGGCGCTTTTGAAATCATTTGTTGCAGAACAATTCTTCGGTATTTCGGTGGCGGGAGATACCTTGAGAGGTTCGACATGCGCATCATGCGGTCGGCCGGTGAGGTCGGTGTCGTCGCGCCAAATAAGACCGGATATTGCTTAATTCCGCGCTAACGAGGGCATGCGATTGCTGTTAATTTCAGGGGGGCGGGCCGCCCTCGTCGCCGAGATCGCAAAACCGCTCCGCGCAGAATGCCGGAGTGACCTGTATTGGATGGCGCTCTTGAATAGTCAGCTTTGAAGGCAGAACAGACCTTCTGTTTACGCCTCTAGCAGCTGGCAGAACGGCTCGGCCATATTCCCCACAAAGGATGATTCTGTTACAGCTCGGGGAAGCGGCAAACCCGCATGTAATCTCGAGGCAGGTCATAATGGTGCAATCTAAACCGGCGTTTATGGCTCGCGCAGGGATTTTCATCCTCTGCCTTTTTTCGGCTGTCGTGCTGTCGGTTTTTTCCGCTTTTGCGCAGCAACCGGGCCTGTCCGTGCCTCTGCTCTTCGATTCCCGCGAACGGTTGGCAAAGCCTGACCTTTCCTCGCTCGTGCGCCTGCGCTTCCTGACCTCGGTGGACTTCCCGCCTTTCAATTTCACCGACCAGAACGGCAAGCTCGCCGGCTTCAACGTCGATCTCGCCCGCGAGATCTGCACCGAGCTGGAGATCGCCGATAAGTGCCAGATCCAGGCGCTGCCCTTTGCCGACCTGCAGAAGGCGCTCGCCGGCCTACAGGGTGACGCCGTCATTGCCGGCCTTGCCGTCACGCCCGAGTTGCGCCGCGAGTTTCTCTTCTCCCGCCCTTATCTGATGCTGCCGGCCCGCTTCGTCCGCAACACGACCGCGTCCGTGACCGGAACGACGGCCACCGGCCTCGCCGGCCACTCCGTCGGCGTCGTCAAGGGCACCGTGCATGAGGCGATGCTCGCTGCCTTCTTCCCCGCCATCAAGGCTCAGCCCTTCGACAACAAGGAAGCGCTGCTGACGGCCTTGAAGGAGCGCAAGATCGATGCTGCCTTTGCCGATGCACTGCAGCTTTCCTTCTGGGTCGCTTCGTCAGCTTCGGACAAATGCTGCGCTCTGTTCGACGGACCCTATATGTCCGAGCATTTCCTGGGCGAGGGAATGACGATCATGCTGCGCCAGAACGACAGCGTGCTGACGGCAGCAATCGACCATGCGCTCGCAACGCTCTCGCGCAATGGCCGCCTGCAGGAAATCTATCTGCGCTATTTCCCTTACGGGCTCTACTAGAGCAATTCCAGCAAAGTGTGCAGCGGTTTTGCGTCCGGAATTGCGTTAAAAAGCAGAAAGCTTTAGCCCTTGCGGAAGCGGGCGATCGCGCTGCGCTCGATGGCGGCACAGGTCAGCTTGTCGAGGCCGAGACGGTCGCGCAGCAGGCTGAGCAGCCGCAGTTCTTCTGCCTTGACGGAAAGGTCGGCCGAGGCGACTTCGACTGCCAGTGCATAGGCCGTGTCATAGAGACGGGCAGGCAGTGTATCGCGAACGGTTTCCAGTACCACATCCAGCCCTTCAGGGCCGGCGAGCAGCGAGGCGCAATCGCGGGCGATGGAAATCAGATTGTCGTCGTCGAAATCGCGGAAAACCGGCAGGAAACCGATGAGCTGACCGATCCTCTCCATTTCCCGGTCGTTCATGGTGCTGTCGACGGCGGATGCCATCACCATCACATAGATCAGCGCGTCATGGGCGGAAAGCGGCTTGTTCATGTCTGATTCCCTCTTCGATGAGCGGAGATTAGGAATTGGCGGTCTCTATTACAAGGGAGCGGCGGTTTCGGGCCGGACTGCAGCCGCCGGCCTGCGGCGCGGATCCTCGCCGTGAATGCCCTGTTTTGCCTGCTTTGCCTTTTCGCCGGCAGCAGCAAGCGGTGAACCCGACTGCGCCTCCACCCAGCCGTTTTCAACCAGCCACGTGCCGATATCCTGCTGCCCCAGCCGGCAGGCAGCACTTGCCATGTCCTCCCATGCGTCGGAAGGCAGGTCGCAATCGATCGTGCGGTTGCGTAGGTAGAGCCGCAGCGCCGTCTTCGCCATCATGCCGCACGGCCACTGCTTGCCATCCGAGCCGCAGCTCTTGTCGGCGGGCGTCTCGATGATATTGGCAATCTGCAGCCTGCGTTTACCGAAGGAGAGAATACCGGCGCTCTCCACCGTCGGTCGCAGCAGTTCCACGCTGTCCTTTCCGGCAGGGATAGGTGATGGCGTCTCCGTCGGCGCTGGAGCGCTTTGCGCGGTTGCCCCCGCTGGCGCATTCTCGGAGGAAGCTCTTGCTGGGGTTTCGGATGGAGCCGCTGCCGGTTCGGTTGGCGCAGGCTCCGTTGCCCGGGCGATCAATTCGGCATCTTCATCCGTGAGCGATGCAGGCGGCTTTGCCACATCGGCGGTCGCATCGGGCAGCGCTGCGGCGACATTTCCGGCATCGGCGTCAGATGCCAGCCCCCCGCCGCCATTGAGCCGCGCTTGCCCGGCCAAGAGCAGGCCGACCACGACCGCCATCCCCGCGATACCTGTGATCAAGGCTGCAGGGCGCATGATTATTTTCCTATTGGCTGGCCCAGATGATACGGGCAATCCATTCGACGTCGGAAAGCTCGATCGTCCGGTTGGGATGTTCAGGATTGAGCGACAAAAGTTCGATGGAGCGCGGGCTCTGCCGCAGAAGCACCTTGGCCATGACCTCGCCCTCGCGTGTCTTGACGACGACACGGTCGTTGCGGCGCACTTGCGCGCCGGGCTCCACGATCAGCACATCGCCGTCGCGGTAGAGCGGCATCATGCTTTCGCCCTGTATCTCGAGCGCATAGACGCCGGCCTTCTGCGAGGGGCCGGCCGGGAATTCCACAACATCCCAGCCCTGGCCGGCAGGAAAGCCGCCATCGTCGAAAAAGCCGCCGGCGCCCGCCTGTGCAAAGCCGAGCAGCGGAAATGAGTTCCCCTGTGAGGCAAAAATTCCCTCCGGCAGGCTTGCGGCCGCAGCCCCCGCCGGCCGCATGAAGCCGAGGAACTGCTCCATGCTCGCCCCCGTCGCCTCCAGCACCTTCGCGATGGATTCCGTCGAAGGCCAGCGCAGGCGCCCGTCTGCCGATAGCCGCTTGGATTTGTTGAAGGAGGTCGGATCGAGACCCGCTCGCCGCGCAAGACCAGACGGCGTCAGGTCATGCCGTTCGGCAAGCCTGTCGATCGCTCCCCAGATCTGGTCATGTGACAGCATATGCGTCCGGTTCCGCGGTCCATCCGGCCGCTTTCTATCGCCGGCAGATTAACCGAGGCATTTCTCCGAGTAAAGCGAAAATGAGGAATAAAATCCTGTCTCGTCTGTCGCAGGCTAAAGCATGTCGCGCAAAAGTGCGCAGCGGTTTTGCGATAACGAACATGCGAAAACAAAAGCCTGAAGCGTGGCAAGCGAGTCCGAAGATCGCGACACGCTTTAGGCGACCATGGCCATGTTGATCTTGCCGAGCTGGATGACCGCCTGCGTGCGGCTGTCGACATTGAGCTTCAGCAGGATTGCCGAGACATGTGCCTTGATCGTTGCTTCGGAAACGCCGAGCTCGTAGGCGATCTGCTTGTTCAAAAGGCCTTCGCCGAGCATGGTCAGCACCCGGCTCTGCTGCGGTGTCAGCGTGTGCAGGCGATGGATGAGGTCGGCGACATCGGGGTCCTGTTCCTGTCCGTCGCGATAGCTCTCGGGTGTCGCAATGTCGCCCGCGAGCACTGTCAGGATGCCGCGGCGGATATCCTCGATGCCTGAAGATTTCGAAATGAAGCCGGAAGCGCCAAGTTCCAGCGCCCGGCGGATTGTCGTGGTGTCGTCGGTCGCGGATATGATGACGATCGGCAGGCTGATGAATTCGGAGCGCAGCGCCATTAGGCCGGAAAAACCACTGACCCCTGGCATGGCAAGATCGAGCAGCATCAGGTCCGCATCGGGATGCTCCGATGCCGCTGTTCGCGCAGCAGCAAAATCACCGGCTTCGACGATTGCCTGGTGTCCGTCCATCCCGGTCACCGCCTGCCGCAACGCGTCGCGGAAAAGCGGGTGATCGTCAGCGATGATGATGGTCTGTTCCTGCATCGAAAACTCCCTCCCAAGAGCTCGATCCCGTCAGCCCTGTCCGGCTCCCCCGCGCGAACATGACTCCCTACTTATATGAATATAACCAGATCAACTCCGCTGCGGAAGAGGATTGGCCTCGTCTTCCGCCCGGAATTCCCGAACTATACCCATGAAACTGCGCATCATCCGCTCCATGATGCCGATCGATCGGTCGACTTCCGCATCCGTCGGCAAGGCGGGCCGGGCGCCTGAATTCCTTTCCAGCGCGCTTACGCGATCAGCGAGCCGATCGAGTTCGTCCTCGTAAGCCGCGCGTTCATCGGCGGCCATGCGGCAGACCAGGGCACCATCCTTCTCGGTGCAGAGCGACATCGCCCCCGTCTGCCTGTCGAGGCGCACGAAATGGTCGCCGCTGCGTTCGAGCTGGAAGCGGGCGGTATCCGGCTCGGCCGCCAGTGCCGCACATGGCAGAAGACCGGCGGCAAGCAGTACTGCAAATGCCTTCATCGTCTCATCCTCCGCAAAGCGTGATACCCGTCCGTTTTTGCGCCCGCAGGCGTGGACATCGCCGTCTCTTTGGGGCAAAGCCCTCATTAACAAGGCCAGCCAACGGGATCATCATGACCGCGACACCGACCCTTTACAAGATCGTGCCGGAGGCACTCTGGAAGGAGGCCAGACAAACCGGCATTTTTCATGGCGCCGGCATTGATATCAAGGATGGCTTCATCCATTTCTCGACCGCGGACCAGGTCAGGCAGACCGCGGCCCTGCATTTCGCCGGCCAGGCCGGTCTCGTCCTCGTCGCGATCGATGGGAGCGGTTTTGGCGACAAGCTGGTCTTCGAACCCTCACGCGGCGGCGCGCTCTTCCCGCATCTCTATGCCGACCTGTCGCTTTCGGCCGTGCTCTGGGAGGCCGCCCTGCCGCTCGATAATGCCGGCCTTCACATCTTTCCGGAGCTCTCAGCGTGATCGACCCCTTCAAGCGCATCGCCCGCCGCGGCCTCTTCCTCTTCGATCCGGAGACCGCGCATGGCATGTCGATTGCGGCGCTGAAGTCAGGCGTCGTGCCCGCCTGTCGCATTGCGCCGGACCCGCGCCTGCGCCAGACCGTCGCCGGGCTCGATTTTCCCAATCCGCTCGGCATGGCGGCGGGTTATGACAAGAATGCCGAGGTGCCGGAAGCGCTCTTGAAGCTCGGCTTCGGCTTTACCGAAATCGGCACCGTCACCCCGAAGCCGCAATCAGGCAATCCGCGCCCGCGCATCTTCCGTCTGGTGGAAGACGATGCGGTCATCAACCGCCTCGGCTTCAATAATGAGGGCCATGATGCAGCTTTCCGCCGCCTTCAGCAGATCAGTTGCGCCGGTGTCGTTGGCGTCAATATCGGTGCCAACAAGGATAGCGAGGACCGCATTGCCGACTATGTTGCCGGAATCCGCCGCTTCTATTCGGTCGCCCGCTATTTCACCGCCAATATTTCTTCGCCCAACACGCCGGGCCTGCGCGACCTGCAGGCGCGCGAAAGCCTCGCGGCCCTTCTGTCGGCTGTTTTGACGGCGCGTGACGAGGAAGCGGAAAAGGCCGGACGGAAAATCCCGGTCTTCCTGAAGATCGCCCCCGATCTCACAGAAGAAGGCATGGATGACATTGCTGCAGAGGCGCTGTCACATGCACTCGATGGTCTCATCGTTTCTAACACGACGCTCTCGCGCGACGGCCTGAAGGATCAGGTCCAGGCGAAGGAGACCGGTGGCCTTTCCGGCGCGCCGCTGTTCGAAAAATCGACGGCCGTACTCGCCAGGATGCGCAAGCGCGTCGGTCCCGCTCTGCCGATCATCGGCGTCGGCGGCGTCTCTTCTGCCGAGACTGCGCTGGAAAAGGTCAGGGCAGGGGCCGATCTCGTGCAGCTCTATTCCTGCATGGTTTATGAAGGTCCGGGCCTGCCCGGCACCGTTGTACGCGGCCTCTCAAAGCTGCTCGACCGCGAAAAGGTCGCCTCGATCCGCGATCTCAGGGATAGCAGGCTCGACTACTGGGCAGCGCGAAAGGTCTGAGCCGCGCGCGGCTTGACCAGCACGACCAGGAAGAAACCGCGAAACAGCAGGAAGGCATTCATCGCCAGCCACAGGCCGTGATTGCCGAAGAGCGGCACGAAGACGGCAAGCATGGCAAGATAGCCCGCAAAGGACATCAGCATGCGGTTGCGCATGTCGACGGACCATGTCGCGCCGATGAAGACGCCATCCATCAGGAAGGCGAGTGCGCCTGTCAGTCCCGTCACCGCCGCCCAGGGCAGGTAGGTCTCGGCGGCTGCCTGTACTTCCGGCGAACTCGTCAGTCCGGAGATGAGGGCAGGACCGGCAAAATAGAAGAAGGCGGAAATGATTGCCGCAAGCCCGAAGGACCAGAGCGTCGTGAGCTTCAGGCCACGATCGAAGGCGGGCTTATATTGCGCTCCGATCGCCCGCCCGGTGATCTGTTCGGCGGCATTGGCAAGACCGTCGAGATAATAGCCCGACAAGAGGAAGAAATTCATCAGCACCGCATTGGCTGCAAGGGTGATGGCCCCGAAGCTGGTGCCGATGCGGGTCATGATCGCAAAGGAGCCGATCAGCACGAAGGTGCGGATCAGGATATCGCGGTTCAGCGCGAAAAGCTCGGCAAGCTTGCTGCGCGAAAAGATCTCCATCCGATTTGGCCGATGTGCCCGATCGAAGCTGCGCAGCACGATGAAGAGACCGGCAAGCGCGCCCACCGTTTCGCCCGCCATCGTGCCCCAGGCGACACCCGAAACACCCCAATCGAGCGACAGGCCGAGATAGATGGAGAGCAGGATGTTGATGCCGTTGATCACCGCCTGCAGCAGCAGTCCCGTCCGGCCTTGTCCGCGGCCAAGCACGAAGCCGAGCAGCGCGTAATTGGCAAGGGCTGCCGGGGCCGCGAGGATGCGGATCGAGAAATAGGTGCTGGTTGCCTCGGCAATCCGGCCTTCCGCCCCCATCAGCTTCAGCCCGACAACAATCAGCAGCGGCGACAGCACCAGAAGCGCCAGGCCGGAGCCGAGTGCGGAGACCATCGCTCGCCAGAAGACGGCCTGCTGCTCGTGTTGATCACGTCGCCCGAGCGCTTGCGCCGTCAATCCGGTCGTGGACGCCCGCAGGAAGTTGAAGCTGCCCATGATGAGGTCGAACAGCATGGCACCGATGGCAAGCCCCGCCAGCGCTTCCGGATCGCCCATGTGGCCAACGACGGCAGTATTGGTGATGCCGAGCAGCGGCGTGGTCATGAAACCGAGCGTCATCGGAATGGCGATCGACAGCACCAGCCGGTGCGTCACGTCGAAGGCCGATATATTTCTGCTGCCGCCTGTATCCATATCCGCCTCTTGGGGAGAGAGGCGGTGTCGCCTCAGTTGGAAAGCACCATCGCCCAATAGGGCAGATTCTTCGAAGACGTATTATGTGCAACGGCAACACCGAGACCGCTATAGCGTCCGAGCATATTTTCCAGATGGTGGGGGGAATTGATCCAGGCAGTGACGACCGCATCGACGCTCTGCTGGCCCGCTGCGATGTTTTCGGCGGCCGGAAGGGAAACGCCGCTCGCCTTCACGCGGGCGCCGAAACTGTCCGTCATGCCCATCAGATGCTTCATCTTGCCCGCACTTGCCATGCGCTTGGCCTGGAAGATCGCGGCGGCACTTGCATGCGGATCGACGCTGAGCGGCGGCAGGCCGTTCTTGGCGCGCAGCTGGTTGACGAGCGGCAGCGCCGAAGCGGTCTGATCGACGCCGTCGGATGGAGTGCTCGCCATTTTCGGCGTGGTCGTGCAGCCGGCAATGCCGGCGGCCAGTGCGAGGCCCGAAAGCTGAAGAATGCCGCGGCGTGAAAGGATGATTGAGCTCATGTTATTTGCGATAGCTGAAAAGACGGATGATGATGAAGATCGGGATGACGATGGTCGCACCCAGCATCAGATAGTCGCCGACGCGTCCGAGCGCCGAAAAACCCTGCCGCCACAGATGCACCACGAAATCGCGGAAATTGTAGATGAGCTCCCAAGGGGTAAGCCCGAATATGGCCATGACGAAGCCGACGATCAGCGAGACCACCAGAAGCTTGATGATCGTGCGGCCAATGGAATCGCCGAGGAATCTGTTTACCTGATCGGACATGCGCCATCTCCTGTTTGCCTTGAGATACGGTCACGGCGGACCGGCCGCAAGCCTTTTCCGCCAAGGCAGCACCGCCTCTGAAATAGGACTTGAGTTTTTTTGTGGCCGCAGCCAAATGCCGCCAGCCAAAGGGTCCGATCATGCAGCCAAGCCAGCTTTCTTCCGGCGACGTCATCGCCGACCGCCGTGCCGACTATGCGAAGATGCTCGACGAGGGCGGCGAAGCGGAAGCGGCGGCCGAGCTGATGGAGCAGGCGCTGGAACTTGCTCCGGCCTGGGCCGCCGGCTGGTATCGCCTCGCCACCTATCACGAGAAGGCGGGCAAGACGGAGGCCGCCATCGAAGCCTATCGCCGCACGCTGGAGCTTGATCCCGACGATATTTTCGGCGCGGGCCTTAAGCTCGCGCTGCTTGGTGATGCGGAGACACCGGCCCAGCCGTCGAGCCGCTACGTCGAACGCCTTTTCGACGATTATGCCGATCGCTTCGAAACATCGCTGGTGGAGAAGCTGGACTATTCCGTCCCGCAGAAGCTTGCCGCCCTCGTCGCATCCACCGGCAGGCACTACCAGCTTGCCGTCGATCTCGGCTGTGGCACGGGCCTGCTCGGCCCTGAGATCCGTTCCCATGTGGTCAGCCTTGAGGGCTTCGACCTGTCGCAGAACATGCTCGCGAAGGCTGCCGAAAAACAGGTCTATGATCATCTTGCCCAGGCGGACCTGTCGCTGGCGCCTGAAGCTTCCGGCATCTTCTCCGATGGCGCGCGGCACCGTGCCGATCTCGTCACGGCCGCCGATGTGCTGATGTATCTCGGCAATCTCGAAAGCGTCTTTGCGATCGTCGATGACCTCGCCGCAACAGGTGCTGACATCGTCTTTTCGGTCGAGGATGGCGGCGAGGGCGACGGCTTCAGCCTGGCGCCGTCGCTGCGTTATGCCCACTCGCAAACCTACATCGAGGGACTGGCGTCAGCCCACGGTCTCGAAATTCTCGATATCGTCAAAACCACCATTCGCAAAGATGGCGGCAAACCGATATCCGGCATTCTGTTCCTTACGCGCAAGGCGGCTTAAGCGCATATTTCTTGCGATTTTAAAATAGGTCAGCATTGCTTACGTATTTCGCTTGCGCACAACCGGGCAAGGCCTGATAATCCGGCCATCCCGCGAGACAGCGACGCGCTCCAAAAGCGCAGCACGCGCCGCATCTATCCCTACATTGCCCCTACCTCCGGCCGGTCCGGAACAGCCGCTATTGGAGATCGCGACATGAGCCAGATCATCAGTGCCCTCGGTTTCTGGAATACCACCGCGACGCGCCACACGCCGGTCGAGGATGTGCAGGGCATATTTTCCGGCAGCCTCGTCTCCGCGCTCGGCCTCTATGTGCTCGCTAGCGCCGGACTCCTGACAGGCAGCACCGCAGGCGTTGCCTTCCTGCTTCACTACGCCTTCGGCGTGAACTTCGGCCTCGCCTTCTTCCTGCTCAACCTGCCCTTCTTCTACCTCTCGTGGAAACGCCTCGGCACAGCCTTTACGATGAAGACCTTCATCGCCATCGGCCTGACGTCGCTGCTCACCAGCCTGCAGCCGAAGGTCATGGAAATCGCCGCCATCCATCCGGCATGGGCAGCCCTTCTCGGTGGTCTGCTGCTTGGCTACGGGCTTCTTGCTCTCTACCGCCATCGCGCCAGCCTCGGCGGCGTCGGCATCCTCGGCATCTATATGCAGGAGCGTTTCGGCATTCGCGCCGGCATCGTACAGCTCGCGATCGACATGTGCGTGCTGGCAGCCGCCTTCTTCGTCACCACGCCGCCGGTCGTCTTCTATTCCGTGCTCGGCGCGGTCGTGCTCAACCTCTTCGTCGCGATCAATCATCGCGCCGACCGCTACATCGCGCTATAACATTCTCCCAGCTGATCTAACCGGAAACTCAACCTTACAAATTGGTAATCCGTTATAAACAAAACGTAACTTGCCTGTGATGGATCCCGGCGTGAAACTTTCCCCCGCGCCGGAATTGATGAGGTGAGCTATGTCAGATCTGGAAAAGCTTGTCAGACGCCGCATGCAGGAAGAATACACCAAGGGTTCTTCCGCAGAGGAAATAACGAAGGTCATTCGCGACATATTCAACAGCGTCGACCTGTCGGGCAAATGGCCTGCAGCCGTTGCCGCACGGGCAATGACGGGTCACAAGTGACCAAATAGTTAACCGACCCGATACTTCGGGTCGGTCACAGGATGAATTCCCTACAGACAGAATCTATCAGGCTGCCTTCTGCGGCGCATCGATCGGATGCTGGCTGCGGAAGCCAACGGCAAGCCGGTTCCAGATATTGATCGTGCCGATCGCAACCGTGATCTTGGTCATTTCTTCCTCTGAAAAATGCGCCTTCAGCGCCTCGTAATCTGCATCCGGTGCACCGGTCTCGGCAATCTTCGTCACCGCATCGACCCAGGCGAGCAGAGCGCGTTCGCGGGCGTCATAGACCGGCGATTCCCGCCATACGCACATGAGGTTGATCCACTGTTCGGAAAGGCCGTGGTGGCGCGCTTCCTTCGAATGCATGTCGACGCAATAGGCGCAGCCGTTGATCTGCGAGGCGCGAAGCTTGATCAGGTGAATGAAGCGCTTATCCAGTCCGGATTCCTGGACATATTGCTCCAGCGCCGCGACGGCCTTGTAGGCATCCGGGGCGGCTTTGCCGAAGTTGAAACGTGCTTGCATGGTATTCTCCTTGGGTTGGGGTTTGTTGTTGCGGCTCAGCGAGCCGCTTTTCTCTCGTGCATTTCCATGAAGGCGCAGCCTCTGGCAGCAATCCCGCCGTCATCATCTGCGGAAAGTTCGGCCAGGATTTCGGCGATACTTGTGTTTGCGAGTTCGGCGCGATAGGCGCGCTCTGCTCTGAGCATTGCCGCCGTGATCTGGCAGGGTTTCGTGAAATAGCGCTGCGGCAGCGGGTTCGGCCCCCGCTGGCGGATCTCCGAACAGCGGAAGGCCGGTGCCGGCCCTTCGACCGCGAGCACGATATCGAGCAGCGAAATATCCTCCGGCTTCTTCGCCAGTCGATACCCGCCTTTGGGACCGGGCACTGTTTCCAGAATTCCGCTCCCTGAAAGCGCCTGCAGATGCTTCAGCAGGTAGCTCGTGGAGACACCGTGATATTCGGCAAGGGCCGCAGCCGATAACACGCCGCCTTCGGAGAGCCCGGCCAGCAATGCCGTGCAATGAATGCCCTGTTCGACGCCGTCACCAAGCTTCATGGCCAATCTCCTCTATCGTGGATATAATTTATCCATGATTATGACAAGGAGTCAATAGCGCTTCTATTCGCCGATGTTTGAACTACATTTGCCCCGTGGATCAGATCGATGCCGAAACCAGCCTTGCCTTGCCCCCACCCTTCCTCCGCTGGTTTGCGGAAAAGGGATGGCGCCCGCGCGCGCATCAGCTTGAATTGCTGGCCCGCGCCGAAGCCGGCGAAAACACGTTACTCATCGCGCCAACCGGCGCCGGCAAAACGCTCGCCGGCTTTCTTCCGTCGCTGACCGACCTCACACGCCGCGGCAAAATCCCGCCGGGCTCGGCCTTCACAGGCATCCATACACTCTATGTCTCGCCGCTGAAGGCGCTGGCTGTCGACATCGAGCGCAATCTCATGAAGCCCGTTACCGAGATGGGCTTGCCGATCTCGATCGAGAACCGCACCGGCGATACGCCGAACGCCAAGCGCCAGCGCCAGAAGCTGAACCCGCCGGATATCCTGCTGACGACGCCGGAACAGGTGGCGCTGCTGCTTGCAAACCGCGAAGCCGAGCGTTTCTTTGGGGATTTGAAATACGTCATCTTCGACGAGCTCCACTCGCTCGTCACGTCAAAGCGTGGCCATATGCTCTCGCTTGGCCTTGCCCGCCTGCGTCGGCTGGCGCCCGATCTGAAGACCATCGGCCTCTCCGCTACCGTCGCCGAACCCCTGGATTTGCAGAGATGGTTGGTGGCGCAGCAGGAGGGCAGGGAGAATCACGCTGGCCTCGTACTCGTCGAAGGTGGCGCCAAGCCCGATATTTCCATTCTCGATACGGAAGAGCGCATCCCTTGGTCCGGCCACGCCGCCAAATACGCCATCCCGGATGTCTACCGCCAGCTCATCGACCATCAGACGACGCTGCTCTTCGTCAATACCCGCTCGCAGGCCGAGATGCTCTTTCAGGAGCTCTGGACGGTTAACGAGGAGAACCTGCCGATCGCGCTCCACCATGGCTCGCTGGATGTTGCGCAGCGCCGCAAGGTCGAAGCCGCAATGGCCGCCAATCGGCTGCGGGCCGTCGTCGCCACATCGACCCTCGACCTCGGCATCGACTGGGGTGATGTCGATCTGGTCATTCATGTCGGTGCGCCGAAGGGCGCCTCGCGCCTTGCGCAGCGCATCGGCCGGGCCAATCACCGCATGGACGAGCCGTCGAAGGCAATCCTCGTTCCCGCCAACCGCTTCGAGGTCATGGAGTGTCAGGCTGCCCTCGATGCGAATTACATCGGCGCGCAGGATACGCCGCCCGTAGGCCGAGGTGGGCTCGATGTGCTGGCCCAGCACGTGCTCGGCATGGCCTGTGCCGAACCCTTCGACATGCTGGAACTCTATGACGAGATCACCAGCGCCTCGCCTTATGCCGATCTTGCCTGGGAGACCTTCGAGCGCGTTGTCGATTTCGTCGCGACCGGCGGTTACGCCCTGCGCACCTATGAGCGCTATGCCCGCATCCGCAAGACCAAGGAAGGCCGTTGGCGCGTCTCCAATCCGCAGGTCGCCCAGCAATATCGATTAAACCTCGGCACCATCGTCGAAGATCCGATGCTGAATATCCGCATGGCCAAGCGCGGTGAGAGCGGCAGGCTCGGCCGTCCCGGCGCCGTGCTCGGAAAGGTCGAGGAATATTTCCTCGAACAGCTCGCCCCTGGCGACACATTCATCTTCTCAGGCAAGGTTCTTCGCTTCGAAGGTATCCGGGAAAACGAGGCGCTGGTCAGCCAGGCCTATTCCTTCGATCCGAAAATCCCCTCCTATGCCGGCGGCAAATTCCCGCTTTCGACCTATCTCGCCGATCAGGTCCGCTCGATGCTCGATGATCCCGACCGCTGGCATCGTCTGCCGGATCAGGTGCGCGACTGGCTGTCGTTGCAGAAGGAAAAATCGCTGTTGCCGAAGCGCGACGAGCTGCTGATCGAAACCTTCCCGCGCGGCAGCCGCGGCTATATGGTCATCTATCCATTCGAGGGCCGGCTTGCGCACCAGACGCTCGGCATGCTGCTCACCCGCCGACTGGACAGGGCAGGGGCAAAACCGCTCGGCTTTGTCGCGACGGATTATTCCCTTGCCATATGGGGTCTGGAAGACCTCGGCCTGATGATCGCCAATGGGCGCCTCAGCCTCTCAGATCTCTTCGACGAGGACATGCTGGGTGACGATCTGGAATCCTGGCTGAACGAATCCTTCCTTCTGAAGCGCACCTTCCGCAATTGCGCCGTGATTGCAGGCTTGATCGAGCGACGCCATCCGGGCAAGGAAAAGACCGGCCGGCAGATCACCGTCTCCGCCGATCTGATCTATGATGTGCTGCGCACCCACGAGCCCGATCACATCCTGCTGCAGGCAACACGGCAGGATGCTTCGACCGGACTTTTGGATATTTCCCGCCTTGGCGATATGCTGAGGCGAATCAAGGGCCATATCACCCACCGGGCGCTGGACCATATTTCGCCGCTCGCCGTGCCGGTCATGCTGGAAATCGGCCGGGAATCGGTGCCGGGTCAGGCCCATGATGCGCTGCTTGCCGAAGCCGCCGACGATCTGATCGCCGAGGCCATGTCCTGAGAAATCGGGCCTGAATTATTGGGAATACGAGAGTGATGAACCGCCTGGCGCTCGCGCGCGACATGATCAGCCTTGCTGCAATACCGGGCGTCGAAACCGCCATTCACGGTGTTGCCGCCGTCTGCGATCCGCTTGGTGCGCTCTACCTGCCGGATGCCGGCATTCTCGTCGTTTCCGACCTCCATCTGGAAAAAGGCGCAGCCTATGCCCGCCGCGGCATGATGCTGCCGCCCTACGATACGCTGGCGACACTGACCGTGCTCGCCGCCGTCATTTCCCGCTACGATCCGAAACTCGTCATATCCCTTGGTGACAATTTCCACGACCGCGTCGGCTCGCAGCACCTGCCGGATGCCTTCCGCACCCTGATCGTCGAAATGGCCCGCGGCCGCGAATGGATCTGGATCAACGGTAACCACGACCCTGACGGTACCGTCGACTTGCCCGGCACCTGTTCGGATGAACTTTTTTACGCCGGCCTGACCTTCCGCCACGAGCCGCGCGAGGGTCTGCAGAAGGGCGAGATCGCCGGCCATCTGCATCCGGCGGCCACCGTCCGCCGCCGCGAAAAATCCGTCCGCCGTCCCTGCTTTGCGACCGACGGCGCGCGTCTGCTGATGCCAGCCTTCGGCGTCATGAGCGGTGGCCTCGACCTTGGCCACAAGGCGATGAAAGGCCTCTTCGACAAGGCTTCGCTGATTGCCCATCTGCTCGGTCGCGACCGGATCTATTCGGTCCGCTACGGCAATCTGCGCGGCTGAACAGGCTTAATTACATCCCTGCAACTGCTGCTGATAGGTGCCGGCCATCCGTGCAAACTTCTGTGCCGTCTGCTGCAGCTGACCATTGCTGCGCCAGTCGCCGCGCTTGTAGCCGGTCGGGCCGGAGTAATAGGCCAGGTAAAGGTTATAGGCGTCGTTGAGCGGAATGCCCGTCGTTTGCGCGTTGCTGTAGTGGTACCAAGCGATGAAATCGATCGCGTCGCCAAAGTTCGTGCGACGCGCGGACCAGTTGCCGGTTTCGGACTGGTAGTGATCCCAGGTTCCGTTCAGCGCCTGTGAGTAGCCATAGGCCGTCGACGGTCTCGTCCAGGGAATGAAACCGAAGAGTTTTGTGCGCGGCGGACGCGCATAGGGCTGGAACCCGGATTCGACATACATGGTCGCCATCAGGATCGGCACCGGCACGCCGTATTTTTTCTCGGCACGCTCTGCGGCGCCCTGCCAGCTGGTGAAGAGACCGTCCTTCTGATCGAAGACGGCGCAGATATTTCTCGTCTGGCGGGGCGCTGTCGCGCAGCCGGCAAGCAGGGCCAGCCCGATGGCCGCAAGCACGATACGAGTACGCATGATACAAACCTCTCGTTTCCGAGAGATTACTAACTCGTAAACGTTAAAGAGCGGTTTTTATGCGAATACGAGATGTTCTGGCGGCTTTTTGTGAGGCCAGGGATTGGTGCCGTCCCGCAGCCAGAGCAGCGTATCCAGCCAGAAGCCGGCGGCATGGCGTGCATGAAAAAGATCGAAATGTCCGATCCTCGGAAATCCGAGATCGTCTGGCGCCAGCAGCACCTCCTCCAGTCTGGCATTGCGATAGTGGGAAAGCCCGCGGCGAATGGCCCGCACCGTGCCAATCTCGTCATCGGTGACGGTCAGGCCGAGGATCGGCGCATGGAAATTTTCGAAGGATTTTGAGGCGTCTTTTTTTGCCGCCGACCGAGGATTGTCCCATCCCCGCTGGAATGCCCAGTCGAGAGCCACGCCCTTCGGCAGATCTTCGAGCCAGCCGAGACGCCGTCCGGGAAAATAGCCGGCAATCAACGTTATCGCCGGCATCAGAAGATGCCATTTCGCGAACAGCCGCCCGCGATGATCAGGCGCATAGTCCCGCCAATTCCCATATTGTGCCCCGACCGCCAGCATCCGGGTAACGCGGTCGCCATGCGCCGAAAGGCCCGGCAGGAAGCCGCCGATACTATGCCCAACGACAAAGAGCTCTCGACCGGGCCTTTGGGCCTCCATGAAGCCAAGCGCTGCGTCGAAATCCCGCTCGCCCCAGTCCCGCCAGCGATAGCCGCAGCCACGCAACCGCTCCGGTCGCGAGAGGCCGATGCCGCGATAGTCATAGGTCAGTACATCGAAACCGTGTTCGGCGAGAAAGCGCGCATAATAGTGATAATAGCGCGCCGCAACGCCGGTTGCCGGATTGATGACGACGTTGCCATTGCTGCGTTTGCTGGTCGCACTCCAGATGTGGCCGTGAAGCGCAACACCATCGGAGCACTCGATCACGACGGCTTCCGCCTCCTTGATAAGATCACTCTCCCTGCGTTTGCCTGCAGCCGGCATCTGTCGTCCCCTTCGTCCCTGACCCTGCAGGACATTAGCCGTCAAGCCGTGTTGATGACACTCACTAGTCGGTATACATTGCTGTCATGGTCAGATCCGCATCAGACACGCGGGAGCGCATCGTCGCAGCCGCCGCGAAACTCTTCTACAGCGACGGCATCCGCGCCGTGAGCGTCGATGCCGTTGCGGAGAAGGCAGATGTCACCAAGCGCACCCTCTACTATCATTTCGACAGCAAGGACGATCTGATCGCCGCCTATCTGGAAAGCCGGGATCAGCCCAATCTCGCTGTCTACAGGCGCTGGTTTGCGGAAACGGACGGCGATCTCGCGGCGAAGGTAAAAGGCATTTTCGACAATCTCGCCCGTTCTGCACGGCACCCGAAATGGAAGGGCTGCGGATATCTCAGAACTTCGGCGGAACTTGCAAACATGCCCGGCCATCCCGCGATCAAGGTCGGCGCCGCGCATAAGAAGAATGTCGAGCAGTGGCTGGTGACGCTCTTCGCGGCTGAGCATGGTGCTGACGCGGATAAACTCGCCCGCCAGATCGTACTGCTGCTCGACGGCTCCTTTGCCGCCGTGCTCCTGCATCGTGATCCGACCTATATGGAAACGGCCGGCGAAGCGGCTGCAGCCCTCGTGGCTGCAGCCGGAAAATGATCATTCTGCGGTGCCGGGTTCATAGCGCAGGATCACCGCACCGCTCTTGGTCACCGAGGAATCGAGCAGCTTCAGCGCCCTCTGGTTTTCCGCGGGCTTGAAGTGCGGATTGCCACCGCCGAGGATGACCGGCACGAGGCAGATACGGATTTCATCCACCAGTCCAGCCTTCAAGAGGACATCGGCAAGCTCGGCGCTGCCGAAGATGAAGATCGTCTTGCCGCGCTCCTCCTTCAGCCGCTTCAGTTCGGGTACCGGGTCGTTGACGACGCGCGTATTGTTCCAGTCCGCCTTTGCCATGCTCCGCGAGACGGCAATCTTGGCGATGCCGTTCATATAGGCCTTGATCTTGTCCTCGCTCTCCGCGGTTGGCCAATAGGCCGCCATGCCCTCATAGGTCTTGCGTCCGAAGACCAGAAGGTCGCCTTCCTCGCCGAACTGCTCGGCATATTTTTCGAGCTCCGGCCCCCAGGCCAGGTTGTGGAACTCGATGTCCCACGGTTTCGTCCCTTCGAAGTAGCCATCCAGCGTCATCAGGTTCCAGACAACAAGCTTCCTCATCTCATCCTCCTTGGACTGTGTCCTCTTCAAAACCAGTTGCTAATAACAACTAGTTTTGAAACTAGTCCAACTGATAGCAAAATGCAAGCGGTTAAAAATGGGGGAGTTTGAAAGGCGGCAGCAGCGGGCATCGGGACACGCTTCTGCCGTCCGCTACGTGATGGCCGTCGAATGTTTGACGAAAACCTATCTGAAACTTGTCGACCGGTGGCGGAGATCCGCGGATCAATCCTTGCGGAAGATCAGACTGGCGCCCCATCCCGTCAGCACGGCCAGCAGCACCGCAAAACAGCCGTAGAAAATCGGTTGCTCGTGCGCAGCATCGGTAATCGTCTGCTCGATACCCGTCTTGATGACACGCAGCGGCTGCGATTTCTGCGTCACGAACTTGCCGCTCTTGAACAGATAGGCGCGCACCGTATGCACGCCGTTCGGAATGTTGGCTGGCAGCCGCAGGCTTGCCTTGAAGAGGTTGGAGGAGACGAAGCGCACGCCGCTCGGATCGCGCTCGTAGAGCCCGCCCACCTGCTGTATCCGCCGGAAGGCGGTGCGGAATTCGTTGAGACTGTTGAAATTACCGGCAAAATCGATCGGCCGCAGCGGAATATGGTCGATGCCGATCCCCTCGCCCGTGAGGTCCAGCGGCGTCGTGATGTCGTCGATGGAACGCGAACTCGACATTGAATAGGAATGCGGCACGTCGGCAAAGGTCATCGACGAGGTGTTGATCCAGATGCCGAAGACCCGCTCCTTCTTGCGCACGGTGGCATCCTCGCGCGGTCCTTCCAGAACCACGATGATATCATACTGGCCGATGGCGAGCAGCAGGTCGTCCGTATTGGTCACTGCACCGAAAATCGTCAGGTCCGCGCCGCGGAAATCCGAGGTGATGGCGATCTCGCTGGTCGAAGTGCCAATTTCCAGCAATTCGCGTTCGGCCTGCGTCGTTCCCTGTCCGGGCAGCATCATCTGCGCCGACGCGGTCACAGGCATGAGAAGGACAAGAAGCAGGAGGAGCCGAAACATCAGTTCCCCAATCCCATGACCACCGAATAGATATCCTGCGGTGTTACGATCAGCGCGACGGCAAGGCGCAGGCCGACGGCTAGAACCAGCAGACCGAGAAGCGCGCGCAACTGCTCGCCGCGCAGCCGCTGGCCGACACGCACGCCATATTGCGCACCGATGACCCCGGCAAGCATGAGGAAAAAGGCGAGCACGATATCGACGGAATAGTTGGTCGCCGCCTGCACGATCGTCGTATAGGCGGTCACGAAGATGATCTGGAAGAGTGAGGTACCGACGACGACATTGGTCGGGATGCGCAGCAGGTAGATCATGGCCGGAACCATGATGAAGCCGCCGCCGACACCCATGACGGAGGTCAGGATGCCGATCGCAAAGCCGAGCGTCACGATCGGAATAACCGACAGATAGATCTTCGATTTCTTGAACCGCACCTTGAGCGGCAGCTTGTGAACCCAGTGCTGATGGCCGGGCTTGCGGGGCGCCGGTGCCTCGTTGCGGGCCGCCCGGCGCATGGCATTGACGCTTTCCCAAAGCATCAGTCCGCCGACTGTACCGAGGAAGACGACGTAAAGCAGCGAGATGAAGAGGTCGAGCTGACCGATCGCGCGCAGCAGCGAGAAGATCCAGATACCAACAGTCGCGCCCGAAAGACCGCCGACAAGCAGCACCGATCCGAGCTTCACATCCAGCGTGCCGCGCCGGAAATGCGTGATCGCCCCCGAGATCGAGGAAGCGACCACCTGGTTGGCCCCGGTTGCGACGGCGACGACCGGCGGAATGTTATAGAAGATCAGGAGAGGCGTGATCAGAAAGCCGCCGCCAACGCCGAACATGCCCGACAGGAAGCCAACGGCGGCCCCCATGCCGAGAATGATGAAGATGTTCACCGACAATTCTGCGATGGGCAGATAGATTGTCACAGCCGACCCCGATTATCGCCGCGCCCGCCGCGGCGGCCTGTCTCACGTCCCCGTTCGAATGGCGCATCCTACTGTGAAATCGTTGCCAGAGGCTTTCGAAGGAAAAAAGCGCGATCAGCCGGATGCGGGTCTCGATATGTCCCGCATAATCCGGCTTTTTTCAGGTTTTGTGACAGGTGGCTCGAAAAGGCGAAAAGCCCCGCGGCAGAGCGCCGCCGGGCGATCTCAGATAGCCTTGGCGCCCGGTTTGTTGCGTTCCAGAAGCGCCTTCACCGTATCGTCGTTGACCTTGCCGGTCGGCTCCTGTCCGATCGACTTCTGGAAGTTCTTGATGGCAGTCACCGTCTTGGCGCCCATTTCTCCATCCGCTGGGCCAGCGTCGAATCCGTTATTGTTGAGGATCGCCTGGATGTTGCGGATCGCTTTCTTCATGTCGACGGTGGCCGTCTTCGGTGCGGCGGCACTTGCCCATGCATCGGGAACCTCGATGCCGTTCGCCTTGTTGTCGAGCGGCTGCGGCTTCCAGAGCTCGGCCTTGGCGCGGGCGCGCTCGAGTTGGTCCGGCTTCATGGCATTTGCGACTTCGTCACGCTTCTGGGCAGCATCCTTGTCGCCCGACTTGGCGGCGATCGAAAACCACTTGTAGGATTCTTCCAGATCCGCCGGTACGCCATTGCCGCGGGCGCACAGGATGGCGAGGTTGAACTGGCTGTCGGTGATGCCGAGGTCGGCAGCCTTCTGGAACCACGTTGCGGCCGTCGCATAATCCTGCTGGCCGAGAGCGCCTGAGGCATAGAGCACTGCGAGATTGTGCATGGCGCTGGCATTGCCCTGGCCCGCAGCCTGCTCGTAGAGGCTCTTGGCCTTCTGCACGTCGCGGTCGACGCCGTTGCCCTTCTCATACATGCTGCCGAGACGGTACTGTGCCGGTGCGAAGCCGTTGTCGGCCGAGAGTTGATACCAGCTCGCGGCCTGCTTCTGGTCGGCGGCAAGGCCATTGCGGCCTTCGGTATAACGCGCACCGATCTCGAAGAGCGCCAGCGCGTCGCCATTGCGCGCTGCATCGGCAAGCGGCTGCGGCTGGATCGTATCGGGAACGATGATCGAAGCGGCAGCGGATGCGGCAGGTATCGTCGTCGGCGCCGCGGGAGCGTTCGGAACAAAGCCGGACGTATTCTGCGCGGGCGCCTGGCTGAAATCCTCTGCGCCTTCGCCGTCAAGCGGCGTGGCATCGGTGAGGTGATCGGGTGTCGCTGCCTGCGACTCTGCGGGCGCGGTCGGCTCGGAAGGTGCTGCGTCCGGCGTCATCATCGGCGCCGGAGCGCTGGTTTCGGGCGCGGCTGCTTCCGGCGCAACCGGTGCCGGGGCTGCCATATTGGCCTGCGGCGTTTCGGTCGCGTCGGTCAGAACCGAGACTTCAGCCGGAGGCGGGGCCTTTTCGCCCGTGGTCAACGTGCGGGCAAGCGGGAAAGCCATGATGGCCAGCAGCACGGCCCCGACCGCGAGCAGGATCGGCCGGCGAAAGCGCGAGAAGGCGCCACCCTTGCCGGCTTTTTCAGGCTTCGCAGCACGACGCTCGGCGCGGGTCGCGGGCTTTGCGTTGCTGTCGATCTCCATGGCGGCGGCCTGCGCGGCGCGGCGCGCGGCGGCGATATAGTCGGCCCGATCGTTTTCGGTGGCCGGCTTGCCGCGCTGGGCATTCTGGCTGGCGCGCACGCGCTCCAGGATCTTCTTGACATCAGGTGCGCCAGAGCCCGGTTCGAGCAATTCGTTTGCCGCCTCTGCCGGCACGACATCGACGGGATCGATTGACGGTGCGGGATCGATGACCGTGCGCTCGGCAGCGGCCTTTGCCTCCGTCTTGCGCGATGGCATCAGCTTGCGGCCAAGGCTTGCAAGCAGGCTACCCTTGGCAGGAACGACAGGCTTTTCCGACTGGTTCGTGGCTTCGATGGCGATCGCGCTGGTGCTGTCGGCCAAAGCCGGTTCCGGCATGCGCACCGCCGTCTCTTCGGCGATGTCGGTCGTGCGCAGCACAGGCGAGGCCTTCGGCGCCTGCATCACCGGCGCCTTGGCTGGCTCGCTGCCCGCATCGACGAGTGCGTAGGGGTCGACGTCGAAATCGACTTCCGCCGCCGGCATCCGGGCGGCCGGGCGAACCCGCTCCTCCATCGTATCCAGCCGGTCGGCAATATGCAGCAGCGTCTCGTGGAGGGCCTGGAAGGTCTTGTGCGTGCGCTCCTCGCTGTCGCGGCTCAAATCTTCGAGGTTCCGCAGATCATCGGCGAGTGCGATGAGGGCTGACATGTCGCTCTCTGCGGGTGCAGCGCCCTGTGCTCCGCCGTTGCGCGAATAGGCATCGACCACGGCTTCCGCTGCCTGCCGTGCCGCCTCGATGATATATTCGTCGTTCGTCGCGATATAATCTTCGATTGCACCCATGCGACGGTCGAGATCCGCGGATACTTCCGCATTTTCGCGCGGCGTATTCAGGAGCTCGGAGAGATTTGCAATCTGCTCCTCGAGGTTCTTCAGCGCGCGCGTGTCGGTCGGCGCAGCTGCAGTGCTTTCCTCCAGCCTTGCGGCGATGTCGCTAAGCCGCCCTTCGATACGCTGAAAGGCGCTGTCGTCGATAACAGGCGCCGGGACGGGGCGGATTTCCATCTCGTCGATGCGGCGTGCGAGATAGTCGAGCCTCTGGGCGAGCGCATCATTGACCGAGCCGCTTTCCAGCGCATCGATCTTGCGGGAAATGTCGGAAAGCGCGCCGGTCAGGTCCTGTTGCGGGGCGGCCTTCTGCGTGCGCTCGAGCAAGTAGGAAAGGTGCTCCAGCCGCTCGTCGAGACGCGAAGTCGCCTCGGCCTTGGCAAGGTCCTCGACGCGCGCCGTCAATGCTTCCAGCCGGCCGGCCATCTCGTCGGTCGGGTTGGGACGGTTTATGGCGGCCCGGCCCATCAGCTCGATCTGCTCGCCAAGCGCGGAAAGGCGATTTTCCAGCCGCTGCATCAGTGCCGGATCACCGCCTGCAGCACTGCGTCCGCTGGCGGCGATCGCGCGGCTGATCTCGTCGAGCCGCGTATCCATGGCGGCGAACTGCTCGGACATGATCCGGTCGTGCGGCTGGATGAGGTTGCCGAACTGCTCGACCGCAGAGGCGATGGTGATGAGCTTGTCTTCCAGTGCGTGCACGGCCGGGCTTTCGCCCATGCCGCCAAGATGCCGCTTGATGTCGTCAAGCCGGTAGGCGAGCGACACCAGCTCTTCCTGCAGCCCGGCCGTGTCGAGTTCCGCCAGGCGGTTTTCCACATTGTCCCAGCGCTGTTCCATATGGCGCATGGAATCCTCGCGCGCCAGCCCGTCCATCAGCGAACGCAGCTCTTCGAATTCGTTGCGCAGGCCGGTAGCCTCCGGACCAGCCGAGCGGCTGGTGAGCTGCGCGATGCTCTGCGACAGGCGACCCATGTCGGCGCGGATGTCGTCGGCGAAATGCCTGTCCTGCGCGCTCGCCTTGATCTCTCGCAGTTCCGTGCGCAGCGCATTCATCTCGCGCGTGACACCTTCGGAAATGTCGCGCTTCAGGTCCTGTCGCAGGTTGACGAGGGCCTGGGCGATTTCGGTCATCGTGTCGCCGGAGGCGCGGAAAGCGGGTGCGGGCGGCTGCGGTGCCGGCGCGCGCTGCGGAGCAGGCGCAAGTGCCGGTTCACGCAGAAGGGCCGGTGCCGCTTCGCGCGTATAGGCGCGTTCGCGGTTCTCTCTGGTAGCGTCAAGCGCGCGCTGGCGCTGGCGGATTTCCGCCAGCGGATCGGCAGCGCGCGGCGTATAGGAACTGACGTAGGGATCGCGGTCTGGCGTCGGATTGCTGGGTCGCTGTTCGCGTCCGCTGCCCATCAAGCCTTCGATCCGCGCTTCCAGCCCTTCGATCGTGCGGTTCAACGCGTCGAGCGAGGTTCTGTCGGAATGCCGGGAAGAATGTGATCGCGATCCGTTCATGTTCTTGCTCGCTTCGATTGCCCGGTCCGGGCCCGATCATTGCCTTTTCCGAAGCGTACCGGGGCACGCAGCGGAGAGCGCCATCCATGAGGAAATAATCAATTAGACTTTCCTCAAGCTGGACAGATTTTGGCGGCACTCCTGAAACGCGAGACAAAGAAAAGGAATGCAGATCGCCAATGCTCACCGCGCACCTTTCACGAAACGTGGTAAAGAACTCGTTAACCCGGATGAGAATTTTTTAACTTTTGCGCTCTTCGTGCTAATTTGGCGCGCGCAAATCTTCAGATCGGTCGCTTGTACTGCAACTCGATCTTCACGCCTTCTGGCCCATAGATGAAGACTTGGCCGAGATCGGTATCCGGAATGTCGAGATATTCATGGCGATAGCCGCTCGCCTTGATGCGGGCGAGTGCCGGTTCGAATTCGAAGAGGCTGAAGGCCACATGATTGAAGATACCGGGCGGAAAATCGCCCGCCCGCTCCGTCAGGCTCAGATGGATCACCGGCTTGTCGTCGAGATAAAGCCAGTGACCGCGCGAGGGAAAGGGCGGCCGATAGCCTTCCTTCACGCCAAGAATGTCTTCGAAAAAAGCGATCATGGCAGGCGCATCGCGGGTATCGATCGTCACATGGTCCAGACGCAGCATCGTTCCCTCCCAGGCTTTCGAAGCCGGTCCGATCCTACCGGTTTCGACGCCTTCGGGAAAGCATCTATGCGCGATCGAGACCGTCTGGATCAGAAGTTTTCCGTCCAGGGCCGCAACTCCACTTCCTGCGACCAGGCGCTGCGGTGTTGCAGCAGCACGTCGATATAGGACTGTGCGATCGCATCAGGCGAAAGCGTACCGTCGGGTTTGTCTTTGCTATCCGGCCTCGCGGCGGAACGCACGGCGCCGTCGATGATAAAATGCGCCACATGGATCCCGCGCGGCCCAAGTTCGCGGGCAGCACTTTGCGCCAAACCCCGCAGCGCGAATTTTCCCATGGCAAAGGGCGCCGATTGCGCATAGCCCTTGATGCTGGCCGTCGCCCCCGTCAGCAGGATAGCCCCGCGACCTTTCGCGATCATGCGTTTGGCCGCCTGCTGGGTCACAAGGAAGCCGCCAAAGGCACTGGTGGCGATCGCCTGCTGCACCTCTGCGGGATCGAGTTCGGCAATCGGCCCTCGCACCCGGCCGCTGGCATTATAGATGACGACATCGGGCTCGCCGATTTCGGCATCGACGCGCTCGAAGAGGGCAGAAACCGCCGCGGGCTGTGAAGCGTCGGTCGCAAAAGCCTTCGCCCCGGTTTCATCGAGCAGAGGCCCGAGCTTGCCGATATTGCGCGCCGCAAGGCTCACTTTGACGCCGCGCTCTGCAAGCTTGCGGGCAAGCGAGCCGCTGATGCCGGAACCGGCACCGACGATGAGCGCGCTGCGATAGGGAAATTCGGCCATGATCTTCTCCTTCGGATGAACCTTCCGGAGAGGTAGGCAGTCGCAGCCTGTCAAAAAACCGCCGGCCGGAAATATTTCATTCCTGGGGAGCGTCGATCGAAAGCCCGCAGATGCGCGAGAGATGGGCGAGCGGCAGACCCGTCTCCTCGGCCCAGCGGTTGAAAGTCTGCTGGATCAGTTGCTGATCCTTCTTGCCGGTTCCGGATGCCGAGAGCGGCACGCCCGCATCCCTCAGGCACGCGAGCACGTCTGATGTCATGATAAAGCCGTCGCGACCGATACCGCGCAGGAAATATTGACCGGTGGCTCCGCCCAGCCGGTTGCCGCGTTTGGCAAGCACGTCGAGCAGGCCGATATGATCCTCACGTGGCCAGTTTGCGAAAAAGGCGCCGGCGCTGCCCGCCTCGTTCGCCATCTCGCGTACGAAGGCGGCGTTTGCGCGCACCGACATGATCTTCGCGCCGTTCTTGACGACGCGGTCATCGCTCGTCAGGTCATGCCAAAATTCGTCGGGAGCGATATTGAGGGCGGCAGGATCGAAGCCGTCGAAAGCCTCTTCAAAGCCTGGCCATTTATTATCGATGACCTTGTGGACGAAGCCACTGTAGAAGACGCGCTTCGTCATCTGCGACAGGATGCGGTCATCCGGCAGGGCACGCAGCGCCTCATGGTCAGGAATGGCCGGGAGCATCGCCTTCAGCGCGTCGGCGCCGCCTTTTCTCTGCTCGGCGCGCAGACGGATTATATCGAAATCGCTCAAGGCTAGGCTCCCGAAATAGACATTGCTGGCACAAGCCTAGTCCGGGAGCGACCGTGTCTTCAAGCCGTTTGGCTTCAAGATTGCCGCTCAGGCGGCGACGGATTCACGCACGTCGTCGAGCAGGAAATGCACGACCAGATAGTCGGTCTTGTAATGGCGCCCGCTGTCGCCGACTTTTTCTTCGCAGCCGCCATCGGCGGGGTGCCACGGATGATAGTGTGGATTGGTGGCGATCAGCGTCACCGCCTTGCCGGCATAAGGCCCCTCGGCCGGCCGGAAACGCATTTCGGCAAGCGGCCAGATGCGTTCATAGGTTTCCATGGGAATGCGCACCCTCAGCGCCCTGCGCGGAGCCGGCGGCTCGTCATGCGCAACCACTCTTTCGCCATTGACCGGTTCCACAGTCACAGGCTCGATGGTCACAAGTTCCGCCGTATCGAAGATGGAATTGAACTCCGCAGGCCACGCTCTTTTCATGAACAGCTCCTCCCAGGCTTTTCCAAGGTCGCAGGATGGAGTGTAGCGCGCTTGGCCGGAGAAGCAACGGACTATTACCATTCTGTGACAATGCGCGTGCATGGTTCACCTCTCTCCACGCCACCTCACAAAATCGCGCGCACTCCGGATTTGACGTTTACGCAAACGTCAATATTTTGTAAGAGAGTGTCAACGCCGGAGCGATCCGGTTGCCGAATTGGAGGAATTCGAACGATGCCAGTCTACAAGGCCCCGGTGAACGACACGCTCTTCGTGCTGAACGACGTGCTGGGTCTCGAGCGCTACAACAATCTCCCGGGTTTTGCCGATGCCACGCCTGACATGGTGGAGGCTATTCTGGGCGAAGCGGCGAAAGTGGCCGAGGAGGTTATGTTTCCTCTGAACTATTCCGGCGATCAGCAGGGTTGCCAGCGTCAAGAGGATGGCACGGTTTCGACACCGAAGGGTTTCAAGGAAGCCTATAAGGCCTATCGCGAAGGCGGCTGGATCGGCCTCGCCGTGCCGGAGGAATTCGGCGGCCAGGGCCTGCCCTATACGCTGCACGTCGCCGTCGGCGAATATACCTCGGCCGCCAATATGTCGCTGATGATGTATCCGGGCCTGACCCAGGGCGCGATTGCTGCCATCCTCGTTCACGGCAGCGAAGAGCAGAAGCGCACCTACTTGCCAAAGATGGTCGAGGGTGCCTGGACCGGCACGATGAACCTCACCGAGCCGCATTGCGGCACAGATCTCGGCATGTTGCGCACCAGAGCTGTGCCGCAGGCTGACGGCAGCTATCGGATCTCGGGCCAGAAGATCTTCATCTCCGCCGGTGAACATGACATGGCCGACAATATCGTCCATCTTGTGCTCGCCCGTATCGAGGGCGCCCCCGAAGGCACCAAGGGCATTTCGCTCTTCATCGTGCCGAAATTTCTGGCCGCTGACGATAGCGGTACCGGGGTGCGCAACGGCGTTACCTGTGGCGCGATCGAACACAAGATGGGCATTCACGCGAACGCCACCTGCGTCATGAACTATGACGACGCGACCGGCTATCTTATCGGCGAGGCAAACCGCGGCCTCAACGCTATGTTCGTGATGATGAACGAGGCCCGTCTGATGGTCGGCCTGCAGGGCATCGCCATTTCAGAGATCGCTTATCAGAACGCCGCAAACTATGCCCGCGATCGTATCCAGGGTCGCTCCCTGTCGGGCGTCAAGGCGCCGGACAAGAAGGCCGATCCGATCATCGTCCACCCAGATATCCGCCGCGCGTTGATGACCATCCGGTCGTTCAACGAGGCCGGCCGCGCCTTCCTGCTCTGGACCGCGCTAAAATCCGATATCGCCAACCGCGCTAGCGACGAGAAGGAACGCCAGACGGCCGACGACATTCTCGGCCTTGTCACCCCGATCCTCAAGGGCGTGATGACCGACAGGGGCTTCGATCATGCCGTCATGGCCCAGCAGGTCTTCGGCGGCCACGGCTATATCGAAGAGCATGGCATGAGCCAGTATGTGCGCGATGCCCGCATCGCCATGATTTATGAAGGCGCAAACGGCATCCAGGCACTCGATCTGGTCGGCCGCAAATTGGCACTGAATGGCGGTCGCGCGGCCATGGCGCTCTTCAAGGAGATCGGTGATTTCTGCGAGGAAAACCGCAATGACGGAGAGCTCGGCTTCTTCACCAAGCACCTCAAGAAGGGTTTGAACGACGTGCAGGGCGCGACCATGTGGTTCATGCAGAATGCCATGGCAAAGCCCGATAACGCCGGTGCCGGCTCCACCGATTACATGCACCTCTTTGGCCTTGTTATTCTCGGCTATATGTGGGCGCGTATGGCCAAAGCCGCCAATGAACGTCTTGCCGCCGGCGATGCCAGAGAAGACTATCTGAAGAACAAGCTCACCACGGCGAAATTCTTCATGGAGCGTGTGATGCCCGAAACCGCATTGCGCAAGGCCCGCATCGAAACTGGTGCCGACACGATGATGGAACTGGCCGCCGAAGCGTTTTGATCACTACCCCTTCTCCCCGCGGGGAGAAGGTGGCCCGAAGGGCCGGATGAGGGGGCCGCAAGCGCGGCCCTCTCTGGCTCCTTCCTGCCGGAAGAACAATTCACCGGCGCGTCTGCGCCGCCAGGGAGACGAGACAATGACCGAGGTTTTCATTTACGATCACGTCCGCACGCCCCGCGGCCGCGGCAAGAAGGATGGCTCGCTCCACGAAGTGCCCTCCGTGCGCCTTGCGGCCAAGACGCTGGAAGCGATCCGCGACCGCAACGGTCTCGACACCGAAACAGTCGACGATATCATCATGGGCTGTGTCGACCCGGTCATGGATGCCGGCGCCGTCATCCCCAAGGCCGCTGCCTTCGAAGCCGGTTATTCGACCAGAGCGCCCGGCATGCAGATTTCACGCTTCTGCGCTTCCGGTCTCGACGCCGTGAATTTCGGCGCCGGCAAGATCGCGCAGGGCGCTGACGATATCGTCATCGCCGGCGGCGTCGAAAGCATGTCGCGCGTCGGCCTCGGCATGTCCGGCGGCGCCTGGTTCATGGACCCCTCGGTGAACTTCCCGGCCTATTTCATGCCGCAGGGCGTGTCGGCCGATCTCATCGCCACCAAATACGGTTTTTCGCGTGACGACGTAGACGCCTATGCTGTCGAAAGCCAGAAGCGGGCGGCAAACGCCTGGAACAATGGCTGGTTCAAGAATTCCGTCATCCCGGTCAAGGACCAGAATGGCCTGACGATCCTTGCCCATGACGAACACATGCGCCCCGGCACCGATATGCAGGCGCTCGCCTCCCTCAATCCGTCCTTCCAGATGCCAGGCGAAATGGGCGGCTTCGAAGCCGTCGCCATCCAGGCCCATCCGGAAGTCGAGCGCGTCAACTATGTCCACCACGCCGGCAATTCCTCCGGCATCGTCGATGGCGCCGCCGCCGTCCTGCTCGGTTCCAAGGCGGGTGGTGAGAGCATGGGCCTCAAGCCGCGCGCTCGCATCAAGGCCTTCGCCAATATCGGCTCCGATCCGGCCCTGATGCTGACCGGCCCCGTTGATGTCACAGAAAAGCTGCTGAAGCGCACGGGCATGACGCTTGCCGATATCGACCTCTTTGAGCTCAACGAGGCCTTCGCCGCCGTCGTGCTGCGCTACATGCAGGCTTTCGACATCCCGCATGACCAGATCAACGTCAATGGCGGCGCGATCGCCATGGGCCATCCGCTGGGTGCGACCGGCGCCATGATCCTCGGCACTGTGCTGGACGAACTGGAGCGCCGCGATCTCAACACCGCACTGGTCACCCTCTGCATCGGCGCCGGCATGGGCACGGCAACCGTCATCGAACGCGTCTAAGGGAGAGAGACGATGAGCTACATCAACTTCACCGTCGAGACCGATGCGGATGGTATTGCCCTGGTCACCTGGGACATGCCCGGCAAGTCGATGAACGTCTTCACCGAAGAGGTGATGAGCGAACTCGATGCGATCATCGATGCCACCGTTGCCGACAGTGCCGTCAAGGGCGTCGTCATCACCTCGGGCAAGTCTTCCTTCTCCGGCGGCGCTGATCTCTCGATGATCAAGGCTATGTTCACACTCTATCAGCAGGAGAAAGCCGCAAATCCTGACGGCGCGGCACAAAAGCTCTTCGACCTCGTCGGCCTTATGACTGGCCTCTTCCGCAAGCTCGAAACCTGCGGCAAGCCCTGGGTCTCCGCCATCAACGGCACCTGCATGGGCGGCGCGCTGGAAATGTCGCTCGCCTGCCATGGCCGTGTCGCCTCCAATGCGAAGAGCGTCAAGATCGCCCTGCCGGAAGTCAAGGTCGGCATCTTCCCGGGTGCCGGCGGCACGCAGCGCATCTCGCGCCTCACCGATGCCCAGTCCGCCCTGCAGATGATGACGACGGGCCAGTCGCTGAACGCCTCGCGCGCCAAGGCCATGAACCTCCTCCACCAGGTGGTCGAGCCGGATCAGCTGATCCCGGCTGCCAAGCAGATGATCAAGGACGGCCTGAAGCCCGTCGCCCCCTGGGACGAAAAGGGCTTCAAGGTTCCCGGCGGCGGAATCTGGACGCCGGCCGCGGCCCAGCTCTGGCCGGCTGCACCCGCCATCCTGCGCCGCGAAACCTCGGGTAACTATCCCGGCGCGCTCGCCATCCTGAAATGCGTCTATGAAGGCCTGCAGGTTCCCTTCGATACGGCCCTGAAGATCGAGCAGCGCTATTTTACCCAGGTGCTGCAGACGACCGAAGCCTTCTCGATGATCCGCTCGCTCTTCATCTCCATGCAGGAGCTTAACAAGGGAGCCCGCCGCCCGGCCGGTGTGCCGAAGACCGAACTGAAGAAGGTCGGCGTCGTCGGCGCCGGCTTCATGGGCGCCTCCATCGCCTATGTCACCGCCGCCGCCGGTTTCGAGGTCACTCTCATCGACCGCGATATCGAAGCCGCCACCAAGGGCAGGGGCGTCGGCGAAGGCCTCGTCAAGGATTCCGTCGGTAAGGGCCGGCTGACGCAGGAGGAGGGCGCCGCCCTTCTTTCCCGCATCACGCCGTCTGCCGACTATACAGACCTGAAAGACGCTGATCTGGTCATCGAAGCGGTTTTCGAAGATCGCGCCGTCAAGAAGGCGGTCATCGAGCAGGTCGAAGCCGTCATCCCGGAGACGACCGTCTTTGCCTCCAATACCTCCACCCTGCCGATCACGGGCCTTGCAGAAAATTCGAAGCGCCCGGATCAGTTTATTGGCGTGCACTTCTTCTCGCCGGTCGAAAAGATGATGCTGACCGAGGTCATTCTCGGCAAGAGCACCGGTGACCGTGCGCTCGCCGTGGCGCTCGATTATGTCGCTGCCATCAAGAAGACGCCTGTTGTCGTCAACGATACCAGAGGCTTCTTCGTCAACCGCTGCGTCTTCCGCTATATCCACGAAGCCTATGACATGCTGATCGAAGGCGTGCCGGCGGCGATGATCGAAAATGCCGCCAAAATGGCCGGCATGCCGGTCGGCCCGCTGTCGCTGAATGATGAAGTGGCAATCGACCTCTCGCAGAAGATCCTCAAGGCCACCGTCGCCGATCTCGGCCCCAAGGCTGTCGACGAGCGCCACCTCGCCCTCATCGACAAGCTGGTGGACGAACTCGACCGCCGCGGCCGCAAGAACGGCAAGGGCTTCTACGAATATCCGGCCAAGCCCGCCAAGAAATTCCTCTGGCCCGAGTTGAAGACCCTCTATCCGCAAAAACCGACCGCTGAGGTCGACGTCAACACCCTGAAGCAGCGCTTCCTGGTGACGATCGCTCTCGAAGCCGCCCGCACCATGGAGGAAGGCATCGTCACCGATCCGCGTGAAGCCGATGTCGGCTCCATTCTCGGTTTCGGTTTCGCGCCCTATACCGGCGGTGCGCTGAGCTATATCGACGGCATGGGCGTGAATGCTTTCGTGGACCTCGCCGAAAAACTGGCCTCCAGCTACGGCGACCACTTCAAGCCCACGCCGCTCTTGAAGGACATGGCCGCCAAGGGCGAAACCTTCTACGGTCGTTTCGATCCCTATCCGGCAGCCGATAAGGCTGCTTAAACGAGGCGGGAACGTCCGGAGCCCCTCATTCGACCCTTCGGGCCACCTTCTCCCAGAGGGAGAAGGGGTTTTGCCACACTGTTTTCGCGCTCTCAAAGGCGTCGTAGCCCACGTCCCCTCTACCCACCGGGGAGAGGGTTAGTGGGCTCCAGGCGACCGCGCAATTTCAGTTACTCACAATTATGCCGGACACTCTGGGCCAAAAACACTTAGCTCTTGCGCTAAGTATCGCATCATGATACTTAGCCTCATGGATTACTATTCGCATCAGCTCGACAGCATCTTCCTGGCGCTCGCCGACCCCACGCGCCGTGCCGTCATCGGCCGGCTCGGCACCGGTCCGGCGAGCATCAGCGATCTTGCAAAGCCTTTCGCCATGGCCTTGCCGTCCTTCATGAAGCACATCCACCTGCTCGAAGAGACAGGGCTTATCGAAACGAAGAAGCAGGGTCGTGTGCGCACCTGCACGCTGGAGAAGAAGCGTTTCGCAATGGTCGAAGGCTGGCTTTCGGCTCAGCGCGCCATCTGGGAGGCCCGCACCGACAGGCTCGAAGCTTTCGTCACTGCCACGCAATCGAAGGAGGAGAAATCCCAATGAAGCCAAATGTGAATCCCGATCTCGATCTGACCATTTCGCGCGTCATCAAAGCACCACCGTCCGCCGTCTGGAGCGCCTGGACCAACCCGGCACAATTCGAAAAATGGTGGATACCCGCGCCGGCGCTCTGCCGTGTCGCCACCATGGACGTCAAACCCGGCGGCGCCCTTGTAACCGAAATGAGCGAGGATGGCGGTCCCTTTCAACACCATCTCAGTGCCTGCTATCTGGATGTTCAGGAGGGTCGTCGCATCGTCTTCACCAATGCGCTCCTTGGCGGCTGGCGCCCTGCGCCAACCCCCTTCATGACAGCCATCATCACCCTAGCCGATCATCCCGAAGGGACCGACTACAGTGCCGTCGTCATGCACAAGGACAAGGAGACCCGCAGCACGCATGAAGAACTGGGCTTCCATGACGGTTGGGGCACGGTCGCCGCGCAGCTGGCAAAGCTGGTGGAGAAATAAAGAAAACTCATGCCCGGTATAACGGCCGGGCTAAGGCGATAACTGGGAACGGCGGGAGAACGCCGGGTGACACGGATCGCTTAACCTGCCAGTCGGTGATCCGTTGTCTGGCCCTCGTCGAACATCTCGCTCAGCATTTCAAGGATCACATGGACCTTCTCGGATTTGACCGAGTAGTAGATCGTCTGCGCATCGCGCCGCGTCTTGACGAGATCCCTGCTGCGGAGCTTGGCGAGGTGCTGGGAGAGGGCCGATTGGCTGATTCCGATAATATCGGCGAGATTGTTGACCGCCACTTCGCGCTCGGCAAGCGTCTTCAGCATCCGCAGTCGATGGGCATTCGCCATCACCAGTAGCAGGTCGGCTTTCTTTTCAAAACTATCTGTATTCATCGCATTCCCTTCACAATCTTGCGGCGGCTATTTATATGACTAATTAAGAATTGTCTTAAGAGTGTGGCCGGGAACAAACTTTTCCTCATGTTTTTGGAAGTGTCAGGAGAAGCAGGGCTCCGTGTTGCAATTGACCGGTGCCGAATTCGCATTTGATCAGTCACCAGGTTCAGAAATCTCCCGTGCGCGCCTATATGCCTGTCAGGAATCATGAGAAGAAGCGTGCAGGCACACTTCAGTTTAAGCGATGGAATCATGAAGAAGATCGGTTTTCTCTCGTTCGGGCATTGGACGCCCTCGCCGCAATCCCAGACGCGCTCCGCCGGCGATACGCTGCTGCAGTCGATCGATCTTGCCGTTGCAGCTGAAGAACTCGGTGCCGATGGCGCCTATTTCCGCGTCCACCATTTCGCCCGCCAGCTTGCCTCGCCCTTTCCGCTTTTGGCCGCTGTCGGCGCCCGGACCAGCCGCATCGAGATCGGCACCGCGGTCATCGACATGCGCTACGAGAACCCGCTCTACATGGCGGAAGACGCCGGCTCCGCCGATCTGATTGCTCGCGGGCGCCTGCAGCTCGGCATCAGCCGCGGTTCGCCGGAGCAGGTCATCGATGGCTGGCGATATTTCGGCTACAATCCGCCGGAAGGCCAGAGCGATGCCGATATGGGCCGCCGCCACGCCGAGGTTTTCCTCGAAGTATTGAAGGGCGAAGGCTTCGCCGAGCCCAATCCGCGGCCGATGTTCCCCAATCCGCCCGGCCTCTTGCGGCTCGAACCGCATTCCGCCGGCTTGCGTGAGCGCATCTGGTGGGGTGCCGGCTCGAACGCTACCGCCGTCTGGGCCGCCAAGCTCGGCATGAACCTGCAGAGCTCGACCTTGAAGGATGATGAGACGGGCGAGGCCTTCCATATCCAGCAGGCCAAACAGATCCGAGCCTATCGCGAGGCCTGGAAGGACGCCGGCCATCAGCGTGAGCCACGCGTCTCCGTCAGCCGCAGCATCTTCTCGCTGGTGAACGATCGCGACCGCTCCTATTTCGGCTATGGCAATGAAGGGCAGGACAAGATCGGCTTCATCGACGAGAATACGAGGGCGATCTTCGGCCGTTCATACGCCGCCGAGCCTGATGCTCTGATCGAGGAGCTGAAGAAGGACGAGGCGATCGCCGAGGCAGATACGCTGCTTCTCACCGTCCCCAACCAGCTCGGCGTGGAATACAATGCCCACGTTATTGAATCGATCATGAAATATATCGCGCCGGCGCTCGGCTGGCGGTGATCACATAGCGTGTCGCGCAAAAGTGCGTGCGGTTTTACGATAACGACGTGAGAAAACAGGAGCTTAAAGCGTGGCGTATCCGAAAGATCGCGGCACGCTTTAAGCCGTCGCCGTATCCCTTGTCGAGCGCATCATCACCAGCCCGGCAAGGCTGACGAGGACGATGCCGGTTGCGTAGATGTCTGTGGTCATGCCGTAGCCGATCGACTTGACGAGGAAGCCGGCAAGGATGGCTGGCAGGCTGAAGGCGAGATAGCTCTGGATATAAAAGGCCGAAAGCAGGCCGGCCCGTTCTTCCGGCTTGGCGAGAGGCATGATCGTGCCGATCGAGCCCAGGAAGTTGGTACCGAAACCGGCGCCGGTCAAAAGCGTGCCGACGAGCAGCAGCGGCACGTTGGCAAGATGCACGCCAGCGACGACCGTTGCGATACCCGCTGTTTGGGAGGCGACGCCGAAGACGAGATTGCCCTTCGGGCTGCGGCTGCGGCGCAAGAAAACGGTGATTGCGCCGGACAACATCAACGCTGCCACGACCGTGCCACCCGTCAGCGGTGCGCGACTGCCGGTAGTGGAGACGACCAGCGAAGGTACGAGCGACAGGTAGAAACCGCCGAGCGTCCAGTTGGCGATATTGATCGGCGTCACCAGCGACAGCGGCTTCTTCACCTGTTGCGGGATGAAAATCGTCGGCTTCAGCGAAGTGAAGATGCCGGGGCGCGTGCCGCCGGTTTCTCGCGTCAACCACAGCGCGAAGGCCTGCACGGTGAAGGCGACGAGAAGAAGGGCGTAGACGAGATGCAGTGGTTCCGGCCCGAACTGGATCAGCGCGCTGGTTCCGATCGCGCCGATCGCCATGCCAGAAAGCGGTGCAATGGAGTTGACGATTTGCCCCTTGGCCCGGTCGACATCGACAAGAGCTGCACCGAGGGAGGCGCCGGCAATACCGGTGGCGATACCCTGCACGATGCGCGCCGCGATCAGCCATTCCGGTCCGCTGGCGATGGAAAATAACGCCATGGCGATGATCTCCAGCACGAGCGCGCCAAAAATGACAGGTCGCCGTCCGAGATGATCGGAGATGGAACCGGCGATCAGCAAAGTGGCAAGCAAAGCGAAGGCATAGACGGCGAAGATGACGGTGATGAGGATGGGCGAAACGGCAAAGACTTCCTGATAGATGCGATAAAGCGGCGTCGGCGCAGCCGATGCACCGAAGAAGATGGCCAGCGTCAGTGCATGGAAGCCCATGGGAGACGAATTCTTGATGGATTCAGGAGCGGCGACCATATATTGATCCATTAAAGCTAAATCGTTGCGTTAGCTCCATCTAGGTGGAGCCGCAGATAAAAGCAAATAATTTGCGTTAATGGATCGATGAAAGTTTCTGAACTATTAGGGCCGGAGCAATTCCAGCAAGGTGTGCAACGCCCGGACTTGTGGGCAAGCAAAGAGAGCATGTCCCGCAAAAGTGGGGAGCGGTCTGCGACCACGGCATGTTAAAACGGGACCAGAAGCATGCTAGGCAACCGAAAGGTCGCGGCGCGCTTCAGGGCTGAGAAAGTTGGGTTGAAATGGCAGTCAAAGAGAATATCCGTCCGGGTGGCAGAAGTGCACGTGTCCAGGCTTCGGTGCATGCCGCAGTGCGTGAGCTTCTTGCGGAGATGAGCCGAACGGAGATCACGGTTCCGCTGATCGCGACGCGGGCGGGTGTCACGCCTTCCACCATCTATCGCCGCTGGGGTGATCTGCAGGAATTACTGGCCGACGTCGCCGTCGAACGTCTGCGTCCCGACATGGAACCGGTTGATACCGGTACCGGCGCCGGCGATCTGGAAGCCTGGGCCGAACAATATGCAGAGGAAATGTCCTCTGGCCCCGGTCGTGAATATATCCGCGACGTGCTCGCTGCCCAGACCGGTGATAACGCCAACAAGTGCTGCAACTTCACCCGTCAACAGATTGAAGCGATCGCCGGAAGGGCGAAGGGGAGGGGCGAGGCCTTTCCCGATGTCGATACGGTGATGGATAGTGTCGTTGCACCCATCATGTACCGCACCCTCTTCGGCGATGCTCCGAACTCTGCTCGCGTACGGGAGCTTGTTGACCACCTTTTCGACCGGCGCAAGGTGGCCTGATCTTCACTCGGCGGCGGCGCGCTTCAGCCCTGAAATCTGGGTGATATAGGCGCGCAGTGCCGCAGGGCGCACCGGCTTGTGCTGCACCGCGATGCCGTGCTTTTCTGCCTCTGCCCGCACTTCCAGCGTCCTGTCGGCTGTGACGAGCAGTGCGGGAATCTCAACGCCGAAATGCTGGCGGAGATGCAGGATCGCTTCGACCCCGGTTCCGTCGGCAAGATGATAATCGGCGATGACAAGATCCGGTGGCTGACGCATCGAAAGCGTCTGGACAGCGGAAAGCGAATCCGCCGCCTGCGTGTTGCAGCCCCATCCATCGATCAGCAGCCGCATGCCTTCAAGGATCTTGGTTTCATTGTCGATGCACAGGATGCGCAATCCCTTCAATGGCTCGGCTGTGCGATCGACCGGAACCACGGCAGCATTTGTTTCGGCGCTCTTCGAGATGTCGAGCGGCATGAGTACGCGGAATTCCGTTCCCTTGCCATGTGTCGACTGAAGTTCGACCTTGTGGCCGAGCACGCGGGCGATGCGGTCGACGATGGAGAGGCCGAGCCCGAGACCCGATGCGGTCTTGGCGCCTTCGTCCAACCGCGCGAATTCCTTGAACACCGTCCGGAATTTCGAAGGCGGAATGCCGATGCCCGAATCCATCACCTGGATCATCACCTGATTGCCGCGTCGCCTGACCCCGATCAGCACCTTGCCGTTGACCGTATATTTGATGGCGTTGGAAACGAGGTTCTGTACCAGGCGGCGCAACAGGTTCGGATCGGAGCGCACCCGCAGCGAGGTCGGCATGACCTTGAGCTTCAGCTTCTTCTCGCGGGCGATCGGCGCAAAATCGGTCTCGATACGCTCGAGCAGGTCGGAAAGCGGCACGGATGCCAGCCGCGGGCGCATGGCGCCGGTATCAAGCCTGGAAATATCGAGCACGGCGCCGAGAATGGATTCAACCGATTCCAGCGCGGAATCGATGTTGCGCACGATCGGGCTGTTTTCCGATTGCGCCATGCGTTCGACCAGTGCGGAAGAATAGAGCCGCGCTGCGTTGAGCGGCTGCAGGATATCGTGGCCGGCGGCGGCAAAGAAGCGGGTCTTGCCGATATTGGCCTCGTCCGCCGCCGCGCGTGCCTCCGCCAATTCCTTGTTGACGCGCGTCAGCTCCGCCGTGCGCTCCGCGACGCGCTGTTCCAGCGTCTCGTTTGCCTGTTTCAGTGCCTGGTCGGCGGCCACACGCTGGGTAATGTCGGTGAAGGTCGCGACGATGCCCTTGTCCGGCATGGCATTGGAACGCACTTCGATGATGCGCTCGCCGCCGGCAAGCACCAGCGGGAAAGGCTTGTCGAGCGTCAGGAAATGCCGCACCGCTTGGCCCTGGTCACCGGGCGCGATGTCACCGCGATGGCTAAGGATACTGACGATGTCAGATAGCGGAAAGCCGACCTGGCCCGCATTTTCAGGCAGGTCCAGCAATTGACGGAAACGCCGGTTCCAGATCGTCAGCCGGTTGGAACTGTCGAAGACGGCAATGCCCTGATCCATCTGCGACAGTGCCGTCTGCAGCATGTCCTGATTATATTGCAGCGCTTCGCTCGCCTGGTCGAGCAGCCATGCGGTATCCGAAGAGGCATCCTCGATCTTCTGCAGGATCAGCGACAGCACCAGCCGTGCGGACGAAGAACCGATAGCGCTGCCGAGCAACTGCTCGGTGAAATGGATGAGCGCCATATCGGCCGGCTGATCGTCCTCCAGTTTGCGCCCCGAGGTCTGTTCATAGGTCGCAAGCGAGCGCTGCATGCGCTCTTCGCCGAGATAGCGGGCGATGGCCGTTTTGAGATCGCCGACGCTGATACGGGTCTTCCAGCCGCGCGTGGCAAATTGCGAGCGCGAATGTCGCTTGACGAAAATGCCGGCCTGGATGCGTTCCAGCGGCTTGGCATTGCGCGTCAGCGAGCCCACGACGAAGGCGGCAGTATTGACGAGCAGGCTCATCGCCGTCGCATTGACCAGCGGATCGGCATCCGGACCGGTGAAGAGCGTCGTGCCGGGAAAGATGAAACCGAGGAAACTGCTTGCCACATAGGAATAATCCGGCCCACCGAAGGAGGGCAGGAAAAGCAGGTAGACCCAGATGGTGAAACCGGAGGTCAGGCCGAGAATGGCGCCGCGCGCATTTGCCCGCCGCCAGATCATGCCGCCGAAGAGGGCAGGTGCAATCTGCGCGATGGCGGCGAAGGAGAGCAGGCCGATCGAGGCAAGCCCCGCAGTGCTGTCGGTCGAACGATAATAGGCGTAGCCGAGCAGCAGCACGGCGAAGATGGCGCTGCGGCGGATATTGAGCAGGCTCTTTGCGAAGTCGTCACGCTGGCTCGCAAGGCCCGCGAGCTTCCGGCGCAGGAAGAACGGCATGACGATGTCGTTCGACACCATGATGGAAAGCGCCACGGAATCGACGATCACCATGGCGGTCGCCGCCGAGAAGCCGCCGATGAAGGTGATCAGCGAGACGACAGGCATCTGCCCTGCAAGCGGCAGGGTAAGAACATAGAGATCGGCATTACCGTTGCCGCCGAAGATGAGCAGCCCGCCGATGGCGACGGGCAGCACAAAGAGATTGATGGCGATCAGGTAGAGCGGGAAGAGAAAGCCGGCGAGCCGGAGCTGTTTTGCCGTTCGGTTTTCGACCACTGTGACGTGGAACTGGCGCGGCAGCATGATAATGGCGAAGGCCGAAAGCAGTGTCAGCGTGATCCATCGGCTGAGCGGCGTCTGATAGTCGAGGGCGGCACTGACCAGGGCATTCTCCGATCCTTTCCGCCACAGGTCGCTCGGTCCGTCGAACAGGAACCAGATGACACATATGCCCGCCGTCAGAAAGGCAACGAGCTTCACCATCGATTCCATCGATACCGCGAGGATGAGCCCGTCCTGATGCTCGGTCGCATCGGTGTGGCGGGTGCCGAACATGATGGCGAAGCAGGCAAGCACGAGCGTCACGATCAGCGGCAGGTCGAGGAAATAGAGATTGCCGCTGCCGATACCGTAGTCGGACGGATTGACCATGGCCGTGACAGTCGCGGAGATGGATTTCAACTGCAGCGCGATGTAGGGAATGGTGCCGATCAGGCAGATAAGCGCCACGATGGTTGCGACAGTGGAATTCTTGCCGTAGCGCGCCGCAATGAAATCGGCCACCGATGTCAGCTTCTCGGCCTTGGCGAGTTCGATAATGCGCTTCAAGAGCGGCATGCCGAGTGTGAAGACGAGAATCGGCCCGATATAGATGCCGGCAAATTCCAGCCCGTGATGCGCAGCAAGGCCGACACCGCCGAAATAGGTCCAGGACGTGCAGTAGATCGCAAGGCTGAGCGCATACACAACAGGCCGGCCGCCCTCCGGCACGCCGAATTTTCGGCTCCGGCGGTCGCCATAGCTTGCCACTGCAAAAAGCAGCAGAAGATAGCCCAAGGCAAACGCAAATATGACCCAGCCTGGAAGCATTGACCCTCCGCCGGCGGACTATCCGCCGTCCTCCCGGAACGGTTTGAAGATTAGGGCAATTCAGCAGGTTTGAAAATTCCCGCGGTCTTGGTCTTAAGTTCTACGCGGAAGGGGATGATGTCCGAATATTTCCAATTGCCGATTGATTAATTGAGATGAAGGTGTAGCTAATGAAAACAATGGCATGTCTTTGAAAAATGCATCGAGGGGAGACAGATCTGATGCTCAATGAGTTCAAAGCGTTCATCGCCCGCGGCAATGTCATGGATCTCGCAGTCGGTGTCATCATCGGCGGCGCGTTCGGCGGGATCGTCAAGTCGCTGGTCGAGGATATCATCATGCCGATCGTCGGCGCGATCTTCGGCGGTTTCGATTTTTCCAACTACTACATTTCGCTGTCGGACAAAGCCGTTGGGCCAACCCTTGACGAAGCCCGCAAAGGTGGGGCCGTTTTCGCATACGGCAATTTCATCACCGTCCTGATCAATTTCCTGATCCTCGCTTGGATCATCTTCCTAATGATCAAGGCTGTGAACATCCTGCGCGAGCAGGTCGAGCGCAAGGAAAAGGCCGCACCGGCAGAGGTCCCGCCGCCGCCGGCCGATGTCGCATTGCTGACCGAAATCCGCGACCTTCTCGCCAAGCGCCCGGCCGTCTGATCTGACGGTCTGATCCGGGTGAGGGCCCGCCCATTCCGGCCGGGCTCATCCATCACGAAAATCGATATGCCATCACGCTTTGTCATGGGATTTGCGCCTGCAAATCCGTTATGAAGGCGTGAACCGGAGATATGCATGTCGATTATAAGCAGCCTCAGCCCGCGCGCCGTCGCAGCGCCAGAAAGCGGGATCGTCGAAGTCGTCAATTATGCCCGCGGCCGTGAAGGCCTTTTGCCGCTCTGGGTTGGCGAAGGCGATCTTCCTACCCCCGATTTCATCAATCAGGCGGCCATGCAGGCGCTCGCCGCCGGCGAGACCTTCTACACCTGGCAGCGCGGGATCCCCGAGCTGCGCCAGGCCCTGTCGGATTACTATTTCAGGCATTTCGGTATCCGTTTGGCACCTGAGCATTTCTATGTGACCGGTTCCGGCATGCAGGCGATCCAGATCGCCGTCCAGGCGCTGACTTCACCCGGCGATGAGTTCGTCTACCTCACCCCGGCCTGGCCGAACATTGCCGCCGCCCTCGAAATCGCCGGCGCGCGGTCGGTTGGCGTGGAGCTCCAGTTTGAAGGCGGCACATGGGCGGTCGATCTCAACCGCGTTGAAACAGCCATTACGCCGAAGACGCGCGGCCTCTTCATCAACACGCCGTCGAACCCCACGGGCTGGACCGCGACGAAGAAGGACCTGGCCGATATCCTGGCGCTTGCTCGTAAACATGATCTCTGGATCATGGCAGATGAGATCTACGCGCGTTATTTCTACGCTGGCGGTCGCGCGCCGTCCTTCCTGGATGTGATGGAGCCGGGCGACAAGGTCATCTTCGTCAACTCCTTCTCCAAGAACTGGTCGATGACCGGCTGGCGCGTCGGCTGGATCGTCGCCCCGCCGGAGACCGGACAGGTGCTGGAAAATCTCATCCAGTATTCAACCTCCGGCGTAGCACAATTCATGCAGAAGGGTGCGGTTGCGGCCCTTAACGAAGGTGACGCCTTCGTGCAGTCGAATATCGAGAAGGCGACCCGCTCCCGCGATATCCTCTGCGAGACGCTGATCGCCACCAACCGCGTTGAAACGCTGAAGCCCGACGGTGCGCTTTACGCCTTCCTCAAGATCGACGGCGTTACCGACAGCCGCAAGGCCGCGATCGATATCGTCGACAAAACCGGCGTCGGCCTTGCGCCCGGCACAGCCTTCGGACCGGGCGGCGCACTTTTCCTGCGCGCCTGCTTTCTGCGCGATCCGGCACAGGTGGCGGTCGCTGCCGAACGGCTCGCCGACTACATCCTCAAGATTTAAGCGGAACGGCGCATCGCTTCCGGCAAGACCGGAAGCAGCGTCACGTTCCGACCCTCGACGATGATAACTTCGCCGTCCCTGAGCGGCTGAAAGGGCATGCCGGTTTCGTCAAGGAAGTTGGCTGCCTTTTCGGCCGCTTCTGCCTCATCATGAGCCGAGCGATAATGCGGAACGATGGAGAAGTCGACGAGGCCAAGGCCTTCCCAAGGAACGCTCTCGTCATAGCCTGGCGCACACTGCCGCGGATCATCCATGATGTCGATGCCCTTGAGCGAGGGCGTCGCCACGACCGCCCCGGCGCTGAACCCGCCATAGACGATCGCATCGCCGCGCACCAACTCCCCTATGATCTGATCGAAACCGCTCTGCCGCATGGCGCGCCTTAGAAGAAAGGCATTGCCGCCGACGGCCCAGACGAGATCAAAACCGGCGAGCGCTTTTTCAAGAACACGCGGCTCCCCGAAATAATCCCTCAGATCCAGTTCTTCCGCCTCGATCCCCCAATCGGCGAGCTCCTCCTTGGGATCATAGACATTGGCCTCATAGGCGCGACGCGCCTCGGACGGGATGAAGTCCAGCGCATTCTGGATAATTGCGGCGCGCCGCCCGCCATTGAGAAGCTTCTTGAGCCGGAAGGCGCTCGCTCCGAGCCGATAGGATGACAGGTAGAGTCTCATCATTGCTGCTCCCTGTTGGAGAGGGGCAGGTCACGAGATATGGAAAGAAGATATTGTGCCACGAGAAGTCCTTGCATGGGGCGGACATCGGGGCAGAAACAAAAAACCCCGCGCGTCCGGCGGGGTTGGATCGGGTAATGTGAATAGTTTCAGGTCACAAGCCGACGCCCCCACCGCAAAGGGTGGTCGTCATGCCCATCGTCATAGCCTGAAACGCGAAGTTGTTCATGGCCTGAGTTTGCCCGGCCGCATGCGTGATGTCAATGAGCGCTGAAAGAGAGGGGCAGGAGGCCTTTTCGTTTCGAAATCGGCCGGTCGCTAAAATTGTAGCAAAGCCGGAAATCCGCCTCTAACCACATGTCGAAACATACCGGCCGCAAAGGCTTTCCGAGGCTGTTTGATAACAAAATCGGAAAGGAAAACACCGTTCTGATGTTCCCGAAAAAACATAAAACAGGGAATGCAGACATGGCGGTTCTGGTGACAGGTGGGGCTGGATATATCGGCAGCCACATGGTTTGGACGCTGTTGGATGCCGGTGAAGACGTCGTCGTGCTCGACAACCTCTCTACCGGCTTTCGCTGGGCCGTGGCGCCGGCGGCGCGCTTCTATCTTGGCGATGTCTCCGATCCGGATGTGCTGAAGAAGATCTTCATCGAGAACGATATCGAGGCAATCATCCATTTCGCCGGCTCTGCCGTCGTCCCTGTTTCGGTTGCCGATCCGCTCTCCTACTACGATAACAATTCAGGCAAAACGCGCGCGCTGCTGAGCGCTTCGATCAAGGCCGGTATCCGCAACTTCGTCTTCTCCTCGACGGCCGCTGTCTACGGCCAGCAGAAGAGCTCCGCTCCCGTGAAGGAAACGGCACCCCTCAATCCGGAAAATCCATACGGCCAGTCGAAGCTGATGACCGAAATGATGCTTCGTGACGCCGCGGCCGCCTATGACTTCGGTTATGTGGCGCTCCGCTATTTCAACGTCGCGGGCGCCGACCCGCAGCTGCGCGCTGGCCAGTCGACCTCGGGTGCGACCCATCTCATCAAGGTCGCCTGTGAGGCTGCGCTCGGGAAGCGTGGCAGCATTACCGTCTACGGTTTCGATTACCCGACCCATGATGGCACCGGTGTGCGCGACTACATCCATGTCAGTGATTTGACGGCGGCGCATTTGAAGGCACTCGAGCATCTGCGCCAGGGCAGGGGGCCACTTGTCGCCAACTGCGGCTATGGCAACGGCTATTCCGTACTCGACGTATTGAACATGGTCACCCGCTTGAACGGTCATTCGTTCAAAATCAACATGGCGGCACGTCGCCCGGGTGACGCCGCAAGCGTCGTCGCCGATGCGACGCTTGCCCGCCGCGTGCTGGATTGGGCGCCGAGATATGACTCACTGGAAACCATCGTCCGCAGCTCGCTCGACTGGGAGCTCTTCCTGATGAACAAGAGCGTCGACGATCTGCACAGCATTCATCGCGCACTGGCTGCAGCTTCTTTCTGAGATGCAGCCGAACAACTTGCCATTCCGGCGTAGATACGGGTGGCCCGACGTTACGTGAATAAGGAATAATCAAGCTTTCTCTGGCCAACTTCAGCCAAGGGAATAGGGATCATGAAGAACTTCATAGCCTCGTTGCGGCTGCAAAAAGATAATCCGAAGTTTCTGGTGGCACAGTTCAAGGCTTTGTCGTCACAGATTCCGATTCTCTACGTTCTTCTTGTCATCAATGCGCTGGCTGTGGCCATCACTCACATTAGGTCGGCGCCTCTCTGGCTTTCGCTCTACATTCCCGTCGGGCTCAGCATTGTCTGCGTCTTTCGCCTCTGCTGGTGGGAAATATCAGGCAAGGAAAATGTCACGCCGGAGCGCGCGCTGCGGCTGATGAAGATAACGCTAGCAGGCGCAGTCATCCTCACCATCGGCTTCGGCGGTTGGGCTATCGCGCTCTATCGATATGGCGATGCCTCGCAGCAGGGGCAGATCGCCTATTTTCTGGTTGTAACCGGCATTTCCTGCGTTTTCTGCCTGATGCATCTGCCGCTCGCCGCGGCAATCACCACGGTCATCACCTTTACGGCCATGATCGTGACCTTTCTCTTTTCCGGCAACCCGGTTTTCGTTGCAACGGCCGTCAGCGGCCTGTTCCTGGTGCTGCCTTTCCTGCGTGTCATCAACAGCTACTTCCAGAATTTCGCGCACCTCGTGCGGCTTGCAGAAGAGCTCAAGCAGAAGCAGGCTGAAGCCGAGGAACTGAATCGCGTCAATAGTCGCAATGCCTTGCAGGACCAACTGACTGGCCTTGCCAATCGTCGCAGTTTCTTCCTGTCGCTGGAACAGATGCTGCTGAAGGATCCCGCCGCGCCACCGGTCATCGGCATCGTCGATCTCGATGGCTTCAAACCAGTCAATGACGTCTTCGGCCACGCGGCTGGCGACGTCGTATTGAAGGAGACGGCGCGCCGCTTCGTCTCGTTATTGGGCGATCAGGGCATCGTCTCGCGTCTTGGTGGCGATGAGTTCGGCATCATCTTCCCCGCTGACATGACGCTCAGGGCAATTTCCGATCTCGGCCTGGCGCTATGCGCGGCCGTGCGCGAACCCTATGACATCCCCGACGGTTCGGTCCGTGTTTCCGGCTCCTGCGGCATCGTCTATCCTGAAGCGGGCGAGTACACGGCCGAAGACCTCTACGAGAAAGCGGACTTCGCGCTCTATCAGGTCAAGAGCAAGCGTGTCGGCGGTGTGGAATTCTTCTCGCCGGAGCACGAAAAGATCCTGACACAACGCTACCTGATCGAGCTCGAACTGCAGACCGAGAATTTCGCCAGCGAGCTGAAGCTCGAATATCAGCCGATCGTCGAACTGCGCAGCGGCCGTGTCGTCGGTTTTGAGGCGCTTGCGCGTTGGGACAGCGCCCGCTTCGGCCGCATCAGCCCCGATGCTTTCATTCCGGCTGCCGAACGCACCGCCGTGATCGGCCGCGTGACGCGCATTCTCTTCGGCCAGGCGCTCGACGCCCTGAAGATCATGCCGACGCATCTGCGCGTCTCCTTCAACCTGTCGGCCCGCGACATCTGCGATCACGAAACCTCGATGGCCCTGCTCGCCATGATCAACCGGTCGGGCGTCGACCCAAAACGTATCGAATTCGAGATCACCGAGACGGCGCTGCTGTCTGACTTCGATACTGCCGATCAGGTGATCGGCATGCTGCGCGCCGCCGGCATCTCGATTGCGCTTGATGATTTCGGCACGGGCTATTCAAGCTTGAGCCATATCCATCGCCTGGCCTTCGACAAGCTGAAGATCGACAAGGCCTTCGTGATGAATTTCGACCGCGATGCTCGCTGCATGAACATCACCCGTTCCGTCGCCAATCTTTGCCAGAACCTCGGCATCGCTTCCGTGGCCGAAGGTGTCGAAAGCGAGGATGTGGCGGAGTCGCTGAAAGGCATCGGCGTAAGATTGGCGCAGGGCTATTATTTCTCCCGGCCGCTGCCGCTGGAACTGGCGATCGACTACGCGGTCAGGCGCGATGCCACTGTTTCTCAGCCCCTTTCGGCCTGATTGATCAGCCAGCCACTGGAACCTAGGCCCGACCCCGTTTATTCCTAGGGAAGGAGCGAGGTGGACCATGGACAATAGCAATCAAAGCGAAGTTATCGTTGAACGGCGTGGCACGGCGGGCCTTATCCGGCTGAACCGCCCAAAGGCGTTGAACAGCCTGACGATCCCGATGGTGCGTACGATTGCCGCCGCACTTGACGAGTTTGCCGGTGACCAAGCGGTGGCCAGCGTCGTCGTGATGGGGGAGGGCGAGCGCGGCTTCTGCGCCGGCGGCGATATCCGCGCCATTCACCTGAGCGGGCGTTCCGGCGACGGCCTGGCGGAAACCTTCTGGCGCGAGGAATTCCGCCTCAATCACCGGATTGCCAGCTATCCGAAACCCTATGTGGCGCTGATGGACGGCATCACCATGGGCGGCGGCGTCGGGCTTGCCAGCCACGGCCGCCATCGGATCGTCACCGAGCGTACCCGCCTTGCCATGCCGGAAACCGGTATCGGCTATTTTCCAGATGTCGGCGCTACGTGGCTGTTGCCTCGCACGCCGGGTGAAAGCGGTACTTGGATGGCCCTGACCGGGCTCGATATCAATGCCTCCGATGCAATCTATACCGGCCTCGCTGACGTCTATATGTCTTCCTCGCGCCTCGAAGAGGCAGTCCATCATCTGACGAACCTGTCTGCGGGAAGTTCGTCTGACGATGTGGATGCGGTGCTGCGCGGTCTCTCGGAGCAAGTGGACGAAGGCAGGTTGCAGGCCAATGCCGCAATGATCGACCGTGCCTTCCATTTCAACCGCGTAGAGGACATCGCTTCCGCACTCGCTACGGAGGAGGGTGAATTCGCCGCAGAAACCCGCCGTGTGATGCTCACACGTTCGCCGACCAGTCTCAAGCTTGCCTTGCGGCTGTTGAGAGCCGGCCGCCAGAGCCGCACGCTTGGCGAATGCCTGGCCCGCGAACTCGGGGCTTGCATGCACGTGCTGCACGGTCCGGATTTCTACGAGGGCGTTCGCGCAGCCGTCATCGACAAGGACCGCAATCCGAAATGGTCGCCGCCGACGATCGCCCTGGTCAATGATGAAATGATCGGCCGCTTCTTCGAATCGCCCAAGCCGCCGCTTTCGCTCTGACAGTGTTTGATCGGGAAAGGCTCTAGCGCCACATGCCCCGCATGCGCGCGCCGACATCGATGCGTACCTGCCGCGCCTGTTGGGCGGCTGCCGTATCGGTCTTGACCTGAGGCCAGCCACAAACCTCGAAGAATTGCAGCAGCGTGGCCGGAATGAAGCGGCTGCGCGACGCATAGACATGCCGATCGCCCTGCGAATTCTGACCATAGGTGAAGAAGCGCTGCGGCACGACGAGGTCGAGATTGTCCTTGGCGCGGGTCATTGCCACGTAGAGGAGGCGCCGCTCTTCCTCGATTTCCGCCGTCGTCCCGACCGCGAGATCGGAGGGAATGCAGCCGTCGATGACATTCAGCATGAAGACCTTGGTCCATTCCTGTCCCTTGGCCGAATGGATGGTCGAAAGGATGAGATAATCCTCATCGAGCAGCGGCACGCCCGCCTGATCCGAGGTTGCATCCGGCGGATCGAGCGTAAGCTCGGTCAGAAAGCGCTCGCGAGAAGCATAACCGCCGGCGATTTGTTCGAGCTGGATGAGATCGGCAAGCCGGGCGCTCGCATCTTCATGCAGCCGTTCCAGATGCGGCTCATACCATTGCCGCACCAGTTCGATCTCTGCGGGCCAGCCGGCCTTGCCGGTCTTCAGCTCCTGCATGGTCGAAACGAAGGAGGTCCAGTCGTCGCCCGAGCGTGGCGGCGCAGGCATGGCGGCGAGCGCCGCAACCGGGCTCGGGTCCTCAGCCATATGGTCCAGCACCTTCTGCGCCGTAGAAGGCCCGACCCCCGGAAGGATCTGCATCAGCCGGAAGCCCGCCACCCGGTCGCGCGGATTCTGGGCAAAGCGCAGTGCCGCCAGCATGTCCTTCACATGCGCGCTGTCGAGGAACTTCAGGCCGCCGAACTTCACGAAGGGAATGTTGCGGCGGGTCAGCTCCACTTCCAGCGGGCCGCTGTGATGCGACGCGCGGAAGAGCACGGCCTGGCTCTTCAGCTTCACACCCTCTTCGCGATTGTCGAGAACCTTGTCGGCTACGTAACGTGCCTGATCATTCTCGTCGCGCACAGTCACCAGTCGCGGCCGTTCCGGCGATTCACGTTCCGTCCAGAGGTTCTTGGTGAAACGCTCGGAGGCAAGGTCAATCACGGCATTGGCGGCGGCCAGGATCGGCTGCGTCGAGCGGTAGTTGCGGTCAAGCGTGACGATGTTGGCGGCCGGGCTGAAGGCGGCCGGAAAATCGAGGATGTTGCGCACCGTCGCCGCGCGGAAGGAATAGATCGACTGCGCATCGTCGCCGACGACGGTCAGGCCCTGGCCGGTCGGCTTCAGCGCCAGAAGTATGGAAGACTGCAGCTTGTTGGTGTCCTGATATTCATCGACAAGCACATGGTCGAAGCGGCTGCCGATATCCTCGGCAATCATCGGCTCGGCCACCATCTGCGCCCAGTAGAGCAGCAGGTCGTCGTAATCGAGCACGTTCTGGCTCTGCTTGGACTCGACGTAACAGGCGAAAAGCTCGCGAAGCTGCTTTTCCCAGGTGGCGCACCAGGGAAAGGCGTCGCGCAGCACGAGCGGCAGTTCCATTTCCGAGTTTACCGCGCGCGAATAGATCGCCAGGCAGGTTCCCTTTGTCGGAAACCGGCTCTCGGTTTTCGAGAAACCAAGATCATGACGCACGAGGTTCATCAGGTCGGCGCTGTCTTCCCGGTCATGGATGGAGAAGGCCGGATCGATGCCGATCTGTTCGGCATAGTCGCGCAAGAGGCGTGCGCCGATGCCGTGAAACGTGCCGCTCCAGGCAAGTGCATCCGCCATGATGCCGGAATTCTTGCCGAGAACCTCGCCGCAGATGCGTTCGACGCGGCGGCCCATTTCTGCTGCTGCCCGGCGGGAAAAGGTCATGAGCAGGATTCGGCGCGGATCGGCGCCTTTGAGGATCAGATGGGCAACGCGGTGCGCAAGCGTATTCGTCTTGCCGGAGCCGGCCCCGGCGATGACCAGCAGCGGACCTGCCACATGACTGCCGTCTGCGAGCGTGCCGTGTTCAACGGCCATGCGTTGCTGGGGGTTGAGTCTCTCGAGATACATCCAGCCGTCCGGTTGGGCTTAACGGGAGAATCAGCACCCGCGAATAAAATCAGATGTTCCTTGGATGTTCTCGATTGGCGCCGGTGTCAAGCAGGCAGGGGCTGCCACGCACTATTGCGGAAAATCCGGCACGATCTGGCGCCGCACCAGCTTCAGGCTGCGGTCGGGCTGAAGAATATAGGTTTCGTAGACGCGCTGGCCCTGCTGATCGTAGAAGTCGTTGTACACTGCGCTGCCGATCGGCGACTTCGTCAGCTTCGTGCGCGGCTGCCCGCCATAGGTGATGCTGCCGGGAATTGGCTCTAGCGCAGGCGCGTCCGCGGCGGAGCAGCCGACCAGAGCGGGTGTGGCCAAAAGGGTCGTCGCAAGAAGGGCAGGCACCAGCGCTTTCATCGTCTTTTCCTCGGCTGCAATTGTTTGCGGCGGCTGCCGACACTTCCGGCAAGATTTCAGCACCACCATCGTGATGACTATGCATCGGGCCGACCGCGCACCGCAACAAACGTCGTCTTCCAGCGTTAAATCCCTATTAGCCAATGTCAGGAACGACCATGGTGCTGCGATTTCACAACTCGCCGACTGACGAGGAAGCCTGGATGAAGAGCCGCAACACGGCCGCCATGCGCGCGTCCGTGGAAAGCGCCCTGCATGCTGCGGGCGATTTCGATGCAGCCGAAATCATCGTCTCCACCATCGGTTCCTGCGTCATTCTCGAAGGTTTCGTGCGCCAATGGAGCGACAGTGAGCGGGCTCGGGCGATTGCCGAGGCTATTGTCGGAAGCGGTTACGTCCATTGCCGCATGCTGGTGAAATAATTCACCGTCCACTTGAAGATTTTCAAGGAACCAACGCCCTGCCTTCGGTGTTGAAAAGCTGATTTCAATGCTGGAGACAATAATGCAAACGCCTATACGCCTCTGGGCCTGGGGCCTTCTTATTGGGTGCGGCGCCTTTGCCGGCTCCGCCTATGCCTCACTCGAAACCGATATGGATTATTCGGCCTTGCCGAAGGACGAAATCGCGCTGAATGAATATACCAGCGCTGCCGTCTGCGAGCCCGCCGAGCCGCATTACCTGCCGTCCTTCATTCGTGTCGCAGATGGCACAATCGTCGGTGTGGGATATATTCAGGTCCAGGATGAGAATACTTCGGACTGCTGATCGAATATTCCATTTTTCTTGCGGACGAGGCTCGTCTGCAGTCTCCCACAGAGGGTGACGAGCCTCTAACCATCATCATGATGGCTGGCGTCGTTCTATTGATGAACAGACGAGCGGCGCAATATCTTTCGAAACAAAGCCCTGCGCGAGCTCCGTGCAGGGTTAAGTGAAAATAAAGCATTGCTCCGTTTCGGAACGGATTGGACTTTATTTGTCCGAACCGCCGCTGAAGACTTAATGCACCTTAAGCTTTGCTTCCTCGGCCGCTGCCATAAACTCCGCGCGAGCCTCTTCGACGGTCTTTCTTCCATCGAGTGCCGCGCGGCAGACGCTCCGTGCCCTGAGGTATTTCAGTCCGCGCATGGCAGGCCAGTGCTCGGCAAGGCACGCCAAGGCGTCGAACGGTCCGTTAACCGTGCGTGCTCCGGCCCCTTCGAAACCTACCTTGATCGGACCATTCCATCGTTCAGTTGCCATCGACGCTCCTCCAGCATGTCTCGATAGAAACAGTGATTGAAGCCTCCCGGTTCCTCCGCAAAGACTTCAGAATGCTAATATTCTAGCGAGATTTTTGCCGGCAGCAATGGCGCCGATTGGCGCGGTGGATAATGCTAAAGGAGAAAACTGGTGCTGCCGAGTGGGATTGAACCACCGACCTCACCCTTACCAAGGGTGGAAGGGGGTATCTGTATCCTCATGGCAAATCTTCATTTTCTGCCTTTTGAGAATTGCACTGCACGGATTTTGCACGGATCCGCCTAAGCCAATTTGCCGGCGACGGCAACTTTCTTCTTTGCAGGGATAAGCCGACGGGACCAATATGCGGGATCTTCCCACCACCATAAATCGCGCCAAATCTGCGGTACAGGCAGGGTATTGATTGCCTCAATGAGAGCAGGCTGCGGCACGTTCGTATAATGACGGCTCATGTCGTCGGCAGCATGACCGAGGATTTGATCTTTGATGTAAGGATGCACGCCGTTGACCACCAGCTGTGTTGAGGCGCTATGGCGCCCGGTATAAGCCGCGATATCAACGATATCGATCTTGCGCTTGGCGAGGCGCTTGCGTGCTCCCTCGATGGCTCCGGAGATCTGGCCACCGAAGTCGTCAGAAGGCGGGTAGGGTTCACCCTTGTGGGATAGGAACACAATGCCTTTGCGCTTCTCGAGCAGTGAGGTGAATAGCGGCACGAGAAATTCATGCATCGGCACCCCACGGGGTTCACCGGTCTTCGAGGCGTCCAGGGTGATCCATCGGCCGGGAATATCGATCTGCGGGGCCTCCAACGTAAACATCTCGATCGGCCGCATGCCCGTATAAAAAAGCGCTGTCATGATCTGCGCTGCTGCGGGCGACATCTCGCCGACGAAGGTCGCGGCACGATCGTAGCTTGTGGGAGTCGTGCCAGCACGTTTGCGCTTCAGTACGGCCACGTTAGTGCCTTTTGGCTTACGCGGGCGGCGCCATTTCCTCTCCTCAGCCCACCGGTTGAGAGCACAGTGGTTCCAGACGGCAATGAACGGGGTGAAAAATTGTCGGTTTTTGGTGTCCGCATTGGCGGTGGGATACAAAGCCGCGGCGCCCTGATCTAGGTCGCTCTGCGTAATGTCCTTCAGCAACTTGCCGCGCAGTTGGGTAACAACGCCTGTCACTTTGCCGGTCTTCTTGTTTTTCTTGACCAAATATTTCGGCGAACCGCCCGAGGCAACATAGCTTTCAGCTCCTTCGGTGAAGCTGATAAGCGCCTTCTTGCCGTGCACGCTCTCCTTCAGGAGGCGCGCTTCTGTCTGGATCCGGATTTCTTCGGCTGTCTTGCGGTCGCTAGTGCCAGTAGATTCGAAAACGCTCTGTCCTCTGATCGTGCCACGGATGTAGAAGTTTTCGGAGCCTTGACGCTGGATGAGTTTGAGGGGCATCGCAAAACATTCCAAATGGCGAGGATATCGGTTTCGGAGAAAAGGAACTCTCTGCCGACAATGGTGCACAATCCATATGTCCTGGCAACCTTGGCAACAGCCCTGGTGGTCATGCGCAGGCGCTCGGCTACTTCCTGGAGGGTGTAGATATCGCCGACGGGGCTCATCATCAGACCCCCAACACTTTACGAATGGTTTGAGCGTTGTTCTTGATGTGGGTGATGACGACTTTCTCGCCGTGCGAGCTGGCAACAGCGTTCGAAAGATCGCGTTCGTTGAGAACCAAGACCTGCTTAATCGGCTGGCCACCCTTCGATTCTGATGGCTTTTCTTGGCCGGAATTGAAGCGATGACGTGGATCCTGTTCCGTTAGGACCTCTTCATTCTTCTTCAAAACGGCCGGCACTTCATCAGGGCGCAAGCCCGCAATGCCGCCCGAGTGATAGCGCATGATGTTCCCGACCCAATCGAAGTTGAGCTGCCTCGACATGTTGCCGCCGCCGATCGCTGCCGATCCGACCAGGCCTCCGGTATGTCCGGTGATGACTTTGGCAACACCGCCGAGACCCTGAGCGGCTTGACCAATTGGCCCTCCGAAACCGGCCAGGGCATTGAGGATCATCTGCTGCAGGATCATCGTCGCAATTTGGCGCAGGAAATCGGCGGCAAACTGCAAGAAGGCCTGGCCGAGCGCCTGGAAAGCGTTGGCGCCATTGGCAACCGACTGCGCGAAATTGTCGAAGGCGCCGACGAGACCATTGGCGAAAGATCCGACCAGTTCCTGCACGTTCGATGCTGAGAGACCGAACGCGGTCAGGCCGCTGCCAACCTTAGCGGTGTTCAGCTGCACCTTCTGAAGCTGCGCGACCATTTTCTCGTCGCCGAGCGCTCGCGCGAGCTCCAATGCCTTGGGAACAGCTGCGCTCAGCTGGTCGTTGACTCCTTGAAGTTGCGTTACCAGTTCCTGAGTGCGCCCGCTGTCACCAGCGTTCTGCGCCATGTTGATCTCTTGCAGCAGGTTCTTGCGCTGCTGGTCGAGGCCGATGATGTCGTTAAGCTGCTCACGGGCTTCCTGCTGATTGGCTTTCAGCTGCTCGTCAGCATGCGCAGAGTCGTATTTCGCCGCGGCTGCTTCCTTGATCGCATCGCGTTGCGCCTGGCTAAGGGTGACGCCTTCCTTGATTGCTTCGTTCTCAGCCTGAGCGAGTTCACGCGCTACCTTGGCTTCTTTGTTGGAGTCCTTGCGCGCGTCGGCTTCGTCCTTCCAGGCTTTCACCCGGCCGGTGATGCCCTGGTCGAAAGATTCCTGCTTGGTCTGGCCGCCAGCCATAATTGGCGAGCCGCTGCCGATTTTTTGGAAGGACCAATTAATCAGGTCGCGCGCAGTGGTGTCAGACTTGATTACTGTCGGATTGGCCGCTGCCGACGCCGGATCAACCAGGTTCTTCGCTAGCTCGTCGGGATTGGCGAGCACAACCTTGATCGCATCGCCGGCACCGAGAAAGTGCGCGAGGTAGGTGTTGGTGTCCGTCGGCGCCACTCCCGCGTTCGCGAGCTGCATCTGGTTCTGCTTGGTGAATTCTTGAAGAACAGGCCGCGCAAATTCGTCTCTGCTTCGATAACCAAGCTTCTGAGCGTCCGTCAGCCGCTGAAGTGCAGGAAACAGACGATTGAAGATCGGCAGCCAGGTGCCTTCGGTGAACTGGCCGATCCCGCGTGCGCTCGATGTCGACGGTCCTGTTCCGTCCTGACCGCCTTCCTGGCGGATGATGCGATCGATGAGGTTGCCGCTGATATTGGGGAGAGAGTCGAACTGCTTCTGCATGAACGACTGATTGATGCCGGCGACTGCATCACTGTACGCCTTCGTAGCGTCGAGAACCTGACCCATCGTGGTCGCGAGATTCATCGCATCCTTGTACTGTTTCTCGAGACCTTTGAGTGCCTCGAGCTTTTTAAGCTCTTCGCCGACGCCGGGAATGTTCTCCTGCATATCAAGCAATAGCTTGTTGAACGCTGTTGCCTTGCCCTGATAGTCGAGGTTCTGCGATGTCTCTTGTGCAGATTTTCCGAGGCCAAGGAGCGCCTTGTCGGCGTCAGTCGCGGCCCCGTTCATCTGCCGAACCAACGCTTCCGCACTGGCAATTGCATCACCAAGATCCTTTAGACTCGTCTCGCCTTCGCCGGCATTGTTGACGATGTTCAGGATCTCGAGCGCGATTTGCTTCAGCTGCTCATCGGCCGGATTCAGCGCGATATCGTTGAGGGCGCTTTCAAGCTCTTTGACGGAAATCGCGCCTGAGCGGGCGGCCTTTAGGGCGTCCTGGAACTGAGCAAGTTGGCGCACCTGTGGAGAATCCGATGGGAAATCCTGAAATGCGTAGGTGAGCCTCCTGCTCGATTCTTCCGCGGACGCCGCGGTTTTATCGAACTGCTTCTTGAGATCCTGGACGCTCGCGATGGCCTGAGCCATGGTGACGCCGCTGATCTTTTTCGCCCAATCACCTGCCTTATCGCCGGCCGCGTTGTAAGCGGCAACAACGATGTCGATTTGGCGCTTGTGCTCTTCAACGGCCGAGGTGGCATTGCCAATGCTGGTCAGCCAGGTGCCAACCGCGTAGGTCACCGCGGTCAGGGCGATGCCGATCGGGCCGCCGAACGCTGCCAGCAGTGCGCGAAAGCCAGTAGCCGTCACGACAAGAGCAGTCTGCAAACCGCCAACGGCACTAGCCAAGCTGACAACGCCTGTACGGGCGAGGGCGCTCTGGCTCGTCGAGGCGAGGAGGTTTTGCCGGAAGCTGCCGAGTGAGCTCACACTTTGCGCCAGAGCTCGCCCGAACATAGTTTGCGAGTTCGTTGCTGCTTGGGTTCGAGGGCCGACAAGTGTCAGCTCGCGATTGAAAGCCTGCATCGCCGACACTGCCTGCAGCATTTTGCCAGCAAGGCCTCCGAAGAGCTCGGCGACTTTCGCCGCTGCAAATACCTTCAGGGCCGCGGCGATGAGGTCAAAATATTTCGGTACCTCAGCGAGGACTTTAATTGCCTCGCCAACAGCTTTGCCGATCGCAGTAAAGGTATTCTGGCCGTCGCTCGACTGAGCGAAAGAATGGAAGGACTGAAGGGCTGATTGCAGCGCCGGGACAAAGCCGTTTGCCACTGCGATCTGAGAGGACTGAACGTCGTTTTGAAAGCGGCCGAGATCCGTCGTCAAGCTTTGCAGCGAAGCGCCAAGCTGAGGGCCAAAACGCCTCGTCAGCTCGTCGGCGAACCGGAGAAGAGTGGAGCGATCGGCAAGGACGTCACCCTTCTGCATCATCTGATCGAGTTCGGCCGTTGATTTGCCGATTGCCGTAGCGAAGATGTTAAAGGCGCCCGGTAGGCGTTCGCCCAATTGACCACGCAACTCTTCGGCGGAAACCTTGCCCTTCGAGATCATTTGAGTCAGGGCGAGGAAAACGCCAGACGTTTCGGCAACGCTCAGCTGATTGACGCGCGCTGCTTCAGCAAGAGAAATGAAAATCTTGCGGGTGTCTTCGGTGGTGAAGTTGGCAGCCCGCGCGGCAACAGCGAACTTGCCGTACTCGTCTGCCAGTGTGCCGAAGCTAATACCGAGCCTATCGGCCTGGTCACGCAAGAAGGCGACTTCGGTCGCAACCTTTCCGGTGTCCTGATTGAACACTGAACCAAGGCGGCTTTGGACAGCTTCGAGTTGGCGGAAAGAGTCGACGGCACCGGACACCTGTCCGAGTGCTGCCTGGAATCCGATGTAGCTCGCGGTCAGTCCAAGGATCTCGCTTCGGATCGACTGAAGCACCGAAACAGTGCGGGCATTTTCCTTGCCCACGGTCGCGAGTGCTCGTGCGAATGCAGACGTCTGGCCTGACGCGCTCGCCATTGCCGCGCTGGTCTGTTGTGCGGCTGGCGCGATCTGCCGGATGGCACTGGCTGATCGACTGAACTCTTTGAAGGTGGCATTTGCAGACCCGCCAAGGCTTGCGAGCGCCTGGCGCTGCGACTCATATTCTTGCTTGGCTAGACGTGCCTTCGCCTGGGCAGCACCGAAGGCGGCACCCAACTCTTCGGTCGGAGCTTCGGCAGCGCGCATCTGTTGCGCCAGTGCCTTGACGTCAGTCTGTGCGGCGACCCATTCGCGACGGGCCTCGAGGACGGCTCGGCGCTGCGTGGCAAGAGCCTGAACATCGATGCCACCTGCAGCCGTCGCGGTATCTGATGCGCCGCTGATCGTCTTTACGTTCGACAAACCCTCAATGCGCGCCTTGGCTGCCGCAAGATTGGCTGCCATCCGCTGAGCCGCGGCGCTGACATTTTCCTGCGAGATCGCGACACCGCCAAGCGCTTCACCGGCTTTCGCCGACACGCCACGGATGGAGTCGAGTTCGGTGCGTGCTTTTCCGAGATCGTCGCGCTCGGCGTTAAGCGCAATGGCAGTTCGTGCCACCTCGTTGCCAAGTTGGTTCTGCAACGATGTTGCGGCCGACACCTGCGGGCGCAGGTTCTTGATAGCATCAGAGGACTGCTTGATCGCGTCCTGGTATTCCTGGACCTGCTTGATGACCTGAGCTTGAGCATTTTTCTGTGCCGGCAGATCGGCAGAGATGAAAGCACCGGCAGACTTTGCAGCCGGTCTGACGAAATGATCGGGAGTCGACCCAAGCTGCTTGTTGTAGCGGGCCTGGTTCTGCTCCGCCTGTCGAACTTGCTTGTTGACCTCGGCCAATTCCTTGCGGCTGGCGGCAAGGGCATTCTTGTTCGAGGCAAGCGAGTTTTCTTCGGCAGCCAGTTGGGCCTTCAGCCGCGTGGCTGCCTGCGCTGCTGCATCACTGTCGCGCGCAAGCTTTGCGAGTTCACCGGCATTGCTGCGCAGTGAGCCTTCCATGCGGGTGACGGCAGCCGTTGCCTTGTCGAGCTCGGCAGCGACTTTCCCGGCCGCCTGAAGTTTGTTCAGTTCGCCTTCAAATTTCTGAGCTTGGGAGGCGATCTTGCCAAGGGCATCCGAGGTTTTCCCGGCTCCCTTGGCAACGTCGTCCATATCACCGACGTTCTTCTTCAGCGCCTTCGAGATTTTGTCGAGTTCGCCGGAAGCCCGGTCTTTCGCCCTGATAACAAGATCGATATCTTTACCGGCCATTGTCAGTGTCTCCGATCGCTGCCGGTTGAGAAGACCGAGGTTTCACGAGCTTTCGCGACTGCCAAATTGACGATGTGTGCGAGAATTTCTTCGAGCGAGCGTCCAGGGAAGGTGGCGATTATCGTTTGATGTGCGCAAGCGATCCGAAACAGGTGGCCTGATTTCGCGATCTTCTCACGAGCGATTCCGGTGCCGACTGCAGCTATGGCGTCGATGACAGGTCCGCACCGCTCGAAAACTCGGCCCGCAATATGATCGGCGATGGGATCAAGACCGGTTGCTGCCGCCTGTGCGGCATATGCGTCAACGATATCCGCGATATTGCCGGGACCGAGTTCGTCGACGATCGCGTTTACCTCGATCTCAGTTAGAGCTCTGGTATTCGGAGCGAGGAACGCTGTAAGGATATCAAGCATCTCGGTCACCTTCGTCTAGTCTATTCAACATTTAGTTGAATAGATCGTCATCATTGAAAGTATTGCGGGAATCAATGGGAAGATCAATGGCGTTATCCGGCCAGTTGATTTCGGCGCCTATCCAGCGATCAAACTCGTCACGGCAGTCGGGAAGGGGAGGGACTACGCAAAGCCGGAGTCGTCTGCCTTCGTCGCGGACTCTCACCGGTTCGAATTGTGGGAGCATCGCCTTCAAACTTTTGGAGAATGCTACCTCACTGGCCTCCAGCCCCTGATAACGCTGTTTGTGAAACCAGCGGCCATAGGCATCTCGGAACTCTGATTTGATTACGCGTATAGGCTCGGCCGGCCACGCATCTGCCATTGTGTGGCCCATGCCATCGAAGGCACCCTGGTAAAGCACCCCGTGCCACCAGCGCTCGACGTTCTTAAGGCCCTCCACCTTCTGCTCTGCGAGAGCCTCGGTGTCCGGAACGGCACGGACCTGGAAATCGGAAATATCGTAGGTTAGGAGATAGTGCAGCAGCGCCTCGCGCCCGCCGTTATTCATCTCGTTGTGCAGGGCGTCGAAATACTTGTGGTCGTTACAGCGTTGAGACGAGACATTCAGGACAAAGAAGCGCCTCTCATCCTGAGTTGCCGGGACCACCCACCGCTCATTCGACGAGATGAAGAGGCGCAGGACCGATTTGATCGGGAATGCATTCATGCCCTTCGGCTCGATCATCACGTTGTTGGATGTGATAAGATATTTAAGCTGGCCTTCAGCCTTCTTGTCGCCGGCCCAGAAGCCTTCTTGAACGCTAAGCAGCAAGCAGCGCTCCTGATGAGCGTTGAACTTGCCCGTCATCTGCTCCTGATTGCCGATCGTGATGTAGTGATTCTGGAAGAGACTGCCCACGTAGTCCGCGACAGTGTCCTTGCCAGCGCCCTTCTTGCCGATCGCAATGACCGCAACGCCCGGCTTCTCCTCGGGCTTCTGGACCATGTGAGCAAGCCAGCCTAACAGGTACCAGAAATGCTCCTCATTACCATTGCAGAATATCGTCAGCAGGTGATCTAGGAAGAGCGCGCAGGATCTGTTGCCGTCGGGCTCGACCGAGAAGCCCTGCCAATGGTTATAGGCACCTTCGACTACGCGGTTCGGTGCAAAAACAATGCCGTTCGGATATGATCGACGATGTTTCGAGCGCATCCACTGCTTGGACAGAGGCTCGGTTGTCTTGTCTTTGGGTACGCGGTCGTTTTCGTGGTAATTATGTAGGTCGTTGACGGAGCCGTAAGTGACGGTGTTGTCAGCATGAAAGTCCAGGATCACGGTTTTGCTGCTGACACGTGCCACAGCAAATCGTTCGTTCATCCTGGCGATCTTCGGCGGTGCGCCGCGGCCGAGCTCGAACTCGACTTCAGCTTTCTTCAGCTTCAGCTGTGATTTCGACAGCTTTGACTTCTCGGGACCGTTCCCGGCGCCAAGGAGATCGTCGAACATGTCTGTTCGGCTGTCGTCGATCTCCTCGACATCGTCAAAGTCATCCTCGATCGAATCGAGCGCGCGTTCTGCCCTGATTTCCCGCGCGACCGCGACGAGACTGGCCATGCGGAACGGCGCCTGTGCCCGGTTCCTGAACGATTTCCAGACACGCTTTTGGTCTTTCTCGTCGAACTTCTCGCTGATCTTGGAATACTTGCACCACGTCTCGAAGCCGAAATCCGAACCATCGGTCTCATGATGCAGAGCCATGCCGACTCGCATCCACTGGTCGCGGTCTTCAAACCATTCCGCTGCCGGCAAGTCGTCGAGGACGGCAATAATCTCATCATCTTCTAGGCCGAGAGGCTGCTGGCGCTCCGGATTGGCCTCGGTCTCTTCCCTGTCCTCGGCGATTCGGGCGACTGCCCCTGACGGCAGGATTGGCCCGATGCCCATATCCAGAAAATCAAAGTCGAACTCGCGCAGCCAGCGATACGGCTGTCCGGTGTCAGGATGTATGGAGGGTGGAATAGCCGCCTGCGCGCCGGTCGCGAGGAGATGGAGCTCCCAATCCCACTTCTTGACGTCGCGCTGCTTGCTTTCATCCCACACCAGGGCGAAACCGTCGCTGTGAGCGAACTTCTTGGGCGGGAACGGCTTGTCTGTGAGGATATAGAAGTGGCGGCTCTCACCACCCGAGCCCGAGATGACGGTCGGGACTGATTCCAGATCGAGTTCGGGGAGCAGTTCAAGGAGTTTTTCGCGCGCTTCGTCGACCTTGGACGGCACGCGGATGTCGAAATCAATGATGTGCAGGTAGAGGCCTGAGACCACAGACCATTTGCCGAGACGGACGCCGACATTATTGCCGTCGCGATATGTGCGCTTGAGATCTGCGAGCGATGCGACGGGCTTGGCAGCCCAATCGTTTCCGATCGGCCTTTTTGATTTTGGGTGCAGCCATTGCAGAGCGAATCCGGCTTTCGCCAGGCGCTCGATTTTCGGGGGAAGGGCTGCAGTCATTTGCTATTCCACATTCGGTTGATCAGGAGGCCGAGTTCGACCGTGGCGCCGCAAGGACGCGCTGATGATTTTCGGTTTTGAGATCCGCGGTTAGTGGATCGGCGAGCCCGCTTGCGGCCGGTCGGACGAATCCGCCCAAGCTTCGGCGCGGTCGCGAAGATCCGGAGCTATTTCAGTTTCCGGAACCATGAGGAGTTGCGAGTACGTGCCATCCAACCTGATCTTAGTGAGGATTTCCGAGTTCAGCGCGGCTTCCTTGCCTACTAGAGACACCATAGCTTGACGACTGCGCGCCTCGCGCTTGGAAGCCGAATAAGCCTCATTCTTGTTGAGGCCTAGCTCCATGAGCTCGCGCTTACGCCGACGCCGAAAACGCTCAAATGTGGGGGACAGGCCACTCATAGTGAATCCCCTGCCATTTCGGAAGCAAGCTGCTGACAAGCTTCAGCAAAGCCGGGGAACTCTTTCGATGTGACAACATTGAACCACGTTGGACGGATCGGAGAATCGAACCGAACCGCGCTCCTGAAGCTTTCGATAAATCTCAAACCCATGGGAGTGTCGTTATGATCGAAACCCGAGTGGTTTTCGATAGCTAGAAGTGCGGCCATTTCATCGTAAAGTTGGTGAAAATGATAGCGGATCGCGTCGTATCGGTGGAGACGCCGCGCGATAAGCCAATCCCTGGTCGCACTCTTCAACCGCAGCTTAATTGTGGCTTTCTTCGACTCGATTTCATCGACTTTCTCACGAATAATGTCGATCGCCCGATTTGCCGCAGCACAATCCCGCTCCGAGGCGGAAACCTGCTCCTGCAGTGCGCTGAGAGCTTCCTTGAGCTGATCCAAATCAACTGACGAGCTAGCGTTGATAATATTTAGCGCTTCCGCCTCGGTAATCTTCGCCTTGGTCTCGTCGATCTCTTCGAGCCGATTGTCGCGATCCTGAAGCGTTTTTGCGGCGCGCGCGATTTTTGCGCCATATTGATCGCGCTCGTGGTCGAGATTAGCGATCATCCGCATCATTTGCTCTCTGCGGGCTTGAATGGGCGCAAGATCCGGCAAGCGCGCCGGTACGAAACTGCGCGGCATCTCGTTCGGCTCCTTTGCCAGAGCAAACGGTTGTGGCTTAGGAAGCGGTGCGGGGTGGTCAACGAATGTTTCGGAAATCGCCATCGGGACTGCCTTTCGATGTCAGTTGCCAACATGACATACGAAACGGGCCTCTTCGGCAAACCATCTCTTGTCACAGTTTCAAGCGGTAAAAACTGTGACAAAACCTAGTTCGTTCAGTACGGCATAAGGTCCCCCAACAGATCCCCAAAGAGCGACTGGTGAAGCTCCAAACTGCGGCGTGACGCCAACAATCGTCGCAACCGCTTGTCGATCTGTTGTTCTGCCCAAGCTTGACGATCCCGAGAATCCCGCTTCTCACACTCTTCCATGGGATAACCCTCCATTTGGTAGAATGTTTTCACAACGTCACGTCGATCTTTGAGCTCGTTAAATTTGGGCGCCTTCAGCTTGTCGCTACTAGAGTTTTCGACCACTTTGTCGTGGATCGCGACAAGCAACCTGTGACGCTTCGCCGTCCAAAAGGGATCTTGCGGTCCCCTTTTGCCTTTCGCACTCCTCTGTTTTTGCAAGCTCAGACGTGTGGCATTCGCCGTTACAGCAATCATGCGGTTGATTAGCGATTTGTGAGCATCGAAAAGTCTGTTTTCGACAAGGATGGTCGCTATTTCCAGCAACGCCGAAGCCTCGGTCATGGTGTCGTCGATCTCGATCGAACCTTCTTCCGTCTGAAGTTGCTGGACAGCCTCGCGTGCCTCTCCTGAGAGATGTTCAAGGGTGGCGATATGGTGAAGCGGCACGACCGGCGCCACTTCTTTCTCATGTTGCATGGATTTGACCCCCTGTGGACCTATCGGATCAAGCTCTCAGCGATCTGCTGGCAGAAGCCAACCTCAACACCGCCATGTTTACGGCGAACGGCGATCGATTTAACCACGTGACCAAGCAACATCGGCGCCTCATTGTCCTTCATGACGGAAATCAGTTCGAGAGCATATGCCCGGCCCGCAGCGTTGTCAGTGGCCCAATCGCCGGTTTCGGTCGGAGCCCAGAGATTGATTTCGCCGCATGCCTGGTTTGCGAAGGAGAGGGTGGTAGTCAGTTTGCTCATGGGAAGATCCTTTCTTGCCGGCGCTCCCAACTGAGCACCATAAGCAAGACATTAAATGATATCGTTTAATGTGTCAATTAACTATATCGTTTATTCAATGGTGGCTCTGCGTTGACTCAATAAACGATATATTTTATTCCATAACCATGGGTAGACCGCCGCTAAACAACAAACCGATACTTATTCGCCTGTCAGAGGAATCAATCGCCAAGATTGACTCGCTGGTCGGGACCTATGGCCGTGCGAAATTCATCCGCGAGGCAGTGGAAAACGAGATCGAAAGGCGTGCTGCTGAGGGTCTTTCAAAATCCGACCAGTAGAAGGTCGCGACAGCTTTCACAGCGGATTTTATTCAACTGTCCCCAGACCATCTAGGGACACGCATTGAGTGGGCCTTCCATCTAGGGACAGCTCATCTATCTAATTTCGTTCAGTAAAATTTGTGCCGTCCCTAGTGTCCCTAGAGTCCCTAGTGAAATCTCAATCGCTTATAATGCGTAAGTGAACAGCCGGTGGTTAAGTTGAATGTCCATTGTGCAGTGTTCATTGAATTTCGTTATTTCTACATGTGATTATTTCACTAGGGACACTAGGGACACTAGGGACACTAGGGACAACCATTGTTATAATATTGATATTTAGAAGAAAAATCCGGCCCTAGTGAATACCTTTTTGTCCCTAGTGTCCCTAGATTTTCGAAAAAGGTTGAATACACAAGGGACATAATCCAGAAAAATTCTGGCAAAAAATTTTTATGGAGCGGGGCTCAGCGCCCCTCGCCATGCACTGTTACACAGAATGGGACCCGTAGCGATCCGGCTCAATGTCCCTTGTGCGGATGAGCGGTTAACGCTGTCTCTTGTGCAGACCTACAGATGTTGATGTCTATTGTGCAGAAGCTCGGCGAACATTCTGCTGCGGACTAATCATCGGTCTGAATACGCAGCTTACCGCGTTGGCGAGCGTCGGCGCGCCATAGCTTTCGGCGTGCATCTGCCGTTTCAAGGTGCCGATATTTCCCACCCGAAAACTTCGGCCAGTCTAGGGCGAGGCCGCGGCGAACGAGTTCGGCTGACAAATCGCTCCCATCCGCGAGAAAGCACTCGGCTACCACGCGGTCATAAGAGAGCTCTGGCCTGATCCGAGCCGTCACGATCTGCCCCTTGCACAATTGGACCAGCGCCCATTTGGCCTGTTTGCCGAAAGGGTGATCGAGCTCCGGTGCGTCTATTCCTGCCAAGCGAATGCGAACGTCATTAATGACAATGGTGTCGCCATCGACCACCCAGCATTTGCCCTGCAAGACTGTTGCGGGCGGGGGCACTGGAACTGAGGGATTGGATGGCGTTACGATGATAACGGGCGCTTCAGGCGGTCGCGGCTGGGATTTCCATCCGCGCTTTCCGACGAACAGTCGTAACAAAATCCGAAATAGCATCAAATTCCCCCATGCAGCTTCAGATGAAGCGTGCAAATTGTTGGCACATCTTTAAGATGTCCTGCAAGCGTTGTGCAGGCCTACAAATGTCGACGCCTATTTTGCATTGTCGCTTGTGGAGACATTCAGTTTATGGGGTCCCATCGTGCAGAGGATCGGCCATACTGTCTGTTGTGCAGCGCGAATTGTGCGAGTGATCCAAAAAGTCACCAACCCATTCTATCGTTCAGAGCGATGCTCTCGTGCCAAGGTTCACACGAAAGGAGTCGATCGAGAAGGTGAAAAGGTTTCGCGCGCATTGGTCGTGGCGTGGCCAAGAGGTGGGCACAGGCAGACCACATAGAGCACCGACAGGGGAGAGTGTTGATGTCTCCCAAGGGACATTTGCAAGATAAGCTTTGACCTCAAAATCCGAGGTCGATCAGCGGCGTGTCGTGCCGGGGTGCGGATTCCGTCACGCTCTTGATCTCGCTATTCGAAACAAAAGCGATTTTGCCATCCTGCCTCAACTTGATGACGGTTACTTCTGAGAATCGGGCAACCACTCTCGCCTCCAAACAAGGGTCGAGGCAGATTTCTTGACCCGTCCAATCACCGCTTGGTGCTGGAGTTGAAAGAAGCGCGAAGCTGGTGAGGAAGTAGCTTGCTTGCGCGATCGTCGCGAAGAACGCGCATATCGCAGCAAATGGTACCAAAGTCAGCGCTCGACTATGCTTACGCGCGTGAAAACGAACAGTATCAAAAATCAAAATGATCAGGAGGGTAGCGACGCCGAATTCCGCTACTGAGTAACGCGAGGGCGGTAGGAAAAGCCAGGCAACAACCCATACGACAAGGAGCGGTATAATGACGAGCCGCGAAGTGGGCTTCAGTCCATCGTCTGCAGTACTCTGAACTACCGGATCTGGCCGGCTTAATCTGTGCAGCGTAATAGCGGCAAGGAGAGCAAAAACCACAGGCGAGATGATCAGCGCGTTTGCGGCAACGTCTGCGACAGTAATGTAAGAAAATGCTGATCGGCCGATCGCTAAGCATTTCCCAAATATGAGAGCGATGCCGAAACAGAGACCGATGCTGACGACGGTGGCGGTCAGGCCTCCCATCAACTCGATCACTTCAGAGAATGGCCAGGAGGATGTCGGTGAATCGGTTTGCTTTTGCTTCATACACCTAGTCTTGTGAGCGATCATTTTCACGTCAAGCGAGCATTAAAATCTTCAACGAAAAACCAAAGGATATAGCGGCGAAATCTTACGCGAATTACATTCGAAGCTACAACTCACACTGAGTCGGAGATGGATTTCGTGGTGGAAAGCGCCAATACCAAAACATCTATTACCCTATCGACAATTATCGAATTTTGCGCCTGGCTTTCGATTGTTACGATCGTCAGCGGGTACATTTGGATTTACGTGATTTTGTACATGGCTGACATCACCACGCCTTTGTACTTCACGATCTCGGATTATGTCGCCCATGGCGCATCTCCAGGCGTGCTTTTTCTGGCAATACCATTTGCCGGCAATCTCACTCACGCCCTTCAATTCGAAGGAGAGAAGCCGAAAGGCTTGAGTCATGCGATCGGCATCAGCATCGTTGCTGCAGCGGTAGTTTTGCTGGTGCTCATTTTGATCGCTGGTGCGACGTATTTTTCGACGCCTACGCACACCATTCAACCGCTCGGAATTATTCGGTCGTTCTCTGGCCTGTTTGTGTTTCTCGGACTCGTCTTCGTCTCACACGTTTTGGTGCCGATACGTTTCAATCTCGTGTCAGTAGCTATGGTGTGCGCCGCGGCCATTTGGCTTTATACCGGAACGATAGCGGCGTCTTATGTGGATCGATACAATAAACCCATCTCACCGGATTCGGTTCAAGCCGACTTTCTGTTCGATGGAGCGGAGTTTCCGTTGATCTCTTGGTACCCGCTTTTGGCGACTGATCGTTACTATATCTTCATGGATCGCAACACGCGCTTGCCGGTCGTGATGGATGCCGGTGCCCTCAAGCGTGTCAACTATCTTTCTCGGGTGCCATAGACGGGCTGAATATGCCGATCCAAGGAACGTATGCTCACAAGATTGTAGCCGCCTGCTCGAAGTGACAGCAGCATTTTACAGAAGTCAGAATTCAGATGGAAAATACGAAAGAACTACTTAACTTGAGCGAGAAGTTCGAGCATTGCTCTGAGTTCCCTAACAGTGAAATTGAGCTACAGAAACTTGATGCACTGACAAAGGCTGCGGATGAAATCGGAAAGTCGTTTTCTGGGTCGTGGCTCGGTTACCACTCCAAGGTCTACTATGACGGATTTCGCGAGCCCCAACCAGGACGCCATTTCAGCCAAGAATGGGGGCTGATGAGAGTGCGGGCTTCAAGGGGTGGGAGCCCTTGGGAGGAAATGCCGGCTAAAACCGTGACGGAAGCTGTCCTGAAAAAAGCGGGTAATCCGAACCTAGATAGGCTGCGGGAGGCTGAGCGTGACGCAAGTAAGAGTTTCGACGAATTGATAGCGACGTTGACGTCAATTCTGCATCAAGAGCATGACGCCCTTCCTTCTGACAGATTCATCGACAAACTATTGGAAGATGCCGAATGCCTGCGCCGCTTCACTACGCTCGAAGTCGCTGATCAGTGGGCGCCAAAGGGGCAGATAATGACCCGCGACTCAACCGCCGTAAGCCAAGGGAATATCGCGCCGCCACACGTCCTCGTTCGCGCCGAGGCGATATCCATTCAAAACACTTTTGACATCTGCAAGAAGGCGGCTGCGATTGCCAAAAAGGCAGCGTCGCACATCGAACGCCGCGAACGCAAACTGCGCAGGGAGAGCCGAGTGGGCACAGACGTCTTTATTGGTCACGGTCGCTCGCTTTTGTGGCGCGAGCTCAAGGATTTCGTCTCCGATCGACTGCACCTCCCTTGGAACGAATTCAATCGAATCCCTGTTGCAGGAATGACAAACATTGCCAGGCTCTCGGAAATGCTTGAAAGCGCGGCAATTGCTTTGGTCATCATGACGGCCGAAGACGAATTGGCCGATGGTGAATTGCAGGCCAGAATGAACGTGATCCATGAGGTCGGCCTATTTCAGGGACGACTAGGGTTTTCAAGGGCCATCGTGCTCGTCGAGGAAGGATGTAAAATGTTCTCGAACATCGATGGGTTGGGACAGATCCGTTTTCCGAAAGGGAACATTAAAGCGACATTCGAAGAAGTCCGTGCAGTGATGGAGCGTGAGGGGCTAGTTTGACCAATCTTCCATCGCTCAATGATCCTCCATCGGCGAAGGTCAGAGATCTTGCCATGGCATTTATCAGTACGATCCCGATCCTTGCGGGCTTCGCGCAGCTGATTACTGCAGAAGTATGGGAGGATCCTAGAAACGCTGCGCTGAAGCGGTTTGCCGAAGCACTAGCTGAACGAGTTGTGGCTCTTGAAAGCAAGGCCGAAATTGATGTAGCCGAGGCGTTGGCCCGGCCGGAAACTCAGCCATTGTTGCGGCACGCATTTGACGCTGCGAGCAAATCAGTTGGCGAGAAAAAGCTTGAGGCTCTGAAGAATGCGGCAGCGCAAGGGATTTTTGAGAGAGGATACGCGTTCGACCTGTCTGTAATGGTCTTTTCGTTGCTCGACCGTCTGACGGAAGGCCACCTCAACTTGCTGCAAGCTTTGATCGATAAGTTTAATCAACATCATCAGTCAGCCTGGCCAAGCAAATCGTCACTGACAATGTATGACGTTCCTACGCTGCCAACAGATACCGACATGAGACAGCCACAACGTGTAGTCTCCGGTGACGACGGCTTCATCGACGGGTATCTCGTTCGCATAAATGCGATGCTTATTGATGACCTGATAAATATGGGATTGATTTCCGAGGTGAGGGGCGCTCCGACCGGAGTGGTAGCTATGTCAGTCGACGGGCCAACCAATATGCCGACAATGGTTCAATTTACGGACAAAGGTCGGTTGGTCTACGAGCACCTGTTTCCACGGGTTTCAAAATTTTGAAATAGCCTAAAAGGAGCGCCAGGATTTGTCTCCTACCTTGACCCCAGATCGAATAAGTATACCCACTTGCGATCAGAGATTGAAATAGTTAAATCGATTACCGCCATCCAACTTGGTGAATCAGATAATGCTCAAAGATCTTCTTGCTTGGTCAATAACTCCTTTCCCGATGTGTTGCCTTGGAGCGTTTAGTCTTTTGATAATGACCCGAATTCAGGATCGAGTTCCGTTGTCGGTGCTCGGAGCCATGAACTTCGATGTAAGTAACAACGGGAAGCCACACGCCATTTTTGTTGACCTTGTTTTATCCACATTGCTCGGCTCTGCTATAGTAGTAGTTTTGGCTGAACCTTCAACGGCGAAGCAATCAATAGTCGCTGGTCTAGGGATGTCGGGTTTGCTTTCGACCTACACGAAGGAGGCGAAACGTGGTTGAAACCTCTCGGATTGAGTTGATTGACGAACTTTCCCGATTAGAGGCGCATCTGAAAGAAGATGAGGTGCTTCGGAGTGAGATTTCGGATGCAGTGCACCTTCTGAGAGACATTGACGGCGAAGCATTAACCGCTGCGATGGCTTCCTTAGAAAGTGCACTCGGAGATCTTGAAGCACAGACCAAGCGTTCACAGAAATTCGCCGAGGTGAGGGCATCTCTGCTTGCGATTATTTCCTTAGCATCTGGATTGGCTGCCGCAGTTGTGGCGGATGCCGCCGCTAGCATCGGACCTCGATTGCTCTTACTGGCGGGAGGCAGCCTTGCATCAGCTGGAGTTGCTTCGGCCGCAACCGCAGCTTGGTTCCTCTTTATGAAAATCAAAGCGGAGAGAGATGGGCCAATTCTTGATCAAGCCATCGCCAAGCTGCAGTCTTACCTCAGCCTTGATACTAGGCGCAGTTGACCTCAGTATCCGCTGTCGTCGATCGATCGACACTGCATCTTCACGAGAGCGGTCGACGCGTGAACTCGCCACCATCCATGCGGGCTCTCGGCGGATCCAGAACGATTGCGCAGGGCGTATAAAAGTGTCTGCTTAGATGCGCTATCCGACTTATCCACTGTAACGGGCCTAGGCTGAGTGTTCGTTGAATTAATTTGACGCTGTCGTCATTCTGACCGATACATAAGTTGTTTCTGCGATCAAAGTCATTTGATCTCAATTCGAAAGCCCGTCAGGTGTGAAGGCCTGACGGGCTTTTATTTGTCAACGTCTCAAGCGGGCGGCTCTCTCTTTCGTCGGAGCCGATCGTAGATCTGGAGCGTAGCCCAGAAGGATGCCGGCAGTGCTATCACTATCGGCGCGGCCACCAGCAGGATGGCCAGGGATGTTTCTGCGATCAAAGTCATTTACCTCACAATCGTTCCTTGTTTCAGTCTCTTCCCCGACCGAGATGGTGAAGGACACCTGGATCGAAGCTCTCACGCCGCTCCAACTCTATTGCGGCAAGTTGTGTATTCCTCATAGGTAGGAAAATACTCATTCCTCTCAGTGTGCAATTACATTCACGGACTGCAGCCACGGAGTCACTGTCTTGTCTAGTCGCTATGTATATTGGGAGACCAATCTGCCGAAAGATCAAGGTCCTCCTCGGCGGAAATAAGACATGGCCGACATTCCGGCATCGCTACACAAAAAAAGTGCGCGCAACTTGCCAATTTGACCCTCGAAATTTGCGTCTAATTGTAGCGTTGATGCGGGCCTCGCTGTATTATTCGCGCCCTGTTTATTTCGGGATTTGGTTTGCCGTTTTCGACAGATTCAACGTACACGAATCCATCTGTAGCGTGCGTGAAATTTTCTAACCGCTGCCAGTCAGACGAGACCGAAGCGCTTTTTACTCACACGCCCGCGGAAAATTAAAACGAAATTTGACAGGTCCCGACCTTTTTGACTGGGTCCGCAGTGTTCAACTTGATGTTGAATGGAATGTTGACCATTCAACCTGGTATTGTCATTAATGTGTGAATTGGCATAATGGGCGCTCTTCAGCGATCGAGCCCCTATGTCAGCAGTCTACGATTCCGAAAGCGCCGAACTCCTTGGTCTTAGCGTCAAAGCTATGGCCTCGGATGCTTACGACGGTGCCTCCCGCTTCTCGAAAGAGCTCGCCTCCTACAGCCCGGCAGTCCGCTCGGCCGATGCCGACTTGCTTCCGGCGAAGCAACTGGCCGATGCCCGCACGCGCGACACCACGCGCAATGACGCCTATGTCGCTGGCGGCGCCACCCTGCGCAAGGACAACATCGTCGGCTCCTATTACATGCTGAACGCCAAGCCGGTGACGACCGTTCTGTTCGGCAAGGAAGACGACAAGTGGGAAGACGAGTATCAGGAAGAGGTTGAAGAGAAATTCGGTCTGTGGGCCGAGTCCCTCGACAACTGGCCCGACGCCGCTCGCACCAACACGTTGACCGGCCTAGTCCGCATGGCCGTCGATACGCACACCGTCTACGGTGAAGCACTGGCCTCGGTCGAGTGGCTGCGTGATCAGCCGCGCATGTTCAGCACCGCGATCCAGATGATCGACACCGATCGCCTGTCGACGCCTCCCGAGTTGACGGGAGATCCCATGGTGCGCGGCGGCATCCGTCGCAATCAGTACGGCGCACCCCAGACCTATTACGTTCGCATGGCCCATCCGAGCGACTGGATGACGACGGATTCCTACAAGTGGAAGCCGATCGACATTCGCAAGCCGTGGGGCCGCCTGCAGATGATCCATATCTTCGAGCAGCTTCGGCCCGACCAGAGCCGCGGTATTTCCGCCATGGTCGCCGCGCTCTCCGAAATGAAGATGACGAAGAACTATCGTCAGATGGTTCTTCAGCAGGCGGTCATGTACGCCAGCTACGCCGCGACGATCGAATCTGAGCTTCCGACGGAAGCCATCTTCGCGCAGCTCGGTGGCAGTGACGTGACACCGGAGCGAATCCAGGCAGCGCTTTCAGGCTATATGGGCGGTCATTACCAGACGCTCGACCAGTTCATGACCGGTGCAAAGAACCTGCACGTGAACGGTCTGAAGATCCCGCACCTGCCGCCCGGCACCAAGTTCAAAATGCAGGCACCAGGGCAGGGTGGTCCGCTCGGCAGTGAGTTCGAGCAGTCGCTCCTTCGCCATATCGCTGCTGCGCTCGGTGTTTCCTACGAGCAGCTGTCGAAGGACTATAGCAAGACGAACTACTCGTCTGCTCGCGCCGCGATGACCGAGACTTACAAGGCGATGCTGTCGATCAAGCGCATGGTCGCCGACCGGTTCGCGTCGAGCGTCTACACGCTCTGGCTCGAGGAAGCCCTCAACAAGGGTGAGATCACGTCCGTCCGGCGCAACATGCCGAGTTTCTACGAGAAGCAATTCAAGGATGCCTACACCGCCTGCGATTGGGTTGGCGCGAGCCGTGGCCAGGTCGACGAGCTGAAAGAAACGCCGGCCGCGATCCTGCGCATCAACAATGGTCTGTCCGATCTCGAAACCGAGAACGCCCGCCTCGGCGCCGACTGGCGCAAGCGCATGCGTCAGATGAAGCGCGAGATGGAGTGGAAGGACTTCTACAAGATCCTTCAGAACCCGACCGACTCCACGAACCAGCAGAAAGCCGCCTGATGACGGATACCAACGCTTTGCTTGCGACCTTCCATGATATGCCGGCCATGGTGAACCCCGGCATGCAAGCCATGTTTGAAGCATTCCTCCGATCCGCGCAAACCACGCTCACCCAGATAGAGACGCCGAAAGGCAAAGTCGCGATGCAGGATGACTTCTGGCCGGCGCCGGACAGCTGGCTTGCAGCCTATCGCCCCTATGTCGTGAAAGACGGGATTCTGATGATCCCCGTCAAAGGCGTGCTTCTGTTCGGTGTCGGTTACGCGATAGGGGACTACGCTACTGGCTATGTCTACATCACGAAGGCGCTTGAGCGCGGCCTAGCGGACCCGAATGTCAAAGGTATCGCGCTCATAGTTGACTCTCCTGGCGGCCATGTCGCCGGCAATTTCGATCTGGCTGACAAGATTTTTGCCGCCCGCGTTCAGAAGCCGATTCATGCTTTTGCTGCCGAAAATGCCTACTCGGCCGCCTATTCGATCGCGTCGGCCTGCAAGACGGTGACGGTCGCCAGGACCGGAGGAGTCGGCTCGATCGGCGTCGTCACCATCCATCTGGACGTTAGCAAGGCCATGGATAACGCGGGTTTGAAGGTGACCTTCATCCACTATGGCCAGCATAAGGTCGACGGGAATGGCTATCAGGCGTTGCCGGCCGACGTCAGGGACAGGATCCAGGCTCGCATCGATGGCTTTGGTGAGCTTTTCGTATCGACGGTGGCACGGAATCGAAAGCTTGATGCGCAAGCGGTTCGGGATACTGAGGCGCTTACATTTGGCGCCGATGAAGCGCTTGCATTGGGCCTGGCCGACAAGATCGGGACCATCGACGACGCTGCCGTGAACTTTGCGGCATACCTTTCCACTCCGGAGGAAGGCACCATGATTGGAAACGGGCAGACCGGATCGGCTATCGTTGCGCCTGTGGTGCAAGCCCCGCCGCTTTCAAAGGCCGAGTTGGCCTTGCGGCATGCCGGTTTTTCGCCTCGTGGGCCTGTCTCAGGACACACTTCTGCCTCCTACCTCACCACACCAAAGGAAGAGACCATGACCGCAAGCAGTTCCGCGGCGTCGAGGGTGCCAGCGCCGAAAGCCGAACCACTATCGAAGGCTGAGCGAGCATTGCGGGCAGCCGGTTTTCCACCTGGAGATCCTGTATCGGAACGCGCATCCGCCACGTTCGAACCTGACCGAATCCGGAACGGATCATCGGCCGTGACACCTTCTTCGGCGGGACGACGCAGCCCATTGATGTCGAAGGCAGAACGCGCGCTTCAACAGTTCTTTCCAGCACAAAAAGGTTGAGAGTACCTATCCTGGCGCCGATTGGCATCAGTCGCATTGGAGTTGGAATTAACGTTCAGCACCCGAGGTGATGACGCCGAAGCGTTGGAATATGATCGAGGCACGCTGCCGAGGACAAGTTACTAATCTGGCTTAACCCCGCCACTCAATCCTTTAGTGATACCTAAAATCACCGGAGGGCTGACACAACTCGAAATCACTCAAGAGCCTGATGGCCCGTGCGACAAACGTTTCCCCGGTCTCCGAGTTCTCCCGTGCAGTGGCGGCCGCGTCTTGCAATATCTCTGCAGCCAAAACTTCCATCTCGTTCCAACTCGGATACTGTTGAAGCTTAGCTACTCCCGCAGAGTATTGCAGCATCGATGCGAGCGAACGCAGGACCGACTCCCGCCGTTCAGCGCTCATACGCCCTAGGGTCGATCTGGGGGTGGACATGGCACGCTCCATAAAGGGGGCTGTCCGAAAGATGACCGAGAAGTGGCGACAACCATTCTCCGGATGAGCTTGTTATTCAAGTAGGGCGTTCGCTGGTTGCTACAAGCCTTTGGATTTAGTACCTCGGCGCACCCCGCCGCCCCACATCAAAAGGAGCCCTCCGAGTGTGGGGGGCTCCAAGAAGCTTAGATGCCGGAACAGGTACCAAACGGCCAAGCTAGACAGTAGGCTCACACAGCTCGTGTATTAGCGAATCAATTCGGCTGATCCTCAAAGGCCGACCTCATTTGAGCGAAAATGAATACCCGCAAGGTCGGCTTGCCTGCCAGGCGGGGCGAGTTTGAGAAAAGGAGAGAATATAAAATTCAGCAATTGACGCTCTGTCCGAAAATTCGATGGGAACGTTTTCGGCGCGTGGCTGGATGTTTCGATGTCCTCCCTTCTGCAACGTGTAGCGACAGGATTCATCGATCACAACGGAGAACAGTATTGTCCGCGATGTGCCAGTGGTGATCTTGTAGGAACGACTAGTTCCCAACGATTGCCCGACGACATCGATTCGATCATGGAGGTGGAGGGTTTCGAGCGGCTCGGTTCGCGCGCTGACGGGCTGGGCGGCGACTATTGCGACCAACAATACCCGATTGAGTTTCGACATGACGTCTCCCCGCGCGTATACTCAGAACAAACAGCAAGGGAAATCGCCAGCTCCATCACCATTTCGGACATCGATGGAATGGTGGCTTAGCAAAAAGCCTGAACACGCAACAGGTATTCCATAGCGCGACGCCTGCTATCACAAATCCTCGCCAGAAACGCGTTATCCGTTTCCGCTGAAGCGCGGCTGGCCCGGCGCGCTCTGACAATCGCCGTCTGACTGACAAGAAGCTTTGTTATCTTGTCGACCCTGTCTTCGGCGAACCTTAGTTCTTTCTTTCGAGAACTGTAACTTTTCACCTGCTTGATCCGCGTGAAAGCCGTTTTGCTGCGGTCATTCATCTCAAAGACTTCCTGAAGTGTGAGTTGGCGAATGGCGATTTCTGAACAGACGGATCAGCAATGGGCGTTAGCGGAGTTGCGCGATTCCGAGTTTGATGACCTTGATAAAATCGCTCATCCGCTCGCCACGGCTATTCTGATATTCTTCCAGGGTAGGGGTAGTGAGGGTGGCATCAGCGAGCGCAGAAATGCGATTGTCTTTCACAGCCCTGGCGCCGAGAGCCCAAATTCGGTCAAAAAGTAACCGGTCTAGTTCTTTGTCTGGCAGAGGGTCCACATTACAGTCCGATAAGGTTTGTTTGGCAGGGCGAACGGTGACCGGAGCTGAGGTTCATGCCTAGACACCATTACGCTCCTCATCGTGGCTCATATCAAAGGTATGGTAACCACGAGGATGCCAATGAGCGCGGCTGTGAGCACTGATGTCTCGATGAGAAAGACGGTGATTTGCCGTCCTGTGAAGTCTGGAAAATAATATCGCATGATTTTTCCTACTTAAAAATTCATTCTACAAACGTACCGTATCACCGTTTTCTGAAAAATATTTTTTTATTTTCGTAAATACTAAAGTTTTTAGCTTGATGTAAGCGGCTCCTCCTCACCGCACGCGATGGGCCTCGTCTTTCGTGACGAGATAGTCGTGCTCGCTGATGAAGGTGACGAGCCAAAGCCCGCGTCCAATTCGCACAGCTAGTGACTTCATGACAGCCTCTTGTTCGACAGGAGGACATCACGGCGTGCGGCTTTCGATCTAGTCGCACATGTGAGGGGGCAAAAAGATGCCCGCCGAAGCGGGCAGGTCCAAGTGGAAAGGAGGGACCGCACGACCGATGCTGTAGAAGGGTTAGTGGGCGTGCGCATCAGCCGCACGGTCCATGAGCCCATAACTGCCAATGCCCCGCCAAAAGTTCCAGGAAGAGGGCGCCGATCCTATCGCGCCAATATATTGACCTCGATTGCGGCCGCGACGAAGGCCTCGCGGGCCTCTCCCAATGAGCCAAATCGCGTGATGGCAAGGTCACAAGCACTCCGAGCTCGTTCGTAGTGCGGGCCACGTTCGGCTGGCCATCTGTTGGAAAGATAATTCAAGGCTTCCTGTGGGCCGTCGATTGTCTCGGTCATCCCGCGACCAATTCTGACATAAACCGGTATGTCCCAAATGGATAGGTGGATGTCGCTTTTCTCCTGGCTCATATATTCCCTCCATTTGTTATCGCGGGGATTATTTTAGTACGCGTGTCCAGGCCGGCAATTTAAAAAGTTAAATGCGACGCAGCATTAGCATTTGGTCCGATCATAGGCGTTCAAGTGCCCGCGCCCAGGTTTTAATATGATAGGCAGAGGCCCGATCCCTCGTGTTGATCGGGCCTCCCCGTTTGCCACCTCGTCAGGGTGAGCGTGGCGCGGGTCGAGTACAATCCCGGTCTCCGGTCGTCAATCACCCCGCCGCCCATTCATTTGGACGGCTTTTTCGCATGAGCATAGCATTCGCATTGAAAGGGCAGGGCAACGAAAAGGATGTCAGACGACATGAGCAACAACAATGACGCCCATCGGGTCTATACCGATGCCATCACCGCCCAGCTCGGCGAGAGGGTCACTAATCTCGGGCGCCGGCAAACGGATCTCGAGACCGAGGTCCGATCCGGCTTCAAGAACATCGACACTGCCGTCACCTCTCTTGCGAACGAAACGCGTGCATCGATCGCGGCGTTGTCTACGAACCTTGCGGAGCGCAACAAGCCGCAATGGCAGGCCCTTGGTGTGGCATTGACATTCGCGGCAATGCTCGGCGGTCTGGCATACCTACCGATCCGAGAGGCAACCAGCGATCTGAAGGCGTCCGTCAATATCCTGGCTGACAAGATGGTCACTCAACAGGAACTGGAATGGCGTACTGCTCGATCGGCGGAGGATAGAGCCCGGACCGACGCCGCGGTGAAGGACCTTCGCGACGCGCAGGTACCACGCGAAGAGCTCGACCGCGTCCGTGAAGCTCTCTTAGCCTGTCGCAATGCCCCTCGGTCAGCCGCGATGCTCTCTCGCCGTCGCCTCCCACCCTTGTTGCGGCAGGATCCACTGTCGCACCAAGAAGCAAAGCCGCCGTTCCAGCGCCACTGGTTTTCCTTGCCCGATGTGGTTTGATCGACCTGAATACGGCCCACATTCTCTTCCCCATCATAGCCGGTGTTATCCTGCTTGCCCTCCCAGGCCAGGTTTTACCTGCCATCGATGGCTTGTGCTGAATCGGGGCACTTTCTGCGAAGCTTCACATCTTGGAGACGATGATTCCTCCAACCGAGCACATTGCCGGAACTTTGCTCGGCCGCCCGGGTTCATACGTGGGCCGTGCAGTCGGGGATCTGACCCTGACCCCACTAAAGTCGGCTGTGCGGTCCACCCTAGGCCAGTTCAACCCGCCATGGACGCGGAGATCCCGGGGCACTGAGCTTTCTTGGTGGCGTCTTTCATCTGCCGCTATTATCCGCAATCGACGCAAGGCTTGAGAACGCCGATCAAGGCGAACACGATGCCGAGCAGGATGAACGACGTCGTTGCCACCCAAACAGGCCAGGCGATGAGGAACTTCTGTCTCGGCGTTGCCCAGTCCTCATCATGATCTGGAAAGTCAGATCGCTGGAGCTTGGGGCCGAAATCTTCGCGGAAATCAAATCCATTTCTGAAATAGAATATGAACGACCGGATATACCAATACCAGCTATAGGCGCAAAATCCGCCCACGAAGCACGCGAGAATCCAAAGCACAACATTGTCGCTCAATCACGTCTCCCCATCGACATTGCAAAGGCAACACGGCGCATTATTGGCCTAAATAGGAAACCCGTCGCCTCCGCATTCAATGCATCGCTTGACGATCCCCAACAGCATTGAGAGCGTCAGGATCGACAGCAGGGAGGTTACGGCCAGCACGAAAGGCATGCCGAAGTAGAACTTCGCTTTCGGCGACGAGAAGAACCGGTGACCTTCGTCTCGCGAAAAATAGTCAGGCCCGAAATCTTTGCTGAAATCGAAACCGTTCCTGCGGTAGAAGATGATGGATCTAACGTACCAGTACCAAGTGTAGGCGCAAAAGCTGCCCACCAGACATAGGCCGATCCAGAGCCACATATTGTCTTCGTTCAATCAGGCTTTCCCATCAACATCGCCATCTTCGTCGAGCATATGCACCGGCAGATAGGTGTTCTTTTCCATCCACTCCCGGACGATGATGCGAACGGTATCATTGCGCGTCTTGCCGAACTCGTCAGACAGATCCCGAAGAGCCTCTTCTATCTCGTCGTCGAAGGCGATCGATCCGGAGTTGCGTAAGAGCAACGCGGCGCGGCGGAGCAATATCTGCACGTCGGCCCTGGAAATGTCGCCGATCCGATCAGCGGCATCTTCGAGGCGGGTGGCGGTGTCGGATGTGACCATGGTGTCCCTACTCGTCTACTACAACTCATCTAAGAGCTTGCGGTGTCGCTCATGCATCTCTTTCGATCGTTTATGATGATTCAATATTTGGTCGGTCGTGTCGCGCCACGGCTCATCGCCAGTTTTGCTCTGGTGCCTCAGGCGACCGGCCTCGATTGCGTCGATCTCAGCCTCATGGAAGCTGATCCACTCATCGATTTGTTTTCGAGCTGAATCCAGATAAGAATCGTTCATAGGCTTTCCCCCCTTCTTTGTTCGGGCCGCCTTTGATTTCCTAGCGCGCTCGCGTATCTCCAGCATCTTCTGTTCGCGCGCTCGATGGTCTGCAAGTTCTCGCTCGAGCCGTTCATAGATGGGTATGCATTTGTATCCTTCTGCACCAAGGCGCACCGTCACCTCTGCCAAGCGATCGAGAGCATGTTCGATACGCTTCGCAGTAATCGGCTTATCTGACTGGTCCCTTGAGGTCATGTGGTGCTGGCCGGTTTAGCTAGTTTTCGTCTTTCTTTCGAACGTTGAGCGCGCTCGCGAATTGCGCGCCTATCGTCTTCCAGTGTTTTGAGCCGCGTGAGCTCTTCGTCGAGCTTCTTGTAGACAGGCACCCATTTCCACCCCTCGCGGCCTTTCCGAACGATGAACTCAGCAAGCAGATCAAGAGCGCTCTCAATGCGCTCGATCGTGACGGGCTTGATCGGCGAACGCATCATCGTCGCTCCCAACGAAAAAACTCTCTGCACTTTTCGCTGACGACGGGGTCCGCGTTCTACCGGAGAGCGCGGACTGCCGACAGCGTCTGGCCGGTCACGTGGTAGGAGAGAAAATTGTCTTCGATCTTAGTCAAAACGAAGTGCTTTCCGGTCGCCTTAAGTGCTGCCTCAATTTCCGACATGCCGCTATCACTCGCCAGGGTGACTAAATACAAGCTGTCCGATTGAGGTTTGCCGTGAGACTGGAGTGCTACCACCGCTTCCATCCACGTGTTGTCGTCCGGCAGATAGATCATATAGCGATTCATCAGGTTCTCCATCGAGTCGTTTGGAACGACAAGAGAACATGCTGCACGGATTTTGCACGGATTTTCTGCGCAATTCGCGTTCTGTTCCGCGCTTTCATGCTGGTTTAAGCAGCCGGCGCACGAGTATCTGCGCTGTATCCGATTGATTCTCTTAGAGAAAACTGGTGCTGCCGAGTGGGATTGAACCACCGACCTCACCCTTACCAAGGGTGTGCTCTACCACTGAGCTACGGCAGCAGGACCAGACGCGTGAAGCGAAAACGCTCAACTCGCGTGAACGGGGCGGCTATTGCCACAGGTTCGGCAGGAGTGCAAGCCGCAAATTCCAACTTCTCTGGGAATAACGTGCGGAGCACTTTTGGAATGGCGCGAATTCGGTTACTTCTGGGACATGAACGAAGAGACTGAAAAGGCCCGGCAGAGCCGGAAAGCGGCCATGGAAGCCCAGGCGGCATTGCGGCGCGAGCGGGCTGCCGAAAAGCTGAGAGAAAATCTTTCCAGACGCAAACAGCAGGTACGTGCTCGCCGCTCCGGCCAGGCGGACGAGACGGATGGCTTGCCCGCGGCAAAGACTGCTGCCGCAAAAATGGACGAATCGTAATGTTCGGTCCGCGACGAATTGAAGCGTACGGGGATTTGCTCTAAAGACCCCGACTTCTTGCCCTGCCCCCACAGGCAAAAACTTTTTGAGGAAAGGCGGGCCTCGCCCGTAAGTGCACATGGATCGTATCAGAATTGTCGGCGGTAATGAGCTCAATGGCATCATTCCGATCTCCGGCGCCAAGAATGCCGCGCTGCCGCTGATGATCGCCTCGCTTTTGACGAGCGATACGCTGACGCTGGAAAACGTACCGCATCTTGCCGATGTCGAGTTGCTGATGCGCATCCTTGGCAATCACGGCGTCGATGTGGCCGTCAACGGCCGCCGCGAGCGCCAGGAAGATTCCTACGCCCGCACGATCCATTTTACCTGCCGCACCATCGTTGATACCACCGCGCCCTATGAGTTGGTCTCGAAGATGCGCGCCTCCTTCTGGGTCATCGGTCCGCTTCTCGCCCGCGAAGGCCATTGCCGTGTTTCCCTGCCGGGCGGCTGCGCCATCGGCACGCGTCCGGTCGATCTCTTCATCGACGGTCTGACCGCGCTCGGCGCGACGATGGAAATCGATGGCGGCTATATCAATGCCAAGGCGCCGCAGGGCGGTCTCATCGGCACGCATTACACCTTCCCCAAGGTGTCCGTTGGCGCAACGCATGTGCTGATGATGGCGGCAACACTTGCCCGCGGTACGACCGTGATCGGCAATGCCGCACGCGAGCCTGAGGTCGTCGACCTTGCCAACTGCCTGAACGCCATGGGCGCCAAGGTTTCCGGCGCCGGCACCTCGACCATTACGATCGAAGGCGTCACCTCGCTCTCGGGTGCCCGCCATCGTGTCCTGCCTGACCGCATCGAGACAGGCACCTACGCCATGGCAGTCGCCATGGCCGGCGGCGACGTCGTGCTTGAAAATACCGATGTTGGCCTCTTGGAAACGGCTCTCGAAACGCTTCGCCGCGCCGGAGCGGAGATTTCGTCGACGAACAATGGCATGCGCATCAAGCGCAACGGCGCCGGCATCCAGCCGGTCGATATCGTCACCGATCCCTTCCCGGGCTTCCCGACCGACCTGCAGGCGCAGTTCATGGCGCTGATGACCCGCTCTTCCGGTGTCTCGCATGTCACGGAGACCATCTTCGAAAACCGTTTCATGCATGTGCAGGAACTCGCCCGCCTTGGCGCGAAGATCTCGCTCTCCGGCCAGACGGCCAAGATCGAAGGTGTCCAGCGGCTGAAGGGCGCCCCCGTCATGGCGACCGATCTTCGCGCTTCCGTCTCCCTCGTCATCGCCGGCCTTGCCGCCGAAGGCGAAACCACGGTGTCCCGCGTCTATCACCTCGATCGCGGCTTCGAGCGGCTGGAAGAAAAGCTGACCCGCTGCGGCGCCATCGTCGAACGCGTCAGCGAGTAAGAAAAGGGCGCACATGCGCCCTTTATCCCGGTTGCGTATTTGGCCGCCGCGCCTTATTTCCGTTGTCTGACAGATCGCCGCACCTGCGGCCGAAAGATACGGGATAGAGGCTGGATGACCGACCTGAAACTTGTTGCGCTCGATGCCGAGGACCTGGTGGTCATTTCCGCACATGTGCAGGACAGTGTCTTCAAGGTAGCCGATATAGACTGGTCGCCGCGCGACAAGCAGTTCGCAATTGCCGCCAACCGGTTCGTCTGGGAAGAAGCGGCCCGAAAACGCAAAGGTTTTGAGCGCCGTCGTGCGGCCCTCGTATTCAAGCGCGTGCTATCCGTCCGCTCGATCGGCATCGACCGCGCCCGCCGCGATGACGTGCTGTCGCTGCTTGCCCTGCAATTCGAGCAGAAGGGCGAAGGGCCGGAAGGCACGCTCGAGCTCTCGCTGTCCGGCGCGGCCTCCATCATTCTCGATGTCGAATGCATTGAAATGCAGCTTGCCGATGTCGGCGGCGCCTGGGAAACGGGTTCCAAGCCGCGTCATCCCGGCACCTGAGCCCAACAGTTCGAGCAAGAAGGAATTCCGGCCTTGGCAATCTGGCTTAATCAGACATCCCACGGTTTCGAACAGCGCTTCGCGGCCTTTCTGACCACCAAGCGCGAGGTCTCCGAAGACGTCAACGCCGTGGTGCGCGGCATCATCGATGATGTGCGCGCCCGTGGTGATGTCGCTCTCGCCGAATATTCGAAGAGGTTCGACAGCATCGATTACGCGACGGTACCGATGCGCGTCACCGAGGAAGAAATCGAGAACGCCGTCGAGGTCGTCCCCTCGGAAGTGCTCGGCGCCTTGAAGGTCGCGGCTCTCCGCATCGAATCCCACCATCGTCGTCAGCTTCCCAAGGACGATATCTACGAAGACAATATGGGGGTCGGCCTCGGTTCGCGCTGGACGGCGATCGAAGCCGTTGGCCTCTACGTGCCGGGTGGCACGGCGAGCTATCCGAGCTCGGTGCTGATGAACGCCGTACCGGCGAAGGTCGCAGGGGTCGATCGCATCGTTATCGCGGTGCCAGCCACGGGCGGTTCGGTCAATCCGGCGGTGCTGGCTGCAGCCAAGCTTGCAGGCGTCAGTGAGATCTACCGCGTCGGCGGCGCGCAGGCGATTGCTGCCCTTGCCTACGGCACGGAGACGATCGCCCCGGTCGCCAAGATCACCGGCCCCGGCAATGCCTATGTGGCCGCCGCCAAGCGCCATGTCTTCGGCACTGTCGGCATCGATATGATCGCCGGCCCCTCGGAAGTGCTCGTCATCGCCGACAAGGATAACAATCCCGATTGGGTCGCCGCCGATCTGCTCGCACAGGCCGAGCATGACGAGAGCTCTCAGGCGATCCTGATCACGAACGACGAGGAATTCGGCAAGGCGGTTGAAGCAGCCGTCGAACGGCAGCTGAAGACGCTGAACCGCGCGGAAACTGCCGCTGCCAGCTGGCGCGATTTCGGCGCGATCATCCTTGTCTCCGACCTCAAGGATGCCATCCCGCTCGCAAACCGCATCGCCGCGGAACATCTGGAACTCGCCGTCGCCAATCCTGATGCCTTTGTGGAGAAGATCCGCAATGCGGGCGCGATCTTCATCGGCGCCCATACGCCCGAAGTGATCGGCGATTATGTCGGCGGCTCCAACCACGTGCTGCCGACGGCGCGTTCGGCCCGCTTCTCCTCCGGCCTTTCGGTTCTCGATTTCGTCAAGCGCACCTCGATCTTGCGCCTTGGTCCCCAGCAGCTTCGCGACCTCGGCCCGGCGGCGATTGCGCTCGCCGTTTCCGAAGGCCTCGATGCCCATGCGCGATCGGTCGCGATCCGCCTCAACCTCGAAAGGTGAGGGAATGGCGAAGGACGACTTCCGGCTCTGCGACGTTGTCCTTGACGATACGATCGGCCGTTCGACGCCCGATGTCGAGCATGAGCGGGCAGTCGCGATCTTCGATCTGATCGAGGAGAACTCGTTTGCGCCGTCAGGCCATGCCGGCGGGCCTTACCGGCTGAACATTTCGCTGGTCGATTCCAAACTGGTCTTTGCGATCACCACGGAAAAGGGTGAGGATGTCGCAACCCATATCCTCTCCCTGACGCCCTTCCGGCGGATCGTGAAGGACTACTTCATGATCTGCGAAAGCTATTATGAGGCTATCCGTTCGGCGTCTCCAAGCCGTATCGAGGCGATCGACATGGGCCGGCGCGGCATTCACAACGAGGGTTCGCAGACGCTGAAGGATCGTCTCTCCGGCAAGATCGACGTCGATTTCGACACCGCTCGGCGCCTCTTCACGCTGGTCTGCGTGCTCTACTGGCGTGGATGACGGCGATGGAGCCGCATGTTGAAACCGAGGGTGGAAAGCGGCCGGGCGCCATCCTCTTCATGTGCGGCATGAACGCTATCCGTTCGCCGATGGCCGAAGCGATCGCCCGTAGCATTCTGCCGGCCAATACCTATATACGATCTGCCGGTGTTCGCGCCGGCGAACGCGATCCCTTCGTCGATGTCGTGCTGGAGGAAATCGGCCTGTCGCTCGGCCGTCGGCAGCCGCAGACGCTGGAGGAGCTTGAGGACGATTATTTCGACCTCATCATCACGCTCTCGCCGCCGGCCCATCACGCAGCCCTCGAGCTGACCCGCTCCAGCGCTGTCGACGTGGTCTACTGGCCGACTATGGATCCGACGGTCGCGACCGGCACGCGTGAGCAGATATTGGACGGTTACCGCGAGGTTCGCGATCACCTCGCCGGCCTCATCGAAAGCCGGCTACTCAAGAGAAATGGCATCGCCGCGCAATCGGCGTGAAACAAAAGTCAGAAAGCCCGATCTACGAGGTTCACAAATCCCCGTTGATTGTGTAGTTTCCGCGCAAATTTTCAGGCGCCTTGCGCCTTTTTACCCAACACACAGGAAGAAAACCCTTATATGCCGAAAGAAGAAGTCCTCGAATTCCCGGGCATCGTGACCGAACTTCTGCCGAATGCGACGTTCCGCGTGAAGCTCGAAAACGAGCATGAGATCATTGCCCACACCGCCGGCCGCATGCGCAAGAACCGCATCCGCGTTCTCGCCGGCGACAAGGTTCTGGTCGAAATGACGCCCTACGACCTGACGAAGGGCCGCATCACCTACCGCTTCAAGTAAGCTTGGTCTGCGAAGCTCCCCGGAGCTTTCGCTCCCGCCTGCCGATGGTCGAGGTTCCATGGCGCTGAAATACAAGCTCATTCTGGCCTCGGGCTCGCCCCGCCGCGTCGACCTGCTCAATCAGGCCGGCATCGAGCCCTCGCGCCTGATGCCGATGGATATCGACGAGGCGCCGAAGAAGTCGGAGCATCCGCGCTCTCTGGCCCGTCGCCTATCGGGCGAAAAGGCAGAAGCGGCACTTGCCGCCATCAAGGGTGACATCACCTGGAAGGGCAGCTATATCCTGTCCGCCGATACCGTGGTCGCCGTCGGCCGTCGCATCCTCGGCAAGGCAGAGTTTGCCGACGAAGCCTCAAACTCGCTGCATCTGCTCTCCGGCCGCAACCATGTGGTTTATACGGGCATCTGCCTCATCACACCCGATCGCAAGGTGCGCCAGAAGATCGTCGAGACCAAGGTGCGCTTCAAGCGCCTGTCGAGTTTCGAGATCGAAAACTACATTGCGTCAGGCCAATGGCGCGGTAAGGCGGGTGCCTACGGCATCCAGGGGCTCGCGGGCACCTTCGTGCAGAAAATGGTGGGTTCCTACACCAATGTCGTGGGACTGCCGCTTTATGAAACCATCCTGCTTCTGACCGGCGAGGGCTTCGATGTCCACAGCCGTTGGCCCGAGGGTTGATCTTCAGCTAGAGCGCCGTGCGTCCTTTCGGACGCACAGGGGACGCTTTAGCGTTTTGAATCTACGCATCAGGCTTTCTGAAAATCGCAACGATTTTCGGACCCATGCTGTAGGAGGAAAATATGTCCGATGAAATGAAGACCGGAGGCAAGGTCGAGCCCCTGCGCAAGACGCGTCCCTGCCCGGAATGCGGCAAACCGTCGAACCGCGAGCACTATCCCTTCTGTTCCAACCGCTGCCGCGAGGTGGACCTGTCGCGCTGGCTGACGGGTTCCTACGCCATTCCCGTGGCCGACGACGAGACCAAGGCGGACTACCCCGACGAGGAAAACTAGGTTTTCCACCGCGAAGCCCTTATTTTTTCTCGCAAATTGCCAAAATCTGCTGGACCGTCAAAAAACTATCATTTGATGCTTGCCATGGGCGAACAAGATGCTATAACCCCGCTCGCTTCCGGGGCGAACCAAGGCCCTGACATTCCAAGCCGGAATGTTTTTCGAGAAGCGTGGTTAGCCCAGGTAGCTCAGTTGGTAGAGCAGCGGATTGAAAATCCGCGTGTCACTGGTTCGATTCCGGTCCTGGGCACCATCGCATTTCAAACTATTTTTTGTTTTCGGTTGCTTGGATAGACGCGCGCCAAGCCAGTCCACCTTTCTGTCCACCTTCATTTTTCATTGGATGTACCGCGGCCACCTTTCGCCCGAGGCATTCTTCGACGCATCTCCTCGTCGACAATAGCCTCGCCCACTTTAAGCCACCGCTACACGTAGAATATGCGCCTTGCCTGTCCGTCTTGGGGGCACCTAGCATCCTGTTTGGTCTCGGTCTCGCCGTGGGGGTTGCTTGAGCAGCCGCCAGCGTCCTTCCTTGGAGAAAACCGAATGTCTGCAAAAAGATGATCGGTCTCGGGATCGGGTCGCCTGTCGTAGACATAGCCCCCGGGACACTCGCCGAGATTAGCTTCAACGTCCGGCGCCAGCGGGAATATGAGGCTCGAACGCCTCGCTTTTGCTGGCCAGAATCAAGAAGTGTAGACGTCCCCGCACGCTAGTAAGCACAACTTTTGTGTGTAGTTAGATGATTCTAACTTGCTTATATGTGGCTGATACGCATAATCGCCTAGGGAGGAACGGGGATGATCAGTAGCGCCGAAATTGTTGAAATGTATTCAGACTACTACGCTGATGGCGAAGTCGTTCAGAAACGCGCGATCGCAGCAAAGCAGTCTGTGGGACACATTAAGAAAGTTGCAGCGGATCACAGCTTTCAGTCGGTAATCGACATTGGCGCCGGAGAAGGGGCGGTCCTTTCGGAACTTGCCGGCAACGGCTTTGCCAATCGTTTCGCTGCAGTAGAGCTATCTCGATCAGGCATCGAGGCCATACGCGCACGCCAAATTAAAAGCCTGGCGGCAGCGGACCAATTCGACGGTTATTCAATCCCACATCCTGACAAGGCATTCGATCTCGGGCTTGCCATCCATGTCCTTGAACATGTCGAGCATGAACGAATGTTTCTGCGGGAGGCCAAACGTGTCAGCCGAAATCTCTACGTCGAAGTTCCGCTCGAACTGACGAACGATCTTCCGAAATCCATCCGCGAGTCCGGCCCCTACGGTCACATCAACTTTTATACGCCAGGCTCCTTCGAAAACTTGCTGAAGACGTGTGGTCTAAAGGTCGAACGGCTAATGGTTTTCGCTCATGACATTCAATACGAACAGTACCTAGCCGGACGGGCGAAGGGGTGGCTGAAGTACCAAATTCGCCAAAAACTCCTAAGAATGGCGCCTAAGTTCGCGACCAGGAATATGGTCTATATGGCGGGCGCGTTTTGCAAAGCTGATTGATAAAGCGGGGGCCCGCCCGTCACGTCATAGGCAGTGAAGATCGCAACATGTTGCGGCGGCGGAGAACGTGTAAACATGCTGGAGGGAGCGGACTGCAACAGTCCGCACCACATCACTCAAACGGAAATGTCGCGCGGTTCTTCAATCGGACGGAAATCCTTTGGGTGAAAGAATGGTGGCGGTCCGAGGTCGAAGCTTGAGAACCAGCCCGCCGGGCCATACTTGCTTTCGTCGCTGAAATTAGGCGGCGGAAAAAGTCCGGCAAACTTCGCGTAGGATATCATCACACCAAAGAACAGCGTGAGGACGAAAGCGACTTTCTTGGCTCGGGAGACATCTTCTTTATGCATGTGCTTGCCTGCTCATAACGACATCGAACCATTGGTACGAAAATCGTGTCAGGAAATTGTCGAAACGAATATGTGATTGCGGCCGTGAACCCTTGGCTGTCACGTCGAAACTTCGCCGGCGGAGGGAATTTTTCGCGTCCAAAGCCCTCCCGGGCGGAACCTCTCGGGACAATTTCCGTTTATGGCGCATGGCCCGTCAAACTTTCTGGAAAGGCTACCTCAAGCTCTCGCTTGTCACAGCGTCCGTTTCACTGACGCCGGCGACGACGGAGTCGAGCAAGGTGCGGTTTCATGTGTTGAACCGCGCAACGAAAAATCGCGTCGAAAGCCGCTATGTCGATAGCGTCACGCATAAGCCCGTTTCTGAGAAAGATCAGGTGAAGGGCTATCCGCGCGGCGAGGACGGCTACGTCCTGCTCGAAGACGAGGAGATCGAGGAGGTAGGGCTGGAAAGCACCCGCACCATCGATATCGACAGTTTCGTACCGCGTGGATCGATCGATTGGATCTGGTATGACAAGCCGCATTTCCTGGCGCCGGAAGACAAGGTCGGCATGGAAGCCTTCTGCGTGATCCGCGAGGCGATGCGGGCCAATGATGTGGTCGGCATTGCGCGGCTGGTGCTCTACCGACGCGAACGGGCCGTGCTGCTGGAGCCGCAGGACAAGGGCATCGTTCTCTGGACATTGCGTTATGGCGACGAGGTGCGCGAACCGGCCGCCGACCTCGATATGAAGGCGAAGGTCGACAGCGAGTTGCTGACCTTGATGAAGAAGCTGGTCAAGGAAGAGACGAAGGAATGGAGCCCTTCGATGGTGCAGGATCCGGTTCAGAAGCGGCTGAAGGCGTTGATCCGCGGTAAAGAAAAGAGCCTCAAGAAGGCAGCCCCAGCTCGCAAGCCGGCCCCGGTGAAATCGACGGGCAATGTCATCAACATCATGGATGCGTTGAAGAAGAGCCTCGCCGCTGAGGGCGATCGCGGAAAGTCGCGATAGGGCTTCTCGGATTCCGTTCCCCGGAAGGGGAGGGCTGTCGGTCTGTGCATAGGCTCGCGCCTATCTTTTTCGCTTCTGCAATGGCTTGGCAGCCGCAAAGAACCCGTCCCAGGGATCCTTGTTAAGCGCATCGAGCCGCGCCGGCGCATTGTCGACGGTAAAATAGGCGGGGCCCATTTCGGTGGTCAGCTCACTCCACTCCAGCGGCATGGAGACGGCGGCACCCGGCCGGGCACGCGTGGAATAGGCGGCAACGGCGGTGTTGCCGCGGCCGTTCCGGAGATAGTCGATGAAGATCTTGCCGCTGCGCTTCGCCTTCGTTGCGGTCGCAAGGTAGTGGTCGGGATCATCTTTCGACATGCTGTCCGCCAGCCATTTGGCAAAGCCCTTCACGTCCACCCAGCTGGCCTTCGGCTCAAGCGGCGCCACGACATGCAGGCCCTTGCCGCCGGAAGTCTTGACGAAAGCTGCAAGGCCTTCGCCTTCGATGCGATCCTTTAGTTCGTAAGCGGCTGCTATCACATTTTCCCATGGCACGTCCTCGCCGGGGTCGAGATCCATGGTGATCATGTCCGGCTTTTCCCAGTTGTCCGTCGTCGTGCCCCACGGATGGATTTCCAGCACTGCCGATTGCACCAGTGCCACGACGCCATCGTAATCGCCAATACGCAGCAGCTTCTCGCCACCCTTGTCCTTGGGGTCGGTAATCTGCTCGATATGGTCATTCATGCCCTTCCAGGCATGTTTCTGGAAAAAGCGCTGATGGCCGGAAATCCCATCGGGCAGACGCAGGAGCGCCAGCGGCCGATTGACGACATAGGGCGCCATGAAACGCCAGACCTGCGCATAATAATTGGCAAGGCCCTCCTTGGTGACACCCTCATCAGGCCAATAGATACGGTCGGGATGGGTGAGCTGCACTGCCGATGTTGGCAGGTTTTTTGCGGTCGTCTTTTCCATCTCGCGCACAACATCCTTTGCCGGCTTGTCCTCCCGCAATCCCCGGAAGGCTGCGTGGCGCAGGTTACCATCGGCCGACCACGCGCGGAACTCCACTTCGGCAACAAGCTGCGGCTTGACGTAGTGCAGGCCGCGCCGCTCCTCCGCGGTCAGTTTGTCGTCGAAGGAATTCTGTTTCATCTCCATGGCCGACAGCCGCTCGTAAAGCATCTGTGCCGTCGCGACCGTATAGCCGGTGCCGACGCGGCCGACATGTTTCAGTGCGCCGTCCTCGTAAAAGCCCATGGCGAGCGAGCCGATGGCATTTTTCATCGCGGTCGAGGGCACGTAGCCGCCGATGACGAATTCCTGCCGTTGTGAGCATTTCGATTTGATCCATTCGCCGTTGCGACCGGAGACATATTTGCTGTCGCGCTGCTTGGATACGACACCTTCGAGGCTGAGCCGGCAGGCGTGATTCAGCACCAGCCCGCCATCCTCGTTGAAATGCGCACTGTAGCGCAGTTTGCCGCTATCATCAGGCAGCAGGCTTTCGAGCAAATGTTTGCGTTCGAGGAGGCTTACGTTCAGCAGGCTGTAGCCATCGAGATAAAGCAGATCGAAAGCATAAAAGACGAAGCGATCATAACGGCCTTCGCTGAGGTCGTGCTGCAGGGCGGAGAAATCCGATGCGCCGGTATCACGCTCGACCACGAGTTCGCCGTCGAGAACAGCCGTTTCCACCGCAGCGGAGCCAAAGGCATCGACAATGTCCCTGCCGAATTTTTCCGTCCAGTCCAGCCCGCTGCGTGTCAGCATCGTCACACGTCCGTGCTCGATCTTAACCTGCAGCCGGTAGCCATCGAACTTGATCTCATGAATCCAACCCTCGTCGGTCGGCGGCTTCGGTTTGAGTTTGGCAAGCTCCGGCTCGGTAAAGCCGGGCATGACAGTCTTTTTCGCTCCCTTCGGCCAATCCCGCTTCTGCGCGACAGCAGGCTTGGCCTTTCTGGCCGGCGCCCTCGCTTTTGCGGCAACAGCCTTGCCGCCCTCCGGTCTGGAGTGCCAGGTTGCGTCTGGATTTTCGGCCACCTCTTCGAGTTGCCGGCCGGTTTTGGCGGATTCGGGACGCTCTTCAAGGATATCGGGTCCGCCCTCATGCCGGGCTTCTTCATCGTCGCCTTTAATGAGCAGCCAGTTCTCACGTTTCTCGCCGGGTTTTCCATGCATGCGCACCAGGTGCCAGCGCCCCTTCAGCTTCTCACCGTCGAGCTCGAATTCCATGTGGCCCTTGCGATAGGCCTTGTGCGCGTCGCCAAGCGGTGTCCAGGTGCCGCGGTCCCAGACGATCACGGTACCGCCGCCATACTGGCCCTTCGGAATGATGCCCTCGAAATCGCCGTAGGAGAGCGGATGGTCTTCGACATGAACGGCCAGGCGCTTGTCTTCGGGATTGAGGCTCGGCCCTTTGGTAACGGCCCAGCTTTTCAGCACGCCGTCCATCTCGAGCCGAAAGTCGTAATGCAGCCGTGTGGCGTCATGCTTCTGGATTACGAAGCTGTTGCCCTTCGCCTGGCCTTGTTTGCCGCGCGGCTCTGGCGTGATCTTGAAATCCCGTTTGGCCTGATAGGTTTCGAGCGCCATGATCAGCTTGCCTTCCTGCTGCTTCTATCGGCGGTCTTGCGGGCGGCGGGCTTCTTCGTTGGCGTCTTGCCGCCCATTTTCGCACTTTGGCGCAATGCCTCCATGAGATCGACCACCTTGCGCTCGGGCTCGCGCTTGCGTTTCGGCGGCGCACGGCCTTCGATCTTGGCTTTTACCAGCTCGACGAGTGCTGCCTCGTAGCGGTCGTGATATTGGCTCGGGTCGAAGCTGCCCTGCTTGGTGGCAATGATGTGCCCCGCAAGCTCCAGCATCTCCTTGTCGAACTTGATATCGGGAATGTCCTTGAAGACGGAGCTTGCCGAGCGCACCTCATAGTCAAAGTTCAGCATGGTCGCGATGACGTGGTCGTCCTGTACGCGGATGAGCAGCGTGCGGTTGCGGCGGAAGAGCACGGCTTCGGCAAGGGCTGCCATTTTGCCGTCAAGCATGACCCTCGCAATCAGCGCCAGCGCTTCCGCATCGTGCGCGTCGACCGGCGCAAGATGGTAGGGGCGGTCGAAATAGAGTTTGTCGATCCCATCGCAGGGAATGAAGCCCTGCACATTCAGCACTTTGTCGCTTTCGGGCATGATCTCGGCAATCTCATCGCCTTCGATGAGAATGTAGTCGCCGCTCTCCATTCGGTAGCCTTTGACCTGGTTGTCCCGCTCCACCGGCTTGCCGGTTTCGCTGTCGACGAACTGCCGCTCGACGCGGTGGCCGGTCCTGCGGTTGATGATGTTGAAGGAGACGCGATCTGAAGAGGAGACGGCCGTATAAAGGCCGACGGCGCAAGCAAGATCGCCGACCTTCAGATGGCCCTTCCAGCTTGCGCGTGCTGCCATCGCCCCCTCCGTTCAGAGCCTGCCGTTGCCTTTGTCGGTTTCAAGCGGCTGGAATTTCCAGCCGTTTCCATCTGGCGCTGGATAGGCGAGCAGCGCATCGCCGTTGCCGATCTTCTGGCGAGCAGCGGCGTTTCTCGCGCGATCCATTGCCTGTTCAGCGGTAGCGTAGGGTTCGGACAATGTGTCGCCGAGCTTGTAAGCCCAACCATTGTCGTGGGGAACGATCTGATAGGTGATGTCGGCCATATGCTTTCCTCCTTGTCAACCGTTCGGGTCATTCATTGCCGGGACGGGCGGCTACGCCGCTCGTCAAGCGCGATGATCTTTTCGAGCGATGCGATATCCTCGCTGGTCACGACCTGAACCGGATCGCCGGCAATCGCCTCCAGTACTTCCTTGGATACTGCACCGTTGCGGATTGCCCATTCCAACATCTCGCGTGTTTCCCGCTCGGCCTTGAGTTGGGCGTAGAGCGCAACGATCAGCCGGTCGCGAGCATCCATAGTTTTGTGCTTGCGGTCGATGTGGCGAGCATTGGGCATGGAGAAACCGTGCCTCTTCATGAGGTTGCTTTGGAAAAAAACTGCTGAGAAGTAGAAAAGTTCCGTTCGGCAGCGCTGAGTGAAAATCAAATCATCGCATTGCGGCTCTGGACCGGAACCACTATCTGAAAGCTATATTCGATAGAGGATTTCAAAATGGCCGATCTCAAGGCTCGTCCCCGTCCCACCGGTGCAAAGGCTGTTCTCGGCCGTCTCGGTTTCCCGCATGTCACCTCGGTTACCGGCGGCGAGATCGATATCGTCACCAGTCCGTCGCAGCCGGGCTTCAATCCGCTCGATCTGCTCTATTCCTCGCTTTCGGCCTGTCTCGTGCTCAGCGCCCGCATGGCGGCAAGCCAGCTCGGCATCCTTGACAAGGTCACGGAGATCACCGCTGATGTGACCGGCGAGAAGGCTGTGGAAGGGCTGTCCCGCGTTGCGAAATTCAACATCGCTTTCTCCATCAAGGGCGATATTGACGAGGAAACGCGTCGCAAGATCGCCCATATGGCCGAAGACGAAATCTGCACGGTCAGCAACACCATCCGGGGCACGCCGGAATTCGCAACCACGATTTCCGGATGATCGCATTGCCGCAGATTTCTGCATAAAAATTATAGACAATGGGACCGAAGCATTGCGTGGCCGTCGTGCTCCACATATGCTTTGGTATCCATTGAAATGATGCCGGCTGAGATGCAGTTTCAGACAGAACTTTCGACCGAACAGAAATCCCGGCGGCCGCTTGTCGCCATTATCGGCGGCGGTGTTTCAGGAGCGGGTGTCGCCTATCATCTGTTGAAGCTTGCCGGCAACGATGTGCCCGAGATTGTGGTCTTCGAGCCGCGCCCCATGCTGGGCCGCGGTCTTGCCTATGACACTGTCGATCCGGCGCACCGCATCAATGTTCCGGCCGCCAAGATGAGCCTGCAGCCGGACGATGTGGAAGAGTTCCAGCGCTGGATCGAGATGAACAATGCCGTGCGCGACGATCCCGAGGCCGCGCGCGAGAATGGCCAGCTGTTCCCGCGCCGGCGTGTCTTTGGCGATTATGTCGGCTCGCTTCTGCAACCCTTCCTGAAGTCGGGTGCCATCACGCATCGCCGTGCCCTGGTGACGGCCATCCGCCGCAAGGGTGATGGCTGGGTGATCCTCGACGCCAAGGGTGGTCGGACGCAAGCCGATATCGTTGCCATCGCCACCAGCCATCCACCCCCGGTTGCACCGGGCAGGCTCGCTGCTATTCTTTCAAGCCATCCTCGTTTCGTCGCCGATACCACGAAACCCGGCTCTCTGGAGATCGTGCGGCCGAAGGACAGGGTTCTCGTTATTGGCAACGGTCTGACGGCGGCAGATGTGATCGCCTCGCTTGCACGCAACGGCCATGAAGGTCCTGTCGTCGCGATTTCCCGCCGCGGCCTGCGCTCTCGCGGCCATGCTGCGGCTCCGCAGGAGCCCTTCGGCGATTTCATCGCCGATCCGGGATACTCTGCAGTCGCGTTGTTGCGCAGGATCCGGCTGACCATTCGCCAGGCGGCTGAGCAGGGCTTGAGCTGGCATGCTGTCATCGATCAGGTGCGCTCCCAGGGTCACGATCTCTGGCGTGCTCTGCCTGTCGCCGAGCGGCGGCGCATCGTCCGACATCTCAGACCATATTGGGATGTTCATCGTTTCCGCATCGCCCCGCAGGTGGAGGCTGTGCTCGATTCGGCAATCGAAGCCGGCCGGCTGGAAGTACTTGCGGCATCCGTTGCCGACGCCAAGGTCGAGGGTGAAACGATCCGTGTCACCCTGCAGCCGCGGCACGCCCGCGAAAGATTGGAACGGACGTTCGACGCCGTCGTCGTCACGACTGGTCCGGCGCATGGCGGCATCTTGCAGACACAGCCCTGGCTGGGAGAACTCGCGCGCGAAGGCTGTCTCGTCCTCGACCCGGCCGGTCTCGGGCTTGCTTGTTCCGAGCATTCCGAAGCGCTCGGAGCGCATGGTCAGGTGATACCCACCTTGCTCATTTCCGGTCCGCTTGCACGCGGCACCTTCGGTGAATTGATGGGATTGCCGCAAATCACCGAGCATGCGGTCTTCGTCGCCCGCGAGATCGCAGAAAAGCTGAAAGCCGCGGCCGAGGGATAATCACGATCTATTTCTGATCGATCCGTCGTTCACCGACTGTCATCGAGGCGCGACTTCTGATAGTCGCTGCGTCAGTCGCGGCTTGCGAGATCAGCCGTGCAGAAAGCATCGAGATCATGTCGCAGGCCGCTTCCCCCGTTTCCGAAACTCCGTCTTCCAGCCGCCTCCCGCTCATCGCCCTCATTATCGGTGGTGCGGCGATCGGCGGATCGCCAATCTTCGTACGGCTTTCCGAGGTCGGGCCGATGGCAACGGCCTTCTGGCGTGTGGCGCTGGCGCTGATCCCGATCTTCATCTTCTCGCTTCTGCGCAAGGATACCGGTCCCAAGCCGAAGCGCCTTGCCGATTACGGTATGCTGATCCTGCCGGGCGCCGTGCTGGCGCTTGATCTGTCGGCCTGGCATCTGTCGATCACCATGACCTCCGTCGCCAATGCGACACTGCTTGCAAACCTTGCTCCGGTCTTCGTCACCGCTATCGGATTTCTATTCTTGGGCGCCAAGGTTACCCGCGTCTTCGTGCTCGGTCTGGTCCTGGCATTGGCCGGCGTAATCGTGCTGAAGGGCGGGCCTGCTGCCTTTGGAAACGGCGATCTGCGTGGTGATGGGGTCGCCATGATCGCCGCCTTCTTCTACGCCTGCTACATCCTGGCAATCGGCGCGCTGCGCAGTCGTTTCGATACGATCCGCATCATGCTGTGGAGCACAGCCTCTGCCGCGGTCGGCGTCTTTCCGCTCGCGTTCTTCTTCGAAGGCCACATGCTGCCGGCAAGCCTTTACGGCTGGGCGGTGGTATCAGGCCTTGCCTTCGTCAGCCATGCGGGCGGGCAAGTGGCGATCGCCTATGCGCTTGCTTACCTGCCGGCCGCGTTCTCCTCGCTGACCCTGCTTCTCCAGCCGGTCGTGGCGGCCATTCTCGCCTGGGCGCTGCTCAACGAGTCGATCACCGCAATGCAGGCCCTGGGGGGCCTGATCGTGCTTGCAGGCATCATGATCGCCAGGCGAGGGTGACCCGCTTAAAGGAAGTTTGACCATTGGCTGCTAAACCTGTCCAGGAGTTCGGACAGGATTGGCTATGGCGAACCTTGGTCAGATATTTTCAGCTGAAGTCCACGACGCGGCAAAGCTGCAGGACGTGACTGTCCGGCAGGCGTCGACGGCACCTCTGCTCGTCTTCATGGGGCTTGTCGCCATCCTTGTCGGCCTGTTCAAATTTCCGCCGCTGCTCGATTACGCCAACCATTATGCCCGGATGTGGCTGCTTGCCGGCGGCATAAGGGAAGCACCATTCCCCGAGATCTACGCGATCGAGTGGAACCGCACCTTCACCAATGTCGGCATCGATCTGCTTGCCCGTTTCATCGGTCCTGTCATCGGCGTCTCGCTGCTCGCCCGTACCCTGCTGTTCCTGGCGATTGTTCTGCCGCCGCTTGGCGCAATCGCTCTGCATCGCCGCTTGTTCGGCGGCAGCTACTATTGGCAGATCGGCATGCTGTATTTCGCCTGGTGCGCCACGTTGATCGGCGGTTTCATCAATTTCCAGATCGGCCTCGGCCTTGCGTTACTGTTTTCAACGATGGATCACCGGCTGCAGTCCGGTTCTGCGGTCAGGCGCTTCCTCTGGCGGGTGGCCGCGTCGCTGTTTCTCACCGTCGTGCATATCTTCTCGGTAGGCTTCTTCCTGGCGATCGTCTGCGGGCTGGAATTTTCCTGGCGCTTTGACGTTCTCACATCGCGCACGGCGGTGTTGCGTCTCGCCGGCAGACTTGCCGCTGCAATGGCTGCCTGCCTGTTGCCGCCGCTTGTGCTGGCACTGACCGCCGCAGAGCTCCCGGGCAGTCATGCTGGCGGCATCCTGGCGGCCTGGAACGACGGGCCGGTACTGCTGATTTTCAACCTGCTGTCGGCCGTCTGGACCTATGTTGCGATCGTCGATGTCATTTTGCTTGTACCGATTCTGCTCGTCTGCAGCAGGGCGGTTGCCGCAAAGGACATGCGCGTTCATGCGGGGCTTGTGATCACCGCGGCCGGTCTTCTTGTTCTAGCCATCCTTTCACCACGGCATGCCTTCGGTACCGGCTGGATAAGCTGGCGCTTTCCCATCATGGCTGCCCTTGTCGGCATGGTGATGATCTGCCCTTTCCAAAAAGTCGGCCGGCGTCAGGCCATCGTCCTGTTCATCGCCTTGAATATCGCTGTCCTTGGCCGAACCGCCTGGATCGGCTTCAACTGGTGGCAGGGGCAGGCCGATGTTGCCAGCGTTGAGAAGGTGCTTGAAGCTGTTCCTCCCGGCGCAGCGATCTTGCCGCTGCAGCACGATCCGGCCTTTGCCGAGATAAAACTCGATCAGCGGCATTACGCATTCACCGAGGATACATTTCGGCATCTGCCGACATTGGCGGTGCCTCTGGCGCATGCTTTTGTCCCGACGCTCTTCAGCGCGCAGGGCAAGCAGCCTCTTGCCGTCCTGCCCTCCTGGTCGGACCGTTCGGTACCGGAAGGAAATCTCTTTTCAACCGGTGTTCTGTCTTGTCCGGGCCTGATGGCGGAGGCTGCCAGCTTCACGCCCTATCTCGTCGACTGGCGCAGCAAGTTTGATTTCATCATGGTCGTCAATGCCGATACCGTCGATCAGAATGTCGGCGACGTCATGCCGGCAGGCACCCGCCTTCTGCGAGACGCTGGCTTTGCGAGGCTTTACGCGATCGATCGCAAGGCGCCGGCGGCACTGGAGGCCGTGCCGGCATCATGCCCAGACAGTTTCCATTGGTAGCTTACTGGGTTTCCTGCAGTTTGTTTTCCTGCAGCAGCCATTTTTGAATGATCGGCACGTCGGCATCGCCGAGATCGTGACCGCCGGGGATGACGTCGGAATCGACAGTCGCCCCCGATGTCTTCAGCCGGGTTTCCAGTTCGCTCGCATATTTGCCATAGGCATCCATCTTGCCGCTGATGACGAGCAGGTCCGTGCCCTTCAGGTCGGCATGAGGATAGGTGCTGAGCACCGGCATGGAGCGAAGGAGCACAGCCTTGTGCACCAGGTTCGGGTGCAGGTAGAGCAGCGAATTCAAAAGGTTCGCGCCGTTGGAATAGCCGACATAGACGACCTTCTTCGGATCGAGGCCGTAGGATTTGACCGCGCCTTCGATGAAGGCGGCAAAGGCTTCGGCCTCGTTCTTGATGTCGTCTTGGTCAAAGGAGAAAGGCGTGATGCGCTTGTACCAGCGTGGGAAGCCTTCTTCGGTCGCACGACCACGCACGCCGAGGAGTGTGGCGCGTGGAGCGACCTTGTTCAGGAGCGGCATCAGTGTCGTCTCATTGCCGCCGGAGCCGTGCAGCAGCACGAAGACGCTGCCGTCCGGATCCGGTGGCGTATAGAAACGATGGACGAAAGGCAGGTCGCGGTAATTGATACGCGGCTGGCCGGGCATGGAAAATTGCGGCAGCACGACCTTGAGGTCGCTGAGACTGGTAATCGAATCCTTCGGTGGGATGAAAAGCTTGCTGCCGAGGGTAGCCTTCGGCTCATCCACCATCATGCCTGGCTGGTTGGTGGCAAGCTCGATGAGCGTGCCGCCGGGTTCACGGGCATAGAGCGAGCGGAAGTATTTGCGATCGTGCAGGTTGGTCGCCGAAGCATTTTCCTTTTCGAGCGCCGTGTGAACGGCAAGCACGGCTTCGTCGTCATCGGCGCGGAAGGCCACATGGTCGAACGTGCCGGTGCCCGGCGCGCCGCCCCAGAAGCCACGCGCATCGCGCACGTCGATCACGTCGCCCGACTGCGAGACGAGGCGATCGATCGTGCCCCGATTTGCCTGGAACCTGTAGCCGAAATGGCTTTCGATGAAATGGCGGCTCTCCGCCGGCTTTTCAGTCAGCATGGTCGCACCACGCACGCGCTGCACGGCATGCTCGATCGGCACCTCGCCGCCATCCCAGACGGTTGGCGATTTCAGATCCTTGGCGCCGGCGAGCTTCACGATGACATTGTCGGGATCCTTCAGCCGCAGAACCGGCTCGCCGAATTCATCTGCCGGACCTTCCGAGCGGAAGCCGAAGCGCATCGCGCGCGTCAGCCAGTACCCGATGCTGGAGGGATCGATCGCCAGCGACATTTCGCTGATCTGGCCGTAGCCGGCGCGGCCGGGCGCTCCGTCCTCCCAGACGAGGAAAGTCACGAGCGAGCCCGGAGTACCTTCGGCATCACCATAGAAGAGATGAAGCTGTGTGGCGTCCTCGAAACCGGCCGTCTGTTTGACGAGCCGCATACCAAGGAATCCGGCGTAGAAATCCACGTTCGCCTGCACCTTGCGGGTGATCAGCGTGATATGGTGTATGCCTGAAGCCATGAATGAAAGCCCGAATTGAAAAGGCGAGGCCAGGAGCGCGAGTATGAGGGTCGTTGCTAGCGTCATGCCGTTGCCAATGGCCTTCTCTCTAATTTTGTTCCGCAAAAAGTACAAGTGCGTCACCACGCGGCAGGAGCTCCAGCGTCTCGACTTCCTCTAACGCTTCCTCGAGTTGCTGCAGTGTCGGCGGCTTGACCATGTAGGCGAGTGCGCCGAGATCCTTTGCCCGTTGCATGTCGCTTTCGTCGCTTGATGTGCTCAGCACGCAGACTGGAATCCGGTTCAGTCGTTGATCGGATGAGAGCGCATTCAGCACTTCGAAACCGTCCATGATCGGCATGTTGATGTCGAGCAGCATCAGGTCGATCTGCGGTTCGTCGGGGATACCTGCGCGTTGCTCCAGAAGCCGCATCGCCTCACGACCGTTGGTCGCCACATGCAGGTTGAAGTTCACCTTCTCGCGGCGCATCAGCTTGATCTTCAGAAGCTGGATATCGGCCGGGCTGTCTTCCACCAGCAGCACTTCGGCGAGCCTGCCGCGGCTTTCGCTCGCATGGTCGGGTGCTTTTGCCGTCGGGGACTGTTTGCGAGTGATCGGCTGTCCGCCCGATGTCTCCGCGAGTGGTACTTCGAGCAGGAAGGTCGCACCTCTGCCGGTCTTCGCCTCGCACCAGATAGAGCCGCCATGCAGCTGCGCGATGCGGCGGCATATGGCAAGCCCGAGCCCCGTGCCTTCGATGCCGCGGCCGACGAGGCGCTTGAAGGGTTGGAAGATCAGCTCACGATGGTCGGGGTCGATACCCGGCCCGTTGTCGTCGATCGTCAGGCGGCAGACTCCCCTGTCTGCGATGGCCGAAATGCGCACTTCCGGAACGGTATCCTCACAATAGCGGATCGCATTGGAGACGAGGTTCTGCAAAAGCTGGATCAGCAGCGTCGCGTCGCCCATCACCTCCGGCAGATGGCCGCGGATAAGGATCGCCTGCCGGCTTTCGATCTGCTGGTGCAGATTGTGCTCCACCTGATCGAGCACTGCCGACAAGGGGACGGGCTTGAGTTCGAGTTCGCTCGAAACCTCCAGCCTCGTAAAGCCCGAGACCTTGACGATCAGGTCTTCCATGTGATCGGCGGCGCTCAGTATATAATCGAGAAGCTCGCGGTCTTCGGCCGGCAATTCGGCCGAGCCATGCAGGATGCGGCTGAAGGACTTGATCGTTCGCAGCGGCTCCTTGAGATCATGCGCCATGGCGCGGGTGAAGATTTCGAGCGACTGCCGCTTCTGCTCGAGCTTTGCTTCCAGCGCGCCATGCATCATCGCATTCTGGATGCAGCGGTGCAGGGTTTCGGGCGATAGCGCATCCTTGGTGAGATAGTCGCGCGCACCGCTTTTCATCACTTCAACGGCGACGGTCTCGTTACCCTGGCCGGTCAGCATGACCACATTGGCGGCGGCATCCTGGGCGAGGATTTCCGAGAGCACGCCAAGGCCGTCGCGGCCGGGAAGCGAATAGTCGAGCAAGATGCAGTGAGGGTGCCTCTGGCTGCTGAGGGCCAGACCCTCGTCACCGGTCTCGGCCTCGATCACGGTATAATTCGTGCCGGAGACGCGTGCCAGCATGCGGCGATAGACTTCCCGGTCGTCTATGTTGTCATCGATGATGAGAACGCAGCAGTCTTCCGCCAAACGTCAGTCCTCTAAAGGCAGGATTGCGATTTCGAACCAGTATTCCTTGAGCCGCTGGATAGCGGCGAATAGTCCATCGAGATCGACCGGCTTCTGTACATAGGTGTTGGCACCGAGCGCATAGCAGCCCTCGATGTCGCGCTCGTCGTCCGATGTCGTGAGGATCACGACGGGGATCTTGCGCCAATGCGGATTGGACTTGATCGCCTCAAGGGTCTTGCGCCCGTCTAGGCCCGGCATATTGAGGTCGAGCAGGATGAGGCCGGGCTTCGGCGTCATGGTGGCGAGCACGCCGAGTGCTTCCTGGCCGGAGGCGGCCCAGCGGATGGAGTTGCGCAGATTGGTGCGCTTGAAGGCGCGCATCGTCGCTTCGAAATCATCCTCGCTATCCTCGACGATGAGGATCGGTTGCGTGTCACGCTGCTGCATTCTGGCCCTCGCGCTTCCTTCCCAGGGTAAAATAAAATGTCGTGCCGATGCCGATATCCGACTCCAGCCATATCTCACCATTGTGACGCCCAATGATCTTGCGCACGAAGGTGAGCCCTGCGCCGGTGCCGTCCTCGGAATCCTGCGATTTTTCAAGCCGTTTGAAAATGCGGAAAATATCCTCGTAGAATTCTTGGGGTATGCCCTTGCCGTTGTCCTTCACGTAGAAGACGTTGCGGGCTGTCGTCCCGTCCCTGCCGACATAACGTTCCAGATAACCTACGCTGATGAGCGGCATGGGCTTGTCGTTGTATTTGACCGCATTTGTGACGAGATTGCGGAACACTTCGGTCAGGCGCGGCGCATCGCAGACGACTTCCGGCAGCAGGCCGTCGATGACGACCTTTGCATGCCGTTCCTCGAGAAAAAGCTCCATCGTGGCGGCTACGTCGCGGACGATCGAACCGATATCGGTTCTTTTGACCGCGAGCTGCTGGCGGCCGATGCGCGAGAAATAGAGAAGATCGTTGACGAGCTTTTCCATGCGCTGACTGAGTCGAACCAGCCGGTTGAGCCGGCGCACACCGTCATCGTCGAGCTTCTCTTCGTAGTCTTCCAGCAGGAAACGCGAGTGATTGTGCAGGCCGCGCAGCGGCTCCTTGAGATCGTGCGAGGCGATATAGGCGAACTCGTCGAGATCGTGGTTGGAACGTTCGAGATCGGCTGTGTATTCCTCAAGTTGGGCAAGCGTCGTCTTCATCCGCTCTTCCTGCCGCACACGCTCGCTGATATCGCGCACGATGCCGACGAAGGTCTTGCTCGAACCGGCGACGACGGCGCTGACCGAGAGGTCGATCGGGAAGACGACGCCGTTCCTGCGCCGGCCGGAGACCATGCGCGTCGTACCGATGATCCGTTCCTCGCCGGTGCGCCGATAGTTGCCGAGATAGGCGTCATGTTCGGAATGATAGGGTTCCGGCATCAGCATCTTGATGTTGTTGCCGATCGCTTCCTGCGATGTATAGCCGAACATGGTCTCGGCGGCCGGATTGAAGCTCATGATCCGCCCCGCCTCGTCGATGGCGATCACCGCGTCGGGCGTATTGCGCACGAGCGCGCTGAACCGGATGCGTTCGGTTTCCAGACGCTGGTTGTTGCGCATGAAATAGAAGACGAAAATGGCAATCAGCCAGAGCGTCGCTGCCGTGATCGACCGATTGGCGGCTTCGCGCCAGAATTCGTTCTCAGCATGGTTGACGGCGAAAAAGCCGAGCAGGATCAGCACAGTGCAGACGAAAGCGAAGAAGATCGGCGCGTTACGATTGCCGAACCAGAGCGCTGTCAGCACAAGCGGGACATAGAGAATGCCGCTTGCCACGCCAAGCGGCGTGTAGAGATCGACAATGAGGCCGGTAAAGCAGATCGACGCCGGTATCCAGAGGGGGATCTGTCCCCGGTTGGTTGGCAACATCCACCAGGATCTGGCGAGAAGCCCGCAACCCAAAGCCACCAGACCGATAGCCGTCGGCAGGGCCATCGCGGCATAGGGACCCCAGCGATATCCCTGTTCGGCATTGGTGATATATCCGGCAAGCGCGATCATGCCGAGCGTGATCACGATATAGCTGGTGAGTTCCTGTACGAGCTGGCCGCGCCGCTCCTTCCCATAGAGCGCAAGGAGAATGGAAAGATTTGATATCAGGAAGATCAGCGCCGTGTTCGGCCCCATGCCGCCGCCGATCTGTTCGGCAAAGCTTGGAGAGACGAGAAATTGCGTCAGGAACACATCGACATTGTGTATCGTGCGGCCGAGCGTGATGATCTCTGTCAGGCGCACCGCGGAAAGCAGGGCGGCGAGGCCGCAAGCGATGAGGGGCACGATGCGGGTGGGCTTGTTTTTTCCCATCGAAGCGGCGAGCCCGATACCCGACAGAACGAAGCAGATGGCGGTATTGAATGCCATGGAAGGAAAGCCGGGCACGATCGATATGATGATTTCGATCTCGAGCAGCCACCCGGCTACCACCGTCAGGCCAAGCAGGACCAGCAGGTAGCCGATGACGATCGCGACCATGCGGTAGTGACCGCTTTCCGTCCCGTCCCGTCCCGCATTGCCAGCATCCCGCACCTGCACCACCTTTCCGCCATGTCCTTGTTGGCAAGCCATCTTTTCCGAAATCGACGAATACTCAATAGCCAGATTGTTGGGCAAAACATGCTTTTTCGACAACAAATCATCAAAGGTCGATATCGAATTTTAGCGAAGTGGCGTTAAAGTCTCAGCCAAGGACAGTATAGAGCCGCCGAAACAATATCCCGATTGTGGTGCCAGATGCCGATCTTGTTTTACGTCGACGATAGCAGGGATGATCTCTTCTATATCGACTATATCCGAAAGAAACAGAAGGTGGATGTTGATCTATTCTGCTTCTCCACCGCACAGTCGGCATTCGAGGCGCTCGAGGAGCGGCTGGAAAGAGGCGAAGGCGTCCCGGATATACTCATCGCTGACCTCTATATGCCTCTTGACAGCGGCAGCGGGCTGATCGCGCGGCTGCGGGGAGAGGACCGCTTTTCAGCCATGCGGCTCGGCGTTTGCAGTGGTTCTGATGCAGCGGAGGACCGGGAACGGGCGCTTGCCGCTGGTGCCGATTTCTACCTTGAGAAACCGTTGGATTTTGCCAGCATCACCGGCAATCGATGATTGCGGAAATGCGGCGGATCTGCATCCCTGAAGTGCCCGATCTGTGCGACAAAGCACAATTGACAAGCCCGGCAGCGCATTTCAAAATGCAACCCAAGAGAAGAAAATCAAAAAGCACTGAGAGAGCCGCCCGATCCATGTTCGCCGCCACGAACGTCAGCCAACCCCTTAGCTGAATGGCCCGACCGGCTCTCCCGCGCTTACTTCCGGCACTGTCTTCCGCATCCATGGATGTTGAATGCAGAGAGATTGCGATACCTAGGTAAGAGCTACTATTCGAGTAAACTGCCCTATGCATCACCTGTAGTTGAGATGTCTCCGCTTGCGATATTGAAAGTCCCCATTTCGCTATCGATCATCAACCGTCTCGCAATTTTTGTAGCTGTTCGCGTTTTAGACGTATATCCCAAGATTTCGGGATCGCCGGAATGAGAATTGGGGAGGAGGAAGAGTCGGAATGACCAGTGCTGCCGCAGTTCCCTTTCATGCGGGTCCGGAACTGAGCCGGGCGATCAATCGCACGGATTTTTTTCGCCTGCTGAAGGCGGCCGCGCAGCATTACAATTTCGACAATTTTACCCTGGCGCGTATCTCGGAGGCTGCAGCGCCTTTCGGCGAACGCGATGTCGTCATCACCAATGTCGCCGAACGGCGCATGAGCCTCTTTGTCAAGACTCTCAAGGAAGCATTGGGAACTGCCAAGGCGCGGACGGCGCAGTTCCTGACGACGCCGGTACATGGGAAAAGTGCAGCGATAGAAGGCTACCCTCCGGACTTGGTTTTCAACGAATTCAGCGGCAGCACATTTCTTTTCATCCCGCTGTTTACGCCGGAAGGACGTCGCTACAGCCTGGTGCTCAGCGGCCCGCGACCGGAGCCGGACCAGGGCGAGGTGGCGGATATTCTGCTCGATGCCATGCGCATCTTCGACAAGCTGTATGAGGAAATCCTGACGCAGGAAATGTCCGGTCGGCTCACGCAGCGCGAAACCGAAATCGTCAAATGGACGAGCGAAGGCAAGACTTCCGCGGAGATCGCCATCATCCTCGGCCTTTCCGAACACACGGTCAATTCCCATATTACGGCCGCAGTCCGGAAGCTTGATGCCGTCAACCGCGTTCATATGGTGGCGATTGCGTTGCGAAACGGTCTGGTTTCGTGAGCCGGTTTCACGTCGGGGAAAGGTGAAACGATGAGTGCGGAAGCAACGCGCAGGAATGCGGTGAAGGTATTGTTCGTCGATGACGAGTTCATCGAGTTCCGTTCGCTCAAAAAGAAGATCGCAGACCTCTCCGAACCGCCCGTCGACGTCGAATATTCTCAATCGATCGGTGATGCGCTGGACAAGATAAGGACTGCTCGCTTCGATCTCGTCCTTCTCGACAACCGCCTGCTGCCAAACGCTGATTTTCGCGAGACGGTGCCTGAACTCCGGGGTATTGGCTATACCGGCCCGATTGGCGTCATCTCGACCGACATATCAGGCAATTATTTCCAGGAATTTCCCGATTACGGTGTCGATTTCCGTATCGGCAAAGACGAGATCGACGTCCAGACGCTGCAGCACATCATCCGCGAATACGTGACATATGATGTCCCGGATTTCTGGAAGGATGATTACAGCATCTGACGAGGAAGCTCTATGCGGGCAGGCGGATCGCAAAGCGGCTGCCGCTCTCATCGGAATGGTCGAGCCTGATGTCGCCGCCGAATGCGGCCAGCAGATCCCGCGTGGTCGTGAGGCCAAGCCCCGGGCCGGGCACGCTGCCTGCTTTCGGCAGCTTCCAGAAGGCATCGAAGATCTTCTCCCGATAAGCAGGCTCGATGCCGCAGCCATTGTCGGTGACGACGATGCGCCAGTCAGCAGCTTCCCGTGCGGCCGTCACGATCACATGCGGCGCGGCGGCGCCGTGGTATGTCAGCGCATTGGAGAAGAGGTGTCTCAAAACAATAGTCAGAACTGCCGCATCGCTGCGGATGAGGGGCAGATTGTCGGCATCGAGTGCAGCGCCGCTCACGGGAAATTCCTCCACGGATTGCTTCCAGGCCTCCTGCGCAACATCGGTGAGGCGCACGTCGCTGATGGTGATCTGGGGTGTCGTTCCTGCAAGGCTGATCAATGCCTTGGTAAGCCGCTGTGCCGTCTGGGCCTTGTCCATGATCGTTCTCAAGCTCTGCAGCTGTTCGCTGTCGAGCGTCGGTTCAAGATCGTCGAGCAGCATTTCCGCATACATAGCGATATGGCGGAGCGGTGATTGCAGGTCGTGCGAAGCGGTCGCGAGGAAACGTTTGATACGCTCCTCCTGATTGTCAGTGGAACCGGTTTCCGGCTTTTTCGCCGTCGGGTTGGAAGACATGTGGCGGTGCTCCCGATCTCTTTGAACCGAACATAGAAAGAGGGCGCCGGCTGTGCAACCGGCGCCCTCTCCAAGTCACCTTAAATATCGGCGGTTTAGCCTGCCGTTTTGCGCGGCTGGCCTGCATCCGGCGGAATGATTTCCACGGCTGCATCGTTCGAAGCCGCGACTGCCTTGGCATGGCGGCGGCGCCAGTCGCCGAGGAAGAGCAGGATCGGCGCTGCGATGAAGATCGACGATGCAGCGGCAACGAGAATGCCGAAGGCCATTGGGATCGCGAAGCTTTCCACGGCACTGCCGCCCCAGATTGCCATCGGCAGCAGCGAGAGGAAGGCCGTCGCATTGGTATAGAGGCTTCGGGCCAGCGTCTCGTTGATCGACTTGTCGATGATTTCGCGCAGCGGCATCGACTTGTAGAGGCGCATGTTTTCACGCATGCGGTCGTAGACGACGACCTTGTCGTTCACCGAATAGCCGACCAGCGTCAGGATGGCTGCGATGGCCGTCAGGTTGAAGTCCAGTCCCGTCAACGCGAAGAAGCCGATCGCCTTGGTCACGTCGAGCACCAGAGTGACGATGGCGCCGACCGCGAACGGCCATTCGAAGCGGAACCAGATGTAGAACAGCATCGCAAGGCTTGCGACGACGACCGACAGGATACCGGCCCAGGCAAGCTCGCCGGAAACCTTCGGACCGATGACGTCGGTACCGGTCACGGTCGCCGACGGGTCGATCTTGACGATCTCGGCCTTCAGTTTGGTCACCGCGGCCGTCTGTGCTTCCTCACCACCGTCCTGGCGCTGCGCGCGCACCAGCATGGTCTTGTTGTCTCCGAAGGACTGCAACGCGACTTCGCCGAGGCCAAGGCCGTTCAGACCTTCGCGGAAGCGGCCGAGATCGGCAGCGTCCTGCGTCTTCACCGACATCTGGATACCGCCACGGAAGTCGACGCCGTAGTTGAGGCCCGGATAGATGAACAGGGCAATCGAAGCGATCGACAGCAGCGCGGAGACGGTCACGCCGAAGAAGCGTGCTTTCATGAACTGGATATGCTTGTCGTAGGGGCTGAAGGGGATCAGCGGCCTGATGTTCAGGACCTTCAACTTCCGACGACGGGCGATCTCGATCATCGTGACACGCACGAAGGCGACCGAGGTGAACATCGAGATGATCAGGCCGAGCGCCATGGTCACGGCAAAGCCGCGAACCGGGCCGGAGCCGAACCAGAACAGGATGGCGGCAGCGATGAGCGCCGTCATGTTGCCGTCGATAATGGTCGAGTAGGCACGGCGGAAGCCGGTGTCGATAGCCGCAAAGGCACTCTTGCCCTTGCGCGTTTCTTCACGGATGCGTTCGTTGATCAGGACGTTCGCGTCGACCGCAAGGCCGATGCCGAGCACGACGCCGGCGATGCCGGGCAGGGTGAGCGTCGCCCCGACAAGCGTCAGTGCCGAGAAGGTCAGGATCGTGTGGATCAGAAGCGCGATATTGGCGAGAATGCCCCAGGTGCCGTAGAGCACGAAGATGAAGGCGGCGACGAGCACGAAGCCGACGACGCCGGCATAAAGGCCCATCTTGATCGCGTCCGCGCCGAGGTCGGCGCCGACGGTGCGTTCTTCGATGACGGTCAGCTTGGCGGGCAGGGCGCCGGCGCGCAGCATGGCCGCGAGCGTATTGGCGCTCTCAGTCGTGAAGTTGCCGGAGATCTGCCCCGAACCGCCGGTGATCGGCTCGCGGATGACAGGCGCGCTCAGCACCTTGTCGTCAAGCACGATGGCGAAGGGATTGCCGACATTCTGACGGGTAATATCCGCAAAGCGGGTAGCACCGGCGCTGTCGAAGCGGAAGGTAACGACCGGCTGCTGGTTCTGGTCGAAGCTGACGCGGGCATCCGAGAGGCGGTCGCCGGAAATTTCGACGCGGTCGAGAACCGGATAGGAGTTGCCTTCGTCGTCCTTCATGATCGTCACGCCGGGGCCGGCCTGGCCGTTCGGGGCGAGCATATGGAAGGACATCTTGGCGGTGGAGCCAAGAAGTTCGCGAAGGCGGGACGGATCCTGTGCGCCCGGAAGCTGGACGAGAATACGGTTGGAGCCGATGCGCTGGATCGTCGGCTCGGCAACGCCGACCTGGTCGACGCGCTGGCGAATGACTTCAAGGCTCTGTGCGACGGCATTGTCGACATTGGTTGCAATACCGGCCGGCGAGAAGCCAATGGTGATATTGCCGCCATCGGCCGTGACCGCAAGGTCGGACTGGCCGGCGCTGATGCCGCTGGAGATCACATTGCCAAGGGTGCGAAGTTGCGTGACGGCAGCATCGCTCTGCTGGGGATCGGCGAGCGAAACAACGATATTGTTATTGTTGCGGACGATCGACTTCGGCTGAATGTTCTTTTCGCGCAGCACGCGGCGCGCGTCCTGCAGCAGCGAGTTCAGGCGCTCCTTGGTGAGATCGGCCTCATCGACTTCGAGCACGAGGTGCGAACCGCCGCGAAGGTCGAGACCGAGGGAGACCTGGCTATGCGGCAGCCAGGCAGGAATGCGCTGGAGCACGCTTGGCGGCAGCGCGTTTGGAAGGGCGATCAACAGGCCGAGCACGATGATCACCGTATAGGTGAACACCAGCCATGGTGAATTGCGCATGTTTTAAGTCCTTGGATAATGCTTTGGCCCGCGCGACCGCGCTGCGGCATGTCTACATGTCTATTTGATCAGAAGCACCCGAAGGCGACGTGATTCAGGCAGCCTGCGGCGGTGCGCGGGGCTGGTGAGCCCGGGCTGTGGCAGGCCGCAGCGGGGCTTCGAACTCAGGTGCCGGGGCGGCCTGGCGCCAGTCGGCAATATGCAGTGCGGGCGCAGCGTTCAGCGATGCCGGGCCGGCATCGTGGACCTGCTGTTTCGGTGCCATCTTGCGGTCGCTGATCAGCAAGCCGCGAATGGCGTCGCGCGCAGTCACCTGCGTCTGCTGCGAATCCCGGCTGGAAGACGACAGGCTGTTCGGCGCCGACGACGGGCTGATGACGATATTGCCGCCGAAGAGCAGGCCGAGATAGGCGAGAAACGCGACGACAACGGAAGCGGCAATACGACTTGCCAGACGGCGCTGACCCAGCTCCGTCTCCTCTGTCTCAGCGATTTCACTCCCAAATCGGCTCAAAGGCGCGCCAATCTCTCATTCTTTTTCCGGCGGAGGCTCCACCGACGGCACGATTGTACCAGCCGAAGGTCCGTCTTCATAGGGTGCACTGTCATGATGCACTTGAGCGAGCCGGTCAACCATGCCAAGCGCAATTTCCCGCTCACCCATGATCACGGTATCGGCGCCGTATTGCCGCAGTTCGTCTACCTCGGCGTCGGAATGAGCGCGCGCGACGATCAGGATCGATGGATTGATGGTGCGGCCCTGCTCGGCAATGCTGCAGGCTTCGAAGGCATTCGGAATGGCGATGACGAGGCTGCGGGCGCCGGCGATATTGGCGAGGCCGAGTGTTTCGCGGCTGACGGCATTTCCGGAGAGCACTTCGATTCCCTGCGCAAGCAGCTCTGCAATGCGCTTGTCGGAATCCTCGATGACAAGGAAAGGAGTGCCTGCGGACTTGAGGTTCTGGCCGACAATGCTGCCGACGCGGCCATAGCCGACGAGGATTGCGTGGCCGCTCAGTGCCGTCGGGTGAACGTCGTCCGCGTCAACGTGTTCTTCCACATGTGCTGTGACGGTATCCGTTGCCGGAACTGGAGCTTCCGCCGGCTCCTCGCGCTTGGCTTCGAGGAGCGGCCGCATGCGGTCACAGACGAAGAAGAGCAGGGGGTTGAGAATGATCGAGATGATCGCGCCGGCAAGGATCAGGTCTCGGCCTTCCTCCGGCAGCAGGCCGAGATCGACGCCGAGGGCGGCGAGGATGAAGGAAAATTCGCCGATCTGCCCGAGGCTCGCGGAGATCGTCAGCGCCGTGCCGACCGGCTTCCTGAAAAGCAGGACGATCAGGAACGCCGCCACGGACTTGCCGATGACGATGATGAAGACGGTCGCAAGTACCGGCAGCGGCCGTTCGATCAGGATGTTCGGATCGAACAGCATGCCGACGGAAACAAAGAAGAGCACTGCAAAGGCATCGCGAAGCGGCAGGCTTTCCTGGGCGGCGCGATGGCTGAGTTCGCTTTCGGCGAGAACCATGCCGGCAAAGAAGGCGCCGAGTGCCAGCGACACGCCGAAAAGCTTGGATGCGCCAAAGGCGACGCCGAGTGCGATGGCCAGCACGCCGAGGCGGAAAAGCTCGCGCGAGCCGGTATGGGCGATGCGATGCATCGTCCAGGGAATGAGCTTGCGGCCGAAGACCAGCATGAGCGCGACGAACAGCGCGACCTTGACCAGCGTCATGGCGATGATGCCGCCGACGCCGAGATCGAGGCCGAGAAGCCGGTTGAGGCCCGCCGAAAGAGGTTCGACCGGGCCATGACCATCGCCGGTGATACTGGCCGCCGCCGGGATCAGCACCAGAGCCAGCACCATGGCTAGGTCTTCGACGATCAGCCAACCGACGGCGATACGCCCGCGTTCCGTTTCGACAAGACGCCGCTCCTGCAGGGCTTTCAGCAGCACCACCGTCGAGGCGACGGACAGCGCAAGGCCGAAGACGAGGCTGCCCCCCGTCGGCCACCCGAGAAAGGCGCCGAGACCCCAGCCGAGCAGCGTGGCAAAGCCGATCTGTACGACAGCACCCGGCACCGCGATGCCTCGCACGGAGAGCAGGTCCTTAAGGGAAAAGTGCAGGCCGACGCCGAACATCAGCAGGATGACGCCGATTTCCGCAAGCTCCGGCGCAAGGCTTTGATCGGCAACGAAACCCGGCGTATGGGGGCCGACGAGAACGCCCGCGACAAGATATCCCACAAGTGGAGGAAGGCGCAGGCGATTGGCGATCGCGCCTAGAATAAATGCCAGCACGAGGCCGCCGACGATTGTCGAAATCAAAGGCGTATCGTGAGGCATCGCTCTCTCCCGGTCTGGAAATCCTGTTCAAAACATGACATATATGATTTATATCGACCAATATGGGCGGCTTGGAATTATGGGTCAAGGTGCAAAAGAAACAATTCTGACGCCCGCTTTGTGCCGAGCGGCTCGTGGGCTGCTTGATTGGACGCAGACGGATCTTGCTGACAAGGCAGCCGTCTCCCGCAGCACGATCCGCGACTATGAAGGCCGTCATCACGAAATCCATCGCGCGACGGAGGCACAGTTGCGCCTTGCCTTCGAGGAGGGCGGCGTAAAATTTATTGAAATAGAAGGCTGCGGAACCGGTCTCTGCCTGCCCGGCTCCGTGAACTGAACTTCCTCAGGGCCGCATCAGGCAGGCCGCGCCGACCTTGTAGACATAGATCGTATCGCCTTTGTAGTTACCTTTTTCCGGCTGCCAGCTTTTCAGCATTTCCGGCGTTTCGTGTGCGCAGGTCAGCGGCTTGGAAGTCAGGAATAGGACTTGCCCGCTGGTATCGGCCGGCAGGGCGAATTCCTGCTCATAATAGCTGTCCGGCAGATCGGCCGGCGGACGGGCATAGATTTTGTAGGACGTATCCCGCAGAGTGTGGAAGAGGTCGGCGACCATGTCCCTGTTGTCGGTAACGATGATGCCGGCGCCGGCCTGCGCGGCAAGATCGGCAGCTTCACGGCTGACTTCGGACCGGCCGAGATAGCGTTCCATGACTTCCTTGCCGTTGGGCAGCACCAGTTGATGCGAGAAGATCGTTGCGAAAGGGAAGAGCAGGCAGGCAATGCCATTGATGGTGAGCGATGTTCTGAGCCCCTTCGGCCACAGGCGATAAAGCACCCAGACGGCAAGCACGATGCCTGCCACATAGGCCGTTACGGCCCAGTTGGCATAGGCTTTGGCAATTGTCGCCTGCAAGGTAATGAGCAGCACGACCGGGATCGACAGCCAGACGAGTATCTTCTCGCGCGGCTCGCTGCGGCCGCGGATCATGTTCCAGACGGCCCAGAGCATGGCAAAGAAGACGATCGGGCCGACGACGCCAAACTGCGCAGAGAAGAATTCCAGCCCGCCGCGGATATTGATGCCGAGATCGCTCCAGTGGGCGATATCCTGCGTGTGGCGCACCGTCGTATTGTTGTTCTGGAGGTTCCACCAGAGGTTCGGGACGGCGACGACTGCCGATGTAACGACCCCGATGATGAAATCGCGCACCGAGATGCGCGCCGCCGGAATGAGCAGCATCGCGATCGCGCCGCCCGGCACAAGGAAGAGCACGGCATATTTCGTCAGGAACGCCAGCCCGACGCCGACACCCATCAGGAGAGCCAGCCCGACAGAGCGACGCCGCATCAACTCGAAATAGGCAATGAGCGCAATGCCTATGAAGAAGAGCAGGATGACGTCGGTGGAAAAGAAGACAGAGGAAAGCGCAACCGCCGGCAGCGTGATATAGGTCGCGCCGACCCAGCCTTCGATCTCCGGCCCGATGAAGCGCTTCGCCATTTTCATCAGCACCAGCGCGGTTGCCATGTGGAAGAGAGGGCCGGGAAACCGCAGCCAGTAAATGTCGCTGGAGCCGGCAAGCTCGGTAAAGATCCTGAGCACCCAGGCAATCATGGGCGGTTTTGAATAATAGCCGAAATCGAGATTCTGAGACCAGAACCAGTATTGCGCCTCATCGACGAACAGATCCGTTGTATCAAAATGAAGCGTCACGAGGCGGAAAATCGTGAACGCCAGAATGATGAAGAGGCCGGTCCGAGCTGACATTAATTGGTTACTTCCGCTGACACAGGAGCGCGTGTCGATACACCAACGGTATCGGGCTGCCAACGGGAAAGGTAAGGAGCGTCGGAGGGCGGCGTCTTAGAAGACGCGAAGAGTGCGGCTGTCGCGGTGTGCCGCGATCACATCGAGGAGGGTGATGGCCGCGGCGATCGCAATCGCGATCAGGCAGGAACCCATTCCGAGAACTATCATTTCTCTTTCCTTGTTGACATCATGTCAGGCTCTTCAAATCGGCTCTATAACATAGAGCTTGCGTGTGCCTTGTAGCAGCGATGCAACTCTGTGCCAGTATTTACTAGGTCAAGTCTGGCGAATTGTTTCAAAAGCTATCGACGCGAAGGGCTTATTAACCTTCAAGCAAGGAATTAACCATAAACATTGGGTTACACGTCGGAATGGGAAGATGCACTCGTTCCCACCAGGCATGACGCCGCCCCGCCGTACCGGGTCGATCCGGTATCCATCTCTTCAGGCAGCTCCGAAACAGAATTGCTGATCAGGAGGCTTCAGTCCGTCGGTCGTTACCGATGGCGAAGACGGTCTCCGTGCGTAGCGTTCTTCGGAAACGTCAAAAGTTTTTGGCCGGGTTAGCCCGGAAAGTGGTTGGGGACAGGCGTTGGGGCAGGATATGCCATCAGATCAGGCTCGGGGAGCACAGGCAGGCAGCCTGCGTGATCGCCTGCGCTTTGCAGGTCTCGACACCGACCAGTGCGAGATGGTCCGCCGTAATCGGCCTGCCCTTGAAGCTCATCTGAAGGCCGGCCTGCGCGATCTCTTCCATCGTTTCCAGTCTTTCCCGGATGCCGCGCGCAATTTCGAAAGCGAGCGTCAGATCGAGCGCCTTCACGACCTGCAATCCTCACACTGGGATGTGTTGACGGATGCACGTTTCGACAGCCTCTACGCGGAACGCGTCAAGGTTCTCTCCGATACCGAAAGCAAGATCGGCCTGGATCCCCGCTGGCACGTGGCAGGCCACGGCGTCATGCTGGAGCATGTGATTTCCGGTCTCGCCGATGAACTGGCCGGCCGCCCTGTCCTGCCATCGGCCAAGCGTCGTGCTCGCGAGATCACCGACCTGATGACATCGATCATCCGCATCGTGATGGTCGATGTCGAAATCGCCGTCTCACTGCGTTTCAATGCGCTGCGCGCCACGCAGCAGCGCGCACTCGCCGATCAGCGTGCCGAAGGTGAGGCGGAAATCGCCCGTATCTTCAGTGACGTCATAGAAAGCCTGTCAGCCCGGGACCTGACGCAGCGCGCACCGGTCGATGGCGCTCACGCCGACATTGCTGCCGCGCTGAACGCGGCCCTCGACAACCTCCAGGCGGAATTTGCCGCGATTGCCGAGCGCAATGCGAAGGCGGAAGCCGCAACACAATCGCTTGCCGGCGCATCCCGCAGCTTTGCCGGCAATGCCTCCGGTCAGGCCGGACGCCTGCAGCTTTCCGCTGCCGCCCTTGCCGGCATTGCCGAGCGGGTCCGCGAGGGTGCAGCGGGCAGCCGGGCTGCTGAAAAGGCGGCCGCAGCCACGCGTGCCGCCGTCGAGGAAAGCGGCGAGGTCGTCGGCCGCGCAATCAACGCCATGGCTGATATCGAACAGTCTGCGGAGAAGATCGGCCAGATTATCGGCGCGATCGACGAGATCGCCTTCCAGACGAACCTGCTTGCCCTGAATGCTGGCATCGAAGCCGCACGCGCCGGCGAATCTGGCCGCGGCTTTGCCGTCGTGGCGCAGGAAGTGCGGGCACTTGCCCAGCGCTCGGCGGAAGCGGCCCGTGAAATCAAGACGCTGGTGACCACCACCAAGACGCAGGTCGATGCCGGCGTGCAGATGGTCGGACGCACGCAGGATTCGATTGCCAGCATCGTCCGCCAGGTGACTGACATCAACGCCGCGATCGCCAATATCGCCAGCGAGACCGGTGAACATGCCGCCGGCCTCGAAGCCGCGACTGCCGATGTAAAGGGTCTCGGCGGCGAAGTGGCAGACAATGCAAGCTTCGCCGAGCGTTCTGCCGAAGGCGCCGATCACCTCTACACGGTCATTCTCGAGCTTGGCCAGACGATCCGTGAATTCCGCATTGCCCGTGAAAACACTTATGCAACGCGGCTGCAGCCGGCACGTGCCGCCCAGCCCCGGCAGGTTGCGATCGCGGCGCGTCCGGAAGCGGTCGAAGACGAATACGAAAACGACGATTTTACCATGCCGTTGCCTGTCGCGAGAGCGGGAGGTGGGCGGAATGTTTACTAACCTATCGGATTATGACGCCGGCTCGCTTTCGCGGGTTGGGGACAAGGGGACAAGGAAAAGCTGATGGCAGCAAAGAAGAGTGCCAAGACGCTGGAGTTGCCAGCGGTTCTTGATCTCAATGAGGCGTCCGCATTGCGCGACAAGCTTCTCTCCATGCGCGGAAACCCTCTGGCGATCGATGCTTCGGCAGTCGAACGCATCGGCGCTCTTTGCGCCCAGGTTCTGATGGCCGCCGAGAAGACCTGGGACCAGGACAAGCAGTCGATCACCTTCTCGAAGGTGTCCGACGCATTCACGAAAACCATGCAGTTGGTTGGCGTCGACATCGACCATCTGCTTGCCAAGGAGATCCGGCAATGAAGAAGAAAGTATTGACGGTGGACGATTCCCGTACCATCCGGAACATGCTTCTCGTAACCCTGAACAACGCGGGTTTCGAGACGATCCAGGCTGAAGACGGCGTTGAAGGCCTCGAGGTTCTCGAAGAGTCCAATCCTGACGTCATTGTCACCGACATCAACATGCCGCGCCTCGACGGCTTCGGCTTCATCGAAGGTGTCCGTCGCAACGAGAAGTACCGTGCGATCCCGATCCTGGTGCTGACCACTGAAAGCGACGCGGAAAAGAAGAACCGTGCCCGCCAGGCTGGTGCCACCGGCTGGATCGTCAAGCCCTTCGACCCCGCCAAGCTGATCGATGCCATCGAGCGTGTAACCGCCTAAAAAGCCCAGGATTTGCTCCTATGGATATGAACGAAATCAAAGAGATCTTTTTCCAGGAGTGCGAGGAACAGCTCGCCGAACTGGAATCCGGTCTCCTGAAAATGAATGATGGCGATCGCGACCCGGAAACCGTCAATGCGGTTTTCCGCGCGGTCCATTCGATCAAGGGCGGTGCCGGTGCCTTCGGTCTGGATGACCTCGTCGCCTTCGCCCACGTCTTCGAGACCACACTTGATTGCGTTCGTTCCAACAAGCTTGAGCCGAACCAGGACGTCCTGAAGGTCATGCTGAAGTCGGCCGACGTGCTCGCCGACCTGACCAATGCTGCCCGCGATGGCGGCAGCGTCGATGAAAGCAGAAGCCGCGGCCTGGTCAAGGAACTGGAAGCGCTTGCCCACGGCGAGATGCCGTCTCCTTCGGCAGTTTCCGAGGCGCCCGCACCGAAGCCGGTTCCCAAGGCCGCTGCTGCTCCGGCCGCCGCAGCCCCGACTCCGAAGCCGACCGACGATAGCGGCTTCCAGCCGATCCCCTTCTCCTTCGACGATTTCGGCGGTGAAGAGAAGCCGATCGATCTGCCGGCCTATGAAATCATCTTCAAGCCGCGCTTCGAACTATATTCAAAGGGTAATGACGCCACCCTTCTGCTGCGTGATCTCTCCCGCCTCGGCGAGATGAGCATCTATTGCAACACCGATGCTCTGCCCGGCCTCGATGAGATCGATCCGGAAGGCGCCTATTTCTTCTGGAACATCACGATCAAGACGGACAAGGGCGAAGACGCCATCCGCTCGGTCTTCGAATTCGCCGAATGGGATTGCGATCTGACCGTGAGGCCGGCAGAGGACACCAAGCCCGGCGACACCAATGAAGAACTGCCGATGATCCCGGTCCCGTTCGATCTCTCGATCCTGGATGATGGCGGTGCCTCTGAGGCACCGGCTGCTGCCGAGACCACGGCCGACGATACGGCTGCGGCCGTTGCTGCTGCCGAAACGGCGACCAACGTCACGCAGATGGCTGCTGCTGCCGCCCGTGTCGAGAAGAAGGAATCGGCTGCCGCCGCTGCGGCTGCAGCAGCAAGTGCTGCCGCCCAGAACAATGCCGCTGCCAGCGCCGGCCAGACGATCCGCGTCGATCTCGATCGCGTCGACCGCCTGATCAACCTCGTCGGCGAGCTTGTCATCAACCAGGCGATGCTCTCCCAGAGCGTCATCGAAAACGATACGACCGGCACGTCCTCGATCAATATGGGCCTCGAAGAGCTTCAGCAGCTCACCCGCGAGATCCAGGACTCGGTCATGGCGATCCGCGCCCAGCCCGTGAAGCCGGTCTTCCAGCGCATGTCGCGTATCGTCCGCGAAATCGCCGACATGACCGGCAAGTCGATCCGCCTGATCACTGAAGGTGAAAACACCGAAGTGGACAAGACGGTCATCGACAAGCTGGCCGAGCCGCTGACGCACATGATCCGCAACGCCGTCGACCACGGTATCGAAACGCCTGAAAAGCGTGCTGCTGCCGGCAAGAACACCGAAGGCACGGTCCGCCTGACGGCAAAACATCGTTCGGGCCGCATCCTGATCGAACTGGCTGACGACGGCGCCGGCATCAACCGCGAAAAGGTCCGCCAGAAGGCGATCGCCAACGAGCTGATTTCGCCTGACGCCAACCTGTCGGATGAGGAAATCGATAACCTGATCTTCCTGCCGGGCTTCTCTACGGCCGACAAGATCTCCGACATTTCCGGCCGCGGTGTCGGCATGGACGTCGTCAAGCGCTCGATCCAGGCGCTCGGCGGTCGCATCAACATCACCTCGAAGCCGGGCCATGGCTCGGTCTTCACGATGAGCCTGCCGCTGACGCTCGCCGTCCTCGACGGCATGGTGGTCACGGTCGCCGGCCAGACGCTGGTCGTGCCGCTGACGGCCATCGTCGAAACCCTGCAGCCGGAAGCCGCCGCGATCCACTCCTTCGGTGCGAGCCACCGGCTGATCTCGATCCGCAATTCCTTCTGCCCGCTGGTCGATGTCGGTCGCATCCTGAACTTCCGCGCCACCCAGGCAAACCCGGTCGAAGGTGTCGCCCTTCTCGTCGAATCCGAAGGCGGCGGTCAGCGCGCCCTCATGGTCGATGCGATCCAGGGGCAGCGTCAGGTCGTCATCAAGAGCCTCGAGGCGAACTACACCCACGTTCCGGGCATCGCTGCCGCAACCATCCTCGGTGACGGCCGCGTGGCCCTCATCCTGGACGTGGACGCGGTGGTCGGCGCCTCGCGCGGACAGTCCCTTAAGGCGGAAATGTCTCTGGCGGCAGTAGGATAAGAGGCAATGTCGTACACGGCGAAAAATCTGACCCTCGGCGGAAACGAGCTTATCGCATTCCGCATCGGCGATCAGGAATTCTGCGTGAACATCATGGCGGTCCGCGAGATCCGGGGCTGGACCCCGGCGACCGGAATGCCACACTCGCCATCCTATATGGTGGGCGTCATCAATCTGCGTGGTGCAGTGCTGCCGATCATCGATCTGTCGGCCCGGCTCGGCATGAAGCCGACCGATCCGAGTGCCCGTCACGTCATCATCGTCGCCCAGGTCCACCACAAGGTGGTGGGCCTGCTGGTCGATGCTGTTTCCGACATCCTGACCGTCACTGACGATGACATTCAGCCGACACCCGAGATCTCCTCGGACCTTCAGCGTCAGTTCGCTCGCGGCATTCTCTCGATCGAAAAGCGAATGATCTGCCTGATCGAACTCGAAGCCCTGTTCCCAGATACCGAAAGCGAAGCCGCATGAATGCACTTGGCGTAAAAGATCAGAGGCAGCCTGGTGCCGAAGAGGTTCTGGCGAGCGGCGAATACCCGCTGACGCGCCGCGATCTCTCGGAAATCGCCGCCATGATCTATGCGGATGCCGGCATTTTTCTCAATGAGACGAAGGCTTCGCTGGTCTACTCTCGTCTGTCGAAGCACATCCGCAATCTCGGCCTTTCGGGCTTTCGCGAATATTGCGATCTTGTCGCCTCGCCGGCCGGTGCTGCCGCCCGGCGCGAGATGCTGTCGCACCTGACGACAAACTTCACGCGTTTCTTCCGCGAGAACCATCATTTCGATCACTTGCGCGACCACGTGCTGCCCGATCTTCTGAACCGGGCGCGTGCCGGCGGCCGTGTGCGGATATGGTCGGCTGCCTCCTCGGATGGGCAGGAGCCCTATTCTATCGCGCTGACTGTCCTCTCAATGATGCCGAATGTCGCCGACTATGACTTCAAGATTCTCGCGACCGACATCGACCCGAAGATCCTCGCTGTCGCCCGTACCGGTGCCTATGATGAAAACGCGCTGGAAACCGTCTCACCTGCCATGCGTAAGCAATGGTTTACCGAGGTGGAGATGCAGGGGCGCCGCAAGTACCAGGTCGACGAACGCGTGAAGCGTCTCATCACCTACAACGAGCTGAACCTGATGGCCCAGTGGCCGTTCAAGGGCAAGTTCGACGTCATCTTCTGCCGCAATGTCGTCATCTACTTCGATGAGCCGACGCAGATGAAGATCTGGCAGCGCTTCGCCGGCCTGCTGCCGGAAGGGGGGCATCTCTACATCGGCCACTCCGAGCGAGTCTCGGGCGAAGCCAAGAACGTCTTCGACAATATCGGCATCACCACCTATCGCTATACGACCAAGGGTATCGGGAGGAAGGCATGAGTGCTCCGGCAAGAGTTCTCGTCGTTGACGACTCGCCGACCATGCGCGGCCTGATCTCGGCCGTTTTGAGCTCGGATCCCGAAGTCGACGTCATCGGCCAGGCCGGCGATGCCCTGGAGGCGCGCGAGGCGATCAAGCGGCTGAACCCGGATGTGGTGACGCTCGACATCGAGATGCCGAACATGAACGGTCTCGAGTTCCTCGAGAAAATCATGCGCCTGCGCCCCATGCCCGTCATCATGGTCTCGACCATGACGCATCGCGGCGCGGAGGCGACACTCGCCGCCCTCGAAATCGGTGCCTTCGATTGCGTCGGCAAACCGCAACCGGGTGAACCGCGCCCATTCGGAGACCTCATCGAGAAGGTGAAGGCCGCCGCCCGCACACAGCGCAATTTCGCCAAGCCCGCCACGCCCGCCGCCGTCACGCCGACAGCGGTGGCCGATTTCCGCGTCGGCCGCAAGATCGTCGCGATCGGTTCTTCGACCGGTGGCGTGGAAGCCCTGATCGCCGTGCTGCAGAAATTCCCTGCGAATTGCCCGCCGACCGTCATTACTCAGCATATGCCGCCGACCTTCACCAAGAGCTTTTCCGAACGGCTGAATCGCCTCTGTGCGCCGGTCGTGGAAGAAGCGACCGATGGCGCTCGTCTCGAGATCGGCAAGGTCTATCTGGCACCCGGTGGCGAACGTCATCTGCAGGTCTCCAATGCATCGGCGCCCTGCTGCCGGCTAGTGGAACGGGCGCCGGTCAATGGCCATCGCCCGTCGGTCGACGTGCTCTTCGATTCGGTTGCTGAACTCGCCGGGCGCAATGCCGTCGGCGTTATCCTTACCGGCATGGGGCGCGATGGCGCCGCCGGGCTGTTGAAAATGCGCCACGCAGGGGCAAGAACGCTCGGTCAGAACGAAAAAACCTGCGTTGTTTACGGAATGCCAAGAGTTGCCTACGAACTTGGCGCAGTTGAGCAGCAGCTACCGCTGACTGCTATCGGCGAAGAGATACTGAAAATGACAGCCGCCCGAAAGGAAGGGACAGAATAATGTCGATCGCGGAGAAAATCAAAGTTCTGATCGTTGACGATCAGGTTACAAGCCGCTTGCTGCTCAGCGACGCTCTGACGCAGCTGGGCTTCAAGCAGATCACCTCTGCCGGCGATGGCGAGCAGGGCATGAAGATCATGGCGGAGCAGCCCCATCATCTCGTCATCTCCGACTTCAACATGCCGAAGATGGATGGCATCGGCTTCCTTCAGGCCGTGCGCAGCAACCCGAACACCAAGAAGGCGGCCTTCATCATCCTCACCGCACAGGGCGACCGTGCGCTGGTGACCAAGGCAGCGCAGCTTGGCGCAAACAACGTTCTGGCAAAGCCCTTCACCATCGAAAAGATGAAAGCGGCCATCGAAGCCGTGTTTGGAGCCCTGAAATGATCACTGAGGGTGCGGCCCGCCGCGTGCACATCATTCAGGGTGAATACAAGGTCTTGAGTGATCCGGATGCGGTGCTTTCGACCATCCTTGGCTCGTGCGTGGCAGCCTGCCTCAGAGATCCCGTCGCAGGTGTCGGCGGCATGAACCACTTCCTGCTGCCGGGGACAGGCAACACCCCGATGACCGGCGGCGATGCCACGCGCTACGGCGTGCATCTCATGGAACTGCTGATTAACGGCCTCCTGAAAAAGGGCGCGCGGCGCGACCGGCTGGAGGCCAAGATCTTCGGAGGCGCGAAGACGATCTCGACATTCTCGAATGTCGGCGAGCAGAACGCAGCCTTCGCCATGCAGTTCCTTCGAGATGAAGGCATTCCGGTGGTCAGCTCCAGCACGGGCGGTGAGCATGGACGCAAGATCGAATACTGGCCGGTGTCCGGCCGTGCCCGGCAATACCCCCTGACCGGCGCCGAAACCCAGAGAACTGTCGCTCTCGAGCAGCGCCCCGCCGCTCCGCAAAAGCCCGCCGAGACCAGTATCGAATTCTTTTAATGGCGAGGATTTTTATATGACTTTTACACCGATGATCGAGCCGCCATCGCCGGTTGAGGCGCTCAGCGACGTATTGATGCGCATTGTCTCCGAGCTTCACGACGTTGCCTACCTGATCGAACGGATCGAACCTCAGCTGATCGAACTGGGCGGCTCGGAAATCCTCAATTCTCCCGATAGCATGAAGGTGATGCAGGGTATCGATCTCGCAGTGCAGAAATCGCGCGGTCTCGCCGAGTTCATCGACACCATCACCGGTGAAATTCCGCATAACTGGTCGATCGATGTCGCGACCGCACTCAGCCTCGTCAAGCTTGCCGAGATGCAGAAAGCGCTCGGCGGCGGTACGCGCCACGGCCACTCCCAGCCGCTCAGCAAGGCTGCCGGCGACTTCGATTTCTTCTGATACTGCAATTCTCCTAGATGCGCTGAACGAAACGCTCGCACAAGTTTCGGCGTCTATTCGTCAAATGAGGCAATAAGCCTGCTTTGTCTTTGACGGATCGTGCGAGAACAGAATGAATCTGTTAAATCAATTAGTTCAGATTATTAAGAACTTTGGTTCCCTTGGGCGGACGCGTTTGATGATCCTTGGTGGGGTCGGCGCCGCTTCCATCGCAATCATCCTGGCGGCCGCAATTTTCGTCAACAAACCGGCCCAGGAAACGCTTTATGTCGGCCTGGAGACGACTGATCTCAATCAGATCAGCATGGCGCTCGCTGAAAGCAATGTCGACTTCCAGGTTGGGACCGATGGCTCCAGCATCACCGTACCGGCCGGCATGACCGGCAAGGCCCGTCTGCTGCTTGCAGAGCGCGGCCTGCCGAACAGCGCCAATGCCGGCTACGAACTCTTCGACAATGTCGGCTCGCTCGGCCTCACCTCCTTCATGCAGGAAGTGACCCGCGTCCGTGCGCTCGAAGGTGAAATCGCCCGCACCATCCAGTCGATCTCAGGCATTACCGCCGCACGCGTCCACATCGTCATGCCCGAGGTCGGCAACTTTCGGAAGGCCGAACAGAAGCCGACGGCTTCCGTCATGATTCGCGCCAGCGCGGCGACGGGACGAAACGCGGCCACCTCGATCCGCCATCTCGTCGCCTCGGCCGTGCCGGGGCTCGACGTCGCTGACGTGACGATCCTCGACTCGGCCGGCCAGCTTCTCGCTTCCGGCGATGATGCCGCCAATGGCACGCTGAACCGCTCGCTCAACATCGTCCAGAATGTTCAGCAGGAAGTCGAATCCAACATCGACAAGGCGCTCGCACCTTTCCTCGGCATGGACAACTTCCGCTCCAGCGTCACGGCCAATCTCAACACCGACGCCCAGCAGATCCAGGAAACCACCTACGACCCGGAATCCAAGGTCGAGCGCTCCGTTCGCTCCACGAAGGAAGCACAGCAGTCGCAGCAGAATCAGTCCGACAATGCGACGACGGTCGAGCAGAACATTCCGCAGGCGGCCCCGCAGGCCGGCGGCGCAAATGGTCCGCAATCGCAGGACAAGTCCGACAAGCGGGAAGAACAGACCAACTACGAAATCAACAGCAAGACCACGGCCACCACGCGCAACAGCTACCGGGTCGAAAAGCTCTCGGTCGCCGTCGTCGTCAACAAGGGCCGTATCGCCAAAATGGTAGGCGAGCCCGCCGACCAGGCCAAGATTGACGCCTATGTTGCGGAGATGCAGAAGATCGTCGCCTCGGCGGCCGGCATCGATCCGAACCGCGGCGACGTCATCACCGTCACCCCGATGGATTTCCTCGAAAACCAGCTGCTCGACGATGCCAACGGCGGTGTCCATGTCATGGATATGCTGAGCCGCAACCTCGCCGGCATCATCAACTCGCTGGCCTTCGTTGCGGTAGCCTTCGTGGTGATCTGGCTGGGCGTGCGTCCTCTCATCCGCACCGTCAGCGGCTCGGGTACATCCTCCGCCGCAGTCTTCGGCGACGCCACTCCGGAATCGGCCGGCCTGGAACTTCCCGACTTCGCACCGGCGGGTGCTGCGGCGGGCGGTGCTCTCATGGATGGCTTCGGCTCCGACTTCGGCTTCGACAGCACCGAGGATCTGCTCAGTCTCGGCGACGACGACGGCAACTTCAACCGCCGCGTCAAGGAAGGTCCGGAACGCAAGCTTGCCCGTATGGTGGAGATCAACGAGGAACGCGCTGCGAAGATCCTCAGAAAATGGGCCATCGACGAAGCTGCATGATAACAAAGGCCGGGAAACCGGCCTTTTTCTTTTTCAGCTGTGGATAGACCGATCAGTAACGGAAACGTTATCGGCACCGGTAGCCGGCCCGTAAGGACCCGATTACTTTGTAACGAAGAATTCGGATGTAGAGATCCTGCGGCAAAGAGATGGCGTCGTCTTCGCGACGCTGAAGCCCTGAATAAGGCGGACGACGTAAGTATGCTTCCAATAGAACAACAGGTCGTTGCTTTCACGCGTTTGATATTTGCTTCCGTTGGGCGATCGGTTTCGGCGCGTCCCTAGCCAGAACTGTGATAATTACGCCATTCAGACCGATAATTCCGCGCAGCCCCACTCGCGCATAAGGCGAGGAACATTGCGGCCAAAGCCAGAATCATCCTACTTTATCTATATTCGCGAGAGTGGAGTGGTGGTCGAATCACCGCATGGAAGGCCACAAAAGTAAATCCCCAGAAGTCGGAGATGGTGATTTGCGGTGGTTGGCTTACCCTTAAGTGATTCGAAATGGGATTCGCGTGGGGCATGTGTTTGAATCCTTTTCCTAAAACAGAACTTCTTTGCGAGAATCGATAGTTTCTCAGCCGCAGGTCACTGCTAATGGATATGGACACATTTCAGGCGAATAGAGGCGAGAAGCAAATGGCGAACTTCGTCGGCGCCAATGTGCCGGATCTTCTGCCGCGCCACGAGCTGATCAATCGTCTGCGCATCATCGCCGAAACCGGCAAGTTGCAAGCCGGCTTGCAGGCGCTGACCGAATATGTCGGTGCCATGCATTATCTGATGGCGCGCTGTGACCTCATCCAGGAAAGCGGTCTGGACTTTATCGTGTCGTCCGACTGGCCTTTCGATCTGGTGAAGGAGGTCGCCAATGACCTGGTATCCGGCTATGCGCGCTCGACCGAATTCGAAAAATGCATGCAGGTGCTGCAGCCGGGCTTCGCGCTTTTGCCCGACAGCGTTGAAGTGCCACACGGCGCAAGCCGGCAATATTGTTCTCTGACCTTCAATGTCGGCCGATCTCGGCTGGCATTGATGTTCCTGTTCAGGGAAGGTTTCGTGCTTTCGCCGGAACGTCTCCGGGACGTGGGCCTTCTTGCAGGCTATTTCGCAAGCTTCCTTCGGTGCGGGGGCACGAAGGTCGATCGCGATTTCGAGCTGACGGAGCGGGAGCTGGAATGTCTCTTCTGGATCGCGGAAGGCAAGACAAGCGACGAGATCGCCATGATCCTCGGTATCTCCCGGAATACCATCAATAACTATATTACCAGCGTGATGCGCAAGACTGCAACGAAGACGCGTTCCGAGGCGATAGCCTTCGCCGTTCGCAACAATCTCGTTTGAGGGGAATTATGGGGCATCAACCAGGCAGGGCGATAGGCAATACGGACCAGATGCGCATGGTGCGCGTGAACAGGATTTCCAGCCGGTCTGACCTTTTTCCGCGCCTGATTGCCATGCAGAAGCTCGCGGATGCGCAAGGTTTCGCTGTCTTTCGTGTCACGGGTTCCGGCGTGCCGGCAAAGCAGCGACTGATCTGCGAGCTGGAAAACTGGGGTCCCTCGAATGCCGGCTTCGGCAAGGCCTTCGTCGATGCCCATGGCGAGGCTTTGCTCGATCACATCGATCGTTCGCTGCTGCCGCTGTTCTGGGCGGGCAGCCATGATCGCGCGGCTCCGGGTCCTGCCGACTTCTCACCTTTCATGGTGAGGCTGAAAGACGGGGTGGTTCCTTTCTCCGGTCTTGCCTTTCCGGTGCGTCTCGGCGCTATCGGCAACGGCTTCGTGCTCTTCACGGGCGACGATCTCGATCCCCTGAGCGACACGATCATCGAGCTGCACGGCCGATGCTGCAATGTCATGATGGACCTGCTGTCGCTTGACGAACGTCGTGCGGCGGCAACGGAAGCGCTGAGCGAGCGTGAGATCGCCTGCCTTCAGCTTGCCGGCGACGGCCGTATCAGCGAAGAAATCGCCGACAAGCTCGGCCTTTCCGTCCACACGGTGAACGCCTATCTCGGCTCGGCCACCATCAAGCTTGATTCGGTCAACCGTATCCAGGCGATCGCCAAGGCGATCCGGCTCGGCTACATCAGCTAAAGAACGGCAAAGCCCGGCGCCTTGCGGGCCGGGCCTGATATTCCCAAGCGTAAACTGCTTTAGCCGGCGAGCGCCTGTGGCTTTGCCACGATATAGCGCGCTTCGTGCAGGCTTCTTTGCAGAAAAGCCGTGTTTGCGTCCGGATCGCTGGAAGCGTTCTGGAAGGAAATATGATTGATCTCGATACCGGCATGGTCCTCGGCCAGCGTCAGCTGCGCATAGACGGTCACGCCGCGCGGCTTGATTTCCAGATCGAGTACGACTTCGGGCTTGCCGCCCCATTCCAGCGTATAATTTCCCCCCAGGCCGAAGTTGACGGTGCCGGGATGGAAAAACAGTTCCGCTGCGGATGCGACGAGGTCGGCGAGATTGCCGTAATACTCGAAGCGCAGCAGAGAAATCAGATCGGATGCGTCCAGGAGCCTGAGCTCGCTTGCGACCGGGCTGATTGCTTCTGCAAGGATTTTTTCACGCTGGGCAGAGTAGGGGCATTTTTTCATTCGACTTATCTTACCCGTTTGTTCTTGGCCTCCGCGGCGTAAACCCGGTGAATGAGTTCCGCGACGGCCTTATAGAAGACTGACGGTATGACACTATCCACCGAGACTTGCGCAAACATGGAGCGTGCGAGAGGTGGATCCTCGAACACGGGAATGCTGTTCTCTTCGGCGATCTCTCTGATTTTCAACGCAATAAGGTCCTGGCCCTTGGCCAGGACGACCGGCGCATCGTTTTCCTCGCGCACGTAGCGCAGCGCCACGGCATAGTGCGTCGGGTTGGCGATGACGAGGGTGGCGCGCTGAACGCTGGCGATCATGCGCCGGCGGGCGCGGTCACGCATGACGGAGCGCTGTCTGCTCTTGACGAACGGGTCGCCCTGCGACTGCTTGTTTTCTTCCTTCACCTCGTGCTTCGTCATCTTCAGTTCGGTGAACCAGTGGTAGCGCGTCCAGAACACGTCGGCGATGGCGACGATGGCGGTGGCGATCAGCATCACGATGATGATCTTGCGCATGGCCGTCATCATGCGAACCATGATCGTCTGCGGGTCGGAGAACATCGCATCGATCGAGCCGAAATATTCGCTTCTAAGGACGAAGAAGAGAATCACTCCGACGACGACCACCTTGAACAGCGACTTGCCGAATTCGACGAGCCCCTGGACGCTGAAGAGCCGCGACCATCCCTTGACGGGCGAAATACGCGAAGCCTGAGGACGGATGCGTTCGAGAACCGGTGTTGGCAGGTTCTGGAAGACGGATGAGGCGATACCGAACACTATGAACATGATGAAGGCCGGGGCAAGAAGCGCCGCAACGGCCCAGCCGAGCTTCACAAAGAGCGAGATGACGTCAGGTCCGGTTTCGATCTTCCACTGGTCTGGCTGCTCGAAGATGTCGCGCAGGGTCTCGGCCATGTGCGACGTTGCGCTGGGAAGGAAGAAGACGAGGTAGATGAAGGTCGCGAGAATCGTCGTGAAGATCGAAATTTCACGCGAGTGGGGGGTATTACCTTTTTCGGCAGCATCAGACCGCTTTTTCGCGGTAGGGGCTTCTGTTTTGCTGTCCTTGTCTTCATCGGCCAAGTCTGCGGCCCTCCGTCAAAGAAAAAGGCCGCTGCTAAAGCGCGGCCCGTTTCCAGGAAGGGTAGACGTGTGCGTCTTGTCGATCAACCGCCGCCTTGCCGGCCAGTCGAATTGTCAACAGCTGCGATGATTTAGGCGGCCGCCGGACCGCCTTCCTTTTCCTTGAGCTCGATCTGGCCGGCATTGGCCAGGCGAATCGCTTCCTGCGCCACGGCGCGCCGTGCAATCGCGATCTCGCGCGGATTGACGCCGGCCATGCCGCTTTGAAGATCCGATTCGATCATGCGGCGCTGGCGCGGACTGATGGAGGAAAGAACCGATTCGCGGATTTCCGCCGATGCGCCACGCAAGGCGACTGTGAGGACGTCGGTCGAGATGTCGTTGAGCAGCATGACGCGGCTGCGCTGCGGCATGAACATAAGATCTTCGAAAAGGAAGATCTTCGGACGAACCTTGTTGACCGCTTCGCGATTGATCGATTCGAGCGAGGTGAGCAGCGTATCGACCTGCGGCTTGTCCATCTCGTTCATCAGGTCGGCGACCTTGGTGGAGCCCGATGCGTTGCGTTCTGCGTCGATCTCGGCAAGCAGCGTCATCACCTGGTTTTCGATGATTTGTGCAGCCTTCGGGCTGACACTCTTCATGTTGACCGTACGGTTCATGATGTCGGCACGACGGTTGTCGGGAAGCTGCAGCAATACCTTCGCGCCGAAGGACGAGGGCATCATGGACAGGATATACGCAACGGTCTGGGGGTGTTCGCGCAACAGGAACTGGGCGACGAAAGCAGGTTCCGCCTCGGCCAGACGATCCCAGATGGAGGTTTCGTAGGCCTGGAAAGCGGTGCGGCGGCCGAGAAGGCTGTCGACTTCGTCAGGGGTCAGCCCTTCCTCGAGGATGGCCTCGATCGCCTTGGCGTTGTCCATCAGACCCGCGCCTTCGGTGAAGAGATCTTCGAATTCGCTGACGAGCTGGAGGAGCTCGTCCGGCGGGATCGCACGAAGCGCCTGGGCAGATCCGATAATGGTCTGCAACTCGGCCTGCGTAAAATATTTCAGCAGCCGGCCGGCGACCCCCTTCCCCATAGCGAGAAGAACTGCCGCCGCCTTTTCAGCCTGGGTCAACGGTTTCCCGGCAAGTGCGCCGCCGAAATCGTCAAAGTCCATCATGGTCTAACCTCTCCGTCCCACACAGGGATCAGGCTTTTTTCGTGCTCAAAACTTCTATCAGTTTTACACCGAATCGCGTGTCGTCGTTATCAAGAACCGTAATCTCGCCGCGTGCAATCCTGCGGCCGTTCACCATTATTTCGACCGGCTCGCCGATCTTCTTGTCGAGCGCGATAGTGGCACCCTCGGTGAGGTTCATCAGGCCGGAAACCTGCATGCGGCTCGTCCCGAGCACGATCTGGACATCGATAGGAATGTCCATGATCAGGTCGAAGTTCGAGTTCAGCGCGCTGCCGAGCGGTGCCGGAGCGGACTGGAAGGAATTGCCGCCGAAGCTCGGCGCAGCTTCGAGGCTGGGAAAGCCTGCTGCACCGCTGCCGGCAGCATCGTCGCCGAAATCGCCGCCCCCGAAATCGCTTCCTGCGAAATCGGCACCGCCGAAGGATGTTTCGCCGGCATCACCGCCGAATGGCGAGAGATCCGTTCCTGCTGCGAAAGCATCGTTCTGCAGGTCGTCGCCGAACTGCGGAAAGTCGCCGTCCGTATCTTTCTTCAACACGCCGCGCAGATCGTCGATAGCCTGATCCAGATCGGCTTCATTGCCCGGCATGTCCAGGGAGAGGTCACTATTCTGCTGTGTCTTCTTCGTAGCCATGAAATCACTATTCCAGTTGAAACTTGCCTCAAACTGCCTTTGTGGCGCTGAGAGCGAGAGAACCGATTAATTCATTAAGTGCCGGATCAGCTCGTCATCCGAATTCATGGTGTCTTTCACGCGCACCATGTAGTTGTCGCCTGAACGCCCGAACTCGCACACATACAATTCCCGGCTGTTGGCGCTGACTTCAACGCGCACGTCGCCACTGTCCCGGAAAGGAATGACATCGCCAGCCATTAGCTTGGAAATCGTCCGCAATGTCAGGTCCTGGAGATGGATCTTCGCTTCGAGGGTGACCTGCGAGCGGCGAACCTGGTCGCCGATCTGCTCGGTGAACTCGGGCGATTTGCTGGGCTGCTTCTTCGGCTTCGGGGCCGAAACCGTCGTCTTGAGCAGTGCCGTCTGCGGCACGATCAGGCTGAATTCGGAAACGATGCCGGCAAGCGTGATCGACATGTTGATCGCAGCGGCAAATTCGTCGGTGCGATCCTCCGGCGGACGCACACGGGCCTCATGCGCGAAGGGCGCCGAGAGGCTGGGCTCGAATCCGCCTGGCGCGTTCACGGCCGAGCGCAGCACCTTGGAAATCTTGTCGAACACCATGCCGGCGAGATCGAGTTCGATAATGGAGAGAAGCCGGTCGGCCGGCTCCTCGATCGTTTCGGCAGTGGCCCCAAGCAGGTGCTCCATCAGGGTGATGATGAAACCGTTGCCACAGCCGATGGTGATGTTCTGCGACCAATTGCGCAGCGTCGCATCGACCAGCGTCATGTTGGTGCTGAGATCGTCGATCAGGTGATTCTTGTAGCCGATCTCGCAGCCAAGATAGCCGACTGTCACATCGAGGCCGGTTTCGCTTTTCAGGACGTCGGGAAAGAATTCGCTGTATATGTCGCCGAAGGAACTGCAGAGCTTGGCAACCCTGCCCCTGTCGCCGAGACCGCCGGTCAATTTGGCAAGAAGGGCGGGATCCATTGTCTGGTTGTCATGCGAAGCATTGCTCATAGTCATTTAAGCTGCCTTGTTTTCGCCACCTGGGTTCATCATTTCCTGTTCCACTGCGTCGATCGACGGGCGTTCATACGCCGAGATGGTCTTGCGGCCGTATTCGAGGGCGACCTGCGGCACCGAGCCGTTCATGTAGGCAAGCAGGGTCTGCTTGACGACGACGTAGAGGCGGTGCTGCTTGGAGCGGACGACCTTGATCTGGGAGACCAGCGGGGAGCAGACGCAGTAGGAAAGCAGAATGCCGAGGAATGTGCCGACGAGTGCCGAACCGATGAGGTGGCCGAGCACTTCCGGCGAGTCATTGATATGCGCCATGGCCTTGATGACGCCGAGAACCGCCGCGACGATACCGATGGCGGGGAACGAATCGCCCATGATCTGGATCGCGTGGTAAGGCTTCATCTTGTCATGAAGGATGGTGTTGATTTCTTCGTCCATCAGCGCCTCGATCTCGTGTGAGCGGGCATTGCCGATGATGATCAGGCGCACGTAGTCGCAGATGAAGGCCGTCAGTTCCTTGTTCTTCAGAACTGTCGGGGCCTGCTGGAAGATCGTCGATTCGGCCGGGTTGTCGATATGCGCTTCGATTTCGTTGCGCGATTTCGTACGTAGGTCGCGCATCAGCGAATAGAGCACACCGAGCGTGTCGAGGTAGTTGCGCTCCTTGGGAACGGAGTGCTTGAAGGCTTCGCCGAGCGCCTTGCCGGAGTCCTTCACCACCTTCATGGGGTTCGCCATGATGAAGCTGCCGAGGCCGGCGCCGCCGATGATCAGGAATTCGAAGGGCTGAAAAAGAGCATCGACTTCGCCGCCCATGGCCATGAAGCTACCGACGATACAGCCGCAGACAACTACAAATCCGATAATAATATTCATCGTCAGCCCAATCTGAACGTTGCTTTTCTTTGCGACGGATAGGATTTGTGCCTTGCGTGAGGCTGATGAATGCCGTTTTGGCGTATGCATTTGCGCTGCCAGTTTCGCGCAAGGATTTGCCTTCATATTGGACGTGACGAGTGGGCCTATGCGCGCCCATGTCTGAGATGCCGCTCAGCGGAACCCGTGGCCGAACGAAAAGGAGCCAGGTGTTTCGTCCCGTTTATCGCCAATGTGGAGCTTACCGACATGCAATCCGGTCTTTACGTTTCCCTGTCGTCCCAGATGGCTCTCGAAAAACGCCTGACGACGATCGCCGACAATATGGCCAACGTGAACACGACCGGTTTTCGCGGCACCGAGGTAAAGTTCGACGAAATGATGGCGAACAACGAGAACAAGACGAACACCAAGGTCGCCTTCGTCTCCCAGGGCAACGACTACATGGACACTTCCCATGGTGAGATGCAGCACACCGGCAACATGCTCGATTTCGCCATCAAGGGCGATGCCTGGTTCTCTCTCGACACACCGGCGGGCCGCGTTCTGACAAGGGACGGCCGCTTCACGATGCGCGATACCGGCGAACTGGTTTCCACCCGCGGCTATCCGGTTCTCGATGCGGGTGGTGCGCCCATCGTCCTCAACACAGCCGGCGGCGAACCGAAGGTCGGCACCGACGGCATCATCTACCAGAACGACCGCCAGGTCGGTTCGCTTGGCCTCTTCGAAGCGGATCTCAACAAGGGTTTCCTGCGCTACGAAAATAGCGGCGTCATGACGACAGAGCAGCCGCGTGCCGTCGTCGATCGCTTCGATGTCGGTGTCGAGCAGGGCTACCTCGAGAATTCCAACGTCAATGCGATGCATGAGATGACGCAGCTGATCGAAGTGAACCGCGCTTTCGAAAGCGTCTCGTCCCTGATGCGCGACAGCGAAGATTCCTTCAAGGAAGCGGTTCAGACGTTGGGCGGCAGCCGCTAAGGCAGGGCGTGAAGCATGAACACCACGCTGTTGACCGAAGACGCACTCTCGCCGAAGCTGACGCATCTCGGCGCCCTTGCAGAACGCTATGCCTCGCCAGAATTCTCTGTGACGCATGGCGGCCGCGTTCATACGATCGCAGCCGGTCACTATACCGTGCGCGGCCTTTCGAGGTATGTGCGTCTTGGCGAGTTCGTCGCCCATAAATCCGCGACGGGTATCCATCTTGGCGAAGTTGTCCGGGTAGAGCCGGATCTGATCTATGTCTGCCCGATCGAACCGGGCGAGCCGATCGGCATCCATGACGTCGTCATCCGCAAGGGTGCCTTCCGCATCTCCCCGTCGGACAGTTGGTGTGGTCGCACCATCAATTCCCTCTGTGAGCCGATCGATGGGCTCGGCCCGATCACAGAAGGCCTGGACCGCCGTTCGATCTCGAATACTGCGCCGCCTTCGATGACGCGCCAGCGCGTCGAAAAAGGGTTCAAGACCGGTGTGCGCGCGATCGATATTTTCTCGCCGCTCTGCCTCGGCCAGCGCCTCGGCATCTTCGCCGGCTCCGGTGTCGGCAAATCGACGCTGCTATCGATGCTGGCTCGTGCCGATGCTTTCGACAAGGTGGTGATCGCGCTGGTCGGCGAACGTGGTCGTGAAGTCCGCGAATTCATCGAGGATACGCTCGGCAGCGATATGAAGAAGGCGATTGCGGTCGTTGCCACCAGTGACGAGAGCCCGATGCTGCGCAAGATGGCGCCGCTGACGGCCGTAACCATCGCCGAGCACTTCCGAGACAAGGGTGAAAACGTCCTGTTCATCGTCGACAGCGTTACGCGCTTTGCCCATGCAATCCGCGAAGTCGCGACCGCCTCCGGTGAGCCGCCGATTGCGCGCGGCTATCCGGCCTCCGTCTTTACCGAGCTGCCGCGCCTTCTGGAGCGCGCCGGTCCCGGTGCGGAAGGTGCGGGCACCATCACCGCCATCATTTCCATCCTTGTCGATGGCGACAATCATAACGATCCGATCGCCGACTCCACGCGCGGTATTCTGGATGGTCATATCGTTCTGCAGCGAAGCCTGGCGGAGGAGGGGCGCTACCCGCCGATCGATCCACTCGCATCCATCTCGCGTCTTGCCCGCAAGGCCTGGACCCCGGATCAGGAGAAGCTGGTTTCGCGCCTCAAGGTGCTGATCCATCGCTTTGAGGAAACGCGCGACCTGCGCCTTATCGGCGGCTACCGTCCGGGCGCTGATGCCGATCTCGACATGGCGGTCAGACAGGTGCCGATCATCTATGACGTCCTGAAACAGTCTCCCGGAGACCGAGAATCGCTCGATGCCTTTGCGGATCTTGCCGGTGCTCTGAAGGCCGCGGCCGGCGTGCCCACTCCGAGTGCGCCTATTCAAAGGAGGGCCTGATCATGGCCGATTTCGAAGACGAACGGATAGCCGCACTGAAAGAGCGCAACAAGGGCGTGCTGCTCGATCGCGCGCTGACCTTTTTGGGTCTGGCACTTGCCGGTGCGTCCGCCTTCTTCCCCTGGTACGTCTTCTTCAACGAGGACAAGTTCGGCATCAACGTCGCCGACAGCAATGCCTCCCGCGATTTGCCGGACTGGCCGGCGCGCAACGTCTTCAGCGTGTCGCCGCTCGCCATGGTCAACAAGAACGATGAGGGCAAGAAAGTCCCGCCGATCGACAATTTGACGACGGCAACCGTTTCCGAGCTCGGCAAGGAGCGCAACGGCGACGCCTTGATGGAGGACCAGCCTTTCCCCGGCAAGGGTTCTTTCCGTTTGCTGCACGTGGCCAACGGCCGGGCCCTCATCGAGGATCCCTCCGGCATGTATGTCGTGCGCGTCGGCTCGATCCTGCCTGACGAAAGCCGCCTTGCCACATTGGAACAGCGCGATGGCAAGTGGGTGATCGTTACCTCCAAGGGTGAGATCTACCAGAACAACTAAAGCATGCCGCGCAAAACCGGGCAGCGGTTCTGCGACAAAGACGTGCGAAATCAAAGCCTGAAGTGTTGGTGGCGAACCCTGAGGATCGTGACGCGCTTCAGTTCAGACAGAAGGTGAATCGCTGCAGGCCCGTGTCGGAGAAACGGTCGGGCGACGGTTGGTCGATGTCTGCAAGTAGCCTCGAGCAATGGCCTGCAAATCCTGCATTTACCGTAAGTCCCACGCAAGATTACCGCCCTAGGTTCGGCCTAGTAAAAACGGAGAGTTCTCATGCAACCGATTCAACTTTTCGACTTGGCTTCAAAGCAGGCGGAATGGCTGACGATCCGTCAGGAGGTTGTTGCCGGCAACATCGCGAATGCAAACACGCCGAAGTTTCGTGCAAAGGATGTGACGCCTTTCCAGGCCGTGCTCGACCAGTCGGACGTGACCATGGCGCGCACCAATCCGATGCATCTGAGCGGCAACGATTTCAGCACGAGCGGCGATATCGACGTCAAGGACGCCGCGCTCGATCAGGAAATCGGTGTCCAGGAATCCGGCAACACCGTTGGTATCGCCGAAGAACTCTCCAAGTCGGGCGAGATCAAGCGTCAGTATGACCTGAACACCTCGCTCGTCAGTTCCTTTCATCGAATGATGTTGATGACGGTAAGGAAGTAGACGGATGGATCCGCTTTCAGCAGCAATGAAAATCGCAGGCTCCGGGCTCGAATCGCAGTCGACACGTCTGCGTATCGTCTCGGAAAACATCGCCAACGCCCGTTCGACCGGCGACACGCCGGGTGCCGATCCCTATCGCCGCAAGACGATCACCTTCGGCCAGCAGCTCGATCGCACCAGCGGCGTCGAGACTGTCAACGTCAAGAAGATCGGGACCGACGAAGGCGATTTCACCAAGGAATACGACCCGAGCAACCCTGCTGCGGATGACAAGGGCATCGTCAAGATGCCGAACGTCAATATCCTCATCGAGATGGCCGACATGCGTGAAGCCAACCGCTCGTATGACGCCAATCTGCAGACGATCAAGCAGACTCGCGACCTTATCTCCTCGACGATCGATCTCCTGAAGAGCGGACAATAATGATCAGCAGCGTACAGAATGTCAGCAATCTTTCGATGACCCGCGCCCTCGGCGCCATCGATACCGAAAATTCTGCCTCCTCCGCGACTGCGGCCTCGTCTGCTGCGGCTGGTGCATCCGGCGGCCTGAGCTTTGCTTCCGTCATGGGCAACATGGCGACCCAAGCCGTCAGCAGCCTGAAGGGTGCGGAAAACATGTCCTTCGCCGGCATCAAGGGCACGGCTTCCACGCGCGAAGTCGTCGATTCGATGCTGCAGGCGGAGCAGACCCTTCAGACTGCAATCGCCATTCGCGACAAGGTCGTTTCGGCCTTCCTCGAAGTCACCAAGATGCAGATGTAACTGATTTGAGGACGAACACATGAGAGCGCTCGCCATCGCAGCAACGGGCATGGATGCCCAGCAGACCAACCTGGAAGTCATCGCGAACAACATCGCGAACATCAATACGACCGGTTTCAAGCGCGCCCGCGCAGAATTCACCGACCTTCTCTACCAGACGGAGCGCGCCAAGGGTGTCGCCAACCGCGCCAACCAGGCCATCGTGCCGGAAGGTGCCAATATCGGCCTCGGCGTTCAGACCTCTGCCGTTCGCAATCTGCATCTCCAGGGTGAGCTGACCCAGACCGGTAACGACCTCGACGTCGCAATCGTCGGTAAGGGTTTCTTCCAGATCCAGTCGACCGATGGCACGACGCTTTATTCCCGCGCCGGTGCGCTGAACAAGAACGACCAGGGCCAGTTGGTCAACATCGACGGTTATGAGGTCATCCCCGGCATCACCATCCCGCAGGGTTCCACCGAACTGACGATCAGCCGATCCGGCGAAGTGACCGCCAAGCTGCCCGGCCAGACCGATCCGACGACGCTCGGTCAGATCACGCTTGCCGACTTCGTCAACGAGGCCGGCCTGAAGCCGATCGGAGACAACCTCTTCCAGGAAACCCCGGCATCCGGCGATGCCGTCATCGGCAATCCCGATGAAGACAACATGGGCTACCTCAAGCAGGGCTACCTGGAATCGTCGAACGTCGACCCGGTGAAAGAAATCACCGAACTGATCTCGGCCCAGCGCGCCTATGAAATGAACTCCAAGGTGATCACCACCGCTGACGAAATGGCATCCATCGTCAGCAAGAACCTGAAGTAAGAGGGAAGGGCCGAACATGATGTTTCGCCGGGCAGGATACGTCCAGGGATGGGTGGCTGCGGCCACGATCGCAATCGCCGGCATGTTCGTGCCGGTCGCAGCGGATGCCGGCATGGGTTATGCCGTCGTCCCGACGACGATCATTTACCCCGGCGACACGATTTCGAACTCTCAGCTTCAGGAAGTCGAGGTCACCAATCCCAACCTCGCCGGAGACTACGCAAAGTCCATTTCCCAGGTCGAGGGGTTCGTTTCCAAGCGCACGCTCCTGCCGGGCCGGACGATTTCGATCTCCGCCCTGCGCGAACCCTATACCGTGACGCGCGGTTCCAACATCCGCCTGGTCTTCCAGCTCGGCCAGATGACCATTTCCGCTGCCGGTTCGCCCCTTGAAGATGGTGCGACCGGCCAGATGATCCGTGCACGCAATATGGACTCCGGCGTCATCGTCAGCGGCACCGTGCTCGCCGATGGTACGGTCCATGTGAGGGCAAAATGAGTTTCTTCTTTCGTATTCTGAGCCTGGTTGCGGTTCTGGCGATGAGCCTGACCGATGTCGCGCCTGCCTGGGCGTTGACGTCCCGCATCAAGGATATTGCCTCGCTGCAGGCCGGCCGTGACAACCAGCTTATCGGTTATGGCCTTATCGTTGGCCTGCAGGGAACAGGCGACGGCTTCCGTGCTTCGCCCTTCACCGAGCAGTCCATGCGCGCGATGCTGCAGAACCTCGGCATTTCCACCCAGGGCAGCCAGTCGAATGCCAAGAATACGGCGGCTGTCATGGTCACTGCCAACCTGCCGCCTTTCGCAAGCCCCGGCAGCCGGATCGACGTGACGGTCAGCTCGCTCGGCGACGCGACGTCGCTGCGCGGCGGTACGCTCGTCATGACGTCGCTCTCAGGCGCCGACGGCCAGATCTATGCCGTCGCTCAGGGTGCAGCAATCGTCAACGGCTTCCAGGCCCAGGGACAGGCGGCGACCGTGACCGAAGGTGTGACGACGGCCGGCCGCGTGCCAGGCGGTGCCATCATCGAACGCGAGCTGCCATCCCGCTTCAAGGATTCGGTCAATCTGGTCCTGCAGCTGCGCAACCCCGACTTCTCCACCGCGATCCGCATCGCCGATATCGTCAATGGTTATGCCAAGGCTCGCTTCGGCGGCCCGGTCGCGGAAGCCAAGGATTCGCAGGAAGTCGTCATCGAGAAGCCGCGTGAGGCAGACCTCACGCGCCTGATGGCCGATATCGAAAATCTCGTGGTCGAAACCGACACGCCGGCCAAGGTGGTCATCAACGAACGCACCGGCACGATCGTCATCGGCTCGGATGTCCGCGTCTCGCCGGTCGCCGTCAGCTATGGGACTTTGACCGTGCAGGTGACCGAAACGCCGCAGATCATCCAGCCGGAGCCGTTCTCTCGCGGCGAGACGGCTGTCCAGCCGCAGACGGATATCCAGGCCCAGAAAACGGGCGGCCGGGTTGCGATCATCGACGGTCCTGACCTGCGCACCCTCGTTGCCGGTCTCAACAATATCGGCGTCAAACCGGATGGCATCATCGCCATTCTCCAGGGCATCAAGTCTGCAGGCGCCCTGCAAGCGGAGCTTGTGCTGCAATGATCAAGGTCAAGAGCGAGAATCCTGTCGTCCAGCTGTTGCGCCGGCTGTCCTTGCCGGCCGCGGGCCTCGTACTACTTTCCATTCCCGGCGCCTTCGCCCAGGAAGTGGCGCCGGCAGGCGACATCACCTCGACGGACGAGGTCAAGCAGTTCTGCACGAATATCGCCGATCCGGCTCGCGATCAGCGCTATCTCCTGCAGAAGCAGGAGCTCGAAAAGCTGCGCGCCGATATCGACAGCCGCGTTGCCGAAATGGACAGGCGCAAGGCCGAATACCAGGACTGGCTGAAGCGGCGCGATGATTTCCTCAAGCAGGCCGAGGCCGGGCTGACGGACATCTATAAGAAGATGAAGCCGGATGCGGCAGCCCTTCAGCTGCAGGACGTCAAGCCAGAACTGGCCGCAGCCGTGATCATGCGGCTTGGGCCGCGCCAATCCAGCCTGATCCTGAACGAGATGGATTCCACCAAGGCTGCCAACATCGCCAGCATCATCGCAAGTGCATCTGATCCCAATACCTCGAAGGATCCTTCATGAATAAGCGTTTACCGGCTGTGATCGCCGCTGTTGCCCTCCTTGCTGGCTGCCAATCCACGGCAGTCAACGAGATCGGCCGCGCGCCTTCCATGAGCCCGATCGGCAGCGGTCTTGCCTATGGCCAAACGCCGCAGATGGCGCTTTATCCGAAGCAACCGCGCGCGGTTGCGCAGGGCTATTCGCTGTGGAGCGATTCGCAGGCCGCGCTCTTCAAGGACGCGCGCGCGCTCAACGTCGGCGATATCCTGACGGTCGATATCCAGATCAACGACAAGGGCTCCTTCGACAACGAGACCAACCGCAGCCGCAAGAATTCAAGCGGGATGAACTGGGACGTCAACGCGCAGGTCTTCGGCTGGACGCCACAGTCCAAGACGGATCTGACTTACGGTTCCGACACGAGCACGGACGGCAAGGGCAAGATCGAGCGCACCGACAAGCTCAACCTGTTGGTGGCGGCGGTCGTTACCGGCATCCTCGAAAACGGCAACCTGGTCATCAGCGGCTCGCAGGAAGTGCGCCTGAATCAGGAACTGCGCATCCTCAACGTCGCCGGTATCGTACGTCCGCAGGACGTCAATTCCGACAACCAGATCTCGTATGACAAGATCGCCGAAGCCCGCATTTCCTACGGTGGCCGCGGCCGCCTGATGGAAGTGCAGCAGCCGCCGCGCGGCCAGCAGGCCGTCGATCTCTTCTCGCCGCTTTGAGGCTGAACCAAAATGGCAGACAACGAAACGGACGAAGGCAAAAAGAAGAAGTCGGGCACGGTGATGACGATCATCGGCATTGCCGTCCTGACGCTTGTCGGCGCCGGCGGCGGCTGGGCGGTCGGCAACATGGTAGCGCCGAACATCCGCAGCGCCACCGAGGCCGAACAGGCGAAGGAGGCCGAGGCCAAGAAGAAGGCCGAGGGCGGCCTTCCGAAAATCGCCACGGAAGCCAACAACATCGTCGTGCTGGACCCGGTCACCTCGAACCTGGCTTACCCCTCGGAAAACTGGATCCGACTCGAGGTGGCGCTGATGTTCAACGGGCCGCCGGATGTCAAGGTCGCCGAGGATATTCACCAGGATATCCTCGCTTATATCAGGACCATTTCCCTTCAGCAGATCGAAGGGCCGCGGGGCTTTCAATATCTCAAGGATGACATCCAGGAACGTGTTGACCTTCGCTCTCAAGGGCGCGTATCGAAGGTCATGTTCAGGACCTTTGTCATCGAATGATTCGACTCATAGTTTTCCTTGCCGCCATGATGGCGGTGCCGGAACTGGCGGTAGCACAGCAGCTTCCGACTGATCTGTTGAATATCCCCGTCGACGGCTCTGCCGCCGCCTGGATCATCAGGACATTTGGCCTTCTGACCGTGCTTTCGGTCGCGCCGGGCATCCTCATCATGGTGACGAGCTTCCCGCGCTTCATCATCGCCTTTTCGATCCTGCGTACGGGCATGGGCCTGTCTTCGACCCCGTCGAACATGATCCTTCTCTCGCTCTCGCTGTTCATGACCTTCTACGTCATGTCGCCCACGTTCGATAAGGCCTGGCAGGACGGCGTCCAGCCGCTGCTTGCAAACCAGATCGATGAATCAACGGCGGTTCAACGCATCGCCGAACCGTTCCGCACGTTCATGTCTGCCAATACGCGTGACAAGGATCTCGCGCTCTTTGCCGACCTAGCCCGCGAGCGCGGCCAGAATATCCAGACGACAGACCCGATCGACTACCGCATCCTGCTGCCTGCCTTCATGATCTCGGAGATTCGGCGCGGTTTCGAAATCGGCTTCCTCATCGTCCTGCCCTTCCTCGTCATCGATCTGATCGTTGCGACGATCACCATGGCCATGGGTATGATGATGCTGCCGCCGACCTCGATCTCGCTGCCATTCAAGATTCTCTTCTTCGTGCTGATCGACGGCTGGAACCTTCTGGTCGGAAGTCTGGTGCGCTCCTTCAGCTGACGGGCAAGGTCAGGCTCCCAGTCAGTTTGCCGCATTCCCTTTCTCACAAACACGAAGCCCGCCGGATCGCTCCGGCGGGCTTCGTGTTTGTAATGACGACGGCTTCAGTCGTTCGAGCCGAAAGGCTCGGTGCGCGACGGTAGGGCGGGAACGTCGATGTGGTCAGGGGTGAGGCCGTTTTTCCGCCGCTCGATGATCAGCTCGTAGCCGCGCTCGAGATGATGGCAGAAACGTTCCGCATCGAAGAGCGGCGCGATATAGCGCTTGTCCTTCAGATGGTTCTTGTAGCCCGCGACACGTTCCGGATTGAGCGCGAGCTCGACGGCGAGATCCTCGTAGGCACCGAGATCGTCGGCGACGAGTTCCGGCAGATCGATTGCCCTCAACAGGCTTTCGCTGACGCGTGAGGCGAAGTTCGTGCCCTTCATCGTCAGAACAGGAAGACCGCCCCAGAGCTGTTCCGAAGTGGTCGTGTGTCCATTGACAGGGAATGTATCGATGCCGAGATCGGCCGCCTGCTGACGGCTGATATGCACTTCATAGGGCGCACGCGGGCAGAAGATGATCCGTTTCGCCGAGATACCATTGGCCTGGAAGCGCGCCAGCAGATTGTCCTTGTTGCGGGACGTATTTGCCATCAGCCAGAGCACGCTGTCGGGCGCACGCTTGAGGATCCTGGACCAGCTGTCGACGACCTCGGAGGTGATCTTTCGGTTGCCGTTGAACGAGGCGAAAATGAAGGCATCTTCCGGGAGGCCCAGCTCTGCCCGCGTGACAGGCTGCGGCCGCGGGCGGTTTGCCGGATCGTTCGGCTGGTAGCTTTCCGGCATGCGCAGGAATTTCTCGTGATAGAAAGGCTTGGCGACGTCAGGCAGCACCGAGTGGTCGCCAATGACGTAGTCGAGGTCGATATTGACCGTGCTGCCGGGGAAGCCCAGCCAGGCGACCTGGATCGGCGCCAGCGGCTGATTGAAGGACGACGCGCGGCTTCCCGAGGTGTGGCCCTTGAGGTCGACCATGATGTCGATGTTCTCGGCGCGAACGGCATTCAGGACAGCGGCGTCCGACAGGCCGTATGTATTGACGATCTTGCCCCAGCGGCTGCGATCGGCGACGTTCTTCTCCAGAAACTCGGGCTGGGTGTGATCGAAGAGCGTGATTTCGAACCGGTTGCGATCATGAAGCTCGAGAACCCGCTGCAGCAGCTTCATCGTCGCGTGACCGTCCCACAAGTCCGAGGACATGTAGCCGATGCGGATCTTGTCGGACCAGGTATGCGGCAGACCGCGTCGATAACCCACGCGCACGGGGTCTAGCGGCTGCGTGCCGATCGTCGCATAGCGATTGAAATCCTCGTCGCCGCACCAATGCAGATGATAGAACGGATTGTCCTTCCTCAGCGTATCGATGTCGCCCTTGGCAAGGGCAGCGTCGATAGGCGCCTGATGTTTGTTCGCCTCATCGAATTCGTTGAATTCGCGCACGCAGACGAGATACAGAAAACGGAAGGCGAGGTTGCCCGGGAAGCGCCGGAAGAGGTTGCGGGCGAGCTGCTGGTTCGTCTCGTCCATGAGGTCGTCGTTGAGCAGCAGCGCGGCAAGGCGCATATGATCCGGGTTCATGCTCTCGGACAGGATTTTCTTGAACGGGCGCAGCAGATCCCGCCGCTGCCGGCGTACATAGATTGTCGAGATAATGAATGCGAGTTCGGCATCTTCCTGAGCCTTGCCGAGATTGCGCATCGCGATCAGCAGGGCGTCGTCGTCGTTGCCGGCTTCCAGGTGGAGTTTGGCGGCAGTCTTCAGGAATTCGAACCCGCCTTGCCCGGCGCAGTCGGCTGCGAGGCCATAGGCCTTGGCTGCATCGGACTTGAAGCCCAGTTGCAACAGGTTCTTGGCCAGGAGGGCGTAGGTCTTGGCGTCCTTCTGAGTGTCGATGAGCTGGTTGAGCGTCGCCAGAGATTGTGTATAGCGGCCCGCCTGATAGTCGCGGGATGCCGCCGAGAACGAAACTTTGCTGTTCAAAACCTAACTCCGTGAGGAAATGTTCCGGCATGAAATGGTGATCGACGGGCGCGCAATCGGACCGTCCCGCTAAAAGCAGGTTGCCCGACGATACTATCCCGGCTTCTGCCATACTGGCATTCGAAGCTTGCTTGAAACCGGTGCAGTCGCACACCCGCTTTCCGGGAAAGCTGCTTCCTGGAAGACAAATTCAAGTAACATTAACCATGGAATTGAAGCGACTTGGCCGACCCCTCGGCTTTTAAGAAGTTGGCAAGTATTGGCTGCGAGATTGCCCTCGACATGACGGGTTTGGGCCAAGAGATAAAGGCACCGAGTGGCATGAAGCTGGTCCGTCATCGCCGGTATTTATAGTCCGGTATGTCCTCCTTTTTGTATCTAGTTTTTCTAGGGGACACACTTATGACGAGCATTAACACGAACACTTCCGCCCAGGCCGCTCTCCAGACGCTGCGTAACGTCAACCAGGGCCTCAACACCACGCAGAACCACGTTTCGACGGGTTACCGCGTTGGCAAGGCTTCCGACAACGCTGCTTACTGGTCGATCGCAACGACCATGCGTTCGGACAACAAGGCTCTCGGCGCTGTTTCGGACGCCCTCGGCCTCGGTGCTGCAAAGGTTGACACTGCCTATACCGCCATGGACAGCGCTATCGACGTCGTCGGCGAAATCAAGGCCAAGATCGTTGCCGCTACCGAAAACGGCGTCGACAAGAAGAAGGTTCAGGAAGAAATCGACCAGCTGCAGGACCAGCTGGTAAGCATCGCTCAGTCGGCTTCCTTCTCCGGTGAAAACTGGGTTGCTGGCGCCAGCGGCACGAAGAGCGTTGTTTCTTCCTTCGTTCGCGATGGCTCGAACGGCGTATCCGTCAAGATGACCGATTACGTCCTGGACAACAGCTCGGTCGGCAACGTCATGTTCGGCATGACCAACGGTCAGGTCGAAACCTCCACGGGTATCCTCGGCACCTCCTACGGCCCGACCGGCTCGGTCTACGGCCTCGACATCACCAGCATGACCCTCGGCGACCTCGGCAACGCTCTGACGACCGTTGAAAACGCTCTGAAGGCCATGACCTCTGCCGGTGCAAAGCTCGGTTCGATCTCCACCCGCATCAACATGCAGGACGATTTCGTCAACTCGCTCAGCAAGTCGCTCGACTCCGGTATCGGTCGCCTCGTCGACGCCAACATGGAAGAAGAGTCCTCCAGGCTCTCTGCTCTCCAGACGCAGCAGCAGCTCGCGATCCAGTCTCTCTCGATCGCCAACTCTTCTTCGCAGAACATCCTGTCGCTCTTCCGCTAAGAGCGGTCCAGCAACATCGCCAAAAACGTCGAGGCCGGGTAACCCCCGGCCTCGAATGTTTTAATTTTCGGTTAATGAAAACCTTTCTAACTATCAGATATTTTTACGAAATTCCATTTTTGAATTTAGTTTTCTTTAACCATCTTGGTGTTTTCTAAGCCCATCGAAACGGCGAGTTAACCCTGACGAGAATGGTTAACAGGCATGAAGCTGATCGCTGTGGGCCGGCCCAAATCCGGAATGTCCCTTCTTCAAATCTGCCAAAAGGGGCAAGAAAACTATGACCAGCATCAACACCAATAACGCAGCAATGGCTGCTCTCCAGACGCTGCGCGGCATCAACCAGGGCCTCAACACGACGCAGAACCACGTTTCCTCTGGTTACCGTATCGCCAAGGCTTCCGACAACGCTGCTTACTGGTCGATCGCAACGACCATGCGTTCGGACAATAAGGCGCTCTCGGCTGTTTCCGACGCCCTCGGCCTCGGCGCTGCAAAGGTTGACACTGCCTACACCGCCATGGACAGCGCTATCGACGTCGTCGGCGAAATCAAGGCCAAGATCGTTGCCGCTACCGAAAACGGCGTCGACAAGAAGAAGGTTCAGGAAGAAATCGACCAGCTGCAGGACCAGCTGGTAAGCATCGCTCAGTCGGCTTCCTTCTCCGGTGAAAACTGGGTTGCTGGCGCCAGCGGCACGAAGAGCGTTGTTTCTTCCTTCGTTCGCGATGGCTCGAACGGCGTATCCGTCAAGATGACCGATTACGTCCTGGACAACAGCTCGGTCGGCAACGTCATGTTCGGCATGACCAACGGTCAGGTCGAAACCTCCACGGGTATCCTCGGCACCTCCTACGGCCCGACCGGCTCGGTCTACGGCCTCGACATCACCAGCATGACCCTCGGCGACCTCGGCACGGCTCTGACGACCGTTGAAAACGCTCTGAAGGCCATGACCTCTGCCGGTGCAAAGCTCGGTTCGATCTCCACCCGCATCACCATGCAGGACGATTTCGTCAACTCGCTCTCCGACTCGATCGACTCCGGTGTTGGCCGCCTCGTCGACGCCAACATGGAAGAAGAGTCCTCCAAGCTCTCTGCTCTCCAGACGCAGCAGCAGCTCGCGATCCAGTCTCTCTCGATCGCCAACTCTTCTTCGCAGAACATCCTGTCGCTCTTCCGCGGCTAATAGGATCTCGAAATATAACCCGTCGGGTAACCGGCGGGTCCTATCGAAATCGAGCCGCGCTTCGATGGAGCGCGGCTTTTTTTAATTTCCGTTAACGATTGATTAACCATATTGCTATTTTCTGCGTCTCAACGAGACGACGAGTTAACCAAATTTAAGAACGGGTTAACAGGCATGAAGGCTGATCGTCGTTCCCGGGCGCTATTCCCGAATGTCCCTTTTATTAATGTCTGCCAACAAGGGGCAATCATTTCATGACCAGCATTTTGACCAACGTCGCGGCCATGGCCGCTCTCCAGACACTCCGCGGCATCAGCAATAATCTTCAGGATACTCAAAATCGCGTATCTTCCGGCTATCGCGTTGAAAAGGCAGCAGACAACGCAGCTTATTGGTCCATCGCAACGACCATGCGTTCGGACAACAAGGCTCTTTCCGCAGTCTCCGACGCTCTCGGTCTCGGCGCTGCAAAGGTCGACACGGCCTACACGGCCATGGACAACGCCATCGACGTCGTCAGCGAAATCAAGTCCAAGATCGTCGCGGCAACTGAAAAGGGTGTCGACAAGACCAAGATCCAGGAAGAAATCAGCCAGCTCCAGGCTCAGCTCATGAGCATCTCCCAGTCGGCTTCCTTCTCCGGTGAAAACTGGGTTGCCGGCAACACGACCAAGAGCGTCGTTTCCACCTTCGTCCGCGACGGCAACGGCAATGTCTCGGTCAAGACGACCGATTATGTCCTGGACTCGTCTTCCAACGGCAACGTCCTGTTCGGCATGACCACGACGGGCACAATCGACTCGAGCACCGGCATTATCGGTACCTCCAACGGTACGATCGGCTCGATCTACACCATGAACATCACCTCCTTCGGTCAGCCGGAAATCGCCATGGCGCTGACGGCAATCGAAGCAGGCCTGGAGGCAATGACGAAGGCAGCCTCTCAGCTTGGCTCCATCTCCAACCGTATCGAGCTGCAGGAGAACTTCGTCGCGGCCCTCGGCGACTCGATCGACTCGGGTGTCGGCCGCCTCGTCGACGCCGACATGGAAGAGGAATCGAGCAGGCTGACGGCGCTGCAGACGCAACAACAGCTGGCGATCCAGTCGCTTTCGATCGCAAATTCCAGCGCTCAGAACGTCCTCACGCTCTTCCGCAGCTAAGGCGGCGGCTGAAGCTGGACCAAACCTTGTGCCGCCGTTTCGCGGCAGCCTGGAAACCGCGCCAAAACGGCGCGGTTTTCGTTTTTTTTCAATGGCTTGTGGGATCTTCGGCGACGCTGCTTTATTCCCGTTTCCGCTCTTGCGGAAGTGGTTGATATCAGGTTAACGTTGCCGGGAGTTGATTTGTTTTGCGACACACCGGCGTGGGGGACCCGCCGGCGGCATGATGCCATTTCAGTCGCTGCCGGCAAACCGGCCTGATCCCTTCACCTTTCCGAGACCATGTCGATGACCGTCAAGATTACCAACGCGGCCGCGGTGAGTGCGCTTGCAGTGCTGCGCAGCATCAATAAAGAATCAAGCGACGTACAGCAGCAGATTTCCACGGCAAAACGGGTCGCGACCGCGTCCGACGATGCGACCTATTGGTCGATCGCGAGCGTCATGCGCGGCGACAGCACCAATCTCGGCACCATCGGCGATGCGCTCGGCCTCGGCGCGGCGAAGGTCGATTCGACCTATACGGCGATGAACTCCGCCATCGATCTTCTCGGCGATCTCAGAGCCAAGCTGGTTGCCGCGCGTGAGCCAGGCGCCGACAAGGACAAGATCAATGCGGAAATCACGGAATACAAGAACCAGCTTCAGACGATGGTGGAGGGAACGGCCTTCGCCGGCGAAAACTGGCTGTTGAACGGCGAGCCTGCGGCGCCCCCGCAATGGAAGATCATCGGCAGCTTCGTACGCGCCCCGACCGGCGAGTATCAGGCCCAGACCGTCGACTTTCCGTCATCCCAGACCATCCTGATCGACAAGACTAATGCCAGTGGCGGCCTGTTTACCAAGGATGTCAACGGCAATGTCGATGGCACGCCGGTGCGCAACTACTATCTCCTGAATGCGAACTCCGGGACGCCGGCGACGGGCACGGCAATCTCGATCAGCAAGTCGACGACCGACTCGCAGCTCATGGATATGCTGACGGCTACGGACTCCATGCTCAAGCAGCTCACGAATTCGGCGGCAGGGATTGGTATCATGAAGGCTCGCATCGACGACCAGATCGACTACACCGCCGACCTGTCCGACGCTATCGACAAGAGTGTCGGTGCCCTCGTCGACACCGATATGGACGAGGCTTCGACCCGCCAGAAGGCGATTGAAACTCAGAAGCAGATGGCAGTTGAAGCGATCTCCATCCTCAATACGTCCGCCAGCAAAATTCTGATCCTGCTCGAATAACGATCGGCGCGAGGGCGGTACCATTCATCCTCGCGCAAGTTTGGGTTTCTAGTTTCCGGCATGAAGGCAGCGTCCGAATCCATGCCGGCAACAGGCCCCAGGCCTCTTCCGAACCGGAACGGCATGCCGGCAAGGACATGGTCATTTTCAAGCGGGGGCATGCCGCGTGCATCCCGAATACTGGACGGTTTTTTATGAGCATTATGCTTTCCCGGTATTTGAAGGATTTCGGTGAGCCGAGTCCCTCGGCACCGATCATCGATGTAGATGATTTCGCGACCGAAACCGCCTCCGCGTTTGCGGAATTGCCGCAGGAGCCGGAGGTCGACGTCGAGGCAGAGCGGCGCGAGGCCTTTTCCGAGGGCTTCGCGGCAGCCACTGCGGACCTGACCGAAAAATACGAAAGCGAGGCCCGGGCCGCCGCCGAGGCGCATGCCGGTGAGATCGAGGAACTGAGGCTTCGCTACGAAATCGAAGCGGCTGCGGTGATCGCCTCCCGCATCCGCGACATGGCCGAAGAGATTGCTACGCTCGTCAGCGAAGTGACCGCGGCGGCAATCGCACCTGTGATGACCGAGGCGCTCGCGAAGAAAGCTGCCGAAAATCTTGCCGTTCTGCTGCGCGAGGCGATCCTCGACGGTGCGGCGGTGCCGGTCGTCGTGCGCGGTCCGGCCAAGCTTTTCGATATCCTCAAGGATGAACTCGGAGAACATGCCGCCTTGGTCCGCCATCATGAGGCTGATGACATCGACCTTGCTGCCGAGATCGGCGAGACCGTACTCGTGACCCGTATTTCCGCCTGGGCGGCTAGCTTGAAGAAAGTTTCCGAATGAGCGACGGCGAAAACCATCACCACGGAAAGAACGAGATCATCATCGTCAAGAAACATGGCGGTGGAGATCATGACGGCGCTCACGGCGGTGCGTGGAAAATCGCCTATGCCGACTTCATGACGGCAATGATGGCCTTCTTCCTGGTGATGTGGCTCGTCAACGCCGCCAACGAGGAAACCAAGGCCTCGATCGCGACCTATTTCAATCCGATCAAACTGTCGGATGAAAAGCCGACGGAAAAGGGTCTGAAGAAGCCGGTCGACCAGGCTGAAGGCGAGCAGAACCAGGAAAAGTCGAAGGAAAAGGAAGAGAATCCGAACCAGGGCAAGTCTGCCGCCGACGGCGACGATCAGACCTCGACCTCCGGCGACAAGACCAATTACTCGGAAGCCGATTTCTTCGAGAACCCCTATTCGGTTCTTGCCGAGATTGCCCAGGAAGTTGGCCAGCAGGCAAACGTCAGCGCCAAGGGCGATGGCGGTGCGGCGGATTCGGGTCCGGCGACCGGCGCCGATGGCGGCGAGGCTTACCGCGACCCCTTCGATCCGGATTTCTGGACCAAGCAGGTCGAAGTTACGACCGCCGGCAAACCACAGCAGCCTTCGCCGCTCGATTCTAAGGCCGAACCGAATGAGTTCGCCAAGGCCGAAAATGCCCAGCCTTCCACCCTGCTGAGCAAGGACCCCAACAGCGCTGCCGTCGCCGCTTCGACAGAGAAGCAGGCCGACAAGAAGGCGGATAAGACCAAGGACAAGCAGGCGGACAAGACCAAGGACGCCGACAAGAAGGAAGAGGCGAAGCAAGCCGAAGAAAAGCAGCAGGCCGAGGAACTGCAGCAGGAGATTGCCCAGCAGATCTCCGGTGTTGCCGGCAAGCTCGCCGAGGGCCTGACGGTGACGGCGTCCGAGGGCGGCCTGCTGGTGAGCATTTCCGACCAGAACGACGATTCCATGTTCAATATCGGCTCTGCTGTGCCGCGCCAGGAGATGGTCCTCGCCATGCAGAAGATCGGTGCGATCCTGAAGCAGAGGGGCGGAGCCGTTGCCATCCGCGGCCATACGGACGGGCGGCCGTTCAAGGGCGATCTCAACGAGAACTGGCGCCTTTCGATGGACCGTGCCCAGAGCGCTTATTACATGCTCGTTCGCGGCGGCCTCGACGAGAAGCGTATTTCCCAGGTTTCCGGCTTCGCCGACCGCCGCCTGAAACTGCCTGATGACCCCTACAACGCGTCAAACCGCCGGATCGAGATTCTCGTGCAGGCAGATCAAGGATAGTCGCATGACGCGCAGGCAGCATCGCTATTTCAGATATGCGGTCTTCGGCCTGGCGATGATGTCGCCAGCCATCGGCCATGCCGCAGATGCGGACGATCTCGCGCCGTACAAGATGCTGCGCTCGCTGCAGTTCGTTCAGGACTCGGTTGTAACGGGCGATCATTCCGCCGGCGAAATGCAGCGCTTCATGCTTGGCAAGATCGATCAGCGCCTGCGCAATGTCGATCCGTCCGTCTATGATGACGATCGCAACGTCGATGCCGCGCTGATCTATGTAATGAGCGGCGGCAATCCTCAGACGCTGGAATATCTCGTTGCCCATGACGTCAACGGTTACTTCGACAATCGCGTTACCGATGTGTTGCGGAAATATCTGAGCGGCAAGGGCCTTCTTGTCTCCAAGACGCTGGAAGAAACAGCCAAGGAATATGAGGGCAAGAAGATTGGCCCCTATCTGGCGTTGATCGGCGGCAATGTGATGATCGCCACGAAGCCGACGGATGCCCTTGCATTATATGACAAGGCGCGCCTCAACGCACCCGGCACGATCGTGGAAGAGGCGGCGCTGCGCCGCTCGGTCGCCATCTGCGTCGAAACCGGGCAGGTCGACAGGGGGCTTGCCTATTCGCAGCGCTATATCCGCCGCTTCCTCCATTCGCCCTATGCCAGCCAGTTCGCCGATCTCTTCGTGAAGCTGATTGTCAGCCACGATCACGATGTCAAGCCACAGACGGTTGTCGATATCCTCTCCTTCATGGATGCCCCACGCCAGCGCGAGGTCTATCTGCGTGTCGCGCGCGCTGCCGCGATTGCTGGAAAGCCTGATCTCGCCCGTATGGCCGCTCAGCGCGTTCAGTCGCTGGGCGAGGGGACCGACAATCCATTCGGACCGCTCGCCGATTTCTACAACGGCATGGCAAACGTCCCGACCGACGATATTGACCAGGCGGCCAAATATATCGCCAATATCTCCGGCGCATCTCTCTCGCCGCAGGATCAGGCACTGCAGGCAGCTGCTCGCTCCGTTGCCGAGCAGATATTGAGGGCTCCGGATCCGGCAAGCCTGACGCAAGGCTCCACCCCTAATAATACTAATCAAGAAATTACTTCTGAACAGGCTGCAGCCGCCACGGCTGCGCAACCGGAAGGAGCGCATAGCGTCTCCCCGGAACCTGTTGTCGAAGGCGAGGCTTCTGCTGGCACGGGGGGCCAGGATGTCGACCCTTCATTTACCTCTTTCGTGACGACCAATCGATCCAAGCTCGACGAAATCGACGGTCTCCTGGCCCAAGAAGGCAAGTAAGATGATGATGGATTTCAGCGTCTCGGGCGGAGCGCCCGGCACGGATGCGTCTGCGTCCGTAAGATCCGGTCGGGGGGCCGGCAGAGGCGACGCCGCGGATCAGAACGGCGGCTTCTCCGATGTCCTCTCCAAGGCCGGCAACAGCGATCAGGATGCGGATGGCGTCGATAAGTCCGGCCAGCAGGACGCCAGCGATAGCGCCGAGGCCGCGGCGCGGAACTTGCGCGGACGCAATCCGAAGCCGCTGATCGATCTGAATGACGCCTCGCTCCAGGGACAGGTGGACGTGCAGTCCGAAACCATCGCAAACGCCGGCAAGATGCCTGCGAAGTCTGTAAGAGAGAAGGACGCAGCTGTCTTTGGACTGGGCAAGCCGGGCGCCAAGGATGAGGCAGCCGAGACCGTTGCTCAGGCGGGGGGCAAGCCTGCCAAACAGGTCAAGATCGGTGCGCTCGGCGGCGATACCGCTGTCGATACAGGCGCTGACGTAGAGCCCGGCGATGGCGATATCACCGACGTTCTCGGCCTGCTGAAGAAGGAGCCCGGGGACGCCGCGGCTGTCCTGCAGGCTTCGGCTCATCATGCGGCCGCGAAGGCGGACGACGCAACGGCCGGCAAGAAGGACGCCAACGCCGAAGGCGTAAACGGTGCGAAGGCTGGTGCGCACGTGTCGGATGCATTGGCAGCCGTCGCCCCGCATGGCAATGACGCGCGTGTGCCGGGAACGGAGAATGCCGAAGGCACCGAAGGCAAGACGTTCAGGATCAGCCGTGCCGATGGCCGTGGCCAGTCGATGGACATGCATATCGGTACCGAGCAACCCGGCGAGAAGTCGGGAAAGTCGAGCGTCGAAAATGTTTCCGTCCTGGAATCGCGTCGCTATCTCGGCCTGGTTCAGAACCCGAATTCCGCAAACGTGACAGCGGCACTTTCAGGTGACAAGGAATGGGCACAGGCTATGCAGCCGAGCTCTGCTCTGTCGAACGCCGCTGAATGGACAAGCACCGGCAAGGTGGTGAACACCCTCAAGATCCAGATGAGCCCGATCGATCTTGGCCTCGTCACGGCGACGATGCGGCTGTCAGGCGATACGCTGAATGTCGACCTCAAGGTCGAGACCGGCGCGGCCTATCGCCAGCTCAAGGAAGACCACGGCAAGATTCTCGAGGCGCTACGCAGCCAGGGCTATGCGGTCGATAACGTGACCATCAGCATGGCGCCAGTGGATCGGTCCGATGCCGGCAACCAGGCAAACAGCCAGGGACAGACTTCCCAGCAGCAGCAACAGTCGCTCGCCCAGCAAGGCCAGGGCGGCGAGGCGCGCGAGCGCCAGAACCAGACAGCGCGGCAGACGGATGGAGGCTTCAATGGTGCGGGCGGCAACGGTGTTGAGAACGCTTCTGCTATCGACGCTGGCGGCAGCCGCCCTGGTAGCGTTTACCTCTAGCGCATCCGCCTCCACAGGCGCCTGCGAGCGCGAGATCCAGTCTGCGGCAGCCAAATACGGGATCCCCGAGGGGATTCTCTATTCGGTCGGCTTGACGGAAACCGGGCGCAAGGGTTCGCTCTATCCCTATGCGATGAACGTCGAAGGCAAGGCGCTGTTTCCTGCCTCCGAGCAAGCCGCGTTGCGTCAATTCGACACTGCCAGCAGGGACGGCGCGAAGCTAATCGATATCGGATGTATGCAAATCAATCACTATTTCCACGGTGAAAACTTCAGCTCCGTGGAGGATATGTTCGATCCCCACCGCAACGTGGAGTATGCAGCGAAGTTCCTGCGCAATCTTCACGATCGTCATGAGACCTGGACGATGGCGGTAGCCAGATACCACGCGGGGCCGAACAACAATCCGGCGCAGAAGCAATATGTCTGCCGCGTCATCGCAAATCTGGTTGCCACCGGCTATGGCAAGTGGACTCCCAATGCGAGCAATTTCTGCGGAAATTAATTCAATTAATAATTGAATTCACCAATTATGACCGAACTGTGTCACAGTGTGGCAAGAATTCGGCACAAAACCCGCTTGCAAGGCGTAATTAAGCGGACGTTAACTTTTCCACGAAATTTTTGTATGCATAACCTCGTCGACCTACTATATGTAGATCAAATCGGTACCCAAATCTTAATCAATTATTAATTTCCGCCATTAACTTTCACGAGTTGCTGCAGATTCGCGCGATTCGTACCCATAGATCATCGATGTGCCACACTGATTCGGAGGCGGACGAATGATCGTAGTGGTTGATGAGCGTGAGCTCGTGAAGGATGGTTACACTTCTCTCTTTGGTCGTGAGGGCATTCCCTCAACCGGCTTTGATCCCGGTGAATTCGGCGAATGGGTGCAAACGGCGGCTGATTCTGACATCGCCGCGGTCGAGGCATTTCTGATCGGCCAGGGGCAGCGGGCCATGGAATTGCCGCGTGCGATCAGGGATCGCTCGATGGCGCCGGTGATTGCGGTCAGCGATCAACCGTCACTCGAAAACACGCTGGCCCTTTTTGACTGCGGCGTGGACGACGTTGTACGCAAGCCGGTGCATCCGCGTGAGATTCTCGCGCGTGCCGCTGCAATCCGTCGTCGCCTGAAGGCGATCGCAAACCACACCGACATCGGCGCCATCCGCGTCTTCTCCGACGGGCGCGATCCGGAAATCAACGGCGAAACCTTCGCCTTGCCGCGCCGCGAGCGCCGCATCCTCGAATACTTGATTGCCAATCGCGGCCGTCGCGTCACCAAGACCCAGATCTTCAATGCGATCTACGGCATTTTCGATGAGGAAGTCGAAGAAAACGTCGTCGAAAGCCACATCTCCAAGCTACGCAAGAAGCTGCGCAAGAAGCTCGGCGTCGACCCGGTCGATTCCAAGCGCTTCCTTGGCTACTGCATTGATTGGAATTGATTTTTCGGCGCGGGTCGTGCCGCGCGGGAAAGCCGGAATATTTCGGTCGGCGACCCGGCACAACAGACAGCTTCACGCAAGGCCCGCCAAATACTGTTGCACTTAACAGGTAAAACGAGGTTTTCAGATGAGCATTTTCGGCAGCATGAAGACGGCAGTATCGGGGATGAACGCTCAGGCAAACCGCCTCAGCACCGTCTCCGATAACATCGCGAACGTGAACACCAGCGGCTACAAGGCAGTTTCGACCGCGTTTTCGTCGCTGGTCCTGCCGTCGGGCTCCGGTAACTACAACTCGGGCGGCGTGACGACGACGGTTCGCCAGGCTGTCTCCGACCAGGGCGACATTTCCTACACGACCTCCGGTTACGACCTCGCAATTTCCGGCGACGGCTTCTTCATCGTCCAGGGCGGCGATGGTGTTCCCGTCCTGACGCGTGCTGGCGACTTTACGAAGGACGACAGCGGCAACCTCGTCAACTCGGCCGGCTTCACGCTCATGGGCTATCCGTGGGGTTCCTCTGCTCCGGCAGTCGTCGTCAACGGCTTTGACGGCCTCGTTCCGATCAACGTCCTCGGCGACCAGAAGTTGGCGGCCGTTCCGACCTCAAACGGCTCATGGACCGGCAACCTCAAGCCCGGCGCAAAGATTGTTTCGGTCCCGGCCAACCTGCCAAGCGCAAACTCCGCTACGGTGACGTCCGACACACAGAAATACTCGATGGTCACCTACGACAAGCTCGGTAGTAAGGTGATGTACGACATCTACTACACGAAGGTTCCCAATCCCGCATCGCCGCCGGCCGCGGCTGGTACGACCCAGTGGGAAATGGCGGTCTACCGCAATGCCGACAAGGCAACGACAGGCACCAGCTCGTTCCCCTATTCCTCGGCGGCGGTGAATGTCACCTCCATCCAGTTCGATGACAAGGGTCAGATGACTGTCCCGGCGGCCCCGTCGACGACCAATATCGTCGATCCGGTAACCGGCCTCACCATTAATATGAAGCTCGATCTTTCCCAGGTCGGCGACAATTTCTCGGGTACAGGTAACGTCGACGGTCAGGGCGCGAATTCGCCGGTCGATATCACCATTGACTCCGACGGTATCGTCTACTCGAAGTACGATGACGGCAGCACCAAGCCCGTCTTCCAGATCCCGCTCGCCAACGTGCCGAGCCCGGACCTGCTGACGCTGATGTCCGGCAACGTCTATTCGGCCAACGGCAAGTCGGGCGTGACCGTCACCGGTTTCCCGCAGACCAGCGGTTTCGGCAAGATCCAGTCGGGCGCCCTCGAAGGCTCGAACGTCGACCTCGCCGGCGAACTGACCGAAATGATCGAATCCCAGCGCAGCTACACCGCCAACTCAAAGGTGTTCCAGACGGGTTCCGATCTTATGGACGTCCTCGTCAACCTCAAGCGTTAATTCAGGGTAACGGGTAAGCCATGTCGCTCACTTCAGCACTTAACACCGCGCAGAGCATATTCAACAATACGGGCGCGCAGAGCAGCATCGTATCGAACAATATCTCGAACGCCGGCAACAAGGACTATGTGCGCCGGCAGGCGATGCTCACCACCTCGCTGAACGGCGCCCAGGTGGTCAAGATCAGCCGCGCACAGGAAGATGCGCTGCTGAAACAGTATCTCAAGGCGTCCTCGCAGGACAGCGCTCAACAGACCCTGTTGAGCGGCCTTGAAGATCTGAAATCGATCATGGGTGGCAACGACAACGAAACGTCGCCCGAAACGGCCCTGCGCACCTTCCGCGACAAGCTCGGCACGTTCCGCGCCACCCCCGGTGACCTTATTGCTGCCCAGGGTGCGATTACGGCGGCGCAGGACGTCGTAACCTCGCTGAACAATGCCTCCAAGGCAGTGCAGCAGCAGCGTTCCGATGCCGACAAGCAGATCAAGAATCAGGTCGACTCGCTGAACAGCCTGCTGAAGCAGTTCGAAACGGCCAACAATGCCGTCAAGAAGGCGACATCATCGAACGAAGATCCGTCGAGCGCGCTCGATGAGCGCGAAAAGGTCCTCAAGCAGATCAACCAGATCGTTGGCGTGTCTACGGCGACACGCGCCAACAACGACATGGTGCTCTACACAGCCGACGGCACGACGCTGTTCGAGACGATCCCGCGCGCAGTCAGCTTCGAGCCGACGCAGTCCTATGCCGCCGACACAGTCGGCAACAAGGTCTATGTCGACGGCGTGGCCGTCAACATGGGCGCGGGCTCGACGACGAATGCCAAGGGTAGCCTCGCCTCGCTTCTGCAGATCCGCGACGATATCGCACCGACGTTCCAGAGCCAGCTCGACGAAGTCGCTCGCGGCCTCGTGAACCTTTACCAGGAAGACGGCAATCCTGGCCTCTTTGTCTGGACAAACCCGACGACCGGCACCGCAGGCGGGGTTCCGCCGGCTGGCACCGTCATCAAGGGCATCGCCGGAACGATCGCGATCAATGACCGTGTCGTCACCTCCAAGGGCGGCGATCCGATGCGGTTGCGTGACGGCAACATCAATGCAAGCAGCACGGCTGCGAACCCGACGGGTTCGAGCGGTTATACCGCGGAACTCGACCGTCTCTATACGTCGATGGATTCGGGGATTGCATTCGATCCGAGTACCGGTCTGGACACCAATGTCAGCATCCTGACCTTTGCCACCAATTCGATCGGCTGGCTCGAGCAGAACCGCAGCAACGCGACGACGGCGGCGGAAAATACTCAAGCTGCCGCAGCACGAACCGATGAAGCTTATTCCAATGAAACCGGCGTCAACCTCGACGAGGAACTGACGCTCCTTCTCGACATAGAGCAGTCCTACAAGGCGGCGACCAAGATTTTGAACGCCGTTGATGAAATGTTGAAAGCATTGCTGGATATTGCGAGTTAAGCCATGAAGAGCTCATTTATTTCAAGTTCGGCCATTCAGAACGCCATGCGGTTGACGATCCGCCAGGCGCAGAACCAGATGACGAAGGCGACGATGGAAGCGACCACCGGCACCTACGCCGATATTGGTGTGTCGCTGGGCGGTTACGCAGCCAAGAGCATCGACTTCACCCGCGAAGTCGACCGCATCAAATCGATCAAGCTCAGCAATGCGCTTGTAGATGCCCGCATGGAATCGGCCCAGACCGGGCTCACCAAAATGAAGACGGCCGGCGACGGCTTCCTGTCCAAGCTGACCGCGCTGCAGAGCAGCCACGATCCGGGCAGCGTCACGGTCGCTATCCAGTCGGCCACGAGCGCGCTTTCGACGATGATGGACACATCCAACTCGATGGTGAACGGCGAATACCTCTTCGCCGGCATCAATACCGACATTCAGCCGCTGACGGACAAGACGGCGGCGACTTCGGCGGCGATCGTTACAGCCTTGAATGCTTACGCGGCAGGCCTGCCGACGCCGAAGCCGGTCAACGAACTCACCGGCGACGAGATGAAGACATTCATCGAGACCCAGGTCGAGCCAATGTTCAGCGAAGCCGCCTGGACGGATCCGACAACCGGCTGGTCCAAGGCGTCCAGTCAGAACATGACGAGCCGCATCAGCAATTCGGAAGTCGTTGAAATCCTCGACCAGCGCCAATTCCGAGGGCATGCGTTACTTCGCTCTGGCAACTGTGACGACGGCCGCGCTATTCGGCCAGAATCTCAGCACCGATGCGATGAGCGCAGTCTCCTCCAAGGCGATCACATACACGACGAGGGCGACCACGGGTCTCGTTACCCAGGCCAGTCAGCTCGGCCTCTCGCAGGAGCGCGTCGAAAAGGCGAATGACGCCCTCGATGCCCAGGCGAACATCATGCAGACCAAGCTCGTCGATATCCAGGGTGTTGATCCCTACGAGGCCTCGACCCTTGTCAAGACTTTGGAAACACAGCTCGAAACCGCTTACACGATCGTATCGAAGATTCAGCAGTTGAGTCTCGTGAACTACCTTTGATGATCAAAGGCGCGCAATATAAAGAAGGATGCATGAATGTATCAGTTCTCTTATGCCGAGGTCATGCAAGACTCGGTTGCCGACGCGAAGGAGCGGGAATGGCAGGTTCTCGAACGTTCGATCGAACTGCTTTCGGCGGCGCGCGATAAAGAGAAGTACAGCCGGGAGGCTATTGAAGCTCTCTTCTATACCCGCAGGGTCTGGATCAGCTTCGTTGAGGATTTGAAGCATCCAGACAACCAGCTGGAGATCGAGCTCAGGGCGAACCTTATTTCGATTGCGATCTGGATATTGAAGGAATGCGACAGAATTAGAAAACGTCAGTCGAATAACTACCAGGGCATTATCGACGTTACCACCATCATCAGGGATGGACTTAAATGAAAAGTACACTTCGCATTTCTCTGAAAGCCGGAGAAAGAATCTTCATCAACGGCGCTGTCCTGCGTGTCGACCGTAAGGTGGCACTGGAATTCCTGAACGATGTGACGTTCCTTCTCGAAAACCACGTGCTACAGCCGGAAGGCGCGACCACGCCGCTTCGCCAGCTCTACTTCATTGCCCAGATGATCCTCATCAATCCCGAGGGCAAGGAACATTCGACGGCGATGTTCCGCAAATCGATCACGATGCTTCTCACATGCTTCAAGAACGAGGAAATCCTCGCCGAACTGAAGCGGATCGACGCACTCGTTTCGACCGGCCGCGCCTTTGACGCGCTGAAGGCGATCCGCGGTCTCTACGCGATCGAAGACGGCATTCTCAACAATCACGAGCTGCCCCCGACAATGGTCGAGCAGATTCGCAGGGAGATCGCACCATGGCGGTAGACGGAACCCAGAGCGTAGGCGGCGGCAGCAGCACATATGGCTCGTCCAATGCTGCGCAGCAGAAGGCCACGCTGAACTACGATAACTTCCTTCAGCTTCTGGTCGCGCAGATGAAGAACCAGGATCCGACCGATCCGATGGATGCCAGCGAGCAGATGTCTCAGCTTGCAAGCTTCTCGCAGGTCGAGCAGACGATCCAGACGAACACGAAGCTCGATACGCTTCTGACGAGCTCCAGCCTGACCCAGGCAAGCAGCTATGTCGGCAAGTACATGGAAAGCGCCGACGGCAAGACCAAGGGTACGGTCGAATCCGTCAAGGTTTATTCCGACGGCCTCATTGCAACGCTGGACAATGGCGGTAAAATCCTAATCCAGGCTGGCATCTCCATTTCTGATTCGGCGCCGACCAACCCCTCGGGCGACGATAGCGGTTCGGATAATACCTGAAGTGACGACGGCGGCGCCGAAAGGGCCTGACGCTCGTTCGTTTGGATGACGCCAAAAATACCGGTCCGGTTAAAGCCGGGCTGGCTGCTTTCAAGGCGATATGAGGTTGCCTGACGATGAATGAAGCTGATGCACTCGACCTGTTCCAGGCTGCTATCTGGACCGTCCTCATTGCCGCGGGTCCTGCGGTCATTGCGGCAATGGTCGTCGGTCTCGTCATCGCGCTGATCCAGGCGCTCACGCAGGTGCAGGAAGCGACACTCACCTTCGTTCCGAAGATCGTAGCCGTTCTGGTCACGGTCGGCATTTCGGCCCCCTTCGTGGGCTCGCAGATTTCCATCTTCACCAATCTGGTCTTCTCGCGCATCCAGTCAGGCTTCTGAGCCAACTTCGCGCAAGCTTCGCCATTTAACTGTCGATCCGAATTGGGCGGACTCTGAGGTTCGCCTCCTCTCATGAAGAGACGGAATCGCCATGGCGCAACCACCTGCACTACCCCTTCCGAAAGCCGCCCCAAGTCTGCGTGATATCGGTTTTGCCTTGGGCATCATCGGTATTATCTGCATCCTCTTCCTGCCGATCCCGCCGTTTTTGATCGACATGGGCTTGGCCTTCTCGATCGCCTTCTCGGTGCTGATCCTCATGGTCGCGCTGTGGATCCAGAAACCTCTCGAATTCTCGTCCTTCCCGACCATCCTTCTGATCGCGACAATGACGCGACTGGCGTTGAACATCGCCACGACACGCGTCATCCTTTCGCACGGCAACGAGGGACATGACGCGGCGGGCGGCGTCATCGCCGGCTTTGCAAGCCTGGTCATGTCCGGCGACTTCGTCATCGGTCTGATCGTCTTCCTGATCCTCATCACCATCAACTTCATCGTCATCACCAAGGGTGCGACGCGTATCGCGGAAGTGGGCGCGCGTTTTACCCTGGACGCCATCCCCGGCAAGCAGATGTCGATCGACGCCGACCTTTCGGCCGGCATCATCGACGAGAAGGAAGCCCAGCGCCGCCGCAAGGAACTGGAAGAGGAAAGCTCTTTCTTCGGTGCGATGGACGGTGCCTCGAAATTCGTTCGCGGTGACGCTGTCGCCGGTCTTCTGATTACCGCCATCAACGTCTTCGGCGGCATCATCATCGGCTATTTCCGCCATGGCATGCCGATCGGCGAAGCAGCTGACGTTTTCGTCAAGTTGTCGGTCGGTGACGGCCTCGTCTCGCAGATGCCGGCCCTCATCGTCTCGCTCGCCGCCGGCCTGCTCGTCTCGCGCGGCGGCACCACAGGCTCCACCGACCAGGCGGTCGTCAATCAGCTGAGCGGCTATCCCCGCGCACTCTCCGTCTCGGCCGTGCTGATGTTCGTCCTCGCTCTGATGCCGGGCCTGCCGTTTGTGCCCTTCGTGATCCTCGGTAGTCTTCTCGCCTTCGGCGCCTGGTTCATTCCGCGTCAGGCCGAAGCCGAAAATCTGCTTCGCCGTGAAGCCGAGGAAAAGAAGGTCGTCCAGACCAAGGAGCTCGAAAAGGACTCGGTCAAAGCGGTTCTGCGCACGTCCGAAATCGAGCTTGCTCTCGGCAAGATGGTTTCGACCCGCCTGCTCGGCGCCCATCAGGAACTCGCCTTCCGCGTCGGCAAGATGCGCAAGAAGTTCGCCACCCAATACGGTTTCGTCGTGCCGGAAATCAAGGTCACCGACGATATCGGCATCCCCGAGAAGTCGTATCAGATCCGCATCCACGGCACGACTGTCGCCTCGAATCTGCTGCGTGTCGGCGAAGTTCTCGTCGTCACCGGCGCCGGTCGCAAGCCGAGCATTCCCGGCGACGAAATCCGCGAACCCGCTTTCGGCATGCCGGCGGTTTCGATCCTCGAAAACTTCGCCGAAGATTTGAAGCGTGAAGGTTTCCAGCCGATCGACAACGTCTCGGTCGTGCTGACGCATATGAGCGAGGTTATCAGAAACAACCTGCCGCAGCTTCTGTCCTATAAGGACGTGAAGATCCTGATCGATCGTCTCGACCCTGAATACAAGAAGCTCGCGGATGAGATCTGCTCGTCCCACATGTCCTATTCGGGCCTGCAGGCGGTGCTGAAGCTGCTTCTTGCCGAACGCGTCTCGATCCGTAACCTGCACCTCATTCTGGAAGCGGTCGCAGAACTTGCCCCGCATGTCAGGAAGACGGAGCAGATCGTCGAGCACGTCCGCATCCGTATGGCCCAGCAGCTTTGCGGCGACCTTGCCGACAACGGCGTGCTGCGCGTGCTGCGGCTCGGCAGCAAATGGGACCTCGCCTTCCACCAGGCGCTCAAGCGCGATGCCAAGGGCGAAGTCGTCGAATTCGACATTGATCCGCGCACGCTCGAAGAGTTCAGCGAACAGGCGACGAAAGTTATCCGTGAATTCATGGACAGAGGCCTGCCTTTCGCCCTTGTCACCTCACCGGAAACGCGCTCCTATGTCCGCATGATCATCGAGCGACTCTTCGCAACACTTCCCGTTCTCTCGCATGTGGAACTGGCCAAGGGCATCGAAATCAAGATTCTGGGCTCGATTTCATGATTTCAGACCCGCAAGGGACAGTTCTGGCGCTGTTTCTGGTTTTCTGCCGGATCGGTGGCTGCGTGCTGACCCTTCCGGGTTTTTCGTCGGGCCGCGTGCCGGAGCAATTGCGCGTCTTCATTGCAGGCGCGCTTTCGCTTGCCGTTCTGCCGGTGCTCTGGGACACGGTCTATCCGTCGGTCCACACCAGTTCCGGCACCTATATCGGCCTGATTTTCAGCGAATCACTGATCGGTGTGATGTATGGCATGCTCGCCAGGCTCTATACGCTCGGTCTGCAGTTCGCGGCCACGATCGTCTCGATGATGGTCGGCTACACGCAGCCGAGCACGTCTGACATCGTCGAAGATTCGCCCGAAATCAGTCTGACGGCCTTTATCACGATGACCGGCCTGATGGTTCTCTTCATCATGGATTTCCATCACATCGTTTTCCGCGCGCTGATCGATTCCTACACGACCATGCCTTTCGGCGGGTTGATGCAGTTGCGCTCTACGCTCATCACCTTCACGGATACGCTGGAGCAGACCACCTACATCATGCTGCGGCTTTCGAGCCCCTATTTGATTTACGGACTGATCTTCAACATCTCGATCGGCTTCATCAACAAGCTCGCGCCGCAGATCCCGGTCTACTTCATCTCCACGCCCTATCTGCTCATGGGCGGCCTCTTCCTGCTCTATTTCTCGATCGCTGCATTGATCAGCCAGTTCGCCCAATCCTTCGGCAGCATATTCGTGGGAAAGTGAGGGGCGATGATGGAGAAGAAGCGCTCCGACAAGCTCAAGCGTCTGGTCACGGTTCAGCGGCATCTCGAAAAAATGGCGGAGTACGATCTGGCGGAAACCAGCCGCCAGCGCGCCGAAGTCAATGCAGCCATGGATGTCGCCATTCTAGCGCTCGGCTCGCTGGACCCTGTCCATCGTGCTTTCTCGCAGAGTTATGCCGATCGTTTCGGCAGGCTGAGCATCAAGGATCAACAATTGACCGGCATGCAGCAGGTCCATGAAATGCGCCTGACGCGTGAGCGCGCCAAGGGCGACCGGCTGGAGGAAAGCATGCTCGATGCCCTTCAGGCCGAGCGTCGTGAGGCGGATGACAATGCCGTCTACGATGTAATCGATCAGCAGTTCGCAACGCCAGCCTCCAGCAAGCTTCAAAAATAATAATCGCCACGATCTTACATTAGAGGATTGTAACGTGGCTATTTCACCCCCCAGCGATCTGGTGATGGACGTCGTCAAGGCGGCCGACCCCATGGAGGTTCAGGCTGCCCAGGAAAAGCTGAAAGCCAGCCGCGCCGCTTTTGCTGCGACAAGCCTGGCCGACAGCGGTAACGGTTTTTCTTCCGCAGTCGACATTCTCGACAACGTCAAGCAGAAGACCGGCCTGCACAATATCCAGAACCGCGAAAAGACCGAGGACGTGCCGGAAACCTACCGGAAGTTCGAGGCTATGGTTCTGCAGAATTTCGTGAAGTCCATGCTGCCGAGCGATGCCGAGAATGTCTTCGGCAAGGGCGCAACGGGCGATATCTGGAAAGGCATGATGGCCGAGCAGCTCGGCAACGTCATGGCTCAGGGCGACGGCATCGGAATTGCCAAGCAGATGTATTCCGAGCAGTTGCGCCGCCAGGAAGGCAAGATCGTCAACGCCTCCACGGATGAAGACGACCGCAAGACTGCAATGAGCATGATCGACGACTTTCAACGCAAGACCTTCGGCACTCCGACTGCCGACAATAAGTCCGCAACAAGCGACGCATAATCGAGGATAAAATGGAAATAGTTTCGAACGAATACAGGATCAAATCCGTTCTCGGGCGCCTCGAAATGATAATCGACAATGAGAACACTCGGATCGGCAGCGATCCGCAGTTCGATCTGAAGGTCTCCAATGCGCACAAGAGCCGGTGCCTGTACGAGCTCTCGATGCTCTTCCGCGACACCGATCCGGCCGAGCTTGCCGCTTCGCATCTGGACCAGCTTCATGGCCTCAAGAAGAAGCTTACGCTAAACGCCCGCCGCGTCGAAGCGCATCTGGAGGCGGTTCGCGCCGTTGCCGATCTCTTGAAGAACGCCGTGCAGGATGCCGATGCTGACGGCACCTATTCCCAGGAACAGTTCGCCGCGCGGGATGCCTGATGATCAAGCTCGTCCTCACAGGCGTCTGGGTCTGCGCCGTCACGTTGGCATCGGTCTATTTCTCGGTGAACATGGCGACTGCGCCGGCGCCGGTTGAAGCGGATACCAAGCAAAGCGCGCTCGAGCTGGTGAAGGGCGAGACGATCACCGTGCCCGTTATCGGCAACGGTGCGGTCAACGGTTATTTCCTCGGCCGCATCTCCTTCATGATGCACAAGGATATGATCGCAGGCCTCAACCTGCCGATCACGGAAATGACGACCGACGAACTCTTCAGCCTGCTCGTCGGTAACAAGATGATCGACGTCTCCAATATCAAGGCCTTCGATCCCGGGGCTTTCCGCGAACAGATCAAGAAGGGCATGAACGAGCGTCTCGGCGGCGAATATGTGGCCGATGTCATGCTGGAGCAGCTCGACTATCTGTCGAAGGAAGACGTGAAGGAAACCTCCGGCGGCAAGCCGCAGAAGGTTGGAGCGCCGGTCAAGATCGTCGAGACCGCGCCCGCGTCCGAAACGCCGGCTCCCTCGGCCAGTCACTGATCACCATTGATCGGTCAATTCAAAACGGCGCCGAAAGGCGCCGTTTTTTGCGTTCTCGTCTTGGTTAATGAACTACTTATGCGCGCATGAAAATCCAAAGGTTTTTCCTAAGGGTTGTTTGAAGCGGAGTTGATATAAACGCGGCACAAGCTTGGGATGATGCCGCCACGGGTTGGGGGAAATCGCTTCAGGCGGGACGCCGCTGGTCCTCACAAGACCTCCGCTGCGGAAATGTGGGCTTGTTTTCCAGGATGTCGGGCGCATGACGCACCCTCGGCAGGAGGTTGGAATGAATTTGATTGCAAACTTCGCGGTGCTTGCATCGCGGCGGACGATTTTCGATCTGCCGGTCTGCGATCTCGGCTGGGACGACGCGCTGGTTTTCATCAACGAACTGGCTTCCATCCCTGTCGGGCAGACCGTGGTTTGCTTCGTCAACGCTCACAACATGCTGACCGCCCTGGGCGACGACGAATACTATCAGATCATGTCGCATAATCTGGTCCTGCCCGATGGCATCGGCCTCAACATCGCATCCCAGGTCACGCATGGTTCGCCATTTCCCGCCAATCTGAACGGTACCGATTTCGTGCCGGCATTCCTGACCTTCATGGAAACGCCGCGCCGTATCGGTCTGATCGGCGGCGCGCGTGCGGTTGTCGAGAAGGCGGCCGAGAACTTTTCCCGGCATACGCCCTGGCACGAATTCTTCGTCATCTCCGACGGCTTTTTCGACAAGGCAAATCCGGAAGCTGTTACCGCCGAAGTGGAGCGTCAGAAGCTCGATATCCTGATTGTCGGCATGGGCACGCCGCTGCAGGAAAAATGGGTTCACCAGAATATCCGCGCCGATCACGCGCGTCTCGTCCTGACGGTCGGTGCACTTTTCGATTTCGTTTCCGGCACCGTCCCCCGCGCGCCGAAGACCGTGCGCATGATGCGTCTCGAATGGGCCTATCGCCTGGTGCAGGAGCCGGCGCGCCTCTGGCGCCGTTATATTATCGGTATCCCGATTTTCCTCTTCCGGGTCTTCCAGTATCGCTTCAGCCGGCGCGCGCGTATTCTCAGCCAGCCGGTTGAACCGACGCACGCTGCGGGCGAACAGAAGAGAATCGAGCAGATGAAGAAAGCCGGCTGATTACAGATTTCTGCAGGCTGCGGTTAACCATTTCTTTGCCATATATATTTAGAGTAGCTTAATCATCCGCGTCGGCGCGGTTGAGCGAACTCGGCTATCATGCGCATGAGATGTGACGCCAATGCACGATTCCAGGGCGAAAAGCAGTTTCCATGATCGCGCAACCAGCTTCTCGCGCGGCCAGCGGCAAAGTCACGCGGAAGAGAGTACCGGTGCACCGGAGATCCGCCCTTCGGAAGCCGAACTGCTGCACGCCATAAGCCGGCTGCTCGATGAGCAGCGCGCGAAAGCGCGGCAGACTGAACCGCTGGTCGATCGGATCGAAACGATCCTCGGTTCGCGCCTTCAGGCTGCTAACGATATCTCTTCCGTTTCCGCTCCCGCTTTTGAGCCCTCTTCTCCCGCAGCGGAGCCAGCGACGCAATACCTCCAGGTTCATCACGTCGCTCCCGTCGAAAAAGCACCCGTTTTGCCGGTCTCACGCAAAATAGGGCGCACGAAATGGGGCAGGAGCGCCCTCGTCATTGTTGCCCTCTCGTTCGTTGGTGCTGCCACCCCCGTCCTGATGCCATCCGCACCCGTGCGTTACACAGCAGAAACGACGCTTGCCGTGGATGCGGGCGCAGGCGACCGGGCTGCGCTTGTCGGGGAAACCGTCAGAAGGCTGTTCTCGGTACCTGTCATCACCTCAGCTGTTGCAGCACTGAAGCTGGACCGCGATCCGGAATTTGCCGGCAGCAATGCCAATGCACTTGGTGTTGCCCTCGAGCTTCTCTCCGGCAGCGGCGCGGCGGCTGATCCGGCATCGCGCGCCGAGGCCGCGCTGAAATCTGCCCTCGCGATTATTCCCGATGACCGCACTGGCACGATCCGCCTGATGGTAACGACGGCCGATGGCGACAAATCGACACGAATCGCCATGCGGTTGTCCGATGCGGTGACCGGCGGCAGTGCCGCGAGCAAGGCGGCCGAGACGGCCACTGCCTTGAAAAAAGAAAATGATCAGGCTCAGGCAGAGCTCATGGCTTTTGGCCAGAAGAACGGCGAGGGCAATGTCAAGGTTGCGACGCAATTGCAGCGTCAGATCGCCGGCCTCGATGCCGATCTCAAGAATGCCGACGACAATATCCTGACCGCCAAGGAACAGGCCGACAAGCTGAGGGCCGCCAAGCTCGCGGACGTGCTGGAAGGCTCGCTCACTTCGGATATGATCTCACCCGCCCTGCAGGATCTGCGCGACAGATACGCGATTGCCAAGACGGCGCTCGCGCAGCTTTCGGCAGACCTTGGGCCGCGCCATCCGCGCCTGCTCCAGCAGCAGTCCGAGGTCGACGGTCTGAAGGACAGCATCGGCAAGGAACTTGTGCGCCTCGCCCAGAACGCAAGTGGGACAGCCAAGGCTGCCGTCGATGCGCGCAGGCAACTGAGCGACCGTCGCAACGCGCTCATTGCCCAGAGCCGCGATACCGGCGTCGATCTCGCCAAGCTGACCGAGTTGCGGGAAAAGGCCTCTGCGGCCCGCTCGCGCCTGGAAGAAGAGGTTTCCACGACAGGTGCCATCGGCGACGGCAGGGTTACGGTTCGCAAACCCGCTCTTGTGCTGCCGGTTCCCGGTGGCAGCAGTTTCGCTTTCAATGCCTTGCTGGGCGGCCTTGCAGGTCTGGTCGTAGGCCTCGGCTTCGTTTTTCTGCCGCGTCGCTTCCGCTGGCAGTCTGAACAGGTGCCGGTCCTGCCGGTTGAAATTCCCGTCCAGGCTCAAATTCTCGCCCCTGTGGCCGAACTTGTGCAGGTCCCCGAACCGGAGTTGGTCCCGCAGACGGCGGACGAGGTCGATGCATTGCGCTCGCAGATCGCCAGCCTGCGCGATCGCCTACACGCCCACCAGGCTTCCCGATAGGCGAACGCCCGACGGCAGATTGCTCTTGCAATTGCCGTTTTTAAACGGGATAGGGCGTTATCGGGAAATCATTCCCGTCGCGGGCGAATAGACTGGCGCGAAACTGGGCGGAGAAGACGCGTGACGACAGTAATCGACGGCAAGCAGGTTGCCGCATCCGTAATCGAAACCGTGAAATCGGCAAATGCTGCGCTTGAGGCTGCCAAGGGCGTACGGACGGGCCTTGCGGTCATCATCGTCGGCGACGATCCGGCGAGCCACACCTATGTCAGCTCCAAGAGCCGAATGGCCAAGGAATGCGGCTTCAAATCCGTCCAGCACACGCTGCCGGTCGAGACGAGCCAGGAGGAGCTTGCCGCCCTCGTCGCCACGCTCAATGCCGATCCGTCGATCCACGGCATTCTCGTGCAGCTGCCGCTGCCCAAACATCTCGACAGCGAGGCGATCATCCAGTCGATCCTGCCGGAGAAGGATGTCGATGGCCTGAGTGTCGTCAATGCCGGCAAGCTTGCGACCGGTGACCTGAAGACCGGCCTCGTCTCCTGCACGCCGGCCGGCGCCATGGTTTTCGTCCGTCGCACCCATGGTGAGGATCTTTCCGGCCTCAATGCCACCGTCATCGGCCGCTCCAACCTGTTCGGCAAGCCGATGGCGCAGCTTCTGCTGAATGCCAACGCGACGGTCACCATTGCCCATTCGCGCACCAAGGATCTCGCCGGCATCTGCCGCAATGCCGATATTCTGGTGGCCGCCGTCGGTCGTCCGGAAATGGTCAAAGCCGATTGGGTCAAGCCCGGTGCCACCGTCATCGATGTCGGCATCAACCGCATTGCCGCCCCCGAACGCGGCGAGGGGAAGACCCGCCTCGTCGGCGATGTCGCTTTTGCCGAGGTTTCTCCGGTTGCTGCCGTCATCACCCCGGTTCCGGGTGGCGTCGGCCCGATGACGATCGCCATGCTGATGGCCAATACGGTGATTGCCGCCCATCGTTCGGCAGGACTGACGCCGCCGGTATTCTGATCATCCCCCTTTAATCAACTCTGGGGCGCGGCGCCTGTCGAGGCCCTGACGATCAACTCGGTCTTCCAGAGTTCCTGTTCGGGGAAGGGGCCCGCCTGCTTGACCGTACCGATGAGCCGCTGCGCGATGCGCACGCCGGCCGCCCGCAGCGACGAGCGTGTCGTCGTCAGCGGCACGGAGAAATTCTCCGGCTTCAGGAGCGGCAGAACATCGTCATGGGCGATCAGCGAAATGTCCTCGCCGAGTTTCAATCCGGCTTGATTGACGGCGCGGATTGCACCGAGCGCAAGCACCGTACTGGAGCATAAAATGGCGGTTGGCCGATCCGGAAGCTGCAGGAAGCGCTCCATGGCGATCAGTCCTTCCTCGTCCGTCATGACCGTATGGCTCGTGCAGTCTTCCTCTAGCTCCAACCCGCGTTCGGCCAGCGCGGCAATGAGCCCGTTCCTGCGGCGAATGGCGAAATCGAGATGCAGCGGCCCGTTCATCAGCGCAAAGCGCGTGTGGCCGAGCTGCAGGAGAAGCCTCGCTGCATCGTAGAAAGCCGCCTCATTGTCGATGTCGAGATAGGGATAGTCCGGTTCCGAGCCGAAGGAGCGGCCATGCACCACGAAGGGCATGGAAAGCGACTTCAACATGGCAAGCCGCGGGTCGTGCCCGCGCATATAGGCTACGAAGAGCGCGTCCACATTGCCGCTGATCGCGAGACGCCGCAGCGCTGCGACCTCGTCGTCCGGGTCGGCCGGCATGATGACGAAGTGAAAGTCATGACGCACCGCTTCTTCGCCGAGACCGGTCAGGAACTCGCCGAAATGCACGTCCGATTGATGGCCGGGCGCTGTCGGCATGACGAGGCCGATCGAGCCGGCCTTGCCGGTGGCAAGCCGCTGGGCGGCCTTGTTGGGCCGGTATCCGGTTTCCTTGACCGCCCGGAGCACGCGTTCCCGGGTTGCCTCGTTGACCTCCGGATAGCCGTTGAGTGCGCGGCTCACAGTTGTCTGCGAAAGCCCCAGCAATTCCGATAGCTGTTTGAGATTCACCTGCTATGCTTCCTCCCGGCCTGCCCTGTGGCCGTAAAATAGTGGCCGCCGCCTCCCAATGGCTTCCAAAGCGCTTTCAAATATGTAGCATCTGCTGCGCTTGACTCAAGAAAAATCGCTCCATATTCCCCATTAAGCCTTGCTGCGACGCGATACAGTGGCGGTATTCCTGCCGTTTTCGCAAAATGGCTTGACTTCATTCGGCCAAAAGGGAATGAGTTGCGTTGTCAAAGCGCTTTGAGATTTCCTTTGGAAGAAATTCTGCGCTATCCGATTGTGATGGGAGGTTGATCACATGAAAAAGTCATTCTTGATGGGCGTTGCACTTGCGGCGCTTTTTGCGGGCGCTGCATCGGCAGCGGATCTGAAATTCGCACCGGGTCAGGACTCCAAGTTCAACTGGAAGAGCTATGACGACTTCAAGGCTGCCCATGCCGACCTGAAGGGTCAGCAGCTGACGATCTTCGGTCCCTGGCGCGGCGAAGATGAAGCCTTTTTCCAGAGCATCCTCGCTTATTTCGTCGAAGCGACCGGCATCGACGCCAAGTATTCCTCCTCTGAAAACTACGAGCAGCAGATCGTTATCGATACGCAGGCAGGCTCCCCGCCGAATATCGCCATTCTGCCGCAGCCGGGCCTGCTGGCCGATCTCGCGAGCAAGGGTTACCTGACGCCGCTCGGCGACGATACTTCCAAGTGGGTCAAGGACAACTACGGCGCCGGCGACAGCTGGGTCGGTTACGGCACCTACAAGGGTAAGGACGGCAAGGACGCCTACTTTGCCTTCCCTTACAAGGCCGACGTGAAGTCGCTCGTCTGGTATGTTCCTGAGAACTTCGAAGAGGCAGGCTACAAGGTCCCGACGACCATGGAAGAGCTGCACGCCCTGACTGACCAGATCGTCAAGGACGGCGGCGTTCCGTGGTGCATCGGTCTCGGTTCCGGCGGCGCAACCGGCTGGCCGGCAACCGACTGGGTCGAAGACATCATGCTGCGCACCCAGAAGCCGGAGGTCTACGACAAGTGGACTACCAATGAAGTGAAGTTCACCGATCCGGCCGTCGTTGCTGCCATCGACGAATTCGGCAAGTTCGCCAAGAACGAAAAATATGTAGATGGCGGCGTTGCAGCCGTTGCTTCGACGGACTTCCGCGACAGCCCGAAGGGCCTCTTCGCCGTTCCGCCGAAGTGCTACCTGCACCACCAGGCTTCGTTCATCCCGTCCTTCTTCCCCGAGGGAACGAAGCTCGGTACCGATGCCGACTTCTTCTACATGCCGACCTATGCCGCGCATGCCGATCTCGGCAAGCCGGTTTTGGGTGCCGGTACGCTCGTCTCCATCGCCAAGGACTCCCCGACCGCCCGCGCCTTCGTCGACTTCCTGAAGACGCCGGTCGCTCATGAACTCTGGATGGCGCAGTCGAGCTTCCTGACCCCATACAAGGGCGTCAATGTCGATGCTTACGCCAACCCGCAGATGAAGAAGGAAGGCGAGATCCTGACCTCGGCCACGACCTTCCGCTTCGACGGTTCCGATCTGATGCCTGGCAAGATCGGCGCTGGCGCCTTCTGGACCGGCATGGTTGATTTCGTCGGCGGCAAGTCCGCTCAGGACTCTGCAGCCGAAATCCAGAGCGCCTGGGACGGCATCAAGTAATTTCCTGCCATTTCGTGCCGCCGGGCGACCGGCGGCATCACCGGAATGAACGGCCGGGCTCCAGAGGGGGAGCCCGGTTGTGCCGGATCCTGTGGTCAAACCCACAAGCAATATTGACGGTGTCCGGCATTAACCCTTCAAAATAAGACAGGGAAGCAGGGGAGGGACGAAATGCTGTCGCAGATAGTGTCCGCTTTGGGCGTCGTGGTAGTCGCCGTTTTCGCATGTTCGGCCTATTTCTTTTTCTCGAACAAGATCCTCGATCTCGCCTTGCCGGTGAAGGACGGTGATATCCGTCAGGCTTCACGCAATCTGAACCGGCGCGCGATGATCCGGCCCTGGCTGTTTCTCTTTCCGGCGCTTTTTCTGCTGATCGTCTACCTCGTCTATCCCGTCGTCGCGACCTTCATCCTGTCCTTCTACGACCGGTCGGGCAACGAGTTCGTCGGTGCGCAGAACTACCTGTGGGCCGTGAACGACCGCGAATTCCGCCAGTCGATCTTCAACAACATTCTCTGGCTGGCCGTCGTGCCCGCCTGCTGCACTTTCTTCGGCCTCGTCATCGCCGTCATGACCGACCGCATCTGGTGGGGCAATATCGCCAAGAGCATCGTTTTCATGCCGATGGCGATCTCCTTCGTCGGCGCTTCCGTCATCTGGAAGTTCATCTATGAATACCGCGGCGGCAACGATGTGCAGATCGGCCTTTTGAACGCCATCGTGCAGACATTCGGCGGCACGCCTGAGGTCTGGATTTCCGTTCCCTTCTGGAACAATTTCTTCCTGATGGTGATCCTGGTCTGGATCCAGACCGGTTTTGCCATGGTGATCCTCTCGGCCGCATTGCGCGGTATCCCGGAGGAGACGATCGAGGCAGCTGTCATCGATGGCGCCAATGGCTGGCAGATCTTCTGGCGCATCATGGTGCCGCAGATCTGGGGCACGATCGCCGTCGTCTGGACGACGATCACCATCCTCGTCCTCAAGGTTTTCGACATCGTGCTCACCATGACCAACGGCCAGTGGCAGACCATGGTACTGGCGAACCTGATGTTCAACTGGCTGTTCCGCGGCGGCGGCGATTCCGGCCGAAGCGCTGTCATCGCCATCATCATCATGCTCGCCGTCACGCCGATCATGGTGTGGAACGTGCGCCGCGCCAATGCCGAACTGAAGGGACGCTGAGATGACGAGAGCTGCAAGCTACTTCAAGATCGGCCCGGCCCGTCTTTTCGTCCACTTCTGCGTTCTCGTCATCGTCATCATCTGGCTGGTGCCGACCCTCGGCATCTTCGTCAGTGCGCTGCGCGACAAGGACCAGATCACCGTTTCCGGCTGGTGGACCGCCTTTGCCGGTTCCACGCAGACTGTGGCCGCGCGCCTCGGCACCCCCGATCAGGCAAAGCAGGAAGGCGATATCTATGTGATCACGGGCAACGTGCTGGCCGATCAGCCTGGCCGCTCGGTCAAGGCCTTCGGCGTACGTGTGCAGCAGCCTTCGGCTTTCGAGGCTGGTCAGACCGCTGATCTCGGCGAGGGCGAAAGCTTGGTCATCAACAGCGATGGCAGCTACCGCTACATGAAGAATGTCGCCTTTGCGCCTGATGAACGTCCGCGCCGCATCTATGTCGCGGCATCGGCTCCGCCGGAATTCACGCTCGCGAACTATAAGACCGTTCTAACGAGCGAGGGTATCGGCCAGTCCTTCATCAACTCTCTGACAGTGACCATTCCGGCGACCATCATCCCTATCCTGATCGCCGCTTTTGCCGCCTACGCGCTGAGCTGGATGGAATTCCCCGGCCGCGCGCTTCTCATTGCACTCGTCGTCGGCCTCATCGTCGTGCCGCTGCAGATGTCGCTCATCCCGCTCTTGCGTCTCTATAACGAGATCGGCACCGCGATCGGCCAGCCGTCGAAGACCTATCCCGGCATCTGGCTGGCGCACACCGCCTTCGGCATGCCGCTCGCCATCTATCTCTTGCGGGCCTATATTGCCGGCCTGCCCAAGGAGATCATCGAATCCGCCCGCGTCGATGGCGCCAGCGACTTCGAGATCTTCACCCGCATCGTTTTGCCTCTGTCCTTCCCCGCGCTTGCATCCTTCGCGATCTTCCAGTTCCTGTGGGTGTGGAACGACCTGCTTGTGGCCATGGTCTTCCTCGGCACCGACAAGGACCACCTCGTGCTGACAGGAGCGCTGAATGCGCTGCTTGGCTCGCGCGGCGGCAATTGGGAAATCCTGACGGCGTCCGCCTTCGTCACCATCATCATACCGCTGCTCGTCTTCTTCTCGCTGCAGCGTTATCTGGTGCGCGGCCTGCTGGCGGGGTCGGTCAAGGGAGGCTGATCCATCCCAAGACTTAAGCTTAGACAGGATATTCCATGAGTGTGGCTTCCCAATCCAATCTGACCGCCGACAAGGACTGGTGGCGCGGCGCGGTGATCTATCAGATCTATCCGCGCTCCTACCAGGATTCGAACGGCGACGGCATCGGCGACCTGAAGGGCATCACCGCCCGCTTGCCGCATGTGGCAAGCCTCGGTGCCGACGCCATCTGGATTTCGCCCTTCTTTACCTCGCCGATGCGCGACTTCGGTTACGACGTCTCGGACTACGAAAACGTCGACGCCATCTTCGGTACGCTGATCGATTTCGACACGCTGATAGCGGAAGCCCACCGTCTCGGCATCAAGGTGATGATCGACCTCGTCATCTCGCATTCTTCCGACCAGCATCCCTGGTTCGTCGAAAGCCGCACGAGCAAGACCAATGCCAAGGCCGACTGGTATGTCTGGGCCGATGCAAAGCCGGACGGTACGCCGCCGAACAACTGGCTGTCGATCTTCGGCGGTTCCGCATGGGCGTGGGATCCGACGCGCATGCAATATTACATGCACAACTTCCTGACCTCGCAGCCGGATATGAACCTGCACAATCAGGAAGTTCAGGACCGCCTGCTTGATGTCGTCCGTTTCTGGCTGAAGCGCGGCGTCGACGGCTTCCGCCTCGACACGATTAACTTCTATTTCCACGACAAGCTTCTGCGCGACAATCCGGCGCTTGCCCCGGAACGCCGCAATGCGTCCACCGCACCTGCCGTGAACCCCTATAATTTCCAGGAGCATCTCTACGACAAGAATCGCCCTGAGAACCTCGAATTCCTGAAGCGCTTCCGCGCCGTGCTGGAAGAGTTTCCCGCGATTGCCGCCGTCGGCGAAGTGGGCGACAGCCAGCGTGGCCTCGAAATCGTCGGCGAATACACCTCCGGCAATGACAAGATGCACATGTGCTACGCCTTCGAATTCCTGGCGCCCGATCCGCTGACGCCGGAGCGCGTCGAGGAAGTCATGAAGGATTTCGACGCCGCCGCTCCCGATGGCTGGGCTTGCTGGGCTTTCTCGAACCATGACGTCATGCGCCATGTCAGCCGCTGGGGCGCGCTGGTTGCCGACCACGATGCCTTTGCCAAGCTCTACGCTTCGCTGTTGATGACACTGCGTGGTTCGGTCTGCCTCTATCAGGGTGAGGAACTCGCTCTCACCGAAGCTGATCTCGCCTATCAGGATCTGCAGGATCCCTACGGCATCCAGTTCTGGCCGGAGTTCAAGGGGCGTGACGGTTGCCGCACGCCCATGGTCTGGGACAGCCAGGTCGCACAGGGCGGCTTCTCGACGGTGAAACCCTGGCTGCCGGTCCCGGTCGAGCACATCCTGCGCGCCGTCAGCGTGCAGCAGGGTGACGAGAATTCCGTGCTCGAGCACTACCGCCGCTTCCTCGCCTTTCGCAAGCAGCATCCGGCTTTCGCCAAGGGCGAAATCGAGTTCGAGGATCCGCAGGGCGATGCCCTGGTCTTCACACGCGAATACGGCAATGAGACGCTGCTCTGCATCTTCAACATGGGGCCGGCAGAAAGCAATGTCACCCTGCCGGCGGGCGAGTGGCAAGCTTTGACGGGGCACGGCTTTAACAGCAACAACTACGGCGACAAGATCGATATTCCGGCCTGGGGGGCGTATTTCGCCCGCCTCGCTTAAGGATCAGGAGGGGAGAGGAAAATGACTGGACTGACGCTTAAGGATATCCGCAAATCCTACGGCTCCGTGGACGTGCTCCACGGCATCGATCTGGAAATCAACCAGGGCGAATTCATCGTTTTCGTCGGCCCCTCCGGCTGCGGCAAGTCCACCTTGCTGCGCATGATCGCCGGCCTGGAAAACATCACCGGCGGGGAGATGTATATCGACGGCATGCTGGTCAATGACGTGCCGCCCTCCAAGCGCGGCATTGCCATGGTGTTCCAGTCCTACGCGCTCTACCCGCATATGACTGTTTTCGACAACATGGCTTTTGGCATGAAGATCGCAGGCGAGAGCAAGCAGGAGATCGACCGCCGCGTGCGGGCTGCCGCCGAAAGCCTGCAGTTGACCAAATATCTCGACCGCCTGCCGAAGGCGCTCTCGGGCGGCCAGCGCCAGCGCGTGGCGATCGGCCGCGCCATCTGCCGCAATCCGAAGGTCTTCCTCTTCGACGAGCCGCTCTCGAACCTCGATGCGGCACTGCGCGTCGCGACCCGTATCGAGATCGCGCGGCTCAACGAGCAGATGGCCGATACGACGATGATCTATGTCACGCACGACCAGGTCGAGGCGATGACGCTGGCGGACCGAATCGTCGTCCTCTCGGCCGGCAATATCGAGCAGGTGGGCGCACCGCTGGAGCTTTACGAGCGACCGGCAAACCTGTTCGTCGCAAAGTTCATCGGCTCGCCGGCCATGAATATCATCCCGGCAACGATCACCGATGCCGGTGCCACGACGACGGTGACGCTGACCGGCGGCAAGTCCGTGACGCTCGATATCGCCACTGCGGCATCGGAAAAGGGCAAGCAGGCAAGCTTCGGCGTTCGCCCGGAAGACCTGCGCATCGCCGATCCCAGTGAAGACTATCTGTTCGAGGGCGAAGTCTCGATCGTCGAGCAGCTCGGCGAAGTGACGCTTCTCTACATTGAAGGCTTGGTCCAGGGTGAGCCGATCATCGTCAAGCTGCCCGGAATCTTCGATGTAAAGCGCGGCCAGAAGATGCATTTCGTGGCCGACCGGCAGAAACTGCACCTCTTCGATGCGGCCGGTCACACCTATAGGAAATGATCATCCATTTTTGGTGGAATCCTTCCTCCTGAGACTGCCAAGGGGAAGGATTCTCACTTTCTGTTAAACATGCAGTGCTAGCCTTTTTCTCATCAAGACTGAGGGGACTAAGGCCATGGCCGCATCGAATCCAACACCTGCGAAATCGCACTTCCTGGCGAAGGAAGAATCTTTCATGTACGACCGCGAATCGCGGTTCAAGATGGAAGACACGATGAACGCCGCGCGTATCGAATATACGGAAAAGGGCGTCATGCATGCCGCCTCGCGCCGCTGCGATATCGTCCGTATATCCATGAGCAGCGCGATCCTGGCGATCCTCACACAGTATACGCTGCCGAAGCAGTTCTACCTGGATATTCCGGATGCCCGCATCACCAAGGTGGGCTGCCTCTTGATGAAGACTTTCCCGAACAACACGATCGAGGTTCGCTTCCTGCGCCTGCTGACGCAGAAAGAACTGAACAAGATCTTCGTCTACAGCACGCACCCGGCTCACAAGGACTACGTCCTCGATATCCGCGCGTAACAGTCTCGCGTCTCGCTGGATATGAAAAACCCGCGGTTTCGGCCGCGGGTTTTTCTTTTGCATCGATGAGGGGATGTCAGTGCGCGTGGAAGAGCACGCTGGCACCCTGGTCGGACGGTCCGACCGCGTGACGGAACGGCGCGAAAAGCTCGCGGCCCATGCCAAATTCATTGTCTGAAAGATCGATCGTCACAGGTTCGCGCTCGGCCATGTCAGCAGCATCGACGAGAACTTCGAGCGTGCCCCTGATCGCATCGAGACGGATGATGTCGCCGTCCTTGATGCGGGCGATCGGGCCACCATCGACAGCTTCGGGCGTGACATGGATTGCCGCTGGAACCTTGCCGGAAGCACCGGACATGCGCCCGTCGGTCAGCAACGCCACGCGGAAACCGCGATCCTGCAGCACGCCGAGTGGTGGGGTCAGCTTGTGCAGTTCCGGCATGCCGTTGGCCTTCGGTCCCTGGAAGCGCACGACAGCGACGAAATCGCGGTTGAGCTTGCCCTCCTTGAAGGCGTCCTGCAGTTCCTGCTGGCTATGGAACACGATTGCCGGCGCCTCGATGATATGGCGCTCCGCCTTGACGGCGGAGATCTTGATGACCGCCTTGCCGAGATTGCCGCGCAGCATCTTCAACCCGCCATTCGCCTGGAAAGGCGTTTCGATGCTGGCGAGCACCTTCGGATCGTGGCTCTTTTCCGGCGAAGGCTGGCGCACGACGGCGCCGTTTTCGCCGAGCTGCGCATCGACCGTATAAGCCTGCAGCCCGTGACCGAAGACGGTGCGTACATCGTCGTGCACGAGACCCTGCTTCAACAGTTCCTTGATGAGGAAGCCCATGCCGCCGGCTGCCTGGAAATGGTTCACGTCTGCAAGCCCGTTCGGATAGACGCGGGCAAGCAGCGGCACCAGTTCCGAAAGCTCGGCAATGTCCTGCCAGGTCAGCACGATACCGCCGGCGCGGGCCATGGCGACGAGGTGCATCGTGTGGTTCGTTGAGCCGCCCGTCGCATGCAGGCCGACCACGCCGTTGACGATCGAGCGTTCGTCGATCATCTCGCCGGCCGGCGTGAATTCGTTGCCGAGAGCGGTAATGGCGAGCGCCCGCTTGGTGGCCTCTCGGGTCAGCGCTTCGCGCAAAGGAGTGCCTGGGTTGATGAAGGAGGAGCCGGGCATATGGAAGCCCATGATCTCCATAAGCATCTGGTTGGAATTGGCCGTACCGTAGAAGGTGCAGGTGCCCGGGCCGTGATAGGACTTGGATTCGGCTTCCAGCAGTTCGGCACGGCCGACCTTGCCCTCGGCGAAGAGCTGGCGCACGCGCGACTTCTCGTCGTTCGCCAGGCCCGTCGTCATCGGGCCGGCTGGAATGAAGATCGACGGCAGGTGGCCAAAGGAGAGGGCGGCGATCATCAGACCGGGGACGATCTTGTCGCAGACGCCGAGAAAGAGGGCGGCATCGAACATGTTGTGCGACAGGCCGACACCCGCTGCCATGGCGATAAGGTCACGCGAGAAGAGCGAGAGCTCCATGCCCGGCTGGCCCTGGGTGACGCCGTCACACATTGCCGGCACGCCGCCTGCGACCTGAGCGATGCCGCCGGCCTGGGCAGCGGCTTCGCGGATGATCGCCGGATAGGTCTCGAACGGCTGGTGGGCCGAGAGCATGTCATTATAGGCGGTGATGATACCGAGATTGGGCACACGGTCGCCCGCAAGCGCATCCTTCTCGGCGGGGGAACAGATGGCAAAGCCATGGGCGAGGTTGGCGCAGCCGAGAACCGAACGGTTGACGCCCTTTGAGGCGGCAGCGCGCAGGCGTTCCAGGTAGCGCTCGCGGGTCGGCTTCGAGCGTTCGACAATGCGATTCGTGATCGCAGCAATGCGTGCGTGAGCGGACATGGAAAATCCCTGCCTTGTTTTGGTTCGTCAATGTTCTGTTCGCCGGCTTCGGCGGCTGTAAGGCCCTATCAGGGAGCCCAGTAGATCTCGACCGGGGAAGTGGCCCGGCGCAGAATGGCGCGGATCGGCATGTCTGCCTCTTCGCCTGTGCCTTCTGCCTTGGCGAGAACGTCTTTTTTGCCTTCGCCCTCAATGTGGAGAATGAGCAGTTTGGCATCTTGCAGTGCGGAGAACGTGAAGGTCAGGCGCGGTTCGCCAGCCCCTTCCGCATCCATGGTGATGATGCCGCGCGGTGTCCTGGCATCGAGCGCAACGCTCAGATTGTTGCCACCGGGGAAGAACGAGGCCGTGTGGCCATCGCCGCCCATGCCGAGAATGACGACATCGAAGGGGATGCCGATCTCCGCACTCTTTACCGTTGCAAGCTTCGCAGCCTCCTCGACGGAGGCGGCGGGCTGGTAAAGCGGCACGAAACGTGCCGCTTTCGCCTTGTTTTGAAGAAGATTGGCATCGACCAGCAGGTGGTTCGAACGCGGATTGTCGGCGGGAACGAAACGTTCGTCGACAAGCGTGATCGTCACCTTGGCCCAGTCGATATCGCGCGTCGAAAGCGCCTGGAAGAAGGCTTTCGGCGTGGAGCCGCCGGAAACGGCGATGCTTGCCGCTCCGCGCGCTGCGATGGCTGCCGAAAGGACGCTGGAGACCTTGTCTGCAAGGCTGGCGGCAAGTTCGGCGGCGTTAGCGAAGGAATGCAGTGTCGATGCCATATCTTCGGACCCTTGGACTTAGATGTCGTCGTGCCAGGTGCGGCCGTCACGCTCGATCAGCGCGATGGCCTGGCTTGGACCCCAGGTGCCGGCCGTATAGCCCTGCACCTGCTGGCCGGTGGATTCCCAACCCTTGAGGATCGGATCGACCCACTGCCATGCCGCTTCGACTTCGTCACGGCGCATGAACAGCGTCTGGTTGGAGCGGATGACGTCCATCAGCAGACGCTCGTAGGCGTCTGGATTGCGCACGTTGAAGGCCTGGGCGAAGCTCATGTCGAGCGAGACATTCCGCAGGCGCATGCCGCCCGGGCCCGGATCCTTGATCATCAGCGACTGCTTGACGCCTTCATCCGGCTGCAGGCGGATGATCAGCTGGTTCTGGCTGATGCGGCCGGCGGCTTGGTCGAAGACCGAGTGCGGGATGGACTTGAAGGTGATGACGATTTCCGAAACGCGGCCGGCGAGGCGCTTTCCGGTGCGGATGTAAAAGGGAACGCCCGCCCAGCGCCAGTTGTTGATCTCGGCCTTGATGGCGACGAAGGTTTCCGTGTTGGAAACGCCGCCTTCCAGCTCTTCCAGATAGCCCTTGACCGGACCGCTGCCCGAAGCGCCGGCGCGGTACTGGCCGCGAACCGTCGCCTGCTCGACATTGGACGCGTTGATCGGCTTCAGCGCGCGCAGAACCTTGAGCTTCTCATCGCGAACGGCTTCCGAATCCATCGAGGAGGGGACTTCCATCGCGGTCAGGCAGAGAAGCTGCAGGATGTGGTTCTGTACCATGTCGCGCAGCGCGCCGGCCGTGTCGTAATAACCGGCACGGCCCTCGAGGCCGACGGCTTCAGCAACGGTGATCTGCACATGGTCGATATAATTGGCGTTCCAGAGCGGCTCATAGAGCGCGTTGGCGAAGCGCAGCGCCATCAGGTTCTGCACCGTCTCCTTGCCGAGATAGTGGTCGATGCGGAAGATCTGCTCTTCCTTGAAGACGCGGCCGATATTGTCGTTGAGCTGCAGGGCCGAAGCCAGATCGCGGCCGATCGGCTTTTCGACGACGATACGGGTCGACTTGGTAATCAGCTTGTGGTCGTGGATCTTCTGCGAAATGTCGCCGAAAATGCCCGGAGCAACAGCGAGGTAGAAGGCGCGCACGCGGTCCTTGCCCTCGTCGAGCAGCTTCTTCAACACGTCCCAGCCGGTATCGGTACGGGCATCGACGGAAACATAGAAGAGACGGGAGCAGAACTTCTCGACTTCGGCCTCGTCATATTCGCCCTTCTTCAGGTGCTCCTTGAGCGCATCCTTGGCGAACTTGCGGTATTCCTCATGCGAAAGCGGGCTACGCGAAGCGCCGATGACACGGGTCGGCTCCGAGAACTGGCCCTCGATCTGGCGATGATAAAGCGCCGGCAGAAGCTTGCGTTCGGCAAGGTCGCCGCTGCCGCCAAAGACGACGTAATCAAAAGGCTCAACGGGAATGATCTGGCTGCTCATGAGCTTGTCTCTCAATCAGGCTTGGTTGGTGGCCGTTTTAATCTAATCGATTTAAAAAAGCCAGTGTGCGGTGCAATGAATCTGTCGGACATCGGTTTTAGAGCGAATTGTCCGGTGAGGAAATCCGCAATCGAACTAAAACTTGTCGCGGAGGGCAAACCACGACAAGGCAAGGAAAAGCAGCGGCGCCCGCATGCGCGCGCCGCCCGGAAAGGCAGGGATATCGAGCGCCTTGAACAGATCGAGATCGGCCGATTTCCCCAGCACCATTTCTGCGTAAAGCTTGCCACAGTAATTTGACAGCATGACGCCGTGGCCGGAATAACCGCCGATCGAGGTGACGCCCGGCATGACTTCGCGCACGAAGGGCTGGCGCGGCATGGTGATGCCGACCGAGCCGCCCCAGGCATGGGTGATCTCGATATCCTTGAGCGCGGGGTAGATTTCGGCGATCTGCCGGCGGATATGCTGCGAAATGTCGCGCGGATTGTCGGCCGTGTAGGCCTCCCGCCCGCCAAACAGCAGCCGTCCGTCCTTCAATTTGCGGAAATAGCGCACGACGAACCGCGAATCCGCCACCGCTTCGCCGCCCGGTATCACATCAGGGAACCGGTCAAGCGGCACAGTCGCGCCGATGAAGGAGCGGATCGGCATGACATGGCTGGCCGTGATCGGCTCCAGATTGCCGATATGTCCGTTGCAGGCAATCAGCGTCCGGTTGGCGGTGATTGTACCGCGTTCAGTTTCGATAACGACCTTGCCGCTGGCCTGACCGATCGACTTTGCCTTGGTCATTTCGAAGATATCCGCCCCGGCATTGGCCGCCACCTTGCCAAGGCCGATCAGCAACTTCAGCGGATGGATATGGCCGGTGCCGGTATCGCGTACCCCGCAATAGAAGCGTTTGGAGCCAAGCCGCTCCTGTGTCTCTTCGCGGTCCATGAAACGCAGATGCGGATAGTCGTAGCGGAAGGCCGCGATTTCCGCATTCTCGTAATAGTACCGCTTGTAGCTTTCCTTGTGGGCGACGCTGAGCTGACCGGACACATAGTCCATATCGATCTGGTGCTCGGTCGCAAAATCCATGAGGTGCCGCTTGGCATCTTCGGCAAGATCGAAGAGCGCCTTGGAGCGCTCGTAGCCGATCTTCTCCTCCATCTCTTCCGGCCACCAGCGCTGGCCGGTGCCGAGCTGGCCGCCATTGCGCCCGGAGGCGCCGTCGCCGAGCCTGCTGCCCTCGATGAGCGTCACCGAAACGCCAGCCCTGGCGAGATTATAGGCGGCCTGAAGGCCCGTATAGCCGCCGCCGATAATGGCGACGTCACACTGCCTGGAGCCGTCGAGTGCCGGATAATCCGGCCGCTCGCCGACTGTTGCCTGATACCAGGAGACGCCTGGGGCAATGGGGCTTTGCCATGTCTCTTGCGTCATGGCAAAACCTCACACGTTCAGGAGGAGGAATTCCCGCTCCCAGGGGCTGATCACCTGCATGAAGGTTTCGAACTCGCCCCGCTTCACGCCGGCATAAAGCCCGATGAACTCTGCGCCGAAGACCTCTTCGAAAGCCGGCTCGTCTTCCAGCAGTGCCACGGCTTCCAGAAGGCCGCGCGGCAGGTCGATCGAGCCTTCGTTGGCGGCATCCTCGGTCGGAGCCGTGGGCTCGATTTCCTTCATGATGCCGAGCAGACCGGAGGCAAGCGAGGCAGCGAGCGCCAGATACGGATTGGCATCCGAGCTCGGCAGGCGGTTCTCCACGCGCCGCGCCTGCGGATCGGAGACCGGCACACGGAAGGCCGTCGTGCGGTTGTCGTAACCCCAGGCATTATTGACCGGGCAGGACATATCCGGCTGCAGGCGCCGGTAGGAATTCACGTAAGGCGCCAGCATGGCAAGCGCGCTCGGCACGTATTTCTGCATGCCGCCGATGAAGTGGAAGAATTCCTTCGAGGCTGAACCATCATTGTTCGAGAAGACGTTCTTGCCGCTCGCGATGTCGACGACAGACTGGTGGATATGCATCGCCGAACCCGGCTGGCCCTGCATCGGCTTTGCCATGAAGGTGGCGTAGATATTGTGCTTCAGCGCTGCCTCGCGGATCGTGCGCTTGAAGAGAAACACCTGGTCGGCAAGTTCGATCGGATTGCCGTGACGGAGGTTGATTTCGAGCTGCGCCGGTCCCTCCTCGTGGATCAGCGTATCGATCTCCAGGCCCTGCTTCTCCGAGAAGTGGTAGATGTCGTCGATCAGTTCGTCGAACTCGTTGATGCCGGCGATCGAATAGCCCTGGCCGCCGAGAATTGAACGACCTGAACGTCCCTTGGGTGGATGCAGCGGATAGTCCGGGTCGTCATTCGTGGCGACCAGGTAGAATTCGATTTCCGGCGCTACGATCGGCTTCCAGCCGCGCTCGGCATAGAGGCTGAGAATGCGCTTCAATACGTTGCGCGGCGTGTAGGGAACTTCCTGGCCGTCGGAATTGACGATGTCGCAGATGACCTGCGCGGTCGGGTCGGTTTCCCAGGGAACCACGGACAGGGTGGAAAGGTCGGGGACGAGCTTCAGGTCGCTGTCGCGCGGCTCATAGCGGAAGCTTTCGGTCTCCTCGGGATATTCGCCCGATATCGTGTGGCGGTAGATCGCCGAAGGCAGTGCGAGTGATGTGTTGGAGGTGAACTTGGAGGACGGCATCATCTTGCCGCGCGGCACGCCGGCAAGGTCCGGCGTGATGCATTCAATGTCTTCGATGCCGCGTGCCCTCAGCCACTGCGCCGCTTCCTTCCAGTTCGCAACGCCGCGCAGAGATCCGGGATCGGGAGGGGATTTCTTCGAGGCGGGTACGTTTCTGGCAGGCTTCAGCGTCGTCTTTTTTGGGGACATGACACACCGGTTTGCGTTGATCGTAACGCCATCATAACCGGAGTTTGGCAATTGGCGAGGGGGGCAAAGGCGTTGACTTTCGCCCTCTGATGGAAAAAGAAGACGCGATTTCAGCAGGGAAAACGGATTGTGCGGCACAGGAGCGATGTGATCGTCATCGGGGCGGGTGCCGCGGGCATGATGTGCGCCATCCGCGCCGGACAGCGTGGTCGCTCCGTCACCGTGCTGGACCACGCCCGCGCGCCGGGCGAGAAGATCCGCATTTCCGGCGGCGGCCGCTGCAACTTCACCAATATCAATGCCGGCCCGAAGAACTTCCTCTCCGCCAATCCGCATTTCTGCAAGTCGGCGCTTGCCCGTTTCACCCCGGCCGATTTCGTTGCCATGGTGGATCGTCACGGCATTGCCTGGCATGAAAAGACGCTTGGCCAGCTTTTCTGCGACAACAGCGCCAAGGACATCATCTTCATGCTTCTCGACGAGATGCGCGCAGCGGGCGCTGCCTGGCATCTCGGTGTCGAAATATCGGGCGTTGAAAAGACTGACGGCGGCTTCCGCATTGCGACATCGGAAGGCCTGTTCGAAGCTTCCTCGCTCGTCATCGCGACCGGCGGAAAATCCATTCCGAAGATGGGAGCGACCGGTTTTGCCTATCGCATTGCCGAGCAGTTCGGCCTGGCTATTACCGAGACCCGCCCCGCCCTTGTGCCTCTCACGCTGGATTCAATCCTGCTCGAGAGCATCGCGCCGCTTTCAGGTATTTCCGCGCCAGCCGAAATCCGTCATGGCAAGACCGCCTTTCGCGAAGCCCTGCTCTTCACTCACCGCGGCCTCAGTGGTCCAGCCATCCTGCAGATTTCTTCCTACTGGCGGGAGGGCGATGCGATCACTGTCGATATCGAACCGGATATCGATATCGCCGCGCACCTGAAAAAGGCGAAACAGGTAAACGGACGTCAGTCCGCGCAGACCGCGCTCGGCGAGATCCTGCCGAAGCGCCTCGCGCAACATATCGTCGAGCGCGAGGGCGTCACCGGCAACATGGCCGACCTCTCCGACAAGCTGCTGACCAGGCTGGCAGATGCGGCACAGAACTGGTCCTTGAAGCCTTCCGGCTCCGAAGGCTACCGCACCGCGGAAGTCACGCTCGGCGGCATCGATACGGCCGCCCTGGATTCACGCAGCCTGCAGGTGAAAGATGTTCCCGGCCTTTATTTCATTGGCGAATGTGTCGATGTGACCGGCTGGCTCGGCGGCTATAATTTCCAGTGGGCCTGGGCCTCCGGATTTGCCGCCGGTGAGACATTGTAAATGCCAATATTTGTAGGCGTGAAACCTTTTTGCCGATTCAAGACTTCTTAAGATTGCCTGCGCCATCCTGTCTCAATGGTAGGTTGGCAAAGTCGTTCCTAAATTAAGCTTTACCGACAAGCCGTTTTGTTGGATTGTTGTGTTTAGACAGAAGTGAGGTTTCGCAATGAACAGAAACACTCGACGCGCCCGCGCCATTGCAATTGCCCAGGCAAAGCCTGATACGAAGCTCGTAACTCTGCGCTATCTGATGCTCGCCGCCGGCGCAACCGCCGCCAGCGTTGCAGTTCTTCTTTCCCACTTCATCTGATCTTTCCGCAGCTTGAAATGGAAATGTTCGGTGTCGCGACTGATATATCGCGATCCCGCAGCGTGCAATTTGCAACTATTGTGCGATCACGGCTAACGCGCTCTCACCGCTTATCCGAAAATTAATATCTAATCTGACACATTGTAGACGAATATTTGGGTATTTCCGGCCCCGCCGGAAATGAACCGGCAATGATTGCCGCCCGTTCCAGGGTCTTCCCAACTGTTAGTAGATCAGCTCGATATGCACCCGGCTGGCGCCAGAAGGCTGCCGGCGGGAGGAGTGGTGTATGAAAGGCACGGCGCGCCATGTTCATTGACAAGATTCTTTCTCGTTTCAAGATTCAGACAAAGGTTCTGATTTTTGTTCTGCCTTTCGTCGTCACCATATCCGCCGTCGGTCTGACCGGCCTTTATGCATCCGGTCTGCTGCAGGGCCGGATGGAGATTTCCAACAGCGTTCTCCAGTCGCTGAGTGGGTTCAAGGATCTCTACGCCTCGATGGACGACTTCCTGCAGACCACCAACGAACAAGCGCGCGACAAGCTCTATGCCGACATCAAGGCGCAGGGACAGACGCTGGACGCCACCATGGCGCAGATCGGCGATAATTCCGGCCATGATAACCTGCAGGCGGCGATCGAGGGAACCAACGGCATTTCTGATACCGTCGGCAAGCTCTGGACCCTGCACGAACAGGAAATGGCTCTTCGCAAGCAGATCGATGACGCCCAGAAGGTGATGATCACCAACCGCTTCAACGTCAGCTACGATGCCAAGCAGCTGGAAGAAAACATCCGTACCGACGAAGGCAACGCGACGGCAACGCTGCGCGCTGCCGATCGTCTGCTAAAGGGCGGCGATGCGCTCGCAGCCGCCATGAATGATTTCAACAAGGCCCAGACTTCGCCTGACAAGCTGAAGGTCGTAACCGATGCGCTGCCTCAGATCATCAAGGCGCAGCGCATGATCGAAATCTCCGTCCCGCAGAACCAGAAGAGCATGACGCAGTCCATGGCGCAGACCGTTAGCGACCTGAAGGCTCAGGCGGCGGCGCCCGAGGCTGGCACGGACGACGGCGTTGCAAATCTCGGCCGTCTTGTTTCCCGCTTCCGCCAGATGTCGACTTACACTCAGCTCACCGCCACGCAGATGATGCGTGAAGCGACGACAACGTTCGTGGAGCTCGACAGCCGCATCGCCCAGACCAACTCGGTTTTGGAAGATACACGGCGCCTTGAAAGCTCCATCTATTCGCTGCAGCTCGTGCTTGCCGATTTCAATGCCAAGCCGAGCAAGGAAAATCGCGTTCGTCTGAACCAGGAAATCGCCACGCTCAACACCATGCTCAATACCCTTCAGGCCAGCGCCAAGGGCATGAATTTCGCCGGTGATATTGTCGACGCGATCACACCCGCTCTCGCCTCGATGGACAAGGGCGCACAGAGCCTTGTCGACGTGATCAATCAGCGTACGAGCGATTACGTCGCCGCACGCCAGCAACTCGATGGTGTCTGGGGTCAGCTGACGAGCTTCGCGGAAGAGCAGAAACAGTCGGCCGGTACCGAGCGTGATCAGGCCAACAGCATCTCCGTCGGCACGACCGCACTCGGCATCCTGGTTTCCATCGTCGGCGGCATTGCGCTGGTGCTGACGCTGCAGCGGCCGATCGCCCAGATCACCGCCGCCATGCGCCGCATCGCCGAAGGAGCGCTCGACACCAGCATCTCAGGTGAGAAGCGTTACGACGAAATCGGCGACATGGCCCGCGCACTCGGCATCTTCAAGGAAAATGCCATCTCCAAGATCCGCATCGAGGAGCAGAGCGACGAAGAGCGTCAGGCCGCCGAGCACGAGCGTCAGCGCAACGATGCCGAAAAGCGCGAGATGGACCGTCAGATCGAGTATGCCGTCAACGCGCTTGCCGCCGGTCTCGAGCGCATGTCGCAGGGCGATATCTCGACGACGATCGACACGCCCTTCATCGGCCGTCTCGAACAGCTCCGTCAGGATTTCAACGGCTCGATGATGCGCCTGCAGGCCACGATGAGCCAGATCCGCGACAACGTGCAGATGATCCAGGGCAACGGCAACCAGATGGCCCAGTCCTCTGAGGATCTCGCCAAGCGTACCGAGCAGCAGGCTGCATCACTGGAAGAAACCGCCGCCGCCGTCGACCAGATCACCGTCACGGTCCGCTCCTCCGCCGAACGCGCCAAGGATGCCGATCAGATCGTCCGTCAGGCCAAGCGCAGCGCCGACGACTCCGCCGTCGTCGTCAACAATGCGATCGATGCGATGGGCCGCATCGAAGACGCATCGCGCCAGATCGAGCAGATCATCGGCGTCATCGACGAGATCGCCTTCCAGACCAACCTGCTCGCACTCAATGCCGGTATCGAGGCGGCTCGCGCCGGTGAAGCCGGCAAGGGTTTTGCCGTCGTTGCCATGGAAGTGCGCGAACTCGCCCAGCGCTCTGCCGCTGCCGCGCAGGAGATCAAGGGTCTCATCAACAAATCGACGAACGAGGTCAATTCCGGTTCGCAGTTCGTACAGGAAACGGGCACGGTTCTTGCGAAGATCAGTGCCCAGATCGTCACGATCAGCCAGCACGTCGAAATGATCGCCCGCGCAAGCCACGACCAGTCGAGCGCGCTGCAGGAAGTCAACTCCACTGTCAACCAGATGGATCAGATGACCCAGCAGAACGCTGCAATGGTGGAAGAAACCACTGCAGCAAGCCGCGAGCTCGCAAACGAGGCAGACGCGTTGCTGCACCTCGTGCAGCAGTTCAAGATCGACGGCGACAGCGACATGCATATGTATCGCGCCGCCTGATCCGACATTCAGCCTGCAAGACCAACGGCCCCAGTTTCGGGGCCGTTTTTGCTTCTCGATTAAATCGCGCATAGATTGCGCAAAAAATCGGAAGATTGAAACTTTTCTTCCCTGCGGGCGACTTGTGTGCCCATCAAGTCATACTAAATTTGAAAAAAGCTAAGTAAAGAGCCTCCGGCGCCCCTGCGTTAAGGGAAAATTTTCCCTAACGCATTCTTATGAACCCGATACCGGTTGTGTTTGCCAGGGGTTCCAGATGCCGCTCTTCTTCTCAACGTCCATTGTGCGTCAGATCGTTGCGATCACGCTGTTCCTGCTTGCGGTCAGTACTGCGGCCATTGTCGGCGTGACCTATTACAATCTCGGCACTTATGTCATGGAGAGTGCGGTCTCCGATGCGAAGGATGCGAGCCGTTCGATGGCGGTTCTTTATGGCGCAAGCGACGCTGATGTCCGCGTCGATGTGATGAACAACGCACTGGCAGGCGTAACCGAAGACAAGATCCCGGCCTTCGGCGACTATTCACTGGTTGACCGCACGGCGCAGTCGATTGCCGGTGTCGCCACCATTTTCGAAAAACAGGGAGGCGACTACGTTCGCGTCTCCACCAATGTGAAGAAGGAAAATGGCGACCGTGCTGTCGGCACGAAGCTCGCAGCCGATCATCCGGCCCAGCCCGTGCTTGCTCAGGGCAATGCCTATTACGGGCCGGCGGACCTCTTCGGCCGCAAGTTCATGACCGGTTATTTCCCGGTCAAGAATCCCTCCGGTTCCACGATCGGCATCCTCTTCATCGGCATACCCATGGAAGTCTACTATGAGCGGATGAACCAATTGCAGATGCTGGTTCTCAGTGTCGGTGCGGTGGTGATGCTGCTCGTTGGTGTGCTCGCCTTCTATGCGATCAGTCGCTCCGTAAAGCCGATGCAGGCGCTGACATCGAGCGTGCATGCCATTTCCTCGGGCGATCTTGCCAGTGCTATTCCCTGTGTCGAAAAGAAGAACGAATTCGGTGCGATCGGCCGCGCGCTTGCTCTCTTCCGCGACAGCGCAGTCGCTCGCCAGCAACTGGAAACGCAGGCAGCCGAACAGCGAGCCCTGAACGATGCCGAACGCAGCCGCAACGATGCAGAGAAGCGCACGCTCGACGGCCAGATCGATTTTGCCGTCAATCAGCTTGCCGCGGGTCTGGGACGCCTGTCACAGGGCGATGTCTCGCAGATGATCGAAACCCCTTTCGTCGGCCGGCTTGAACAGCTTCGCATGGACTTCAACACGTCGCTCGAGCGCCTTCAGGATACGCTGACACGCATTCGCGCCAGTGCCGCTTCCATCCAGCGCAACAGCGGTTCGGTTTCGGCCTCGGCGGACGAACTCTCCAAACGCACGGAATCGCAGGCCGCAAGCCTTGAAGAAACGGCCGCTGCCGTCGAAGAGATCACCGTCACGGTCCGCTCATCGGCCGAACGCGCCCATGAGGCAAACAATGTGGTTGCCGCGACCAAACGGACGGCCGACAGTTCCGGTGCTGTCGTGAGCGACGCGGTCGCTGCCATGGGCCGCATCGAAGATGCCTCGCAGCGCATCGAACAGATCATCGTCGTTATCGACGACATCGCCTTCCAGACCAACCTTCTGGCCTTGAACGCCGGTGTCGAGGCAGCGCGTGCCGGTGAGGCCGGCAAGGGCTTTGCCGTCGTCGCGCAGGAGGTGCGTGAGCTTGCCCAGCGCTCGGCCAATGCCGCCAAGGAGATCAAGACGCTGATCGACCAGTCGACCCGCGAGGTGAATGCAGGTTCGGAACTGGTGCAGAAGACCGGCAGCGTGCTCGCCTCGATCAGCCACGAGATCATCGCAATCAGCGGTCATGTCGAGACCATCGCTACGGCAAGCCGTGACCAGTCCGCCGCCCTTCAGGACGTCAACAGTTCCGTCAATGCGATGGACCAGATGACGCAGAAGAATGCCTCGATGGTTGCCGAAGCCACGCAGGCGAGCCGCCAGCTGGCGGAAGAGGCCGACATGCTGATGGCGCTGATCGAGCAGTTCCGGCTGGCCGAAGGCGCTGCCGCTCATGGCCGCGTGAGACAGGCGGCCTGACAGCCAGATTCGGCTTTGCCGGGCCGCACCTTCGTGCGACCGGCGGCCTCCGCCGGCAGCATCAGCCAGGCTGCAAATCGCACCACGGGGCTGCTTCCCGCGTTGTCGTAAAATGCGTCTTCTTCCTTTATCCGGTCGCGTCTCGTTCGCTGCGGCAATCTTGCCCGCTGCATCCGGCCGGCAATATCGGCGATCAGGAAACATTCAATCATCGTGATGTCCTTTCGTTTGTGGACATCAACTGATCTACACATCAAAATTCGCTTCTTAAACAGGCGAAATCCCATTATGTTTTTCACTCATGAAAAACAGTAACTGGGATTCCTATCAGCTCTTCCTGCACGTCGCCCGCACTGGCGGCCTGACGGGCGCAAGCGTCGCCACTGCTTTGAGCCCGGCAACGATCGGCCGGCGTATGCTCGATCTTGAGCAGGAGCTCGGGCGCGCACTCTTTCACCGCAGCCAGACAGGCTACCGCCTGACATCAGATGGCCAGATCCTCGTCGATCACCTGCAGGAGATGGAGGCCGCCGCTCGCAAGGTCGACGCATGGCGGCAATCGTCCGAGGGCGGGGGCACCGTCAGGATCACGGCCGGTACATGGATCTCCTGGCTGCTGACGGAGAATTTTTCGGCAATCCGCATGCCGGCGGACGCGTTCGGCATCGCGCTGACCATCGGCGAAGCGAGGGCGAACCTGAATTACCGGGAAAGCGATATCGGCATCCGTGCCTTCGAGCCGGACGAAAGCAATCTCGCCGCCCGCCTGCTCGGCGAAGTCGCCTATGCGGTCTATGTCAGGCGCAATGCCAGCCGGGACGATGCCAGATGGATCGCCGTCGGCGCGGAGGATGCAATCTCCTCTTACCTGCGCTGGCCCTATCAGAATGCAGGATCGGCCATCGTCGCGACCGTCAACCGTCCGCGTTCCCTGCCGGATCTGGTGCGTGCGGGGGCGGGAAAGGCGGTATTGCCCTGTTTCGTCGGTGATCTCGATCCCGAACTGGAACGATGCGGCGGTGAACTGCCGGAACTGCGTCATCGCCAATGGATCGTCATGAATGCCGAGGATCGTCACCGCCCGGAAATCCGCACGGTCGCCGACCGTATGACGAAGCTTTTGAAAAGCTACACCGACCTGTTCGCAGGCAAGCGCGCCAGCCGCGGCTAGCCGGAATTGGGTTACGGCATCAGCCGCCGCACAAGCCCCACCTGGCTGTTCACCCCGAGCTTCGAATAGATGTTCTTGAGATGCGAGCGCGCCGTCTCGTAGCTGACATCGTTCGTCCGTGCGACCTCGCGCAGCGACAGGCCCGCCGCGATGCCGGCAGCGATCCGCATTTCGGCTGCCGTCAGCTGATCGATGCGCGGCAGGGCGTCATTGAGATCGGGCCGCAGTGGCACGCTCATCCGCTCGATGATCATCGCCACCGTCGGTCCCTCGAGAAATTGGGTGATGAAATCCGATTGCATCTTCACCAGCGTGCATTTGAAGCTGGAATTCTTCATCCTGATCAGCGTGCTCGCCGGCGAAGCTGCCTGCAAGCGGTGGCGCAGCAGCACCGACAGACGGGAAGCGAGCTCGCCGTCATTGATCATGATCCGCCCGGTCGAGGTGACGCCTATCGCCTCGCCCTCGGCGATCATCCTCTCAGCCGCACTGTTGATGGAGCGGATATTCTGATCCTCGCCGATATAGACGATGCCGACGCCGATCGCATCGAAGAGCGCCAATCCGTTTTCATTATTATGAGGGTCGCGGTGCTCACGGCGAATGAAATCGAAGGTTCGGCGCAGATGCGGCGCCAGGTCGCTGAGCAGTTCGGCATTGCTGCGATTGAAATCCGGATCGGAAGACGAGGTCAGCGTCGAAAGATTGAAGGAGCGTCCGCGTTCACGCATGATCGTCACGCCGACACTGCTTTCGCAGCCGATCCAGCGAAGGTAATCGCTGTAGAATTCCGTCTTGAGGAGCTGCTCGCGCGGCAGCATCTGGTCGGCGATCACGCCAAGGCCGATCGGCCGGGTGGCGGCGCGCGGCATCCAGGGATTGATGGCTGCGTAATAGCGGTTATAGGCCTCGCTTTCCTTTTCCGCGAGACCGGAGGAAAGCGAGAGGCCGCCGGTGCGCGCGATGGCATCGTGGAAAAACAACGTCGACTTGGCATCCGGCATCGTCGCGGCCAAGGCATCGAGAAAGGCTTGCCACGACGTCTCGCCGAAGAGCGCGCCATAGATCAGATCGGTCAGAACTTCGAGTTTTGCGTGCGGCGAACCGGGCATATGCAGTTCCGTTCGAAGATATGCTCAATTATGCCGCGACTCCGTTCTGCTGACAATTGCGTCAAATAGCGTAGGTCCGGTGGTCTTTGTCACCGGACCTTAAGCCTAATTTCTGTTGGCGACGATGACTGGGATCAGCAGATCTCCCCAGTTTCCGTCACCGCCATGATGACGGGCGGAGCGCACAAGCTCCACCGAAACACCGGCCTCGACCGCCTTCATCACCGATAGATTCAGCCTGTGCAGATCGTTGGCGAGCATACGGATCAGCGTTTGCTGATCGTCCGTCATGCTGCTTGCCTGCTCTTCCGTCCGTTCGCGGACGCGCGCAATGGATGCCATGTCGTTTCCTCCTCTACTCGGCAGCCGGTTTGAACTGGGCGTGTTCGGTTGATTCTCCCATGGCCGTGGTCGTGGCGCGGCCACCGGATATCGCCAGCGATACGGCGTCGAAATAGCCGGTGCCGACTTCGCGCTGATGTTTGGTGGCGGTATAGCCGCGTGGCTCAGCTGCGAATTCCGCCTGCTGCAGCTCGCAATAGGCCTCCATCTGCCGCTCGCGGTAGCCGCTGGCGAGCTCATACATGCCGTAGTTCAGCTGGTGGAACCCGGCGAGCGTGATGAACTGGAACTTGTAGCCCATAGCCCCGAGTTCACGCTGGAACCTGGCGATCGTCGCATCGTCGAGATTTTTCTTCCAGTTGAAGGACGGCGAGCAATTGTAGGCAAGCAGCTTGCCGGGATGCACCTTGTGTACGCCTTCGGCAAAGCGGCGCGCCTGCTCCAGATCCGGCTTCGACGTTTCACACCAGATGAGGTCGCAATGCGGTGCATAGGCGACGGCACGCGCAATGCAGGGTTCCAGCCCATTGCGCACCTGATAGAAACCCTCGACCGTTCGCCCGGCATCATAATCGACGAAAGGCTGGTCGCGCTCGTCGATATCTGAAGTCAGAAGCTTGGCGGCTTCTGCGTCGGTGCGGGCGACGACGAGCGTCGGCACACCCATGACATCGGCCGCAAGCCGAGCCGCATCGAGATTGCGGATATGGGCGGCGGTCGGGATCAGCACCTTCCCGCCGAGATGGCCGCATTTCTTTTCCGAGGCAAGCTGATCCTCGAAATGAACACCGGCTGCGCCCGCCTCGATATAGGCTTTCATGATCTCGAAAGCGTTGAGCGGCCCGCCGAAACCGGCTTCGGCATCGGCGACGATCGGTGCAAACCACGTTTCGACCGAAAGCCCGTCGCCTTCGGATGTCTCGATCTGGTCGGCGCGCTGGAGCGTGCGGTTGATGCGTTTGGCAAGCTCCGGCCCGGCATTGGCGGGATAGAGCGATTGATCCGGATACATCGACGACGCGGTATTGGCGTCAGCGGCGACCTGCCAGCCGGAAAGATAGATCGCTTTCAGCCCGGCGCGCACCATCTGCATGGCCTGGTTGCCGGAAAGCGCGCCAAGCGCGTTGACGAAGTCCTCCTCATGCAGAAGTTGCCACAGGCGCTGAGCTCCCATTTCGGCCAGCGTGTAGCGGAGTGCCACCGAGCCGCGCAGGCATTCGACATCGGAAACGGAATAGGGCCGCTCGATACCGGCAAAACGTCCCTCGGGGGCATTACGGATGAGTTTGTAAAAATCTGTCATGCCAATCTCCTCTTTGGCTTTCAACGCTTGAGCGCTGATGACAGATTTTACAGAAACGAACAAAATGGCCAGAAAAACCTTTGATTTCAGACGAGGAAAGAGGTTAGGATGAGAAGGATTTACAGAATGAATTTGTAACTTTGTAAAAGATTGTAAATTGCGGCATGTAAAGGATGTGACATGGCGGAGCGGAAGATATTTGCGGGACCGAAAGTCAGGCGCATCCGCAATGCGCTGGCACTGACGCAGACGGCCATGGCCGAGGCGCTGGAAATCTCCCCCTCCTACCTGAATCTGATCGAACGCAATCAACGCCCATTGACGGTGCAACTGCTGCTCAAGCTCTCTTCCGTCTACCGCATCGATCTTGAGGAATTACAGGGCGAAACCGCCGGCGGTCTTGGCCAGTTGAAGGAAGTGTTCGCCGATCCGTTGCTGTCGGGTGAACTGCCGGGTGATCAGGAGCTTGTCGAAGTGGCTGATGCCGCGCCCAATGCGGCTGGCGGTATGATCAAGCTCTACCGGGCCTATCGCGAGCAGACTGCCCGGCTTTCCGATTTGACGGCCTTGATGGCGGGCGAAGGCCCTGCGCCCGTCGCCTCCGGCCGCCTGCCTCTGGATGAGGTCAGGGAAGTGCTGGAGCGCCGCCCCGCCTATTTCGGCGAGATAGACGCGGCGGCGGAAGGCTTTGCCAACGGCCTCGCCGGTGGCCCCGGTCTGAAGGATTGGCTGAAGAGCGATCGGGGGATCAGCGTCCGGATTCTGCCTGTCCATGTCATGCCGGACCTGCGCCGGCGTTTCGATCGTCACTCAATGCGTCTTTTTCTGTCCGAGCGTCTATCGGGGGCGGACCAGGCGCAGGAAATAGCCATCGAAGTCGCAAGGCTCGCGCTAAGATCTCAAATCGAAGCCGCGCTTGACGAATTGCCGTTGTCATCCGACGAGGCGCGGCGCATTGCCCGTTTCGAGCTGACGCGGACTGCGGCGCTCGCGCTACTGATGCCCTACGGGGCCTTTCTTCTTGCCGCCCAGAATACCCGATACGACATCGATCTCATCCGCGCCCGTTTCGCTGTCTCCTTCGGCCAGGCCGCCTCGCGCCTCGCCATGCTGCAGCGTCCCGGATCTGCCGGCATTCCCTTCTTCCTGATGGAAACCGATGCTGCGGGCCATGTCATTCGCAGAACGGGCGCCCAGGGTTTTCCGCAGGCCCGCTTTGGCGGCAACTGTCCGAAGCTCAATGTCCACACCGCCTTTCTTGAGCCGGGCAGGGTGTTGTCCGAGACGGTCACCATGCCTGACGGGTCGGCTTTCCTGACGATCGCGCGCACGCTCGAAGGGCCGGTTGTGGAGTACGGCGAACGGGCGCGGCGCACGGCTCTGCTGATCGGCTGCGATGCCGCCCTGCGCGACAGTCTGGTCTATGGCAGAAGCGATGCTCTACCAATTGCGGTCGGGCCCGCCTGCCGTCTTTGTGAAAGGCGCGGATGCCTTTTCCGGGCCGAGCCGCCACTGACACGTCCACTCGCTCTGGACGAGACCTCTGCCGGTCTCGGAAGCTTCGATTTCCAGTGATTGTGAAATCATTGACGCCGCAGGATTTTGAGCTTGTAGGCGTAGAAATTCCTTTCTAGTCTGCAGCCAAACCAGAGGGAATAAGAGGTGTCCGGGGGCGCGATACCTTTAAAAAAACAGGAGATATCATGAGGTCAAGAATAACCAACCTGACGGCAGTTGCCGTTGTCGCTCTTCTTGCCGCTGCGCCGGCCTTCGCCCAGGAGCGTGTCGTCAACGTCTACAACTGGTCCGATTATATCGACAGCTCGATCCTCGAAGACTTCACCAAGGAAACCGGTATCAAGGTCGTCTACGACACCTTCGATTCCAACGAGACGCTGGAAACCAAGCTCCTGGCCGGCGGCACCGGTTATGATGTCGTCGTTCCCACAGTTTCCTTCATGCAGCGCCAGATCGCTGCCGGCGTTTACCAGAAACTCGACAAGTCGAAACTGCCGAACCTGTCGAACATGTGGGACGTCGTGACGAAGGGCGTCGCCACCTTCGATCCGGGCAACGAATATTCCGTCGACTATATGTGGGGCACGACCGGCATCGGCTATAACGTCGACAAGGTGAAGGCCGCACTCGGCACGGACGAAAAGCCGAACTGGGATGCGCTGTTCGATCCGGCAAAGGCCGCCAAGCTCAAGGATTGCGGCATCTACATGCTGGACTCGCCGACGGACGTCATTCCGTCCGTTCTGGCCTATCTCGGCCTCGATCCGAACAGCAAGAAGCAGGAGGACCTGAACAAGGCGCAGGAGGCCCTGCTCGCCGTTCGTCCCTTCGTTCGTAAGTTCCACTCCTCTGAATATATCAGCGCGCTCGCTAACGGCGATATTTGCATTGCGCTCGGCTTTTCGGGCGACGTCTTCCAGGCGCGGGATCGCGCAGCCGAGGCAAAGGCCGGCGTGAATGTCGACTATTCGGTTCCGAACCAGGGTGCGCAGATTTTCTTCGATGTCTTCGGCATTCCGAAGGATGCGCCGCATGTCGAAGAGGCGCATGAATTCATCAACTACATGATGAAGCCCGAAGTCGCCGCCAAGGCATCCAACTTCGTCTTCTACGCAAACGGCAACAAGGCCTCGCAGCAATTCCTCGACAAGGAAGTGATCGACGATACGGCGATCTATCCGACGCCGGAGATCATGGCCAAGCTCTTCACGGTGCCGCCGCTCGATCCGAAAACGCAGCGACTGGTGACACGAATCTGGACCAAGGTCGTCACCGGCCAGTAATCGAGATTTCGGCCCGGACGGAAACGTCCGGGCCTTTCCATTCACGGTCCGGGTCGAGGCCGGCTGAAACCTTGTATTTTCGGGGAATAATATGAAGTCTCTTGGCAATATTCGCCGCGCATTCGCACCCTGGTCCGATCCATCAGCAAAACCGTTCATTGCCTTCAAGAATGTCACCAAGCGCTTCGGCGATTTTACCGCCGTCAACGATCTGTCGCTGAATATCTATCACCGCGAGTTCTTCGCGCTGCTCGGCGCCTCCGGCTGCGGCAAGTCTACACTTCTGCGCATGCTGGCCGGTTTCGAACAGCCGACATCGGGCGAGATCATTCTCGATGGCACCGATCTTTCAGGTACGCCGCCCTACAAGCGGCCGGTCAATATGATGTTCCAGTCCTACGCTCTTTTCCCGCACATGACGGTCGAGAAGAACATCGCCTTCGGGCTCAAGCAGGACGGCATGCCGAAGGACGAAATGGCCGAGCGTGTCTCGCAGATGCTGAAGCTCGTGAAGCTTGAGCAGTTCGCTTCCCGCAAGCCCAACCAGCTTTCCGGCGGCCAGCGCCAGCGCGTCGCCCTTGCCCGTTCTCTTGCCAAGCGCCCGAAGGTGTTGCTGCTCGATGAACCGCTTGGCGCGCTCGACAAGAAGCTGCGCGAGGAAACCCAGTTCGAACTGATGGACCTGCAGCAGAGCCTCGGTCTGACCTTCGTCGTCGTCACCCACGACCAGGAAGAAGCCATGACAATGGCCGACCGCATTGCCGTCATGAGCCATGGCAAGGTCGTGCAGGTTGCCACGCCGGCGGAAATCTACGAAGCGCCGAACTGCCGCTTCGTTGCGGATTTCATCGGCGACGTAAACATTTTCGACGGCAAGGTGACCACGACCGCAAACGGTGCTGTCGAGATTGCCGTCGACAGCGGCTTCACGGTCCGCACTGCCTCGACCGATTCGCCTGCCATCGGTGCCGCGCTCGGCTTCGCGATCCGCCCGGAAAAGCTCCGCGTCACGCGCACGGCGCCCGCCAATGCCTCGATCAATGCCGCCAAGGGCGAACTCTGGGACATCGGTTATCTCGGCGACATGACGGTCTTCCACGTCAGATTGTCGAACGGCAATGTCGTCAAGGCCTCCTCTCTCAACGCACAGCGCTCTGTCGATGACCCCTTCACCTACGATCAGGAAGTCTGGGTCTCCTTCGATGAGGACGGCGGCGTCCTGCTGAAGGATTGAGACCATGGGAACGCTTGCCGCACGCTTCTACAACCGCCTCGTCATCATCATTCCCTATGCCTGGCTGCTGCTCTTCTTTCTGGCGCCGTTCTTCATCGTGTTCCGCATTTCGCTGTCGGCGACGGCGATCGCGATGCCGCCCTATGAGCCGGTCTTCACGCTCGCTGATGGCTGGGCCGGTTTCTGGGACAAGATTTCGACCTTCTCGCTCGACAATTACGGCTACCTGACGGACGATCCGCTCTATTTCAACGCCTATATCTCGAGCGTCGTCATCGCCGGCATCTCCACCTTGCTGACGCTTCTGATCGCCTATCCGATCGCCTATGGCATGGCGCAGGCGCCTCGCAACGTGCGCCCGACGCTCTTGATGCTGGTGATCCTTCCCTTCTGGACGAGCTTCCTGATCCGCGTCTATGCCTGGATTGCCATCCTGAAGCCGGAGGGGCTGCTGAACCAGCTTCTGTTGTCGCTGCATCTCATCGACAACCCGCTGATCGTCCTCAACACCAATACCGCCGTCTATATCGGCATCGTCTATTCCTATCTGCCCTTCATGGTGCTGCCGCTCTATTCGGCGCTGGAAAAGATGGACGGCACGCTGATCGAGGCGGCGCAGGATCTCGGCTGCACGCCGATCCGGGCCTTCTGGCGCGTCACCTTTCCGCTGTCGATCCCCGGCGTCATTGCCGGCTGCATGCTGGTCTTCATTCCGGCCGTCGGCGAATTCGTTATCCCGGATCTGCTTGGCGGCTCGCAGACGCTGATGATCGGCAAGACGATCTGGAACGAGTTCAATTCCAATCGCGACTGGCCCGTTTCCTCGGCCGTGGCGACGATCCTGCTTCTCATTCTCGTGATCCCGATCGTCTTCTTCCAGAATGTGCAGGCGAAAGCCGATGAGGCAGGGAGATAAGCCGTGCTCAGATGGACCCGTTTCAACATCATCTCCGTCGTGCTCGGCTTTGCCTTTCTCTACCTGCCGATCGCGCTTCTGGTGATCTTCTCCTTCAATGAATCGAAGCTCGTCACCGTCTGGGGCGGCTTCTCGACCAAGTGGTATGTCTCGTTACTCTCCAACCAGGCCCTGCTCGATGCTGCCTGGGTGACGATCCGTGTCGGCCTGCTGTCGGCCACATTCGCGACGATCCTCGGCACGATGGCGGCGATCACCCTGGTTCGTTTCACGCGCTTCCGCGGCCGCATCCTTTTTTCAGGGCTGGTCTACGCGCCCCTCGTCATGCCGGAAGTCATCACCGGCCTGTCGCTGCTGCTGCTCTTCGTGGCGATCGGCTTTGACCGCGGCTTCTGGACCATTACGCTGGCGCATACGACACTGACCATGTGCTTCGTCGCCGTCGTCGTGCAGTCACGGCTTCTGAGCTTCGACCAGTCGATCGAGGAAGCGGCCCAGGATCTCGGCGCACCGCCGGTGCGCACCTTTTTCGAAATCACGCTGCCGATCATATCGCCGGCAGTTTTTTCAGGCTGGATCCTGGCTTTCACCCTGTCGCTGGACGATCTCGTGATTGCAAGCTTCACGTCCGGGCCGGGCGCGACCACGCTGCCGATGAAGATTTACAGCCAGGTACGCCTCGGAGTGACGCCGGAGATCAACGCGGTCTGCACCATCCTGATTGCCATCGTGGCGGTCGGCGTCATCTGCGCATCCGTCGTTACCAAGCGTCGCGAGGTTCAGCGCGAGCGCGATGAGAGGGCTGCGGCGGCGACTGCTTAAAGCTGAAGGGCGTTAGGGCTGGGTTTTCGTCGGTGTGTTGAACAGCGGCACCGGCGAAATGACCGGGTTTGGCCACGAGCCGCCGATGAAGAAGGGCAGCAGCGGCAGATCGGCCACTTTGGCCGGGTCGGTCGCTTCCAGTGAGCCGGAGAGCGCAAGTCCGTTGGACTCATAAGTGATGAGACCCGACAGCGTCAGCGATTGATCCAAACCGGCAAAACGCGCGTCGTGGATTTCTGCTGTGCCGTTGGTGAAGTCGGCCTGGAGATCGAGCTTGTTGAAGGCAAAAGACCCGTTTGCGGCAGAGCTCAGGGCGAAGAAAGGCTTCTGCGCAGCCTGAGTACGAAATGCGGTAATGTCCACGCCGGGAATGGATCCTGCTCCCGCCGAGAATTTCAGCTTGCCGGTGACATCGGCAAGTCCCGTCGTCCAGATCGCTTTCGGGGTCTGCAGTGAAAGGTCGAGAGAGCCGGTCGCATGCGGTAGCGGCCCCTTGAGCTGCAATTTTTCGGCAAGAGCATTGAAATCCGCATTGCGGATCGAAAGCTGCAATTTGCCGCCACCGTCGAAATCGCGGCGGGTCGCCTCCAGATGGGCAGTCATTTCGCCGCCCTCGAACTGGCTGTCGCCGATATCGAATTTCGCTTCCTCGCCGGCGACGATCACGCTGGCCCCGACATCCGCGAGCGAAAAGATCCCCATCTGCGCCTGTCGCGCGGAAAGCCGGACGTCCAGATCGAGAAGTTGCAGCGGTCCGAGAGGGCTCGGTAGCAGCATGTCGCCCAGGCCGCCGGCCGCAAGTCTGAGTGCGAAGGCATCGAGGAACGGCTTGAGGTTCATCTGATCGAAGGCAAGCGTCCCACCAATCTTCGGCCGCTTACCAGGTGCAACGGTCAGATCCATCACTCCGGTGGCGCTCGCATCGTTCAGCGTCATGCTGACATTGTTGAAGCGGAAACCGTTGGATACCGACGCCACGTCCGAGGTCACCGATGCGCTCTTGAGCGACTCGATGCCGGGGATCGACCGGCCCGACCATTGCAAGAGGGCCGGCACGTCCGGAAAGCTGGCGTTGATATTGCCTGAGACCGACGAGAGGCTCACCATGCTGCCGACGCCCTGGAAGCGCGCGGTCATCAGGTTCGAAGCGATCGAGGCCTTCATCTCTGCATTCTTGCCGGCAAAGACGAGCAGTGGCGCAGCCGAGGAAAAATCGACCTTCAGGTCCTGACCGTTGAGCCGTGCAATGAGGACGGCCGAAATCGCTCTCGACAGCTTCGGCCAGGCGATATCGGCTGCGACGTCGTCGAAGCGGTAGACATTGCCCGTCTGTGTGTCGGTCAATGTCAGCATGCCGTCCTCGACCGTCACGGCGCCGATATCGGCGTCGAGCTTCGGATCGAGAACCTCGGTGCCGCTGTCGTCCCGCACTCCACCGATGGCCCGCGCCAGAAGGCCGGCGTAGCTCCAGTCGATCAGACCATTCTCATCACGCGTCAGCGCGAGGCTGGGCCGCAGCAGGTGAAATTGGTGGAAGCGTGTTCGGCCGCGCAGCGCATCGATAAGGCTGAAATCGGCCGAAAGGCTTTCGATGCGGCCGAGCAGCTTGTCGCCGCTTTCACGCGGTTGCCGGATGGTGACGTCATTTAGCGTGATGCGCGGCGTCGGCCAGAATTCGAGAACCGGATTGCCCTTGATCTCGGCGTGATAGCCCGTCCATTTCGACAGGGCGTCCTCGATGCCGGAGCGCACGAAGCCGGTGGAAATAAGATAGGGCGCGGCGATCCTGAGCGCGAGGAAGAAGGCAAGGCCGGCTAGCAATACGATCGTGGAGACACGGGCAAAGGCCGGCAGCCAGCGCGAGGCGGGGCCAATCCTTTTTCGCCATCTGCCTTCTCTTGACGTACCCATGAGCTCCGCCGGAATTTCAGTCGGTTACCGGTTATTTTCTGATTTTGCCGGATATATGAAATACCGGGCATATGCAAATCCAACGCGCAGCGGATCGCGCCGTTGCACACTTTATAATGCAATGCAGCATGATATAAGTTCTGCATTGGGGAGGAGGATTGAATGCAGGAGAATCAGCCACTTTGGCAACCCACGGAAGATGGGATCGAAAATAGCCCGATCCATGCCTTCATGCAGCGCTGTGACGCAGACTTCGGTGTCGGCCTGAAAGGCTTTGAGGATCTGCATGCCTGGTCGATTGCCGATCGGGAAAATTTCTGGTCGGCATTGTGGGATTTCTGCGGCGTGAAGGGAGAGCGCGGCGCGGATATTCTCGTTCACGGCGACCGCATGCTGGAAGCGCGCTTCTTTCCTGGGGCGCGCCTGAACTTCGCCGAAAACCTGCTGAGCGGAAGCGGGCAGGGCAATGCCATCATTTTCCGCGGCGAGGACAAGGTCGAAGACCGCTGGTCATGGGATCGGTTGCGCGCGCTTGTATCACAGCTCCAGCAGGGCTTTCGCGTGCTCGGCATCGGCGAGGGCGACCGTGTTGCCGCCATGATGCCGAATATGCCGGAAACGATAGCTGCCATGCTGGCGGCAACCTCGATCGGCGCCATCTGGTCGTCCTGTTCTCCGGATTTCGGCGAGCAGGGTGTGCTGGACCGTTTCGGTCAGATCGAGCCGAAGCTGTTCATCGCCTGCGACGCCTATTGGTATAATGGCAAGCTGCAGGACGTGAAGTCGAAGGTGGCAAGTGTCGCAAAGAGCCTCGACGTGCCGACGCTGGTCGTCCACTATGCTGGTAACGCGCAGGACGTTGCGCGCGAAACCGCCGGCGGCGTGACGCTTTCGGAGTTCATCGCTCCCTACGAACCGAAGCCGATCGACTTCGTGCAACTCCCCTTCGATCATCCGGCCTATATTCTGTTCTCTTCGGGCACGACAGGCGTACCGAAATGCATCGTGCACTCGGCCGGCGGCACACTGCTCCAGCATCTGAAAGAGCATCGCCTGCATTGCGGATTGCAGCCCGGGGACAAGCTTTTCTATTTCACCACCTGCGGCTGGATGATGTGGAACTGGCTGGCGAGCGGGCTAGCCTCCGGCGCCACGCTCTGCCTCTTCGACGGGTCGCCTTTTGCGCCTGATGGCAACGTGCTCTTCGACTATGCCGCCAAAGAGAAATTCGCGATCTTCGGGACCTCGGCCAAATATATCGACGCAGTACGCAAGAGCGGACTGACGCCGCGTGTGAGCCATGATCTGTCGAGCCTGCGGTTGATTACTTCAACAGGTTCGCCACTGTCGCCTGAAGGTTTCACCTTTGTCTATGAAGGGATCAAGGAAGACGTCCAGCTTGCCTCGATTTCCGGTGGCACGGACATCGTGTCCTGCTTCGTGCTCGGCAATCCGCTCCAGCCCGTCTGGCGCGGTGAGATCCAGGGGGCGGGCCTCGGCCTTGCCGTCGACGTCTGGAATGACGAAGGCAAGCCGGTTCGCCGGGAGAAGGGCGAACTGGTCTGCACCAAGGCCTTTCCGTCAATGCCGGTCATGTTCTGGAACGACCCAGATGGCGCCAAGTACCGCGCCGCCTACTTCGAGCGCTTCGACAATGTCTGGTGCCACGGCGATTTCGCCGAATGGACCGAACATGGCGGCCTCATCATCCATGGCCGTTCGGATGCAACGCTCAATCCCGGCGGCGTGCGCATCGGCACGGCGGAAATCTACAATCAGGTCGAGCAGATGGAAGAAGTGGCCGAAGCACTCTGCATCGGCCAGGACTGGGATGACGATGTGCGCGTCATCCTCTTCGTCCGCCTCGCCTCCGGCGTCGCCTTGGGCGAAGATCTGATCAAAGCGATCAAGACCCGCATCCGTGTCGGCGCTTCTCCCCGCCATGTGCCGGCCAAGATCATTGCGGTCGCAGATATCCCGCGCACCAAGTCCGGCAAGATCGTCGAACTTGCGGTGCGCGAGGTTGTCCACGGCCGGCCGGTGAAAAATCAGGAGGCACTCGCCAACCCCGAGGCACTCAAGCTTTTTGCTGGACTGGACGAACTGAAGGTCTGATAGCGGCAGCTAAACTACAAGCTTTTGCCGTTGATCAATTCCGCTTATTGGAAACCTTTCATTAAGAAAGGTTTGTCAAAGGTGAAGCCAACTTGGAGACCATACATGAAGAGATGGTCTGGAACCGCGGTTCCCGAAACATGACGTTCTCAGACTAAGCTCTTGTTTTACCAGCACTAACTCCAAAAGGCAGCCATCGGCTGCCTTTTCTTTGGCGAGCGTTTCCAGAAGAAACGCAAAGCGGGTCTGCGTTTGATATTGCGCGGAGAACGAGGCTTTAACCCGCCAGCACACGTTGTGACGGAAAAGTGATCTCCACCAGCGTACCCTCATTCGGCGCAGAATTGATCGAGAAAATCGCCCTGTTGGCATCGACCATTGCCTTCGTGAGCGGCAGGCCGAGACCGGTGCCGTCGCCGCGATGACGCGACTGCGTGGAGGACACCTGCCGGAATGGCTTCATTGCCTGGTCGAGTTCGCTGCGCGTCATGCCGATGCCCGTATCGCGCACCCGCACCGCCACGCTGCCGTTCGTCTCATAGGATGTGGAAACGACGATCTGCCCGCCTGATGGCGTGAAGCGGATGGCGTTCGACAGGATGTTCAGTGCGATCTGCTTGATGGAGCGCAGGTCGGCGACGACGTCGGGAACCGACTGCGACAGGGCTGTGCGAATGATGACCCGCTGGCTGTTTGCCTGCGGCTGCACCAGTGCCACTGCTTCCGAGATCGCTTCGTTGAGGCCGACGGAGGCGAAGTCGAGATCCATCTCACCCGCCTCGATCTTGGAAATATCGAGCAGGTCGTTGACGATATCGAGAACATGCCTGCCGGAACGGCCGATGTCGTTTGCATATTCGATGTAGCGCGGATGGCCGATCGGCCCGAAGCGCTCGCTCGCCATCATGTCGGAAAAGCCGATGATGGCGTTGAGCGGCGTGCGGATCTCATGGCTGACGCGGGCAAGGAAATCCGTCTTGTGGGCATTGGCGGTTTCGGCTGCGCCCTTGGCATTGCGCAGCTCGTCCTCGGTGCGCTTCCACTGGGTGATATCGCGGATGACGGCGCAATAACCGTTGGAAGAGGTCAATTGCCCCATGGTCATGAACAGCGGCACGAAGCCGCCTGCAGCCTCGCGACCGATCACCTCGCGCCCATCATTCAGCACGCTTGCGACACCATGGCCGGAAAGCCCGTGCAGATAGTCGAGCACCGCTTTCTGGCTCTCATGGGCAAACAGCATGACGAAGGGTTTGCCGCGCGTTTCCTGTTCGTCGTAGTTGAAGAGGGCGCTTGCCGAACGGTTCATCGAGCGGATATCGCCTTCCGTGCCGATGACCACGACGCCATCGGTCGCCGTCTCCAGGATCGAGCGCAATTCCTCCACCTCGACCTGCAGTTTGGCGACCTTCTCCACCATCCGGTCGGTGCGCTGGTCGAGGCGGATAACCTCGCCTTTGCCTTCCTCGCGGCTTTCGACCGGCATCAGCGCCAGCATCAGGGCGTTGGAATCTTCCCAGCGAACCGATTGCAGGCGGGCCGTGACCGGTACCAGCCTGTCATCGGCTTTGACGAGCATCATCGTGCCCGCACCGTTTTCGAGGTCGTGGCGCTGCAGCAAGGCATCGATGCCACCCACTTCGGAGAGGGCTTCGACGGAATTATAGCCCGTCAGCCGCATGAACTCCGGATTGCCATGGATCAGCTGGTCGCCGGCATGGATCAGCACCGCAACAGGCAGCAGATCGACGGTCGCAGCCGAAAGCCCGTCCGTCATCTTCACGCGCGGCGGAATGAAGCTGGTCAAGACCTCGATCTGGCTGACCGTCTCCTGCAGACCTTCCGTCACCTCGTCTTCCGCTTCAGCTGCAGGAATTTCTTCCACTTCGGCGGCAGCCTCTTCCGCCAGCGGTTCTGCCGCGGCTTCGTAGATTGCTTCCTGAGGTACTGTCGGTTCGAAGACGGAAGGCTGGTTAACTGTCTCTTCTGGGGCGGATGCCTGTTCGGCATCAGGCTCCGGCTGCGGCGGCGTGACCGGCTCGTCGTTGCGCGCGCCGAAGGCCTCGAGGCGCTTGGCGATTTCACGGAAATTTGCCTGTTCGGCAGCTGTCAGACCGCTGCCCGCACTGTGCAACTGTACGATCTTGTCGGTGAAGCGGCGGCTCGGCGTCTCGGAAAGACGCAGCGCTGGCGGCTCGTCCTGCCCGTCGCGCGGCTCGTGACGATGCTCGGCAACTGGCTCGGCGGCAGATTGCTCCTCGTCGACAGGTTCCGAAGCAACCGTCTCTTCCGGGACGGTTTCTTCTTCTGCTGCTTCCACGTCCGAGCCGGTGTTTTCGTCGACGGCAGCTACTGCATCTTCGCCCTGCGGCGCAGCCTCGGCAACCTCGTCAGATTGCTCTCGCGGCAGTTCAGCCTCTTCCGGCACCGTTTCGTTGGCCGGTCCAAGATAGGAGGCATCATGGCCGATGCCGTCTGGCCCCAGCGTCAGTCCGAGCGCCAGAGGATCTTCCTGAGCGTCCGACAGACGCACCACCCCGAAGCCGCGGAAACCATCGAAGTCGCGGTTGCGTGTGTAGGTCGGCAGGGCGGCAAGATCGACCGGTACGACGAGGCTCGTGCCCTCGATCGGCCAGTAGATCGTCTTGCCGGACCAGGTGTCGCGACGTGCCAGGGCCTCGGAGAGCTTTGATTCCGGATCGAGGTTGAAGAGGGCAGCGATGTCCGAGAAAGCGCTGCCGATGATGTTGCTCGCGTGCGGGCCGACAGCTTCGGCGAACTCATGCGAAACTTCGCTGAAACGGCCTTCCGCATCGATCTTCCAGACGAAGCGGGTGGCGCGGCTGTTCGGCTTGAAGACGAAGCTGCTTTTCAGGGCGCTGTCAGGCTCATCCGGAACCACGGGTGCTGCCGCGAAGTTTTCGGCGACGGAAGCGGACGGCTCGATCTGTTCGGCAACCGGAGCTTCTGCATCTGTCTCCACGGTTGCTTCCGTTGCAGCAGACGCCTCGATCGGCTGCTCCATCTGCCCGCGGGTATTCTCGACGTCGACTTCAGGACCGGAAACGCCGTCATCCACCTGCGGCTCGGATTGGGCTTCGATTGCTGCCGGTTCGCTGACCTCGACTGAGCCCTCCGTCTCGCCGGTAATGTCTTCCAGCGTTTCCTCGACTTCTTCGATGCCGGAAACGGCATCGATCGCCTCGGCTTCGGTGAAGCCGGCTGCGGGCGCCGCGACACCGGCGATATCAGCCACTGCGGTTTCTGCCGATGCAATTTCCTGCGGCGCAGGCTCTTCGACATTGGCGGAGGGCTCGATCGGGTCGAGATGACCGATTGCCGTCTCGACGGCGAAGAGAAGATGGAGTGCGGGCTCGTCGTTGAGTTTGCCGACGGCAGCCGGCAGATAACCACGACCGGTTGCGACCGGTCGCTTCACCAGCCGGTCCGGATGGGCTCCGGCAAGCGTGATGAGTGTCCTTGCCGCCTGCTGAGTGATGCCGAGCGAGGCGAAACCTGGCGAAGCGGCTATGACGTCACCTTCGGCCCCGATCACCGCCATATGCGTGTCCGGATCATCGAGTCCCTGCAGCATCTGCGCAGCGCTTGCGCCCGCTGTCAGTGGACGAGTGGAAACCGGGACGGAAAACAGGATTGCCTTCTCGCCCGAAGCGAGACGGATGAGCTCCGATGAAGCCGGAGCCTGAACGCGCTGGAAGCCCTTGGCGATGCGGATGACAAAGGTTTTCTGGTCGCCGACTTCGTTGAGCTGGCGGGCAGTCGCTTCGAGCTGGCGAAAGGTGATATCGGCGTGGCTGATACCTTGGTCGAGCAGATCATAGACCGCAGTATGGCCAAAAAGCTCGGCTCCCGCACCGTTTGCCCACAGCAGACGGGAAAGGTCGGACGAGAACAGGACCATGGCCTCGCCACGCGAAAATCGTTCACGAACCCGCGCATGAACGGCAATATCGATGAACGGATACTGGACTGCGGGCATGATCGAACCTGTCGCTTTCGGCCTCTTCAAATTAACTGCTTATTAATAACTGCAGGTCTGCGACCGGTCCAGAAGAGCCGGGAGCTTTCGGCCGGAAAGGTTAACGCATTGTGCGTCGCACAATAATGTTGCAATGCACAACGAAATGCCTTATATAAGATCCATCCAATTTATCGCGGGCAGAAGCTTTGCCCATCTTAAAGGAACGCGATCCGATGGCTACCATAAAGACCGATGACGTTTTTTCAATTGCCTCTTTCGACCCGAGCAAGCTGGCTGAGTCCTTCCGCGACTTCGCCGAAAAGGGTGCTCAGCAGTCCAAGGAAGCCTACGCCAAGCTGAAGTCCGCAGGCGAAGAAGCCGGCAAGACCTTGGAAGCAACGGTGCAGACCGCGCAGGCCGGCAGCGTTGAAATCGGCCTCAAGGCGATCGACGCGCTACGCGTCAACGCCGAAAGCTCGCTCTCCCACATGGAAGCGCTTCTCGGCGTCAAGTCCGTCGCCGAATTCTTCGAGCTGCAGACCTCCTTCCTGCGCAAGCAGGCTGAAGTGACCGTCGAGCAGGCGAAGGCGCTGCAGGAAACTACCAAGCAGGTTGCCGAGAAGGTTGCAAAGCCTTCCAAGGAAGCAGCTGAAAAGGCCATGGCATCCTTCAAGGTTGCCTGATCGACAATCGTCATATGCAATAAAGGCTGGACCGCGTGTTTGGCCTTTTTGTATATTGAAGGCAAATCGGGGCTTGAATTAAAGTTCAAGTCCTCGTATGTGACCCCCGTCGCGCCGAGCGCGGCAATTGTGCGGTTGTAGCTCAGTTGGTTAGAGCGCAGGTTTGTGGCACCTGAGGTCGGAGGTTCGAGACCCCCCAACCGTACCATTCTCTCCCATAAGTTGGTATTCCTGTTCGGCAGTGCACGGCATCGGCGCTTTTTGACGTCAAAATGATGCCTCCTCGCATTTTGCTATTGCCGTTAACATTAGTTTACCTATTTATGTGCGGTGCGATGCAGCAATTGCCCAATGTTTTCGTTGCGTCGCGAAATGCTGGCGGCTTGCCGCCTGGGGGTAGGGACAGTCCACCGAGGCATTAAGGAGAATTTGATGTCCATTTCTGTTCAGAATATAGAGGAATCGACCGCTGTTTCCCCGATTGACGTGGCAGCTGCGGTTAAGGGCGCACGCAGTGCGGTTGGCTACAGTATTGAAGACCTCGCAGTGACCTGCGGTCTGGCCAATGGCGAAATCCTCGAAATTGAAAACGGCGAAAGCACCGATCCCGCAAAGCTGAGGCGTATTGCTGCAGCCCTGCAGGTTCCGATTTCTGCGTTTCTGCATATCTGACGTAGCGACGGGGCCGATCAGCATTTTCTGATCGGCCGTCGTCCCTTTTAAAGCAACATGGTTGGAACTCTTGCGGCTCCCGCACCGTTCACCGGTGACGGGAGTATGTGTATGTCCAAGACCCTTCTTTACGGCGCAACGAAGATCGACGAGACCAATGCGGCTTACGCAGCCGTCGCCAGCCTCGAACAGTTCCAGTGGAAGAACCGCGTCTTCGTTGTGATTGCCGACCGGGATAATTCCCGCGCAGCAAGACAGGAAAACCAGTTGCTTGCCGATCGCAATGCGCTCGACGAACGCGATATGGTCGTCCTCATGCTCGTTGGATCGAGCATAAAACCGGTCTTCGGAAGCGGCGACGGGCTGGATGGCGAAGCGCTCCGGAAAGAACTCGGTGCGCCTGACCCGGGTGAATTCGCCGCCTTCCTGCTCGGCAAGGACGGCACGGTGAAGCTGAAAGTCAGCGAGCCGATCACATCATCGGAACTTTTCGCGATCATCGACAGCATGCCGATGCGTGCTGCCGAAGCCGTCAGCCAAGATAAATAACCGGATATTGTAATCGTAAAGGAGCCGGCCATGTCCGTCCCGAACGAACCCAATCCCGACCAACCGCCGATGCCTTCACCGGGCTGGAAACCGGTGCCGCCGATCAAGGAGCCGGAGCCTGACCGGTTGCCGGATGAAACACCGCTTCCCAATCCTGATGAGAACGAGGAACCGGCGAAGCATCTTTGAACCAGAAAAGGCTTCAAAGGAAGATTTGCCTCTCCTCGTCGACGAGTTCCTGCAGGAAGTCGATGACGCTGCGCACGCGCACCAGATCGCGTGCGCTTTCGTGATAGGTCGTCCAATAGGCGCGGCGAATGGAAACCTGCGGCAGGATGCGGACCAGTTCCTCATGTTGCCGGGCGATATAGTCGTGCAGAATGCCAATACCCGCACCGGAGCGCACGGCCTCCGTCTGGCCGATCGCCGTCGAGATCTCGAACCCGGCATCCCAGCTGCGCATCACTTCGCCGGAGAAATTCAGCGAGGCAGTGAAGATCAGGTCTTCGACGTAGCCGATGCGCGGATGGGCTTTCAGGTCATCGATATCGCCGGGCTTTTTGTGTTGCGTCAGATACTCCGCCGATGCGTAGAGCCCAAGCGTGTAATCGGTAAGCTTGGAGGAAACCAGCCGGCCCTGTTCCGGTCGTTCCAGCGTGATGGCGATATCCGCTTCGCGTTGCGACAGCGAAAAGGAGCGCGGCACCGGCACCAGCTGGATCTTCAGTGCCGGATGGCGCTCGATCAGCCTGCCCATGCGTGGCGCAAGAAAAGAAACACCGAAGCCGTCAGGCGCGCCGACGCGCACTGTCCCCGCAATGGCCGTATCGGTGTGGCCGAGATTGGCCTGCGCGGCTAGCATTTCCGTCTCCATCCGTTCTGCCGAGGCAAGAAATATGTCGCCTTCTGCGGTCAACTCGCACCCATTTGTGCGACGGATGAAAAGCCGCGTCATCAACGCCTCTTCCAGCGAGGTCAGCCTGCGCGAGAGTGTGGCGTGATTGAGCCCCAGCCGCTTCGATGCCGCAAGGATTTGTCCGGTGCGGGCGACGGCCAGGAAAATTCGTACATCATCCCAGTTCATGGTTTTGAGCGCATCGCAATCGGATCGACGTCGATGAGCGTCAGCGATGTCACCATGCCTGATGTCTCCTTCTTGTATTTGAGGAAATGCGGCGTCTGCAGATGAGCCTCGTATGCGTCCCGGTCGGCGTAGACCTCAAGGATACGGATTATGTTCGGATGATCCTTGATGGAGACGGCATTCAGAGAAAGGACACCGTCTTCCAGCGCGACTGATGCCTCGATTTCCTCGATCAGCAGCGCCCGGTAGGTTTCGATCGTATCTGGATCGATCTCCAGCTCCGCCATTCTGACAATAGGTTTCTCCCTCATCGGTTCGATCTTCCCTTTGACTTGTTCCTATGTGATGCCAGTTTTGTAGCAGGAGCGCTCACTGCAGTCGTCGAACTATAATATACGCACAACGGTTGCTTATTATAGCGCATTGATTTGTGAAAATTGAAGTGCGATTATTGCGCCATCCAGAAGATCAGGAGGAATACCCATGCGTGAGATTGGTCATTTCATTGGCGGCAAGAAGGTTGCCGGCACCAGCGGCCGCACCAGCGACGTCTTCAATCCAGCGACCGGCGAAGTGCAGGCAAAGGTGGCGCTCGCAAGCGTCGAGGAACTGCGCGCCGCCGTTGCAAACGCTAAGGCCGCGCAGCCGAAATGGGCTGCCACCAACCCGCAGCGTCGTGCACGCGTCTTCTTCAAGTTCGTCGATCTCCTGAACCAGCACATGGATGAGCTTGCGACGCTGCTCTCCAGCGAGCACGGCAAGACGGTCGAGGATTCCAAAGGCGATGTGATCCGCGGCCTCGAAGTCTGTGAATTCGTCTGCGGCATCCCGCATCTTGCCAAGGGTGAGTTCACCGAAGGTGCCGGTCCTGCGATCGACATGTATTCGATCCGCCAGCCGGTCGGCATTGGCGCGGGCATCACGCCCTTCAACTTTCCGGGCATGATCCCGATGTGGATGTTTGCTCCGGCGATCGCCTGCGGCAATGCCTTCATCCTGAAGCCCTCCGAGCGCGATCCCTCTCTGCCGATCCGCCTTGCCGAACTGATGATCGAGGCTGGTCTGCCGGCTGGCATCCTCAACGTGGTCAACGGCGACAAGACTGCCGTTGATGCGATCCTCACTGATCCCGATATTGGTGCCGTCTCTTTCGTCGGCTCCACGCCGATCGCCCGTTATGTCTATGGAACGGCTGCATCGAACGGCAAGCGCGCCCAGTGCTTCGGCGGTGCCAAGAACCACATGATCATCATGCCCGATGCCGATATGGACCAGGCAGTCAACGCCCTGATGGGCGCCGGCTACGGTTCGGCCGGCGAGCGCTGCATGGCCGTCTCCGTTGCCGTCCCGGTCGGTGAGGAAACCGCCAACCGCCTCGTTGAAAAGCTGGTGCCGAAGATCGAGTCTCTGCGCATCGGCCCTTACACCGACGACAAGGCCGATATGGGTCCCGTCATCACCAAGGATGCCTATAACCGCATCCAGGGCCTGATCAGCAAGGGCATCGAAGAAGGCGCCAAGCTCGTCGTCGACGGCCGCGATTTCAAGCTTCAGGGTTATGAAGACGGCTATTTTGTCGGCGGCTGCCTGTTCGACCACGTCACGCCTGAGATGGACATCTACAAGACCGAGATCTTCGGACCGGTCCTTTCGGTCGTCCGCGCTCATAACTATGAAGAAGCGCTGTCCCTGCCGATGAAGCATGAATACGGCAACGGCGTTGCGATCTACACGCGTGACGGCGATGCGGCCCGCGACTTCGCCTCCCGCATCAATATTGGCATGATCGGCATCAACGTTCCGATCCCGGTGCCGCTCGCCTACCATTCCTTCGGCGGCTGGAAGGCTTCGAGCTTCGGCGACCTCAACCAGCATGGTACGGATTCCATCAAGTTCTGGACCCGGACCAAGACTATCACCGCGCGCTGGCCCTCGGGTATCAAGGGCGACGCCGAATTCGTCATGCCGACGATGAAGTGACGCGAAAGCCACAGAGATTTGCAATTGGAGGGCTGGAAGGCCCTCTTTTTGTTCGATTACTGGTTGTTAATTCCGTGAAGTTTTGCTTCTCAAGCTATGAACACGCGCATCGTCCCACGGCTGATTCCGTGGCGCAGCTGCAAATGTCGGGTTTGGGGGAAACATCATGGACTTTGGAACGGCGAAGCCCGCCGTAAATTCATTTGAACGCGCGAAATTTACCGGTAGTGCATCGGAATATTTTGGCATCTGGATCGTCAACATCCTTCTGACAGTCGTCACGCTTGGCATCTATTCGGCCTGGGCGAAGGTTCGCCGTAACCGGTATTTTTATGGAAATACCGTCCTGCTCGGCAGCAGCTTCGAATATCACGCCACCGGCAAACAGATTTTCATCGGTCGACTGATTGTTTTTGGCGTGGTCATCGTTCTCAATATTCTGGCGAGCCTTCATCCTCTCTTCGGATTCGTCACGCTGGTCCTCGCGCTGATCGCAATGCCGTGGTTGGTTATGCGCGGCATCCGCTTTAACGCGCGGGTGACGAGCTATCGCAATGTCAGATTTGATTTCGTCGGTACGGTTGGCGGTGCGTTTGTCGCTGTCATGGTCGGCGGTTTTTTGGCCGCTATCTCGTTTGGTCTGCTGGCACCTTTCGCCAGCCGGTGGCTGAACCGTTATGTGTTCAACAATCTTCGCTATGGTGATCGCAAGTTCCTTGTCGATCCACGTATTGGATTGCTCTATCTCGCGCTTATCATCCCGGCGATCATCACGATCATTGGTATCGCAATTCTGGGAGTCCTGATAGCTGGAGCAATTGCGACCCAGTCCTCCGGTGATCTGCCTGGGGCCGTGTTGATCGGTTCGATCTATTCCGTCACATTCGGCGTCCTTATAGCCTACGCGCTTGCCGGTATCGTTTACCGCGCGGCTGTCCATAACATCGTATGGTCGTCGATGGTGATCGATGGTCGTCACCGGCTGAGGAGCGATCTGTCGCGTGGCCGTTACGCCTGGATCACATTGTCGAACCTGCTGGTGACGATCTGCACCTTTGGTCTGATGCGCCCTTGGGCGGCTGTGCGTCTGACCCGTTATGTCGTGGAACACACCGCAATTGCCGTCGATGGCGATATCGGTGATGTCGTCACTGCGGTTCAGCAGAGCGGAGGCGCGATCGGCGCGGAATATATGAGCATGGAAGGCTTCGATTTTGGCTTCTGACCGCGAAGTCATCGCCAGCGGAGAGTGGTATCCGCCAGGGTCGAGCGGTCGCGTCATCGCGACCCTCGTCTTCCGCGCGGATGGCATTTCCGCGGTCTCTGCTGATGGAAACCAGCTTTCCAAAGGTGCGCTCTCGAGCCTGTCGATCAGCGCAAGAGTGGGGGACATTCCGCGCCGGATCAACTTCTCGGATGGCTCGCTCTTCGAAACGACTGACAATGCGGCCATCGACACATTTGTGAAGAAGAACGGGCGTCGACATGCCGACTGGGTTCACCGGCTCGAACAATTCCATCCGCGCATCTTCGCTTTTGCGGCAATCGTCGTGCTTCTTGCCATCGGTATCTATCGCTATGCGTTGCCGCTTTTGGTTGAGATTGCCGTTCTGGTGACGCCGCCTGTCGTGCCACAGATGATGTCGTCGGGCACGCTCAGCACGCTTGATACGACCGTCCTGTCGAAAAGCGAGGTGCCACAGGAGCGCCAGACAGAAATTACCGCACGCTTCGCACGCATTGCCGGCGAGACGAAGGAGGGGGCTGCGGCCTACACTCTGAATTTCCGTGATGGCGGTGCAATCGGTCCGAATGCCTTCGCGCTTCCTGATGGCAACATCGTCATCACCGATCAGTTGATCCAACTCGCCGACGGCGATGACGAAATGATTTCGGGCGTTCTTGCCCATGAGATCGGTCATGTCGAATACAAGCACAGCCTTCGGCAGCTTTATCGCGCCGCTGGCATGGCCGCTCTCGTGATGTTGATCGCAGGCGATGTGGGCTCTGGTGTCGAAGATATCCTGACCCAAGGCGGCGGTCTGTTGGCGCTCTCCTACTCACGCAGCGCTGAACGACAGGCGGATCAACGTTCGGTCGAGTTGATGCGGGCAGGCGGCATGGACCCTCTTGCGATCGCCCGGTTTTTTGAAAAACTGGAAGATAAGTTTGAAGATCACTCCGGAACAAGCATGCTATCGACCCACCCCGGAACACCCGAGCGCCGGCAGGCTATCCTCGACTATGCCAGAAGCCTCGAAGTCCGGTAAGCCAGCGGCAATCGGCCTCAGTTAAGCTGAATGTGAATTTCATATTTTGGAATTGTTCAAAACTGCGAATGCCACTATATACCCCTTGCAAAGACGATTCAGGAGATTGGCATGCGGTTGACGAAGCAGACCAACTATGCGGTTCGCATGTTGATGTATTGTGCAGCCAATGAAGGACAGTTGAGCCGGATCCCGGAGATTGCCAGGGCATATGGTGTTTCCGAACTCTTCCTGTTCAAGATCCTGCAGCCTCTCAACAAGGCGGGCCTGGTCGAAACCGTGCGCGGCCGCAACGGCGGCGTGCGCCTTGGCAGGCCGGCGACTGATATCAGCCTTTTCGATGTCGTGAAGGTCACCGAAGACAGTTTCGCCATGGCGGAATGCTTTGAGGATGGTGCCATCGAATGCCCTCTGGTGGACAGTTGCGGCCTCAACTCTGCGCTGCGCAAGGCGCTGAATGCTTTCTTCGACGTGTTGACCGAATATTCGATTGACGATCTGGTCAAGGCGCGGCCGCAGATCGGTTTTCTGCTTGGCCTCACCGGTGATCTGCGCAAACCGGCTGTTCCGGCACCAGCTGCCTGATATCAGAATTATTCCGATTGCCTCATGAACCACGGTCGCTTTCGATGGCCGTGGTTTTTTGTTGGCGCTCACGGAGTAGTGATATATCAGGTCAGCTTGAAACCGCTTTCAAAGCCGTTTCGCGACGCGAAATTATACCAAAAGCGACGGGAATCGGATGAAATCTGCCTCAATCTTGCAAATTTTGGCCTATTTTTGACCGAAAATTTCTAAAATTACTTTTCTGGAAAAATTTTCTGCGGATGCCGTTGCTTTCAGCAAATAAATATCGTTCCATCGGCCCGTTGATCGGGGTAATGAGCTCCCGATCTCTAAAGATCAAAAAAGAACAAACCTGGGAAACGACATCATGAAAAAGTTCTCTGTCCTGCTCACAGCGACAGCCCTGGCTTCGGTCATGGCCACCGCCGCGTATTCCAAGACGCTTGTCTACTGCTCCGAAGGATCGCCGGAAGGCTTCGATCCGAGCCTCTACACGGCGGGCACGACCTTTGACGCGTCTTCGCGCACGGTTTACAGCCGCCTCGTTGAATTCAAGCACGGTGGTACGGAGATCGAGCCTGGCGTCGCCGACAGCTGGACGGTTTCCCCGGATGGCAAGGAATATACGTTCAAGCTGCATCCTGGCGTGAAGTTCCAGACGACCGATTTCTTCACCCCGTCGCGTGATCTGACCGCTGACGACATCGTCTTCTCCTTCGAGCGCCAGATCAAGTCCGACAATCCGTGGAACAAGTATGTCGAAGGCGGTTCCTACGAATACGCTGCCGGCATGGGCTTCCCCGACCTCATCAAGTCGGTCGAGAAGGTTGACGACCTGACGGTCAAGTTCACGCTGAACCATCCGGAAGCGCCGTTCCTGGCCGACCTCGCGATGGACTTCGCTTCCATCGTTTCCAAGGAATATGCCGACAAGCTTGCTGCTGACGGCAAGATGGCCCAGTTCAACCAGCAGCCGGTCGGCACGGGCGCCTTCACCTTCGTCGCCTATCAGCCGGATGCCGTTATCCGCTACAAGGCCAACGAAGCCTATTTCAAGGGCAAGGAAAAGATCGACGATCTCGTTTTCGCGATCACCCCCGACGCTGCTGTTCGCGCCCAGAAGCTCAAGGCCGGCGAATGCCACCTGATCCCGTATCCGAACGCAGCCGACGTTGCCGAGCTGAAGAAGGACACGAACCTGACGGTTATGGAACAGCCGGGCCTGAACGTCGGCTTCCTCGCCTACAACACCCAGCAGGCTCCGTTCGACAAGCCGGAAGTTCGCCGCGCGCTGAACATGGCGATCAACAAGCAGGCGATCATCGACGCCGTTTTCCAGGGCGCAGCCCAGGTTGCCAAGAACCCGATCCCGCCGACCATGTGGTCCTATAACGACAAGGTCGAGGACGACAAGTACGATCCGGACGGTGCCAAGAAGGCTCTCGAAGCCGCTGGCGTCAAGGATCTGTCGATGAAGATCTGGGCAATGCCGGTTTCGCGTCCGTACATGCTGAACGCTCGCCGCGCCGCCGAACTGATGCAGGCCGACTTTGCCAAGATCGGCGTCAACGTCGAGATCGTCACCCATGAATGGGCTGAATATCTGAAGCTCTCCTCCGATGTGAAGCGCGATGGCGCCGTCATCCTCGGTTGGACCGGCGACAACGGCGACCCGGACAACTTCATGGACACGCTGCTCGGCTGCGACGCTGTCGGCGGCAACAACCGCGCTCAGTGGTGCAACAAGGACTACGACGCTCTGATGACCAAGGCCAAGCAGACGGCTGACGTTGCTGAGCGTACGAAGCTCTACGAAGAAGCACAGGTGATCTTCAAGAAGGAAGCTCCCTGGGCAGCACTCGACCACTCGCTGGTTTTCGTACCGGTCAGCAAGAAGGTGTCGGGCTTCTTCATGGACCCGCTCGGCATTCACCGCTTCGACGGCGTTGATATCGCCGAATAAGAAAAATGATAAACTGCCCGGCAAAACCGGGCTTGACCGGCGGTCAGGTTCCACCTGACCGCCGGAAACTATTGGACAACCTGCTATGTTGCGATTTTTCATCGGGCGCCTCGCAGTCCTGATACCGACCTTCCTAGGCGTTTCGCTCATTGCCTTCTCGTTCATCCGCCTGCTTCCTGGCGACCCCGTCATGCTATTGTCGGGCGAACGTGTCATGGCACCTGAACGTCACGCACAGATCATGCACGATCTCGGTTTCGACCGGCCCATGTATGCGCAGTATTTCGACTATCTCGGAAAAGTGCTGCATGGCGATCTCGGCACCTCGATCGTCACCAAGCGCCCTGTACTCGGCGAGTTCTTCACGCTTTTCCCGGCAACGCTCGAGCTGTCGCTCTGCGCCATCCTGGTGGCTGTCCTTCTCGGCGTGCCGGCGGGTGTCTTTGCGGCCGTCAAACGCGGCACATGGTTCGACCAGGGTGTAATGGGTGTTGCCCTCATCGGCTATTCGATGCCGATCTTCTGGTGGGGCCTGCTGCTCATCATCTTCTTCTCCGGCTATCTGGGCTGGACGCCGGTCTCCGGCCGCATCTCGCTGATGTATTTCTTCAAGCCGGTCACCGGTTTCATGTTGATCGACAGTCTTCTGTCCGGCCAGAAGGGCGCCTTCGCCTCGGCCGTCAGCTATCTCATTCTGCCGACCGTGGTGCTTGCCACGATCCCACTTGCGGTGATCGCCCGCCAGACCCGCTCGGCCATGCTCGAAGTGCTCGGCGAGGATTATGTGCGCACGGCCCGCTCCAAGGGTCTCGCGCCGCTCCGTGTCGTCGGTGTTCATGCACTCAGAAACGCCATGATCCCTGTTATCACCACGATCGGCCTGCAGGTTGGCGTGCTGCTCGCAGGCGCCATTCTGACCGAAACGATCTTCTCCTGGCCGGGTATCGGCAAGTGGATGGTCGATGCTGTCTTCAAACGCGACTATGCAGTCGTCCAGGGTGGTCTCCTCTTGATCGCCGGCATCATCATGCTGGTGAACCTGATCGTCGACCTGGCCTACGGCTTCATCAATCCGCGTATCAGGCACTAGGAGCGGTTCATGAGCACGGTTACTGCAAAATCCGACCAGCCCTCCGGCCTCACGGAATTCTGGTATTACTTCTCGCGAAACAAGGGCGCCGTCATCGGTCTCTTCGTTTTCCTCATCATCCTTCTGCTGGCGATCTTCGCACCGCTCGTCTCCCCGCATGCGCCGAACGAGCAGAACCGCCAGCTCCTGCTCTCCGTCCCTTTCTGGATGGATGGCGGCAGCTTCTCCTATCCGCTCGGCACGGATGCCGTCGGCCGCGATATCCTGTCGCGTCTGATCTTCGGCGCACGCTTCTCGTTGTTCATCGGCGTCGTGGTCGTGACGCTGTCGGTGGTTGCTGGCGTTCTGATCGGCCTCGTTGCCGGTTATTTCCGTGGTCGCGTCGATATCGTCATCATGCGCCTCATGGATATCATCCTGGCCTTCCCGTCGCTGCTTCTGGCCCTCGTGCTCGTTGCGGTTCTCGGGCCTGGCCTGCTCAATGCCATGATCGCTATCTCGATCGTCAACCAGCCGCATTTCGTGCGCCTGACGCGCGCTGCCGTCATGGCCGAGCGTGAAAAGGAATATGTGGTCGCCTCCCGCGTCGCAGGCGCCGGTACGTTCCGGCTGATGTTCAAGACGATCCTGCCGAACTGCCTGGGACCGCTGATCGTCCAGGCGACGCTTGCCTTCTCCGCGGCGATCCTCGATGCCGCCGCCCTTGGCTTCCTTGGGCAGGGCGCCCAGCCGCCGACACCCGAATGGGGCACGATGCTTGCCGAAGCCCGCGAGTTCATTTCGCGCGCCTGGTGGGTCGTAACATTTCCGGGTCTTGCCATCCTGATCACCGTTATCGCCATCAACCTGATGGGCGATGGCCTGCGTGATGCGCTTGATCCCAAGATGAAGAGGTCCTGAGATGGCGCTTCTCGAAATCGAAAATCTCGTCGTCGAATTCCAGACCTCGACCGGGCCTTTCCGCGCCGTCGACGGCGTCTCGCTGAAGGTCGATGCCGGCGAAGTTCTGGCGATCGTCGGCGAATCCGGCTCGGGCAAGTCCGTCTCGATGCTGGCTGCCATGGGCCTTCTGCCCTGGACGGCAAAGGTGACGGCCGACAAGATGCTCTTTGACGGCCAGAACCTGCTCGGCATGTCCGGCGCCAAGCGGCGCGAGATCATCGGCAAGGATATGTCGATGATCTTCCAGGAGCCGATCGCCAGCCTCAATCCCTGCTTCACGGTCGGCTTCCAGATCGAGGAAGTGCTGAGAATCCATCTCGGCCTCGACAAGGCGGCCCGCCGCAAGCGCGCGATCGAGCTTTTCCAGGCCGTCGGCATTCCCGATCCGGAAGAGCGGCTCGGCCATTTCCCGCACCAGATGTCGGGCGGCCAGTGCCAGCGTGTCATGATCGCCATTGCGATCGCCTGCAACCCGAAGCTTCTGATCGCCGACGAGCCGACCACTGCGCTCGACGTGACCATCCAGAAGCAGATCCTCGATCTGCTGATGCGCCTGCAGACGGAACATCGCATGGGCCTGATAATGATCACCCACAATATGGGCGTGGTTGCCGAAACGGCCGACCGGGTGATCGTTCAGTACAAGGGCCGCAAGATGGAAGAGGCCGATGTTCTCTCGCTCTTCGAATCCCCGAAGAGCGATTACACGCGGGCCCTGCTTGCAGCACTTCCCGACAATGCGACGGGCGACCGGCTGCCGACCATCGGCGAACTTTTCAATCCGAACAACACTGTGGAGGGAGCGGCCTGATGACGCCAGTCCTCGAAGCAAAGAACATCGTTCGCGACTATTACCTGCCAGGCGGCATGTTCAAGAAGGCGAGAACGGTCCATGCCGTCAAGGGCGTGAGCTTCTCCGTCGAGCAGGGCAAGACGCTGGCAATCGTCGGCGAAAGTGGTTGCGGCAAGTCGACGCTCGCCCGTATCGTCACGATGATCGACCCGGCAACCTCGGGCGATCTCATGATCGACGGCAAGAAGGTCGATATCTTCAAGGGCGACCTGACGCCGGAAATCCGCCGCAAGGTCCAGATCGTCTTCCAGAATCCCTACGGATCGCTGAACCCGCGCAAGAAGATCGGCGATATCCTGATGGAACCGCTGCTCATCAACACCAATACGCCGGCGGCCGAACGCCGCGACCTGGCGATGGCGATGCTGAAGAAGGTCGGCCTGCAGGACGTCCACTTCAATCGTTATCCGCACATGTTCTCGGGCGGCCAGCGCCAGCGTATCGCGATTGCCCGCGCACTGATGCTGAAGCCGCGGCTATTGGTTCTCGACGAACCGGTTTCCGCACTCGACCTGTCGGTGCAGGCACAGGTGCTGAACCTGCTCGCCGACTTGCAGGACGAGCTGAACCTCACCTATGTCTTCATCAGCCATGACCTTTCGGTCGTGCGCTACATGGCGGACGAAGTGATGGTGATGTATTTCGGCGAGGCGGTCGAATACGGCACGCGGGATCAGGTGTTCAGCGACCCGCAGCACAACTATACCAAGACCTTGTTTGCAGCGACGCCGCGCGCGGATGTCGAAACGATCAGGGCGCGTCTTGCACGCAAGAATGCTGCGTTGCCTGCGGCTTCATAAACCCGTAGGCATTCCACGCAGCAACGATGAGCGAGATCAGCGATGACCGAGAATAGCGGAACCCTCCATGCAGTCATCGTCATGGGGGTCAGTGGTTCCGGCAAATCCTCGATCGGCGAAAAGATAGCGGCAGGCCTCGGCCTGCCGTTCGTCGAAGGCGACGCGCTGCATCCCGCTTCCAATGTCGAGAAAATGTCGAAGGGTATTCCGCTGACCGATGAGGACCGGATGCCATGGCTCGACCGTATCGGCGAGACGATGAACGCGTCGCTTGCCAAGGGCGAAGGCATCATCGTCTCCTGCTCTGCGCTGAAGCGTATCTACCGCGACCGTTTGCGGGCGGCAGCTGGCGACAACCTTTATTTCGTCTATCTCGAAGGCTCGAAAGAACTGCTGACGGATCGTATGGTGCACCGCAAGGGCCACTTCATGCCGACGTCGCTGCTGGAAAGCCAGCTGCAGACACTGGAAGTGCCGACAGGCGAAAAGGGTGTCGTGACCGTCGATATCGACGATACGATCGACGATATCGCGGCGAATGCGCTCAAGGCTCTCGCCGCTCTTGGCGTTACGGGTTGAAACGATCAGGCGAATAGGCCGAGATGTCGATGAACGGCTTTTCGCCGGTCATCAGTTCCGCCAGCACCCGTCCAGTCACAGGCCCGAGCGTCAGCCCGTGATGGGCGTGGCCGAAGGCAAACCATAGGCCCTGATGGCGCGGTGCCTTGCCGATGATGGGCATCATATCCGGCGTGCAGGGGCGGGCTCCCATCCAGGGTTCCGGATCCAGTCTTTCACCCAACGGGAATATCGTTCGCGCCACCGCTTCGGCGCGGTCGAGCTGCACCGGCGTTTTCGGTGCCTCCAGCGTTGCGAATTCGGCCCCGGTCGTCAGGCGCACGCCACGGTTCATCGGGGCCAGGAAGTAGCCGCGCTCAGAATCGAGCGTCCAGTTGTTGAGCACAGCATTGCCCTGCACACCGTAGTGCATGTGATAGCCGCGCTTGACGCCGAGCGGGAAGGAATAGCCGAGACGGCGCGTTGCGACGGCTGCCCAGGGACCGAGCGCCAGTACGGCATCATCGGCCTCCAGCGAGCCCTCTGACGTCATGATCTTCCAGCCGGATCCGACCGGCCCGAGCGATGCCGCATCGCCGGTCAGGAACCGGCCGCCGAGGCTTTCGAAGTAACTGCGATAGGCGCGTGTCAGCGCATGCGGATCGAGAACCGACCAGGGATCGACCCAGCGCAAACCGCCAACGAAATTCCCGGTGATGCTCGGCTCCAGCCGGGCAATATCGGCAGATGTCAGGCTCTCGTAGCTGACGCCGAACTGATCCTTCCAGCCCGCAGCTTCCACGAAGGCCTCATCGCGCTTGGCCTCGGTGCGGAAGATCTTCATCCAGCCGTCCCTGCGGATCAGAGCCTCGGCATGCGACGCCTCGATCAGGTCCTTGTGCTCGATGATCGAATTCTCGATCAGCGGCGCATAGGCCTTGGTAATCATCTCGTGCCGCTTCGGATTGGAGTTCCACCAGTAGCGGGCGAGGAAGGCGAGCTGGCTCGGCAGTGCCTTGAGGTGATAATGCGCATCGATGCGGTTGTTCAGCGCATAGCGCAGCAGCAGCCCGAGCTGCTGGGGAAAACCGTAGGGCATGACCCCTTCACGCTGGATCAGGCCGGCATTGCCGAAGGAGGTTTCGTGACCCGGCTCCCTGCGGTCGATGAGCGTCACCTGCCGACCGCGGCGTTGAAGATGAATGGCCGTCGAAACCCCGACAATACCAGCGCCGAGCACGATTGCGTTTTTGGTCATTTTCGCCTGCATTCCACTGCATTTTGAGAGCTAAAATGCCCATCTCGATGCGGCGGCGCAAACGAAAAATCGCATTTCATTTCAAAATCATTGCGCTTTTCAGTGCGGCATTTTCAGCCCTGATGCGCACCGTCAGGATGGCGGCATTAAGGAGTGAAAAGACCAGCGCATAAAACGGCATGCCGAAGGCAAGAGGCAGGGCTGCGATCTCGCCTGTCACGATCATGTAGTTCGGGTGTTTGAAGAAGCGGTAGGGGCCGCCTTCGACGAGCGGGGCGCCAGGCAGGATGATGATGCGCGTCGTCCAGCGCTCCCGGAGCGTCGCCAGCACCCATAGCCGCAACACCTGCAGCAGCATGAAAACACAGAACCAGAAGAGCTGGATCGGCTGTCCCGCCGCCAGCATCCAGAGCCCGACGAGCCAGCCCGTATGGAGCGCCACCATATAGGGGTAATGGTCAGGCGCGATCTCGCGCGCTCCCCTTGCAAAGAGTGCCATCGTGTTGCGGCGCGCTATGACGAGTTCGGCGAGCCTCTGGGCGGTCACGAAGGTCAGGAGAGCGATGGAAGGCCACATCATGCGACCCTCCGCAATGTTACGCAGCTTGCTGTAAATCCCGGCCCCATGGCGATCATCGCCGCCCGGTCAGGCAGGCCTTTGTTGATAGCGCGCTCCAGAACGAAGAGCACTGTCGGCGAGGACATGTTGCCGTAATCTGCAAGCACCGAACGCTCGATGTCGAGCGTATCGGGCGCCATCGAAAGCGTGCTCTCCATCGCAGTCAGCACCTTGGTGCCGCCGGGGTGACAGATGAAACGGTCGATATCGCCGCGCTTTAGCCCGCTGCGCGCCAGAATGCCATCGATTGCCGGGCCGAGTTCCTTTTCTGCGAAAGGCGGTAGTCCCTGCGCCAGCAGGATGCCGAGTCCGGTGTCGTCGATCTTCCAGCCCATGATATCGAGCGTATCGGGAAACAGGTGATCGCCGGCCGATTCCACTTCCGCCACGCCGCCTTCGCCCGATCGCAGCACGCAGGCTGCAGCCCCATCGCCGAAAAGCGCTGTTGCGATGATGTTCGGTTTGGTCAGTTCGTCCAGACGGAAGGCGAGCGTGCAAAGCTCGATGGCGACGAAGAGCACGACGGCACCCGGGCGGCTGCGCGCCAGCCGCGAGGCGATGCCGAAACCGGAAACGCCGGCAGCGCAGCCGAGACCGAAGACGGGCACGCGCTCGATATCCGCGCGAAACCCGAGCCGGCCGGCGAGCCGCGCATCGAGGCTGGGCGTAGTAATGCCAGTGGAGGAGACCGTCACCACGCAATCGACCTGATCGACGGTTAGCCCGGCCTGATCAAGCGCGCGCTTTGCCGTTGCAACGAACAGCGCGCCGGCGACCTCTTCATAGGCTTCCATCCTGTCTTGCCAGCCATGCGTCTCTTCGAACCAGGAGAGGGGGCGGGCGGCATGACGCTTTGCGATGCCGGCATTCTCGAAGACGCGCGCGAGGTGACGGAATTCCTTGAAGCGGTCGGCAAACAGGCGGGCTGAGGCCTCGGCAGCCTGGCTCTGCGGGATGATATGGTCTGGAACTGCGGTGACAAGACTTAAGAGTCTAACGGATTGCGACACAATATTCTCCTTGGTCGTTCCCGGCGGAACAAGCGGAAAACACGCCGGCTGGCGAGTTTATTCGACTTGATGCATTTCACGAAGCAGTGATCCGAAAAATTCTGGAGACGGCCGAATAAAGTTACTGGCAGCGGTGTTCACTCCTCGCAACGTCATTTTCCGAGGAGTTATCCCATGACGACCAAGACTGTCCGCATTGCTTCCCTCGTGCTCGGCAGCTGCATTGCCGCTTCTGTCTTCTCCGGCCCCGTCTTCGCGATCGGAGACGACAGCAGCACCATGCCGGTCTGCAAGAAGGGCGAGATCTACGACAAGAAGGCAAAGAAATGCGTCAAGCAGCAGAGCGCCAATGTAACGGACGACAACCGTACCGATTACGCCTACTCGCTCGCCAAGGCCGGCCGCTATGAAGAAGCGCTCGCCATGCTCGACACGGTCCAGGACAAGAACAACGCCGAATGGCTGAACTATCGCGGTTATGCCACCCGCAAGCTCGGCCGCACGGACGAGGGCATCTCCTACTATCTGCAGTCGGTGAAGCTCGATCCCCAATACGCCAAGGTCCGCGAATATCTCGGCGAAGCCTATGTCATCAAGGGTGAGCTCGACCTCGCCAAGGAGCAACTGACGACAATCAAGGCGATCTGCGGCACCGGATGCGAGGAGTATCAGGACCTCAACGCTGCCATCATCGATCCGTCGAAGATCTGAGCTTGCGCGAGGCAGGAGAGAGGCAAGGTTGATTGAAGGGTATTTCCGGATGTCGGTCGCACATACCACATTTCCTGCCTATAGTCGCGCCAGAACAGAATCGCCGGTCCGACCGGCGGTTCTGAAACAGCCAGTCAGCGCGGAGGCGACCATCGCGAGCGAAGCGGATATCAGGAGCGGCCTGGCGGAACATCTCGACCGTCTGTGGCGCTATGGTTTCGTCCTTTCGCATCAGCGCGACGTGGCTGACGATCTCGTGCAGGCAACCTGTGTTCGCGCACTGGAGCGGGTCGATCAGTTCGTAGCAGGCACAAGGCTCGACCGCTGGCTGTTTTCGATCCTGCATTCGATCTGGCTGAATGAAATCCGCGCCCGTCGCGTGCGCCAGGGTCAAGGGTTCGTCGATGCAGACGAGGCGCTCACCTTTGACGGCGCCCGCGACACCGAAACGCATGTCATGGCGAACCAGGTTTTGAAACAGGTGAACGCGCTGCCCGAGGCGCAGCGTTCGGCGGTTTTCCTCGCCTATGTGGAAGGGCTTTCCTACCGCGAGGTCGCCGCCATACTCGATGTTCCGATCGGCACCGTGATGAGCCGGCTGGCAGCTGCCCGCGCGAAGCTCTCCGAGGCCGTACCGGCAGGGGGGATTTGAATGAACACGAAGCACTCAATGCCCTCCGACGAGGAACTGACCGCCTTCATCGACGGTGAACTTGGGCCTGAAGAAGCTGCCCGCATCGAGGCCATGGTCGAGAAAGACGAGGCTGTCGTCGAACGGCTGGAATTCCTGGCGCGGGCAAGCCTGCCTTACAAGCAAGCCTTTGCGCCGCTGCTCGATGCCGCTCCGCGGGCAAGGCTCGTAGCCATGTTATCAGCCATTCCCGCCGCCCGACCTGCAAGGCCGGCTGCCTTCGTGAGCCGTCGAGGCTTTCTCGGCGCGCTTGCCGCGTCGGTCGTTGCCGGCGTCGCCGTCGACCGCGCCATGATCGGTGTCGGAGCAAGTTTCTCGCGCAAGGATGAAAACAGCGAATGGCGCGCCGTCGTTGCCGAATATATCTCGCTCTATACGCCTCAGACGCTCGCCGGTCCCGTTCCGGCCAGAGATGTGCAGGCAGCGCAGCTCGCCAGCCTGGACGGCAACCTCGGCTTGCAACTCTCGCCGGAGCAGGTCGCCCTGCCGGACATCGATTTCAAGCGCGCCCAGATCCTGCAATATGATGGCAAGCCGCTCGCCCAGATCGCCTATCTGGATCCCGAGACCGGCCCAATGGCGCTCTGCATCGTCGCCTCCGACGGCGGCCCGAAGGCCCCCGATATCGAAGGCCGCAAGGGCATGAATGTCGTCTATTGGGCGAACGCCACCCATGCCTTCATGCTCATTGGCCACGCACCTGTCGACCGCATGACCGAGATCGCCGATGCGGTACGGAGCAAGATCTCCGTCTGACGAGCAGCTGACGGCTTCTGGCCGTCATCCGTCAATTCGCCGTGCTGGCAAGCAGAAGATTTGCCCGTGATGCGCCGCCATCCGATTCCGGCGGCTGAGCGTTGACCTCGATGACACCAGAGGTTTTCGGCTTCAGGGTCGGTCGCGGCGCCTTGGCGGGCAAGGGTGCGCCCGTTGCCTTGCCGGCCGAGCAATTTCCGGACGTGCTGCTCTCGACATGCGGTTTGCCGTCAGCGCCGCCGAAGTAACGGACGCTGCGGGTGCAGACGCCGTTGCCGGACATCGTCGAAACCATCGAATAGCCCTGCATGCCGGCCGGCAGCCCATTGAGGTCGACATCAGTCTGATTGCCCGGCGATGTCCGCATCATGCTGTCTGCCTGTTGCATCATCGCGGCAGCCTGGTGGTCCATGGCCGCGGATATTCGGTCCAGATCGGCAAAGGGAGCGGAAGGCCAGAAGGGATCGAAAAGGCCCGAATCCGGCTCACTGTCGAACCGGATTTGCGGCGGTCGGTCACCGGCGTAACGAATGCGCTCGAGCGAACCATCGGGTAATCGCACGACGAGGACATGGGTATCGGGTGATTTGTGATCGAGGCTCTCGGCCACAGCCGGGCCGGTAAGTGCGGCGGCGATTGCCGCGGCGCTCATGAGAAATGCGATACGAAGCCTTTGCATAAGGGCCTCCTGAGATGGGAAGAACACCAATCTAACTGTCCGCACGAACGAAATGCGGCGGGCACGACCGTGAGGATCATTGTGGCGCAGGCCGAATTTGTGGCGCGCTGCTGCGGCGTGGCGACGCAGAACGCGGGCATCGAAAGCATATCGCGCAAAAGTGTTCGGCAGTTTTGCGGGGGAGATGAGGAGGTAAAGCCTGGCAAGCGAATCCGAGTGATCGCAACCCGCTCTAGAACGGCTGGGTCTTGTCCGAAACCTGGCTGGCCCGATTGACCGGGACGAGGCGGTTCAGGCAGTTGACATAGGTCGTATACATCTGTTGCAACCGCGAGAAAGGCACCACCCAAGGCTCTTCATTTCCGGCAAAATCCAGCTCCATATCCGGCGTGCCGACAAAGGAATTCTTCAGGACCTTCTTGATCTGCGCTACGCCCGTCTTCTCGGTTGCCGGCAGGATGCGAAGCGTTTTGCTGTCGAAGGCTTCGGCCGCAATAGCCTTGGTGCCGGAATAGCCGATGAGCGTCACCTTGGTCGTCGTGCCCTCGGGAATATCCCAGCCATCCTTCGAAACCAGCCACATGGCATTATCGAGGCTCTGGCGGAATTCGACCGTCTTGCCGAGTTCGTTGTTCCAGACCAGCCGGCAATAAGATGGTTTCTCACCGACGAACCCGACCGACCACTGCCGCGCCTCGCCCATCCATTCTGTCTCGCTCTGGGCCGTCTCGCTTCGGGCGGTGACCGGAAGGAGAAGTGCCGCCAGCAATATCGCAGAAAAGGTCTTCATGGCTCGAATCGTCTCCAGGGAGCTGGGGTGATTCTAGCGGCGGAAGGTTGAGGTTTTGCTACTGCGGTTGGCGCAAGATTGGGCGCAGAAAAGATATGAACTGAAGATCGCAGAGTTTAGCGGGAGAGAAAATTTGGCTGGGGAACCTGGACTCGAACCAAGATTAACGGAGTCAGAGTCCGTCGTTCTACCATTGAACTATTCCCCAGCAGCGCTGCCGAAGCATGGCTTGGCTGCTGTGCGGCGCTTATAACCAAAACGACGCCGAATGCAAATACCCGTTTTGAAAAAATTCGATCCCTCCACGGCGGGTGAAAATCAGGTGGTTAAAATCCGGAATCAAAAAGAATTTGGTGATTTCGCCACTCGCTGATATCTTCGCGCCAACGCAAAAATCGAATGAGCGCCTGCTGCATACCTTTCTGGACTTGCGCGGCGCGATGGAAAACGAACGTGGAAGACCCCGAAGGCGGCTTGAAGCCGCAATTTGACGGGGCGTCGGCGGAAGGGCGCAAGGACGGCAAAAAGTCCAGGCGTCGCAAGGGCAAGCGTGGCGGGCAATCCCGCGGCGCCGCTCATCCCGCTTCGCATGATCTCTCCGGCCACGCCGGGGAGGCAGCGCGCCCGAAGGAAGACGCCGAAAGCCCGGCCCGCAAGCGGAAACGCCGTCGTCGTGGTGGGCGTGGCGCATCCCAATCCGATACTGTTGTCCAGCCGCAGCCTGTGGTTCAGGTGGTCAGTCAAGGCCATGGTCCGCGGCCGGATGGTGATTCGTCCTCCAGCCGGCGTAACCGACGCAAGCATCGCAGCAAGCGCGGCCTGCAGGGTAGGCCGCTCGCTCCCGTGCAGCCGACGCCGTCCGCAAGGTCTGAACATCGCGCTGAAGCGCCGTCGCGTCCTCTGCCGCGCGAGGTGCACGATGGTGAAGCGGCGATTCGCAGGGGCCGTCAGCCAGGTCATGAAGAGGCGCGGGCAGGGGGTGAACATCCCTGGCCGGACGAGCTCTATGCCGCGCTCGATCTCGGCACCAACAATTGCCGCCTGCTGATCGCCCAGCCGACGCGCCCCGGCCAGTTCCGCGTCGTGGATGCCTTTTCCCGTATCGTGCGCCTTGGCGAAGGGCTTGCCGCCAGCGGCAGGCTGTCCGACGAGGCGATGGAAAGGGCCGTCGATGCGCTCAGAATCTGCGCCTCCAAGCTCCGGAACCGCGAGATCCGCCGTATGCGGCTGATTGCGACCGAGGCCTGCCGCCAGGCGGCCAACGGCGAGGAATTCCTGCAGCGCGTTGTAGTCGAGACCGGACTGGAGCTCGAGATCATCGATCGCGAAACCGAGGCGCGGCTTGCCGTTTCCGGCTGCTCCTCTCTGGTCGGCCGCGAGACGCGCTCCGTCGTCCTCTTTGATATCGGCGGCGGTTCCTCGGAAATTGCCGTTATCCGCATCGGCGATAACCGCTTCGCCCGCCTTGCCAATCACATCACCCACTGGACCTCGCTGCCCGTCGGCGTCGTCACCCTCTCGGAACGGCACGGTGGCCGGGATGTGACGCCCGATGTTTTCGAGGGCATGGTGAGCGAGGTTGCGGGCATGCTGTCGAGTTTCGATTGCCCCGAGATCGAGATTGCCGAAGATGGCGATTTCCATCTGATTGGCACCTCAGGCACAGTGACGACGCTTGCCGGCGTGCATCTCGACCTGCCGCGTTACGACCGCCGCAAGGTCGATGGCATATGGCTGTCGGATGATGAGGTTTCCGCCATGCAGGCGAAGCTTCTCTCCTGGAATTTCGAAAGCCGCGCCGCCAATCCTTGCATAGGGCCGGATCGCGCCGATCTGGTGCTTGCCGGCTGCGCCATCCTGGAGGCGATCCGCCGCCGTTGGCCGAGCCCGCGCATGCGTGTTGCCGATCGCGGCTTGAGGGAAGGCCTGCTCACCGACATGATGGCGGATGACGGCGTCTGGCGGCGCCATCGCAACCGCCGCGGCCAGCGGGGAAACAAGGGGTAGGCATGACCAAGCCAACGATTGCGGGAAGCCGCACCGGCCGCAAGCTCGGCCAACGCGTTAAGAAGAAGAAGCTCAAGGCCTCCTCACGCCAGTGGCTGGAGCGCCATATCAACGATCCCTATGTGCAGCGCGCCCAGCTGGAAGGCTATCGCGCCCGCGCGGCCTTCAAGCTGCTGGAGATCGATGAGAAATACAACATCCTGAAGGGCGCAAGGCGCATCATCGACCTCGGGGCCGCTCCCGGCAGTTGGTCGCAGATCGCCGCAAAAGTGACCGGATCGACGGATGAGGATATCCGCGTCGCCGCAATCGACTTTCTGGAAATGACGCAGCTTCCCGGCGTCACGGTACTGCAGCTCGACTTCCTTGATCCGACGGCCCCGGAAAAGCTGATGGAAGCCGTTGGCGGTACGCCGGATCTGGTGCTCTCTGACATGGCGGCACCCACGACCGGCCATCACCGCACCGATCACCTGCGCACCATGCACCTTTGTGAGGTCGCAGCGCACTTTGCCGTCGAGGTGCTGGGGGAGGGCGGGCACTTCCTCGCCAAGACCTTCCAAGGCGGCACCGAGCGAGATCTGCTCGCCATGCTGAAGCAGCATTTCCGCCAGGTCGTGCACGTCAAACCTGCGTCATCTCGTGCCGAATCGGTCGAGATGTTCCTGCTGGCGAAGGGTTTCAAAGGCCGCAAGGCCGAGGCGGAGCCTGAGGACGCTTGATCATTGCGCCAGTCCTGCGGATGATGATTTCCCAGGACTGGATACTATCGATCCCATGCTTCTCTACGTTACATTCGGCACCAACGATCTCGATCGCGCGCGGCATTTCTATGATGCCGTTCTGCCGGCGCTCGGCTACCGGCGCCAGCGCAATTCGGAGGAGGAAATCGGCTATGCCGCCGATGGCGACACGCGCTGCCGCTTCTGGGTGGTAACTCCCTTCAACCGGCGCCGCGCGACGAACGGCAACGGATCCATGGTGGCTTTCGAGGCGGAGACGCGAGCGGCGGTGGATGCTTTCCATGCGGCGGCAATGGCCACTGGCGCTATCGACGAAGGTAAGCCGGGGCTGCGCTCTTATCATGCGCATTTCTACGCGGCCTATGTCCGGGATCTCGACGGCAACAAGCTGTGCGCCGTCTGTGAAAAAGCCGAAGAACCGCCCTTTATTTGACGGCCTGTTCGGCGTTGATCGTCGGCGGCACGCGCTTGGCGCGGTGGCCGGAAACGGAAGCCCCCGCGTCCTTCGCCATGCGGGCAAAGGGGATGGTTGCGATGACGGTCAGGCCGGCGATGACAAAGAAGGCGATGTGGAAATCGATGACCTGCAGTTCGGCGCCGCGGAAATAGATCGAGGTTTCCAGGATCGAGGCGGCGAGGGCAACGCCGAGCGCCAGGCTGATCTGCTGCATCACCGAGGCCATGGATGTCGCCTGGCTCGCCTGCGCATCGTCGATATCCGCAAAGGCCAGCGCATTGACACCGGTAAACATGAAGGAACGGGAAAAGCCGCCGACCAGCAGCACGCCGATGATGACGAGATGCGGTGTCTCCGGCGTGAAGAGGCCGGTTACGGCCGTCACGACCGTGGTGACGGCGCCGGCGCACAGAAGCGTGGTGCGGAAGCCGATAGCCTTGTAGACGCGGCGCGCGATGAACTTCGTCGTTATGGCGCCGATCGCGCCGGCAAATGTGATAAGGCCCGATTGAAAGGGCGTCAGGCCAAATCCGAGCTGCAGCATTAGCGGCGTCAGAAACGGCATGGCGCCGACGCAGATGCGAAACAGAGTTCCGCCGCTCGTCGAGGCGCGGAAGGTCGAATTCTTGAACAGCTTGAGGTCAAGGATCGGCGTCGGATAGCGCCGGGCATGGCGCACATAGAGCACGCCGCAGATGATGCCGATTGCCGTGGCCGAGATGCCGATGATCGGCGGCAGGGCCGGAAGGCTGACGACCGACAGGCCAAAGACGACGCCGGCGGCCGCAAGGCTGGTCAGGATGAAGCCGTTGAAATCGAGCTTCGGCGGAGCCGTCGCTTCTATTTCCGGCAGGAAGATCGTCGCCAGCCATACGCCGATGACGCCGACAGGTACGTTGATCAGGAAGATCCAGTGCCAGCTGAAATAGGTGGTGATGAAGCCGCCGAGCGGCGGGCCGGCAAGCGGACCGACAAGGGCCGGGATCGTCAACAGCGCCATGGCCGAGACCAGTTCGCTCTTCTGCGTCGTCCGCACCAGCACGAGGCGTCCGACAGGCGTCATCATCGCGCCTCCCATGCCCTGCAGGAAGCGTGCGATGACGAATTCGACGAGGCTCGAAGAGAAGGCGCAGAAGATCGAGCCGACGACGAAGACGCAGATCGCCAGCCGGAAGATTTTCTTGGCGCCGAAGCGATCCGCCATCCAGCCGCTGATCGGAATGAACACCGCAAGCGCCACCATGTAGGAGGTGAGCGCCAGTTTCAGGGTAATTGGTCCGACATGAAGATCGGCCGCAATCGCCGGCAAGGCCGTTGCGATGACTGTCGAGTCCATCTGTTCCATGAAGAGGGCAACGGCGAGGATCAGGGGGACGATGCGGTTCATAGGCGAATGCCTTGATGGCTGCGGATGGGGCTTGGGAGGCCCGTGCTGTGTAGTCCCAGATAGGGGCTCTGCCAATCCCTCAATCGATCCCGGTGACACGTTTGGATCACGACTGCGTGAGACGACTTGCTCGACACTTTCATCTCTCAAGATTGACATATGCTTACCCGGCCGGAGCAAGAAATCTCGCTGGAACGGCAGGATATATCGGGGGTCGTGCGGCGACGCACCGCACAGTATGGAGGATGGATATATGACGACATCTGATGGAATAAAGCGGCGCACGCTTTTTGCCGCAGGCCTTGGTCTGCTGGCCGCGCCGGTCATCTTGAGAGTAACGGCCCAGGCGGCCGCAACTGGAGAAACAGGCAATATGGAAGTCACCCCGCAGCCGCAGATCAATCAGTTCAAGCTCGGCTCAATCAAGTTCACTGCCGTCCGCGATGGTTTCAATGTCATTGAAAAGCCGAATGAAACCTTCGGTTCCAATCAGGATCCGCAGGCCGTTCAGGCGCTTCTCGCCGCCAATTTCCTGCCGACCGACAAGTTCGTAAACAGCTATGCGCCTGTGGTCGTTGATACGGGTTCCGATGTCATCGTCGTCGATACCGGCTTTGGGGCCGGCGGTCGCGAGCGGGGCATGGGCCAGTTCAGCGCCGGCCTTAAGGCCGCCGGCTATTCGCCTGACGACGTCACGGTCGTGGCGCTGACGCATCTCCATGGAGACCATATCGGCGGCCTCATGGAAAATGGCGCACCCGCCTACAAGAATGCCCGCTATGTTATCGGCCAGGCCGAATATGATTTCTGGTCGGACAAGGCGCGTGAAGGCACGCCGGCGGAGGGCGGTCACAAGGCGGTGCTTGCGAATGTCGTGCCGCTCGCCGAAAAGGCGACCTTCGTCAAGGAAGGCGACACCATCGCGCCTGGCCTGACCGCGATGCTCGCGACAGGCCACACACCCGGCCACATGATCTTCCACGTCGAATCCGACGGCAAACGGCTGATCATGACGGGTGACACGGCAAACCACTACATCCTGTCGCTGCAGCGTCCGGACTGGGAAGTGCGTTTCGACATGGACAAGGCTCAGGCGGCCGCGACCCGCAAGAAGGTGTTCGACATGATCGCCAGCGACAAGATCGCCTTCCTCGGCTATCACATGCCGTTCCCGGCGGTCGGTTTCGTGGAGAAACAGGAGACCGGTTACCGCTTCGTGCCGAAGACCTATCAGTTCGACATCTGAGGTCGCGCAAAAGTGCGTCGCGGTTTTGCGAGAACGACATGCGACACGCGTTCTCTGCATGGCTGCCATACCGAGCCCGGCCCCGTGCCGGGCCTTTTTGCTATTTCCTTCCTGTCATAGACGTGTTACCAGCCCTCGCCAACTTCCATAAACTCATGCACACCGCCGGTGCGGACGATTCGTACCGGGTGGGTCGCATTTTTCTTTCTTGAAGGAATTTGGCCATGGCTCGCATCATAGAAACGCCAACCGGACTGGACGCACTCACCTTCGATGATGTGCTGCTGCAACCCGGTCATTCCGAAGTCCTCCCCGGCCAGACGAGCGTCGCAACGCGCCTCGCACCCGACTTCGAGCTGAATATCCCGATCATTTCTGCCGCGATGGATACTGTGACCGAAGGCCGACTGGCGATCGCCATGGCACAGGCTGGCGGCCTTGGCGTCATTCATAAGAACCTGACGCCGATCGAGCAGGCCGAACAGGTTCGCCAGGTCAAGAAGTTCGAAAGCGGCATGGTCGTCAATCCCGTGACCATCGGCCCGGACGCGACGCTTGCCGATGCCCTGGCGCTGATGAAGATGCACGGCATCTCCGGCATTCCGGTCGTCGAAAAATCCGGCCGCCTCGTCGGCATCCTTACAAACCGCGATGTCCGCTTCGCCTCCGATCCGAGCCAGAAGATCTACGAACTCATGACCCGCGAAAACCTCGTGACGGTCAAGGAGAGCGTCGATCAGCAGGAGGCCAAGCGCCTTTTGCATTCTCACCGTATCGAGAAGCTGCTGGTTGTCGACGGCGAAGGCCGCTGCGTCGGCCTCATTACCGTCAAGGATATCGAAAAGGCCCAGCTGAACCCGAACGCCTCCAAGGATGCGCAGGGCCGCCTGCGTGCTGCCGCTGCCGTCGGCGTCGGCGACGATGGTTTCGAGCGTGCCGAACGGCTGATCGATGCCGGCGTCGACCTGCTCGTCGTCGATACGGCGCACGGACATTCCGCCCGCGTTCTGGAAGCGGTTGGCCGCGTCAAGAAGCTTTCCAACTCCGTTCGCATCATGGCCGGCAATGTCGCGACCTATGATGGCACGAAGGCACTGATCGATGCCGGTGCTGACGCCGTCAAGGTCGGTATCGGACCGGGTTCGATCTGCACGACACGTATCGTCGCCGGCGTTGGCGTTCCGCAGCTCGCTGCGATCATGTCGGCAGTCGAGGCCGCAAGGGACCAGGATATTCCTGTTATCGCCGATGGCGGCATCAAGTTCTCGGGCGATGTGGCCAAGGCCATCGCATCAGGTGCTTCCGCCGTCATGGTGGGCTCGCTGCTTGCCGGCACCGATGAAAGCCCGGGCGAGGTCTATCTCTACCAGGGTCGCTCCTTCAAGGCCTATCGCGGCATGGGTTCCGTCGGTGCCATGGCACGCGGCTCGGCAGACCGTTACTTCCAGGCGGAAGTGCGCGACACGCTGAAGCTCGTGCCGGAAGGCATCGAAGGCCAGGTCCCGTACAAGGGTCCGGTATCCGGCGTCCTGCATCAGCTCGCCGGCGGCCTGAAAGCTGCCATGGGTTATGTCGGCGGCAAGGACATCAAGGAGTTCCAGGAGCGTGCCACCTTTGTGCGCATCTCCGGTGCCGGGCTCCGCGAAAGCCATCCGCATGACGTGACGATCACCCGCGAAAGCCCGAACTATCCGGGCGTCGGCGTCTGACAATGAAAGCGGGCGGCGCAATTCCACTCTGGATCATCGCGCTGCTCGCAGCCCTCTGCCTCGTCGTTCTCGGCTGGACAACCTTTGGCTACACCGTGCCCTTCGAGCATGAGACCGGTCAGGCGATGCTCGATACCTATTTCTCCGGCTACGACGTGTCCGCCGTCTTCCACATGCAGACGCTGCTCGATCAGAACGAGACGGCAAACCGCATTCTCCGGGCCATGTATTTCGGCCCGGAACTCCTCTTTCCCGCCCTGCTGACAGCCCTTCTATTCCTGATCTTCCTGCGGCTCGGGCCGATCGAGACATGGCGCGGCAAGCAGGCGCCGCGTCTTCTGGGCCGGATCACCTATATTCTGCCCTTCCTTTACGGCTTTGCCGATTATGGCGAAAACATCTCGAGCCTCGTTGCGTTCAGCAATAGCGGTGCCGCGGGCTTTGCTGCCCAGATCCTGCCGTGGATGACCAAGCTGAAATTCGCGAGCCTTGCCGTCTGCGCCATCCTGCTTGTGCGTAGCGCGCTTCTTCACCAATCGCACGAAAGCTGAACCCTATCGCGGCCAGCGCCACACAGGGTGCGAGAGCCTCGCTGCAAGGAAATCACCGAGCACTTCCACCTTTGCCGGCCGGGCACGCGCCGATGGCGTGACGAAATAGACGGCGCCTTTCGGCAGGGTCCAGTCGGTGAGGATCGCTTTCAGGCGCCCGTCGTCAAGATATTCGTAGGCCATGAACTCCGGCAGTTCGACAATGCCGAGACCACGCAATGCCATCGGGATCAGGGCCTCCGAATTGGTGGCGCGCAGTGGCCCGGTCGGCACCACGATTTCCTCTTCTCCTGCCTTGTTACTGAAACGCCAGATATCCTGCCGCGGCCGGTAGGCATAACCGAGGCAATGATGCGCCGCGAGTTCTCGGGGATGCCGCGGGCAGCCGTATCTTTCGAGATAGGCGGGTGCCGCCAGAATGAAGGGCGCCACCGGCGTCAGCCTCTTTGCCACCAGCGAGGAATCCGGCAGCACGGCAATCCGCAGAGCCGCATCGAAACCCTCGCCGACGAGGTCGACTACGGCATCGCTCATATGCATATCGATCGAGACCTCGGGATAGGCCTCGAAGAAATCGGGCAGGATCGGCGCCAGCCATTGGCGCCCGAAGACCATCGGCACGGCAAGACGGATCAGCCCGCGCGGCTGGCTCGAAAGCTCGCGCGCCGCATTCTCCGCGGCCTCTGCCTCCGCGTAAATGTGCTGGGCCCGATCAACCAGCCGCAGCCCGAAATCAGTCAGCGCCAGCTGCCGCGAAGTGCGATTGAAGAGCCGTGCGCCGAGCCGTTCCTCCAGTCGGCTTACCGCCCGCGAAACCGTCGGTACCGAAACGCCGAGCGTCTTGGCGGCACGAGCGAAGGAGCGCTCCTCGGCCACCTTGGCAAACATCGCCAGGCCTTCGAAATCCGGAATACTCATTGTTTCATTCCTGCAATGATGTCTTTCATTTCTTTCTATTCCGAAACGATATCGCCGTCCACATCTTCAGCTCAGTCGAACACAACAGGAGACGACGACAATGACAAACAGACTGAATGGAAAGATCGCTGTCATCACTGGTGCCACTTCTGGCATCGGCCTTGCCACCGCAAAGCGCTTTGCAGCCGAAGGCGCGCGCGTGTTCATCACCGGCCGCCGCAAGGAAGTGTTGGATGCGGCCGTCGCCGAAATCGGCGGCAATGTCACCGGCATTCAGGCCGACTCCGCAAATCTTGCCGATCTCGACCGTCTCTATGATCAGGTAAAGGCAGAGGCCGGCCGTATCGACGTGCTCTTCGTCAATGCCGGCGGCGGCTCGTTCGCTCCGATCGGCGCCATTACCGAAGAACAGTATGACGACACCTTCGGCCGCAATGTGAAGGGCGTGCTCTTCACCGTGCAGAAGGCGCTGCCCCTGCTCGGCAGGGGTTCCTCCGTCATCCTGACCGGCTCGACGGCAGGCGCCACCGGCACGCCGGCCTTCAGCGTCTACGCGGCCTCGAAGGCTGCAATCCGAAACTTCTCCCGCAACTGGATCCTCGATCTCAAAGATCGCGGCATCCGCATCAACACGCTAAGCCCCGGCCCAACGGAGACGACCGGCCTCGTCGAACTCGCCGGCCAGGACAAGGCGCAGCAGCAGGGCCTGCTGGACTATCTGGCCTCGCAGGTTCCGCTTGGCCGCGTCGGGCGTCCGGAAGAAATCGCTGCAACGGCGCTCTTCCTCGCCTCCGATGACTCGAGCTTCATCACCGGCGCCGAGATCTTTGTCGACGGCGGTATTGCCCAGGTCTGACCCTGAAGACGGCCCGCTCCATGGCGGGCCGTCTTGGCTCTGGCATCCATCCGGCCTTTCCGCTACTGGTCGCGCAGTCGCGTAAACGAAGGAATGATTGATGACCGGCTTCGAGATGTTCTGGCCTCTGCTTGCCCATGTTCTGCTGGTCTTTATTCTCTACGGGCTGCTTGGCCTGCGCCGCCGCAAGGTGGTCCAGGAGGGCCGGATGAAGAAATCCGATTATCGCGAAAACCGCGACGAACCCGTCGAAAGTCTCTGCGTCAAGAACAGCCTCGCCAACCAGTTCGAGCTGCCGGTACTCTTCTATGCCTGCAGCATTCTTCTTTATATCACCGAGGCGGATAACCTGGTGGCGGTCGTGCTTGCCTGGCTTTTCGTCGCCCTGCGCTATGCGCATGCCTATGTGCACGTCACCAGCAACGACCTGCGCTATCGCAGCCCGCTCTTTGCCGCCGGCTTCGTCGTGTTGGCTGGCATGTGGGCCTGGCTTGCCGGCTGGATGCTATTCTCCTGATCCCCGCGATTTTCTCCAGGTAGGCCGGTAACACAGTTTTGTTCCTGCGTTATCGGCCGCTGACCTATGTTCCCCCTTGCCGATTGGGCATGGGGTGGGAACAGAGGAGGTCTGTCATGGAAAAGCCCGTCATTACGCAGGCAATGATCAACGCCTATGATGAATATACGCATCTGACGCTGGATCGCCGCAGCTTCATGGACAAGCTTACGAAGCTTGCAGGCTCTGCAACCGCGGCAGCCGCAATCGCGCCGCTGCTTGCCGCCAACAAGGCAGCCGCCGAGGTCGTCGCCGAAAATGACGATCGACTGACCGGCCAGAATATTACCTATCCGGGCAGCGGCGGCGACATGAAAGGCTATCTGGTGCAGCCGAAGAATGCATCCGGCAAGCTCGGTGCGGTCATCGTCATCCATGAGAACCGCGGCCTCAATCCGCATATCCGCGATGTCGCCCGCCGTATGGCGCTCGAAGGTTTCGTGGCGCTCGCACCGGATTTCCTATCGCCGCAGGGCGGCACGCCCGAGAATGAGGATCAGGCGCGCGATATGTTCAGCAAACTCGATGCGGCCACTGTCGCCGCAAATGGCGAGGCGACTGTCCTTTACCTCTCCAAGCTCGATACGACAAACGGCAATGTCGGCGCCATCGGCTTCTGCTGGGGTGGTGGCGCAGTCAACACCCTTGCCACCAAATCGCCCGAACTGAAAGCGGGCGTGGCCTACTATGGAGCACAACCGCCGGCCTCGGCGGTTACGAACATCAAGGCGGCGCTTCTGCTTCATTATGCCGGCCTCGACGATCGCATCAATGCCGGCATCGATGCCTACAAGAAGGCGCTGGAGGAGAATGGTAAAAAATTCGAGATCTACGTCTATGATGGCGTCAACCACGCCTTCAACAACGATACCTCGGCTGCCCGCTATGACAAGGCAGCGGCCGATCTCGCCTGGAGCCGCACGGTCGCGTTCCTGAAGCAGAACCTTGCCTGAGCAGGCTTCCGCAGAGTGTCGCAGGACGAAACGGGCTTGGTGAGGTGTGCCCAGCCCGCTTGCTGAACGAAGTGTTAAGCGCTCTTTTTGCACAGACCAAAACGGGGCGTAATGCCCCGTTTTTTATTGGCTCTTGCCATTGCCTAAAATCCGACCATTTCCATTTACGACGGATGAATACCTGCATGTCATATCGGCCCGAAGCGCCGGTATGACAGATCGCTTGCGCCGCTGAATAACAAGACAGATGGGAACCACATGGGCGCGGACATTTCGGATCGTATTGCTCTTCGCAGAAAGCCGAAACAGGAGCGCAGCATCCAGCGGCTGGACCTTATCCTCAACGCCGCCGCCACTCTCATTGCCGAAAAGGGCGTCAGCGCCATGCGGATGACTGAACTTGCCGTCGCCGCAAACGTTCCGATCGGCTCGGTCTATCAGTATTTCCCCGAGAAAGCGGCGATCGTCAAAGCGCTGTTCGACCGTCATGCGCAGGCAATCCAGCAGAAGACGGCTGAGATGTTCGCGGATGTTCGTTCCCTGGATGAAGCGCTCGACCTGATCTCGGCGATGATCGACTGGTATTACACCGAATACCGCAATGATGCTGCCTATCTCGGCGTCTGGATGGGTACGGAGACAGATCAGGACCTGCTGCGCCTGAACATCGAGCATAGCGGCCGGGTTGCGGAGATCTTCCAGGAAGCTGTGCGTCGTCAGGCGCCGGAATACTGCGATGAGCAGATGAAAGCGCGCACTTACCTTTTCAGCCACCTGATCGGCGCGGCAATTCGCCTTGCGGTCTTGAGCGAAGATGGCCTTGGCGAGCGTATTCTCGACGAATGGAAGCGCGTCATCCGCGCTTCCCTCTTTGCTCCGACATCCGCGTCGGCGGCCTGAACCTTTTACCAGCTCGGCATCATGCTCGCCGCAGCCTTCAGCCGCGGATAGTGACGGGCATAGCCTGTCTTCACATCCTGCTCCAGCCCGTCTTCGATGACGGTCGGCGTGATGTTGTCGAGGCAGGCGGTGATATGCGCCGTGATCGCGTTCATCAGCGACAGCGAAACGCCGGGCCGCTTCATGATGCCGATCTGCACCGGGGGCAGGGCAGGGAAGCCGTCTGCCTGGCTCAGGACCTTCATACCGGTCCGAAGTGCGGATTCCGGCATGACCGAAACCGCCATGCCGGCGAGAACGGCCGAGGCAACCACCGTGCAGGACCAGCTCGTGAACAGGACCTGATATTCGCGGCCAACGGCATCGAGTGCTGAACAGGCGAGCTGGCGCCACTGACAATCGCGCCGGCCGACGGCAAGCGGCACCGGCGCATCGTCGCGGATCGGATGGTTGGCGGAACTCACCCAGCAAAGCGGCTCTGTTCGAACCACATCCGAAATGCGCTCGCGCGGATTGTGGGTGACAAGCGCGATATCGAGCTCGCCCTTGTGCATGCGCTCGGCAAGATCGACCGAAGGCTCGCAGACGATGTAGAGTTCCACATTCGGATGCGTCTTGGCGAAACGGCCGATGATCTCGGGCATATAGCGATCGGCATAATCGTCAGGCGTGCCGATGCGCAGCGTGCCTTCCAGCCGGTTGTCGTCGAAGGCGGCGATAGCCTCATTGTTCAGGCGGATGATACGGCGCGCGTAGTTGAGCAGCTTTTCGCCCTCGACCGTCAGGCGGTTACCGCGCCCGTCCTTGATGAAGAGCTGCTTGCCGATGCGCTCTTCCAGACGGCGCATCTGCATGGAGACGGCAGACTGCGTCTTGTAGACCTTGTCGGCAGCCTTGGTGAAACTGCCGGAGTCTACGATTGCGATGAAGGTCTGCAACTGGTCGATATCAAGAGGCGCCGCCATGATCCCATCCACCCATAAAGATCTCTGATGTTAATCATTAGAAACATTCGTTGGACTGATCAATAGCTCTTTGGCATCTTCGGGATGCAAATCAAGCAAAGTGAAGGACAGACACCCTGCCTGTCCGCCTGTGACCAGCTTGACCCTTCCTGCACGACCTCGCAGGCGGGGTGGGCTGTTCTGCGCCCCGAAGAAAGGAGAGTTCGATGCGCACTCATGAACAGACACTAGAACTCGACTGCGGCAAGCTCGCCCCGACGTTCATGCAACGTCTTATGGCTGGCCTTGCACCGCTGGCAAACGCCCTTCGCATTGTGCGCAATCGCTCGCAGGTGAACGGGCTGCATGAGCTCGATGACAATCAGTTGCGGGATATCGGCCTGACGCGGGCCGATGTCACCTCCGCTTTTCTCGCCTCGACCTTCTTTGAAGATCCGTCGGAGCACCTGACGCAGGCGGCCAAGCGCCGCTGGCATATTGCGGTCATGCGCCCCTACAGGGACTGAATGCACGCGTTTCCCCGCAGGGTGATAGCCAATAGCCCTGCTGCTTAACCCGGTGATCGGCTTTCCCAAGCCATCTCCGGGTTTTTTTATTTCTTGCCCGCTGTTGAGCCGCCTGTGGAAGCGGGATCTTCGGGGGAGGCGGCAGGTTGGGGCCGATAAGCCTCGAAGATCGCCTCGAGGCTCTTCTGATAGCTTCTCTGCACTTCGAGACCGCTGTCGAACATGGCGTTCAGCATCTCGGTATAGCTGTCATTTCCGGCTTTCGGCGCGTCCTTCGGCGGTTCCGGAGCCTTGGCTGCCGGCTGCTGGAGCCCTGCCATCATCTCCTGGAATGCCTTGGCAAAGGGATTGTCGAGGAAGGGATTGGCGGGTTGCGGCTGAGGTTCCGGCTTCGGTACGCTGAACATCAGCTGCATGGCCTGGGTGAACGGATTATCGAAAATGCTGGGTTCGGGTGCGACCTTCGGCTTCGGCGCAAAACCGGTGCTTTCAAGCCATTTCTGGATCGTCTCGCCCATGGCGGTATTGACGAAGGGATTGACCGGCGAGGCCATCTGTCCCGTCGATTGCTTGAAGAGCCCGCCCATCAACGTACCGGCCATGACCGGCAGCATCTGCTTGTAGATCTCCTGTCCGATGCCGGTCATCTGCGCGGCCTGCGCGGCGATGGCGCGCGAGACTTCCTTCGATCCAAAAAGCTGTGAAAGGACGTTATTCCCGTCGGAAATGCCTTCAGGGGTGAAGGCCTTGCTCATGTCCTCGAAATATCTGGCATAATTGCCGGATGCCACCGCCTGCATGAGACCGACGAAATCATAGGGGTTGCTGGTGCTGCGCTTCAGGCCGGCGGAAAATGCCGGCATCAGCGCCGCCATCGCCTTCGTCGCCTGTTCTTGTGCGAGGTTGTACTGCTTGGCGATGGCATCCATCGCCGCGCCGTTCTGCGCCTGCATCATCATGTCGAAAAGCGGCAGCATGAAAGTCCCTCTCCCAGATTCGCAGCGCATGTTCGCGCCACTATAGCTCGAAATGGGAATGCGCAAACGGCTTTTTGGAAGGGGCCAATCGCCTCTTAGTATTGATATTCCTGGAAGACCGGCTCGACAGAGCCGTTCCAGCGGCCGTGATAGAGCGCGAGCAGGTCCTCCGCGAGCGTCGCCTTCTTGGCGAGAACCTCGTCGAGCGGCGCCAGGAAGATGCTCTCGTCGACGCCGTCGCCGTTGAGCCTGTTGCGCGCCTTGAGACCGGCCCGGGAAATATTGACGACCTCACGCGCCGTCTCGATCAGCGCATGGCCGCGGAAGGTGGCTTTGAGGCCTTCGTCCGGCACCATATTGCGCAGCGCGTTCACTTCCACAAAGCCCCAGTCTTTGGTCAGTTCGTCGGCCGCCTGCAGAGCGGTGTCATCATAGAGCAGGCCGACCCAGAAGGCCGGCAGGGCACAGATGCGCCGCCATGGGCCGCCATCGGCACCGCGCATTTCGAGGAAGCGCTTCAAGCGTACATCCGGAAACAGCGTCGAAAGATGGTTCGTCCAGTCGCCCATCGTCGGCTCGTACGCGGCGATTTCGCCCTTCAGCGCGCCGTTCATGAACTGGCGGAACGTGACGTGGGTCGCCCGGTGATAGTGGCCGTCGCGCATGACGAAATACATGGGCACGTCGAGCGCCCATTCGGCATAATCCTTGAAACCGAAATCGTCGCGGAAAGTGAAGTCGAGCAGGCCGCTGCGCTGGTTGTCCACGTCGCGCCAGACATCGCCGCGCCAGGAAAGAGCACCGTTCGGCTTGCCTTCGGTGAAGGGGGAAGAGGCGAAGAGCGCGGTTGCCAGCGACTGCAGCTTCATCGACACGCGCATCTTGCGGCGCATGTCGTCTTCCGACGAGAAGTCGAGATTCACCTGGATCGTGCAGGTGCGGTACATCATGTCGAGACCGCGGGTGCCGACCTCAGGCATGTAGCTGGTCATGATCTCGTAGCGAGACTTGGGCATATGCGGGGTTTCCGCATAGGTCCATGTCGGGCTGCCGCCGATCCCGAGGAAACCGATGCCCATCGGCTCGGCGATCTCGCGCACCTGCGCCAGATGCTGGTTGGATTCCTTGCAGGTCTGGTGGATGTTTTCGAGCGGGGCGCCCGAGAGCTCGAACTGGCCGCCGGGCTCGATCGAGATGGCGCCCATGCCGCTCTGCTCGCCAAGGCCGATGATATTGTCGCCGTCCAGTATCGGCTCCCAGCCGCTCTTGGCCTGCAGGCCTTTCAAGAGCGCCGAAATGCTGGCCTCGCCGAAATAGGGAACCGGGCTGTTGTCCTTGCGGAAGAAGACGAACTTCTCATGCTCGGTGCCGATGCGGAAACGCTCCTTCGGCTTATTGCCGGCGGCGAGATAATCGGTCAGCTCCTGAACCGAAGAGATCGGCGTCTGGTCGGTAGTATCGCGAGCCATGAAAGTACCTGTATTCGAAGGCGCCGGGGCCGGGGCAATTGGAAGGGTGATTAGTGCGCAAGCCAGCTAAGTTGCAAGTGAAATTGTTTCAACAAGTCATCAAAAAAATAGCGGCACTTCCGCGCATTCGGCATGGGGTAGTCAATTCCAGTCACCGATGGCGGCCTGTATCACCGCCATTGCTGCGACAGCCGCCGTGTCGGCGCGCAGGATGCGCGGCCCGAGCGGAATAGCGGTCACGAAATCGAGGCTGCGCAGCCGCGTCCGTTCCTCTTCCGAGAAGCCGCCTTCCGGGCCGACCAGCAGCGCGAGCTTCCTTTCCGCCACCCTGGTAAGCAGCGGCAGCGGGTTCTGTCCGGCATCGCCCTCGTCGCAATAGATGATGCGCCGGTCCGAAGGCCAGCGGTCGAGCAGGTCGGCAAGGCGCATGGGCTCGGTTACATCGGGAATGCCGAGAATGCCGCACTGTTCCGCCGCTTCGATGACATTGGCGCGGATCTTGTCGAGATTGGTGATCTTGCCCTGCACGTGCTGGGTCATGACCGGCTGCAACAGGCCGGCTCCCATTTCCACTGCCTTCTGCACCAGATAATCCATGCGGCCGACCTTCAGCGGCGCAAAGAGATAGTGAAGATCGGCAGGAGCAGGCTGCGGCCGGGTCTCTTCTATCGCCGTCAGCAGGATACGCTTGCGGGTCGGGAACGAGAGGCTCGCCTTCCACTCCCCATCGCGGCCGTTAAAGAGCAGGATTTCCGCGCCCTCTTCCATACGCAGCACGTTGGCGAGATAGTTGAACTGGTCGGAATTGGCCTCGACGGCGGCATCTCTTGACAAGGGAGCATCGATGAAAAGCCGCTGCATGCGGAAATTGGCGCGCATCTTAAGACCCTGATTCACATGAAGAGCGCGAACATAGCCCAATAAATCACCGCCGCAAGCGCGGCTGAAACCGGCACGGTGATCACCCACGCCCCGATGATCGTCATGAAATGCGACCGGCGGACCAGATAGCGCCGCCGGGCTTCATGGACATTCGCTTCCGGCTCGTCGATCTCGAAGCTTTCGGTCTTGCGACGTATGAACTCGATACGTCGCTTCGAATGGCGCGTGTACCACTCGCGAAAAAAGCCGACGCCGAACACCGAGCCGACGGCGATATGGGTCGTACTGACAGGCAGGCCGAGCCATGAGGCGACGATAACGGTGAAAGCGGTCGAGAGCGCCACGCAATAGGCGCGCGTCGGATTGAGCTTGGTGATCTCCTCGCCGACAAGCCGGATGAGGCGCGGCCCGAAAAGCAGGAGACCGACCGAGATTCCAAGGGCGCCGATCAGCATCACCCAGAGTGGCGGATGGCCGACCGTGCTGTTATCGGCAATACCGGCCGAATGAACGATCGCCGAAAGCGGGCCGACCGCATTGGACACATCGTTGGCGCCATGCGCGAAGGAAAGCAGGGCGGCCGAGCCGATCAGCGGAAAGTGGAACAGTGTGCGCAGCGAGCTGTTGCGGTTTTCGAGATTTTCTGCCTGCCGCTGGATGATCGGCCGAGCGGCCAGCCAACTGACAAGACCGATCCCGATGCCGATCAGGAGGATCGTCAGTGAAGGATATCGTTCCCGCGGCGCGAGCTGCAGCACCATATAGGCCATGAAACCGCCGGCCATCACGGCGATCATGACCGGCACCCATTGTCTGGCGGCGGCGATCTTGTCCTCGCGATAGACAATCAGTGTCTTGACCAGATAAAGGAGCCCCGCAGCGATCAGCCCGCCGATCAGCGGCGATGTCACCCAGCTCGCGGTGATTTCCAGCATCACCCGCCAATTGACCGGCTCTAATCCGACCGCTCCCACGCCTGCTCCGATCACCGCGCCGACAATCGCATGCGTCGTCGAAACCGGCGCATTCATCCAAGTGGCGAGGTTGATCCAGAGTGCGGCAGCCGTGAGCGCCGCCATCATGATCCAGCCGAGCATTGCTTGCGGCACTTGCACCGTATCGACGATACTTGAGGAAATCGTCTTGACGACTTCGCCGCCGGCAATCGTCGCGCCCAGCACCTCGAAGATCGCGGCGACGATGAGCGCCTGTTTCATTGTGATGGCGCGTGCGCCGACCGCTGCGCCCACATTGTTGGTCACGTCGTTGGCGCCGATATTCATCGCCATATAGGCGGCAAGTGCTGCAGCCGCAATGACAAGCACCGCACCCGGCCTGTCGAAGACATAGACACCGGCAAAAAGCATTGCCAGGCCGAGAAAGATCAGGCCAAGCCCCGGTGCCACCAGCCGTCGCGAGACATATTTGGTCGCATCCTCGACATGGGTAACCTTGTCGAGATCCTTATCAAGCGTGCGTTTCGTAAGGACGGGGTTGCGTTGCGGCATTCTGTTTCCTGGCCAAGTCCTGCTTTTGCGCTGCCTTTTCTAGCCGCACAAGATGGCAAGACTTATTCTGCCGGAATTTGTTTCGAAATGCCGTCGGAAAGGCGCTCGGTCATGCGCTGCTTGAAGGCGAGAAAGAGATTGCGCAGTTCGGGCTCCTGGACGCGCTTCACCGCTTCATCGCAGGAAACCCACTCGACGACGCGCTCGCCCTTTTCCTTGAAGTTCTTCGCCACGTTCGTCGTTTCGAGAGCATAGACCTGCACCTTGCAGGTCACTTTCAGGCCGTCGCGCAGAACCTTGCGGTACGTGTAATAACCGAGGGATTCCATCTCCACCGTGCCGTGCACGCCAGCCTCCTCGAAGGCTTCCTGGGCTGCCACCTCATAGGCGCATTTACGCGCCATCGGCCAGCCCTTGGGGATTACCCAGCGACCGGTGTCGCGGCTGGTCATCAGCAGAACTTCGAGATTGCCGGTCTTCTTCTTGACCCGGTAACAGAGTGCAGCATACTGCTGTCGCGGCGGACGCCGAAACATGAGTTGCACATCGGAAGCCAGGCGGGCAAGAAGAGTCAATTGTCGGGTCACCTTTAGATCGTCGAGCTGAGTCGTTATTATATTAGCATGGTATGAAAAGCTTGCGCGATCCATACGTGCAAAACGAACCGGGACGCGATTTATTTCATCTTACATAGAAAAAATCGAAGCCGGGCAGGTTTGGAAATTCCGCCATTTTCTGTCCCGAATGCGTCGTCTTGCACAGCTGTACAATATGGGCCTGTCCGGCATCCCAATCAATGCCGCGCCCATTTGTTCCACGGTATTTTTCGAAGTGTGGTAACCATGCGACTTCCGCCCCTTAATGCGATCCGCGCCTTTGAAGCCGTTTGTCGCCACGGCAGCATTCTGAAGGCTGCCGAAGAGCTGGGTGTGGTGCGCGGCGCCGTGCGCCAGCAGATATCGACGCTGGAAGATCATCTCGGCAGCAAGCTCTTCGTGCGCGACGGCCGCAGACTGGTTCCGACCGAAAAGGCGCGTGCCTTTGCCGAGGCAGCGGGAACCGCCTTTACCATCTTGAGGCGCGCTGCCGATGCGTTCGAGGAGGCGGGCAGCCAGCGCATCCGTCTCGGCGTGCCCTCGGCTTTCGCTATCTGGTGGCTGATGCCGCGGGTGGGCGACATGCAGGCAAGCCTTGGCGATATCGAGATCGATATTGTGCCGATGTCTGTGGTCGAACCCTTGTCGCAACATCCGGATTTCGATGCCGTGATCATGGGCGGCGAGATCAGATCCTCTGCCGGTATCACAGAGACGCGCTTCATGGAGGATGAATTCGGCCCGGTTGCAACACCTGCAATCGCCGCAAGACTTGCAGACGATGTCGCGGCCTTGGCGCAATCCAACATCCTCGTCAGCCGCAGCGCGCCGAAACTCTGGACGGAATGGTTTGCGGAAAGCGGCACGCCGCCGGTTGCCTTTTCCCGTCTTCGGGAATTTGAAGATATTCTTCTGGCTGTTGGCGCCGCCCGGGCCGGCCTCGGCGTTGCGTTGGCGCCGAAGGCCTCGATCGAAGACGATCTCGACCGCGGCATCCTGGTCGCCCCTTACGGCTTCATCCGGCGGCCGGCAGGCTACAGCCTCTGCTGCCGGACATCAGACGCGAAACGGCCGGCCATTGCGGCACTCCGAAACTGGCTGCTGGGCTCAGGCGGGGTGTCCTGAAAGGGCAGTTTTTCTACCCTTTCATCAGAAATATCTCCATGCCCGCCCTATCTTTGCCTCGCTAGAACAGAGGGAACGAAAGGGCATGAGATGGAAAAATCTGCGACACGCATAGACTGGATCGGCAATAGCTGCCGCCTGCTGAAGGCAACGGCTGCGGAATTCGAAAGGACGCTCCCCTTTGCCGGTCTTTCGATCGGCACCGGCATCCATCTGGAGCCGAAGACCGTCGCTCTCCTGACGACACTGCGGGCCGGAGGGGCGCGCCTGATCTGCACCGGCAATCTGAATAGTACGCAGCCGGCAACCGTGGAATTCCTGCGCGCGCAAGGCATCACCGTCTTCGCAACCCAGACGACCGATCCTGTCGCCCACCATCAGAGCCTTGAAGCCGTCGTTGCCGAGAAGCCCGATCTCCTGCTGGACAATGGCGGCGATCTTTTCGCCATTGCCGCCGACAAGCCCTATACCAATCTGCTCGGCGGCACCGAAGAAACGACATCTGGCCGAACCCGCCTGCTGCCGATGCGCGAAAGGCTCGCCATGCCGATCCTCGTCATCAATGATAGCCCGATCAAGCAATTCGCAGAAAACAAGCACGCCGTCGGCCAGAGCCTGTTCGAAAGCTACATGCGCTTCACCAACCGCTCCACCAACGGCAAACGCGTGACCGTCTTCGGTTACGGCGCCTGCGGCAAGGGCACGGCAACTGCCTTCCGCAATGCCTTCTCGACGGTTAGCGTCGTCGATATCGATCCCGTCACCAGCCTCGAGGCGCATCTCGACGGTTTCATCACGCCGCTCCGCGAACAGGCGATCCGCTCGGCCGACGTGATCGCCACCGTTACCGGTTTCCCCGGTATCGTCACAGCAGCCGATCTGGCGCTGATCAAGGACGGTGCAATCCTCATGAATGGCGGACATTTCCCGCATGAGATCGATGTGGCCGCCTTCCGCAGCCATCCCGATGTCGTTGATATCGATCGCTACGATGCCGATTTCATCGAGACCTTCCATCTCAAGAACGGCAGGTCATTCCACGTTCTCGGCGGCGGTCATATGGCCAACCTGGCCGGCCCGCGTCCGCTTGGCAATTCCGTGGAATCCATGGACCTCGGCTTCACCCTGCAGGCCCGCTGCCTGGAGCGGGTCGCAAAGCGTGGCGTCGGCGCCGAATCCTGCATCGTGCCGGTTCCGGCGGATATCGATGCGATGGTTGCGAGCGCCTATCTCGATCTGGCGCGCTAGAGCAATTCCAGCAAAAGTGCATCGTGGTTTTGCGTCCGGAATTGCGTCAAAACCAGGCTAGCAATTCCAGCAAAAGTGCATCGTGGTTTTGCGTCCGGAATTGCGGTGATCGTCAGATGTCGACGACCACCTTGCCTTCAGCCTGCCGGCTTTCGAGCAGCCGGTAGGCTTCGTCCACGTCTCCAAGCGCAAATTGCCGCCGGTCGAGATTCGGCATCAGCGAGCCCGCTTCCACGCGTGATGCGACCTGCTTCAGGATCTCGCCATGATGGGCGCGATCTTCACCCGTCAGCAGCGGTGCCAGCGTGAACACGCCGGAATAGGTCGCGCCCTTGAACGACAATGGTGCCAGCGAATGCGTGCCCCAGCCCAGGCTGGTGACGACATGGCCGAACTTGGCGACAGCCTGGAAGGCGGCGTCGAGCCCCTTGCCACCGATCGTGTCATAGACGATGTCGAAGCCTTTTCCGTCGGTGTACCGGGCAACATAATCTTCCGTAGTCTCCTTGGCATGGTCGATCGGCGTTGCCCCGATGCTGCGGATATATTCGGCCTTCGAACCGCCATCGACGGCAAAGACTTGGGCACCGGCAGCAGCCGCCATCTGCACGGCGATATGGCCGACGCCGCCACCACCGCCGATGACCAGCACCTTTTGTCCGGCTTTCACCTGGGTACGTTCCGCCAGGCCTTCCCAGGCGGTAATTGCAATCAGCGGCAAGGCCGCTGCCTCACGCATGGAGAGATTGCGCGGCTTGAGGGCCACGAGATCGGCATCGACGGCCGCAAATTCGGCAAGCGATCCCTGCAGGCCGCCGACACCACCGGTCATGCCATAGACTTCGTCACCAGGGCGAAAGCCTTCGACGCTTGGGCCGACCGTTTCCACGATACCTGCCATATCGATGCCGAGGATGGCGGGCAGGGGGTGACGGGCATGCGCGGCCTCGCCGGCCCGGATCTTCAGATCCAGCGGATTGAGTGCGGCCGCCTTGATGCGGACGAGGATCTGGCCGGCCTGGGGCGATGGCCTTGCGATATCGGCAATCTTGAATTCTGAATTCTGCGCCTCGATAAGCGCGGCTTTCATCGTGCTCATGGAACTCTCCTTGGTTTGTTGGACGCAGAATGCCTCATTGAATTATGAATGAAAATGAAAGATACAGAATGAAGATCATGCAATTTTGTTTGAGGATAGGCTGTTGGAATGGAGCGATCTCAAACTCTTCCTCGCAATCGCACGCCTCGGAACACTCGGTGCCGCGGCGCGCAGCCTCGGGCTGACGCAGCCCACCATGGGTCGCCGTCTCCGAGCGCTTGAGACCTCGCTTGGCCAGACGCTCTTCCAGCGCACAGCCGACGGTTTTGTCCTGACCGATGAAGGCACGACTGTCTTCGCCCATGCCGAGCGCATGGAAGAGGAAGCACTCGGGCTGGAGCGCGAGCTCGCCGGCCAGAGCAGGCAGCTCGACGGCTTGCTGCGGCTTTCCTCGTCGGACTGGTTCGGCGCCCATGTTCTTTCACCGGTGCTTGCCGAGTTCTCTGCTGCCTATCCCAAGGTCGTCATCGAACTGCTGACTGACAGCCGGCTTCTCAGCCTCTCACGCCGGGAAGCCGATATCGTCTTCCGGATTGCGCCTTTCACCGAGGCCGAGGTCATATCCCGCAAGCTGCTGCATATCGACTATGGTCTCTATATCCGCCGCGGTCTGCCGCATCCTGAGGCGGGCGATGGTAAAGGCGCCCGGCTCGTCACAATGGACGAGGCCTTCGGCGGCATGCCCGATGTCGGCTGGTTGCAGCGGCAGTTGCCAAAGGCGGATATCGCCATGCGCAGCAATAACCGCGACGTGCAGGCGACACTCTGTGCCAGAGGCGCCGGTCTTGCCGTCCTGCCGCGCCCGCTTGGAGACGCCATCCCGGCGATCGAACCTGTCGATCTCGGCGAGCCGCCGCCAGGTCGCGATACCTGGGTTGGTTATCACCGCGATATGAAGCGGCTGGCGCGGCTGAGGGCGCTTCTCGATCTCGTCATCGAGAGGCTGGCACAATAGTCGCCCGCTTCAGCGCTCCCAATAGGGGACCGGACCGTAAAGCTCGGCCAGAAAATCGATGAACAACCGAACCTTGGCCGGCAAAAACTGGCGGCTCGGATAGACTGCGGAGAGGGTCACATTGTGCGAGCCCTCGTAGGCCGGCAGCACCTGTATGAGCTTGCCGTTTTTCAGCTCTTCGCCGATATCCCATGTGGAGCGCAGCGCAATGCCGAGCCCGGCAATGACAGTTTCGCGGATCACTTCGCTGGAATTGGTGATCAGCATGCCCTCGGGCCGCAGGCTGAAGGCGCCGTCCGGTCCATCCAGCCGCCAGACGTCATTGTTATGGGCGGGCAGACAGCGGTGCTGCTTCAGCTCTTCGATATGTTTGGGCATGCCATGAGCGGCGATGTAGTCGGGCGAGGCGCAGAGCACGCGGCGCACAGGGGCCAGCCGCCGCGCCACGAGACTGGAATCGGTGAGTTCCGCGATCCGGATGGCGAGATCGAAGCCGCCGCCGACGATGTCGCTGAATTCATCGGTCAGCACCAGATTGATCGCCAGCTCCGGATGCGCCTCCATGAAGGCTTTCAGATATGGCGCGATATGCATGCGGCCGAAGGAAGTGGGGGCGGAAATTTTCAGCGTGCCGTGCATCTGCGCCGAGCGGCCGGATATATAGAATTCTGCTTCCTCCAGCCCCGCCAGAATGCCGAGGACGCGGTCGTAGAAACCCTGGCCGGCTTCAGTCAGCGAAATCTGTCGCGTCGTACGTTGCAAAAGCCGCGTGCCCAACCGGTCCTCCAGCCGCTTGATGCGCTTGGAAACGACAGCAGGGGAAAAGCCGAGCGCGCGGCCGGCGAGCGACATGCTGCCGGTTGAAACGACCTTGGCAAAGATTTCGAGATCACCCAGATTGGTCATAAGCTTTTATAACTTTTTCCCTTTTGGCATAAGTGCTTAACATTTGCGCCAGTATCGGGAAAGTGCTAAGCCGAAAGAACCGGTTGCAGGGAGGATTTGTCACCGGTTTCCGTCATGTTGGCCGAGGGAGAACGCCATGTCCGACGCCATTTCGTTCCTCGCTCCGCGTCCTGACGTTCTGGCGCGCCGCAAGGAAATCGTTGCCGATCTCGTCGATCTCCTGCCGCGGGAATGCCTGATCCACGAAGCGCGCGAACTCGTGCCTTTCGAGACGGATGCTTTCGTCTCCTATCGCCGCCTGCCGCTCGCCGTTGCCTTGCCGCGTTCGACCGCGGAAGTGGCGGCCGTGATGAAATACTGTCATCGCTATGGCATCCCGGTCGTCCCGCGCGGCGCCGGCACCTCACTCTCGGGCGGCGCCATCCCGCAGGAAGATGCCGTCGTGCTCGGCCTGTCGAAGATGAACCGCATCCTCGAAGTCGATTTTGCCAACCGCTGCGCTGTCGTTCAGGCCGGTGTGACCAATCTCAATATCTCCGAAGCAGTCTCGGCGGACGGTTTCTTCTATGCGCCTGATCCGAGCTCGCAGCTTGCCTGCACGATTGGCGGCAATATCGGCATGAATTCCGGTGGTGCGCACTGTCTGAAATACGGTGTCACGACCAACAACCTGCTCGGCGTCAAGATGGTGCTGACCGATGGCACGGTCATCGAACTCGGCGGCAAGGCGCTCGATGCCGCAGGCTACGATCTGCTCGGCCTGGTCTGTGGCCATGAGGGCCAGCTCGGCATCGTCACGGAAGCGACGGTGCGCCTGATCGCCAAGCCGGAGGGCGCCCGTCCTGTGCTGTTCGGTTTCGAAAGCTCGGAAGAGGCCGGCCGCTGTGTCGCCGATGTCATCGCCGCTGGCATCATCCCCGTCGCCATCGAATTCATGGACAAGCCGGCGATCGAGATCTGCGAAGCCTTCGCCCACGCCGGCTATCCCCTCGATGTCGGCGCGCTCTTGATCGTTGAGGTCGAGGGATCGGAAGCGGAAATGGACGATATGCTGAAAAGCATCGTGGAGATCGCTCGCAAACACGGCGTCAGGACCGTGCGCGAATGCCAGTCGGCCACCGAAGCGGCGTTGATCTGGAAGGGACGCAAGTCGGCCTTCGGCGCCACCGGTCGCATTGCCGATTACATCTGCATGGATGGCACCGTGCCCCTGAGCCAACTGTCTTTCGTGCTGCAGCGCACCTCGGAAATCGTTGCCTCTTATGGCCTGCGCGTCGCCAATGTCTTCCATGCCGGCGATGGCAATATGCACCCGCTGATCCTCTTCAATGCCAATGATCCCGAGGATGCCGCCAGGGCCGAAGCGGCCGGCAACGATATCCTCAGGCTCTGCGTCGATGCCGGTGGTTGCCTGACCGGCGAACATGGCGTCGGCATCGAAAAACGCGACCTGATGCGCCATCAATATTCCGATGTCGATCTCGCCCAGCAGATGGCAGCGCGATCAGCCTTCGATCCGCAATGGCTGCTGAACCCGTCAAAAGTCTTCCCGCTCGAGGGGCGTTCGGCCGCATGATCGATCTGGTGCCGGCAAGCGAAGAGGAAGCTGCGGCCATCATCCGCGCGCATGCGCAAGAGGGTAGGGCGCTTGCCATCAGCGGCGGCGATACGCGCTCGGGTTTCGGCAATGCAGTCGAGGCGGAGGCCCGCATGCGCTCGATCGCCCTCTCCGGCATCGTCGCCTATAATCCCGGCGAGATGGTGATGACAGCAAGAGCGGGCACGCCGATCGCCGAGGTCGAGGCGGCCCTTGCCGAAAACGGCCAGATGATGGCCTTCGAGCCCATGGACCACCGCGCCCTGATGGGCACGTCGGGCGAACCGACGATCGGCGGCGTCTTTGCCGCCAATGTCTCAGGTCCGCGCCGGCTCGTGGCGGGAGCGGCGCGCGACAGCCTGCTCGGCATCCGTTTCGTCAATGGCAAGGGCGAGATCGTCAAGGCCGGCGGCCGCGTAATGAAGAATGTCACCGGCCTCGACCTGGTGAAGCTGCTTTCCGGCTCGCACGGCACGCTCGGTTTCCTCACTGAAGTGACCTTCCGCGTGCCGCCACGCCCCAAGGCCGAGGAAACCGTCGTCATCTCCGGCCTCAATGATGCCGAAGCCGCAAATGCGATGGCGGCAGCCATGGCCCTGCCCATGGAAGTCTCGGGCGCTGCTCATCTACCCTTGACCGTCACCTGGAAATTCCTCGGCGGCGAGTTGCCGGAGGGAGAGGCAACAGTGCTGCGCATCGAGGGCCTGCCTGGTTCTGTAGACGCGCGGGCGGACAAGCTCCTGTCGGCCATGGTGCCCTTCGGCCACGCCGCAAGGCTCGGGCAGACGGCGAGCCGTCAGCTCTGGCAGGAAATCCGTGATGTCGCCCCCTATGCCGATCAAACGCAGCGACCTGTCTGGCGCGTGTCGGTCGCACCTGATATCGGCCACCAGCTGGTCGCGGCGTTAAGGCTCGAAGCTGGGGTCGATGCGTTCTACGACTGGCAGGGGGGGCTCGTCTGGATGCGCATGGAGGCCGATCCCGAGGCCGATCTCCTCCGCCGTTTCGTCAAGGCGCTCGGCGGTGGCCACACGACGCTGATCCGCGCCCCGGCCGGTGCGAGAGCCGCGATATCGGCCTTCCATCCCGAGGAAGAGGCCGTGGCCTTGCTGTCGCGTCGGGTGAAAGAAAGCTTCGACCCGGCGGGGATACTTAATCCGGGCAAGATGGCGAGACACTGAAATGCAGACCAACTTCACTCTCGCCCAGCTTGCCGATCCGCATGTGGCCGAATCCGAGCAGATCCTGCGCAAATGCGTCCATTGCGGTTTCTGCACCGCTACCTGTCCGACCTATGTCACCCTCGGCAACGAGCTCGACAGCCCGCGCGGACGCATCTATCTGATCAAGGACATGCTGGAGAACGACCGTGCGGCCGATACCGAGGTCGTCACCCATATCGACCGCTGTCTTTCCTGCCTTGCCTGCACCACCACCTGTCCCTCCGGCGTCGACTACATGCATCTGGTCGACCATGCGCGGGCTCACATCGAGAAGACCTATAAGCGGCCGGTCATGAACCGGCTGACGCGCGCCATTCTGGCGGCGGTGCTACCCTATCCCGGTCGCTTTCGCGCGGCCCTTGCGCTTGCCCGCATCGGCCGTCCGTTTGCCGGCATGCTGCGCGGCGAGGCGCGGAAGCCTTTTGCAGCCATGCTGGCGCTTGCGCCGTCAAGCGTTCCGGCACAATCGCCTTTCGCCCGGCCCGGTCGTCATCAGCCTCAGACCGAGCGTCACGGCCGCGTCGCGATCCTGACAGGTTGCGCGCAACCTGTTCTCGATCCCGCCATCAACGAGGCAACCATTCGGCTGCTGACGCGCCTGGGCGTCGAGGTCGTCGTGCCGGAAGGCGAGGCTTGCTGCGGCGCCCTGGTTCACCACATGGGCCGCGAAGAACAGGCGCTCGCCTCGGCGCGTTCCAATATCGATGTCTGGATCCGCGAGATCGAGGCTGGCGGCCTCGACGCGATCATCATCACCGCCTCCGGCTGCGGCACGACGATCAAGGATTACGGTCACATGCTGCGCCTCGACCCTGCCTATGCCGGCAAGGCGGCGCGCGTGTCGGCGCTTGCGAAGGACATCACCGAATATCTGGCCGGCCTCGAACTGCCCGCTCACACGCCAAAAGGCATTACGGTTGCCTATCATTCAGCCTGTTCGATGCAGCATGGCCAGAAGATCACCACCGCGCCGAAGCACCTGCTGAAGGCGGCCGGTTTCACCGTTCGCGATCCGGCCGAAGGCCATCTCTGCTGCGGCTCCGCCGGCACCTACAACATTCTGCAGCCGGATATTTCCGCAAGCCTTAGGGACCGCAAGGTCAGGAATATCGAAGCGACGAAACCGGATATCATCGCCACGGGCAATATTGGCTGTATCACCCAGATCAGGTCGGGCACATCAATACCGATCCTGCACACTGTCGAGCTTCTGGACTGGGCGTACGGTGGTGCTGTGCCTGAAAAATTAAGGGATTTGCCGCTAGCCTGAATACACCGATTCATTGGCCGATTTCGTGGGCCGATCTCAGGAGTTCTGGCTATGTGGCGTGGATTGATGGTGCTTGCCGTATTGCTCGGCGCGGCTGGTGCGGCGCACGCAGACGGCCGCTATTTCTGTTCTGCAGACGACAAGGATGTGCGCTTCACGCTCGAAAGCGCTTTTGAAGATGGAGGCGGCCATCAGCTGATCCATTTCCGCGGTGCGCTGATGCTCAAGGACGACAATAAATCCAAGAATTTCGGCAAGCGGATCCTCGAATCGAAGGATTTGACGAACCGCTGGTCGCGTGATGGCGATCTGCGCCTGGAAGTCTTCACGACAGAAGGGGCCGACGCCGAAAGCGAGTCACTGGATCTCGCGGTTCTCGCAAGCCAGCACGGCAAGACCTCGCCGGATTTCGGCGGCACCTACAGCTTGCGGATCGAAGGCAGCACAAGCTTCTTCGTCGTCGAAGGCAAGGTGAGCTGCGGCAAGAAATAGTCCCGGACCTCTCTCCGTTTGACGCAATTCCAGCGAAACCGCTGACACTTTTGCTGGAATTGCTCCGGATCACCAGTGATAGGAGATACCGACATTGACCGCGTTGGTGACGATGTTCGTCTTCAGGCGGTCGCCGCTATCGATCGGAACATCGACGCGCGAATAGGTACCCTTGTATTCCACGAAGGTCGACCAGTTGTCGGTGACGCGGAAGTCGACGCCGGCCTGCGCCTGGAAGGTTACGCCGCCGAATTCGTAGTCGAAGGTCGTGCCCTGGGGACGGGTGACTTCGACATGCGGAATGTTCACGCCGACGCCGGCGCCAAGATAGGGGGTCCAGCGGCGAGCCGGGTCCTTGAAGCGATAGAGGCCGTTGACCGTCAGGAGATTCAGGCCGTCGGTGAATTCGAAATGCGTCCAGCCCGGTGAACGCGCCATGGTCTCGTCGTCGGCATAAACCTTGTCATGGGTGTAGTCGAGAGACACGCCCCAGTTCGGCAGATTGAAATCGCCCAGCCACCAGGTGACGCGACCGCCGTAGTAAGGCGGGCTGCCGAACGACTTGCCTTCCCAGCCGGCGCTGAAGGAGGTGCCATCGGATACATCGATATGGCTATGCGGTGCCGTCTGGTAACCGCCATAGATGGAAAATTCCAGATCTTCAGCCGAAGCCGTGCCGGCCATCGATGCGAGAGCGGAAAACGCAAGGCCTGCCAGAAGCGAGGGGGCCAGAAGCGAGGTGGCCACGAGCGAGGTGGAAAGACGCAATGCATATGCCATTGAATATCCCCGAAATACCAGAAAGGTTATCGGTTCAATTCTGTGGCAGAGTTCTGTGTCACAATCTTAAAGGAGAAAAAGGCGCACCGGGTGCGCCTTTATTTTTATTGAATGTGTTGCTCAACCGCCAAACATGGTCCGCAGAATGTCGATACCCTTGTCCTGGAAGGCGACGTTGCCCTGCTTGTTGCCGGGGCCGACGACGATGACCTTGGTGCCGACGGAAACGCGGCTGTAAAGGTGCGAAACGTCGTCATTCATCATGCGGATGCAGCCGGAGGACATGTTGAGGCCGATCGTCCAGGGCTGGTTGGTGCCGTGAATGCGGAAGATCGTGTCGCGGCCGCCCTTGTAGAGATACATGGCGCGTGCACCGAGCGGATTGTCCGGGCCGCCGGGCTGGACGGCGGGAAGATTGTGGCCTTCGCGGGCCTCGCGGGCGCGCATCTCCGCCGGCGGTGTCCAGCTCGGCCATTCCGACATGCGGCCGACCGTGACCACACCCGACCAGCCGAAACCATCACGGCCGACGCCGATGCCATAGCGCGTGGCGCGGTTGTTGCCTTCCACGAGGTAAAGGAACTTGTTGTTCGTATCGACGATGATCGTGCCGGGCTTCTCGCTGGTGGATAGACGAACCACGCGCTTGCGGAACTGCGGCTTGATCTCGCGGGTCTGCTTGACGCCACGCACGGCGTCCGTTGCCGTCATGACCGGTTCAGCGCTGACGGTCACAACCGTACAGGACAACGCAACGGCCGCCGCCGCTGCGAGCCTCAGAAATTGCTTCATATTCGATACCCTCTCCTTCAGGACTGCGTAGAGGCTAGTCAAATCGGTTTGAATTTCAAGTCGGAGAGGCGAGGGACACGGTTTTTTGTTATCCGGCGGACGGCTGTTCTTGTCGCCCGCCGGTGTTATTTGGTCATTACATCACGATGACGCGGGTGCCGACATTGACGCGGTCGAAAAGGTCGACCACGTCCTCGTTGCGCATGCGGATGCAGCCGGAGGAGACGGCGCTGCCGATCGTCCAGGGCGCGTTTGTGCCGTGAATGCGGTAGAGAGTGGAGCCGAGATACATGGCGCGAGCACCGAGCGGATTTTCCGGCCCACCATCCATGCGAGCGGGAAGATAATGGCCCTTGGCGGCTTCACGGCTCACCATTTCCGAAGGCGGGGTCCAGTCCGGCCACTCCGACTTGCGGGTAATCTTGTGGGCGCCTGCCCATTCAAAGCCGGGCTTGCCGACGCCGACGCCGTAGCGGCGCGCCTTGCCCCCATCCATCACGAGATAGAGGAAGCGATTATTGGTATCGATGATGATCGTGCCGGGTCTTTCCTTGTTATCGTAATCGACGATCTGCGGCAGGAACTGCGGCTCGACCTGCCCGCGGATGACGGGAATACCGGGACGGACGGCCGAAACGGTTTGCGGCGCCGGCTGAGGCGCGCGCTGGATGTATGTCCGGCGCTGCTGGAAAAGGCCGCGCTGCTGATAGACGACGGGACGCTGGTAAACGACGGGACGGACCCGGCCGCCGCCGAGCTGATTGATCCAGGGGGCGGTCAAGTCAGGGCTCAGCACCACGGGTGGACGGGAAGCATAGCGGTCGTCTGCAAGGGCGGCCGTGGACAGAATGCCGAGCATGGCTGCGGCAAGAACAAGGGGTTTCATCATCGGACGAACTCTCTACAAATGACCGAAAATGCGCTGGCGAAATTGTCCGCCTGCGGTCATGCTGCCACCGCGTCAGCCAGCGAATGGTAAATGTGGATTCATTAAAAGACGAAGGACCGGATAAACTTTTCGTCAGGGTTATCGTTCGGTTTGGAAAGAAGGTTTGCAAATGGTAAAGCCGGATTCGAAGCCGCAAAAAGAGATAAAAGCATGAGCGAAACCGGCATCATCATCGGCGAGGATGGCAAGAGCCGCTGCCATTGGCACGCGAATCTCCCTGACTATCTGCGTTACCACGATCAGGAATGGGGCAGGCCTGTGACCGATGACATCAGGCTCTTCGAGAAGATCTGTCTCGAAGGTTTCCAGTCCGGTCTTTCCTGGCTGACGATCCTGCGCAAACGGGAAAATTTCCGCGCTGCCTTCGCCGGTTTCGATTTCGAGAAAGTGGCACGCTTCGGCGACGAGGATATCGCCCGCTGCCTTGCCGATGCCGGCATCATCCGTCACCGCGGCAAGATCGTCTCCACGATCAACAACGCGCGGCGTGCGATTGATCTCAGAGGCGAATTCGGCTCTCTGGCCCGCTATTTCTGGAGTTACGAGCCGCGCGCAGAAGATCGGCCAGCCGTGGTTGATCGGGAACATATCGTTGCCAATCCGACAACGGCGACGTCTGTCAGGATATCCAAGGATTTGAAGAAGCGCGGCTGGACCTTTGTTGGACCGACCACAGTTTATGCTTTCATGCAGGCAATGGGTCTCGTTAACGATCATCTCGAAGGCTGCTTCTGCCGCGCCGAAGTGGAGGCGATGCGCGCAGCATTGGTGCGCCCATGAAATCGCCGATCAAGTCAATTGCCACCCTTGCCGCAGCGCTTTTTCTCTTCGCTCCGGCTGCCCTTGCGCAGACGCCGCAACTCGATCCCGGCGAGAAGCTGGAAAAGCTGCAGTTCCCGGCCGTAACCATGCAGCTGAAGGGCTGGACCAAGTTCGGCAATAGCGATGTCTATACTCTTCCGGTGCGTGCCGGCCAGCATGTGAAGATCAGCTTCGAGACGAAAAGCAAATTTGCTTTTCTGGCGATCTTCGACCTGTCGAAGCCCGATGACGAGGCCTTCTTCGGCACGGACGAGGATGGCACCAGCTATGAGACGACGGTCAAGGAAAACGCCACGTGGCTGCTGCGTCCCTACTATTCCAAGGTTTCGCCGCGGCGCGGGCTGGGCGCGCCTTACAGCATTCTGATCGAGCCGCTCGCGGCCGCCCCGCAACCGGCCAAGCCGGCGACCGAACAGCCGGAGCAGCCGTCGCTCTTTCCGAAACGAAAGTAGTTAAAGCAAAAGCTGCTTCAGCCGAGACCGTCGATCAGCCCGTGCAGTTCGCCAAGATGGACGATCTTGCGGAAGCGCGGCGCTTCTTTCGGTTCCTCGATATGCTCGAGCACCCAGGTCAGTTCGTGCGGAACGAAGACCCCGTAGCTGCCGGCGGCGATGGCCGGGACGATATCGGACTTCAGCGAATTGCCGACCATCATCGCTCGCTCCGGCCCATCGCCGACCTTGGAAAAGATGCGCCGATAGGTGACAGCCGTCTTGTCTGAGACGATCTCGACAGCATCGAAATAATCGCCAAGCCCGGACTGGGCGAGCTTGCGCTCCTGGTCGAAGAGGTCGCCCTTGGTGATCAAGACCAGCAGATATTTTCCGGCGAGCGTTTCCAGCGTATCGCGCACATGCGGCAGGGTTTCGACCGGATGGGACAGAAGGTCGCGCCCGGTATCGAGGATCTTGGCAATCACGCTCGACGGCACCTTGCCTTCGGTGACCTCGATCGCCGTCTCGATCATCGATAGCGTGAAGCCTTTGATGCCGAAGCCGTAATGGGCAAGGTTGCGTTTCTCCGCCTCGAGAAGCCGTTCGGAAATCTTCACGCCGTCGGCGAAATCGGCAAGAAGTCTGGTAAAATGCTCTTCCGTCAGCCTGTAATAATGTTCGTTCTGCCAGAGTGTGTCGTCGGCATCGAAGCCGATCGTCGTCAATGGTCGGGCGGTCATATGCGCACCTCTTGAAATGCGCCCTCTAGAAATACGAGAAGCAATTTATTCCTCGCCTGTGTCGAGACAAGGGCGTAGCCGCAGCGCTGGACAGAGCCGGGCTCCGTTGAAAAACGCGGGTCGGCGACCTAGATGAAAAATGCCTCACCTTGCAGCCAGCCCCGGCTGTTCCTGCTGCGCGCAGGCCAATAATCAAAAATAGAGTTCAGCAGTCCGCAAGCCCCTATCGCGGCAGACACAAGGGAATTTCTCGACATGCGTTACAATCAACTCGGAAATACAGGACTTTTCGTATCTGAAATCTGCCTTGGCACCATGACATTCGGGGAGGCCAAGGAAGGGACCCCCTGGGGCGCCATAGCCGATGTTGACCAGAAGGCGGCCGATGAGATCGTCCAGCGTTCGCTGGATGCAGGCGTCAATTTCATTGACACCGCAGACGTCTATTCCTTCGGTGAATCCGAGCGGCTGCTCGGCCAGGCGCTGAAGAACCTCGGTGTTCCGCGCAAGGATGTCGTCATCGCCACCAAGGTCTATGGCGTCATGGGCGACAAGCCGAACGATCGTGGCGCCTCGCGCGGCCACATCATGGATTCCGTCGAGGCGAGCCTGAAGCGCTTGCAGACGGACCATATCGATCTCTACCAGATCCATGCCACCGATCCGGTTACCCCGATCGACGAGACATTGCGCGCTCTCGACGATCTCGTGTCCCGTGGGCTTGTGCGTTACGTCGGCGTGTCCAACTGGCAGGCTTGGCGCATCGCCAAGGCGCTCGGCATTTCCGAGCGCAAGGATTATGCGCGTTTCGAAACCGTCCAGGCCTATTATTCGATTGCGGGCCGCGACCTCGAACGCGATATCGTGCCGCTGCTGCAGGAAGAAAAGCTCGGCCTCATGGTCTGGTCGCCGCTCGCCGGCGGCCTCCTCTCGGGCAAATATGGTCCGGGCGCACCGGGCAATGGCGAAGGACGCCGCGCCAATTTCGATTTTCCGCCTGTCGACAAGGACCGGGCCTGGGCCTGTGTCGCCGTCATGCGCGAAATCGCTCAAAAGCATGGCGTGAGTGTCGCCACCGTGGCGCTTGCCTATATTCTTGCCAAGCCCTTCGTGACGACCGTGATCATCGGCGCCAAGCGTGTCGACCAACTCGACCAGAACCTCGCAGCCGTCAAGCTGAAGCTCGATGGTGAGGACATCAAGCGCCTCGACGAGGTCAGCGCGCTCGCTTCGGAATATCCGGGCTGGATGCTTTCCCGCCAGGCCGCCGGCCGCCGGCCGGTCGATTTCGAGCCCAAGGCCTAATAAAACAGGCCGGAACAAAAGGGCCGCCGCTTCCGACGGCGGCCCTCGCATTCCTCGCGCGCTTACTTGGCGTGCTTCTTCAGCCAGGCGTTCATTTCGGCGATTTCTGCCTCCTGTGCCTTGATGACGTCTTCGGCGAGCTTGCGGATCTCGGGATCCTTTCCGTATTGCAGCTCGATCTTCGCCATGTCGATCGCGCCCTGATGGTGCGGGATCATGCTGCGGACGAAATCCACATCGGTATCGCCGCTCAGTTTGATCGTCATGTCCTTGTGCATCCTGTCATTGGCCTCTGTGAAGGCCTGGCTGGATGGACCATGGCCACCCATGTGCTTGGACATGTCCATCGTTGACATATCTTCGGCAAAGGCCGGCGCCGCCAAGGCGACGAGTGCGGAAAGGGTGATAATTTTCAGAGACATGAGTATTCCTTCCTCTGTCTGACAATAGGTTCCGGTGACAGCCAGCAGCTGCCTTTCTGCAAAGTATTGGTCAGATCAAGCGGGGAGGCGGCGCCTGAGGCGCGGGCCTGTTGTCCCTCAATGCCCGGTCGAGCGCCGGAGCCGGATAGGCAAAAGCCGCCTTGCCGTCATCGGCAATGAAATAGGCCGGCGGCATCACCATGCAGGCGGCGCAGAGCGGCATATGGGCGGCACCCGTGGCGCAAGGATCTTTTGCGGAATTGTTTTTGGCGGCCATGTCGCTCTTCGACATCATGCCGCCCATGTCCATGCCATCGGTGTGGAGATGCGCCGCGCCGATTTCGGCCTGAACCGCCATGTTCATCGACGCGCAGGTCGGGCAACCCGCCCATGCGGACATGGTGCTGTAGACCAGCCAGCCGAAGAACATCGTTATGAGGGCGAAAGCGCGCATGGGAGAAACATAGGCAGCTGCAGGCGAAAAGCCAAGCGGCCTGATCAGGCGGCAATGACCTTGTGCACGATCTGGTAGTCGCGGCTCTCCTCGCCGAATGGCGCGACGGGCCAGTCCCAGCCGGCTTTCCCTTGAGGTGGCTTAGCGCCGTGCAGCAGATCGGCTTCCTCATGCACCTTGCCGGTGCGATCGATGACGGCGTAGGAGATATCGGTGACCAGACAGGTCCGGCAGGGCAGGTCGGCCAGTCCATGAATATGGGCCGCGATCAGTCGTTCCACTGTATCCGCCGGCATTCCGGGAGAGGCTTCGGCCTCGTATCGCCGTTTGACGCCCCGCCCGATCTGCGAGAGCAGGTTGGCGGACACGACGAAATCGAGATAGGGCACGCTTCTGAGGAAGCCGAGCGGCTCGGGCTTTCGCCCTGCCTCCAGGTCATCATAGCCCGAGAGGTCGCGTTCGATCAGCCGCACGTTCCGATAGCGCTTGCCCTTCAGCCGCAGGCGCACGGACGCCAGATGCACGAGGTCGACGAGAACCACCGTATCGAAGCTCGCGGCCAGTTGCTCGATCGGCACGTCTCGGAGCAATCCGGAGCCGAGCACGACAGCGGTCCGCTGCTGCGTGAGGCCTGATATCGCGGTGGAAATGGCCTCCTTGCTGTTGGCCTCATGGGCTGCCCAATCCCGGCTGCAGCGGCCAGCGCGCGACCAGAGATTGACTGAATAGCGCACGAAGCGGCGGTGCGCGCTGCCCGTAAGCGCTGCTGTGGCGAGATATTGAAGCGCTTCCGCGATCATGGCGATATCCTGACGACAGGTCTTTCCGCATCGATCCATCGATTCTGGGCGCCAGATCAAGGCCCTTGCCCTTGCCGCTCCCCGCCCAATCCGCTAGGAAACCGCCACTGTCACATATGTGGAAATCCCCCGAAATGAACGACAAGCAGAAGAAACCGCAAAAGCTCAAGGCCCGCCTTCCGCGCGGCTTTGTCGACCGCTCCGCAGCCGATCTCCGCGCCGTCAACGAAATGACTGCGAAGATCCGCGAGGTCTACGAGCATTATGGTTTCGATCCGGTCGAAACGCCGCTGCTTGAATATACCGATGCGCTCGGCAAGTTCCTGCCCGACAGCGACCGCCCGAACGAGGGCGTCTTCTCGCTGCAGGATGATGACGAGCAGTGGATGTCGCTGCGCTACGACCTGACGGCGCCGCTTGCCCGCCATGTCGCCGAGAATTTCAACGAGATCCAGCTTCCCTACCGCACCTATCGTGCCGGTTACGTCTTCCGCAACGAGAAGCCGGGTCCGGGCCGTTTCCGCCAGTTCATGCAGTTCGATGCCGATACAGTCGGCGCACCGGGCGTCCAGGCCGATGCCGAAATGTGCATGATGATGTCCGATACGCTGGAAGCCCTCGGCATCAAACGCGGCGACTATGTCATCCGCGTCAACAACCGCAAGGTTCTGGACGGCGTGCTGGAAGCGATCGGCCTCGGCGGCGACGACAAGGCCGGCCAGCGCCTCAACGTGCTGCGCGCCATCGATAAGCTCGACAAATTCGGCCCCGAAGGTGTGGCCCTGCTTCTCGGCCCCGGCCGCAAGGATGAGTCAGGCGACTTCACCAAGGGTGCGGGCCTCGACCAGAGCCAGATCGAGAAGGTTCTCTTCTTCGTCGGCATCAAGGATTATGCCGAAAGTGCGGCCCAGCTCGCCGAGCTGGTCGCCGGCACAAGCAAGGGTGTCGAAGGCGTCGAGGAGCTGAATTTTATCGGCGCGCTCGTCACCAGCGCCGGTTATCAGTCGGACCGTATCAAGATCGATCCCTCCGTCGTGCGCGGCCTCGAATATTATACCGGTCCGGTCTATGAGGCCGAACTGCTCTTCGACGTCACCAACGAAAAGGGCGAGAAGGTCGTCTTCGGTTCCGTCGGCGGCGGCGGCCGTTATGACGGTCTCGTCTCCCGCTTCATGGGCCAGCCGGTTCCGGCAACCGGCTTTTCCATCGGCGTCTCGCGCCTGATGACGGCGCTGAAGAACCTCGGCAAACTCGGCCAGCAGGACATTATCGAGCCTGTTCTCGTCACCGTGATGGATGGCGATGTCGAGGCCATGGGCCGCTACCAGCGCTTCACGCAGGAACTTCGCGCCGCCGGTATCCGCGCCGAAATGTTCCAGGGCAACTGGAAGAAGTTCGGCAACCAGCTGAAATACGCCGACCGCCGCGGCTGCCCGATCGCCATCATCCAGGGTGGCGACGAGCGTGCGCAGGGTGTTGTGCAGATCAAGGACCTGATCGAGGGCAAGCGCCTGTCGGGCGAGATCGAGGACAACACGACTTGGCGCGAAGCGCGTGTCGCGCAGGAAACCGTTGCGGAAGCCGACCTCATCGCCAAGGTGAAGGAAATCCTCGCCGCCCAGGCGGAGGACCGGAAGAGGGCGGGCTGATATGGCCCTTATCAACCTTCCTGATTTCTCCGGCGAGCTTCTGGACGAGTTTTCCGCCCGCAAGGCGGAACGCATCGACACGCCGGTCATCCAGCCGGCCGAACCCTTTCTCGATATCGCCGGCGAAGATCTTCGCCGGCGTATCTTCATGACGGAAAGCGAAACCGGCGCCAGCCTCTGCCTGCGCCCGGAATTCACCATTCCCGTCTGCCTGCGCCATATCGAAAGCGCCACGGGTACGCCGAAGCGCTACTCCTATCTCGGAGAGGTCTTCCGCCAGCGACGTGACGGCAGCAACGAATTCTATCAGGCTGGCATCGAAGACCTTGGCGATATCAACATCGCCAGCGCCGACGCCCGCGCGATCGGTGATGCTGTCGGCATCCTCTCGCGCCTGCTGCCCGGCCGGCCGCTCTCCGTCACCATCGGCGATCAGGCAGTGTTCGAGGCCGTGGTACAGGCGCTCGGCCTGCCGCTCGGCTGGCAGAAGCGCCTGATCCATGCCTTCGGCAACATGACCCAGCTTGAGAGCCTGCTGGCGAGCCTCGTCAGCCCGCAATTCGTGACCGGTCTTAATGACAAGATCGCGCAATTGGTCGGTCTCGAGGATGAGGCGGCGCTGATTGCCTATATCGACGAGACGATGCAGGCGACCGGCTATTCCACAAATGCCAGCCGCTCGCCGCAGGAAATTGCCCGGCGGCTCAAGGAAAAGCTCGTTCTCTCCGAGACCCGACTGGATGACGCGGCCTTCCAGGTTCTGGAGCAGTTTCTTTCGCTCAACGTACCGCTCGTCAACGCGTCTGCGGCACTCTCGCATTTCGCCGATGCGGCGGGGCTGAAGCTAGGCAATGCGCTGGCGCGTTTCGATGGCCGTGTGGCAGCACTCTCCAATGCCGGCGTCGATCTCTCGCTCATCGAATACCGTGCCGCTTTCGGCCGCCCGCTCGATTATTATACCGGCCTCGTCTTCGAAGTGACGGCGGAAGATTCCCCGGCGGTTCTCGCCGGTGGCGGCCGTTTCGACAGGCTGATGACCTTCCTCGGCGCGAAGGACCGCATTCCCGCCGTCGGCTTCTCCCTCTGGCTCGACCGTATCGAAACCGAAAGGGCAGCCGCATGACGATCACCATTGCGCTTCCCTCCAAGGGCCGCATGAAGGACGACTGCTCCGCGATCTTCGAGCGTGCCGGCCTGAAAATCTATGCCGTCGGCAATGACCGCTCCTATCGCGGCCGCGTCGAAGGCTGGGACGATGTGGAAATCGCCTTCCTGTCGGCTTCTGAGATTTCGCGTGAACTCGGCAATGGCTCGATCGATTTCGGCGTGACCGGCGAAGATCTCGTGCGCGAGGGATTGGCGGAGGCCGACAAGAGGGTGGAATTCTGCGCCCGGCTCGGCTTTGGCCATGCCGATGTCGTCGTTGCCGTGCCGGAAATCTGGCTGGATGTCGATACGATGGCCGATCTTGTCGACGTCGCCGCCGATTTTCGCGCCCGTCATGGCCGGCGCCTGGCAATCGCCACGAAATACTGGCGCCTGACCCAGCAGTTCTTCTCCAGCCAGCACGGCATCCAGCTTTATCGCATTGTGGAAAGCCTGGGCGCCACCGAAGGCGCGCCGGCATCCGGCTCGGCGGATATCATCGTCGATATCACCTCGACTGGATCGACGCTGCGCGCCAACCATCTTAAGGTGCTGTCCGACGGTGTCATCCTGCGCTCGGAAGCCTGCCTTGTGCGTGCCCGCAAAGATGCCCATGCCGATACGCCCACGGTGACGGCAATCGTCGAGGCCGTACGCTCGGTTCTCTGAGACCGAACTTGGTGACATAGAAAACCCGCCGTCTTTCGACGGCGGGTTTTGCATGCTTGGGAGGGTATGAAATTAGCGGGCAGCGACCGCCTGCGGGCCGCGGCGAGCGTCGACCGAGTAGGCGCCAGCGCCATTGGTGGCGAGCATGATGTAGGCGCCGGCAAGCGTGACGTTCTTCAGGAAGTTCACGAAGTTCAGGCTGTTGATCCAGCCGTTCGCAGCAGCCGGGAAGTCAGGAACATTGACAGTCGGCAGGTGGAAGACGATGCCGGTGAACACACAGAAGGCAGCGATCAGCCAGCCCGTGTAACGAACCTGATAGCCGATGAGCACGGAAATACCCATGACGAGTTCGAAGAGGCCGGCGAGATAGGTCAGCGCGGTTGCGGCCGGAAGGCCGGCACCCATGACCATGCCGGCGGTGGCTGCAGGATCGGTGACCTTGCCGAAGCCGGCGAAGATGAACATGAAGGACAGAAGAATGCGGACGAGAAGGATGAGGGCGTTGTTCGTATTCGACATGGACGTTGCTCCGTTGAATGGCTCTTGAGGTCTTGATGCCCCGGCACCGTGTTGACCTCGGATGCAACCTATTTCGCCTTTTTTCGGTGTCAGGGAAAGATAAACACTAGCGGACGGTTTGTTCACTAATATGAAACGATGGGGCGGCTTGCCTTGCATGGCGACCATCTTCTATGGTCGCCGCCCTACCCAAGGAGAAACCCATGGCAGATCTTTCCGCATTTCCGATCACCAGCCGCTGGCCTGCGAAAAACCCCGATATTATCCAGCTCTACTCCCTTCAGACGCCGAACGGCGTGAAGATCTCCGTGGCGCTGGAGGAACTCGCTCTGCCGTATGAGCCCCATTATGTTTCTTTCGCAACGACGGATCAGAAGACTGCGGAATTCGTTTCGCTCAATCCGAACGGCCGCATTCCTGCGATCATCGATCCCAATGGCCCGGACGGAAAGCCGATCGGTCTCTTCGAATCCGGCGCTATCCTGCTCTATCTGGCGGAAAAGACCGGCAAGCTGATCCCGGGCGATGCCGCAGGCCGCTATGAAACAATCCAGTGGGTCTTTTTCCAGATGGCAGGCATCGGCCCGATGTTCGGTCAGTTCGGTCATTTCCATAAATTCGCCGCCGACAAGGTCGCTAACAATTCCTACCCGGTGGAGCGCTACCGCGATGAAGCGAAGCGCCTGCTCGGCGTGCTGGAAAGCCGCCTGAAGGGCCGCCAGTGGATAATGGGCGACGAGTACACGATCGCCGACATCACTACCTTCCCGTGGATCCGCGGCGCCGACATTTTTTATGGTGGCCGCGAGGTCCTGGACTACGCGAAATTCCCCGCCGTCATGGACTGGCTGCAGCGCTGCATCGCCCGCCCTGCAAGCGAGAAGGGGCTGAACATCCCGGTGAAGCCGGCCTGATCACGAGGCAATTCCAGTAAAATCGTGCAGCGGTTTCACGACCGGAATTGAGCGAAGTAACAGGAAAGCCGGTCGTGAGACCGGCCTTTTTACCTCGAGCCGTTCGGACGATTATTGCCGGCTGGTGATCTGGCTGGCGCCTTCCAGCTTGAAACGCGGGAAGATGAAAACCCCGACCATGCTGCCACTGTACTTTTCTTCCAGTCCATTGGATTCACCCATGCAGAAAAGCGGCTGGCGGAAGCCGTTCGGCATGATGATGGTCGTCGAGAAGCAGAAGGATGAGGAAAGCGTTGCCGCCTGTTCGAAGAGTTGCAGGACGTGGTTGCGATCCTTGGCGTCGTAACAGCGCACCAGGCTCAACAGGCCACATTCCTGGGCCGAGAGACCGTGCAGCATTGCGCTCCACTCTCCGAGCTTTATCACGCCCGTCGAAAAGTCTCCGATCCAGCTTTCGGAGACCGAGAACTGTGCCAACATGTCGTGGTTGTGATTGTTGTAATCCAGCGAGCCGGGCAGCAATGGTGCGGCAGCATTGGCTTTGGCGATCTTAAACAAGGCGTTCCCCAGTTCAGGTGCGGCTCCCCTGCCACACGCTCGGCAAACACAAAGAAACAGGATCACGTAGCACCAGGCGTCATGCCTGTGCTTTCATCCTGCGGAAACAGTTAGTCGGCTGCGCCTCTGACGGTCGCCGCTCGAATATTTCCCCGCAAGATGTCATCTCGTATGTTCGCGGAGACCTTCGAAAGCCCGAATGTTCACGCGTGGCCTTTGGCGTATCCGGTCTCGTCTGTTGCGAGAATTCTTCCGGTGCGAACGTCAATTGCAGCGCGGATTTATAGGAACTTTTGCGCAAACGGCAACGGCTTTTTCCGGGGCGTTAGGCTGACGTTATGATTGGATTTTCACCCGGACTGCGCGTTATCCGCTAATTTTGTGGTCAAAAGTCTCATTTATGCGTTGTGGAAACGGTTTCACACACACCATAGCATGCAGCTTCCGTAAATTAGACAGCTTGGAAACCGAATTGCGCTGAAGGGGAAAATGCGCGGCGCGCAAGCCTCGCGAAAGCTTCGGGCCAAAGAAGAGGCCTCAGGAGCCAGCCTAAGGGTTTGAGCCGCAGGTATTTTTCGAATCGGCAAAAAAAGGGCGGCCCGAAGACCGCCCTCTCTATTCCGGAGACCGGAATGGATGTCAGTGACGGCTTACGCCTATCACATCATGTCCATACCGCCCATGCCGCCCATGCCGCCCGGCATTGCCGGAGCGTCCTTCTTCGGCAGCTCGGCGATCATGGCTTCCGTGGTGATCAGCAGCGAAGCAACCGAAGCTGCGTTCTGCAGAGCCGTACGGACAACCTTGACCGGGTCGACGATGCCGAGCTGGATCAGGTCGCCATATTCGCCAGTCTGGGCGTTGTAGCCGTAGTTGTCTTCATTCTTGTCGAGGATCTTGCCGACAACGATCGAAGCTTCGTCACCTGCGTTTTCAGCGATCTGGCGAACCAGAGCCTGCAGGGCGCGGCGAACGATGTTGATACCAGCTTCCTGGTCGTCGTTTTCGCCCTTTGCGGTGATCTTCGTGGAAGAACGCAGCAGAGCGACGCCGCCGCCCGGTACGATACCTTCCTGAACAGCAGCGCGCGTCGCGTTGAGAGCGTCGTCGATGCGGTCCTTCTTTTCCTTCACTTCGACTTCCGTCGAACCGCCGACGCGGATAACGGCAACGCCGCCAGCGAGCTTGGCAAGACGTTCCTGCAGCTTTTCGCGATCGTAGTCGGAGGTGGTTTCTTCGATCTGGGCCTTGATCTGGGCAACACGGCCTTCGATGTCGGACTTGGCGCCAGCGCCGTCGACGATCGTGGTGTTTTCCTTGGAGATCGAGACCTTCTTGGTGCGGCCGAGCATGTCGAGCGTGACAGACTCAAGCTTGATGCCGAGGTCTTCGGAGATGACAGTGCCGCCCGTGAGGATAGCGATGTCTTCCAGCATGGCCTTGCGACGATCGCCGAAGCCCGGAGCCTTGACAGCAGCAATCTTCAGGCCGCCGCGCAGCTTGTTGACGACGAGCGTAGCAAGAGCTTCGCCTTCGACGTCTTCAGCGATGATGAGGAGCGGCTTGCCGGTCTGAACGACAGCTTCGAGAACCGGGAGCATGGACTGCAGGTTCGAAAGCTTCTTTTCGTGCAGGAGGATGAAGGCGTCTTCGAGGTCAGCAACCATCTTTTCCGGGTTAGTGACGAAGTACGGGCTCAGGTAGCCGCGGTCGAACTGCATGCCTTCGACGACTTCGAGTTCGGTTTCAGCGGTCTTGGCTTCTTCGACGGTGATGACGCCTTCGTTGCCGACCTTCTGCATTGCTTCAGCAATGTCGAGACCGATCTGCTTTTCGCCGTTTGCGGAGATCGTGCCGACCTGGGCAACTTCTTCCGAAGTGTTGATCTTCTTGGCCTTGGCCTGGAGATCCTTGACGACTTCAGCAACAGCGAGGTCGATACCGCGCTTCAGGTCCATCGGGTTCATGCCGGCAGCAACTGCCTTAGCGCCTTCGCGAACGATGGCCTGTGCGAGAACCGTTGCAGTCGTGGTGCCGTCGCCGGCGACGTCGTTGGTCTTCGAAGCAACTTCGCGGACCATCTGGGCGCCCATGTTTTCGAACTTGTCTTCGAGTTCGATTTCCTTGGCGACCGAAACACCGTCCTTGGTGATGCGCGGAGCGCCGAAGGACTTGTCGATAACGACGTTACGGCCCTTCGGACCAAGCGTGACCTTCACTGCGTCAGCGAGGATATCGACGCCGCGCAGCAACTTTTCGCGCGCGCCGCGGCCGAACTTTACTTCTTTAGCTGCCATTTTGAGAACTCCTGAAAAGGGGTGTCAGCGATATCGGATGAAAGACAACCGGCTGATTAGCCGATGATGCCCATGATGTCGGCTTCCTTCATGATCAGAAGGTCTTCGCCGTTGATCTTGACTTCGGTGCCCGACCACTTGCCGAACAGAACGCGATCGCCAGCCTTGACGTCGAGTGCTACGACCTTGCCGGACTCGTCACGAGCGCCGGAGCCGACAGCGACGATTTCGCCTTCCTGCGGCTTTTCCTTAGCGGTATCCGGGATGATGATGCCGCCCTTGGTCTTCTCTTCGGATTCAACGCGACGGACAACGACGCGATCGTGAAGCGGGCGGAAATTGGTGCTTGCCATTGTCTAATCCCTCGATCAAATGACATTCGCGGACCGGGGTGGCCCACAAGGTGGATGTTAGCACTCAACTCCCGTGAGTGCTAGCGCCGTGCATTTAGGGATGGCTCCAGAAGGAGTCAAGAAGAGCCTTCACGGATTTTTGTGCCGGAATTGTGGAGACATGCAGGATTTGTCCCGCGTGGCGCCGAGCCTTTGCCACAGCCTGCCTTTCCGAGCCTTGCCTGCCCGGGCGAACATGGGGTGCGGCTGGCGGGCCGGCCAACTCGCCACGCATCATCTGGCCAATGCGTGGCGATATCGTTGCCCGCCTGCTTCCAAGGTTGACCGCTTTACAGCGGAAGTCGACATTTGCCTCGGGTTGGACAGGCAAGGCAGATTGTCAGGGTCTGCACGGAAGCCGACATCATGACCGCTGTGCGCGGCCATGGTCGCCCCAGTCGCAAGAAAATGCCTAGCGTTGGAAGGTGAGGTGGATGGTGCCACTCGGCGCGGTTTCCGACGTCACCGTGCAGCCGGCTTCCAGGCCGCGCAGATCGTCCCACAGGCGTATGCCGCGCCCGAGCAGGATCGGAGCGATAGCGACATGAAGGCGATCGACAAGGCCCGCCTTGAGGAAGTCGCGAACAACGGTAGCACCGCCGCCAACCCGCACGTCTTTGCCGCCCGCCACACTGACAGCCCGCTGTAGCGCATCGGCAGGTGTAGTGGCGAGGAAATGGAAAATTGTCCCGCCAGCCATCTCCAGGGAGGGGCGTGGCTTGTGGGTGAGGACGAAAACCGGACACTGGAACGGCGGCTCGTCACCCCACCAGCCGCGCCAGTCCGGATCGTCGGGGAAATTGTGGAGACCGAACATGCCGGCGCCCATGATCTCGGCCCCCACATTTTCGAAATACGCCTTCGCGTAGTCGTCGTCGATGCCTGTCGTCCCAGCCCCGCTGGTATCCTTGAATACGCGCTCGCGGAAGGTGCGGGTTGCTACATATGAGCCGACGAGACGCGACCAGTCCTCTCCGAACGGGACTTCCGGCGTCTGGTCCGTCGTTGTCGCGAAACCATCGAGCGAGATCATGAGATCGACACGAACTACCACTGTTGTTCTCCTTGCGAGTGGTTGCACCATGACAGCCTCCATCTGTAGGTCAGACACTAAGGCATGTGCCTTTGTATCGAGGGCCGAACACTAAGGCAAGTACCTTATTGTCCTTGACTGGCAATCGGTGACGTTCTAATAGGCCACATGCCCTACCACTCGACACCGCTCGACCTTGCCTTTCACGCTCTCAGCGACCCGACCCGCCGCGCGGTCGTCTCGCGCCTGGCTGCCGGCGAGGTACCGGTCAGCGTCCTGGCCGAGCCTTTCGACATGGCGCTGCCCTCCTTCGCCCAGCATCTCAAGGTGCTGGAGGATTGCGGGCTGATCGCCAGCGAGAAGCGCGGGCGCAGCCGCTGGTGCAGGCTGGTGCAGGCGCGCTTCGACGAGGCGGCGGACTGGATGGAAGCGGAGCGCCGGCGCTGGACCGAGCGGCTGGATCGGCTGGAAGCCTATTTGGACGAGACGCAAGAGGATGATGAAGGACATGGCAAACCCGTTTGAGACCTGGTCGCTCGATCGCGAAATCGTGCTGGTCAAGCTGCTGAATCACCCACGCGACAAGGTCTTTGCCGCCTGGATGGATCCAAAGGCACTGGCCAAATGGTACGGCCCGACCGGCCTCAGCATCGAGAGCCACGAGGCCGATATCCGCGAGGGCGGGATCTGGCGCTTCGATATGGTGGGCATGTTCGAGGGCAAGGAGCATCGTTTCGCGAACCTCATGCGCTTTCTGGAGATCGTGCCGAACGAGCGGATCGTCATGGATTACGGCACGCCCGATCCTGATGACCCCGACCGTTTCCGCGTTACCGTGACCTTTGATGAGCAGGCCGACGGCAAGACCGTGTTGACCCTGCGCCAGCTCCACCCCAGTGCCAAGCGGCGTCAGGTGGTCATCGGTTTCGGCGCGGTGGAATACGGGCTGCAGACGCTCGAGGGCCTTGCCGCCTGGCTGGACGGCTGATGTCATCAGAGGTGCCTGTAATATGCCTTGCCGGTTTCGACGATGCGCCGAAGCCGGCATGCCAGGCTCACCTTCAACGAATGAACATGTTTCGGTGGGGTCAGCGAAAAGCCAAGTCGTGCCGAAAGCCGCCATTGGCTGTATCTGTCACGTCGCTGCGGAAATGCCTTGCCAATGAAGCCTGCCTTTGCAATGTCACCGGGGATCGAAAGCGAAGCAGGAAAGCGGAATGGCAAAGCGGATTGCGAACTTCTCCGAGATCACCGATCAATATGACGCGGTGCTCTGTGATGTCTGGGGTGTCGTGCATAACGGCGTCGATCCGTTTCCGAAAGCGGGCGAGGCGCTGCAGGCCGCTCGCGCTGCCGGTCTGACGGTCGTTCTCATCACCAATTCGCCTCGCGTCTCCTGGCAGGTCGTCGAGCAGTTGCGCCAGATCGGAGTGCCCGACGACGCCTATGACCGCATCGTCACCTCTGGTGATGTCACCCGCGCGCTGATTGCCGAAGGACCGCGTGAAGTTTTCCTGCTTGGTCCCGAGCGCGACAATCCGATCCTGGAAGGCCTCGATATCGAGCGTGCGGCGGCCGGTGAGGCCACGTCGGTCGTCTGCACCGGTTTCTTCGACGACGAAACGCAGAAGCCCGAGGACTACACCGACATGCTGCTGGACTTCAAAGCCCGCAACGTGCCGATGATCTGCGCCAATCCCGATCTCGTCGTCGAGCGCGGCCACCGCATCATTCCCTGCGCCGGCGCGATGGCTGCCTATTATGAGCAGCTCGGCGGTTCCACCCGCATCGCCGGCAAGCCGCACCGGCCGATCTATGAGGCGACCCTTGCCGCCGCCCGCGAAGTGCACGGCGAATTTCCGATCGATCGTGTGCTGGCGATCGGCGACGGCATGCCGACCGATGTTCGCGGCGCCTTGAATTATGGCCTCGATCTTCTCTACATCAGCGGCGGTATCCACGCTAAGGAATATACGCTGAACGGCGAGACCGACGAAGCGATCCTGCACGCCTATCTCGAACGGGAAAAAGCTGCCCCCAAGTGGTGGATGCCGCGCCTCGCATAAGAGAATTGAAGCCGATGACCGTGTTCCACCGTAACGAAACCCGCGAGCCGCTGCCCGAACATCTGAAGGGCGGCGTCATTGCCATCGGCAATTTTGATGGTGTCCACCGCGGCCATCAGTCGGTGCTGAACCGGGCTCTCGATATTGCACGGCAGCGCGGTATTCCCGCTCTGGTGCTGACCTTCGAGCCGCATCCGCGCACTGTCTTCAAGCCGGATGCACCGGTCTTCCGCCTGACACCGGCGCCCTTCAAGGCCCGTATCCTGGAAGAGCTGGGCTTCAACGCTGTCATTGAATACCCCTTCGATTACGAATTCTCGCAGCGCTCGGCCGAGGATTTCATCCACTCCATATTGAAGGACTGGCTCGGCGCTTCCGAAGTTGTGACGGGCTTCGACTTCCACTTCGGCCGCGGCCGGGAAGGCGGCCCTGCCTTCCTGATGGATGCCGGCAACAAATATGGCTTTGGCGTCACCCTGATCGACGCCTTCCGCGATGAGAACACCGATGTCGTCTCATCGAGCCATGTCCGCGCACTGCTGAAGGAAGGCGATGTCTCCTCGGTCGCCGCCATGCTCGGCTATCACTATACGGTGCAGGCGAAGGTGATCGATGGCGAAAAGCTCGGCCGCCAGCTCGGCTTCCCGACCGCCAACATGCAGTTGCCGCCGGAGGCGGAACTTGCAGCCGGCATTTATGCCGTCCGCTTCCGCCCCGAAAGCGGCAGGCTCTACGATGCAGTGGCAAGCTACGGCCGCCGCCCGACGGTGACGGAAAATGGTGCGCCGCTGCTCGAAACCTACCTTTTTGATTTCAGCGGCGATCTCTATGGCCAGACCTGTTCAGTCTCCTTCTTCGGCTATCTGCGCCCCGAATTGAAGTTTGACGGGCTGGATCCGCTCGTCGCGCAGATCAAGCGCGACGAGGAGGAGGCGAGGGCTCTTCTCGCAGGTGTGAGGCCGCTCGGCGAGCTCGACCGGAAGCTCTGTTTCGGCTGAGCAATTCCAGCAAAACTGCTTGAGCGTTTTGCGTAAAAACGAAGAACCGTCAGGCAGTGCCAAGCGCAGGCTGTGCCTTCTGCCGGGGTAGCGGCGGGAACGCGAGCGCAATCGCTGCCGCACCGAGCCCGACCAGGGCGGAGCCGATGAACAGCCACGAATAGTTGGCATAGGTGTCGTAGATCCAGCCGCCGATCAGCGGGCCGAATGCCATGCCGATGCTGGAGAGCATCGTTGCCGCGCCGAAGACGGTGCCGATGATGCGCGGGCCGAAATATTCACGCGCCAGCAACGCATAGAGCGGCATCACCCCGCCATAGGCGCTGCCGAAGATGACGGCGAGCGCATAGAATTCCCCGAGCTTGCTGACGGCAAGATAGGTGGCAAGGGCGGCGGCCTGCACCAGCAGTCCTGCGATGATGACCGGCTTCACGCCGATCCGGTCCGCCAGCGTGCCATAGAGCAGGCGTCCGCCAAGGCCGGCTAGGCCCTCGACACTGTAGATGCTGACGGCAGCCATCGGCGCGACGCCGCAGAGTGTCGCGTAGCTCACCATATGGAAGATCGGTCCGGAATGGGCCGCGCAGCAGGCAAAGAAGGTCAGTCCGAGAACGATGAATTGCGGCGAGCGGAAAACCTTCCAGAGATTGGGAGCGCCGCCATCCGCAGATACCATGGCCTCATGCATATCCTGAGGCGGCGACGGGCGACGGCGCACGAGAAGTGCCGCCGGGATCATCAGGATCAGCGCGCCGATGCCGATGATCATCATCGCCGGGCGCCATTCATAGGCTGTAATCAGCCAGCGCGCGAATGGCGAGATCGTCATCGGAGCAACACCCATGCCTGCCGAAACCAGCGAGACGGCAAGGCCGCGGTTCTCGTCGAACCACTCTGTCGTCGCAGCGATCATCGGCGCGAAGAAGGCGCTGGCCGAGAGGCCGACGAGCACGCCATAGGTCAGCTGGAACTGCAGCAGCGTTTCCGCGCGGCTGGCAAGCATCAGCGCCAGCCCAAGGATGACGGCGCCGATCAGCACCACCGGGCGTGGCCCGAACCTGTCGCTGGCCGCACCCCAGAAGAAGCCGCCGATGCCCATGACGATGAAATTGAGCGTCATGGCGCTGGCGATACCGGCATGCGACCAACCCGTCGCATCGGCGATCGGTTGCTGGAAGATTGCGAGAGAAAACATGGCGCCGAGCGCAACGCACGTCATCAGTGCGCCGGCCGCGACGATAACCCAACGATAGGAACTGCTCATATCCTCATCACTCCTTGCGAGCGGGTTTGATCGGCATGATGGATTTCTGATGCCCGCAAGTCAAAGACGTTCGGGCAATCGGGAAATCGACACGGGGTGTTGGGTTTTTTGCCTCGGGAACAACAATATTGCAGCTCCCGCCTGTTTCCGGCACTTGCCGACCGGCGCAGGCAACTGCGAGAGCCTGAGTGTCGTTCCTGAATTCGGTTGGGGCGAAGCATTCCCCTTGCAGCTTTCCGTGAGGTCGCGGCTCTGAAATCCCTCTTCCTTTTCCGCCTAAAAGCGCCTATGAACCGGCGCGATGAGTAAATTCCGGCTGGCGCATTCGATACGAATTATCGGCCCGGTCTTCCGCGCACGCTAAGTTGCCGGAAGGTCCGGGTTTTTGGCGCTTGAGCTGAGCGAGCGCTTTCCGTCACCACAGATTTCATGTCCGCGTGCCCTTTTCGGGCCGCCAGAAGCGATTGTCACACATGACCGAAACAGCCGAAAAGATCGATTACTCGAAGACCCTCTACCTGCCCGAAACGGATTTCCCGATGCGCGCCGGCCTGCCGCAGAAGGAGCCGGAGCTCGTTGCGCGCTGGCAGAAGATGGATCTTTACAAGAAGCTGCGCGCATCCGCCGCCGGCCGCGAAAAGTTCGTCCTGCACGACGGCCCGCCCTATGCCAATGGCAACATCCATATCGGCCACGCGCTGAACAAGATCCTCAAGGATGTCATCACCCGCTCCTTCCAGATGCGCGGTTACGACTCCAACTACGTTCCCGGCTGGGACTGCCACGGCCTGCCGATCGAATGGAAGATCGAGGAAGAGAACTATCGCGCCAAGGGCAAGGCCAAGCCTGACCTGACCGAGCCGTCGGCGATGATCGAATTCCGCCGCGAATGCCGCGCCTATGCCGAAAAGTGGATCGCCATCCAGGGTGGCGAATTCCAGCGCCTCGGCATCGTTGGCGATTTCGAAAACCCGTACCTGACGATGAACTTCCACGCGGAAAGCCGTATCGCAGGCGAACTGCTGAAGATCGCCAAGAGCGGCCAACTCTACCGCGGCTCCAAGCCGATCATGTGGTCGGTCGTCGAGCGCACGGCGCTCGCGGAAGCCGAAGTCGAGTATCATGACTATGAGAGCGACACGATCTGGGTGAAATTCCCGGTGGTGAAGGGCTCCGACGTCCTCAAGGACGCTTTCGTCGTCATCTGGACAACCACGCCCTGGACGATCCCCGGCAATCGGGCGATCGCCTATTCCTCGCGCGTTGCCTACGGCCTCTATGAAGTCACGGCCGCCGAGAACGATTTTGGTCCGCGCCCGGGCGAAAAGCTGATCTTTGCCGATAATCTCGCTGAGGAATCCTTCGCCAAGGCAAAGCTGCAGTACAAGCGTCTCGCCGACGTCACTGCTGCAGATCTCGCCGGCGCCGCCTGCGCTCATCCGCTTAAGGGCCTCGAAGGCGGCTACGAGTTTTTGGTGCCGTTGCTCGATGGCGATCACGTCACCGACGATGCCGGTACCGGCTTTGTGCACACCGCACCGAGCCACGGCCGCGAAGACTTTGATGTCTGGATGGCGCATGGCCGCGAGATCGAGGCGCGCGGCATCGAAACCAAGATCCCGTTCCCGGTCGACGATGGCGGCTTCTACACCGCCGACGCGCCCGGCTTCGAAGGCGCCCGCGTCATCGACGACAACGGCAAGAAGGGTGATGCTAACGACCGCGTCATCAAGGCGCTGATCGAGCGCAACGCGCTCTTTGCCCGCGGTCGCCTGAAGCACCAGTATCCGCATTCCTGGCGTTCCAAGAAGCCGGTCATCTTCCGCAACACGCCGCAGTGGTTCGTCTATATGGACAAGACGCTGGCAGATGGTACGACGCTGCGCACCCGTGCGCTGAAGGCGATCGACGACACCCGTTTCGTGCCGGCTGCCGGCCAGAACCGCCTGCGCGCCATGATCGAGCAGCGCCCGGATTGGGTACTTTCTCGTCAGCGCGCCTGGGGCGTGCCGATCTGCGTCTTCGTCGATGAACAGGGCCAGGTGCTGCAGGACGATGCCGTCAACCAGCGCATCCTTGACGCTTTCGACGCCGAAGGCGCCGACGCCTGGTTTGCCGAAGGCGCCAAGGAGCGTTTCCTCGGCAACGAGCATGATCCGGCCAAGTGGTCGCAGGTCATGGACATTCTCGATGTCTGGTTCGACTCGGGGTCCACCCATACCTTCACGCTGGAAGACCGTCCCGACCTGAAATGGCCGGCCGATCTCTATCTCGAAGGTTCGGACCAGCATCGCGGCTGGTTCCACTCCTCGCTCCTGGAATCGGCGGCGACGCGCGGCCGGGCGCCATACGACGCCGTCCTCACCCATGGCTTCACCATGGACGAGAAGGGCGAGAAGATGTCGAAGTCGAAGGGCAACGTCACCGCACCTCAAGAAGTCATGAAGGATGCCGGCGCCGATATCCTGCGCCTCTGGGTCATGACGTCGGACTATGCGGACGACCTGCGCGTCGGCAAGACGATCATCCAGACCAATGTCGACGCCTATCGCAAGCTGCGCAACACGATCCGTTGGATGCTCGGCACGCTGGCCCACGACAAGGGCGAGGTCATCGCGCTCGCCGATCTGCCGGAGCTGGAGCAGCTGATGCTGCACCGTCTCTCCGAGCTCGACCAGCTCGTGCGCGAAAACTACGACGCCTTCGACTTCAAGAAGATTGCCCGCGCGCTCATCGACTTCGCCAATGTCGAGCTTTCGGCCTTCTACTTCGACGTCCGCAAGGATGCGCTCTATTGCGACGCGCCCTCCAGCCTTCGCCGCCGTTCGGCCCTCTATGTCATCCGCACGATCTTCGATTGCATGGTGACCTGGCTTGCGCCGATGCTGCCCTTCACGACGGAAGAGGCATGGCTCTCGCGCAATCCTTCAGCCGTCTCTGTGCACCTGGAGCAGTTTGCCCCGGTCGCCACGGAATGGCGCAACGAGGCGCTGGCCGAAAAGTGGAAGAAGATCCGCGCGATCCGCAGCGTCGTGACCGGCGCGCTCGAAATCGAGCGCAAGGACAAGCGCATTGGCTCGTCGCTGGAAGCGGCACCTGTGGTCCATGTTGCCGATGCGGAATTGCGCAAGGCGCTCGAAGGACAGGATTTCAGCGAAGTCTGCATCACCTCCGGTATCACAATCGAGGCGGACGCCGGCCCGGCTGATGCCTTCCGCCTGCCGGAAGTGCCTGAAGTCGCTGTCGTTCCGAAGCTTGCCGAAGGGGTGAAATGCGCCCGTTCCTGGCGCATCACCACCGATGTCGGTTCCGATCCTGACTACCCGGATGTTTCGGCGCGCGATGCGGCCGCATTGCGCGAACTCGGCACCCAGGTCTGAAGATATTTGCCGGGTGAATTGCCTTTATGGTGTTCATCCGGTAAAAGCTGCCTGAAAATGGCCGGATTTTTGCGTCAGGGGGACGATTGTCCGGTGGGCAGTACTGATTCCGGCATGCGGGAAGGGTTTTCATGTTAGCGACGCATTGGTTCCGTTTGGGCGCCTGCCTGTCTGTTGTTCTGGCGGCGAGCTCCACAATGTCCGGCTGCGCCAGCAGCCCGACTTACGGCACCGACAAGACCGCCATGGAGCAGCTTGCCGACGACCTCGGCCAGTCGGTTTCGCTGACCGGCGCCGGCCCGAAAAATGCCGGCGTGAAATATACGCCGCGTCCGACGCTCGTCATGCCCGCGAAGGACCAGAAGGAAACCCTCGTTCAGCCGCAGGAAACTGTTGCCAACAAGGACAATCCGCAGTGGGTTGAATCCCCGGAAGAAGCCCGTACGCGCCTCGTCAAGGAAGCCGACGAGAACTCGGATAATCCGAGCTATCGTTCGCCGCTCGCCAGCTCCGCCATCGAGGGCGGGCGCCAGACGACGGAAGCCCAGACCAAAGCCTATCGCGAAGCGCGCGCCCTGCAGAAGGGCGCCTATATCGACCAGCGCCGCTACATTTCCGATCCGCCGACCGAATATCGCGCTGTCGAAGATCCGGCAAAGCTCGACGATCTCGGCACGCCGGAACAGAAGAAGGCGAAGCAGCGCAAGAAGGATGCAGCCGTCGCCAATAGCGGCACAAAGTGGTGGCAGATCCTTCAGTAGGACTTTAGCGGCGTAGCGTCGATCAACTGCCTGGCGTCAGCATAGCGGCGCTTGCGACCGGCACTATTGCGTGTCTCGTCTCTCCGAAAAGAATGCCCTCAGCATATCCGCCGATTCCGTCTCGTTGAAGCCGGAGTAGACTTCCGGTGCATGATGACAGGTCGGCTGGGTATAGAAGCGCACACCATTGTCGACCGCGCCGCCCTTCGGATCTTCCGCGCCGTAATAGAGCCGGCGGATACGGGCAAAGGAAATAGCCGCCGCGCACATGGTGCAGGGCTCCAGCGTCACATAGAGATCAGCGCCGGCAAGCCGTTCCTGGCCGAGCCTGTCCGAAGCCATGCGGATCGCAGCGATCTCGGCGTGCGCGGTCACATCGTTGAGTTCGCGCGTACGGTTTCCGGAGCTCGCGACTGCCACGCCATCGACGACGACGACGGCGCCGATCGGCACTTCGCCGCGATCTCCCGCAGCGCGCGCTTCCTTTAACGCCATTTCCATAAATCGATTTGTCTTCACGTTCGCGAGAATTTCCACTTAACCGCAGGTGCATGACCTGATAGACAGGCGCAAAAGGCAGGCAAACAGCAAATGACACCCAAAGACAAGCCAAAACGCCCGGGCGCACGGCCCCCTGCGCGCGACGCGCGGCCGAAAGGCGGCCCGAAGGCCGGTATCGGCAAGCCATCGAAGGCAGCTTCCGCGAAAGTGGTAGCCAATGAAGCGGACAGCGACGCCAAGGCGGAACGCATTTCCAAGGTGATGGCGCGCGCCGGCGTCGCCTCCCGCCGCGACATCGAACGCATGATCATGGATGGCCGCGTCACCCTGAACGGCAAGCTCCTCGACACGCCCGTCGTCAACGTCACGCTCGAAGATAAGATCGAAGTGGACGGCGTGCCGATCCGCGGCATCGAGCGCACGCGCCTCTGGCTCTACCACAAGCCCCAGGGCTTGGTAACGACCAATGCCGATCCTGAGGGGCGCCCGACCGTCTTCGATAATCTGCCGGAAGAGCTTCCGCGCGTCATGTCGATCGGCCGTCTCGACATCAATACCGAAGGTCTGCTGCTGCTGACCAACGACGGCGGCCTCGCCCGCGCCCTGGAACTGCCGACCACCGGCTGGCTGCGCCGCTACCGCGTGCGCGCTCATGGCGACATCGATCAGGATGCACTCGACAAGCTGAAGGACGGCATTGCCGTCGATGGCGTTCTCTACGGCTCGATCGAAGCCACGCTTGATCGCACCCAAGGATCCAACGTCTGGATCACCATGGGCCTGCGTGAAGGCAAGAACCGCGAAATCAAGAATGTGCTCGGCGCGCTCGGCCTCGAGGTCAACCGCCTGATCCGTATTTCCTACGGCCCCTTCCAGCTCGGCGATCTGCCCGAAGGGCATGTGATTGAGGTGCGCGGCCGCACGCTGCGCGACCAGCTCGGCCCGCGCCTGATTGAAGACGCCAAGGCGAATTTCGATGCGCCGCTCTACAATGCGCCCGCCGTTGCCGCCGAAGAGGCCGAGGAACCGGCGCCCGAGCGCCGCGAACGCCCGCGCCGCGACGAAGACAAGCGCGAACGTGCGCTGAGCCGCCTCGACACCAAGCGTGATGACAGGCGAGACGACAGGCGGGATGACCGTCGTGACGATCGCCGTGGCGACGATGACAAACCGAAGCGCCCGGCGCTCGGTACCCGTCGCAACGCCAATGTCTGGATGGCGCCCGGCGCGCGTCCGCTCGGCGAGAAGGCGGCGGCAAAGGCTGCCAAGAATGCCCAGACCGCGCGTCGTCGCGGCGAGACGGCTTCCCCGGCGAAGGAACAACGCTTCGATCGCGGCCCGGATCGTCCGCGCCCGCAGATCAATCGCGTCCACGAAGAGGATGGCGAGTGGATCCGTTCCAGCGAGGAGCAGCCCCGCAAGCGCGACGAGGACGAAGGTTTCGGCCGCAAGCGCTCTTTCGGCGATCGCCCGCCGCGTGGTGAGGGTGGCGATCGTCCGCGCTCGGCCCGAGGCTTTGGCGGTGAGGGTCGCTCCGAGCGTCCGCGCGGTGACAAGCCATTTGGAGACAAGCCCCGCGGTGAGCGTCGTCCGCGCACGGATGGGGAGGAGCGTCCGCGTTCCTTCCGTGATCGTCCGCGTGAGGATAGCGAACGCTCGTCGCGTCCGGCCCGCAGTTTCGGCGGCGAAAGCCGCTCCGACCGTCCGCGTGGAGACAAGCCCTTCGGTGCCAAGCCCCGCGGTGAGCGCCGTCCGAGGGCAGAGGGTGAAGAAGGTGCACGTCCTTTCCGCTCGCGTGAGGAGGGCGGCGATCGCTCCTCGCGTCCGGCCCGCAGCTTCGGCGGCGAAGGTCGCTCGGAACGCCCGCGTGGCGACAAGCCTTTCGGTGCGAAGCCTCGCGGCGAACGCCGTCCCAGGGCAGAGGGTGAAGAAGGTCCACCTCCCTTCCGCGCTCGTGAAGAGGGCGGCGAACGCTCCTCGCGTCCGGCCCGCAGCTTCGGCGGCGAAGGTCGTTCGGAACGTCCTCGTGGCGAAAGATCCTCGGGCGACAAGCCCTTCGGCGATAAGCCGCGTGGAGCAAAGAATTTCTCGGGCAAGCCGAAGGGCGATCGGCCCGATGGCGGCGGCAAGCCTTCCGGCGGGCCGTCCAGAGGTGGTGCGAAAGGCAAGGGAATGACGCGCGGTGCGGATCGTCGGCGGTGAGTTTCGCGGACGGCCGCTAGCCGTACCAAAATCCAGCGATATCCGGCCGACTGCGGACCGGACGCGCGAGAGCCTGTTCAACATTCTGAGCCATGCCTATCCGGAATGCATAGATGGCACCCGGATACTCGATCTTTTCGCCGGTACGGGCGCAGTCGGTCTCGAGGCCGTCTCGCGCGGTTGTCGTCACGCGCTATTCGTCGAAAACAGCGTCGAGGGCAGGGCGCTCCTCTGGGAAAATATCGATGCGCTCGGCCTGCATGGCAGGACGCGCATGTTGCGCCGTGACGCGACCGATCTCGGCAGCGTCGGCAATCTCGAGCCTTTTGACATGCTGTTTGCCGATCCGCCTTATGGCAAGGGGCTGGGTGAGAAGGCGCTTGCGGCTGCTGCCGACGGCGGCTGGCTCAAGCCTGGCGCGATTACCGTTCTGGAAGAACGCGCCGATGTTGCCGTTTCGGTGCATCCTTCCTATGTTTTCCTCGAAAGCCGGATATTCGGCGATACAAGAGTGCATTTCTTCCGGTATCAGCCGCAGTAGCCGGCACGTTGGGAGCAGATCGTGCCGCAGGCGGAAATCATCAGTCCGAAATCGCCTGCGATCAGCGATCTGCCGACGGTTGCCGTCGCCTTCGGTGGGGGCGGTGCCCGCGGCCTCTCCCACATCCACATCATCGAAACGCTGGATGAACTCGGCATCCGCCCGGTAGCAATATCAGGGTCCTCCATCGGCGCCATCATGGGCGCCGGCATGGCGGCCGGCATGTCGGGTGCTGAAATCCGCGAACATGCGCTGGCAACCGTGGGCAACAAGGCTGCCGTCGTCAGCCGCATCTGGGGCCTGAGGCCGACAACCGTGCGCGACGCCGTCGCCAAGGGCATCCGCATCGGCCAGTTCAATCTTGAACGTATTCTGAAAGCCTTCCTCCCATCGGAGCTTCCGCAGAAATTCGAGGATCTGCTGGTCCCGATGAAGGTGATCACCACGGATTATTACGGCCAGGCCGAGGTCATTGCCGAACATGGCGAGCTCTTCCCGGCGCTCGCCGCGTCATCGGCCATTCCGGCCGTCTTCATGCCGGTCCGGCTGCATGGGCGGGTCATGATCGATGGCGGCATCGCTAATCCCGTTCCTTATGAATGCCTGATGGACCTTGCCGATATCGTCATCGGCATCGACGTCGTCGGCGCGCCCGAAGGCGACGGCACTCACATTCCGAACCGCATGGAAAGCATTTTCGGGTCCGGCCAGCTTATGATGCAGGCGGCGATTTCCCTGAAGCTGAAGCTCATGCGGCCACATATCTTCCTGCGGCCCATCGTTGGCCGCACCGGCGTCATGGATTTCCTGAAGGCGCGCGACGTGCTTGCCATGTCAGTAGGCGTGAAGGACGAGCTGAAATATGCCCTCGACCGGGAGATCGAGGCGCGACTGAAACGGTAGGTTATCGTGACTAAGGCTATCGGTGGGCGGGTCACTCGTGTGGATATTTCTTCGCATCCTCAGTAATTCTATCGACGAAGCGAAGCATCACCATGCAGTCAGAGTATTTTCCGTCCCGGCCATAGACCGGGATTCGCAACTCTCTATCCTGGTTGGTCAAGATAACAATCTCAACGCTATGTTGTCCTTCTGAAGCGGACACCGACTTTACTTCAGTGTATAGAAATGACCTCCCCTCTTCGCCATCACCCCAGAACAGGCCCTTGTCCGCTATAAATATCCTGTCTTCGATTGGGCTTGGATTGGAATATACTCCTATCAAGAGGCCAAATTCCTCCCTTTGCTGCTGGATAGGCGATGGCATGGATTCATATCGCTTGGTATTCTTCAGTATTCTTTTTGCTCGAATTCTCGCGTTCATAAGCGTGTTATCCAAGAGATATTGGCGCAAAAAGCGATAGCGCAATTGGGTTCGAAATTGCGAAGAAACTAAGCATCCGCTGTTACATCGGCCGAATTTGCCAGCGGATCGCCTTTGTAAGGATCGGCTGCCCGCTTCGGCTTGACCAACGGTTCCGGATGGATCGGTGTCGAAAACAGCAGATCCCGTCCCGCCTGCAACCCCTCGGATACTTGCAGCACCAGTCGCGCCTCGTCGCGCTTGCGGATGTCCTCGCCGATCTCATAGGCCGCGACTTCGGACACACCGAGCGCTTCCAGAGTGCGTCGGCCGAAGAGCAGACCGGATTCCAGCGTTTCGCGCAGTTCGTAGTCGACGCCTTTGTTGCGCAGTTCGATCGAGTGGATGCGGTCATAGGAGCGCACGAAAAGCGTCGTCTGCGGGTAGTCGGCCTGGATCAGCTCGATCACCTTGTCGGTGATCTCCTTCTTTTGGGTACAGACGAGCACGATCTTGGCCCGGTCGATGCCGGCCGAACGCAGCACGTCCTTGCGGGTGCCGTCGCCGAAATAAATGCGGAAACCGAAGGAGGATGCCTGCCGGATGCGGTCGGCGGAGAAGTCGATGACGGTCACGCTCCGGCCGCCGGCAAGCAGGATCTGCGCGGCGATCTGGCCGAAACGCGAGAAACCGACCATCAGCACGTCGGCACCCGCACCCTCGAAATCCTCGTCGAGCTCCTCATGCTCCTCTCCCGAAAGCATCCGCTTGGAAAGCGCGGCGCCGAGCGGCGTCAGCGCCATGGAAAGGGTGACGATCGCCACCAGCAGCGAAGCCGTGCTGCTGGACATAAGCCCCGCGACGGCGGCCGTGGTGAAGAGGACGAAGCCGAATTCACCGCCTTGCGGCAGCAGGAAGGCGATGCGAACGGCATCGTTGTGCGAGGAGCGTGTCGCGCGGCAGAGCGCATAGATGATGAGCGCTTTCACGGCCATGATGATAGGCACGGCAATGATGATGAAGATCACGTTGTCGAGCAGGACCTGAAGCTGCAGCGACAGTCCGACGGCAATGAAAAAGATAGCGAGAAGCACGCCGCGGAAGGGTTCGATATCGGCTTCCAGCTCGTGCCGGTAGGAGGATTCCGCCAGCATGACGCCGGAGAGGAAAGCGCCCATCGCCATCGAAAGCCCGGCGAGCTGCATCAGGCTCGCCGATCCCATGACGACGAAAAGCGCGGCCGCGATCATCGCTTCGCGCGCGCCGGTGCGCGCAATGATCTGGAAGAGGGGTGTCAGCAGGTATCGGCCCATGATGATCATCGCGCCGACGGCGGCCACCGAGATAGCGAAATCGACCAGTGGATTGCCGCTGCCCTTGTTTCCATCGAGAATGGTGACGACTGCCAGAAGTGGCACGATCGCCAGATCCTGAAAGAGCAGCATGGAGAAGGAGCGCTGCCCGTAGCGAGTGTTCACATCTCCATCGCCTTCGAGGATCTGCATGGCGAAGGCGGTTGAGGAGAGCGCCAGGCCGAAGCCCGCGACGATGCTGCCGCGCCAGTCGAGGGCGCCGGAGACCCATGCGAGTGCCGTCAGTGCCAGACCCGTCACCGCCACCTGCGCCGTGCCGAGGCCGAAGATATCGCGCCGCATCTGCCAGAGGCGGGTGGGCTTCAATTCAAGCCCGATGATGAAGAGCAGGAAGACGACGCCGAGTTCGGCAACATCGAGGATCTGCTCACCATCCGTGATGCCGTGGAAGATCGGGCCGATGACGATGCCGGCCGCCAGATAACCGAGAACCGTGCCGAGCCCAAGCTTCTTGAAGATCGGCGCAGCGACGACCGCGCCGCCGAGCAGCAGGATGGTTTCCGTGAAAAGCGCGTTGGGTGCGGACATGCTTCATTTCTTTCGATGGCGGGGCAAGCAGGCAGCCAGGAAAAGAATCGGCATCCACGGCCTTGATGCTTTCAGGAGTGCACAATAAATGGAACGGGAAGGAAAGGCCAAATCATGTCCTCTGAAATCGATTCCTCGACACTTCTTTCCCGCGCAAGTCAACTGATCGATCTGGCGAAAAAGGCAGGCGCTGACGCCGCCGACGCCGTCGTCGTCCGCTCGCGCGCCCAATCCGTCAGCGTTCGCCTCGGCAAGGTCGAAGGCACCGAGTCCTCCGAGAGCGACGATTTTTCGCTTCGAGTCTTCGTCGGCAAGCGCGTGGCAAGCGTTTCCGCCAATCCGGGCTTCGACCTTACGGCGCTGGCCGAACGCGCCGTCGCCATGGCCAAGGTCTCGCCGGAAGACCCGTTCGCCTGCCTGGCCGATGAGAACAGGCTCGCAAAGACCTATCCCGACCTGCAGCTTCTCGATACGACCGAGGTCGGCGCCGACCAGCTGCGCGAGGCGGCCCTTGCGGCCGAAGCCGCTGCCCTTGCGGTCAAAGGCGTCACCAACTCTTCGGGTGCCGGCGCTTCGGCCGGCATGGGCGGGCTGGTGCTTGCCACGTCGCACGGTTTCGAAGGCAGCTACATGGCCTCGCGCTTCGGCAATTCCGTCAGCGTCATCGCCGGCGAAGGTACTGGCATGGAACGCGACTACGATTTCGACAGCCGCCTTTACTATGCCGAGCTCGACGATCCCGCCGAAATCGGCCGCCGGGCCGGCGAGCGCACCATCAAGCGCATCAATCCGCGCCAGGTGCCGACAGGCAAGGACATCACCGTCATCTTCGATCCGCGCATCGCGCGGGGTTTCGTTGGCCATATTGCCGGTGCCATCAACGGCGCCTCGGTTGCCCGCAAGACGAGCTTCCTTCGCGACAAGATGGGCCAGCAGGTGCTGAAATCCGGCCTCTCGATCACGGACGATCCGCTGATCGTGCGCGGCCCGTCCTCGCGTCCCTTCGATGGCGAAGGCGTCTCCGGCGAGAAGCTGGTCATGATCGAGGACGGTGTGCTCAAGCACTGGTTCCTCTCCACCTCCACCGCAAACGAGATCGGCGGTTTCGAGACCAACGGCCGCGGCGTCCGTGGCGGCACCTCGGTCACGCCGGCCTCGACCAATCTTGCGCTGGAGCCTGGCGACATCTCGCCGGAAGAGCTGATCCGCAGCGTCGGCAACGGTTTCTACGTCACCGAACTGATCGGCCAGGGCGTCAACATGATCACCGGCGAATACAGCCGCGGCGCGACAGGCTTCTGGATCGAGAATGGCGAGCTCACCTTCGCGGTATCGGAAGTGACGATCGCTTCGAACCTCAAGGACATGTTCATGCGGCTGACGCTTGCCAACGACATCGATCGCAAGTTCGGTGTGGCGGCTCCGACTTTCGCGATTGAAGGCATGACGCTTGCCGGCCGCTGACAAACGGATCTATACGATGAGCGACCCTGAAAACCGCTGGCAGAGCGATCTCGCGTTGATCGCTGATGCTGCAAGACAGGCCGGCGCCGTTGCACTCGGTTATTTCAACAAGTCGCCGGAGGTCTGGTGGAAGAACGAGGATCGCTCTCCCGTCAGTGCCGCCGATTTCGCCGCGAATGAAAGGCTCGAAGCCATCTTGCGCAGCGCACGGCCGGCCTATGGCTGGCTGTCGGAAGAGACTGACGACGACGCAGGCCGACTGGAATACGAGACGCTGTTCATCGTGGATCCGATCGATGGCACCCGGGCTTTCCTCGCCGGCAAGGATCTCTGGTGCGTCAGCGTCGGCATCGTCCATCGCGGCCGCCCCGTTGCCGGCGTCCTTTACGCGCCGGCGCTCGATGAACTTTACGAGGCAGTGGAGGGTGGTGCGGCGCTGAAGAACGGCGAACCGATTTCCGTCTCTACGCGCGGCGAAGCCGATCTCAGCCAGCTTGCCGTCAGCGAGGAGCTGTTCAGGGTCTTGCCGGCGGCGGTTCGCGACCGCAGCGAGCGAGTCAAATATATCCCCTCACTCGCCTACCGCATCGCGATGGTGGCCGATGGCCGGTTGGACACGACGTTTGTCGGGCGCAATGCCCATGACTGGGATATTGCGGCAGCCGACCTTATCCTCGAGCGTGCCGGTGGCGGTCTTGTCGACCTTTCGGGGCATCCGACAACCTATAATAGAGAGAAAGTCAACCACGATGCGCTCTGCGCTTCACCGGTCCCGCGTCTCCGCGAATATCTGGACTTGTTCACTCAGCTAAGAGACGGTTGACGTTTCCGTCAAAATCCCTCAGATGAGGGGCCGGAGGAGAATAGGCAGAAAGAGAATAAAAATGACGGACTCCGGCGGTAAAAAGCAGCTCCTGCACCTCGTCTTCGGTGGCGAACTCGAAAACCTCGATGGCATCCAGTTTCGTGATCTGAAGGATCTCGATATTGTCGGTATTTTCCCCGACTATGCCACGGCACTGACGGCCTGGAAGTCGAAGGCGCAGCAGACGGTCGACAATGCGCATATGCGCTATTTCATCGTCCACATGCATCGTTTGCTCGATCCGCAGGATACGACCGGGAGCAAGTGACCCGCGCAGCAATCGGCTTGTCCTCCGCTGTCCACAGCGGAGGCCTTCGTGCATCGGTTCTCGCCCTCGTTCGACGCATTCTGAACAAATTGATCGGTCATGGCGGCCGCAACGATAATTAGGGAATTGAATTGATGTCGGTCTGCATGGATCGGAGGTCTGCTGAATGAGCTCTCGGATGGCGCGGATCGGTCTGAACGCGTACCGTCTGGCGGGAACTGTGGCGTCGCCGGTCGTCGGCCTCTACATCACCTATCGCACCGCCAAGGGCAAGGAAGACCGCGCTCGCCGGCTGGAGCGTTTCGGCTATGCGAGCGCCAATCGCCCGCAGGGCCCGCTCGTCTGGTTTCACGCGGCAAGTGTCGGCGAAACCAACGCCGTCATTCCCCTGATCCGTGAAATCCGCCGCCGCGACATCCATGTCATCCTGACGACAGGTACCATCACCTCGGCAAGGCTTGCCGCCGAGCGCCTCGGCAATGATGCGATCCATCAATATGTGCCGCTCGACCTGAAGCCCGCCGTCGGCCGCTTTCTCGATTACTGGCAGCCGGATTGCGCCATCATCGCCGAATCCGAGATCTGGCCCGCGACGGTGCTTGAACTCGGCCATCGCCGCATCCCGCAGATCCTCGTCAATGCCAGGATGTCGGATCGCTCATTCACCCGCTGGCGGCGACGGCCCTCGCTTGCCGAAGCACTCTTCGAAAATCTCGCGCTCGTCATTGCACAGTCGGATGTCGATGCCGAACGTTTCCGCGATCTCGGCGCCGTGCCGGTCATCACGTCGGGCAACCTGAAGGTCGATACGGATGCACCGCCATATGACAGCGCTGTTTTCGCTCGCTACAAGAAGCAGATCGGCGACCGCAAGACATGGGCGGCGATCTCCACTTTCGACGGTGAAGAAAATGCCGCCGGTATCGTCCATCGTGCCCTGCGCGATCGCGACAAACAGCTGACCATCATCGTCCCGCGCCACCCCGAGCGCGCTGACGAGATCGAGGCAGCCCTTGTAAAGCAGGGTCTGAAGGTCGCCCGCCGCACGCGGGACGATGTCCTGACCCCCGACGTCGATATCTTCCTGGGCGACACGATCGGCGAAATGGGCCTTTATCTTCGTCTGACGGAAGTCGCTTTCGTCGGCCGCTCGCTCTTTGCCGAGGGCGGCCAGAACCCGCTGGAGCCGGCCATGCTCGGCTGCGCCATCCTGTCGGGCGGCAATGTCCAGAATTTCCGCGAGGCCTATCAGAAGCTCGCTCGTAGCGGCAGTGCCCGCATGGTGCGCGATACCGAGATGCTGGCGAAGGGCGTGCATTATCTGCTGACCAATGACGAGGCGCGCGGCAAGATGATCCAGGCCGGCATCGCCGCCGTGCATGAAATGCGCGGTGCGTTGAGCGCCACGTTGAAGGGGCTGGAGCCCTATATCAATCCGCTGACGGTGAAGGCGCGCCTTCTGCCGAAGGCCGTGGCGCAAGCCTGAGGAGCAGCCATGTCGGCGCAGACGAAGATCAGGGGCATCCTCTTCGACAAGGACGGCACGCTGCTCGACTACGACGAAAGCTGGTTGCCGGTGAACCGTGAGCTTGCCCGGATCGCCGCCGAAGATGACGCTGTTCTTGCCGACCACCTTCTTGCCGAATGCGGCATGGACCCGGTCACCGGCCATATCATTCCAGACAGCCTGCTTGCTGCCGGCAATACCCGCCAGATCGCCGAAGGGCTCGTTGCTGCCGGCTCGAAGGTCGATATGATCGAGCTGACGATCAAGCTCGACAATCTCTTTGCCAATGCCGCCGAATTTTCCGTGCCGGTGACGGACCTTGCCGCCTTCTTCGGGCGGCTGCACGGGCGCGGCTTCAAGCTTGGCATTGCCTCCAGCGACAATGAGCGTTCGATCCGCCAGACCGCCCAGCGTTTCGGCATCTCTGAATTTGTCGATTACATCGCCGGTTATGACAGCGGCTTCGGCAGCAAGCCGGAGCCGGGCATGGTGCTCGGCTTCTGCGCGGCAACGGGCCTTCAGCCGGAAGAGGTCGCCATGGTCGGGGATAACAACCACGATCTCCATATGGGCAGGAACGCGAAAACCGGCCTGACGATTGCGGTTTTGACTGGCACAGGGTCGCGGGAATCCCTCTCGGCCTCCGCCGACCATGTCTTCGACGACATCACGCATATCGAGGCCCTGCTGCCGGACCTGCAGCCGGCCTGACACCCAAAGACTTGCATTTTCACGCGTTTTGGCTTCTCAATCCGCCCGGTCGATTATGTGAGACCTCGCCACGGGGGGTGAGGGCAAGGGAAACGGACGGCATCATGATATCCGAAGCACCGCCTTTCTGGTGGAGGCGGGCAGGTTGGCAGGCATGGGCTCTGTCGCCCCTTTCTTTCCTTTATGGCCGCGTGGCGGGCTACCGCATGGTCCATGCGAGCCGCGCTTCAGTGCCGATCCCGGTCATTTGCGTCGGAAATTTCACGGTCGGCGGAGCTGGCAAGACGCCGACGGCAATCGCCATTGCCCGTGCTGCCAAAGCAAAGGGTCTCAAGCCTGGTTTTCTAAGTCGCGGCCATGGCGGCTCGCTCGATGTCACCACCGTCGTCGATCCCTCTCATCACCGTGCAGTCGCTGTCGGCGACGAGCCGCTTCTGCTGGCTCAGGAAGCACTGACGGTAATCTCCCGCAGGCGTGTCGAGGGTGCGGCAAGGCTGGTCGAAGAGGGCGCCGATTTCATAATCATGGATGACGGTTTCCAGAGCGCGCGCCTCGCAATCGACTATGCGCTTCTGGTAATCGATGCGACACGCGGCCTTGGCAACGGCCATATAGTGCCGGGCGGCCCGGTGCGCGCGCCGATCCGTCTGCAACTGCGCGAGGCGACCGCCCTTCTGAAGGTCGGAGAAGGCAATGCGGCCGACCGCATCGTCCGGATCGCAGCGCGCGCTGCCAAACCCTATTTCACCGCCCGGCTGAAAGTGTCCGGAGAGAATTATCTGGAGGGCCTCAAAGTGCTCGCCTTTGCGGGTATTGCCGATCCGGAAAAATTCTTTCGCACCGTCCGTTCGCTTGGTGCGAGCATCGAGGTCGCGACTTCCTTCGGCGATCACGAGCATTTGAGCGAGGAAGAGATCGACGGTCTTCTGATGACAGCAGACCAGCAGAATCTGACGATCGTCACCACCTCTAAAGATTTTGTCAGGCTCGCCGGCCATCACGGCAAGGCGGCACAGCTCGCGGCCCGCTGCCGCGTAGTAGAGGTGGAGATGGCGTTTACAGATCCACTTGCGCCCGGGCTCATTATCGATCGCGCCTTTGAAGCCTGCCGCCAGCGGCGGCTCAGGGAAGCGAAAAAGAAAGCCTAGCGCTGGTTCGGCAGAATGCCGGCGCGTTTGTCGGCTTCAAGCGCGGTGGCGACATCGGCATAGGGTTCCTGCCGCGCCACGCTCCAGTAGCGAAGTTCATCGAGCGGGATCTGTTTGCCTGTCAGTGCGCAGACGACATAGGAACCGGGCGACAGAATCTGGAAATCGCCGTCCAGATAACGGATCTTCGCCTCGCGGTTTCCGTATCCTTCGAACAAGTTCATGCGCTCCATTCCCCGCAGTCTGTCATCTGTCTGCCATACTCCCCGAAACGTCCTTTTGCCAGCTTTTTCAGCTCCGGCCGAATAGTCGCTCGATATCGGCAAGCTTGAGTTCGATATAGGTGGGACGCCCGTGATTGCATTGGCCGGAGCCTGGGGTCACTTCCATTTGGCGCAGCAGCGCGTTCATTTCTTCAGGCCGTAGCCGCCGTCCTGATCGCACCGAGCCATGGCAAGCCATTGTTGCCGCCACATATTCGAGCTTGGCCGAGAGGCCGGAGGCTGTATCCCATTCGGCGATCTCGTCGGCAAGCTGCCGGATCAGCCCAGACGCATCGACCTCGCCGAGCATCGCTGGCGTTTCGCGCACGGCAATGGCGCCCGGGCCGAAGCGCTCGATCGCAAGGCCAAGTTCGGAAAATTCCGCCGCATGCACCATCAGCCGGTCGCAATCCTCTTCGGGAATGTCGACGATCTCGGGGATCAGCAAGACCTGCGACGGCAGCCGCTTCGAATGCAGCGCCTTGCGCATGGCCTCGAAGACCAGCCGCTCATGGGCAGCGTGTTGATCGACGATGACGATGCCGTTGTCTGTCTGCGCAATGATATAGTTTTCGTGGACCTGCGCCCGCGCGGCTCCGAGCGGATAGCGTACCGCCGGTTCGCTCGCAGCTGCTGCCGGCACTTGCGCGGTGGGATCGAAAACCGGCTCTGAACGCGCCGTCGGATGGGCAAGCCCATCGAAGGAGGCTTGCGGTCTTTCGCTGAGACCGGTGGCCGGCTGATAAGGCCGGGATGGGGAGGTTGCCGCCGACCAAGGTGCCTGCGGTCGCTGCGGCGCCGCCTGGAAGCCAGGCCGGAAGGCGCGCAGCATGTCGCTTGCGCCCGTCGTTGCGGCGCGGCTGCCGTCACGCGCAAGCGCTTCGCGGATTGCGCCGACGATCAGCCCGCGCACCAGTCCCGGATCGCGGAAGCGGACGTCGGATTTCGCCGGATGCACATTGACGTCCACAAGCGCCGGATCGAGCGTGATAGACAGCACTGCGACGGGATAACGGCCGGAGGGAATCGTTTCGGCATAGGCCCCGCGGATCGCCGAGAGGATGAGTTTGTCCTGCACCGGGCGGCCATTGACGAACGCATATTGATGAGCCGAATTGCCCCGATTGAAGGTCGGCACGCCGGCAAAGCCGGTCAGTTGCACGTCTTCGCGCTCGGCATCCAGGGCGATGGCATTGTCACGGAATTCCTTTCCGAGCACCTGCGCCATGCGCGCCAGATGATCCTCGCCGGTTGCCGGAAATTCCAGCGTTGAGCGATCGGGGCCAGAGAGCACAAAACGCACGCCCGGAAAGGCGATCGCCATGCGTTTGACGATCTCGGTGATGGCCGCCGCTTCCGCCTTCTCCGTCTTCAGGAATTTCAGCCGCGCCGGCGTCGCGAAGAACAGATCGCGCACTTCGACGATTGTTCCCGGATTGGCGGCTGCCGGGCGCAGATGCACGATCTTGCCTCCGGCAACGGAAATTTCGTTGCCCGCCGTGCTGTCACGTTTGCGGCTTGCGATGCTGAGCCGCGCCACCGAACCGATGGACGGCAATGCCTCGCCCCGGAACCCGAGCGTTCGGATATCGTCGAGCGTATCCGATATCTTCGATGTGCAGTGTCGCTTGACGGCAAGTTCAAGATCGGTGACGTCCATGCCGGAACCGTTGTCGCTGACGCGCAGCAGCGCCTTGCCGCCGCCGGCGGTTGCGATTTCGATACGGGTCGCGCCTGCATCGAGCGCGTTTTCGATCAGCTCCTTGGCAGCACTTGCCGGACGTTCGATGACTTCGCCGGCAGCGATCTGGTTGATGAGCGTTTCGGAGAGCTGTCTGATGGCCATGGGCTTATTTTCGAGGATTCGCGGCCCGGAGGGAAGGGGTTTCATCGAGCTGTAGACAATGACTCAAGACCTCTCCCCCAAATTTGGGGGTCGTTACTGTTAAGCGGCCTTTAAGACAAAAACGGCATTTTATTCATATACCTCCGAGACTGCGAAAATCGGACAGATGTGGGATGTGAATGAATGAGTGCCGGCTTCGAAAAGGCGGACACATCATCTGTGAGTGACGCACTGCCGCCTGAAGCTGATCTTCAGGCGGTGCTTTTCGATGCGGTTTGCGACAGTCTTTCTGCTGCATTCGTCATCTATGACCGAAACGATCTTCTTCTCTTTGCCAGCCGTCAGGTCCTGGAGTTCTTTCCAGTGTCGGAGGACGTGCTGCGCCCGGGCGCCCGCCTTCGTGATTTCCTGGGTGCGGTCTACGATACCGGCATTCGCGAGCAGACCCTCGAGCGGCAGCCGGGTTTGCTCAGCCGCGAGGACTGGTTATCCCAGCGCATCGCCTCCCATTGGCGCGAACGTTTTGAATCCGTCGAGCGCCACGGTGCCGACCGCTGGGTGCGCTTCCTCAAGCGCCGCCTGCCGAGCGGTTACGGCGTGACCGTTATTTCCGATATTTCCGAGGTGCGTAAGCGCGAGGAACAGTGGCGGTACGATCTTGAGCGCGTGCAGCTGACCGAGGACATTCTCGACCACCTGCCGTTCCCGCTCTTCGTCAAGGATCGCAACCTCGCCTATGTCGCCGTCAACAAGGCTTTCTGCGAAAAATACCAGACGACGGCCGACGAGGTTCTCGGCCGCAAGAGCGGTGATCTGTTTTCGCCTGACATTGCCAAGCGCTTCGAGGAAAGCGACCGCCACGTGCTGGAAACCGGCGAAATGTCGGTCTCCCGCCAGCGCCAGATCGCCCGCGACGGCACCGAGCGCGACATCGTCAGCCGCAAGCACAGGATCGGCAAGCCCGGACGTTATTTCCTCGTCTCGACCATGCAGGACCTGCCGCGCGACGGCGACGATCTCGACGAATTCCATCGGGCCTCCGAGATCACCACGTCCAGCAACCAGACCTACCGCCGTGCCTATGTGCCGGTGCCGAACGCATCGCAGCGCCGCGAGCCGGCAGCGATGGAGGCGATCGTTCCGGAAAATTTCTCCGGCCGAAAGATCCTCGTCGTCACGTCGGATCTCGCTGCCGAGACTGCCGCACTGCGCACGCTCGCCAAATACGGCTTCGAATCCTGCTCGGTCCGCGGCGAGGATGAGGAGGAGCGTTTCCTCGAGATTGCCAGCTCTTCGGGAATCTCGCTCGATCTTCTGATCATCGACAACCAGATGGGCTTGCGCTGTCTGGAGCTTGGTGAACAGTACGGCATTCCCACTCTCGTCATGGATGGCTTTCAGATCGCCAACGAACTGACCTTCCAGATTGCCCGCCACTTCAACCGCAACGGACGCGGCGGCACGGAGGGTGACTGGGAAATTACCACGACCGAAGAAAACGTAGGTCTTCAGGTTCTCGTCGCCGAGGATAACGACATCAACCAGATCGTCTTCACGCAGATCCTAGAAGGACTCGGTTACCGCCATCGGATCGCAGCGACCGGCGAAGAGGTCGTTCGTCTCTGGGCAGAATATCGGCCGCAGATCGTGCTGATGGATATTTCGCTTCCGGTCTTCAACGGGTTTGAAGCCTCGCGCCTCATTCGCCAGATGGAAGAGGGACAGGGCACGCGAACGCCGATTATTGGGGTGCTGACGCAAGCCTTCGAACGCGATCGTGCAGAATGCGCCAATGCCGGCATGGATGACGTCATCATGAAACCGGTAAGCCCTGACATCCTTGAAACGGTATTTCAGAAGCATCTGATGAACGAGCCAATCAAAGCTCAAATCTAAACAACAGGCCGGTCAACTCCCCAGATTTTGGGAATGCTTGGGGTTGTATTCTGCTCGATTTACTATCGAATTGTTAAGACTTGGCCGTCATTCTTCACCAGGGTGTGGAGGAAAATCTCGGGTTTGGATTGATGGTGTCGCCGGAAATACCATTCATGGCCGTTAGTCAGAATGAGCTACAGGCGATGGCCTATACCGATCCGCTGACGGGATTGGGCAACCGCAATCGCATGCGCGATAAGGTGATGCAGATTTCGGCCGAGCGGGCCAGCGATCCGGCGCCCTTCACCATCGGTATCGCCAATCTCGACAGTTTCAAGCCCATCAACGATCTCTTCGGTTCTGCTGCCGGTGACGAAATCCTGTGTCAGGTCGCCCATCGCCTCAAGGCCTGCATTCCGGATGGTGCCTTGGTCACTCGTCATGATGGCGACGAGTTCGCCTTCGTTCTGCCGCTGATTTTCGAGCGTGCGAGCGCGGAGAAATTCGGACAGATGATCCGTGAGGTGCTCTCGGCCCCCTATGATCTCGGCGACCGCAATGTGCGCCTTTCCGCCTCTTTCGGCTTTGCGATCTATCCATTTGCCGGCGAAGACTGCGAAGAGCTTTTGAAAAGTGCGGAAACCGCACTCTATCGTTCCAAGCGTCGCGGGCGCGGGCAGATCACCGTCTATTCCCGCGAGATCGCGCAGGAAATGAAGCGGGCGACCCAGCTCGAACAGGCGCTTCGAAATGCCATCATATCGGACGCGATCGACGTGCATTTCCAGCCGATCGTCTCGCTCGCCAACAATCAGGTGGTGGGCTTCGAGGCACTTGCCCGCTGGAACGATCCCGACCTCGGCTTCGTCTCGCCCGGCGTCTTCGTGCCGCTCGCCGAAGAGCGAGGCTTCATCGACGCCCTGTCGGAAGCGCTCTTGCGCAAGGCTGCGGAAGCGGCCCTTTCCTGGCCGCGCGAACTGTTCCTGTCCTTTAATCTGTCGTCCGCCCAGCTGATGGATCCGGGCACGAGCACCTCCATCCTGTCTATCCTCGGCCGAGTGGGCTTCGACCCGCATCGCCTCGAACTGGAAATTACCGAGACCGCTGTCATGAGTTCTGCCGACACGGCGCACCGGATCATTTCCGATCTCAGGGCAGCCGGCGTGCGCATCTCACTCGACGATTTCGGTACCGGCCAGTCGAGCCTCGGGCGCCTGCGCGATTTTATCTTCGACAAGATCAAGATCGACCGCGCCTTTGTCTCGCGCATCAATTCCGACCGCGCTTCCGAACACATCATCAAGGCGATCCTTGCGATGTGTGAAGGCCTTGAGCTGGAAGTCGTGGCCGAAGGGATTGAGGATTATTCCGAAGCGGTCAAGCTGCGTACGCTCGGCTGCGGCATGGGGCAGGGCTATCATTTCGGCCGGCCGGCCGATGGCATCGCCACGCTGCGCTTTCTCCACGAGAACTACTATTACGAAACGAGCGCACAGGATCGCGTCAGCGCATAGGGGCAAAAAAGCAATGGCGCCCCATGGGACGCCATCACCTACGCTCTACTCTCCGTACGGATTACTTGTTGGTTGTCGAACCTGTCGACGTATTGTCCGTCGGCATGGCCGTGCCGGTAGCTGCCGGAGCCTTTTCGGCTGACTGCATGGCAAGTGTCTTGAACTCCGGTGCCGCCTTGAGGGATTCGGCAGTTTCCGTCGTCGTCAGCTTGACGGAGCCGTCCTGCGTATTCTGCGCGACGGTGATCTTATTCATGGGAACGGCGACATTCTTTTCACCGATCCCCAGGAAGCCGCCGACACCGATAATGGCGGCAACAAGCCCGCCATCCTTCTTCATGATCAGGTCGTTGACGCTGCCGATGCTCTCATTGTTGCCGTTATAAACCGACTGGCCAATATACGTGTTGGCACTGATCTGGTCCGGAGCCTGCTGCGTCAGATAGCTGTCGCCACCTGCCTGGGCCGTGTCCGTGCTCGCGGCCGGGGCCGGAGCCTGTGCGGCATCACCTGCAGGTGCCATCGGCTTGACTGGTTCTGCCGGTGCCGGAGCGGCCGGCTCAGCGGGTGCAGACTGCGCCGGAGCAGCAGGGTTAGCCGGCTGGGGAGCTGTCTGCGAAAATGCTGCCGGTGCGAAAGCCGTGGCAAACAATGCGCCAGCGGCAACGGTCGTCAGAAGTTTGCGTGTCATTTCGAACCTACCTTCGTTTCTTGAGTGATCCCTGGCGCGAAAGGGCCTCTTTTTCAGGAATACCTGCCGCGCCGGTTCAAGAATGAAATGACCGATCAGCTTATTGGTTCCGGACGAAGACACGGAAAATTTTACAGTTTTCACGGAACCTTGACCGGAAAAACCCCCAAAAAAACAAAAGGCGCCCCGCAAGGAGCGCCTTTATAAATTGCGGGCTTCGCTGTTCAGATCACATAGGCAGGATCGAAAACGCCCTTTACCGTGATGCCGAGCTCAAGCAGCGCGCCTGCGCTTGGCTGGGCGGAGCGGGCATCCTCATCCAGGCCTTCCCAGGCGGTCGTAACGACAAGCCGGTCGGCATTGGCGCCGATGAAGGCCGGGCAGGAAGGTTGCGCTGCCGGCACCTTGTAGCGAGCTATGCGCAGGCCATCCGGGCTGTAGCGATCGACGACACCGGCACCCCAGCGCGCGTTCCAGATATAGCCGTCGGCATCGCAGACTGAACCGTCGAGCCCGCCGGGTTCGTCCATGCTGTCGACCATGACGATCGGTTCACCGGACGGTAGGCCGGTCTGCGGATCGACCATGACCCGCATCAGGCGGCTGATCCGGGTGTCGGTAAAGTAGCCGATCGTACCATCGGGCGAAAAGCAGATGGAGTTTGGAATGCTGATGCCGCTGAAGATCTTCGTCACCTTGCCCGCAGCAACATGATAGATCGCGCCGGCCTGGTTTTCGGCACGCTTGCTCATCGTGCTGATCCACAACGCGCCTGAGGGGTGCGTGCGCCCGTCGTTGGAGCGGTTTTCCGGCTTGTCGTTTTCCAGCGCCGCATAGAAGGTCAGCTTGCCGCTCGCGATATCCCGCACGAACAGCCCTTCCTCGGTCGCCAGCAACTGGCGGCCAGAATCGACGCGGGCCAGAACGCTCGCCATGACAGGCAGCGGATGTACCTTCTTCTCGTCTGTCGAAAGATTGAGCTCGTGCAGTTCCTTGCCGAGAATATTGAACCACCAGACGGAATTGGAAACGGGATCGTAAGTGGGGCCTTCACCGAGAACCGAATTGGTATTGCAAAGTGTTTTGCCCTCGAATTCATAAATATCAGTCATATGACTATGCTCCTATGGCTGCGTCATAGGCTAAGATGGTCGCCTTGGCGCGCTCGGCAACCTCTGCATCGGTCATTCCGGGCTTGTAAATGCTGGTGCCGAGACCGAAAGCCAAAATGCCCGCTTTGGTATAGTCGGAAAAGTTCTTGTCCGACACGCCGCCGACCGCAGCAATCACCAATTCCGGCGGCAGGATGGCGCGGATTGCGGTGATGCCGGACGGCCCCAGAACGCTTGCAGGGAAGAACTTGAGGCCGGTCGCACCTGCGCGGGCCGCCTGTAGCGCTTCAGTCGGGGTAAAGACGCCCGGCATGGTCACCATGCCGTAGTCGCGGGCGCGGATGATGACGTCGGGCTCAACATTCGGTGTGACCAGCAGTTTGCCGCCGGCGGCATGCAGGCTGTCGACGGCTTCTGTCGTCAGCACGGTGCCGGCGCCGATCAGCACATCCGCCGGCGCCATCTTGGCGGCGATTTCAATGGACTTGAATGGCTCCGGCGAATTCAGCGGGATCTCGATCGCCGTCAGACCATTTTCGATCAGCGCGCCGACCACGGCTTCGGTTTCCTCGGGCTTGATGCCGCGCAGAATGGCAATCAGGGGACGCTTCATCTTGGGGAAGGGGACACGGTTCATCAGAATATCTTTCTCAGTTCGCCGAGATGGCTCAATTCGGCCAGATGGCTTGGGCAGCGGCCGAAAGCCCGCCGCGAACGGCGGCATCGGCGTCGATGGCGGTGAAGGAAAGGGAGAGCGTATGGAAGGCCTGCTCGTAGAGCGCCTGCAGGCGTCCGGACGCGACGAGGGTAACGGGAGTATCCTTGCCGGCGTCCTGCAGCGCGCCGGCGATTTCGAGGCCGATCAGCGTCCCGGAGAGTTTGGCTTGGGCGGCGGCAGCTGAAATACCGTGCAGAAGCTGGCCGGAACGGGCCGTGAAAATCAGGTTTGACGCGAGGGCAGGCTGCTTGAAAGCGGCAGCAACCGCCGTCTCGAAGGCCGCGTTATCGGCGGGCTGGTCCTCGGCGCCGGCGACCGCATGCATGAGGATCGTATGTTTGGTAATGGCGTCGAAAAGTTCGCCCGTCATGAACGTGGAAAAACCGGTGACCTTGGCGTCACTGACATGCACCCATTTGGAATGTGTGCCCGGCATGCAGACGGCCTGGGTGCCGCGGCTCGTAGGCCCGAGTGCCCCGAGAAGCTGCGTTTCCTCCCCGCGCATGACATCCGGCGTCGCCGCATCACGCTGTGCAAGGCCCGGCAGAATGCGCACGTCGCGGCTTTCGCCGGGCACGGAAACTGCGCCCGACAGGATCGAAGCGAGCGAAGCGGGCACGTCGATATAACCCGCCTCCACCCAGCCCTGCCGTGCGCCTGCCATACCGCAGACGATGACCGGCAGGTTATCAGGCGCTTCCACGGCTGCGAGATGCCCTTCAAGAACCTGGGAAAAGCCGGTTTTGGCGGCGGTCGTCATGCCTTCGCCGCTGCGGCGCTCGGCGAGAACGGCGCCACCGGCATCGATAAGCCAGAGCCGGAAGCTGCTGGTGCCCCAGTCCACCGCGACATAAGCGGGATTTGCCATCAGAGAACGCCTCCATCGACGATAAGGGACTGCGCGGTCATGCCGGCTGCGCAGTCGGATGCAAGAAACAGAGCCGGACCGACGATCGCGTCCGGCTTCAATGGGGTCTTCAGGCATTGCTCCTGCACGGAGCGGGCAATGCTTTCCTCCGTCAGCCATAGTTTCATCTGCCGCTCGGTCACCACCATGCCTGGCAGAATGCAGTTGACGCGTATATTCTCTGGGCCAAGCCTTCCGGCCATGCTCTTTGTCAGGCCGACGACTGCCGCCTTGGCGGCGGCATAGGCAGGAAAGACGCCCATGTTCAGCTTGAAGGCAATCGACGACATGTTGATGATCGCTCCGCCGCCGGCTGCCCGCATCGACGCGGCTGCTGCCTGTGAGGTGAAGAAGACATGGCGCAGATTGACCGCCTGGTTATTGTCCCAATAGTCCTCGGTCACATCATCGAATTCGTGCCGGTCGTCCCAGGCCGCATTGTTGACAAGTACCCGGATCGGCCCGGATGTTGCAACGACAGCGTCGACCGCGCGCCTGATCGCATCGATATCGCGCAGATCGGTATGGTAGAAGTTGACAGGGTGCGCATTCTCTTTTGAAAGCCGCTCCGCCAGTGCCCGGCTTTCCGCCTCGGCGATGTCGAGGAAGGAAACCTTTGCACCCTGTCTTGCGAAACCCTCGACGAGGGCGGCCCCGATCCCGGAGCCGCCGCCGCTGATCAGCACCGTGCGATCCCTGAATTCAGGAAATTGTGCAGACATAGCGCTCACCGTCTCTCCTCCCGTATGTCGCTAATTCCATTATTTGGAACTTAATTTGACTATATGGAATTATTCGAATAGGCTGGCTTTCCTGTCAAGGGTAGTAAAGGCAATGAGCTCCAGCGGCGACAGCATGGCGCATGTAGATGACAAGGGCGCGCCGCGTGATACCGGCACGCTCGGCAAGCTCATGGTGCTGCTTGATCTCGTCACCCATGCCGACGCTCCCTTGCGCTTCACCGATATTCTCGCACGTGCCGATCAGCCGCGCGGTACGCTGCACCGGCAGCTCGGGCATCTCGTCGTAGAAGGGCTTCTCGAGCTCGATGCTGAAGGGCGTTACGCGCCGGGTCTGCGGCTGCTCGACTTCGCCTCACGAAGCTGGGCGCGCAACGAATTTCGCCTGATTGCCGCGCCGCACCTCGCCGCCCTTCACCGCGAGACCGGCGAGACCGTCCATCTCGGCGTGCTGCGCGGCTCCTCCATTATTTATCTCGACAAGGTCGAAGGGCACCAGCCGGTGCGCATGTATTCACAGATCGGCAATGCCTCGCCCTGTTACTGCACCGGCGTCGGCAAGGCCGCCCTTTCGCTTTTGCCGCCGGAGAAGATCGATGCACTCCTGCCTGGTCTGCATTTCAACCGCTTTACCTCGGCGACGCATGTGAATGCCGAGAGCCTGCTGGCGGAGATCGGCGAAATCGCTGCCGCCGGTCATGCTTTCGATCGCGAGGAACATGAGGCCGGCATCCGCTGTGTCGCGGCCCCGATCTGGTCGGACGACCGCTCCTTCATCGGCGGGGTCTCGGTTACCGGTCCCGCTTACCGCCTGTCGATGGAACTTCTCCAGGAATGGGCCGTTCCGGTTCAGGTGACGGCGCGGAAAATCATGGATGAAATGCGCATCCGCCTCGGGCCAAGGCGTTGAAACGGGCTTGACCATAGTCAATTGCTGGACGTCGGATACATAGCATGCTTATGATGTGTGTGTTATTGAGATTTGACGGCGAATCACGCCAACTGGGGTCGTCCGCGAAATCATCGACAATTCACCGGCCGAACGCGCTGCACGCCGAGGCTGAACCTATTGATCTGACGGGCGTTGTGTAACCCACCCTGTACCTGCCTCTTTTCCACACAGGCTGCCAGCGGTTTACCCAAAGCCCGGTTCGGAGGCGAAAAAATCTGATGGCAAGTTTACCGCAAACTTCGGTGGAAGACGCCTACGTCCAGGAGGTCGCCGGGCTAAAAACCCAGTTTGACATTTTTCGCTTCATGAAGCGGGTGACGGAGGCCTATCGCAGCCGCGCCTTTATGGTTTTGAACCTGCCGCCGATTACCTCCTTCGACCTTCAGGCCAATACGATCATCACCAGCTGGCCCGCTGAATTGCTGTCGATCTACGATCAGGAAGGACTGATGGTGAACAGCCCCGTCCTGCGGCGGCTGCGAACGTCGACGCTGCCGTTCTTCCATGACACGTCGCGCGCCAACTGGTCGCGCGATGACGGCAAGGCAGGCATCGTTGCGACTCTTTTCGAACGCTTCAAGATGGTGCGCTGCGGCTATTTCCCGACGCACGAACCATCAGGTGCGCGGGGTGCTGTCTCTTTCGCCGGTGACCGCGAGCCCTTCACCGCGGTAGAGATGCGGGAACTGAGCTATATCGCGATCCATGTCTTCGATCGGCTGGCGGAAATCCGCAATCTCGATACGCGCATAACCGACACGCTGACGGATCGCGAGATCGATTGCCTGAACTGGACCGCCGCCGGCAAGACCAGTGCGGAGATTGCCGAAATCCTCGATCTCTCGGAACATACGGTCAATCACTACCTGAACCGAGCAACGAAGAAGCTGGATACGGTCAACCGCACGCAGGCTGTCGCCAAGGCGCTGCGCATCGGCCTCATCAAGTAAGGCCCTGATTTAGTAAGGCCGGTTTAGCAGGGCTTGCAGCCCAAAATTACGTCAGTCGACTCCAGGCTGCTCAATATCTGAGCGCCAGGCCCTTCACAGGCGAGCCAGAACTGACGATTGCCATCCTTTTCCGCAAATTCAGCATTTGGCACGCTTCCTGCATTGTTATCGGCAGAGGTCCAGAGGGGACTTTGAAACAGCGCCAGCTCAATGGCGCGACCGACACGCCGCCGTCTGATATCGCGCCGCTTTTCTCCCGGCGTTCCGATATCGGCGGTGGTTGTTGCGTTTGGGCAACCGCCTGTTGCTCTGTTCCGAAAACGGACGATTTCGTTAAAATTTTTTCTGGTCTTTTTCTCCGCTTGCGCTAGTTCGCCTCGAATTGCGTCGGTTCTCGGGGAGTCCGTTGCGGCCATCAGGGCGAAAGCCCGGCGGACTTGATGGCCGCAGCGGAGAGAGAACGCATTGCCTATCCGTGATGCAAGTTATGTCTGCTGCCCGATTTCGTTTGGCGAAGCTGTCAGCCTCCACTATTTACTGAAGAGGTAGAAGCAGTGAGGGCGGAATGACCGAGGTCACCAAGGAACAGGTTCTGGAAACGCTGAAGACCGTGCGCGGACCGGATCTGGAGCACAATATCGTCGAACTCGGCATGGTTTCCGACGTCTTCATTTCCGATGGCAAGGTCTATTTCTCCATCACCGTGCCTGCCGAACGTGCCAAGGAACTGGAGCCGCTGCGGCTTGCTGCCGAGCGTGTCATCAAGGAAATGCCGGGTGTGAAGGGTGCGCTCGTGGCCCTGACGGCAGATAAGAAGGCAGCCGCCAGTGCGCCTGCTGCGCGTCCCGCTGCGCAGGCTGACCATAGCCATCACGGCCACGCCCATGCCCCACAGCCGCCGCGCACTGCCAAGATCGGCGTTCCCGGCATCGGCGCCATCATTGCCGTCGCATCGGGCAAGGGCGGCGTTGGCAAGTCGACGACGGCGGTCAATCTGGCGCTCGGCCTGCAGGCCAATGGTCTTCGTGTGGGCATTCTCGATGCCGATATCTACGGCCCCTCCATGCCGCGGCTTCTGAAGATCTCCGGCCGGCCGACCCAGATCGACGGCCGCATCATCAATCCCATGGAAAATTACGGCCTCAAGGTCATGTCCATGGGTTTCCTCGTCGATGAGGAAACGGCAATGATCTGGCGCGGGCCGATGGTTCAGTCCGCTCTCCTGCAGATGCTGCGTGAAGTCGCCTGGGGCGAACTCGATGTTCTCGTCGTCGATATGCCGCCCGGCACTGGCGACGCCCAGCTCACCATGGCCCAGCAGGTGCCGCTCGCCGGCGCCGTGATTGTTTCAACGCCGCAGGATCTCGCGTTGATCGATGCCCGCAAGGGCCTCAACATGTTCCGCAAGGTCGAAGTGCCGGTCCTCGGCATCGTCGAGAACATGAGCTATTTCGTCGCGCCCGATACCGGCACTCGCTATGATATCTTCGGCCATGGCGGCGCCCGCAGGGAGGCTGAGCGCATTGGCGTGCCCTTCCTCGGCGAAGTGCCGCTGACGATGAATATCCGCGAGACGTCCGATGCCGGAACGCCGCTCGTCGCCTCAGATCCGAACGGCATCGTCGCCGGTATCTATCGCGCCATCGCTGCTAAGGTCTGGGAGCAGGTCGGCGAGAAGCCGCAGCGTGAGGCGCCTGCGATCGTATTCGAATAAAAACGAATCACGCGCCGATCACCCCGAATTGTGGGCGAAATGAGATGAAACGGCGCAGTTCACGTAACATGTCTTGATTATTTCCTGGCTTTGCTTCATATGCGCGCCGGCGTCATGATGGCGCGTCTGCAAATGCTCTGTATGGCCGCTGCTTTATGAAGTTTCCGGCCTCTCTGCATGTTCGGAGTTGGCTTGTCGATCGACGGATTGGTGACTGCGATGCGGTGGAGCGACCCGGCCGAAAAGGCCGGATATGACCGGAGCTGTATGAACGTTCTTTATCCCCTTCCGTCTCGGTCGATGGCGAGTGCGTCTAGGCGCCATCGCGCCCGCAACGGCATGGTAGGGCTTTCGACAAAAATGGTTACACCGGTTGGGCGCCGCTGGCGCCGGAGATGCGGGCTGTGATCACAGCATACTGTTCCAACTGCAAGTCGGTCGAGATCCGTGATCTTGCCAATCCTCCGGAATTACCGGCGGATATGGTATGGATCGACATGATCGAGCCGACTCGCGAGGAAGAACTGCATGTCGAAAAGATCCTTGGCATCGAAGTGCCGACCCGGGACGACCTCAGGGCGATTGAGCCGTCAGCCCGCCTCTACGTCGAAGGCAATGCCGTATACATGACCGCTTCGCTGATCTGGAAAGCGGAAACGGAAGCACCCACCCTGACGGATGTCGCCTTCATCCTTGCCGGCGACAAGCTGGTGACCATACGCTACGCCCATCCGAAATCCTTCGCCCTCTTTATCGCCGCCCTGCACCGCATACCCGAGCAGTGGCGCAGCGGCGGCGCTCTGCTTGCCAAGCTCCTGGAAACGATTGTCGATCGCACCGCCGAAGTTCTGGAAATGTCGGTGTCCCGCCTGGACATCCTCTCCGTCCACGTCTTCGGTGATCGCGCCAAGAAGGTGCGTAAGCCTTCGAACTATCTGGAAGAAAAGCTGAAGGACATTGCCGGCCATCACCGGATGATCAGCAAGCTGCGCGACAGTCTCGGTTCGCTCTCGCGCCTTCTCACCTTCTTCTATACGATCCCGGTCGTGCAGCACGATCAGGAGACCAAGGAACTCTGCCGAACGATCTCGCGCGACATCCAGTCCCTTTCGGAGCACGCGTCCTTCGTCGCCGGCAACATCACCTTCCTGCTCGACGCCTCGCTTGGCCTCATCAACATCGAGCAGAATGCCATCATCAAGATTTTTTCCATTGCTTCGGTCGTGTTCTTGCCGCCGACGCTGGTCGCCTCCATCTATGGCATGAATTTCGAATACATGCCGGAATTGCACCTGGCTGCGGGTTATCCTTACTCGCTCGGCCTCATGGTGATCTCCGCCGTCGTTCCCTTCTTCTTTTTCCGCTGGAAAGGCTGGCTCTGAGGAGCCTGTAATTGCTTCATGTCTGAAGAAAGCCATTCTCAAGAACGCGACCTTACGCCGCGCAAGCTCTTTTATCTTGCGCTAGGCTCCGTAGGTGTCGTTTACGGGGATATCGGCACGAGCCCGCTTTACGCGTTTCGCGAAGCGCTGAAGCCCGTCGCTCACGATGGTCTCACCCGTTTCGAGGTCATCAGCCTTATTTCACTGATGATCTGGGCGCTGACCATCATCGTCACCATCAAATACGTGCTCTTCCTGCTGCGCGCCGACAACGACGGCGAAGGCGGCACGCTGTCGCTGCTGGCCCTCCTGATGAAGACCGCCAATGGCCACACTGCGCTGCTCATGCTGCTCGGCCTGATGGGTGCGGCACTCTTCCTTGGCGACGCCATGATCACGCCGGCACTGTCAGTCCTGTCGGCGGTCGAAGGCATCAAGCTGGTCACGCCGCGGCTGTCGGAATATATCGTGCCGATATCGGTGGCGATCCTGGCGCTTCTTTTCGTCGTGCAATCTCACGGCACGGGCGCGGTCGCACGCTTCTTCGGCCCGATCACGGCGCTCTGGTTCCTGGTTATGGCCGCCGCCGGCATTGCCCATATTTCGGACGATTACGGCATTCTCGCCGCCTTCAACCCCTATTATGCCGTCAGCTTCCTGCTGCATGAGGGCTTCTACGGCATTGTGGTCCTTGGCGCCGTCTTCCTGACCGTCACCGGTGCGGAAGCGCTTTACGCGGACCTCGGCCATTTCGGTCGTCGCCCGATCCAGTGGGCCTGGTTCCTGCTGGTTTTCCCGTCGTTGACGCTGAATTATCTGGGGCAGGGCGCGCTCGTTCTCGGCAATCCGATGACGATGTCCGATCCCTTCTACCTTATGTACCCGCAATGGGCGCTGCTGCCGGTCGTCATCCTTGCGACTGCCGCCACCATCATCGCCAGCCAGGCCGTCATCACCGGTGCCTTCTCGCTCGTGCGCCAGGGCATCAACCTCGGCTTCCTGCCGCGCATGGAAATCCTCTTCACGTCCGAGACCAATACCGGGCAGATCTTCGTGCCTTCGGTCAACGCGGTGCTGTTCTTCGGCGTTATCTTCCTCGTGCTCGGCTTCAAGACTTCGGATGCACTGGCCACCGCCTACGGCATCTCTGTCACCGGCGCGATGGTCGTCACCTCGATCATGGCCTTCGAATTCGTCCGCGCCCGCTGGAACTGGTCGCTTCCTGTTGCCATCATCGCGCTGCTGCCGCTGGTCATTCTCGAGCTGATCTTCTTCGGCGCCAACCTTCTGAAGATTCATGACGGCGGTTACATTCCGATCATGATTGCCACGGCCTTCACCGTCATCATGTGGACCTGGCGTCGCGGCACGGCGATCCTGACGGAAAAGACCCGCCATACGGATATTCCGCTTGCCTCTTTCGTAAGCTCCATCGAGCGCAAGAGCGAGCATTCGCCGGCCCATGTTCCGGGCACCGCAATCTTCCTGACCAGCGATCCGGACTCGGCACCCGCCGCATTGCTGCACAATCTCAAGCACAATCATGTGCTCCATGATCGCAACGTCATCCTGACGATCCGCACGGTCAACAAGCCGCGCGTCTCGCCGCAGGAGCGCTACAAGGTCGAGCAGATATCCGAACGCTTTTCGCGCGTGGAACTGCTCTTCGGCTTCATGGAATCACAGAATGTCTCCCAGGCGCTGGCGGCCTTGCGCAAGACCGGCCTGAAGTTCGACATCATGACGACCTCCTTCTATCTCGGCCGCCGCAAGCTGGTGCCTGATGCGAAGTCCGGCATGCCCTACTGGCAGGACCGCCTCTACATCGCGCTCGCCAACGCTGCCGCCAATCCCTCCGACTATTTCCGCCTGCCGGCCAACCGTGTGGTGGAACTGGGCTCGCACGTCATAATTTGATGGGGTCGAGAGGGCGGTTTCGTCGCTCTCTTTATCCAGCGCCGGCGCTCTTTCATGAGCTTGCAAAGACCCCGCCCCAAACCCCTCCCCACAAGGGGGAGGGGCTTAAGCTGCCGCGGACGTTTTCGACGTGTTCAGCCTTTCGAAAGCGGCAAGGCGCTCTCTCCGGGTTAAGCCCTTCCCACCCTGTGGAGGGGTCGGGGAGGGGACTTTTCGCCGGGTCGAACACCCATCCCCCTAAAATCCCAAGAGCTTTAGCATATGCAAGAATCCTCATGGTCATATTCCGGCACGGGTCGTTAACCAGCTATCAAGGTTAATGCGAGATTTTCTTGGGACTGTTCCTGCGTCCCATGCCTGGAGTCCGCGTTGCGTCGAAATGGTCGTTCTCGCAGCAAGCTGCGTCTCTTGCCCCAGAACTGGGTCTCTCCCGCGATTTTCGGCGTGGCCGGATGGCTGATCTTTCCGAGCGTCGCTTCTCATGCCGATCTTGCCACCATGCTCGCCGGTCTCGATAATGATGGCGAAAGCTGGCGCATGGTTCTGACCAATTCGCCGGCAGGCTCCATTCACCAGGCGGAACTCGCCTTTGCCGATCCTGCGGTCACCGGTTCGATCCCGTCAGGCGCCGGCATGGTGCTGCCGGACGGCAGAAAGGTCGCCTTCGTTTCGGGCAAAAAAGGCAACGAGGGCATCCCGGACGAGGATCGCGTCAATCGCAATGCCAAGAAGGGCCGCGTCGTTGCCGTTGAAAGAGTGCAGCCGCCGAAGGATTTCTCCGCCGGGTCCATCTTAGAGCGCACGAAACTCCTTTTCCGCCCGGTCTTCGATCTCAAGGACAAGTCCGCCTTCGTCAAGCCGGCGATCAGGGGCAAGGAGATCGAGATCGCGACTGCCTTCTACAAGACACAGCCGGTGCAACAGCAGGACACTGCCGTACCGGAAATGCTGGCAAGCCTCGTGACCAGCAACAAGGCCGACGTATTGGCGACAGCCTATGCACCTGCCGCACCGGATTATTCCCGTCAGTCCCCCTTCGATTCGATCCTGACCGACAAGGATGAAGGCCGCTTCGTGCCGCAGATCGGTCCAAAGGACCATGCCTGGGCCGCCAGCATCCTGCCGCCAAGCGTCTTCTCCGCCAGTGAGCAGCAGTGCCTGGCTTCGGGCATCTATTTCGAAGCGCGCGGCGAATCCGTGAAGGGGCAGGCGGCGGTCGCGCAGGTCATCCTCAACCGCGTCCGTAACCCGGCCTATCCGAAGACCATTTGCGGCGTCGTCTACCAGAACGAGGACTGGCGCAACCGCTGCCAGTTTTCCTTCGCCTGCGACAACATCAAGGACCGCGTGAATTCACAATATCACTGGCGCGTTGCCCGCGACGTTGCCATGGCCGTGACCGCCGGCAAGATCTGGCTGCCGCAGGTTGGTTCGGCCACGCATTACCATGCCGTCTACGTCCGGCCCGATTGGGCCAGAACCATGGAAAAGGTAGGCCGCATCGGCATGCATGTCTTCTACCGGACTTACGGCGGCGGTTGGAGCTGAGGCAAAAGGGCTGCTGATTGCGGATTTTACGCAGACCGGCACCGTTCGAAGACGGATTCTTTGGATGAAATCGGGCGCAGGTGGCCAGATTCCGCTTAAATATTTGATTCTTTGCGGTTATTTTATGGCTGGACACGGGCTGTCTACGCCTTGACTATGCTAATCCCTAAAACTATGTTGCGCGCGACTTCAGAACGGGCCGGAAGGTTCTTTAACCTTTGCGTCCGTGGTTCGGAAAACCGGGGTAGCGGGATTGCGGGCGACGGGAGCGGAGGAGAGCACGATGGCGGATGACCGCGAAGAAAGTCTTGAGCAGCGCCGTCGGCAGCTGGAAGCGGAACTCGCCTCCAAGCGTGTCGATGACAGGAAGGAAGAAGCGCGGGAGGCCAGCGCCGAGCAGAGCCGTAAAGGTTATGCACAGGCGATGAAGCTCTCGAGTGAATTCATTTCCGCCATTGTTGTTGGTGCTGTACTCGGCTGGCTCTTCGACCATTTTGTTGGCACGACGCCTTGGGGGCTGATTGTTCTTCTGCTTCTTGGATTCTGTGCCGGCGTACTGAATGTACTGCGCGCCGCGGGGAAGGTTTCCCAACCCCTGGATCGCAGAACACCTGAGAAATAAGGGCCGTTCTGGTCCAGTGCAATTTTCGCCTTCCGGCGGATCAAAGAGAGAGAGCAACCGGTGTCAAACGATCCGACTCATCAGTTCCAGATCTTCAAGATTGTGCCGATCGAGATCGGCGGGATTGATTTCTCGTTCACCAACGCATCTCTCTTCATGGTGGCTTCGGCTGCTGTCGCTGCTGGTTTCCTCTACTTCTCGACCACGAGCCGCGCCATTATTCCCGGCCGTTCGCAGTCGCTTGCCGAAATGTCCTATGAGTTCATCGCCGGCATGCTGAAGGAAGGGGCGGGCACCAAGGGGATGAAGTTCTTCCCGCTGGTCTTCTCGCTCTTTATGTTCGTACTGACGGCAAACCTGCTCGGCATGTTCCCGTATTTCTTCACGATTACCAGCCAGATCATCGTCACTTTCGCGCTGGCGATCCTCGTCATCGGCACGGTTCTCGTCTACGGCTTCTATAAGCACGGCTTCCACTTCTTTAATGTCTTCGTGCCCTCGGGCGTGCCGGGCATTCTGTTGCCGCTGGTTGTCTCGATCGAAATCATTTCCTTCCTGTCCCGTCCGATTTCGTTGTCGGTTCGTCTTTTCGCAAACATGCTCGCTGGTCACATTACGCTGAAGGTGTTCGCAGGCTTCGTCGCCTCGCTTGGAGCCCTCGGTGCAGTCGGTGTCGGCGGAGCCGTTCTTCCTCTCATCATGACCGTCGCCCTGACCGGTCTCGAGTTCCTCGTCGCCTTCCTCCAGGCTTACGTCTTTGCGGTACTGACTTGCATGTACCTCAATGACGCGATCCATCCGGGCGGGCACTAAGGATAACGACATCGACGTCAAAGGGCGTCAGTCATTCGCCGCAACAACCATTTCAAAGGAGTTCAACATGGAAGCGGAAGCAGCAAAGTTCATCGGTGCAGGCCTGGCTTGCTTTGGTATGGCCGGTACGGCTCTCGGCCTCGGCAATATCTTCGGCAGCTACCTCTCCGGCGCTCTGCGCAATCCGTCTGCAGCTGACAGCCAGTTCGGCCGTCTGGTATTCGGCTTCGCCGTTACGGAAGCTCTGGGCATCTTCTCGCTGCTCGTTGCTCTCCTTCTGCTCTTCGCCGTCTAATATCGGTGGATTGATGGATCACGGCCTGCGAACAGCGAGCCGTGATCCTTTGCATTTGCAGTACACCTGGAGGTGAGCATGTACTTTGTGACCCCGGCCTACGCTGAAGAGGCACCGGCGGGAACCGCGACGGATGCGCATGCCGCTCCGGCTGCCGGCGAGGTTCATACCGAGACCGGCGTCGCCGAAGGCGAGCACGCGCGTGGGCCTTTCCCGCCTTTCGATTCGTCGACCTATGCATCCCAGCTTCTGTGGCTGGTGATCACGTTTGTCATTTTCTACCTGCTCATGCAAAAGGTCATCGCACCGCGCATCGGCGCCATCATCGAGCAGCGTCACAACCGCATTTCGCAGGATGTCGAGGAGGCCGGCCGCCTGAAGGCTGAAGCCGACGCCGCCGTCGCAACCTATGAAGGCGAACTTGCCGCTGCCCGCACCAAGGCGAATTCGATCGGCACTGCTGCTCGTGATGCCGCCAAGGTCAAGGCCGAGGAAGACCGCCGCGCCGTTGAGGCAAGCCTGACCGAAAAGCTGAAGGCTGCCGAGGCCCGCATCGCCGATGTGAAGGCAAAGGCTTTCGCCGATGTCGGCGCCATCGCCGAGGAAACCGCGTCTGCTGTGGTTGAACAGCTTATCGGCGGCTCCGCTGCCAAGACTGACGTTGCCGCTGCCGTCGCAGCAGCCGAGAAGGAGGCTTGATCGATGGAATTTGCTCTTGATGCAACTTTCTTCGCCCTTGTCGGCCTCGTCATCTTCCTGGCCCTGATGGTTTACCTGAAGGTTCCGGGCATGATGGCAAAGTCGCTGGACGACCGTGCCGATCAGATCCGCAACGAGCTGGCAGAAGCCAAGCGTCTGCGCGAGGAAGCCCAGCACCTGCTCGCCGAATATCAGCGCAAGCGCAAGGAAGCTGAAGCCGAAGCTGCCCACATCGTGGCGGCTGCCGAGCGCGAAGCCGAAATGCTGACCGCTGAAGCCAAGAAGAAGACGGAAGAATTCGTCGCCAACCGCACGGCTCTTTCCGAGCAGAAGATCAAGCAGGCCGAAGTCGATGCGATGAAGGCCGTTCGCTCTGCCGCAGTCGATCTCGCCATCGCAGCCGCCGAAGCCGTTATCGGCAAACAGGCCGATGGCAAGGTTCAGTCCGAACTCTTCGGTCAGGCCGTCGGCGAAGTGAAGACCCGCCTGAACTGAGCCGCAGCTCGATAGAATTGGAAAAGCCCCGCTTCGGCGGGGCTTTTTGTTTTATCTGTGTCGGTTGTCTGGCGTGATGCGCATGCCGGCGATGGCGGTCTCGAACTACCGAGCGGTACTGAGATGCGAGTCACGACCGCGGCTACTCGCCGAGCATCTCGCCGTTCGCTTCAATCTCTACGCCATCCTTGCGCAGCGGCCGGAAGGTCATCCGGTGCAGCGAGCACGGCCCATGCTTCTCGATACCGGAGCGATGCTGCGCGGTGCCATATCCCGCATGGGCGGCAAAACCATATTCGGGAAACACAAGATGCGCGCGCGCCATCATCCGGTCGCGCGTCACCTTCGCCACGATGGACGCGGCGGCGATCGAAACGGATCGGGCGTCGCCCTTCACCACAGCCTGCCCGGGGCAGTCGAGCCCAACTGGCACATCCAGCCCATCCGTCAGCACATAACTTGCCGGTACGGAAAGGCCGCAGATCGCGCGGCGCATCGCGTCGAGGCTTGCCTTGCGGATATCGGTTTCGTCGATGCGGGTGGAGCTGGAAGAGGCGATGGAAACCGTGGCGGTCGCAAGAATTTGGACGAACAGCTCCTCGCGCTTCTGCGCCGAAAGCTGTTTGGAATCGTTGAGACCTTCAGGAATGCGCTTGGGATCGAGGATCACGGCTGCAGCAACGACAGGGCCCGCCAGTGGCCCGCGTCCGGCCTCATCGGCGCCCGCGACGGGCCAGTGGCCGGCCTTGCGAGCCTTCAGCTCCAGCCGGAAATCCGGCACGAGGGGGACCTCTTCAAAGAGCAGAGGAGAATCGGGTGACGTGCGACGTTTCATGCGGTTGAACCTCGCACGCCAACCCGATTTCCTGCAAGCCCCCGGATCAGGGCGGCGACGGCCGGGGGCGGTCCGGCAGATGGTGCGGTCAGGGCCATCCGCAGGAATTGCGCAAGACAGAAGACGCAGGGCAGGTCTTCTTCACGCCTTACGCAAGCTCATCAGCAATTCCAGCAACAGTGCGTCGCAGCTTTACGTCCGGAATTGCGTAAACAAACAAAGCAATTCCAGCAAAAGTGCATCGGGGTTTTGCGTTTTCGGAATTGCACGAAAATATCAAGTCACAGCAACGAAAGTTGCACGCCGCTTCCATTCGGCGGCACGAAGAGATCGTCGCGCAAGGCAAGGCTTCGACGGGTCAATTCCAGCCGCTTCGCCGCCATCTCGAAGCGTCGGGCGATCTGCCACGCGTAGGGTCCGGCGCCTTTCATGCGCTTGCCGAACTCCGCGTCATAATCCTTGCCCCCACGCATCGAACGTACCAGCGACATGACATGACGGTAGCGGTCAGGATAGTTCTGCAGCAGCCAGTCGCGGAACAGGGGGCTTACTTCCAATGGCAGCCGCAGCAATACATAACTTGCTTCTTCCGCTCCTGCCGTTTTGGCGGCATCGAGAATGCGTTCCAGCTCATGATCGTTGAGCGCGGGGATGATTGGCGCGGCCATCACGGACGTACGCACACCGGCCTCGGAAAGCCCGCGGATCGCCTCCAGCCTGCGCGTCGGCGTCGAAGCTCGGGGCTCCATCAGGCGCGCAAGCTTGCGGTCGAGCGTCGTGACCGAAATGCCGACGCGCACGATGTTCTTTGCCGCCATCTCCGTGAGGATATCGAGATCGCGCAGGATCATCGCCGACTTGGTGACGATCGCAACGGGGTGGTTCGCCTTGTTCAGCACTTCGAGGATCTGCCGCATGATGCGCCATTCCTTTTCGATCGGCTGGTAGGGATCGGTATTGGTGCCGATCGCGATGACGCGGACCTTGTAGCCGGGTTTGGCAAGCTCGCGCTCCAGGAGCTTCGGTGCGTCCGGCTTGGCGAAGAGCTTGCTTTCGAAATCCAGTCCCGCCGACAGGCCCATATAGGCATGGGTCGGCCGGGCAAAGCAGTAGATGCAGCCATGCTCGCAGCCTCGATAGGGATTGATCGACCTGTCGAAGGAAAGATCGGGCGACTCGTTGCGGGTAATCGCCGTGCGTGGCTTCTCGATTTGGACATCCGTCTTGAAGGGGGGCAGTTCCTCGAGCGTCTGCCAGCCGTCATCGAAGGCCTCGCGCTGTGTCGGCTCGAAGCGGCCGGTGGGGTTCAGCCCCGCACCGCGGCCGCGTCGCCGGTCGACTTCGACGCGCAGCCCCGAGGCCGCGATCATCGCGTCGGCAATATCTGCCTTATTGGCAGGCGCAAATGCGGCCTGTCCTGCAAGGGACTGTGGTCTCATAGGATTCTCCAGCGGCGAAAAAACGTTCGATTTCGCTCGTTTTGATGATTATATTCCTATCGGCAAAAAGAGAACATTGCAAGAACAAAATGAGGAAAGTCGCGCTGGCAAAATTTTGTGCGGCGCTCTATAAACAGGCAATGTTGACTGTTGTTCTTGAATGCCAGGATCAGGAACCTGAGCTGGCCCAGACCCTATCGGTATTGGTGGCGGGCGCCGTAGAAGGCCTCGTCAGCGACGTGGTCGTGCTTGATCACGGCTCCCGCGATGGCACCTCGCGGGTGGCGGACGCTGCCGGCTGCCGGTTCCATTCGCAGTGGGATATCAAGGACATCATCCGATCGGCCCGTGGCGAATGGCTGCTTTTCGTCGAGCCGGGCGCAAGACCTCAGGCGGGCTGGATCGATGAAGTTTCGGAATATGTCGCCTTGAACAAAGTCCCTGCGCGCTTCACTGCCTCGCGCGGCTATCGACGTCCCTTCTTCCAGCGCGTCGGTCGTTCAAGGCCGCCGCTCGAACTCGGCCTGCTCATGCCGAAGAAGCTCGCCATTTCAGCGGCAAAGAGCGGCATGCGCTTGACCGAATTCGTCAAGGCACAGAAGCCGCGTCAGCTTTCCAGCGAATTGATTCCCTCCTGGGTCGCCCGTGCCGCGCGGTAGCTACGACATTTCCGCGACATTGCGCAAAAATGGCGCCCAATCGAATTTTGCGCTATAATTAGAGTATGGCGCCGCCGAAGCGCCTCGCTTCGTAACGGATGGCCATGAGATGCCGGTGAGCGGCAGAGCAGGTCAACGAAAATCTCCTCTTCTGCCGGGCTTCCGGCGAAAGGAGGTGCGTCATGCTACGCAATATGGTCCACGGCCTGCTGGCCGCCATACTGACGGCATCGCTGATCGCGCATCCGCATCCGGCAGCATCGCAGATGATGCGCAGTTGCGCAGGCCGATCCGAGATCGTCAAATTTCTGGACAGCAACTTTGGTGAAAAGCTCACTGCAGTCGGGTTGATCAATCAGAACGCCATTCTCGAGGTCTATGCCGCCGAAAGCGGCACCTGGACGCTCCTCGTCACGGATGTTCATGGCATAAGCTGCGTGCTGTTGTCAGGCGACAGCTGGGAAACGATGCCCGCCCTGCCGGGTCTGGCAACATAGAGGACATCGCTGTCGCAGCCGGTCTATTTCGTCGCGCCGCGCTTCAGATGTTCGTCGAGCCGGGGCATGATCTCCACGAAATTGCAGGGCATCTGCCGGTAGTCGAGCTGCGCCTTCAATATACCGTCCCAGGCATCCTTGCAGGCGCCGGGCGAGCCCGGCAGCACAAAGATGAAGGTGGCGTTGGCAACACCTGCCGTAGCGCGCGACTGGATCGTCGACGTTCCGATCTTGTCGTAGGAAATCCGGTGGAACACGGCCGAAAATCCATCCATCCGCTTTTCGAAGAGCGGTTCCAGCGCATCGGGCGTCACGTCACGGCCGGTAAAACCGGTCCCGCCCGTGGTGATGACGACGTCGATTTCCTTGGCTTCCGTCCAGGCACGCACGCGGGCGGTGATCCTCTCGCGGTCGTCGGGAACGATATCGCGGTCGATCAGCTGATGTCCGGCTTCCGCAATTCGTGCCGCCAGCGTGTCGCCGGATTTGTCATCGGCCGGCGTACGCGTATCCGAAACAGTCAGAACCGCTATGCCGAGCGGAATAAAAGGTCGTTTTTCGTCCAGGCCTGCCATCACGCGCCTCCCGCGAAAGTCTCCGTCGCCTGGAAATACCAGTCCGGGCGCGCGGCGTGAAGACGCTCGGCGGCACGCAGCGCGGCAACGGGCGTCTCGAAAATGCCGAAGCAGGTCGCACCAGAGCCGGACATGCGGGTGAAAAGCGCGCCTTCTGCAGCGAGCATGCCAGAAATCTCTGCAATTTCGGGAACCAGCTCCCGCGCCGGCGGCTCAAGATCATTGCGTGTCGCTCGTATGGCTTCCATCCAGTGCGACGACCTTTTCAGGACCAGGCGAGGATTATTCTTGATGACAAGCCGCCGGAAGATCTCGGGCGTGGAAACGCCTTTCAGCGGATTGGCGAGCACCACAGCGAAGGAGGGCAGGGCATCGGCCGCCTCTATCTGTTCGCCGATGCCGCGTGCAATCAGCGGCGTGCTTTTCAGGCACATCGGCACGTCGGCTCCAAGCGTCAGCGCAAGCGCAGCAATGGTTTCTGTCGGAAGCGGCACGTCCCACAGGCGCATAAGTCCGCGCAGAGTCGCTGCTGCATCGGCAGACCCGCCACCGATGCCGGAAGCGATCGGCAGGTTCTTCTCCAGATGGATGCGCACAGGCGGAGCACCACCCGCCGCTTCCCGCAGCAGGTCGCGGGCCTTCAACACCAGATTGGTGCCGGGGTCATCGGCAAGCACGTCGGCGAACTGGCCGGAAAGCGTGAAGTCATCGGCATCGGCTGGGGCAAAACCCAACCGATCGCCGTGGCGCGTAAATGTCACCAGCATTTCAAGAAGGTGATAGCCGTCGGCCCTCTGGCCCGTCACATGGAGGGCAAGATTGATTTTTGCGCAGGCATCTTCAGCAACGGCGAAATCGCCGAGCCCGGAAAGCAGCATGCCCGTTTCAGGCATGCGGCCTCAGGATTTCTTGTCGACCGGCGGCGGCGTCGCCGGCGGCGGGTCAGGCTGCTTCTTGTCGGCCGCCTTGGCATCATCGTCCTGCGCCGGCAAGCCGTTTGCGACCTTATCCTTGATCTTCGGGATCTGGGCTTCCTCGGGTTCGGAGGCGAGTGCCCGGTTCCACTGATAGACAGCTTCCAGCTTGCGGCCCACGCGCCAGTAGGCGTCGCCGAGATGGTCGTTGATTGTCGCGTCGCCAGCCTTGATCTGCGCTGCACGTTCCAATTCGTCGACGGCATCGTTGTAACGGCTGAGGCGGAAATAGGCCCAGCCGAGCGAATCGATGATGTAGCCGTCGTCAGGACGGAGCTCGACGGCCTTCTTGATCATCTCAAGGCCCTCGTCGAGGTTGCGGTTCATATCGATCCAGGAATAGCCGAGATAGTTCAGAACCTGCGGCTGGTTCGGGTTGAGGTCGAGCGCCTTGCGGAAGTTAGGTTCCGCCTGGTCCCACTTCTTCAGCCGCTCATAAGCGATGCCACGCTGGAAGAAGACGCTCCAGTCTGCGCGGCCAGGCAGCGGCCCGATCACCTCGACAGCCTTGTCGTAATTATCGGCCATCGCCTGATAATCCTTGGCGTCGGAAAGCACGCTGCCATAGGCGAGATAGCTTCTGACATCCTTCGGGTCTGAAGCGATCAGCGCCTGCAGGTGCTTGCGGGCTTCATCCACTTTGCCGCCCTGCGCGAGCGCGAGGCCCAGCTGCAGTTCGGAAATGCGGCGCATCGGCGAATTCGCCGGCACCTTCTGGTAAAGCGCAATGGCCCGGTCCATCTGTTCCTGCTTTTCGGCAATGCCGCCGAGCAGAACCAGCGTGTCGGCGCTGTTCGGATCGAGCGCATTGGCCGTCTGCAGATAGAGCGAGACGATATCTTCGGCACCGTCGCGGTTCAGCGCGCCGCCGACTGAAAACAGCACGCCGGCTGCACCTTCTTCTGCACTCTTGACTTGCTGTTCCTGCTTCTCGCCCTTTTCAATGCTGTCGCGCAGTGCGTTCAGCGGAGTATAGTTCGGCAGCAGGTTGTCGCCGACCGAGACAGCGTCGAGCGCCTTCTGCTTGTTGCCCTGCGAAGCTTCGAGGCGTGCGAGTGCCATGATGGCGCGCATGAAGGTGTCGGGCGCAGTTGCGCCGCCTTCCTTGTCCAGTACGGCATCATTGAGATGCTGGCGGGCGGATTTGACGTCGCCGTTGACGATCGCGATAGCACCCGCATTGTAGTTCTGGAAGATGCGGACCCAATCCGGGCCCTTCATCTTCTCGACCATCGCAAGCCCTTCCTTGCCGCGGCCGGCGCCGACGCGCGCCCAGGCCAGCAGCAGGTCGTTCATCATGCGGTCGAGATCGTTCGGCCCGTCATATTTCAGGATCGATTCTGCAGATTTGAACTCGCCGCGGCGCATCGCATCCATGCCGCGCACGATCGTGGTGATACGCTCGACGGTCGGGTCACCCTTCAGGTCGTTCGCATATTTCACGCCGTCCTTGATGTCGCCGTTCAACAGCAGCGAGATCATCAGGCGCTGGCGGATTTCCGGGTTGCCCGGTTCGATCTGCAAGGCTTTCTTGTAGAGCTCGATCGCCGTCGGATAGTCGTGGTCCACATCGGCCGTGCGGGCAGCGAGAAACGCGCCCGAGAACGTGGTAACGCTGTCCGGATCGAAGGTCACGGTCTTGCCGGCATCATCCGCCTTGGCCGCGTCTTCGGCGTTCACGCCGCCGATCCCGCCGAGCGAAAGCACTGCCGCGAGGGCTGCGCTCGAAAGGAGACGGGTGACAAATCTCTGCCGCATTAGAAAACCTTTCTTCAGGGACGGCCGGAACAACGTGCCGACCGCAAAATCAGTTGCAAACACTGATTCACAACAGGATGGCTTTTTTGAAGCGGCCCTGCAAGAAATTCAGCCCACGTTCAAGGACGTTTGATTAAAGCCCGCCGCGCCAAAGCGTACGGCGGCCTTGCGGCAAAGTCATGCTTCTCGTCGAGGCACGCCTCAGTTCACGCGCTCGATGCAGAAATCGATGACTTCTATCAGGGCCGATTTCCAGGGGCTGTCCGGCAGCGGTGCCAGCGCATCCCGTGCGATCGTGCCGTAGTGCACGGCCCGCTGGATCGTGTCGTTGAGCGTGCCGTATTTGGTGATCAGGCCAAGCGCCTTTTCCAGATTGGCATCGCTGCTGTTGCCGCCTTCGATGGCATCGCGCCAGAAGGCGCGCTCGTCTTGCGTGCCGCGGCGATAGGCGAGAATGACCGGAAGCGTGATCTTGCCTTCGCGGAAATCGTCGCCGACATTCTTGCCGAGATCGGCAGCCTTGCCACCGTAGTCCAGCGCGTCGTCAACCAGCTGGAAAGCGAGGCCGAGATTCATGCCGTAGGATTTCAGCGCGTTGCGGTTGGACTTATTGGTCTCGGCAACGATCGGGCCGACTTCGGCGGCAGCCGCAAAGAGGGCTGCCGTCTTGGCGCGAATGACCGAGAGGTAGTCATCCTCGGTCGTTTCCATGTTCTTTGCGACCGAAAGCTGCAGCACTTCGCCCTCGGCGATGACGCAGGCAGCCGACGAAAGCACGTCCAGCGCTTCCAGCGAGCCGACTTCGACCATCATACGGAAGGCCTGGCCGAGCAGGAAGTCGCCAACGAGAACGCTTGCCTGGTTGCCCCAGATCGTACGCGCGGTCGACTTGCCGCGGCGCAGGTCGCTTTCGTCCACCACGTCGTCATGCAGCAGCGTTGCCGTATGCATGAACTCGACTGATGTCGCGAGCTTGATGTGATTCTCGCCCCTGTAGCCGAAAAGCGAGGCTGCAGCGAGCGTCAGCATCGGCCGCAGGCGCTTGCCGCCCGAGGAGATGAGATGGTTCGCCACCTCCGGAATCATCTGGACATCGGAGCCGGCCTTGGAAAGGATAAGCTGATTCACCCGCTCCATGTCAGCCTTGGTGAGGTCCACCAGCGGCTTGATGGAAGCCAGTTTGTTTTTGTTTTCTTCAAGCGGTATGACCACGCCCAACGACCCGGACTCCTGTTCATTCGTTGCCTTTGACAATAGAAAGGGCCGATGGAGGCGGCAAGGGGTGAATTGTCGCTGCCAGCAAATTCGGAAGGGAAAATAACGGCAAATGCATGAGCTTATCCGCGCAAACGATCCCGTTCTGCTCTCTTTTGCCGAGAGCCTTATGAAGGATGCGGGAATTGCGTGCTTCATTGCCGATCAGGGAATGAGCGTGCTCGAGGGATCGCTCGGCATGCTGCCGCGCCGCCTCCTGGTTGACGAGACGATGGCCGATCAGGCCAGGCGCATCCTCACCGATGCGGGTCTCGGCGGCGAATTGCGCGAGCGGAAGTGAAAGATGACGCAGGCGGTGACTGACACGATAGACGCCTTTCATCGCGGCCTTTTTCATATCGTTCAGCCGAAGGGCAGGGGCCATCGTGCCGGCATGGACGCCATGCTGCTCGCCGCTCTTATTGCCGATGATCGCGCGATCAAGGTGGCCGATCTCGGTGCCGGAGCGGGTGCAGCCGGCCTTGCTGTCGCCTCGCGCCTTGCAAAGGCCGAGGTCGTACTTTTCGAGCGATCGGCGGAGATGGCTGACTACGCCCGCCGCAGCATCGAACTGCCTGGCAATGCCCCTATGGCGGGGCGCGTCTCGGTCGTCGAGGCCGATGTCACGCTGACGGCCAGGGCGCGAAACGACGCAGGTCTCATCGACGAAAGCTTCGATCACGTTATTATGAACCCGCCGTTCAACGATGCCGGCGACCGCAGGACGCCGGATGCGCTGAAGGCCGAAGCCCACGCCATGACGGATGACCTGTTCGAAAGCTGGATCCGAACGGCTGGGGCCATCATGATACCGGGCGGACAACTGTCGCTGATCGCAAGGCCGCAATCGATCGCCGAGATCATCGACGCCTGCGGCAGACGCTTCGGCGGCATCGAGATCACTGCCGTTCATCCGCGTGAAGGAGAAAACGCCGTCCGCATCCTGGTGACGGCGATCAAGGGCTCACGGGCACGGCTTTCGCTGCGTGCGCCCCTCATCATGCACGAAGAGGGGAGCCACAAGTTCTCCCCTCTCGTCGATGATTTCAACAATGGACGCGCGGCCTATGGCAGGCTCTGAAGCAATTCCACCGTTCGCAATTGCGTAAAGAACCAGTTCAGGAATTGCCACAGAACAAGTTTAGCCACCGGTCACGACGTCGAGGAGCAACTTGACGTTCAGACCGGCGATCACGACAGCGATCACATAGGCGACGGCGCTCAGCCACTTCGGTGCCACCAGTTCCCCCATCTTCGCCTTGCTGGCCGTGAACATGACGAGCGGGAAGACGGCGAAGGAAAGCTGCAGGCTGAGCACCACCTGCGTCAGGATCAGCAGTTCCGCCGTACCCTGATCGCCGTACCAGATCGTCACGAAAGCGGCGGGAACGATGGCGATGGCGCGGGTGATCAGGCGGCGCACCCATGGCTTCAGCCGGATTTTCAGGAAACCTTCCATGACGATCTGCCCGGCAAGCGTGGCGGTGACCGTGGAATTCAGGCCGCAGCAGAGCAGTGCGATGCCGAAGAGCGTCGGCGCAATCGCAAGACCGAGCAGCGGCGACAGCAGCGAATGCGCTTCACCAAGTTCCACCACATCCGTCTTGCCATTGGCATTGAAGGCGGCTGCGGCAAGGATGAGGATGGAGGCGTTGATCAGCAGCGCGAAGCAGAGCGCCACGGTGGAGTCGAGGGTCGCGAAGGTCAGCGCCTCCTTCTTCTCCGGCACGGTATGGCCGTAGGAGCGCGTCTGCACGATGCCGGAGTGAAGGTAGAGGTTATGCGGCATCACGGTAGCGCCCAGAATGCCGAGCGCCAAGTAGAGCATTTCCGGATTGGTGACGACCTCCGTTGTCGGCAGGAAACCCCTGATGACGGCGCCCCATTGCGGATCGGCAAGGAAGATCTGCACCGCAAAGCAGATTGCGATGACGCCGAGAAGCGTGATGATGAAGGCCTCGATCCAACGGAAGCCGAGCCTTTGCAGGAGAAGGATGACGAAGACGTCGAGCGCGGTAATCACCACGCCGATTTCGAGCGGAATTCCGAAAAGCAGATTGAGGCCGATCGCCGTGCCGATCACTTCGGCAATATCGGTGGCGATGATGGCGATTTCTGCAAAGGCCCAGAGCGGTACGGCGACATAGCTTGGATAGGCATCGCGACAGGCCTGCGCCAGATCTCGGCCGGAGCCGATGGCAAGACGCGCGCAAAGCGATTGCAGCACGATCGCCATGATGTTCGAAAGCAGTGCGACGGTTAGCAGCGCATAACCGAACTTCGATCCGCCGGCGAGCGAGGTCGCCCAGTTGCCAGGGTCCATGTAGCCGACGGCAACCATGTAGCCAGGGCCGAGGAAGGCGGCCGCGCGTCGCCACGTGGAGCTGTGCCGTCCCGTGCCAACAGTGCGGTAAACGTCGGAGAGCGAGGCTTCCCCGCGCTCGGTTCGCCAGCCGCCCTTTGCGTTCGGATTTATGATGTCCATGCCACTTTTACCTGATTATCCATGCCGGCACTATGCCTGATTAGAATGATAATGCAAGTCATTCGCAACAAGAAAATTCATAGGCAATGTTTTGAGAGCGCAGCCATTGCGTTTGTCACTGCAGCGCATACATGCAATGCCCTTGTAATGTGCATATGCATGCTGGCGTCGCCGATCATATCGAAGGAAGAGAGATGGCTGGATTTTTGAGAAAGCTGATGCCGAAGCGGTTTCGGAAGGATGGGATCGTCATACCCGTCGTCAAGCTGCAGGGCGCGATCATCAGCGGCGGCGGTCAGTTCCGCCCGACTCTCAATCTCGCCAATGTCGCGCCGGTTCTGGAGAAGGCCTTCTCCGCGAAGGACACGCCGGCTGTTGCCATCTCGATCAATTCGCCGGGCGGTTCGCCTGTCCAGTCTCGCCTTATCTTCGCACGCATCCGTGAGTTGGCGCGCGAAAAGCAGAAGAAGGTGCTGGTCTTCGTGGAAGATGTGGCGGCCTCCGGCGGCTACATGATCGCGCTGGCGGGCGATGAAATCATCGCCGACCCGACCTCCATCGTCGGCTCGATCGGCGTCGTCTCCGGCGGCTTCGGCTTTCCGGAGCTCCTGAAGAAAATCGGCGTCGAGCGCCGCGTCTATACGGCAGGCGAGAACAAGGTGATCCTCGATCCCTTCCAGCCCGAGAAGGAAAAGGACATCGAATATCTGAAGAGCCTGCAGCTCGAGATCCACCAGGTCTTCATCTCGATGGTGCGCGAGCGCCGCGCCGGCAAGCTGACGGACGATGCGACAGTTTTCTCCGGCCTCTTCTGGAGCGGCACGCGCGGCCTGGAACTCGGCCTCATCGATGGCCTCGGCGACATGCGCCAGGAACTGAAAAAACGCTATGGCCAGAAAACGAAGCTTCAGCTCGTAACGGCCACCCGTGGCCTGCTCGGTCGCCGTATTCCCGGCATCTCGCCGGTCTCGCTTGAAGGGGCGGCTTCCGGTCTCGCATCGGGGCTTGTCGAAGCGGCGGAAGAAAGGGCATTGTGGAGCCGCTACGGGCTCTAACGGGAGAAACGAGGGGACATGGCACAGCTAGTTACGTTATTGATCCTCGTCTGCGCGGGCTGGTGGCTTTACCGCCGCTTTGTTTCCGATGCACAGAGGCTTGCTGAAAAATCCCGCCGCGCCGAGAAGGAGCGCCAGACGGGAGCGGTCGGCACGCTGGTGAAGGATCCCGCCACGGGCGAATATCGCCTGAAACGGGAAGAGGATTAGGCCGAATTGGGTCGCTACTATCACTAACCGGCCCGCCGTTTGTCGGCTTTATCCGGACACGGCGCAAAAGTCTTGACCCTTGCGGCGCTGCGTGGCACCTGTCGCGCTCATATTCCAAGCAATCGGTATTCTTCCATGCCCGCGACAATTCCAGACCATATGAACCCGAAGCGCTCTTTCCAGGCGCTGATCCTCACCCTGCATAATTACTGGGCGGACAAGGGTTGTGCGGTCCTGCAGCCCTATGACATGGAAGTTGGCGCCGGCACCTTCCACCCGGCCACGACGCTGCGCGCGCTCGGCCCCAAGCCTTGGAAAGCCGCATACGTTCAGCCCTCCCGCCGCCCCTCCGACGGCCGCTATGGCGAAAACCCCAACCGTTTGCAGCACTACTACCAGTATCAGGTCATCCTGAAGCCGAACCCGCCGAACCTGCAGGAGCTTTACCTCGGCTCGCTCGCGGCGATAGGCCTCGACCCGCTGCTGCACGACATCCGCTTCGTCGAAGACGATTGGGAAAGCCCGACACTCGGCGCCTGGGGCCTCGGCTGGGAATGCTGGTGCGACGGCATGGAAGTCTCGCAGTTCACCTATTTCCAGCAGATCTGCGGCATCGAATGCTCGCCGGTCGCAGGCGAGCTGACCTATGGTCTCGAGCGCCTCGCCATGTATGTTCAGGGCGTCGATAACGTCTACGACCTGAACTTCAACGGCCGCGAGGGCGACGAGAAGATCAGCTACGGCGATGTCTTCCTGCAGGCCGAGCAGGAATATTCCCGCCACAATTTCGAATTCGCCAATACCGAGATGCTGCATCGCCACTTCATCGATGCCGAAAAGGAATGCCAAGCGCTTCTCGCTGCCGGCGCGCCTGGCGACAATGCCAACCAGCGCCTGCATAAATGCGTCTTCCCGGCCTATGACCAGTGCATCAAGGCAAGCCACGTCTTCAACCTGCTCGACGCCCGCGGCGTGATCTCCGTCACCGAGCGCCAGAGTTACATCCTTCGCGTACGCACGCTGGCCAAGGCCTGCGGCGAAGCGTTCCTGCTGACGGACGCGGGTGGCCTAAATCTCCCGAAAGAGGCGGCGTAAAAGCCGCTCGGAAAAAATCTCTGCTTCTTCAACCATTCTGCTTTTACGTTGCATGGACCGCTCCTACATTGTCTCGTTGCGCGGTAAAATTGAAGTATAGATTCGGGACGCCCTTTGAAGAGCAAGCCTCTTTGTTTTAGAATTTCATCTGTGAGTTGTCCGAGCGGAATGCTTCGGGTGGTCTCATCGTGGATTATCCTATGCGTGTTTTCCGCATTGCTGACGTCATGCGGCAATTTTGACGAGGAGTTCCTGGTCGAGTCCGTAAAGACGACGGTTGAAGTGTCCGATGACGGCAGTGCTGACGTGTCGGAAAACTTCGCCATCGCGGTCAAGAAGTCGACCAATTACGGTGGCGTCTACGTTGATGTACCGCAACGCTTCAAGGATGCGTCAGGTAACGTTCACCGGCGAGATTTCGAGCTGTTTTCTACCCGGCGCGATGGGCGTGAAGAACACCATTTTGTAGAACAGAATGTGCCGGGCTACTCGATTTATATCGGCAAGGAGCATTGTAAGCGCTGCCCTACCAACATTCCCGTCGGCCTCAGCTATATCAAGATCATCTACCGGCTAGGCCGTCTGGTCCGTGAAGAGGATGATCAACAGGTTCTTGTCCTGCCTGCTTATATGGGCCGTGTTCATGACTGGAGCGCCGAGAAGACTGTTGTTCTCACAGTTCCGCCCGGGGGTGTGCTGCGCCCGTTAAAGCTTGACCCCGCAGCTTATGAAATGACGCAGAATACACCCGGCGAGATCGAAGTATCTATTGCTGCAGGTGAGCCTGACCGGGTGCTCCCTGACATTGAGATCGAATACCCGAAAGGAACCTTTCGGCAGGCGACGATTGGGACGCAGGCGCGCTGGTGGCTCTCCGACCATTTTTTGACATTCATAAGCATTGCCGGGCCGGTGATCACAGGCCTGTTCGTCGCATTGAGATTGCGATCCAAGTGGCAGTTGCCTGAGAATTTGGCGGACGTAGACACCAAAGTGGTGCGGACCACATCTCCTGCTCTGGCCGCCTATCTTTTCTGGGATTGGAAGGAGGATGCTGCAAAGGCCGCGTTTCTGGCTTCTGTCTGCCATCTCGCAGTGAAGCGAAAGTTCCGCATTTCCGGTCTCAATGAAGACGCCGAGGCTTCGGAATTGTCCGCCAAGAAAGCACGAAAGGGCAAGGTGACTGGCGTCAAGTGGTATAGCCTTCCGGCCGCCAGCCGTTTGGTCTTCGAGCAGATTGAGAAAGAAAAACCTGTCGATGATCGGCGCAGAATTATGCGGGCTTGGAACAATTTGAACGGAGAGCTGTACAAGAAAGTTGTCGAGGAATACGGGCGCTTAAGTAGTGGGGTGGATCGCAGTAAATTATTGACTGTACTTTCTGTCCTGGTTATTAGCGTTGGGGTTGCGTATTTTTCGGGCCTATTGCTTTATTCTGTGGCCGTATGCGGTATATTGCTAATGTCGCTTCTTGTCGCGATGGGAAGCCTGCGCCCGGAGCGGATCAATTGGCCCAACAATTTTAAGGACGCGCTCGGTTTATATGTAGGTCTACCTGTATTGGCGGTTATTGCGCTGTACTACATTACCACCGCCGAGCTTGTCAGCGAACAGTGGCCATATCTGCTGATCATTGTGATGGATATTGCCGCCCTCGTCGCCGCTCTGATGATGAAGCGCACGCCAACCCCAACACAACGTCAGCTCCGTAACAATCTGCTGGCGCTAAATCGTTATTTTCTCGGTAAGATAGATGGTCCGAAAATGTCGATCGAAAGCTACGAGCGTTGCCTTCCATTCGCCATAGCATTTGGCGCAGAGCAACGCTGGACCGCGCGCTTCAATCAGTGGCTGGCGAGCGAACAGATAGATGCCTACGCTCCTGATTGGTTGAAAAAATCCTAGAATTGGATCTCAGCCGTCAAGGTCCCACCAAATCGGCAAAAGCATTCCTGCGCCATCATGACTTTACTGCGTCGAATCATTAACGTGCGGTGATCGGAACTCGGAGTGCATTCGCATGTACATAATACTCGCTATTGTCGTCCTCATCGCACTCTACGTCATCTTCATCTATAACGGCCTCGTCCGTTCCCGGCAGATGGCCGAGGAGGCGTGGTCCGGAATCGATGTGCAGCTGAAGCGCCGTGCCGACCTGATCCCGAACCTGATCGAGACCGTCAAGGGATATGCGGCCCACGAAAAGAGCACGCTTGAAGAGGTCGTCGAGCTTCGCAATAAGGCTCAGGCCGTTCCTGCTGGCGATGTTGCCGGCAGGGCGCAGGCCGAAGGTCTGCTCGGGCAGGCGCTTGGCCGGGTGATGGCGCTGGCCGAAGCCTATCCCGATCTCAAGGCCAACCAGAATTTCTCCGAACTCCAAGCCTCGCTGGAAACGATGGAAAGCGAAATCCAGATGGCACGCCGCTATTACAACGGCGCGGCCCGCGATCTGAACGTCAAGGTCGAAAGCTTCCCCTCGAACCTCGTTGCCGGCCAGTTCGGATTCTCCAAGCGCGAATATTTCGAAATCACCAACGAGGCCGATCGCGCCGTACCGTCAGTCAAGTTCTGACCTTTGTCTTTGCCCAAAAACTGCTATGAGCAGTCCGACAAGGCCGCTCGCGGCCGCTGCAAGGGACAGAAGAGACAAGCGCAATGAGTAAAGCCAAGCTCACCATCATCCCGCCGGGCAAGCCGCTCACCGGTCGTGCCGTGGTTCCGGGCTCGAAGTCGATCACTAACCGCGCCCTGCTTTTGGCAGGTCTTGCCAAGGGCACGAGCCGGCTGACCGGCGCGCTGAAGAGCGACGACACGAAATATATGGCCGAAGCGCTGCGGGCCATGGGCGTGCAGATCGAGGAGCCCGACGATACGACCTTTGTCGTTACCGGCAGCGGCAAGCTCCATCAGCCGAAAGCCCCGCTTTTCCTCGGCAATGCAGGCACGGCCACCCGCTTCCTGGCGGCCGCTGTTGCCTCCGTCGACGGCACGGTCGTGGTTGACGGCGATGAGCATATGCGCAAGCGGCCGATCGGCCCGCTCGTCGCGGCGCTGAGGTCGCTGGGCATCGATGCTGAGGCGCCGACAGGCTGCCCGCCGGTGACCGTGCGCGGCAACGGGCATTTTGCCTCCGGCCGCGTCGAGATCGATGCCGGTCTTTCCAGCCAGTATGTTTCAGCTCTTCTGATGGCCGCACCGCTCGCCAAGCAGGGCGCCAACGCGCCCGTCACGATTGCGCTTGCCGGTACCGATATCGGTGCCCGCGGCTACGTGGATTTGACGCTTGCAGCCATGGAGGCCTTTGGTGCCAAGGTCGAACAGCTCGATGCCGCGACCTGGCGCGTCGAGCCGACCGGCTACACCGCAACCGATTTCGTCATCGAGCCGGATGCCTCAGCGGCAACATATCTCTGGGCCGCTGAAGTGCTGAGCGGCGGTACGATCGATCTTGGTGTAGCGAACGATGCCTTCACCCAGCCGGATGCCAAGGCCTATGAGACGATCGCCAAGTTCCCGCACCTGCCGGCCGAAATAGACGGCTCGCAGATGCAGGACGCCATCCCGACGATCGCGGTTCTTGCCGCCTTCAACGAGACACCGGTCCGTTTCGTCGGCATTGCCAACCTGCGCGTCAAGGAATGCGACCGTATCCGCGCCCTATCCACGGGGCTGAACAATATTCGCGAAGGTTTGGCGGTCGAGGAAGGCGATGATCTGATCGTCCATTCCGACCCTGCGCTCGCGGGCCAGACGCTGCCGGCCGATATCGACACCTTTGCCGACCATCGCATCGCCATGAGCTTTGCGCTTGCCGGTTTGAAGATCGACGACATTACCATTCTGGACCCTGATTGTGTCGGCAAGACCTTTCCGGCTTACTGGCGTACGCTTGCGGGGCTGGGGGTTGCCTACAAGGACGAGGCCTGAGCTGAGCCAGGGCTGACCGCAATCGGGAGGGGACATGGTCCGGCGGTTTTTCGGCATTTGTTTCGCGCTATTGCTGGCGCTTGCGGCACAGCCAGCGATCGGTGCGGAATTCATTGCGTCCTTCGATTCCGCCATCCAAGTGGAAAAGAGCGGGGCGATGACGGTAACGGAAACGATCACCGTCAATGCCGAAGGTGACCGCATACGGCGAGGCATTTTTCGCGATTTTCCGCTGACCTTCAGAGATGCAAGCGGGCGGCGTCGCAGCGTCGATTTCAGCGTCGTCTCGGTCAAGCGTGACGGCAGGGACGAGCCGTGGCATACGGAATCCGTCTCCGGCGGCATCCGCATTTATGCCGGCTCCGAAGATGTCACGATCTCTCCCGGCCGCCACCAATATGTCTTCACCTATCGGAGCGACCGTCAGATCCGCTATTTCAACGATCATGACGAACTTTACTGGAACGTCACCGGCAATGGCTGGATATTCCCGATCCGCTCGGCCGTGGCGACGGTCACCTTTCCCCAAGGGGTGATGCCAGAGGATGTGACGTTCTTCACCGGCCCGCTCGGGGCCACGGATAAGAATGCTCGCTCAAGCACCGATGACAACAGGCTGGTTGTCGCGACCACCGCGCCTCTCGGTGAAGGCGAGGGGCTGACCTTTGCCGCAAAGCTGCCGAAGGGGGCGATCGATCCACCGAGTGCCGATCAGGAAAGTTCCTGGTGGTTCAACGATAACCGGGATTATTTCATTGGGTTCGGCGGGCTGATGCTCGTCTTTCTCTATTATACGCGCTCCTGGCTGAAGGTTGGCCGTGATCCGGCGCGTGAGATCGTCGTGCCGCGATGGGATCCACCTTCCGGCATCTCGCCGGCCCTCGTCAACTACATCGACAACAGAGGTTTTTCCGGTCAGGGCTGGACGGCCCTTTCGGCCACGGCTCTCGATCTCGCCGTGCGCGGATACGTCCGGCTCGATGACCTCAAGAACGCCATCGTCATACGCCGCACCGACAAGCCGCTCGGCAAGGAGAAGCTGCAGGCAGGCGAGGCGGATCTCCTGAAAGCCGTGGGCGGCAGCAACGATACGCTGACCATCGACAAGGCCCACGGCGAGAAGGTCAAATCCGTCGGCCAGAGCTTCCGCTCCTCGATCGAACGGGAACACCGCGGCAAATACTACAATTCCAATGCCGGCTATATCACCGGCGGCGTGATCCTGAGTGCCGCGGCTTTGGTGGCCCTCTTCGTCTTCGGTTCGCTGGAACCGGATACGATCGCACTGATGGTTATCCCGATCGGCATTTCCGTCTTCCTGTCCATCTTCGTTGCGGGTTTTGCGAAAGCACTGCATCACGGCGGCTCGCTCGTGAGCAAGATTTTCGCCGTTGTTGCCATTGCGATCGCCGTCTTCGTGGGCTTGAGCATTCTATCGAGCGTCGTGCTGGCGCTCGCCTCATCACTGATGGAATTTCACGAAACGCCGATGCTCTTTGCCGTCGGCGGCATCGTGCTCTTCAATATCCTCTATTTCTTCATCATGGGTGCTCCGACACCGCTCGGCGCCAAGATGACGGCCGGCGTGGATGGCCTCAGGCAATATCTGACGCTCGCCGAAAAGGACCGCATGAACATGGCCGGCGTGCCGCAAATGTCGCCGCAGCATTTCGAAACCCTGCTGCCCTACGCGGTGGCTCTCGGTGTCGAAAAGCCGTGGTCGCGGACTTTTGAGTCATGGCTGGCCGCAGCCTCGGCGGGCGCTGCCGCGGCTGCCTATAATCCTGGCTGGTATTCCGGCAACTTCAATAGCGGCAGCTTTTCGGACCGGATTGGCGGCTTCTCGTCATCGATGGCCTCGACCATTGCTTCCACCATTCCGTCCCCACCGCCCTCCAGTTCGTCCTCGGGCTTTTCCGGCGGCGGTTCCTCAGGTGGCGGTGGCGGAGGCGGCGGAGGCGGGGGCTGGTAAGCATTCCCGCTTGACCTTTTTGGCCTTCCCGCTTAACCGCCAGACCAACAGGCCAGGTCAAGAGGCCTGACCGGCAGGAAAGGGATCAGGCATGAAGGTTCTGTTGATCGGATCGGGCGGACGCGAGCACGCACTCGCCTGGAAGCTGGCGCAATCGCCGCTGATGACGGAATTCTATGCCGCCCCGGGCAATCCCGGCATCGCCGAACATGCCACGCTCATTGCCCTTGATATCGATGACCACGATGCGGTGGTCGCCTTCTGCCGGCAAAAGTCGATCGACTTTATCGTCGTCGGACCGGAAGCCCCATTGGTATCAGGCATTGCCGATCGGCTGCGTGCCGCGGGCTTTGCGGTCTTCGGACCGTCTGCGGCGGCGGCTCAACTCGAGGGTTCCAAGGGTTTCACCAAGGATATCTGCGCTCGTTACAACATCCCGACCGGTGCCTATCAGCGCTTCAACAATGCTCCGAAGGCCAAGGCCTATATCCGAGAGCAGGGCGCGCCGATCGTCGTCAAGGCTGATGGCCTTGCCGCCGGCAAGGGTGTGACGGTCGCCATGACGCTTGACGAGGCGCTCGCCGCCGTCGACGATTGTTTCGAAGGTGCTTTCGGGCAGGCCGGGGCCGAAGTCGTCGTCGAAGCCTATCTCGATGGCGAGGAGGCGAGCTTCTTCTGCCTGTGCGACGGCAAGAATGCCCTGCCGCTCGCAACCGCCCAGGATCACAAGCGCGTCGGCGAGGGCGACACCGGACCCAACACCGGCGGCATGGGGGCCTATTCGCCCGCGCCTGTCATGACGGCGGATATGATCGAACGCACGATGAAGGAAATCATCGAGCCGACTATCCGTGGCATGGCCGAAAGCGGCCATCCCTTCAGCGGTGTCTTCTTCGCTGGCCTGATGATGACCGCCAAGGGGCCGGAACTCATCGAATACAATGTCCGCTTCGGGGATCCCGAATGCCAGGTGCTGATGATGCGGTTGAAGAGCGATCTCCTGCCGCTGCTGCTTGCATGCGCTCACGGCACCCTGGATCAGGTCGCGGCCGAATGGACCGACGACCCGGCCCTGACCGTCGTCATGGCTTCAAAAGGCTATCCAGGTTCCTATGAGAAGAACACGCCGATCCTCGCGCTGCCGGCCGCCGGCGAGGGCGAGAAGGTGTTTCATGCCGGCACATCGCTGAAGGACGGTGCTCTGGTGGCAACCGGCGGCCGCGTGCTGAACGTGACTGCGACCGGCCACACGGTTGGTGAGGCCAAGGACCGTGCCTATGCCCTTCTCGACGGCGTGAAATGGGAAAATGGCTTCTGCCGTCGCGATATCGGCTGGCGCGCAGTCGAACGCGAAAAGGCGTAAGCAGCGGGCGGACGACGGGCCGTTTCGCTAAATTTTTACCCTTTCTTCTGACGGGATGGAAACAAAGCTGCGCTAATCTGGCTCCCAATACATCGGACCGAAAAGTGTGAAACGGTTTTCGGACAGCCGATGCTCGAACAAACTGAGAGCGGTGGACCGTTTCCCGTCGCTGCTCTCAAGGGAGACGGAGTAACATTGATGCGTCGGATTTTCCTCAGTGCGGTATTCCTGCTGGCGGCTGGTTCCGTCATGGCGGGCTCGATCGAAGTGGTCGGACCGAGCAAGGCGAAGGAAACAGGCAGCATCATTACCGAAACCTGCGACCACTGCCCGCCGCTTCAGACGGAAGCCTCCAAGAAGGATTATTCGGTGCCGGAACTGCTTCCCGGCGCCTTCCAGCAGGCCGAGGTCCGTGATGTCGACGGAGAAAAGAAAATCTATCGCACCGAAAACTGGATGGGTGGTTCCCCCGTCCTCTTCGTGAGCAAGGCAACGCCCGAGCAGATGCTTGCGCTGGCCCCATCGGCGCCCGTCGAGGGCATCGACAATGTGGCGACAGCTGCCGTCATAGGCAGCGATGCCAAGCCGGTGGCGGCTGGCGTTGTTGGAGCCTTGCCTCTCGACGTCTCCGCGTTTGAGCTCCGTTTCTAGTTGGATCCTTTTGCCACTCCTATCGAAGTTTCGATCACCGCGAACGCACTCTGAACAAAAGCAGGGTGCGTTTTTCTGTTAAAATAAGTATATTCTAATTTACATGATTGCATTCGCGACTTGATTGCAACTTACACAAGTCTGCAAGAAGACACCCATCAATTCTACTAGTCCGCTCGAGTAGAAGTCGTGCCTTTGTTAAATGATAATTTAGTCATCCTCTCTAATTTTACTTAGGGAGGACCGGAGAGCGCATGAACGCGTTAGCTGGGCGCGCGATTTCTCGCGCGCAGGTCGGGAGTTGACCGATCCGGGATATTGCTTTTCACCTTTTCCGTGAGGTCAATCATGAAGAAGCTCAAGATTGCCCATCAGCTTTTTGCGCTGGTCGGTGTTCTGATGGCTGCATTTGCAGTCGCGACCTATTTTGAAATCCGTACATCCGAGCAGGCGATCTATGATGAGCGTTTCGACATGCTGCGCACGCAGGTCGAATCGGGCATCTCCGTCCTCAACACCTTCTACGAACGCGAGAAGGCCGGCCAGATGACGCATGAGGCCGCCCAGGCGGAAGCCTTCGACATTCTGAAGCGCGTGACCTTCCAGCCATCGGGCTATCTTTTCGGCTTGACTACAACGTCATCCAGATCTTCCATCCGAGCCCGGTCAATCTCGGCAAGGACATGAGCGGCCAGGTCGACAAGACGGGCGCGAAATTCAGCCAGGCCCTTGTCGACCATGGCAAGGCCGGCGGCGGCCGTACATATTATTACTGGACCAAGCCCGGTCAGCCGGAAGACCAGGTCTTTCTCAAGGGCGGCTATTCGAAGGCCTTCGAACCCTGGAAGATCGTCGTCGGCACGGGCGTTTATCTCGACGACCTGCAGGCCAAGGTCAATGAGACGATGTGGAAGGCTCTCACGGCCTGCGCCATCGTCTTCGTTGGCGGTATCGGTGCCGCCTTCTACTTCATCCGCGGCATATCGAACCCGCTGAAGGACGTTCATAACGCCCTGCAGGCGGTCGCCGAGGAAGATGTCTCCCTGACGATCCCGCATACCGGCATGAACAACGAAGTCGGCATGATGGCGAAGGCGACGCAGTCGCTGCAGGAAAAGATCCGGGAACGCCACGCGATGTCGGATCGCGAGGCTGCCCAGCAGCTGGCTCTCGAGAGCGAGCGCGAAAGCAACCTGCGCCATCAGCAGGACGAAGCCTCGCTGCAGGCCCGCGTCGTCAGCACCATCGGCCAGGCGCTGGAACAGATCGCCCGCGGCGACCTGACGGTTCGTTGCGCCGATATCGGCCAGAAATACGCGGCACTGCGTGACAACTTCAACGATGCGCTCTCGCATCTGGAAGCTGCCATGGCCCAGGTCAGCGCCAAGGGCGGTGACATCGGCGTTGCCAAGGAAGAGATCCGCCGTGCCTCCAACGAGCTGTCGCAGCGCACCGAGCGCCAGGCCGCCAGCCTGGAAGAAACCTCGGCTGCTCTCGATGAGCTGACCGTCGCCGTTCGCCAGACCGCCGATGGTGCCCATGAAGCCAGCAAGCGGGTTCACTCGGTCTCGACCGAAGCCACCCACAGCGATGCGATCGTCACCCAGGCCATCGAAGCCATGAGCGGCATCGAGAAGTCCTCGTCCGAGATCACCAAGATCATCGGCGTCATTGACGAGATCGCCTTCCAGACGAACCTCCTGGCGCTGAATGCCGGTGTCGAGGCAGCACGTGCCGGCGAAAGCGGCAAGGGCTTTGCCGTCGTCGCTCAGGAAGTGCGCGAACTGGCCCAGCGCTCGGCTGCTGCCGCCAAGGAGATCAAGGATCAGATCGCCCGTTCGTCCAGCCAGGTCGACCACGGTGTCCGCCTCGTCGGCGAGGCAGGCGAAGCGCTGAAGCGTATCTCCGACCAGATCAAGGCTGCCAACGAGATCGTCGCCAAGATCGCCCACAGTGCCTCCGAGCAGGATACGACGCTGCGCTCGATCTCGTCTTCGATGAACCAGCTCGACGCCGCCACCCAGCAGAACGCCGCCATGGCCGAAGAGACCACGGCATCGGCCGAGACGCTGGCTGCCGATACCGACGAGTTACTGAACCTCATCCGCGGCTTCCGCATCGGCAACGCCGCGGCGGCTCCGGCCATGCATCAGGGTCGCCGCGCCGCTTAAGACGGGGCGACTGCAAGCCTTTTCATCACCAAAATATTAGCGGACCGCCGGATGAATATCCGGCGGTTTTGCTTTTGGTATACCCCCAGATTTGTAGGGAAATTTTGTCTAAAATCTAATAAAATTAAAGCTTTATTATAGGATGAATGCCAATCGTAGCGAACCGGTCGCAGCATGTTCTTTTAGCAGCGGTAGATGCGTCGCCTTTATCCGGCGCGCTCGCACAGGCGGTAGAAAACCGCACCGGAATGCAGCCACCCATTCCCGTTGCGAGGCATCATGAAAAATTTGAAAATATCGAAACAGCTTATATTGCTGGTCGTCGGTCTGATGATCGCGTTTGCGATCGCAACCACCCTCCAGGTCCGCTCCTCGGTCAATGCGATCTACAAGGAGCGCTACGACATGCTGCGCTCGGAGGTCCAGTCCGCGGTCTCCGTTCTCAAGCTCTATCAGGCGAAGGTGACTTCAGGCGAAATGAAGCTGGAAGACGCCCAGAAGCAGGCCTATTCCACCCTGAACGCCATGAAATACGACCCCGACGGTTATTTCTTCGGCTACAGCTACGACATCCAGATGATGTTCCACTACGACGCCTCGAAGGTCGGGCAGATCAACAAGGGTCAGCCAGACAGCAAGGGCAAGCTCTATCGCGAAGAACTGGTCAAGGTTGGGCAGCAGGGCGGCGGTCTCGTCGAATATTATTCCACGGCCAAGCCGGGACAGCCCGTCGGTGACTATCGCAAGACGGCCTATGCACTGGCCTTCGACCCTTGGAAGGTCGTCGTCGTCACCGGCGTCTACATGGACGATCTCGATGCCCAGGTGAACGACAAGATCCTGTCTGCACTGTCCGGCAGCATCGTGCTGTTCTTTGTCGCCATCGTGGCCGCCTATCTGGTCATCCGCGGCATATCGAACCCTCTGAAGGACGTTCACACGGCGCTGCAGGCGGTTGCCGAGGAAGATGTCTCCCTGAAGATCCCGCATACGGGCATGAACAACGAAGTCGGCATGATGGCGAAGGCGACGCAGTCGCTTCAGGAAAAGATCCGGGAACGCCATGCGATGTCGGATCGCGAGGCTGCCCAGCAGCTGGCTCTCGAGAGCGAGCGCGAAAGCAACCTGCGCCATCAGCAGGACGAAGCCTCGCTGCAGGCCCGCGTCGTCAGCACCATCGGCCAGGCGCTGGAACAGATCGCCCGCGGCGACCTGACGGTTCGTTGCGCCGATATCGGCCAGAAATACGCGGCACTGCGTGACAACTTCAACGATGCGCTCTCGCATCTGGAAGCTGCCATGGCCCAGGTCAGCGCCAAGGGTGGTGACATCGGCGTCGCCAAGGAAGAGATCCGTCGTGCCTCCAACGAGCTGTCGCAGCGCACCGAGCGCCAGGCCGCCAGCCTGGAAGAAACCTCGGCTGCTCTCGATGAGCTGACCGTCGCCGTTCGCCAGACCGCCGATGGTGCCCATGAAGCCAGCAAGCGGGTTCACTCGGTCTCGACCGAAGCCACCCACAGCGATGCGATCGTCACCCAGGCGATCGAAGCCATGAGCGGCATCGAGAAGTCCTCGTCCGAGATCACCAAGATCATCGGCGTCATCGACGAGATCGCCTTCCAGACGAACCTGCTGGCGCTCAACGCCGGTGTCGAGGCAGCACGTGCCGGCGAAAGCGGCAAGGGCTTTGCCGTCGTCGCCCAGGAAGTGCGCGAACTGGCCCAGCGCTCGGCTGCAGCCGCCAAGGAGATCAAGGATCAGATCGCCCGTTCGTCCAGCCAGGTCGACCACGGTGTCCGCCTCGTCGGCGAGGCAGGCGAAGCGCTGAAGCGCATCTCCGACCAGATCAAGGCTGCCAACGAGATCGTCGCCAAGATCGCCCACAGCGCCTCCGAGCAGGATACGACGCTGCGCTCGATCTCGTCTTCGATGAACCAGCTCGACGCCGCCACCCAGCAGAACGCCGCCATGGCCGAAGAGACCACGGCATCGGCCGAGACGCTGGCTGCCGATACCGACGAGTTGCTGAACCTCATCCGCGGCTTCCGCATCGGCAATGCCGCTGCGGCTCCGGTCATGCATCAGGGTCGCCGCGCCGCTTAAGACGGGGCGACTGCAAGGGATTTTATCACGAAAGAAGTTAGCGGCCGCCGGCATCCCCGGCGGCCGTGCCGTTGACGCCGATGCGTTCTATCAGCCGATCGATCTCGCGGTCGGAAAAGACTTCAATGCCTGCCCGTTTCAGTGCTGCCGCGGTAACGCCGTTCCCGGTCCGCCGGTTGCCCGAGAAGGAGCCGTCATAGATAAAACCGGAACCGCAGGACGGGCTGCCGTCGATCAGCAGCGCATAGCGGCAGCCGCTGTCGACCGCGAGCCGCACGGCATTTTCCGCCGCCCGCAGGAATTCCTCGGTCACATCGCCACCGGTCAGTTCCACGCCGCGGGCAGCTCCTGCCAGCACATCCTCGCCGTCAGCCGCATCGCCGATTTCGGCAGGTGGCCGCGGCACAGGCATGCCGGCCGACATTTCCGGACAGATTGTCACGATCAGGCCTTCCTGCATCCAGCGTTCGATTGCCGGATGGACGAGAGGTTTCGCGCGCCCGTCATATCGAACGGCGTGGCCCATGAGACAGGCACTGACGAGGATCTTCGACATCATGGAACGAGCTTTAGTGGATATTCATGCAGGCGTCATTGCCTGACGTCAGGCACAGCCTCGGCAACGCAATTCCGAAACCAGCGCTGCGCCGGATGGGCGTCGTTGCGTCGATGCCATGACATGACGAAGGGGATGGGCTCCAGCATGAGCGGTGGCTCCAACAGGACAAGTTCGTGCGCATGGCCGGAGGCTGCCACGACACCGGCCATCAAGGTGGTGATCATGTCGGAGCGGGCAATCAAGAGCGGTGCGGCATACATATTGGGAAGCGTGAGCGCGAGCCGGCGCTGAAGTCCTTCCTTGGCCAGCGCCGCATCGACATGGCCGAAACGCTCGTTCTCAGGCGAGACGAGCAGGTGGGGAAGAGCCAGAAAGGCGTCGAGATCGAGCGCCTTGCCTGCAGCCGGATGATCCTTCCTGACGATGCTGACGAAACGCTCCTCAAACAGAGGCTGGGTCAGAATGCGCCCGGTTTTCGTTGCCGGCACGCCCATCGTCACATCGACCTCTCCTGCATCCAGGAGATCGATGGCATCGTTACGCGCGCTGAAATTCCGGACCTGTAATGTTGCAGCCGGAGCCGCCTTGGCGAAATGCGCAACGAGTTGCGGTAGAAGCGCGAAAGTCGGGTGGTCGGAGAGGCCGATCGTGAAGGCAGCAGAGGAGGTCGCGGGATCGAACGCCTGAGTGAAATCAAGTGTGCGCTGGATGTCGGCAAGGGCGCGTGACAATGGCTCGGCGAGATCAAGCGCTCTTGGCGTCGGCTGCAGGCCCTGCGGCCCTCGCACCAGAAGCTCGTCTTTCAGCAGGCTTCGCAGCCGCGCCAGGGCAGCGCTCATGGCCGGTTGTGTGCGGCCGATGCGAATGCCGGCCTTCGTCACGCTGCGCTCCTTCATGAGCGCGTCGAAGGCGACAAGCAGGTTGAGATCGATTCCATGTAAATCCATGGCGTGGATGAATGCACATACTCCATATCAATTTCAAGCATGCCGAGATCGGCGCTACCTTCGCCCGGTCGCAACATAAACCGGGCAGGAGTTCATCATGCCATTCGCAAATTACAAGTTTCCCGAGGGTACTCTGACGTCGGAGCAGAAGGAGGACATCATCCTCCGCACGACCGCCATGTTCGTTGACTTTTTCGGGGAGGGCGTCCGCCCCTACACGATGGTTCTCGTCGATGAAGTCATCGATGGCGGCTATGGCCGCGCCGGAGAAACGCTCACCATCGCCAAGATGCAAAAGGGACGATAAGGGCAAAAGCAAAATGGGGCCATCTGGCCCCATTTTTTTTGTCGGCCGTTCAGCCGGCGATCTTCGAGAAATCCGCCACCGTACCGGTCGCCGCCCGGATCATCCGCAACAGCGCAAGACGGTTGGCGCGGATCGCGGCATCCTCGTCATTGACCAGCACATCGGTGAAGAAGCGGTCGACGGGGGCACGCAGCTTCGACAGCGCTTCCATGGCCGAGCGGAAGTCTTCGTGCGCAACGGCGCCGGCAGCTTCCGACGCAGCCTTGCTGATGGCCGCGAACAGTTCCTTCTCGGCATCAAGCTTAAGCAAGGCCTCGGAAACGCCGTCCGCAACGACAGTGCCCTTCTTCTCCTCGGCGGCCAGAAGCTGCGTCGCGCGCTTGGTGCCGGCCAAAAGGTTGATGCCGTCTTCCGAGGTGATGAAGGCGGTCAGCGCCTCGACACGGCGGGCGACCATCAGGAGGTCGTCGGATTCAGGCGTCAAGACCGCATCGATAAGATCGTGGCGGGCGCCCTGGTCGCGCAGATAGACCTTCAGGCGATCATGGAAGAAGGAGAGCAAGTCGAACTGCCGCGACAGGTCGTCGGTAGCAATATTGGCGCCGATATCCATGTCGATGCGCTGCATATGGGAGATGATGCGCGGCAATAGTGTCACGCGGGCACGCTTTTCGAGCAGGATGCGGATAATGCCGAGCGCGGCACGGCGCAATGCAAACGGATCCTTCGAGCCGGTTGGCTTTTCGTCGATCGCCCAGAAACCGATCAGCGTATCGAGCTTGTCGGCGAGCGCCACCGTGATCGCAACCTTGTCGTCAGGCACGCGGTCGGATGGGCCCTGCGGCTTGTAATGGTCTTCTATGGCGGTGGAAACCGAGACATCTTCGCCCTGCAGCGCGGCATATTTGCGGCCCATGACACCCTGCAGTTCCGGGAATTCGCCGACCGCTTCGGTGCGCAGGTCCGCCTTGCAGAGAACCGCGGCGCGATCCACCACCTTGTAATCGGCACCAACAGGCATGGCGATCTTGGCAGCCATCGCCCGGATGCGCTCGACGCGGTCGCCCTGCGTGCCAAGCTTGGCATGGAAGGTCACGCTCAGCGCATCGAGCTTGGCCATGCGCTGGTCGAGCGGCTTGGCAAGGTCGAGGCTGAATTTCTTGGCGGAAGCTTCCAGCGTTTCGAGGTCTGGCAGGTTGCCCTGGTCGCGCTTCCAGAAATGCAGCGCGTCGGACAGGCGCGCACGCACGACCTTGCCGTTTCCGTGGACGATTTCCTTGCCACCGTCAGTCGCCTGGATGTTGGAAACGAGGATGAACTTGTTCGAAAGCGTCTCTTCGCCCTGTTTGCGAGTTACGAAGCATTTCTGGTTGGTCTTGATGGTCAGGCGAATGATCTCCGACGGGATCGAAAGGTAATCCTCCTCGAAGGAGCCCATCAGCACCTGCGGCCATTCGACGAGGCCGGAGACCTCTTCCAGCAGGCCTTCGTCCTCGACCAGCTCAAGCCCGCTGGCAAAGGCAATGTCGCGAGCGTCATGCAGGATGATATCCTTGCGCCGCTCCGCATCGAGGATGACCTTCGCCTTTTCGAGGCTCGCGACATAATCGTCGAAACGCTTGACGGTGATCGCCTCGGGCGCGTGGAAGCGATGGCCGTAGGTCACATTGGAGGCGACGAGACCATCGATCTCGAAGGGAATGACAACGGTTTCTTCATGCTCGCTGCCGAAGGTGCAGACGATCGACTGCAGCGGGCGCACCCAGCGCAGCGAACCCGGCTGCGAGGAAGCCTTGCCCCAACGCATCGACTTAGGCCACGGGAAATCCTTGATGATGCCGGGCATGACTTCGGCGATGATCTCTTCCGCGCTGCGACCCGGTTTGGAGATGACGGCAACGTAGAAATCGCCCTTCTTGGGATCGCTGACGACCTGCGCTTCGGAAATGGAGGAAAGGCCGGCGCCACGCAGGAAGCCCTCGATCGCCTTTTCATTAGCGTCGGTACGCGGCCCCTTGCGCTCTTCGCGCACATCGGCGGAGCGGGCCGTCAGGCCGTGAATATCGAGCGTCAGGCGGCGCGGCGTCCAATATTCGCGCGCACCTTCGTATGTCAGGCCTGCTTCCACCAGGGCATCGGTCAGGAGCTTCTTGAGATCGCCGGCGGCCTTGCGCTGCATGCGGGCGGGGATCTCTTCGGAGCGAAGTTCGAGAAGCAGGTTCGGCATGGTACTCTTTTCCTGGCGCCTGCAGGGCAGGGGCAATCAAAAATGGTCGCCTCTGCTACCAAAGAATGCCGCATCTGCACAACCGCAAAAACAGGAAGAAGAAGGCTCAATTGCGCCTCAGTCATGCCGCTTAAATCGCTGGGAGCGCTGCCTTCAACTGTGGAAAGCGGCGGGAGGCATTGCCTTGCCGCTTTTCGCCGCTATGGTCCGCCCACCCTAACAAACCGCAGGAAATCCCATGGCCGCTGACCTTCGTTCGCTCGCAGCAAGCATCTCCGCTGAAATCAATGCCCGGCCCGATCAGGCCAAGGCTGCGATCGAGCTGCTGGACGAAGGCGCGACAGTGCCGTTCATTGCCCGCTACCGCAAGGAAGTGACCGGCGGTCTCGACGATACGCAGCTGCGCACACTGGCCGAACGTCTGGTCTATCTGCGCGAGCTCGAAGCCCGCCGCGATACGATCATCGAATCCGTCACCGGCCAGGGCAAGATGACCGAGGAATTGATGGCGAAGCTTTCGGGCGCCGCCACCAAGGCCGAGCTTGAAGACCTCTACCTGCCCTACAAGCCGAAGCGTCGCACCCGGGCCGAAATCGCCAGGGAACGCGGCCTCGGCCCGCTTGCCGAGGCGATCCTTGCCGACCGCAGCAAGGAGCCGGCAACGCTCGCCGAAGCCTATATCACCGCCGACGTGCCCGACGTGAAGACGGCGCTCGAAGGCGCGCGCGACATCGTCGCCGAAGGTTTTGCCGAAAATGCCGATCTGCTCGGCAAGCTGCGCGCCCATCTGCGCAATGCCGCACTTCTGAAAGCCAAGGTCGTGGATGGCAAGCAGGCGACCGGCGAGAAATTCTCGGACTATTTCGATCATTCCGAACGCTGGGCGACGGCTCCCGGCCACCGCGCGCTCGCCATGCTGCGCGGCTGGAATGAGGAAGTGCTGACGCTGACGATCGAGGCCGATGCCGAGATCGCCTCGCCGAACAAGCCGGTCGAGCGCATGATTGCGACCGCCTATGAAATCGGCGCGTCGCGCCCCGGCGACCGCTGGCTGATGGATGCCGCAAGCTGGACCTGGCGTGTGAAGCTCTCCATGTCGCTGTCGCTCGACCTGATGCGCGAGTTGCGCGAAAGGGCGGAGGAAGAGGCGATCCACGTCTTTGCCCGCAATCTCAAGGATCTGCTTCTGGCAGCACCCGCCGGTTCGCGCGCCACGATGGGCCTCGATCCGGGCATCCGCACCGGCGTCAAGGTCGCGATCATCGATGGCACCGGCAAGCTGCTCGATACGACCACCGTCTATCCGTTCCCGCCGAAGAATGATGTGCGCGGCACGCAGGCCGAGCTTGCCTCGTTGATCCGCAAGCATAATGTCGAGCTGATCGCCATAGGTAACGGCACTGGCAGCCGCGAGACGGAAAAGCTGGTGGCCGATATGCTTGCCGCCCTTCCGGCGCCCAAACCCACCAAGGTCATCGTCTCGGAAGCCGGCGCTTCCATCTATTCGGCGTCTGAAACCGCAGCCGCCGAATTCCCGCAACTGGACGTGTCGCTGCGCGGCGCCGTCTCCATCGCGAGGCGCCTGCAGGACCCGCTCGCCGAACTCGTCAAGATCGAGCCGAAGTCGATCGGCGTTGGCCAATATCAGCACGATGTCGATCAGACGAAGCTCTCCCGCTCGCTCGATGCAGTCGTCGAAGATGCCGTGAATGCCGTCGGTGTCGATCTCAATACCGCGTCGGCGCCGCTTCTGTCGCGCGTCTCTGGCCTCGGCCGTTCCATCGCCGATGCGATCGTCCTGCACCGCGACCAGAATGGTGCTTTCGAGAGCCGCAAGGATCTCCTGAAGGTGGCCCGGCTCGGCCAGCGCACCTTCGAGCAGGCAGCCGGCTTCCTGCGCATCCCTGATGGCAGGGAGCCGCTCGACGCTTCTTCCGTGCATCCGGAAGCCTATGGTGTCGCAAAGAAGATCGTCGCTGCTTGCGGCCGTGACCTGCGTTCGCTGATGGGCGACAGCGCCACGCTGAAGGCGCTCGACCCGCGCAAATTCATCGACGAGAAGTTCGGCCTGCCGACGGTCAAGGACATCATCGCTGAGCTCGACAAGCCCGGCCGCGACCCGCGCCCGAGCTTCAAGACCGCGACCTTCGCCGAAGGCATCAACGAAATCAGCGACCTGAAGCCGGGCATGATGCTGGAAGGCACGGTGACCAACGTCGCGGCCTTCGGTGCTTTCGTCGATATCGGCGTGCATCAGGATGGCCTGGTCCACGTGTCCCAGCTTGCCGACCGCTTCATCAAGGATCCTCACGAAATCGTGAAGGCTGGCGATGTCGTCAAGGTTCGTGTGGTTGAGGTGGATGTGAAGCGCAAGCGCATCGGCCTCTCCATGCGCAAGGATGACGGCGTTTCCGCGGGTTCTCCGCGTGCTGAGTTCGCGCCCGAATGTCGGCCAGCGCCCGCAACAGGACCGCAAGCCGGCACAGTCCAAGCCACAGAGCCAGGGCGCATTCGGCGCGGCGCTCGCCGAAGCCATGAAGCGAAAATAAGGGCTTAGCCCCTATATTTGCAAAAATGTCACACTTTGGCAATTGAATCTGCGGAGTGCTAAATCCGGCGCTTGTAAGGCAGAAGAGAGCTATTAAGTTGATGTGACCATCCTGTCACATTTGCGAGGCGTCCATGGCGTCGGCATTCTTATCGATTGTCCAAAAAATTGTCCGCAAGGGTTCTTTGACCCTTACGCTCGCCAATGGCGAGACCCACACGATTGGCGATGGCACCGGGGAACCGGTTGCCGCTCGTCTTGCCGATCAGGAGGCCGAGGATGCGATCCGTCGCGATCCGACGCTGAAGCTCGGCGAAATGTATATGGAAGGCCGGTTCATCCTCGAACAGGGCAACATCTACGACTTCCTCGCCTTGGTGAAGCAGAACACCACCAACGAAATCTTCGATTTCAAGATGGCCGCCCTGCTGATCGGCCGCATCGCCATGCAGCAGCTCAAGAGCCGCATACCGGTCAACCATAACAAGCGTAATGTCGCCCACCATTACGACCTGTCGGAAAAGCTCTTCGAACTCTTCCTCGATGAGGACTGGCAATATTCCTGTGCCTATTTCGATCCGCCGGGCATTGGCCTGGAAGAGGCGCAGGTTGCCAAGAAGCGCCACATCGCGGCCAAGCTCAATCCGCAACCGGGTCAGCGCGTGCTGGAAATCGGCTCCGGCTGGGGCGGCATGGCCATGTATCTCGCGGAATCGACGCCCGGCCTTGATGTTACCGGCATCACGCTCAGCGAAGAGCAGCTGAAGATTTCCCGCGAACGGGCTCAGAAACGCGGTCTTACCGATCGCGTCCGCTTCGAGCTGCAGGACTATCGTTACCTGACGGGCAAGAAGTTCGACCGTATCGTCTCGGTCGGCATGTTCGAACATGTCGGCATCGGCAATTACGGCAACTTCTTCAAGAAGGTGCACGAACTGCTGGATGACAACGGCGTCATGCTACTGCATTCGATCGCGCGTCCGAAGCCGAGTTTCGCCACCAATGCATTCATCGAGAAATATATCTTCCCGCAGGGCTATATTCCCTCGATCGCCGAAACGCTGGTTCCGCTTGAAAAGGCCGGCCTGCTGACCCGCGACGTCGAAGTGCTGCCTCTTCACTATGCCTATACGCTGCGCCACTGGCGCGAGCGCTTCGTGGCCCGCAGGCAGGAGGCGGTGGCACTTTACGACGAGAAGTTCTTCCGCATGTGGGAATTCTATCTGGCTGGCTCCGAAATGGGCTTCCGCTGGGATGAACTTTTCATCGAGCAGATCCAGATCACCAAGAACCAGTTTGCGACGCCCGATAACCGGAATTACATTCCGCAAAACGAGACGAAGCTCCGGGAATTCGAGGCGACGCGCCCACCCCTGGAAAAATTCACCTTCTGATGTCGAAAGCGCGGCTGGGCCGCGCTTTTTCTTTTTGGAGAGACGGATATGAGCGCATTTCCTGAAATCACCATCGTGCGCCATGGCGAGACGGCATGGTCGCTGTCCGGCCAGCATACCGGCCGCAGCGATATCCCGCTGACCGAAAATGGCGAGGCGGCGGCACGCGCGCTTGCTCCGCGGCTTTCAGGTCTTTCGGTATCCGCCGTCTGGTCGAGCCCGTCGCAGAGGGCGCGCAATACCTGCGCGCTTGCTGGTTTCGGGGAGGGGGCAATCATCAAGGCCGATCTCGCCGAATGGGATTACGGCGCCTATGAAGGCATCACCACCAAGGAAATCCTCTCCAAGCGTCCCGGCTGGCGGCTCTTTCGCGATGGTTGCCCTGATGGTGAAGCGGCAAGCGATGTCGGTGCCCGTGCGGATCGTATCATTGCCGAACTGCGCGAGGCCAATGCACCGATCCTGATCTTTTCGAGCTCGCATTTCCTGCGCGTGCTTGGCGCCCGCTGGCTCGGTTTGCCGCCGGAAGACGGCTCCCGCTTCATTCTGGATACAACGAGCGTCAGTGTCCTCGGCTACGAGCACGATCTGACCGAGCCGGTCATCCGCCGCTGGAACCAGAAGTAATTCTGATCCCCTCGATCTCGCTCTCTTGGTTAAGAATGACGTAACACCCTCGCTATAAATGTAGCGACCGCCGCCGTCCGCGGCCGTTCTTGTATTGCGTTTTTCTGGAGTGCGGATTGTGTTTAATCGATCAGTCGTATCGATCTCCTTAGCTATTGCCCTTGCTTCATTCAGCACCGCTTCTGCTCAGGAAGGCGGCCATTGGTGGTCGGGTGACTGGTATCTGAAAGTCGGCGTATCGGGCTTTTCAGCACCGAAATTCGAAGGCGCGTCGACCAACGAATTCAAGTTCAGCCCGCTGATCTCTGCAGGACGTCAAGGTCCCGGCCCGCGTTTTTCCTCGCGCAACGACAATCCCTCGTTCGCCCTTGTTGATAACAGCCGCTTCCGCGCCGGTATCGTCGGCCGCTACGTGCCGCAGCGTGACCAGGATGACGACAGCGATCTGCGCGGGCTGAAGAAGGTCAAATGGGGCGCCGAAATCGGTGGTTTTGCGGAAGTCTATCCGACCGACTGGCTGCGCGCTCGCGCCGAAGTGCGCCAAGGCATCCGCTCGCATGACGGGCTTGTGGCCGACGTGGCTCTTGATGCCTTCACCGATATCGCGCCCGATTTGCAGCTATCGGGAGGCCCGCGTGCCACCTTTGCGACCAGCGGCTATTTCCATTCCTATTATGGCGTCAACGAAGCGCAGTCGGCTGCAAGCGGACTGAAGCCATATGATCCCTCGGGCGGCATCCAGTCGTACGGTGCCGGCACCGCACTCACCTGGAACGCAACGGAGAACCTGTCGACGAGCGCCTTCGCGGAATATAAGCGCCTCGCTGGTCCGGCAGCCGACAGCAGCCTCGTGCGGGAGAAAGGGTCGAAGAACCAGTTCCTGATCGGTGTGTCGGCAAGCTACAAGTTCAATTTCACGCTGAACTGATCGGCTATTCGAATCGTCTAAACCCAGCCGGCCATCGATGCGATGAACTTCCTTTGTCGCGCAGGGCAGGTCCCTTGTGGGACGAAGCACCTCCATCGCGCCGCGAAGGGCGACCTCGAAGGCGATGAAGTCTTGACCATCAACGCCGCCCGTCGCTAGATGTCGGCATGCAACAGATTGATGGTCTCAACGGGCGCGTTGCCGATGCGCCCTCGGATAATTGGGTTTATCGCATCCTGCCGCCCTGGCTATGGCCCTATGCGCAGCTTGCGCGCTGGGACCGGCCGATCGGATGGCAGCTTCTCATGTGGCCGTGCTTCTGGTCGGCCACGCTTGCCGCCAATGCGGCAATCGAACCGCGTGTGTTTTCCGGCGCCCTGCTTCTCTACCATCTGTTCTTGTATTTTATAGGCTCTGTCGCCATGCGCGGCGCCGGCTGCACCTATAATGACCTTGTCGACCACGAGATCGACACGCAGGTGGCGCGCACCCGCTCGCGTCCTCTGCCCTCGGGTCGTGTGACCCGCAGGCAGGCGAAGATTTTCATCGCACTGCAGGCGCTGGTCGGCCTCTTAGTGCTGTTGCAGTTCAACTGGTTTGCCGTGCTTCTTGGCGTTCTGTCGCTCGGCGTCGTCGCCCTCTATCCCTTCGCCAAGCGCTTTACCGACTGGCCGCAATTCTTCCTCGGTCTCGCCTTTTCCTGGGGTGCGCTCATGGGCTGGGCAGGCATTTTCGGTAGCCTCTCCTTCTCTGCCGTCCTGCTTTACCTTGCCTCGGTCGTCTGGACGATCGGTTACGACACGATCTACGCCCATCAGGACAAGGAGGACGACGAACTGATCGGCGTTCGCTCGACGGCCCGCCTGTTCGGCGAGCGCACACATCTTGCGCTTATCGGCCTGTACGGGCTGACCCTAGTGCTGATGTTCCTGTCCTTCGCGCTTGCCGGCGTCGGCATTCTGGCCTTCATCGGCCTGCTGATTGCGGCCGGAATGTTCGCCTGGCAGATCAGAACGCTCGATATCGACGACGGCGCTCAGTGCCTGGCGCTCTTCAAATCGAACACCCGAGTTGGGTGGATCATCTTCCTCGGCCTGTTCGTCTCGCTGCTTTTCGCCATTCCCTGAACTGAAGTGAGGAATGTCCGTTAAATGAAAAACCCGGCGCGATGGCCGGGTTTGAAAACGGGTCGGAACGTATCGCTCAGTTGCGAGCGATGATTTCCTTGCCTTCGATCTTCATGAGGACGCCGAGCTTGCCGGTCGTGCGGCGCACGAGGAAGCGCGGGCGACGGTTTGCGAAATAGGCGTGGCGGCGGCGCGGCTTCATTTCGCTGGTGCGCAGTCCGCCGAGATGTTCTTCGAGGGGGCGGGCGATGCCATCGGCTTCCACCATCAGCATAGGAATGCCGAAGGCTTCCGACCAGCTGCGCCAGTCGGCGGCGATATCGCCGAGATCGTGGGCGACGAGCAGCGGGATGCAGAGTTCCGGATCTTCGTGATGCAGCTCGAGCGTCACGGTGACTTCACCATTGCCGTGGTCGATGGCGCGGGCTGCAACGCCCTTGAAGACACGTCGCGGCAGGGCGATGGAGAGTGGCAGGCCGCTGGAGGGGAGAATCTTGCGCAGGACTGCGCCGCGTTCGTCGATCGTTATGCTGACGTCACCGGTATCGTCGTGGATGGCATAGCTTACCTGCTGCGGAAAGCGAGACGGATCAAGACGCAATGTCGTGCCAGCCCAGACGGGCTTCAGAACGGTATCCTTCATTTCATTTCTACCCTTGTCTTACCTGAGAGCCGGTTTCCGGTCTTCTCCTTGGGACTTTTCGTCCTCTATGGCCCGACAATAGGCGGCCGCCGTTCCGTACAGCTTAAAAATTGCGGTTAAAAAAATCCTGCCTCCGGGGATGGTTAGCAAAAACGAATATGGCACGGTTTCCGGAATATGAACGCGGCCCCGTGCCAGAGCAGGACAGCTCCAGGTAAGTCTCGGGTAAGTTTTGCATGGCAAAATGCTCGCACCAATAGTCCGTCATTCTTTAAAGACTTTGCTGAAAAGGGCGCATTCATGATCACGGCATCCCTGGCATACGTCATTCTGTCTCGTGATATGCCGAAAAGCCTCGACCGCGTCGCCAATCAGACGCAGGTCAAAAAAGATGCTCAGTATTACGCCGACAACATCAACAAGGTGAAGGACGTCGACGACTTCCTTGGCGATTACAAGCTCTACAGCTACGCCATGAAAGCTTACGGGCTTGATGACATGATCTATGCCAAGGCCTTCATGAAGAAGGTTGTGGAAAGCGATCTCACGGACGCGAACAGTTTCGCCAACAAGCTTTCCGACACGCGTTACAAGGAATTTGCCTCCGCCTTCAATTTCCACGCGCCGCCCAAGGATATTCAGACGGACGCGCAGGAAGACGATCTGATCGGCCTCTACAAGCAATCCTTCGCCGATGCAGCCGATCAGGCCGCCACGGAAACGAAATACTACAGCGCGCAGATGGACGACGTGAAGAACGTCCAGGACTTCGTCGGCAATTCCCGCCTGTTGAATTACGCGTTGAAGAGCGTCGGCATCGACCCGACCTACATCTCGAAGGACTACATCGCCAGCGTCCTATCCACGGACATCAGCAAGCTTGGCGGCAATGCGCCCGATACGAGCGATCCGGCCTACGATCCGACCAAGACCTATGTCGGTGACAAGCTCTATGCGCTCGCCCAGCAGTTCAACTTCAAGCCGGACAATGGCGACACCCAGTATTTTCGCGCCAATATCGGTTCGGTGCAGTCGGTCGACGACTTGCTCGCCGATCCGCGCCTGCGCACGGTGGCGCTCCAGTCCGTCGGCATCGATCCGGCAACGGCCGACGACGCTTTCATCAAGATGGTGCTGACAAGCGATCCGGCCACACTTGGCGGCGACGCGCCGCTCAACAACCCTAATCCGTCGCTCAACTATGTCGGCGACAAATACAAGGAACTTCGTTCTTACTTCAATTTCAAAGCCGATGGTTCGGTCGATGGTTCGGCCCAGAATTCCGGCCAGACCGATGAGGTCGCAGAACTATACGCGTTCCGCGCGCCTGCAGTTGGCGGCGTGGCCCAGACTGCGACACAGAAGAACAACGTCATCGAACAGTATAACATCAAGACTGCACCGCAGATCGTCGACCGCGACGGCACAGCCAGCGATGTGTACTATACCAGCCCGGCAATGTCGGATCTCAACAAGAGCTACTATCAGTCCAAGATCGGCACGATCACCAATGTCGATCAATTGGTCAACGACAAGCGGCTTGCAGACTACGTTCGCGCCGCATTCGGCATGGATCCGGGCTTTACGCAGCTGAAGAGCGTCCTGACAGATCCGACCTATGCCCGTTCGGTCGATATGGGAGAGGCTTACAAGGCCTTCAACTTCAAGTCCGACGGTACGGTCTCCCCGACGAAGCGCGCGCAATCCTATGATCAGTTGACGGGCATGGTGAATGCAGCGTCGAACGTTACCGGCTACTTCTCGAACAAGATGATACCCGCGAGCGGTCCGAGCACGATCACCAACGTCGACGAACTGCTTTCCGACAAGACTCTGACCTCTTACATCAAGGATGCCTACGGCCTTGGCCAGGATTTCAGCAATGCCGAGCTGAAGAACATCCTCACGGATTCCGCCTACGCCACGACGGCGGGCCATCAGGACATCCATGACGCCTTCAATTTCAACGCGGATGGTTCGATCAACGGCACGATCCAGAGCGACGCGCAGCTCAAGAGCATCAACCAGCTCGCTGCAGCCAATGCGTCCTACTATCAGGCCAAGCTCCCGGATCTCTCGAACAACGGCTCGACCGCGGCCGTTGACGTTTTCCTCGCCGACGACAAATTGGTCAGCTTCCTGCGCACCAACCTGCAGATCGGCGACGACGTCAGCGACACTACGCTTCGCGGCATTCTGACCGATCCGACGGTCGCGGCGGCCCAGGGCTATAGCGACGTCTACCAGCTCTTCAACTTCCGTCAGGACGGGACGGTCGCTCAAAACACGTTCTCGCAGAGCGCCGACCAGGTTGCAGCAATGAACACAAAGGCGGACGACGCCGCCTCCTATTACGGCAGGACGATGCCTTCGATCGCCAGCGTCGATCAGTTGCTGGCCGATCAGAAGCTCAACAATTACATCCGTTATGCCTTCAGTATCCCGGCGAGCGTTTCGGACACTGATCTGCGCAACATCCTCACCGATCAAAGCGGTACCGGTCCCTATGCCAATGTGAAGGCTGCGTTCAATTTCCAGGCGGACGGCACCGTTGCCCCCGGTCTTCCGGCGCAGACCACCACGCAGATGGCCTCCTTGAACTCGGCTGCCAGCATACGGGAGCAAAGCACCCTTGACCGGATGGGCGACGTCAATGATGTCGACCAGCTGCTCGCCGATTCATCCCTGACTGACTATCTCAAAATGGCGTATGGCCTGGCCTACGACACCAGCAACGCCGAGCTGAAGAGCATTCTCACCGACCCGGCCCATGCAGCATCCGTCGGCCAGGCTGATCTGAACGCCGCTTTCAATTTCGCTGCGGACGGGTCGCTGCCAACCTCGACCTCGCCCCAGACCGGTGAGCAGACGACGAACACGTCAGACAATTACGGCGCTCGCGCCAACAATCAGGGCAACGATCTCATCGACCGCATCATCGCGAACTACAAGTCGCGAATGGATGACGCCAATGGCGTGAAGAATGTCAATGATTTCATGAAGACCAACAAGACCGCCGATACGCTCCTCGGTAACGACTCCTATCCGGACCTTTATCAGATAGCGCTGCAGGCCTATGGTCTGACGACGAACGACGTCTCGCGCTCCACCATGCGCAAGCTGCTCGTCAGCGACCCCTACGATCCGAAGGGATATGTCGCGTCATTCAAGGATGAGCGCATCACCAATATGGTCCGTGCCTTCAATTTCGGCGCCGATGGCAAAGCTGCCGAGCCCATGTCGGCGCTCTCTGCTGCCACCATGGCGAAATATGCGACCGATTATAAGTCGCACGTGACCATGCTCATGAAGGACGGTCCTGCAAAGGACCGCGCTTCAAAGGATGCGACCAAGGAAGTGGATTATTTCGGCAAGACCATTCCAACCATAACGTCGCTCGATGATTTCCTGGCCGACAAGCGCCTGACGGATCTTGTGCTGAAAGCAAATGGCCTCGATCCGAAGAATTACGACAAGGATACGCTGAAGAAGATCTTCACCTCCGATCCTGACGACAAGAAGAGCTATCTCAACACCACGGCTGACGCGCGCTTCAAGGAAATCGTCGCCTCCTTCAATTTCGACAAGGACGGCAACCTGACCCGCGCCAAGATGGGCACCATCCAGGACAAGCAGGCCGAAGCAAGCACGCAGCAGCAATATGTGCAGATGACCCTGGAAGCCCAAGAGGGCGAAAAGAACGATGGCGTTCGCCTGGCGCTCTATTTCAAGCGCAAGGCCGGTGACGTCACGTCGCTCTACAACATTCTCGGTGACAAGGCACTCTATCAGGTCATCCAGACCGCCTATAGCCTGCCCCAGCAGATTTCGGCAATGGACGTGACCAAGCAGGTCGATCTTCTCGGTCGCTTCGTGAAGCTCGAAGACCTTCAGGATCCGAAGAAGGTCGACAAGCTCATCAAGCGTTTCACGGCCATGTACGATATCAAGAACAACACGCAGCAGTCGCCGGCGCTCCAGCTCCTGACCGGCGGTACCGGCCAGGCGTCATCGCTGCTCTGATAATGGTGTAGCCTGCCGGAGCCCACGAAGGTTCTAAAGCATGTCGCGCAAAACCGTGCAGCGGTTTTGCGCCAACGACGTGCAGAAGCAAGGACCTAAAGCGTGGCAAGGCACGCTTTAGAGGCTCACCACCTTGTCCGGGTTCATGATACCGGCTGGATCGAAGGCGCGCTTGATGCGACGCATCAGCTCCATCTCGATGGCGGGCCGGACCGATGCCAGCTCGTCACGCTTCAGCTGACCGATACCATGCTCTGCGGAGATCGAACCGCCATGGGCAAGCACCAGCCCATGCACGATATGGTTCATCTCGTGCCAGCGGGCGATGAAGGCATCCTTATCGGCTCCAACCGGCTGCGAGATGTTGTAGTGGATGTTGCCGTCGCCCATATGGCCAAAGGCACAGATGCGCGCGCCGGGCATTGCCGCCATCACCGCCTCTCCGGCTTCCTTCATGAAGTGCGGGATCTTCGAAACCGGCACGGAAACGTCGTGCTTAATGGAACCGCCCTCGGGCTTCTGAGCGTCCGACATGCTTTCGCGCATATGCCAGAGCGCCTTCTGCTGCGCGACGGAGGAGGCGATTGCCGCATCCTGCACGAGCCCTGCTTCGAAACCCTGTTCCAGCACGGCATTCATCATCCGCTCTGCCGTCTCGGCGGAGTCGGAGGTGGAGATATCAACAAGCACATACCAGTCATGCGGCGTCTCCAGCGGATCGCGCACGCCGTCGATATTGCGCACGGTGATCTCGACGCCGAAACGCGGCATCAGTTCGAAGCCGGTCAGCGAAGTTCCGCAGAGGCTGGAAGCGAGATTGAAGAACGCGAGCGCGTCCTCGACAGACGAAAGCCCCGCAAAGGCAACCTGATGGCCGAGTGGCTGCGGGAAGAGCTTCAGCACTGCGCCGGTGATAATGCCGAGCGTGCCCTCCGCGCCGATGAAGAGATCGCGCAGATCGTAGCCGGTATTGTCCTTCTTGAGACGACGAAGCCCCTCCCAGATCTCGCCCGTGGGCAGGACGACTTCGAGGCCGAGGCAGAGCTGGCGCATGTTGCCATAGGCGAGAACTGCCGTGCCGCCGGCGTTGGTGGACAGGTTGCCGCCGATGCGGCAGGAACCTTCCGAGCCGAGCGAGAGCGGAAACAGACGGCCATGCGCTTCGGCCGCCTTCTGCACCTCGGCCAGGATCGCCCCGCCGTCGGCGACGAGCACGTTTGCGACCGGATCGACATCGCGGATCCTGTTCATGCGCTCGAGCGAAAGGATGACGTCCGCCTTGCCCTCACGCGGCGTCTGCCCGCCGACAAGGCCGGTATTGCCGGTCTGCGGTACGATGGCCGTGCCGGTTTCGGTGGCAAGCTTCATGATCGCAGAGACTTCTCCGACCGTCCCGGGCTTCAGCAGAAGAGGGGAGGAGCCATGATAAAGGCCGCGATTTTCGATGAGGTGCGGCGCGAGATCAGCTTCGCTGCGTAGCGCATATTTCTCGCCGACGATGGCGGTGAAACGCTCGATAATATCTGCCGAAATGCCTGTGCTGCTCATGGAACCCGGTCCCTCTTCCTTACTCGCGCGGAGCCGCTGCTCGCCGCAGTCGATCGTTGATTGCCTCTCCAAGCCCTTCGTCGGGGATCGGTGAAAAGGCGATTACGGCCGCGCCGCTGGCATCGGCCCTCTTCATGTAGTCGAAAAGATTGGCAGCCGCCTCCGAGAGATCGCCTCGCGGGCTGAGGTTCAGCGCGATAGCCGCTTGCTCGGCGCCTGCCACCCTGTCCGGACCGAAGGCAATCAAAGCTTCGCCGGGTTCCAGTGCCGTAGCGTCGAGCCGGACGGTCGCACCTGGCGCATAATGCGAGGCGAGCATGCCCGGCGCTTCGATCGCCGCTGCCGCCTTTTTCGAACGCAGCAAACGCTTGCCTGCCACCCGCTCGATTTCCTTGGCCGGCAGGCCGCCGGGCCGCAGGAGGCGCAGCTCGCCGTTTTCAACCTTGACGATCGTCGATTCCACGCCGACGGCACTCGCGCCCGCGTCGAGGATGAGGGGTATCTTTCCCCCGAGATCGGCTTCGACATGGGCAGCGCTTGTGGCGCTCACCTTGCCGGACGTATTGGCGCTTGGAGCTGCAAGCGGCCGCCCGAAGGCATGAATCAGATCGCCGGTAAAACCTTTGGGTATACGGATCCCAACGCTGTCGAGGCCTGCAGTCGCCAGCGCATGGATCGCGGTGCCTGATTTCAGCGGCAGTACAAGCGTCAGCGGGCCCGGCCAGAAGGCTTCTGCCAGGGCACGGGAGATGGGATCGAATTCCGCATAGGTCTCGGCCATGGCAAGATCCGCCATATGGCAGATCAGCGGATTGAAGCGTGGCCGCCCCTTTGTCTCATAGATGCGGGTGATTGCTGCCGGATTGGTGGCGTCGGCGGCAAGGCCGTAGACCGTCTCGGTCGGTATGGCGATCGCAAAGCCTTCGGCAAGTGCCGCGCAGCCGGCTTCGAGTGCCGTCTGCCTGTCCGCCTTGATGTCGATTATTGTTGCCATGTCCTGCCCGGTTTTGCTGCGGCAGTCATTAGGCCTTCCTTGCAGCGCGATCAATCCCGCCCGGAACGGTGGATCAGCTGTCGCTGGAGCTACAGTTGGCGGATGATCTGGCGAAGCTGCTCGTTGCGGGCACCGAGCAGGAGGATATTGCGGATGGCGATCTGCGGATCGTTGGTACGGAAGAGCAGGCCATTGCCGCGCACCGAGCGGTCGACCACCATCCTCTCCGGCGTGCTTTCACCCGCCTTGATCGCCACGGCGAAATACATGCGGGAATTCTGCACTGCGATATTGTCGAAGAAATTGTCGTTATCGCCGATGTCGGAATAGAAGTTGGCGATGTAGAAGGCCCACGCCACTTCGTCGTAGCGGGCGAATTTGGTGCGTGCGGCCGTGACATGGCAGTAGCCGAGATGGGGGCTATCGGCCAGCGTCCTATGGAAAATCAGCTTGGGGAACTGGATCGAGCGGTGGAAGCCGTTGATGTTCTGATGGGTCTTTTCGCCGGCTGTCTGCAGCTTGCGTGCGGTCTTTTCGGCGACTTCGTCATGTGTGAGATAGCGGCGTTCTTCCGGCAGCCAGTCCTCGCGGCGGCGGCTGATACGGCCGGTGCGCAGGAATTCCGAATGCTTGGTTTGAAGCCGCGGTTCCGCAGGCTTGATTTCTTCCCGCGTGTCGAAATATCGAAGTTTGGCCATGGCTTGCAGTCTTCGCTGTGAAGGGTTGCCGACAAGGATAGAATTTCATGCTTAACGCCCTGTTAAAATAACGGGAAGAAGGCACGGGAGCTGAAGGTTGAGGGCCGCATGTCGCAAATGCGATAGAGCTGTGCCCGGCGCATTGGATTCGCTTGTGTCTGAAGCACCAAGAAATGTCGCAATTGACGACAATCAAAGGCAGGTGAGTGTTTCTGAGGGCCGCTCGGTTCCCTGTCGTCAATTTCGAAGCGGATGTCGCTTTACAACCAAACGGCCGGCATGCTCGGTGCTTAAATAACGCCATGACGAGTTTTCCTGATGGAGAAGGAAGCGGGCGCGCTTCCGCTGCAGGGCTCTGAGAAGAGTAGCAGCCACATGCACGAGGATAGGCAGATGGATATTCGCAGCAACGTTTTGCGCCAGCTCAAGAGCCGCCGCGAGGGCTTCAGTCTCGAACAGCCCTTCTACATCGACGAGGATTATTTCCGTCTGGATATGGAGATGATCTACTATCGCGATTGGCTCTTCATCGGCCATGATTGCGAACTGCCGAAGCCGGGCGCTTACTTTACCGTCCAGATTGGCGAATATCCCGTCGTCATCGTGCGCGGACGCGACAATGTCATTCGTGCCTTCCACAACAGCTGTCGCCACCGCGGCTCGCGCGTCTGCACCAAGGAGCACGGCTCGTCGGTGCGCCTCGTCTGCCCCTACCACCAGTGGACCTACGACCTCGACGGCAAGCTCGCCTTCGCACGCCACATGGGCGATGATTTCGACAAGAGCGGCTACGGCCTGAAGCCGGTTCATTGCGAAATCGTGGCCGGTTACGTTTTCATCTGCCTCGCCAATAACGCACCGGACTTCCAGTCCGTGCGCGACAAGATCGAGCCCTATATGGCGCCTCATCACATCAGCGAGGCCAAGATCGCATTCCAGAGCACCATCATCGAGAAGGGCAACTGGAAGCTGGTATGGGAGAATAACCGCGAGTGCTATCACTGCGCCGCAAATCATCCTGAGCTCTGCCGCACCTATCCGGAAGCGCCGAGCGTGACCGGCACGGATGGTGGTGCCGACGATCCCGAGATCGCCGGCCATTGGGCGCGCTGCGAGGCCGCAGGTCTGCCGAGCAAGTTCCAGATCTCGCCAGATGGACAGTTCCGCACCGCCCGCATGCCGCTGATCGAGGACGCCGAAAGCTACACCATGTCCGGCAGGCCCGCCGTCAAGCGCCCGCTCTCCGACGACGTCAAGATCAGCCGTATCGGCACGATGCTGCTCTTCCACTATCCGACGACGTGGAACCATCTGCTCGGCGATCACGCCATCTCCTTCCGCGTTCTGCCGCTGAGTGCCAATGAGACGGCAGTGACGACCAAATGGATCGTCCATAAGGATGCCGTCGAAGGCGTCGATTATAATCTTGAGGAACTGACCCACGTCTGGACCGAAACCAACGATCAGGACCGCCGCATCGTCGAAGAGAACGCATTCGGTATCCGCTCGCCGGCTTACGAACCTGGTCCTTATTCGTCGGTCCATGAAGGCGGCGTCATGCAGTTCCTCGAATGGTATTCGAACTTCATGGTCAATCGTCTGCAGGGCGATCAGGCCAAGCTCTCGGTCGTTGCCTGAGAGCAAAGATCACCCGGTTAATGTCCGGTTCATTTCGCCTCCGGTAGAAATAAGCGTGAGGGCCGTTTACGGGTTGTACGGGAACATTTCTCCGTTTTATCCGTTCTTCGGCAGGCTTTTTCGCTCTTGATCGGAGATATGCAATGTTTGGGCTGAGTAAGAAGGTCGCGACTGCGGTTGTGGCCGCCGCTGTCGTTGTGACGAGCTTTGTGCCGTCGCAGGCAATCCAGATGCCGGCCGCCCCGCAGGTGGAAAAGTCTTCGCCTGTCGAAAACGTCCAATATCGTCGCTATTATCGTCCGGGTTATCGCCCCGGCTATTATCCGGGATACCGTCCGGCCTATCGACCCGGCTGGTATGGCGGGTATCGCGGTTATTCCTACTACCGCCCGGGTTACCGTCACTATGAGGGCTACTGGTATCCGCTGGCAGCCTTCGGTGCCGGTGCAGTCATCGGCGGAGCCATCGCCTCTCAGCCGCGCTACTATGCACCCGCGCCCGCGCCCACCGGCATCAATCCGAGCCATGTCGCCTGGTGTGAAGACCGCTACCGGTCGTACAGGGCCTACGACAATACTTTCCAGCCCTATAACGGTCCGCGCCAGCAGTGCTATTCGCCCTACTATTGAGGCGGAGCCAGAGTCCAAGATGAAACGCCCGGCCCTGTGAGCCGGGCGTTTTTTCTTAGAGGATATGCACGCGCTTCAGGAGCCACCACGCAAACACGATGGAGGCGATGATCAGCCCGATGGCATATTCCGTTCCGTGGTCGCCGATGGCGAAGGGCAGGTTGGCCGTGTTCATGCCGAAAAAGCCTGTGACCAGCGTCGGTGGCAGCAGGAAGGCCGTCATGATCGACAGGATGTAAAGGTGGCGGTTCGTCTCCGAGGAGAGCTTGGAGTCGATTTCTTCGTGCAGCAGCCTTGCCCGGTCCTGCAGCGCGTAGACATCATGGTCGACAGTCTCCAGCCGGCTCGTCAGCCGCCCGGCAATATCGTCGAAGCCGAAGGGCATTTCGTCTTCGTCGGAGGCTGCGGCTCGGCGCATCAGCGCGAGCACGGTGCGCAGGTGGCGATGCAGACGGACGATCGTGCGGCGGACGGGAGCAAGCCTGCGGCGTTCGTCACGCGGCGCGTTGTCGTAGACGAAGTCCTCGATGAGGTTGAGCTCTTCGGTGAGCTCCATGACGACGGAGATCAGCGTGCGCTGAAACTCAGTTACAAGCAGTTCGAACAGATCGACGGGACGGGTGAATTTGCCCGGATTCTTCTCGATCATGACACGCGTCCGCTCTACGCTTCTCAGCGGCTGCAGGCGCGTGGTGATGATGAAACGGTCGGAGATGGCGAAATGCAACCAGCCGAGATCGGCCGTGTCCTGATCGAATTCGCGCTGGCAGTCCACCAGCGTGCCATAGAGCATCTGCTCGTCGACGGTCAGGACCGCGTGCGTGTCTCGGGTGGTCAGCGCCGACTTGGCGTCATCCATCACGCCGAGGGTGTCGAGCAGGGCGGGCACGCGGGCATCGGCGAGATTGAGATGCAGCCAGTAGAAACCGTCATCGGCGGTCAGTTCCGCGGCCGTCGCGCTGTTTTGCAGCCGCACGGCCTTCTTGCTTTCCGGCGAGAAACGGTAGGCCCATACGAGACCGGGTATATTGACGGGCAAGGTATCCATTATTGCCGATCCTCTCGCGAAAGCGATCAATCCTACTAAAGCAAGTCGCTCAAAACTGCACAGCGGTTTTGCAATAGCGGCACGCTTAAAACAAAGACCTTCTGCGCGGCTGCCGACCTGAAAGATCGCGACACGCTTAGAGTTTCTCCATGACGTTTGTTTGTGCAAGTGCACAAGGGAAAAGGCGCGCACGTCAGAGGTTGTCGACGGAAACCAAATTGACGTTTACGTAAAAATCAATTAGCTCTTCAGCTGGAGGGGCTTGCGCGCCGGCTTTGCCGCATGTGGGCCAAAAGCGAGGAAAATAAGATGTATAAGGCGCCGGTCGAGGAAATCGCGTTCACGCTGAAGCATGTTGCCGGCATGGTCGAGGTGATGGACAGCGGTCTTCTGGGCGATCTCGGCGAGGATCTGGTCGATGCCATCCTGACCGAGGCGGGACGATTTGCCACGGAGGAAATCGCCCCTCTGGCCGACATCGGCGACCGCCAGGGCGCCCGCCTTTCCAACGGGGAGGTAAGAACGCCGGACGGCTGGCGCGATCTTTACCGCAACTGGGCAGCCGGCGGCTGGAACGGTCTGACCGCGCCGGAGGAGTTCGGCGGCCAGGCCTTGCCGCACATGCTGAATGTCGCGGCACTCGAAATGTGGAATTCCGGGTCCATGGCCTTCGCCCTCTGCCCGACCCTTACGATTGGCGCCGTCGAGGCGCTCAACGTGCACGGCAGCGTAGCTCTGAAGGACAGATATCTGGCGCGCATGGTGTCTGGCGAGTGGACCGGCACCATGAACCTCACAGAGCCCCATGCAGGCTCCGATCTCGGCGTGCTGAAGGCGCGTGCCGAACGCCGCGAGGATGGCAGCTATCGCATTTTCGGCCAGAAGATTTTCATCACCTGGGGCGAGCACGACGCTGCCGACAACATTATCCATCTCGTTCTTGCACGCCTGCCGGATGCGCCCGCAGGCACACGCGGCATCTCGCTCTTCCTCGTGCCGAAATTCCTCGTCAACGAGGACGGCTCGCTCGGCGCCCGCAACGATCTTCACTGCCATTCCCTGGAGCACAAGCTCGGCATTCATGGCTCTCCCACCTGCACCATGATCTATGGCGACGGCAAATTCGGTGATGAGACGGGGGCGGTCGGCTGGCTGATCGGCGAAGAGAACAAGGGCCTCGCCTGCATGTTCACCATGATGAACAACGCCCGCCTCGCTGTCGGCATGCAGGGGGTAGCGATCTGCGAAGCGGCGACGCAGAAGGCAATCGCTTACGCCAAGGAGCGCACCCAAGGCAAGGCGCCGGGCTGGAGCGGCCCGGGCATGAGCCCGATCATCGAGCATCCCGACGTCATCAGGATGCTGCTCACCATGAAGGCGCTGACGCAGGGCTCACGCGCCATTGCCTATACCTGCGCCCACGCAATCGATATGTCGCACCGCGCTGCCGATCGTCGTGAACATTGGCAGGAGCGCGCCGCTCTCCTGACGCCGATCGCCAAGTCCTTTGCTACCGATGCCGGCGTGGATGTCGCCTCTCTCGGCATTCAAGTTCATGGCGGCATGGGCTTCATCGAGGAAACAGGTGCTGCACGCTATCTGCGCGACGCCCGCATTGCCCCGATCTACGAAGGCACGAATGGCATTCAGGCGATCGATCTCGTCACCCGCAAGCTGCCTTTGTCTGATGGCAAGCAGGTCGGGGGCCTCATCACCGAGTTGAAGGCGATCGCCGGGGCTGTTCGCAGTTCAAACCTCGACGGTTTCGGATCAACGGCGGACAGGTTGGATTCCGCCCTTGCCGATCTGGAGCAGGCGACAAGCTGGCTGCTCGCGCGTCTTGCCGAGAGCAGATCCGCCGAGGCTCTGGCGGGCGCGACGCCTTATCAGCGCCTTTTCGGTCTTGCACTCACCGGCTGCTATCTTGCCAAGGGTGGTCTGGTCCAGACCGCGGACGGGGCAGGCGAGAGCCGCATCGCGCTCTGCCGCTTCGCTGCTGAAAATCTTCTGTCCGAAACGGCGGCACTGAAAGACCGTGTCGTCAAAGGCGCCGATAGCCTTGCCGCAGCCCGTGCCATCCTTGCCTGAGGAGATGAAAATGAGCGAGCCCGTCATCATCGAGCGATACGCGGAAAACAGCGCTGTCCAGGTCATCCGCTTTAACCGGCCGGAGAAGAAGAACGCCTTCACCCGTGACATGTATCGCACGATGACGGATGCGCTGAATGCCGCAAACAGCGATGACGGCGTCAGGGTGACTGTGTTCTTCGGCACGGAAGGCTGTTTTCTCCGCCGGAAACGACATCGGCGATTTCCTCGCTGCAGCCATGGGCGGCAGCATGGGGCAGGATCTGATCGATTTCCTTTACGCACTCGCCAAAGCCGAAAAACCGCTCGTCTCGGGCGTCGATGGTCTTGCGATCGGTATCGGCACCACTCTCAACCTGCATTGCGACCTGACGATCGCTTCCGACCGCAGCCAGTTCCGCACGCCCTTCGTCGATCTGGCGCTCGTGCCGGAAGCGGGCTCCAGCCTGATCGTTCCGCGCATCATGGGGCAGCAGCGCGCCTTTGCGATGCTCGCTGCCGGCGAGGCTTTCTCGGCGGAAGACGCCAGGCTGGCCGGTCTCATCTGGAAAGTGACGACCGCGGAACAGGTAGAACACCAGACGCTTTCTGCCGCCGCGAAGCTGGCCGCCAAGCCTCCGGAAGCGCTGAAGATTGCCCGCGATCTTATTCGTGGCCCGCGTGAGGAGATTATTGCGCGGATTGACGAAGAGGCCCGTCATTTCGCAGCGCGGTTGAAAACGGCTGAGGCCCGCGCGGCTTTCGAGGCTTTCATGCGTCGCTGAGCACCCCTAAAAATCAGCTAATATTATCAGTTGTCAATTTAAAGCATCCCTTAAGCATAGAATAATTATTGAATAGAGGACGGATCCCCCAACCGTCCGGGCGTGACGTGTTTCGTACGACCCTCTGTCCGAATTCACCCACGGCCATCGCCCGTTCGCAGCGCGCTTAACCCCCGCGCTGCGAAGCTTTTGGGCCGCCTGCATCCCGGCTGTACCTTTTCCAGGCTCAGAATAGTTAGGCGTTTGCCAAACTATTTATTGACTCCGATCCTGCCGTGCCTATAGTTAGGCGTATGCCTAACCAATCGCATGCACTTGATTTGATGTTTCAGGCTCTGGCGGACCCGGCCCGGCGCAGCATGGTCGATCGGCTCTGCAAAGGGCCAGCCTCTGTGAAAGAACTGGCCGAACCGCTGCCCATGGCGCTGCCTTCCGTCCTCCAGCATCTGCAGATGCTGGAAGCGAGCGGCCTGGTGCGTTCGGAAAAGACCGGCCGTATTCGCACCTGCCGGATAGAGCCGCAGGCGCTGCGCTCCGCCGAAGACTGGATCAATGAGCGCCGCATCCTCTGGGAGCACCGTCTCGACAGGCTCGGTGCCTATCTCGAAGCCAATCCGGATATGCCGGAGAACCCCGGAAAGACAGAAAAGGAGTAAGACCATGCAGGAAGAGTACAGTACCCTCCATTCCACCTTCTCCATCGAACGCACATACGATGTGCCGGCCCCGCGTGTCTTCGCCGCCTGGTCCGATCCGAAGGCGCGCCTGCAGTGGGAGGCGATCGGCGAGGACTTCACCACCACCTATACCGAGAATGATTTCCGCGTCGGCGGCCGCGATATCAGCCGGTTCAATTTCGGCAAGAGTGACGAATATGTCGCCGACGCGCGCTACGAGGATATCGTCCGGGATCGCCGTATCGTCTACGCCTATACGATGTCGCACAACGAGCGGCGCATCTCCTCGTCACTGACGACGATCAGCCTGACGCCAGTGCCGGAAGGCACGCATGTCTCGGTGACGGAACAGATCACGATCCTCGATGGCGGCGACAAGGTGGAATATCGCCAAGCCGGCATCGCCGGACAGCTCGACCAGCTCGGCCGCTACCTCGCCGGCGAGAAGGTCGCCTGACCGCTTACTTTTCCAGCGTTGCCACCACCTCGACATGCGAGGTCCAGAGGAACTGGTCGATGGGCGTTACCGAGGTAATCCGGTAGCCGCCCTCGACGAGGATAGCGAGGTCGCGGGCAAGTGTGAGCGGATTGCAGCTGACGGCGACGATCTTCTTCACCGTCGAGCGGGCCAGTTCCTTGCACTGGAATTCGGCCCCCGCACGCGGCGGGTCGAAGACAACGGCGTCGTAGACCTTGAGCTCCGATGTCATCAACGGCCGGCGGAAGAGATCACGCTTCTCCACGGTGACAGGCTTCAGGCCCTGCGTATTACGCGCTGCGTGGTCGAGTGCGGCGATCGCCTTGGCGTCTCCTTCGACGGCATGCACGCGTCCGAGGCGGGCAAGCTGCAGCGAAAAGGTACCGGCGCCGGCAAAGAGATCCGCTATTCGCTTGGCTTTGCCGACATGGGCAAGCACGAGCTTCGCCATCGCTTCTTCGGCAGGCTTCGTCGCCTGCGTGAAACCGCCGGCCGGGGGCGAGACCTGCACGCCACCGAATTCGACGATCGGCTTGGATGGCTCGATGAGAATTTCGCCGTCGAGCGAAACGCGGGCGATGCCGCGAAGGCCGAGCACGACTTCGATCGCCTTGCGACGCTGTTGGTCGGAAAGCTTCTTCACGCCTTCGACCGCAAGATCGAGGCCGGAGAGCGTTTCCAGAACCGCGATGCGGAAGGCCTCTGCATTGGTCGCGATCGCCGCTCCGACTGCCCTGATCGCCGGCAGCCGGGAGATGATCCCGGCCGACGAGATGGGACATTCCTCGATGGCGACGATATGATGGCTTTCGGCCTGGTTGAAGCCGATGAGCATGTCCTTTTCGGTCTTGCGCGCCGCAAACACCACTCGCCGTCGCTCGCCGGGATGGGCGGCGACGATTTCGCCGACCTCGGGCGTCAGCCCCTTGGACTTCAGCGCGTCGACAACAAGCTGCCGCTTGAAGGCGCGGTAAGGCGCATCGGCCATATGCTGGAGCGTGCAACCGCCGCAGGTGCCGTTGATACCGTCAGGCCCGAAATGCCGGCAAGGCGGCTCCCGCCTGTCGGCGGAGGCCGACGCGATCGACATGACGGTGCCCTGGTTCTTGACGCGGGCGATCGCCACCGTCTCTCCGGGCAGTGTGAAGGGAACGTAGACAGGCCCGTCCTGGCTGGCGGCAATGCCGTCGCCCTGTGCTCCGAGCCTGTCGATGGTGATGGTTTCCGTGCTCACGCTTTCGTCCCTGCCAGTAGAAATTCCTGATTGCCGTCTCCGCCTGAAATCGGCGAGGGGATGAGCCCTAAACTCTTCCAGCCCATATCTTCAGTAAACCAGCGCTCCAGTTCTGCCGCCACGTCGGGGCCGGAGGCCGGATCCTTGAGCAGCCCGCCCTTTCCGATCGCCTCGCGCCCCGCCTCGAATTGCGGCTTGACGAGGATCGCGGCGATCGCATTCGTTTCGGCAATATCGAGTGCGGGAGCAAGCGCCAGCTTCAGCGAGATGAACGAGACGTCGGAGACGACGAAGTCCACCGCATGGTCGATGTCCTCAGCCGTCAGGTTGCGGGCATTGAGCCCCTCGATATTGGTCACGCGCGTATCGGTTGATATTCTCGGATGCATCTGCCCGTGGCCGACATCGATGGCCGTGACATGCACAGCCCCCCTTTCGAGCAGCACTTCCGTGAAGCCGCCGGTCGAAGCGCCGACATCGAGACAGTGCCGTCCTGCCGGATCGAGCCCGAAATGGTCGAGCGCCGCAACGAGCTTCAATGCTGCACGCGAAACATAATCCTGCGCGGGGTCGTCGATCTCGATTGCCGCGTCAAGCCCGAAGATGGCGCCGGCCTTCGTCACCACCTTGCCGGCGACCTTGACGGTGCCTCGCGACACGGCGTCCCGTGCCCGTGAACGGCTCGCAAAAAGGCCGAGGGTGACGAGAAGCTGGTCGAGGCGTTGGCTGTTCTGATCGGACATTGGCTGTGAATGACCGGCAAAGCCTCGGGTTGCAAGCATTTTGTTGATATTGCCGATACGCGGGCACGGTCTCACATCATCGTCTGGAATAATTCGAAGCAACTTGTGCTGCGATGCACAAATTTAAACAATTTTAAATCCCACCCGCCTAGGTTCACCTTGATTGTAGCGGTTCGCCTTTGAATCGCTTGGTGCCATGAAGGCTCCCGCGTCCTCCCCGCCGATCATGTTCCTCATCAAGAAGTCTTGTGGCTGCGCATTTGCGTAGTCGCCCCTTGTCGCGCCTGATGTCGCCAGGAGAAATTGACCGATGTTCGCCCGAAACATATCCTTGAATGGTAAGCTTGCGGCCACTTTCGCAGCACTCATCCTTATTTTCGTTTCCGTTTCCGCTTTCGTCTATTCCAAGGCAACGACATCGGCGAGCGCTTCCGCCGAACAGGAAAAGTCCGAGCTTCTCGTCAACCAGATCGATGACGCGCTTCAGGCCATGCTGGAGCAGGCCGTCAACCTGCGCGGCTTCATCCTCTTCCGCAGCGACAGCACCTATGGCGATATTTTTGCCAACCGCGAGCGTATGCTGAAGGCGATTGCCGCTGCCAAGCAGACCGCCGCTTCCCAGCCCGAACTGCTGTCGATGATCGACGACATGCAGAAGGCTGCCGACCTTTATTTCCATGAGCTTGCCGAGCCGCAGGCCAAGGCCCGCAAGGAAACCGAGACCCCGATCGCAGACGTCGTCAAGATCGGTGTCAACGCCACCAAGGGCCAGCTTGACGGCTTCCGCGCCGCTTCCGCCAAGATCAAGTCGCTTGCTCGTGACAAGTCGACGGCTCTCGCTGCCGCGCAAGCGGATGCCAACAGCGACCTCAAGACCACGCTTCTGGTCGGTGGCGTTGCCGCTGCCCTTGCCGCTGCTGCTCTTGCCTGGGCCTTGTCGCGAACCATCGTCCGCCCGATCGTCGGCATGACCGCTGCCATGGACCGTCTCGCCGGCGGCGACCACAATATCGAGGTTCCGGCAACCGGCCGTCAGGACGAAGTCGGCCGCATGGCCCAGTCCGTGCTGGTCTTCAAGGATGCCGCGATCGAAAAACAGCAGCTTGCCGGCGAAACCGACCGCATGCGCGGAGAAGCCGAGCGTCAGCGCCAGGCCAGCGACGAGCAGAAGGCCCGTGAAGAGGGCGAGATCCGCTTCGCCGTCGAAGCTCTGGCCGGCGGTCTTGCTGGCCTTGCCGTTGGCGATGTAGCAGCCCGCATCCACACGCCATTCGCACCGCAGTATGATAGCCTGCGCAATGATTTCAACAACGCCGTCGAAAAGCTGCAGGCTGCCTTGCAGTCCGTTGGCCGCAACGCTTCGGCGATCAATGCCGGCGCCGGTGAAATCCGCTCCGCCGCAGATGATCTCGCTCACCGCACCGAGCAGCAGGCCGCGGCCGTCGAAGAGACCGCAGCTGCTCTCGAAGAAGTCACGACCACGGTCCGTGACTCCGCCAAGCGCGCCGAGGACGTCGGCAATCTTGTCGAGCGCACCCGCCTCGGCGCGGAAAAGTCGGGCGAAGTCGTCCGCAAGGCCGTTTCGGCCATGCAGCAGATCGAAAAGTCCTCGGGCGAAATCTCCAACATCATCGGCGTCATCGACGACATTGCCTTCCAGACCAACCTTCTGGCTCTGAACGCCGGCGTCGAAGCGGCCCGCGCCGGTGAAGCCGGCAAGGGCTTTGCCGTCGTCGCCCAGGAAGTCCGCGAATTGGCCCAGCGCTCGGCAAACGCCGCCAAGGAAATCAAGGCGCTGATCAACACGTCAAGCGAACAGGTCAATTCCGGCGTCGGCCTCGTCGGCGAAACCGGCAAGGCGCTGGAAGCGATTGTCGCCGAGGTGCAGGAAATCAACCGTCATGTTGGCGCGATCGTCACGGCCACCCGCGAACAGTCGATCGGCCTGCAGGAGATCAATACCGCCGTCAACAACATGGACCAGGGCACCCAGCAGAACGCCGCCATGGTCGAAGAACAGACGGCGGCAAGCCACGCGCTTGCCCAGGAAGCCTCCGCCCTCGACGATCTGTTGCGCCAGTTCAAGCTCGGCGCGCAGGCTGCCGCTCCGGCTCAGCGGACGGTTGCCGCAACCGCCACGTCCCGCCCGGTCGCCTCTCCGGCCCGCGCGCTTGCCAGCAAGGTCACCAAGGCCTTCGGCGGCAAGCAGGCGACGGCTGCCGCCGTCGTCCAGGAAGACTGGACCGAGTTCTGAGAGCGACCTCTTCGGAAACGAAAAAGGGCGGCATTCAGTGCCGCCCTTTCCTTTTGCTTTATCTTTTTTATTTTCACGCAATTCCGGACGCAAAACCGCTGCACACTTTTGCTGGAATTGCTTTAGCCGGCGGAAGCGCGCATCCGCTCGATATCGCGCCGCGGCGGAACATTGTGGATGCGCACATAGTCCCGGCTGAACTGCGAAGGGCTGTCATAGCCGACACGGAAACCTGCCTCGGCCGCAGTCAACCCTTCTGTCACCATCAGTCGCCGCGCCTCCTGCAGGCGAAGCTGGGTGCGGAATTGCAGCGGGCTCATCGCCATGACAGTCTTGAAGTGTTCGTAGAAGGATGAGGCGCTCATGCCGGCGACCGAAGCCAGATGTTCGATGGCGAAAGGCTCGCTGAAATTCTTCCGCACGAAGTCGATCGCCCGACCGATCTGGTTGAGTCGGCTCTCGCCATTGGCGATCTGCCGCAGAAGCGCGCCCTGCGGTCCGCGGATGAGCCGGTAGAGGATTTCCTTTTCGATCAACGGCGCCAGAACCTCTGCATCATCGGGCGTGTCGAGCAGGCGTAGCAGCCGCACGGCTGCGTCGATGAGCTCAGGCGTCGTGGCGCTGACACCGGCGGCAGGGCTCTCCGATAAACGTCCCTGGACGGCAGGCAGCATCTCGGTAAGCAGGCCGCGATCGAGCTGCAGCCGCAAACACAGATAGGGCCGGTTGGCGCTTGCCTCGACGACGGCGCCGATCACAGGCAGATCGACGCCGACGACGAGATAGTGCGCCGCATCATAGACATGCGCGACATCGCCGATCACGGCACGCTTGCGCCCCTGGGCCACGATGCACAGGGAGGGTTCATAGAGTGTGTGGATCGGCTCCGTGCGAGCAGAGGATCGTATGATGCCGACCCTGGGCAGCATCGTGTCGAAGTTGCCATCTGCCGCGGTGTGGCGATCAATCAGGTCTGCAAGTTCGGCGATTTTTTCCATGAAGGCAGGATGAACCGCGCTGCGTCGAATGCCAAGTGCTTTCAATCGCTTTCGGAAGATCGTGCAAGAAATCCGGAAAAGTTTGCTACCGGCTGGCGCCCGGCAAGCCCAATCTCATGCGTATGGACCAGCGGCATCCGGCTGCGGTCCCGATTGAAGCATGAGGAAAGAACATGACTGGTATCAAAGGCAAGACAGTTCTGATTACTGGCGCCAGCAGCGGCATCGGCGCCGGCACCGCACGCGAACTGGGCGCGGCTGGCGCAAAGCTCATGATCGGCGCGCGCCGCACCAACCGGCTCGAGGAACTGGCAAAGGAAATCCGCAGTAGCGGCGGCACGGTGGAATTCCGTGCGCTCGACGTTACCGACCGGGCCGATGTCGAGGCCTTCGCCAGGGTAACGGTGGATGCCTTCGGCAGCATCGACGTGCTCATCAACAATGCCGGCGTGATGCCGCTCTCTCTGATGTCCTCGCTCAAGGTCGAGGAATGGGATCGCATGGTCGACGTCAACATCAAGGGTGTTCTCTATGGCATCGCCGCCGTGCTGCCGATCATGAACGCGCAGGAGCGTGGGCAGATCATCAACATCTCCTCGATCGGAGGTCTGTCGGTCGTGCCGACCGCGGCGGTCTATTGCGCGACGAAATATGCGGTGCGGGCGATTTCCGATGGGCTTCGCCAGGAAAACAAGAAGCTGCGCGTAACCTGCATCTATCCGGGCGTCGTCGAATCCGAGCTGGCGGAGACGATCACCGAACCCTTCTCGGCCGAGGCGATGGTCTCCTTCCGCGAGATCGCCCTGAAGCCTGACGCTATCGCGCGGGCAATCCGCTTCGCCATCGAGCAGCCCGAGGATGTCGATATCAACGACATTACCGTCCGCCCGACGGCCAGTATGGGCATGTGACCATGCGGATCCGCGAGGCTATTGTCGGGGCGGCTCTTTCGTTTGCCGCTCCATCTCCGGTCTTCTCAGAGGAAAGCAAAGTGCAGAACCATCCCTATCTCGGCATGTGGATTACTGGTGACGGCCATATCCGCCAGGAATTGCTGCCGAACGGCCGTTATGACGAGGCGCGCGGTACGCGAACGAGCGCCTATCGGGGCCGCTATGAGGTGACCGGCGATCATATCGAATATTGGGACGATACCGGTTTTACCGCCGATGGCGATTTCATCGACGGCGTGCTGCATCACGGCGGAATGATCTTCTACCGTGATGGCAAAAAGCAGGAATAAACGAAGCGCGTCGGCGTGCTGCCTTAACCGGCCACGCCGACCGCAACACCGCGTCCGAGTGCATTGAACACCGTCGAGACGATGCCGGCGCGGTCGAGGCCGGCATGGGCGATCATCGCCTCCGGCTTTGCCTGCTCCATCCAGATATCGGGCATCACCAGCGAGCGAACCTTTAGGCCGCGGTCGAGCAGTCCGTCCATCGCCATGAACTGCATCACCTGGCTGCCGAAGCCGCCGACAGCGCCTTCTTCGACGGTGATGAGGATTTCGTGGTGGCGGGCAAGCTGGCGGATCAAGGCGTGGTCGAGCGGCTTTGCGAAACGCGCATCGGCAACCGTCGTCGAAAGCCCGGCGGCATCGAGGTCTTCGGCCGCCAGCAGACAGTCGGCAAGCCGCGTACCGAAGGAAAGAAGCGCAACCTTCGTACCTTCCTTGACGATCCGGCCCTTACCGATTTCCAGGATCTGGCCGCGCTCGGGCATGTCGACGCCAACACCTTCGCCGCGCGGATAGCGGAACGAGATCGGGCCGGCATCATAGGCAACGGCGGTGCGCACCATATGCTTCAGTTCCGCCTCGTCAGCGGCGGCCATGACGACGAAGCCGGGCAGGGTGGCGAGGAAGGCCGTGTCGAAGGAACCCGCATGCGTCGGTCCGTCGGCACCGACAAAACCGGCGCGGTCGATCGGGAAGCGCACCGGCAGGCCCTGGATCGCCACATCATGCACGACCTGGTCATAGGCGCGCTGCAGGAAGGTGGAGTAGAGCGCTGCAAACGGCTTGAAACCTTCGGCGGCAAGTCCGGCGGCGAAAGTCACGGCATGCTGCTCGGCAATCCCGACGTCGAAACAGCGGGACGGGAAAATCTCCGCAAACTTGTCGAGGCCCGTGCCGCTTGGCATGGCGGCGGTGATGCCGACGACGCGATCGTCGAGCGTAGCTTCCTGGACCAGCGTCTCGGCAAAGACATTCGTATAGCTCGGCGCATTCGGCTTTACCTTCGCCTGTGTGCCGGTGATGACATCGAACTTATTGACGCCGTGATACTTGTCGGCTGCAGCTTCCGCCGGGGCATAACCCTTGCCCTTCTGGGTCACGACATGGATCAGCACCGGGCCATTCGCATTGTCGCGTACATTGCGCAGGACGGGCAGAAGGTGATCGAAGGAGTGACCGTCGATCGGGCCGATATGATAGAAGCCCATCTCCTCGAACATCGTCCCGCCGGTCACGTAACCGCGGGCATGCTCGACGGCGCGGGTAATGGCGCGGTCGATATTCTTGCCGAGATAGGCCGTCAGTTTCTTGCCGAAATCGCGGAAGCCCATATAGGTGCGACCGGAAGCAAGGCGGGCGAGATAAGCGCTCATTGCGCCCGTTGGCGGGGCGATCGACATGTCGTTGTCATTGAGGATGACGATCAGTCGCGCATCGAGCGCGCCGGCATTGTTGAGTGCCTCATAGGCCATGCCGGCCGAGAGGGCCCCGTCACCGATAACGGCAATCACACGGCGGTCCGTCTTGTCGATATCGGCGGCGACCGCCATGCCGAGGCCGGCGGAAATCGAAGTCGAGGAATGTGCGGCGCCGAAGGGATCGTATTCGCTTTCGGCCCGGCGGGTGAAGCCGGACAGACCGTTTTCCTGGCGCAGCGTCCGGATCCGGTCGCGGCGCCCCGTCAGGATCTTGTGTGGATAGCATTGGTGGCCGACATCGAAGATCAGCCGGTCGTCAGGCGTATTGAAGACGTTGTGGATCGCGATCGTCAGCTCCACCACGCCAAGACCTGCGCCGAGATGCCCGCCGGTGCGGGAGACGGCGTCGATCATTTCGTCCCTGACTTCGCGTGCCAGCTGCGGCAGGTCGCGGTCCTCGAGCTTGCGCAGGTCGGCAGGATAGGTGACCTGATCGAGCAGCGGGGTCTTCGGGGATTGTGTCACGGGCGGGCGCTCTTCTTTGACTGATCGGCTTTGCTTTATTCGATTGAATTGCGGCAAAACAACTACATTTGCATAACCGCAAGATTTTCACCTTAGAGCACTTCAGCCCTCCGGCAAAGGCACGAATTCCTCTTCGTCGCCGGGGACGATATCGAAGCGCCCGGTGCGCCACTCCTCCTTGGCTTTCTCGATTCGCTCTTTCGAGGAAGATACGAAATTCCACCATATGTAGCGTTTCGAGTTGAGTGCAACTCCTCCGAACAGCATCAGATGACAGCCCGCGACGCCCGCTTCGAGCGTGATCGCATCGCCTGGCCGGAAAACGAGAAGCTGATCTGGCGCGAACCGGTCGCCGGCTATGACGACCTCGCCCGAGAGCACATAGACCGCGCGTTCTTCATGGGCGGCGCCGAAGGGAAATTTCGCGCCCGGCTGCAGGGCAATATCCGCATAGAGCGTATCGGTGAAAGCCTTCACCGGCGATTTCAGCCCTTCGAACGAGCCGATGACGACACGGCCGGTCACCCCTCCATCGTCGATAACAGGCATGTCGCCCTTTTCGGTATGGGCAAAGGAAGGATCGATCTCCTCCTTGTCGTCGGGCAGCGCCAGCCATGTCTGCAGGCCGGACATGGAGAGCGGATGGCCGCGCAGATTGTCCGGCGTGCGCTCCGAATGCACGATGCCGCGACCGGCCGTCATCAGGTTGATGTCGCCGGGTCGGATGACCTTTTCCGTTCCGAGGCTGTCGAGATGGCGGATTTCCCCGTCGAAGAGATAGGTGACGGTTGAGAGCCCGATATGCGGATGCGGCTTCACGTCCAGCGCCTCATCCGGCTTCAGGATCGCCGGTCCCATGCGATCGAAGAAAATGAATGGCCCGACAAGCCGGCGCTGCCGCGTCGGCAGGGCACGACGAACCTGGAAGCCACCGATATCGCTGGTGCGCGGGATGATCAGGTTTTCGATCGCATCGCAGGCGAAGGCATCGCCGGGGAGGGGATCTTTACCGGGGAAGAAGGACATGGCGCACTCCGATCACAAAGGCCTGGAGCCACAGATAGCGTCTGCCGGTCTGTGGCGAAAGGGTCAGTTTGTCAGATAGCGGCGAAGCGCTCAGATCGCCGTGAAGCCATTGTCCACGAAAAGATGCGCCCCATTGACGAAGATCGATTCATCGCTGGCAAGATAGAGCGCCGCACGGGCGACATCCTCTGGCTCGCCGATCCGGCCCTGCTGCGCGGCAATCGCTGCGTCCGAAACATCGACGCCATGCGCCTGCAATTCCTTCACTTCGCGCAAGCCGTGCGGCGTGCGGATGAAGCCCGGGCAGACGGCATTGCAGCGGATGTTGCGGTCCCGGAATTCGACCGCGATGGCACGCGCAAACATATGCACCGCGCCTTTCGTCGTATCGTAGAGCACTTCCATCGGCGTGGCGGCAACCGCCGAGATCGATGACGTGCAGACGATCGATCCGCCGCCGGCTTCGATCATTTTGGGCAGTACGGCCTTGGTCATCAAAAACATCGAGCGCACGTTGACGGCGTGCAGCCAATCCCATTCCTGCAGCGTGGTTTCCAGGAACGGCTTGATGACGATCGTGCCGGCATGATTGAAAAGCACGGTCACCGGCCCGTAGCGTTCCTCGACGCCGGCGACCGCGGCATTGACGGCTGCCTCTTCGGAGACGTCGGCCGTCCAATAATCGGCTTCGCCGCCCGCAGTGCGGATTTCATCGACGGTTTTCGCTGCCGCCTCGCCATTGCGATCGATGATGGCGACGCGCGCGCCCTCAGCCGCAAAGAGCTTCGAGGCAGCGCCGCCCATGCCGGTCGCGCCACCCGAGACAATGGCGACCTTGCCCTTCAATCTGTCCGTCATCTTGCTGTTCCCTTGATATCTATCGAGGGATCATAGATCGGTCAGAAGCCGGTCGCCAAGTGTCTTGAAAGGGAGTTTCGGTACGCGTCTCAGGCGCCGTCGAGCGGTTCCACGCCCTGCGGTTTGCCGGCGCGGTCGAGGCGGATCTTCTCGATGCGGTTTTCGGCGGCCGAAAGCAGCGTCTCGCAATGCTTCTTCAGGGCTTCGCCGCGCTCGTAGATCTCGATGGATTCATCCAGCGCCACGTCGCCGCGTTCGAGGCGCGCAACGATGCTTTCGAGTTCGGCAACCGCCTTTTCGAAGGAAAGGCCGGAAACCTCCGGCTTGGCGCTGTCAGTCATTCTCAACCCTTCATCATTCTCAGAATATGCATGCCCGCCGATTCGGCGAGTCCTTCCAGATCATACCCGCCTTCGAGCAGGCTGACGACCCGGTTATTGGCACTGCGGTCGGCAACTTCGAGAAGCCGGCCTGTTGCCCAGTCGAAATCCTCGCCTGTCAGGTTGATCTGCGCCAGTGGATCGCGGTGATGCGCGTCGAAACCGGCAGAGATGATGATGAGGTCGGGCCGGAAATCGGTAAGCGCCGGAAGTACGCGCGACTTGAAGGCCTCGCGAAAATGATCGCTGCCGACATTGGGCGAAAGCGGTGCGTTGACGATGGTGCCATGCGCGCCGTTCTCGTCCTTTGCCCCCGTGCCGGGATAGAGTGGCATCTGGTGGGTGGAGCAGAAAAGCACGGAAGGATCGTCCCAGAAAATATCCTGCGTGCCGTTCCCATGGTGCACGTCCCAATCGACGATGGCCACACGTTCAGCGCCATGCGCCTTCTGCGCATGGCGGGCGGCAATCGCCGCATTGTTGAAGAAGCAGAAGCCCATGGCGGTCATCTTCTCGGCATGATGTCCCGGCGGGCGGGCGGCAACGAACACATTGTCCGCCTTGCCGCGGAACACGTCGTCGACGGCAGCCATCGCTCCGCCGATGCCGGTCAGCGCCGCCTGCAGGCTCTTCTGGCTGGCATAGGTATCGGCTTCGAGCTGGTTGATCTTGTCTTCCTCTTCCGGGATCTGCCGCATGACGGCGATCAGATGCTCTTCCGGATGGGCAAGCAGCACCGCATCCTCGTTTGCCTGAGGGGCTTGCTTGCGGTCCAGCCGCTCGAAGTTCGGATGCTCCAGCGCCACATTCAGCGCACGGATACGGTCGGAGCGCTCGGGATGGCCAGACGGCGTCACGTGCTCGAGAAAGATGGGATGTTCGTAAAGACGGGTGCTCATGTCGGCACTCTATCGGTCGTATATGTCATGATCCACACGAGATGGGGCGCTGCCTGCCGATTTCAACAAGCTGGATCGCCGCAGTTAAGAGCCCTATGCCGGCGTTTACGCTATTTTAATTGTTTCGTTTACTTCGCCGGACCCCGTGATAGGGTCGCAGTGATAACCTGCAAGGCAGACCAGTAAATGAGTAAGACGAACCGCCCGGACATGGTGGAATTGCGTGTGCCGTTTCGCGATGTGGATATGAACGGCCAGATGTTTCTGGCCTCCTATATTTCCTATGCGGAATCCGTACTTGCAGGTTTCTGGTCATTGAGACCCGGCGTAGAGGACGAGCCAGTTTACACTGCTGCCAAGGTGTCCTGCATCCTTCACCGGCCACTGCACTATCACGAGACGGTAACCTTCACTGCCGCCGTCGATAAGATCGGCGTCCGTTCCATCGGCTTCCTTATCGCTGCCGAGATAGAGGACGAGCGTGCCGCCGAGGTTGAGATCACCTGGCAGGCACGCAGCCGCGAGGACGGCGAGCCGGTCACGCTTCCCGAAGAGACGCGCGACTGGCTCTATGGTTTCCTGGATTAGGCAGCCCGAATCGGCAGCAACGGATAGCCGGCCATCACGGCCCGCCCGACGAGCGCTGCAACGAAAGCCTTGATGACATCGCCCGGAATGAAAGCCATGCTGCCCACAAAGGCCTGCTGCAGGCCGATATTTGCGGCAAAGGCCAGATAGGCGATGCCGAAGGCGTAGAGCACGACGATGCCGCCGATCATGGCGGCAAGGAAGAAGCTTACCGTCTGCACGAGGCTGGACTGATCGCCATGCACCAGCCGTTCGCTGAGGAAGCCAGTAACAAAAGCGGCGAAGACCCAACCGAACAGGAAGCCCGATGTCGGAGCCACGAAGGCGGCATATCCGCCGCGGCCTCCCGAAAGCACCGGCAGTGACATCGCAACGAGCACCAGCACGATCAGCACGGCAATCGTGGCGCGTCTTGCGCCGAGTACGACGCCTGCCATCATGACGCCGAGCGATTGCGCGGTGATCGGCACTGGAACGAAACCGAGATAGATGGGCGGCAGCAGGCCAAGAGCCACGATAATTGCGGCAAAAAGAGCGGCAAGAACGAGGTCGCGCGTGCTCATCGGGGTCTCCAATTCATAAGTCGTTAACTGACATGCCGCCGAATGCCGCGCGCGTCAATCGCCGCGGCAATGTTATCCGCATCCCTGAGCGTCAATATGATGAGCGGGGTAAGGATTGTCACCGGTCGCATCTTTAGTCCACGCGCCGCATGCGCTTCGCTGATCGCATGGTAGCGGGCGATGATTTCGGGCACGAAGCGCAGTACGAGGCCAACTGCCAGCCCGATGTCGTCGGCCTTCACCCAGCCGGTCCGCTCCAGCGGTCGTGCAAGCGCCGTTATCTCGTCCATGAACTGCGTGATTGTCGTCGTTGCAGTCACTGCGGCTGCATACAGCATCAGCGCCGTCAACCGGAGCAGCGTCGCAAGCGCCATGTGCCACGGATTGACGATGAGTGTGAAGAGCGCCACGATCACGATCGTCAGCAAGATTGGCCGCAGCCGAACGGCCGATTCCTTCAGCGACAAGCCGATGCTGCGATAAGCCAACGCCGTCAGCAGCGTGACGATGGCAAGCAGCGGAAGGTTGTCGCCGATGAAGAGCACGACGCCGAGCAGGAAGAGCGAAAAGATCTTTGCCCGTGGCGAAAGCCGGTGCAGCGCGCTGTTGCCTTCGACGTAGAGTGACTGCATCAGGCGGCAAGCTCCCTGTAGCGGGCGATCGCTTCTGCCGCCGGCGCATCGGCTGCCAGCTTGCCTTCGTGGAACAGCAGCACCCGCTCGAAACCTGAAATCAATTCAAGATCATGGGTGATGACGACGACATTTTCTTCGAGCCCGTCGATGGTCTTCTGCACCAGAGCGCGGTTGCGCAGGTCGAGCTGGTTGGTAGGCTCGTCGAGGATAAGGATATCGGGACCCGTCGCCAGTACTGAGCAAAGCGCCGCGATCTGCAGCTCGCCGCCCGAAAGCTCATGCGCCCGGCGAGGAGCCAGCTCCTCGGCGTTAAACCGGGCGAGCACCAGTTCGACCTTTCTCTCGATATCTGCCTTTGTGAGGCCTCTGCCTTTCAGTCCGAAAGCGATGTCGTCCCTGACGATCGGCAGGATGATCTGGTTCTGCGGCGACTGGAAGATAAAGCCGACTTCGGCAAGCGCGGTCTTCTCGTCACGCGTATCCCGTCCATTGACAATAACCTTGCCCGTGGTGGGTTTCATGAGCCCATTGACCATCCGCGCGAAAGTGGTCTTGCCGGAACCATTGAGCCCGATGACGCCGAGGCGGTTTTCGGTGAGAGACAGCGTCAGCGGCTCGACCGCTACCCTTGCTCCGAAACTGGCGCCTGCGCTCTCGAAACGAATATCCAATTCTGGTCCCCGTGTTTGAATTCCCGCTTTTATAGAGCGGTGACGACCCGATAAAGGATCAAAATCAAATCGGCTGGAATATCGTATCGGGTGGCTAGGAAGATTTTCCGCGCTATGATGGCTGGATGACGAATCTGCTCTCCAATTCCGATGCCCGCCGTATCTTTCTCGCCAAGCAAGGTCTGAGCGCGCCTCCGAACCGCGCGTTGACCAAGGCCGGCCTGCTGGACCTCATTCATGATCTCGGCTTCGTGCAGGTGGACAGTATCCAGACGGTGGAGCGCGCCCATCACCAGATTCTCTTTTCCCGCAACCAGACCTACCGCCGCGAACACTTGACCGCGCTATTGGAGAAGGATGGCGCGCTCTTCGAGCACTGGACGCACGATGCCTCCATCCTGCCCAGCGCCTTCTTCAAATATTGGAAGCACAAGTTCCTCGACGAGGAGAAGGCAATCATCGAGCGCTGGCGCAAATGGCGTGGCGAAGGCTTCGAAGCCTCCTTCGAGGAGACCTTTGAACGGGTAGTCAATAACGGCGCGATTCTGGCGCGCGACATGAAGGCGGACGGGCATGTTTCCGGCGGCTGGTGGAACTGGCACCCGAACAAGACGGCGCTCGAATATTTCTGGCGCACCGGCAAATTCGCGATCGCCGGCCGCTCCAATTTCCAGAAGATCTATGATCTCGCCGAGCGCGTCATCCCTGCCGAATTCCACGAACCGGTGGTAAGCCGCGAGGAATTCGTCGATTGGGCGTGCCGCAGCGCGCTTGCCCGTCTGGGCTTTGCCACCCACGGCGAAATCGCAGCCTTTTGGGACCTGCTCTCGCCGGATGAGGCAAAGGCGTGGGTGGCCGATCATCGGGATGAATTGATCGAGGTGCTGATCGAACCGGCCCTTGGCGGCAAGCCACGTTCCTCCTGGGCTTCAGCCGATTTCCTTGGCACGCTCGATGACTATCCGGAAGCACCGCCGCGAATCCGGGTGCTCAGCCCGTTTGATCCGATGATCCGGGACAGAAACCGGACAGAGCGACTGTTCGGTTTCTTCTACCGCATCGAAATCTTCGTCCCGGAGCCGAAGCGCGAATATGGCTACTACGTGTTTCCGCTCCTGGAAGGCGACAGGCTCATCGGCCGTATCGACATGAAGGCCGACCGCAAGAACGGCACGCTGGACGTCAAAAGGCTATGGCTGGAACCGCGTGTCAAGACATCCGCCGGGCGGCTCGAAAAGCTGGAGGCAGAACTGGAGCGTCTGGCGCGTTTCGCCGGCGTAGAGAAAGTCGTCTATCTGGACGGCTGGAAAGGATGATCCCCTCTCCTTGAGAGCAGAAGGGATCGCCGGTCAGCAGATCTCGGTGGTGGAAATCTTGATGCCGAAACCTTCCAGGCCGACATAGTGCCGCTCGCGGCTGGTCAGAAGCTTGATGGAGCTGACGCCAAGATCCTTCAGAATTTGTGCGCCGAGGCCGATTTCCAGCCATTCGCTATCGCGTGTCTGTGCCTCGACATGGGCCTCGCGGCCCTGATTGCGGGCCTTGCGGCCATTGTCGTAATGGCCGACGCCGACGGAGCCTTCACGCAGGTAGACGATGACGCCGCGGCCCTGTTCGGCGATCTTCTGCATGTAGAAGTCGACCGGTTTGCGCTTGCCGAACAGATCGTCGGCGACGTTTTCCGGATGCAGACGCACTGGAATATCGACGCCATCCCTGATATCGCCGAAGACGACCGCGAGATGCTGCATCGGATCCCAGGGTAGCGAATAGGTGTGCGCCTTGGCCTTGCCGAACGGTGTTTCGATATCGAAGCTCGAACCGAGCTCGATCAGCGTTTCCTTGCGCTGGCGATAGGCGATGAGGTCGGCGACCGACAGAAGCTTCAGCCCGTGCTGCTCGGCGAAATCCACGACCTGCGGGCCGCGGGTCACCGTGCCGTCGTCATTGACGAGTTCGGAGATGACGCCGATCGGCGGCAGGCCGGCAAGCTTGCAGAGATCGACTGCCGCTTCCGTATGGCCGGAGCGCATCAGCACGCCGCCTTCGCGGGAGACCAGCGGGAAAATATGGCCCGGGCGGACGAAATCCGACGCGCCGACATTCGGGTTGGCAAGGTTGCGTACTGTCAGCGTGCGGTCGTCGGCAGAAATGCCCGTCGTCGTACCATGCTTGAAGTCGACGGAAACGGTGAAGGCGGTGGTGTGCGCGGAATCGTTTTCCGCCACCATCGCGTTGAGGTTCAGTCGCTTCGCCTCTTCCTTCGGCATCGGCGCGCAGACGATGCCCGACGTGTGGCGCACGATGAAAGCCATCTTTTCCGGCGTCGCATGCACGGCGGCGACGATCAGGTCGCCCTCGTTTTCACGATCATTGTCATCCATGACGACAACGATCTCGCCGGCTTCGAAGGCCCTGATGGCATCGACAACACGCTTCTGGTCATAAGGCATGGGACAAGTCCTATTTCAGCCGGCCGGTCTGGCCGCGGTCGCGAAGATAGTGGTCGGCAATGGCGCAGGCGATCATCGCCTCGCCGATCGGCACGGCACGGATGCCGACGCAGGGGTCATGACGGCCCTTGGTGCGGATATCGACATTCTTGCCGTCGGCATCGATCGATTGCCGTTCGGTGAGAATGGATGAGGTCGGCTTGACGGCGAAGCGGGCAATAACCGGCTGGCCGGTCGAAATGCCGCCGAGAATGCCGCCGGCATTGTTGGACAGGAAAATCGGCTTGCCGTCGTTACCCATGCGCATCTCGTCGGCATTGTCCTCGCCACTCGTTTCGGCGGCAGCAAAACCGTTGCCGATTTCCACGCCCTTCACGGCATTGATCGACATCAGCAGCGAAGCGATATCCTGGTCGAGCTTGCTGTAGATCGGTGCGCCGAGGCCGGCCGGCACGCCTTCGGCAATCACCTCGACGACGGCGCCGATCGAAGAGCCGGCCTTGCGGATGCCGTCGAGATACTCTTCCCAGACGGGCACGATCTCGGCATCGGGAGAGAAGAACGGGTTCTGCCCGACCTGATCCCAGTCCCAGTTGGCGCGGTTGATCTTGTGCTTGCCGATCTGCACCAGCGCGCCACGGATGGTGACACCGGGCACGACGAGCCGGGCAATGCCGCCTGCCGCAACGCGGGCTGCCGTCTCGCGGGCAGAGGATCGGCCGCCGCCACGATAATCGCGGATGCCGTATTTCGTATCATAGGTATAGTCGGCGTGGCCGGGGCGATACTGCCGGGCGATCTCGCCGTAATCCTTGGAGCGCTGGTCGGTATTTTCGATCAGCATGGAGATCGGCGTGCCGGTCGTAATCATCGTCTCGCCGTCGGCATCCATCATCACGCCCGAGAGAACCTTTACCAGGTCGTCTTCGCGCCGCTGGGTGACGAAACGGCTCTGGCCGGGCTTGCGCTTGTCGAGCCAGACCTGCAGGTCCTCCAGCTTGAAGCGCAGTCCCGGAGGGCAGCCGTCGACGACGGCGCCGAGCGCCGGCCCGTGGCTTTCGCCCCAGGTGGTTACACGGAAGAGATGACCGAATGTATTGTGCGACATGTGTTCCCGCCGGGTGCGCGGAGCCGGTCGTCACCGGCCGCGCCATTACTCAAAAAGGCGCGACACTCATAGGCCAAAAAAACGTTCAGGCAAAAGCCTTTCTTTGCGCCCGATGGTGCGATCGGGGAAATGGTATTTCGGAAGTTTGCCTTCGTGCGTCCGAATGGATGCACAGCGCTCTAGGATGCCAGCAGCCAAGCCGTGCCGCGCGCCTCGATGGCGAAATCATCGAAGGAGAGGGGGCGTGCGAAGGCGTAACCCTGCAGGAGATCGCAACCGAGATCGCGCAGCAATTCTGCGTGGGCGAGCGTCTCGACGCCCTCGGCCACTGTCTCCACGCCGAGCGAGCGGGCGATTTCGATGATGGAACTGACGAGCGCCCGCTCCTGCGAGGAGGCGACGATCGGCTTTACGAGCTGCCGGTCGATCTTCAGCCGTTTTGGCTTGAGCTTGAGCAGCGACACGATCGACGTATGACCGGTACCGAAATCGTCGATCTCGATATCGATGCCGAGTGCCTTGATCCGTTCGAGGTTATGCGAAACCACGTCCTCGCTTTCATCGAGGAAAATGGATTCCACCAGCTCGAAGGAAATTTCGCCGGGACGGATCTGCAGGCCTTCGAGCGATTCCAGAAGGCTGCCATCATGCAGGCGCCGTGCCGAAACGTTGACGGAGATTTTCGGTATGAAGATGCCCTGTGCCGCCCAGCGCATCTTGTCGCGCAGAGCGGTCTCCAGCACGATGCGGTCGAGCGTCTGCACGACATTGATCTCGTCGGCAATGCGCAGGAACTTGTCCGGCGTGAGCAAGCCCCTGGAGGGATGGCGCCAGCGCACCAGCGCCTCGACACCGGTCAGCTTCATCGTACGGGCGCTGAACTGCGGCTGGTACCAGGCCGTGAACTCGCCGTTGTCGATCCCGGCGAGGATTTCATCAGCCGTGCGTTTATTGTTGATGATGTCGGCCTGCAGATTGTGGTTGAAGAATTCGAAGCGGTTGCGGCCGAGGCTCTTGGCCCGGTAGAGCGCGATATCGGCATTGATCAGGACCTTGCGGGCGTCGACATGAATGCCGTTCGCCAGCGCAATGCCGATCGACACACCACAGCGGCAGGGAAAGCCCTGGAAATCGATCGGCTGGCGCATTTCCTCGATGACGCGGCCGGCAAGCTCCGCCATCTCCTTATCGCCCACGTCGAAGGAGAGGATGACGAACTCATCGCCGCCGATACGGGCAACGACATCGCTGTCGCGCAGGCTTCTTGAAAGCACGCGTGAGGCATGTACCAGCATCGCGTCGCCGGCTGCATGCCCAAGCGTGTCGTTGATTTCCTTGAAGCGGTCGAGGTCGATATGCAGGATCGCGAATTTCTGCCGCTCGCCGCGGCCGGCATCCGTCAGGTTTTCCAGTGCGATATCAAGCTTGCGGCGATTGGCGAGCGAGGTCAGCGGGTCGTGCAGGGAGTTGTGCTCGATCCTGTTCTTGGCGAGTTCCAACTCGATGTTTTTGGTGATCGCCTCATCCTTCGCGGCCTTGAGGCGCAGCGTCATCAACGCATCCTCGGTCGAATCGAAGGCGATACCGATGATCTTCATCTCGCCGGCCGGCGTGCGATGCACCTTGCCGACGGAACGCACGTAGCGCAGGCCGCCATTTTCATCCGGCACGCGGCAGACGAGCGTATGAGTGTCTCCGACTTGCTTGAAATGCCGGGCGCTTTCGAGCGCCAGTCCGCGATCATCGGGGTGGATGCAGGAGAGCCAGGCATCTTCGGTCACGAAGGCATTGCTCTGCTTCAATCCGTAGAGCTCGTGCATACGCTCGTCCCAGATCGAGCCGCGCTTGCCGAGAATGGCCTCCCAGATGCCGCATTGATAGGAATCGAGCGCGAGGTCGAGCTTGCCGGAGAGTTCGGAAAGCTCCGCCTCGCGGCTCGAAAGTTCTTCCAGCGCGAGTTCCAGCTCGGCATTCTTGAGCTCGCTCGTTTCCTTGGCAAGGCGAAGCGTGTTGGTGACTTCCGCATCGGCTGTCACATCCCAGACGATGCCGATTGTTTTTCCCGTGCCACCGGCATCCGTATAGAAGGCGCCGATGGAGCGCAGGTGGCGGATCCGGCCGTCTTCCCGCATCACCCTGTACTGCGCGGTGCAGGCTTCTCCCGCGATGCTGCAGCCGAAGAAATGAACCTCGGCGATTTCGCGGTCTTCGGGCACGATCGTCGAAAGCCACACTTCCAGCGGTCGGCTGCCTTCGATCGACTTTAGGCCGTGAAGGGTGGATGCACGTGCGTCCCAGGAAAGGTTGGTGGCGTTCTCCTGCAACTCCCATATGCCGATGCGCGAAGATTCCAGCGCCAGGTTAAGGCGCTGCGACAGTTCGAGAAGTTTGGCTTCGCGGGCCTCGAGCTGCGTGATGTTACGGTTGCGTTCGCCGAGCAGCAGGGTCGCGAAAAAGATCGGGATGATGATCACGCAGCCCGCGGCGACGATGATCAATCGCAGTTCATGCCGATTGCCGGGAACCGCGTGCCAGCCGTCGTTCGGCACTGCCGCCAGTTCCCATCGCCCGCCCGCGAAGCTCATCTTGCGGCGGAGCGGGTCCTTTTCGTAAATATTGGCGGGGCCGAAGAAGGGCGCAGCCGTCTCATTCGGAATGCCGATGTCGCGCACCGCGATCGACAGATGGTCGAGATGCGGATAGCGCTCCTGATTTTCGCTGTTGCGCGCTGGCATCAGGCCGGTCGACTCGTAGAACATGTTTTGGTCTATGACCACCTCGACGGCGCCCCAGATGCGGCGCTGGCCGTTCTGTTTGACGAAAACCGGAAAGAAGATCGCGAAGGCGTTTTCTGCATCCGTCGTCTTGAAGGGGCCGTAGAAGCGTGCCGACTGGTCGCCGGCATTGCGGCTGATCGACATGCGCTCCATCAGCCGCTCGCGCACATCCTTGCCGATTCGGTCCTTGTCGGATTGCGCCGGATAAACCGATTTGACGATGAAATCGGGCGCGAGCGCAATATTGATGAAATGCGGGTTCTGGATCAGCAGCCAGTTGATCTGCCGCTCCATCTCCGCCTCGTTCGTCTGCGTGCTGAGCGAGATCAGGTTGGAAAGGTCGCGGACGGCGGTAATATCCATATTGATCTGCGCCATCACGCGGGCACGGATCAGGTTGGTCTCGTTTTCAGTACGGATGTGCAGCTCGCGCAGATAGGCAGCAGTATTCGCGCGGTCGAGTGCAAAGCCGACGGCAATAACGACGATGGCCACGATGGCGGAAACCAGCAGAGAGACGCGCGTATTCTTCAGAACACGCCGCAGCTGGTTGCCGTTGCTCAGCCGGAATTGCAAATCACACACCCCTACATTCGCGCCGACTTTAGGGGGCAGGGGTTAATTTACGATTGCGCGCATTCGCGGCCGCTAAATCACGTAAACAGAGAGAAAAAGACGGTTAAACGGGCCTCTTGATTATCCGTAAAATCCTATTCATCAATTGGGCGCCGAAAGCCATTCTTCCGGGCAATTTTCGCCATATTCAGGAGTTTATCTGTGGCCACTCGATATCCATGGCAGCGCTTAAAGGGGATTGCCGACATGCGTTTCGTTATTGCTACGCTTCTGGCGACGGCAAATTTTCTTTCGCCCATGAGCAGTTTTGCCGAGAGTGCCGATGTCGAGGCGACGATCAAGAAGGTCGACACTACCAATCTCGTCCTGACGCTGGATGACGGCAAGACCTATCAGGCGCCCGAGGAATTCGATTTCGAAGGCCTGAAGGCCGGCGTCAAGGTTGTGATCTTCTATACGGAAGTCGACGGCAAGCGCGTCATCAACGATCTCGACATCGTCAAGTAAGCAAGGATCTGCAGGATCAGATCCAGCCGATCTGGCCTCGCGACGTCTCGATCCTCAAAATCCGGTCCTGCGGGATTTCGCCTTCGGAGGCGACATCCTTGGGAAGGTTGGAGATTAGCTTGAACAGGCTTCTGATGACGCCGCCATGGGTGACGCAAACGGTTGGCCGGTCGACTGAATTCAGCCATGCGCCTGTTCGCCACGACATGATCTCGTAGCTTTCCGCATCCTCGCCCGGCGGAATGAAATCCCACTTGTTGATGTTGCGTTCCGTCACTCGCTCGGCCTGAGAGACCCTGAGCTGCTTTATCGTATAGCCTTCCCAGTCGCCAAAGGAGACTTCGACCAGGCGTTCGTCGGTTCGATAGTCCTTGGGCGGAAGCCTCATGGCTGATCGCATGATCTCCATGGTCTCGCGCGTGCGCCCGAGCGGGCTTGCGACGAAATCGAATTCCGTATCCTCGCCCTTCAGGACCGCCGCAAGGGCGATCCCGTTCTGTCTTGCCTGTTCGCGGCCGATCGCATTGATCGGAATATCCTTCTGGCCCTGCAGGCGGCGTTCCGCATTCCAGTCGGTCTGGCCGTGTCTGATCACATAGATAAGCACGGGGATCGGCTCCGCTTTGCAGGTAAGGACGCTCAGTCCTTGATGACGGAAATATCAGGCGCGTCCACAGCCTTCATGCCGATGACATGATAGCCGCTGTCGGCGTGATGCACTTCACCCGTCACGGAACGCGACAGGTCCGAGAGCAGGTATAGGCCGACATCGCCCACTTCCTCGATGGTCACGGTACGACGCAGCGGCGCGTTATACTCGTTCCACTTGAGGATGTAGCGGAAATCGCCGATGCCGGAGGCCGCAAGCGTCTTGATCGGGCCTGCCGAAACGGCGTTGACGCGGATGTTCTTCGGTCCGAGGTCGACGGCGAGATATTTGACGCTCGCTTCGAGTGCCGCCTTGGCAACGCCCATGACGTTGTAGTTCGGCATCACCTTCTCAGCACCGTAATAGGTGAGGGTGAGCATCGAACCGCCTTCCGTCATCAACTTCTCGGCGCGCCGCGCGACCGACGTGAAGGAGTAGACGGAGATCTGCATGGTCTTAGTGAAATTGTCAGGCGTCGTATCGACGTAACGGCCGGTCAGCTCGTCCTTGTCGGAGAAACCGATCGCATGCACGATGAAATCGATCTTGCCCCACAGCTTCTCGACGTTTTCGAAAACGGCATCGATCGTGGATTCGTCGCTGACGTCGCAATGGCCAACCATGACGGCGCCGATTTCGGCAGCCAATGGCTCCACGCGCTTCTTCAGGGCATCGCCCTGATAGGTGAATGCAACTTCTCCGCCCTGCGCATGAATGGCCTTGGCAATACCCCACGCAATCGAACGATTGTTGGCGACACCCATGATGACGCCGCGTTTGCCTGCCATGAGGCCGGATGCTTGAGCCATATTTCGCTTCCCTAGGAATTCTGATGATCCTGCCTATGGCATAGGCCGTTAATCGGTTCAAGCAGGCCCAAGATCATCAACTGTTAGGCATCGTAACAAAGGGTGCGATTGTCACCAAAATTTCATAAAAATAGCCCTTCACGCATGCTGCGCATGAGATCGGTGACCTTATCGTCAGGTTTTTCCCACAACATAATGCGCAATTCGACGACGAGATCGCCTTTTCCACCGCTGTCGTTGGGCAGCCCCTGGTCGGGAATACGGATCGTCTTGTCGGAACCGGACCAGGCGGGGACCGTTACATTGACCGGTCCCTGCGGACCATCGACGCGCGCTTCGGTGCCAAGCACTGCGTTTTCGATGTTGAGCGGCAAGACGGCATGCACGTCGAAACCATCGACGGTGAATCTCGGATCGGGCGCGATATGGATGTTGATGACGGCATCGCCGCGTTGCATGCCCGGCAACTTGAACCCCTGGCCCTTGAGCCGGACCTGATGGCCTTCGGTCGTGCCGGCTGGCAGGGCAAAGCCGACTTCACGGCCTTCCGGAAGGGAAACCGTCGTCCAGCTGCCCCTCATGATGTCTTCGATCGTCACGGTGGCGGTTGCCACCTCATCCGGTGCTTTTTCAGGGCCCGGCTGACCGGTGCCGGTGAAGCGGCGCACCAGCGAGGTCAGAAGGCTGAGCGGCAGGGACATGTTGACGCCAGTGCCGGTCGTGGCCTCCGTCTGCTCATCCTCCGCCCTGGCGGTTTCGGATTCTGCTGTCTCCTGTTCCGGCTGCCTGGCCGCCTCCGCTGCATGCGGCTTGGCCTGTGCCTGCTGGGAGTGCGCCTGCTGAGAGTATGCTTGCTGTGCCTGCGGTTGCGCCTGCGCGCCGGCGCTGCGGGTCGCTTGTGCGCCAAAGATGCGCTCGACCATCTCTTCTGCCGCTTCGGTCGAGCCTGCCTGCTGCTGCTTGGCACCTGCCGCTGCGGCCTTCTGCGCATTGGCATTGGCGCGTGCGAGCTCTTCCATCACCCGCTCGGCATTGGCCTGAGCGGCCTTGGCGCGGGCGGCAGCCTCACGCGCAGCTTGACGCTGCTGCATGATCGTCTGCTCCTGCTTTTTTGCTTCAGCCATGCGTACGGCGCTGTCGAAGAGATTGCGCTTTCGCGGATCTTTCAGTGTTTCATAGGCGCGGCCGATCTCGGCGAAACGCGCGGTGGCCGTGGGGTCGCCCTGATTGTGATCGGGATGCACGGCCTTGGCCATGTTGCGCCAGGCCGCCTTGATTTCGTCCGCATCCGCGTCGCGCTTGACGCCCAGAACCTTATATGGATCACGCATTGTTCGCACCGCCGCTGTCGCAATCCGGGAGGCATCTTCCTCGTGGCGCTCCCCGGAATCCGAATCTCAACTCATGACGCGCCTCCCGGTTCACGACAGGAAAGCACGCTCGTCGGCCGATCGTGCGGGAGAGTTGCTAATCACTTCTTATTTCCGAAGCTGGATATGGGGTGTTTTGCAGCTAATGGTTAGTCTTTCACTAAACATTGAAGCGAATCGGCACGCCGCATTAACCCTGAAGTTTCAGCGTGGCCAACGCCGCAAAACGGGTAAAGGAGCGGATCAGCTTTCCGGCTGGAAGCTCAGAAGCTGCCAGTTTCCGCCGCCGACAAGGCAGGTCTTGCCGTAGAATTTGGCGATACCGACATAGGAATGGCGTGTCGTGCGGAATTGCCGGCAGACCTGACCGGCATCATTATTCTCGACGATCGTGTCGATGACGCCGGCGCTGCCGGTCGAGGCATTCGCCCAGGGAAGCGGCTGCCCCTCGAGTTTCTGGATATCGGCCGACGTCACGGCGTTGCGCACCGTCATCTCGTCGGAAAGCGTATCGGTGCTCGGGGCGGGCTGCGGCACCGTGCCGGTCGCAACCGAACGATCCACCTTTGCCGAGCTCAGGAAGTCGAACCCTCCGGTCATGCAGCCGGAAAGTGACAGGATCGCAATACCGACGATGGAGAGTCTGACGCTGCGGCGCAGCGAACCCTTTGTATGGCGATGTGTCTTTGCTATGACTTCCACCCTGCATCCTTCCCCAGTCTGAGAGGCTGGGTCAGTTTTTAGAAACCTCGGGATTTGAATTAATATGTCGGCAAACGGGTTAACAGCTGGTGACTTTACGGAAAGTGAAGAGCCCTTCAAGCTCTTTGGGGAGTGGCTGAAGGAGGCGGAGGCTTCCGAACTCAACGACCCCAATGCTGTCGCGCTCGCGACGGTCGATGAAGATGGGCTGCCCAATGTCCGCATGGTTCTCCTGAAGGGTTTCGATACTGACGGATTCGTCTTCTACACGAATTTCGAGAGTCAGAAAGGTCGCGAAATCTTGGGGCAGAAGAAAGCTGCCATGTGTTTCCACTGGAAAACGCTGCGCCGTCAGGTGCGCGTTCGCGGCCCTGTCGAACTGGTCACAGACGCAGAGGCCGACGCCTACTTTGCGACGCGTGCCCGCGGCAGCCGTATCGGCGCCTGGGCTTCCAAGCAGTCGCGCCCGCTCGAAAGCCGTTTTGCCCTGGAAAAGGCGGTTGCCGAATACACAGCGCGCTACGCCATCGGCGACATTCCGCGCCCGTCTTACTGGTCTGGTTTCCGGATCCGCCCGACCTCGATCGAGTTCTGGAAAGACCAGAAGTTCCGGCTGCACGACCGGATCGAGTTCCGCCGGCCGACGCCCGAGGGGGGCTGGGACAAGGTGCGGATGTACCCGTAGAGAGCTTATTTCCCAAGCAGTTTCAATGGAATGCCTGATGCCAGCGCCGAAACATAGCGTGACCTCTGGTAAAAGCCGTTGATCGAGATACGCGGCATATAGGTGGGCTTGCTTGCTGCCGGAATGCCCGGCTGCGTTGTCACGGCTACGGCAAAGCCGAGCTTTGCCGCAAGCTCCGCTTCACGGCCCTTTGTTGCCTCCTTCGTTCCATAGGGAAAAGCGATTGTCCGGGGACGAATGCCGGTGATCGACTCGACATAATCTGCCGAGATTTCCATCTCGATGCGGGCTTCGGCATGCGGCAGGCGGGCAAGTGCCCTGTGGCTGATAGTATGGGCGCCGAGACTGGCGAGCGGGCTTGCCGAAAGATTGCGCAGCTCCTGCGGTCCCATGACCAGTTCCCGCGTAATGTCGAGCGGCTCGATCCCGTGGCGCCGCGCCAGCGCATCCACCTCGACGAGGGCGTGGCTCTCGTCCTGCCTGTGGATAAACTCGGCAAGCCTGTCGAAGGCGTCCCATTTCCGGACGAGCGTATCGAGCGCCAGTCTCTCCCTGCCGCGGCCAAAATTGAACTCGATGCTATTTTCCCGGTTAAGCAGCAGTGCCAGCGTTTCCCACCAGATGCTGTGCGAGCCCTCGGCAAAGCCCTGCGCTATGAAAATGGTAAAGGGCGCCTGATGCCGTTCGAAGACGGGCAGGGCATGGATCAGATTGTTGCGATACCCGTCATCCAGTGTGAAGGCGGCGAACAGGCGATCGTCCTGCGGGTCCGACAACAGGGAGGGCACCACATCGAGCGGTACGAAACGATAGCCGATCCGTCTCAGGCGCCGGAGCGTTGAATCCAGAAATTCTGGTGTTATTTCAAGATGCTGGTTCGGTTCGAACGGTTGGGCGACATGCGGGCGCACATGATGGAGCGTGAAGATGACGCCGCGTCCGCGGGCCTCCTTCATGAGCCCGGCAGCGCTCGCCAGCCACGCCGCTTCCAGCCCGCTGCCGATCGCGATGCGCTTCAGCCGCCGCTTCCACTGCCCCATTTTTTCCGTGACCCCGCTTTGTAATCGTGTCACACAGGCTACCAATGCCGCCGTTAAACCTTGCTGAATCCCGGAGGGAAAACGGGTTGTTGACCGGCTGTTAACCAAGCGAAACAAAAGCTTGGAAAAAACTTGGGCGTTGCCTCAAAGTCGCGCCAGATTATGGGCATCTGTCACAATACGGGACATAATTCCGGTTGTAGCGACTCGCCGGGTATAATGAGGGGAAGTGCATGAGAAGGCTTTTGGCTGCCATTTTGACCGCGTCGCTGGCACTTTCTGCACCTGTTGCGGCCTTCGCCGGTAGCGCTTCCCTCGTCCTCGATGCCCGCACCGGCAAGGTTCTTGCCTCGGAAAACGGTGATACGCTGAACTATCCGGCTTCGCTGACGAAGATGATGACGCTCTATCTCACCTTCGAGGCGCTCAATCGCGGCAAGATCACCTGGGATACACCGATCACCATGTCGAAATATGCTGCCTCCCGTCCGCCGACAAAGCTCGGCGTGAAGGCGGGCGGCACGATCACGGTGCGCGAGGCGGTCTATGGCATGATCGTCAAATCGGCCAATGATGCGGCGGCCGCCATGGGTGAGAAGCTCGGCGGCTCGGAAAGCAATTTCGCCAGGCTCATGACCCAGAGGGCCCGTCAGCTCGGCATGGGCCGCACGGTCTTCGTCAATGCGTCCGGCCTGCCGGACAAGCGTCAGGTCACGACGGCGCGCGATATGTCCACGCTCGCCGTGGCGCTGATGAAGAACTATCCAGGCGAATATCGCCTCTTCTCCATCGCGAGCTTCAATTTCCGTGGCCAGACCATCCGCGGCCACAACAATCTCATGTACCGCTATCAGGGCATGGACGGTATCAAGACCGGCTATACCAATGCCTCCGGTTTCAACATTGTCAGCGCCGTGAAGGACGGTAGCCGCCGCGTGGTTGGCGTGGTGCTCGGCGGCCGCACGGCCCGCAGCCGCGATGCCAAGATGGCCGGATTGTTCGACCGCTACATGGGCAGAGCCTCCTCCGGTGGCGCCAGCTTGACTGCAAGCATCAATGCCAAGCAGCAGGTCGAGGTAGCCTCGGCTGCGGAGCAGACGGATGTTCCCGTGCCGGCGAACGCGCCGCGCGTTGCGGACGACGCAGCAGCACCTGCACAGAAGGCGCTTGGCTTTGCCAACGACGGAGTTGTCCCGCTTGAGCGCCCGGCGGCAATGGACGAAATCATGAATGCCGGCAAGGCGGCGAAAGCGCCGGCCGGCAAGACAGGCGGCTGGCAGATTCAGATCTCGGCTGCCCCGAGCGCCGATGCTGCCCGCGCGCTCCTCGCGCAGGCCCAGTCCGAGGCCGGTGCGCCGCTGGTTTCCGCCTCGCCTTACACGGAAGCTGTCGGCAAGGGCGCCAATGCGATTTATCGCGCCCGTTTCATTGGCTTCCAGAGCAAGGAAGACGCGACCTCTGCCTGCGACGCCCTGAAGAAGCGCTCCTACGACTGCATGCTGTTGCCGAACCAGGGCTGAGCCGCGGCTCGCTCTGGACAAACTTCGGGAATCGGCGCTCTCCTCATAAACAAAAGGAGAACGTCATGCTGCAACGGCTCGCCGACCAGTTCGAGACCTCATCGTCCGCCTACGCCGCCGCCAATGACATCGAGCGCGATGCCGATTGGTTTCTGCTGAAGCTGCAGGAGGAAATGGGAGAACTGACCCAGGCCTGGAACCGCCTGACCGGCCGCGGCCGTGCCAAAGGCCGTTCGCCCGAGGAGATGGAGCGCGACCTGGCCGACGAAACTGCCGATATTCTCGGCCATGTCCTGCTCTTTGCTCGGCGTCACGAGGTAGATCTCGCCGCCGCAATCGAGCGGAAATGGCGGTTCAAGCCTTGATAGACCTGACAGGGCATGGCGTATGCTGCTTTGAGACGGGATAGACGCATGCGCTGGATAGGACCGGCAGGCGCTTCTGTGGATGGCGCCGGTGACGCTTTGCAGCTGGAGATCTGGGAAAACGTCTTGAACTACTGGACGGTCGTCGGTTTCAAGTCCGTGATTTGTATCGTCCTCGCGCTGATCGCCAGCGGCGAACTGGTCTTCCAAGCCTTTCCTCCATTCATGGCCGGTCTAGCGCTCGTCGTCATGTCGGCTCAACTCGCCCGCTCGATCTACCGGGCTTCGAAGATCACCTTCAGCAGACCGCTCATTGTCTTATCACCCGAAGGCATCCAGCATCAGGGCTTTTCGGCCAGCCTTCACTGGCGGGTAATCAGCAAGATCAGCAAGGTGAATCGAGCACGCACATCGGAAAGAACGCTAAGATTGGTCGTCCGGGATGACGCAGATCCGAAACTTTTGAGTGATCTCTTCGCATGGGCCTGGGGAATCCTGCCGAGGACGATTTTCGTTCCCTTGGATCGGATCAAGGGCTGTTCCGCGAAAGACGCGACATCAATAATCGATCGTTACATTAAAGAGCCCGTGCTGTGAGTGTCACTGCTGTCATCACTCCTATCGGCTTGTATCAAGTTGTTCCGAGTGACGCACTTGAAGCGAAGCGATCCGGCTTCGGGAAATCCGGCTGCGCCTCCGGCCGAGCCGAGCGGAAGGCGTCGAGAACCACACAGCGCTGCTCAGTCGAGAGCAATAGGGGATAGGGCGAGAGATCATGGCCAAGACGGCGAGCGTTGCTCATCTGCGGAATCAGATGCAGGTCGGCCCAGCCCGGACGATCATCGAAACAGAAGGGCGACTGGATTTCACGCTGCGCGAGCGTTTCTTCAAGCGCGGCAAAGCCAAGTCCCAGCCAGTGGCGCACCCATCGCTTTACTTCGGCCTCGCCGCCGCCAAGTGCCTCCTGCAAGAAATACCGGACGCGCTGGACCGTTAGGGAGTGCATCTTCGAAGCAATGTGGGCGGCAAAACCTCTCGCCTGCGCACGCAGTAGCGGATCCTCGGGCAGGAGGCTCGGATCGGGATAGTTCTCCTCTATGTAAGCCAGGATCGCCGACGATTGAGGCACAACACGACCGCCGATATCCAAGGCTGGCAGCAGCCCCTGTGGATTGAGCCGATTGTATTCGCCCGCTTCAAGCGAACCGATGGGAACGTAACTGTAGGAAATACCTTTGAGATTGAGCGCGATCCGCACTCGCTCTCCCGCGGAATTCTGCCATCGCGAGATCAGCCGCATAACAACCTTCTGAAAGTCTGAGTCAGCCGAACTTATATCGATAGAATTTGCTGTCGACGGCCATTCGCGGGAATTCTCGCGGCAGGTCCTTGCTGGCGATCTCGGAGAAACCGTTCTTCTCATAGAACCGGTGCGCGGCGACGAACTTGTCCGTCGTGCCGAGGAAGATATCGGTGACGCCGACTTTGCCGGCATGGGCAAAAAGCGCTTCGAGCAGCCGGGCGGCCACACCGTGTTCGCGGCCCCGCACCTCGGCGGCCACGAACATCTTTCGCAGGGCCGCCTGGTTGTTGCCGATATCCTTGAGGCCGAGCGTGCCGACGACGGCACCATCCTTGACCGCCACCCAGAACTGGCCCTTGCCGGACTGGTAGAAATCCGGAATGACGCGCAGGTCCGGCTGCGTGTCGGCGGTGATGTCGATGCCGAATTCTTCGCGCTGGATCGGCAGGATGACCGAAATCACGCCGTCGGCATCGTCAGGAGCGAAGGTTCTGATCTCAATGCCGCCCATTGTCGCCCGCCTCAGGTCTGCGTACCGCCGACAGTCACCTGGTCCATGCGCAGATGCGGCTGGCCGACGCCGACCGGCACCCATTGCCCGGCCTTGCCGCAATTGCCGATACCGGTGTCGAGCTTCATGTCGTTGCCGATCATCGACACGCGCTTCATGGCGTCCGGGCCGTTGCCGATCAGCATGGCGCCCTTGATCGGCGCACCGATCTTGCCGTTTTCGATGAGATAGGCCTCGGTGCAGCCGAAGACGAATTTGCCTGACGTGATGTCCACCTGGCCGCCGCCGAAGGAGACAGCATAGATCCCCTTCTTTACCGAAGCGATGATCTCTTCCGGCGTCTTGTCGCCACCGAGCATGTAGGTGTTCGTCATGCGCGGCATTGGTACATGCGCATAACCCTGGCGACGGCCGTTGCCGGTGGGCGCCATGCCCATCAGCCGGGCGTTCTGCCGGTCCTGCATGTAGCCGACCAGTTTACCGTTTTCGATCAGCACGTTGTAGGCGGAAGGCGTGCCTTCGTCGTCGATGGTGATCGAACCGCGGCGGCTGTCGATCGTACCGTCGTCGACGACGGTCACGCCGGGGGCGGCCACCATCTGGCCGAGGAGACCCGCAAAGGCAGACGTCTTCTTGCGATTGAAGTCGCCTTCGAGACCATGGCCCACGGCCTCGTGCAGCATGACGCCGGGCCAGCCCGAGCCGAGCACGACATCCATCGTACCGGCAGGTGCATCGATCGCTTCAAGATTGACGAGTGCCTGCCGCAGCGCTTCGTCCGCACCGTGCTGCCAGCTTCCTGTCGCGATGAAATCACCGAAACCGATGCGGCCGCCCTGGCCGTAGGAGCCGCTCTCCTGCCGGTCGCCGTCGCCGACCATGACAGAGATGTTGATGCGCGTCATCGGGCGGATATCCTGCACGCGATGGCCATCGGCGCGCAGGATATCGACTACCTGCCAGCTTGCCGCGACCGAAGCAGTGACCTGCCGCACCTTGTCGTTCTTGCCGCGCAGATAGGCGTCGATATCAGTCAGCACCTTGACCTTCTCCTCGAAGGTCGGCGAACCGATCGGGTTCTCGTCGGTATAGAGCTTGCGATTGGTACCCTGCGGTGCTGCAGCGTAAGAGCCGGAATAACCGCGCGTGACGGCGCCGACCGCATCGGCTGCCCGCTTCAGCGCCGAAACCGAAAGGTCGCCCGCATGGGCATAGCCGACCGCTTCGCCGGCAACCGCGCGCAGGCCAAAACCCTGCTCTGTGTTGAAGCTGCCCCCCTTGAGGCGGCCATTGTCGAAGGTCAGCGATTCCGCCTGCGCGTGCTCGATGAAGAGCTCGCCGTCATCGGCGCCGGTAAGCGCCTCGGCGACATGCTTGCGCATCGTCGCTTCATCGGCATCAAAGAGCGTCAGGAGATCCGTGGTCATGGTTTTATGCTCCGCAAGAAGAGCGGTAATGCTCAATAGCCGATGTAGGTCTGATGCACTGCGCGAGCAAGCCCCGCATCAGGGCAGGGCGTCGTAGCCTTCTGCGAAACCCTTGAGGTCGACAGGGATGCCGATGCCTTCTTCCGGCGTCTGGAAGACGATGAAGGTTGCCTGCGCGCCGCTGCGGAAGGTCTTGAGCAGTTCGTCCTCGAGAACGACTTCGGCATAGCAGCCGTCAGCAAAGCAGCGCACGAAATAGGCGCGGCCGATATCCTTGCCGTCGACATTGAGGCCGAGGCCGTTCGGCAGCAGCACGCCGAGCGGCGCCAGAACGCGCAGGATCTTCGACTTGCGGTCGGCGGTCTTCAGGACGACGACGGAGAGGCCTACTTCAGGACGGTCTTCGGCAATGACGTTCTGCATCAGCGCGCACTGCTCGGCCGAGGCGCCCGCCGGCTTGTCGCAGACGACGGACCATGCGCCATGGTTGGAACGGACCGTGCCGGGAGCCGGCGGCTGAGCCTGGCTGGGCGTTACCTGCTCGACGTTCGGCGTCGCAGACGGTGCGGGCTGCTGTGTCGGGGCGGGCTTCGCAGCGGGCGCGGCAGGACGCGACTGCGCGGGCGTCGGCGTCTGCTGCGCGAAAACGGGGCTCGTCGCGGCGGTCGCGATGCCTGCGGCCAGAACAAAAGGCCGCGCGAGGGAACGGAAACCCATGAAAACCTCTGGATATCGAATCATTGCCGCTATTTGTGAAGCTGCCCACAGAAAATGAAAAGCCCCACCCCGTGAAAACCGGGGGACTGCGGCAGAAATAGGACCTCGCTGAAAGAATGTGCAGCTGGCGGATTGGCGCTGGAGCGCGTTTTTCGTATGCTGATGAAAAGCTTGCAATGTTTTGCCGTGGCTGAGGAGGCAGTCTTTGAGCAAAAATGCCGCATAGACAATTGCTTCTGCCTGTTGCGGCGGATGCCAAACTGTGGTTTGAAGCGCACAGGATGGCAAGGATTCTGCGCTCGATTTATCGCAGATCAGCGCTCGAGGGAGATTACAAGGTGATTAAGAAGGCTTATGCAGCCCTGACCGCGCTGGTCTGTCTGCTTTTTGCTTCCGGCACATATGCCGATCAGCCGATGCCGTGGCAGGCGACACTGCAGCCGGCAGCAACGCCGATCATGCGGGAGATCCACTGGTTCGAACAATATACGCTGTGGTTCATCGTTCCGATCACGCTGTTCGTTCTCGTTCTCATTCTGGTCGTCTGTTTCAAGTTCCGGGCTTCGGCAAACCCGGTTCCCTCCAAGACGAGCCACAATACGGTAATCGAAGTCATCTGGACCGTGGGGCCGGTTCTTATCCTTCTTTTCCTCGCTGTTCCTTCTTTCACTCTGCTGACCGCACAGCTCACCCTGCCGGAAAATCCGGATGTGACGATCAAGGCGACCGCGACCCAGTGGCAGTGGAACTATGAATATGAGGGCTCCGGCGAAACGCCTGTCGCCTTCGACTCCTATCTTCTGAAGGAACCGGATCGTGCCTCTGCCGGCAAGACCGACCTTGCTGTCTATCCGCGCCTTCTGGCCGTCGACAACGAACTCGTACTGCCTGTCAACAAGACCGTTCGCGTTCTTGTCACTGCCGCGCCGACCGACGTCATTCATGCTTTCGCCATGCCGTCCTTCGGCATCAAGATCGACGCCGTTCCGGGCCGCCTGAACGAAACCTGGTTCCGCGCCGAGCGCGAAGGCCTCTTCTACGGCCAGTGTTCCGAGCTTTGCGGCAAGGACCATGCGTTCATGCCGATCGCTATCCGTGTCGTCTCCGAGGATAAGTACAAGCAGTGGCTGACGACAGCCGCCAGTGACTTGCCCGGCGCCTACAAAACGCTGATCGCCGCTGCCGATGGTTCTGCAAAGACCGTCGATGTCGCTGAAAACGTCGCAAAGTAAGATAGGGGATCGGGACAATGGCTGGACCTTCCGCTCACGACGATCATTCTCATGATCACCACGCTCATGACGCACACGCGCATGACGACCACCACGATCACTCGCATACGCCGAGCTTTGCAGACCGCTGGTTCTTCTCGACGAACCACAAGGACATCGGCACGCTCTATCTGATCTTCGCGATCTTCGCCGGCATCGTCGGCGGCCTTCTTTCCGTCGCCATGCGCATGGAACTGCAGGAGCCGGGCATCCAGATCTTCCACGGCCTGGCCTCCATGGTCTACGGCTTCGAAGGTGATGCCGCCATCGACGGCGCCAAGCACATGTTCAACGTCTTCACCACCGCTCACGCGCTGATCATGATCTTCTTCATGGTCATGCCGGCGATGATCGGAGGTTTCGCCAACTGGATGGTGCCGATCATGATCGGTGCGCCTGATATGGCTTTCCCGCGTCTGAACAACATCTCTTTCTGGCTGATCGTTCCGGCCTTCCTGCTGCTGTGCATCTCGATGTTCGTCGAAGGCCCGGCCGGCGCCTATGGTGCAGGTGGCGGCTGGACCATGTATCCGCCGCTTGCCGTCGGCGGTCAGCCGGGTCCGGCAGTCGACCTGGCGATCTTCGCGCTCCACATTGCCGGTGCGTCCTCGATCCTCGGTGCGATCAACTTCATCACCACGATCCTCAACATGCGCGCTCCGGGCATGACGCTGCACAAGATGCCGCTCTTTGCCTGGGCCGTGCTGATCACCGCCTTCCTGCTGCTGCTATCGCTGCCGGTTCTGGCAGGCGCCATCACCATGCTGCTGACCGACCGTAACTTCGGCACAGCCTTCTTCGCGCCGGAAGGCGGCGGTGACCCGATCCTCTACCAGCACCTGTTCTGGTTCTTCGGTCACCCGGAAGTCTACATCCTGATCCTGCCGGGCTTCGGCATCGTCAGCCATATCGTATCGACTTTCTCCAAGAAGCCGGTTTTCGGTTATCTCGGCATGGCCTATGCCATGGTCGCCATCGGTGCCGTCGGCTTTGTCGTCTGGGCTCACCACATGTACACGGTCGGCCTGTCGCTCGATGCGCAGCGCTACTTCGTCTTCGCAACGATGGTCATCGCCGTTCCGACGGGCGTGAAGATCTTCTCCTGGATCGCAACGATGTGGGGTGGCTCGATCAGCTTCCGCACGCCGATGATCTGGGCGATCGGCTTCATTTTCCTCTTCACCGTCGGTGGCGTCACGGGCGTCCAGCTTGCCAATGCCGGCCTCGACCGCTCGCTGCATGACACCTATTACGTCGTGGCTCACTTCCACTACGTTCTGTCGCTCGGCGCCGTTTTCGCCATCTTCGCTGCCTGGTACTACTGGTTCCCGAAGATGACCGGCTACATGTACAGCGAATTCCTCGGCAAGCTGCACTTCTGGGTCATGTTCATCGGCGTGAACCTGGTGTTCTTCCCGCAGCACTTCCTCGGCCTCGCCGGCATGCCGCGCCGCTACATCGACTATCCGGATGCATTCGCCGGCTGGAACTATGTTTCTTCGATCGGCTCCTACATCTCCTTCGTCGGCGTGATCATCTTCCTCGTCGGTGTCTGGGAAGCCTTCGCCAAGAAGCGCGTTGCCGGTGACAATCCATGGGGTGAGGGCGCAACGACCCTCGAGTGGCAGCTGCCTTCGCCGCCGCCGTACCACCAGTGGGAACAGCTCCCGCGCATCAAGTAAGGTGCCGGTTTTCCAGACGCCGCAGGCTTCTGCGGCGTCTGTCAGTTAATTTGATCAGGACGGAATGATGACGGTAATCGACAATCACGAGGCTCTTGCTGAAGACGGCGATTTTCGCCTGTCGGAGGCCAGTGCGCGCGATTATTTCGAGCTTCTGAAGCCGCGGGTCATGTCGCTCGTGGTCTTCACCGCCTTTGCCGGCCTGGTGCTGGCGCCGGGTCACATCAATCCCGTTCTCGGCCTGATCGCCATCCTCTGCATTGCCGTCGGCGCAGGTGCGTCGGGTGCGCTCAACATGTGGTATGACGCCGATATCGACGCCGTCATGAGCCGCACCGCCAAGCGCCCGATCCCGGCCGGCCGTATCCTGCCCAAGGAGGCTCTGGCCTTCGGCCTCGTGCTCTCCTGCTTCTCGGTGACGATCCTCGGTCTCGCGATCAATTGGCTGTCGGCCTTCATTCTCGCCTTCACCATCTTCTTCTACGCCGTCATCTACACAATGTGGCTGAAGCGCTCGACGCCGCAGAACATCGTCATCGGTGGCGCGGCCGGCGCTTTCCCGCCGATGATCGGCTGGGCCTGCGTGACCAATTCCGTCACGATCGAAAGCACTGTTCTTTTCCTCATCATCTTCCTCTGGACGCCGGCGCATTTCTGGGCGCTCGCGCTCTTCAAGATGAGGGATTACGAAGCGGTTGGCGTGCCGATGCTGCCGAACGTGTCGGGCGAGCGCACCACCAAGCATCAGATCGTTGCCTATGCCGTGCTGACGGCCATCTGTGCGGTGCTGCCGACCTTCCTCGGCTTCGCCAGCGTCGGTTATGGCGTCGTCGCTGCAGCCCTCGGCGCGGTCTTCATATACTGTTCCATCGCCGTCTGGCGCATGCCCGACGGCGATCTCAAGATGATCCCTGCCAAGAAGCTGTTCGGCTTCTCGATCTTCTACCTCTTCGCCGTGTTCTCCGCGCTGATGCTCGACCGGCTGGTCGCCACGCTGGTCTCGTACGCAGGAGGCTCGTTCTGATGGATCTGGTCAAGCTGACCGAAGCGCAACGCAAGTCGCGCCGCAATCGCAACATCGCGCTCGGTGTGGTCCTCGCCGGTCTGGTGATCCTTTTCTACGCCATCACCATCGTCAAGTTTCTGGGACATGGAGGTTGATGGAATGAGCGACGCCGTCAACGCACCGAAGAAGCCGCGCAACAATGCTGCCGTCGTCTTCATGTGCCTGAGCTTCGTCGTCGGCATGGGCGCTGCGAGCTACGCCGCCGTCCCGCTCTATCGGCTCTTCTGCCAGGTGACCGGCTACAACGGCACGACACAGCGCGTGGACCAGGCTTCGAGCGTCATCCTCGACCGCACGATGCGCGTCACTTTCGATGCGAACGTCGCTCCCGGCCTGCAATGGGAATTCAAGCCGGTCGAGCGCGAGGTCAATCCGAAGATCGGCGAGACCATCCAGGTCAACTTCATCGCCGAGAACCGTTCTAACGAAACCCAGCGCGGCCAGGCGATCTTCAACGTCACGCCAGGCGAAGCGGGCGCCTATTTCAACAAGGTGCAATGTTTCTGCTTTAATGAAACGGACCTGAAGCCGGGCGAAAAGCTTGAAATGCCGGTCGTGTTCTACATCGATCCGGAAATTACCAAGGCCGCTGAATCGAAAAGCATTCACACGGTCACGCTGTCATACACGTTCTATCCCAAAGAGGGTCCGAAGCCGGTGGCTTCGAATGAGGGTAGTGCGGGGCAGGCTGAAAAGAAACTTTGATTGAGGAGTGTTTCCGGCAGTGCCGGAAGCGGAGAAGGAAGACACCGGGGATCTGACATGGCCGATGCTCATCAGAAGAATCACGACTACCACATCATAGCTCCGAGCCCGTGGCCGATATTGGCCTCGCTCGGCGCATTCCTGATGGCCTTCGGCGGCGTCGGCTATATGCGCTACCTGAACGGCGGCTCGCTGCATGTTCTCGGCATCGAGTGGGCCCATCCGTGGCTCTTCTTCATCGGCCTCGCTCTCGTTTTCTACGTTATGTACGGCTGGTGGTCCGACACCGTGAAGGAAGCCCACGAGGGCGCCCATACCCGCGTCGTGTCGCTGCACCTGCGCTATGGCATGATCATGTTCATCGCTTCGGAAGTGATGTTCTTCGTTGCCTGGTTCTGGGCCTATTTCGACGCCAGCCTCTTTCCGCATGAAGCCATCCAGGCTTCGCGGCTCGCCTATACCGGCGGCGTCTGGCCGCCAAAGGGCATCGAGGTTCTCGATCCCTGGCACCTGCCGATCTACAACACCGTCATCCTGCTGCTCTCGGGCACGACGGTAACCTGGGCTCACCACGCTCTGCTGCACAACGACCGCAAGGGCCTTATCCAGGGCCTGACGTTGACGGTGCTGCTCGGCGTGCTCTTCTCTTCCGTCCAGGCCTATGAATATGCTCACGCTCCGTTCGAGTTCCGCAACTCGATCTACGGTGCGACCTTCTTCATGGCCACCGGCTTCCATGGCTTCCATGTTCTGGTCGGCACGATCTTCCTGTTGGTCTGCCTCATCAGGGCGTTGCGCGGTGATTTCACGCCGAAGCAGCACTTCGGCTTCGAGGCGGCAGCCTGGTACTGGCACTTCGTCGACGTCGTCTGGCTGTTCCTGTTTTTCTGCATCTACGTCTGGGGCGGCTGGGGCGCTCCGGTCGCGGCAGGCTGATCGAGGTCGGATAGAAATCAAAAAGGCGGGTGCCTTCGGCCCCGCCTTTTTCTTTGCCGCAACGTGGCTCGCTGATTTATCGCTGGCCGGCCAGCCTCTCAAAGGCCGAAGGCTCGGGGATACCAAGATCCAGCTGATGGCGGATCGCCTCGGCGCATTCGAGCGCGGTCAGCACGGATGTGTCGACTTCTATATCGTAGAGACCTGGGCGATGCACTTCGTCCTGCCAGCGCTGCACCGGCTCCGGTACAGGCGTCTCCTCGGTGGCACGCAGGTAGAGGGTCTCGCGCCCGTCCTGATTGACCTCGCGCCGCTGCATGATCGTCTCGATAGGACATTTGACGCCGACGAACAGTACGGAAAATCCGTCGAGCCGCCTGGCGCAATCGCTGAGAATGCCGAGTGGCTGCGAATAGCTGTCGTGGTGGCCGAGATCGGCGACGACGTTGAGGCCCAATCCGGCATGGATGGCGATCGATTCGTAGAGCGCCGCGTAGAGGAACGGCACGAGTTCTTCGAGGTCCGGCCGTTCGCCGCCGGGCCTCAATCCGATACCGGGCAGGTAGCGCTCCGGCGTCATGGCATTATAACTGTCGACGCCGAGGTTGATCCACGGCCCCTCGAATTCTTCCTGGATTGCGCGCGCAATGCTGGATTTTCCGCTTCGCGGCGCACCGTTCAGGATAATGATCTGTCCGGCATGGCTTTCGTTGGTCATCAGTCTTCTTCTTCTGTTGGCGCGAATCACTGAGGCGAAAACGCGCAGGTATTTCCATTCGGGATGCGAATACTTTATGGGAGAGTTATGGCAGACGGCGAAAAGCCGTTTGCATGGAGATGGTCATGAATGAAGACAACGCGCAATTTCCCCCGGTCGATCCGGTCAAGACCGGCATCAGGGGATGCTGCCCGCGCTGTGGCCATGGCCAGCTTTTTGACGGCGTTCTCGGTCTGAAGCCGCGTTGCGCCGCCTGCGGGCTCGATTATTCCTTCGCCGATGCAGGCGATGGCCCGGCCGTCTTCGTCATTCTCATCGTTGGTTTCATCATCATCGGCTCGGTGCTCTGGCTTCAGGTCAATTATGCGCCGCCGATCTGGGTTCACATCCTGCTCTTTGGCCCGCTGACGATCATTCTGTCTCTGCTCGCACTGCGCTGGTGCAAGGGCATACTCATCGCCATGCAATATCGTCACAATGCCCGTGAGGGACGCCTGAGTGACTGACATCCAGAGCCCGGCTCCGCGCCGTAAGCTGCCGATCTTTACCGGCATCGCCGTTCTCATCGCACTCGCCATCCTGATCTCGCTCGGCACCTGGCAGGTGGAGCGCCTGCACTGGAAAGAAGGCCTGCTCGCCGATATTGCCGAGCGTCGTGTCGCAGCCCCGGTTCCGCTTGCCGATATCGAGTCCATGGCGTCTCAGGGCGGCGATATCGAATACCGCACGGTCACCGCCACCGGCCGCTATATCAACAACAAGGAGCGCCACTTCTTCGCTACCTGGCGCGGCCGGACCGGCTATTACATCTACACGCCGCTGCAGCTTGAGGACGGGCGCTATCTGTTCGTCAACAGAGGCTTCGTTCCCTACGAGAACAAGGAGCCGGAAATGCGCATGCAGGGCCAGCTGACCGATCAGCAGACGGTGACCGGCCTCGCGCGCGCCAAGCTTCCGGGAAAACCGTCCTCGCTGGTGCCGGACAATGACGTGGCGAAAAACATCTTCTACTGGAAGGATCTCGATGTGATGGCCTCCAGCGTCAATCTCGATAAGGCCAGCGTCATCCCGTTCTTCGTCGATGCCGATTCCACGCCCAACCCAGCGGGTTTTCCGATCGGCGGCGTCACGCAGGTCGATCTGCCGAACGACCATCTGCAATATGCCTTCACCTGGTATGGGCTGGCGGTGGTTCTCGCCGTCGTCGTCGCCATCTCCTGGTTTCGCCCCCGCAAGGGTGCTGCGCAATAGTATCGCTTCAATTCCGCCCCATATTGGGTTAGAGGTCCCTGAAGCTCAAACTGGGTATGTTATGAATATTGCGGCTAAACCTCCTTTGACGATCAGGCTTTGTGGTCCGCGAGGCTTCTGCGCCGGCGTCGACCGGGCAATCCAGATCGTCGTACTGGCGTTGAAGGCCTATGGCGCACCTGTCTATGTCCGCCATGAGATCGTGCATAACCGGTATGTCGTTGAAGGGCTGGAAGCAAAAGGTGCGGTCTTCGTCGAGGAGCTTGACGAGATCCCGGCCGAACACCGTGCCCAGCCGGTCGTCTTCTCCGCCCATGGTGTGCCGAAATCCGTGCCCGAGGATGCGAATGCCCGCAACCTCTTCTATCTCGACGCCACCTGTCCGCTGGTCTCCAAGGTTCACAAGCAGGCAATGCGCCACAATCGCCTCGGCCGCCACGTCATCCTGATCGGCCATGCCGGCCATCCGGAAGTGATCGGCACTATGGGCCAGCTGCCCGAAGGCACTGTCTCGCTCATCGAAACAGTCGAGGATGTGGATGCCTACGAGCCTGGTGATCCCGATAATCTCGGCTACGTGACGCAGACGACGCTCTCGGTCGACGATACCGCCGGCGTCATCAAGCGTCTGGAAGAGCGCTTTCCCAAGCTGCACGCGCCGGCTGCCGATTCCATCTGCTATGCCACGACCAACCGCCAGGAAGTAGTCAAGGAAGCCGCTCCCGGTTGCGATCTCTTCATCATCGTCGGCGCTCCGAATTCTTCCAATTCCAAGCGGCTCGTCGAAGTGGCGCTGCGGGCAGGAGCGAAGAAGTCGATCCTCGTGCAGCGCGCTTCCGAGCTCGACTGGGATGAGATCGGTCCGATTGCCACTCTCGGCCTCTCCGCCGGCGCTTCCGCCCCGGAAGTGATCGTCAACGAGATCATCGAGGCATTCCGCACTCGCTTCGACGCCCGTGTCGAGCTTGCCGAAACGGTTCAGGAAAACGAGCACTTCCTCGTTAACCGCGAACTGCGCAGCCTTGAGCTGACGACGGCTGACATGGCATTCGTGAACGGGGAATAGGGCGAGGGGAGTTCTCCTCCGCCGCACCCATCTGACAACATCGCCTCGACAGTGAGAGACCCACCTTGGCAGTTTATACCGATATCGCCGAAGACGAGCTGAAATGGTTTCTCACTGAATATGATGCTGGCCAGCTGCTCTCCTACAAGGGCATCGCCGAGGGCGTCGAGAATTCCAACTTCCTGCTCCATACGTCGAAGGCGCCGCTCATCCTGACGCTCTATGAAAAGCGGGTGGAAAAGAACGATCTGCCTTTCTTCCTCGGCTTGATGCAGCATCTGTCGGCAGGCGGCCTGTCTTGTCCGCTGCCATTGCCGCGCAAGGATGGCGCGTTGCTCGGCACGTTGTCGGGCCGTCCGGCCGCGCTCATTTCCTTCCTTGAAGGCATGTGGCTGAGGAAGCCGGAGGCAAAACACTGCCGTGAGGTCGGCAAGGCGCTGGCGCAGATGCATGTCGCTGGTGAAGGTTTTGTACTGACACGGCCGAATGCGCTGTCGCTTGATGGCTGGCAGATGCTCTGGGACAAGTCGGAGGAGCGCGCCGACGAGGTGGAGTTTGGCCTGCAGAATGAAATCCGCAGCGATCTCAATTTCCTGCGCGCCTATTGGCCGAAGGATCTGCCGGCCGGTGTCATCCACGCCGATCTTTTCCCCGACAACGTCTTCTTCCTCGGCGATGAGTTGTCGGGCCTCATCGATTTCTATTTCGCTTGCAATGATCTGCTGGCCTATGACGTCTCCATCTGCCTCAATGCCTGGTGCTTCGAAAAGGACGGCGCCTATAACATCACCAAGGGTACGCAGATGCTGGAGGGTTATCAGAGCGTGCGCCCTCTGAGCGAGGCAGAAATCAAGGCTCTCCCGGTCCTCTCTCGCGGTTCGGCGTTGCGCTTCTTCCTGACCCGTCTCTACGATTGGCTGACGACGCCCGAAGGCGCAATGGTCACCAAGAAGGATCCGTTGGAATATCTGCGCAAGCTGCGCTTTCATCGCCAGATTTCGTCGCCTGCGGAATACGGGTTGAGCCTATGAAGCACATCGATATCTTCACCGATGGCGCATGTTCCGGCAATCCAGGCCCGGGCGGCTGGGGCGCTGTGTTGCGTTACGGCGATGTGGAGAAGGAACTCTCCGGTGGTGAGGCTGAAACCACCAACAATCGTATGGAACTCATGGCTGCGATCTCCGCGCTCAGCGCACTGAAGGAGACTTGCGAGGTCGATCTCTACACCGACAGCGCCTATGTGAAGGACGGTATTTCCAAGTGGATTTTCGGCTGGAAGAAAAACGGCTGGAGGACCTCCGACAATAAGCCGGTGAAAAATGCGGAGCTCTGGCAGGCGCTGGAGGAAGCCCGCAACAGGCACAAGGTCACGCTCCATTGGGTCAAGGGCCATGCCGGCCACCCTGAGAACGAGCGCGCCGATGAGCTCGCCCGCAAGGGTATGGAACCTTTCAAGAAGAGCAAAAAGGCAGGCTGATCAGGCCGCCTGTCGCTGCTCGTTCGCGGCAGCCTGGATCAGCTCGTGCATATATTCCAGCTTCGCTACGACTGGCTGCGACAGCACGAAGGGATAGGAATCGGCTTGTCCCATGCTGCGCTGAATGGCGTTGATCGCCAGGCTGAGCGGCACCCAGGCGCTGACGAGCTGCTCGGCGCTCTGCGCCCGGTAAGGATTGAAATCCACCTCCGCTGCGATCTCTTCATGTCCGCGCGGGTCGATCGCTATGCCGAAACTGCGGGCCGTTTCCAGCGTATCGACGATGTGCAGGTAATGCGCGAAGCATTCCGCAAAATCCTCCCAGGGATGGACGGAGGCGTAGGCGCTGATGAAACTTTCCTGCCAGCCGGGTGCCGGCCCATTGGTGTAGCGCTCCTGAAGCGCTGCCGCATAATCCTGCCTTTCGTCGCCAAAGACGACGCGGAATGCGTCTAAGCCGTTGCGGTCACGCACCAGCTTGTCCCAGATGAAGTGCCCGGTCTCGTGACGGAAATGTCCAAGCAGGGTGCGATAGGGTTCATCCATTGCCGCGCGCGCCTGCTCGCGCGTCAGGTCATCTGCTTCGGCCGCACGGATGGCGATCAATCCTTCCTCGTGCCCGGTCATCGCCGGCACGATATTGCCGTCATTCTGGACGGCGTCTTCGAGGAAGTCGAAAACGAGGCCGCCTTGCGGATCTTCCTGCCGGTCGGGATGCGGCAGCTTCCAACGCAACAACGAGTAGAAGAGGTGGCGTTGTGCCTGGCTGATGCGCCGCCAGCGATCGATACCCTCCTGCGTGTCGGTATTCGGTACAAGTCGGTTATGTCGGCAGGCAATGCAGAAATCATTGCCGTCATCGACCAGCCAGTTGCAGATGTCGAGACCCGCATTGGCGCAAAACCGCACGAGCCGGTTCGGATCGGAGACGAGCTGCCAATTCACCTCGTCGCGTGATTCCAGCGCATGCATGGAAAGATCGCTGGCGAAAAAGCCCAGGCGATGGTTGCAGCGCACGCACAGCCTGTTGTCGAAATGAATGACCTGATCGCAATTGTCGCAGGTAAACAACCTCATGGCAGCCCCCTACAGGTAGGATATGACGGAAAATGCCCGCCGCACATGGGTGCGACAGGCATTGAACTGGGCATGAAACCGAAGGTCAGAGACGGTCGACAGCGCCCTTAAGCTTGTCCTTCACCTTGCCGCTTGCGACCTGGGCCTTGCCCTTGGCTTCCTGCATGCCACCCTTGGCCTGCATTTCACGGTCGCCGGTGGCCTTGCCGGCTGTCTTCTTTGCCTTTCCGGCCATCTCGTTGACCTTGCCGGAAATCTTATCGCCAGTGCTACCCATTTCGATGTCTCCTCTCGGATAGTCGCGGACGGGGTGCCCGCGCTTGCCGATTGGAAACGCCAATGGAAGAATTTCGTTCCGGAATGGTGCAGTCTCAGGCGTGGCCGGCTTCGGCCGAAAGCATGGCCGGTGTAATACCCATACTGGCAAGCGCCCGCTCATACTTGTCATCGAGGCAGCGATCGAAGATCAGCTCCTCATTGGCCGCGCAATTGAGCCAGCCGTTCGCGGCCACTTCGTTTTCGAGCTGGCCCGCACCCCAGGAGGAGTAGCCAAGCAGCATGGTGGCCCGCTTCGGGCCGCCACCCTTGGAGATGGCGCGCACGATATCGAGCGTCGCCGTCAGGCAGATATCGTCGCTGACGGGAATGGAGGAGTCGCTGATATAATCGTCGGAATGCAGCACGAAACCGCGACCGCTCTCGACCGGCCCGCCGGTCTGGATCGGAAATTCCCGGGCATCTTTCGGCAGCACGATGGAATCTTCCTGCTTGATCATATCGAGATGCAGCAGCACATCGGTGAAGGTAAGGCTCTGCGGGCGATTGATGACGAAGCCCATGGCGCCCGCATCCGAGTGGGCGCATATATAAATGACCGTGCGTGCGAAGTTTCGATCTTCCATGCCGGGCATGGCGATCAGGAACTGACCATCGAAAAATCCGCGTTCCCGTCTGTTCTTCAGCGTTGAAAGGGACATGGTTCCTCCTGCCGCCAGACTGCACTAAGGCTCCGACAAGAGAAACATGGGGCAATGTCACAAATCAATCAACTGAAAATGAAGATTTAAATGGGCGGGACTTCTAGCGGCAATTGGCGAGTTTCGGTAAACCCTTGTTCCATGAGAGTTATTTCATTACTTGTGCGGCCCTTGTTAATTGCAGTCGTTTCGGCTTCATCCATGCTTGGATTGTTGCGTGCGGCGCATGCGGAAATGAGCAACTGGGCGGAGAATGAGGGCGGCCGGATGCGTCTCGTGGCTCTGCCGCCGGACGCTGATGGCCATATAAGGGCCGGCCTCCAGATCGAGCCGAAGCCTGGCTGGATTACCTATTGGCGCGAGCCGGGCAATAACGGTATCCCCCCGCAGATCACCATCGTACCGCAAAGCGGCGTAACGCTTGACGCAATTTCCTATCCCGTCCCGAAATATATCTCCCGCGGCAAGGTCGAGGACATCGGCTATGATGCACCGGTAACCCTGCCACTTTCGCTGACGGCTTCGAAGGCAGGGCCGGTCGCAATAGACGCCACTGCGTTCATCGGCATCTGCAAGGATATTTGCATTCCTTTCCAGGCGCAGCTTTTACTGAAATTCGAAGCTGTTGCCCAATCGCGCCCGCAGGAGGAGATGATCCTTCGCGACGCTGCCGCCCGACTTCCCGAAGCCCCAACTGCCGATTTTAAGGTCGTGGCACACGCCGTATCGAGCGACCTCAAACAGCTCTCGTTGAAGATCACACTGCCGGAGGCGGGAGGCGGTACTCCCGATATCGTCGCGACCGGTCCCAGCGGCTATGCCTTTACGAAGCAGACGAATATCGGCCGCAGCGGCAATGCCTACTCCACCGATATTACGATCGGCAAGCTGCCGAAGAATTACGACATAAGGGGCAAGCAGTGGGGTGTGCTCGTCATTGACGGCACGCGCGCCATGGAAACCACGCTTGCCTTTGATTGACCGCATCTTATAGTCCCTGCCCATCCCTGCGGCCTTGCCGCGGCCAGCCTGAACCGAGGAGAAAATCCATGACCATCGCGATCGGCGACAAGCTTCCTGCCGCCACCTTCAAGGAAAAAACCACCGACGGCCCGGTCGAAACCACCACCGAGCAACTGTTCGCCGGTAAGCGCGTCGTGCTCTTTGCCGTGCCGGGTGCCTTCACGCCTACCTGTTCGCTGAACCATCTGCCGGGCTATCTGGAAAACCGCGATGCCATTCTCGCCAAGGGCGTCGACGATATTGCCGTCCTTGCCGTCAACGACTGGCATGTCATGGGCGCCTGGGCGCAGTCCTCGGGCGGCCTTGGCAAGATCCACTTCCTCGCCGATTGGGATGCCGGCTTCACCAAGGCGGTCGGCCTCGATGCCGATCTTTCCGGAGGCGGCCTCGGCGTGCGCTCCAAGCGCTATTCGATGCTGGTCGAGAACGGTGTCGTGAAGTCGCTCAATGTCGAGGAATCGCCCGGGCAGGCGACGGTTTCCGGTGCCGCGGCGATGCTCGAGCAGCTCTGACCCGGAACCATCGATGCTTGTGTGAAAGGCGCCTTCGGGCGCCTTTTTTATTTGTCGTTGAAACAGGCGTCGATATGGCACCGGTCGTCTTTGCCTCATTCTTGCCGCAATCGTTATAACATAACTGTAATGTTATTACATATAGGGAATGAGCAATGCCGACCGCCCCCCAACGTTTCGCCATCAGCAGCCTGCTCGGACAATCGGCGCTGCTGCGTGCCGGCGGCGCAATCATTATCGTTGCGCTCCTGTGGCTTGCGATCCATTGGGCGATCTTGCTGCCATGAGCGCGCCGGTCATCCGCCTCCACAATCTGACAGTTTCCTATGATCGCCACCCGGCGGTCCATCACCTCTCCGGCACGTTCCAGCCGGGGAGCCTGACGGCAATCGCCGGGCCGAACGGGGCGGGGAAATCCACGCTGCTGAAAGCGATTATGGGGGAACTGCGCCCGGCTGAGGGGCGAGTGGAGCACCGGCTGCAGCGCGCCGATTTCGGTTATCTTCCACAGGCAGCAGATATCAACCGGCGCTTTCCGATCTCCGTTCTGGATACGGTGCTGCTCGGAAGCTGGCGCTCGGCTGGTGCTTTCCGCAGCGTTGCGAAACAGGACGGTATGCGCGCCCGCGCCGCGCTCGGCATCGTCGGGCTGGAAGGCTTCGAGGCGCGCCACATCGGCTCGCTCTCGGCTGGCCAGTTCCAGCGCGTGCTCTTTGCCCGCCTGCTGTTGCAGGATGCCCGTGTCATCCTGCTCGATGAACCCTTCACCGCCATCGACGCCCGCACGACCAGGGACCTGCTCGATATCATCGCCCGCTGGCACGGCGACGGCCGGACAGTGATCGCCGTGCTCCACGATTTCGAGCAGGTGAGGGCGCATTTCCCGGAAACCCTGCTGCTCGCCCGCCGGCTGATCGGCTGGGGGATGACGCAGGAGGTCATGTCGTCAGCCAATCTGCTTGAGGCTCGCGCCATGGCCGAACGTTGGGACGAGGATGCCGAAGCCTGCGAGCCGGCGGCATGACGGCCTACGATATCTTCTTCGCTCCCTTTGCCGATTATGGCTTCATGCGCCGCGCGCTCGTCGCCTGCCTGTGCCTTGGTCTCGGCTCCGGCCCCATCGGCGTCTTCCTGATGCTGCGACGCATGAGCCTGATGGGAGACGCCATGAGCCATGCAGTGCTTCCGGGGGCGGCGATCGGCTATCTCGTTGCCGGCTCGCTGTCGCTGACTGCAATGGGCATTGGCGGACTTGTCGCTGGCCTTTCTGTCGCACTGCTGTCCGGCGTCGTCAGTCGCATGACCGTGCTTCAGGAAGACGCGAGCTTTGCGAGCTTCTATCTCGCCTCGCTGGCCCTCGGCGTGCTTATCGTCTCGCTGCGAGGCTCCAACATTGATCTGCTGCATGTGCTGTTCGGCACGATCCTTGCCATCGATGCACCGGCACTGACGCAGATCGGCGCCATCACATCGGTTACATTGCTGGCACTAGCGGTCATCTACCGACCGCTGGTCGCGGAATGTTTCGATCCGGGTTTCCTGCGTGCCGTCGCCGGGCGAGGCCCGGTCTATCATTTTCTCTTCCTGCTCTTGGTGGTGCTGAACCTTGTCGCGAGCTTCCAGGCGCTCGGCACGTTGATGGCCGTAGGCTTGATGATGCTGCCGGCCGCGATCGCCCAGCTCTGGTCGCGCAGTCTGCCGGCCATGATGGCGACAGCAGCGGTCAGCGCCGCAGCTTCCGGCTATCTCGGCCTCATCGCGTCCTATCACCTCGAGCTTGCCTCCGGCCCAACGATCATCATGACAGCGGCGCTGTTTTACGCGCTCTCCATCTTCTTCGCGCCGTCGGGCCTTGCCCGACGTTTCTTCCCCCGCCCGCATCTGAAGGGCTGATCACAGGAGCCATCAATGTTATCCCGCAGACTGCTTCTCTCCGCCGCCTTGCCCGTGCTGATGGTGCTTTCGGCCGTGCCGGCTTCGGCCGAAACGCTGAAGGTCGTCGCTTCCTTCACCGTGCTTGCCGATGTCGTCCGCCAGATCGGCGGCGATCACGTCAAGGTCACGAGCCTCGTCGGCCCGAACGGCGATCCCCATGAATTCGAGCCGTCGCCGGCCGATGCCAAAGCGCTGAACGCCGCAAAGGTCACCTTCGTCAGTGGCGAGGGGCTGGAAGGCTGGATGGATCGCCTCATCACCGCCTCCGGCTACAAGGGCAAACCCATCACGGTCTCTGAGGGCATCAACACCCGCACCATGGAAGAGGACGGAAAGACCGTCACCGATCCGCATGTCTGGAACAGCCCCGTGAACGTGAAGATCTGGGTCGCCAACATCGAAAAAGCGCTGTCCGCTGCCGATCCGGCCGATGCGGCAGCCTTCAAGGCCAATGCCGAAAAATATACGAAGAAGCTCGACGAGCTGGATGCCTATGCCCATGCCAAGCTCGACAAGATCGCCGATAACAGCCGCAAGGTGCTGACCAGTCACGATGCTTTCGGTTACTTCGGCCGGGAATATAATGTCAGCTTCCTGGCGCCTCTCGGCCTCTCCACCGAAAGCGAAGCGTCGGCCGCCGACGTTGCCAAGCTGATCGAGCAGATCAAGCAGGAACACGTGAAAACCTATTTCTTCGAAAACTCCAACGATCCGCGCCTCGTCAAGCAGGTTGCCACTGCGACGGGCGCCGAGCCGGGAGGTGAACTCTACGTCGAATCTCTCTCGGACTCGAAAGGCCCGGCTCCGACCTACGAGAAGATGTTCCGCTACAATGTCGACCAGCTCTCCGCCGCTATGGCGAAGTCGAGCTGAACTGACGGGAGCTTAGAGAACGAAATCGAAAACCAGGAGGCCCGCCAGGCCTCCATCCGTCGACGAGACGATGCGCTCGCCGACGGTCACATGCTCGGGATGCACGAGATAGGTATCACGAGCCTCGGGGCTTTCGAAGGTCACGGCAAAGCCGTCGACGAAACCGCCATGCAGCCCCTCGGGTGAAACATTCGGCCCGTATTTAATGTCAAGAATTCCCGGGATCACCTGCTTCAGCGCCACGATGGCGTCGAACAGCGCCTGCTTGTCGTCAGGCGTCATAGCGCTCTTCAGCCGCATGAATACGCAGTGCAGGATCATAAGGTACCTCCCGATATGTTTTCGGGCAGAATAGCGACGAAAACGACAAGGGCAACGATATTTCGCGCCCGCAGCTGCCAGACCCGTCGAAGGCCTACATCTGGTCCGCCACCGCCACCGCACGGTTATAGATCTTGCGGACGAGATCATGGGACAAGGCACGTGCAGCAGCCTTCTGCTCTTCCGTCATTGGCCTGCAGGTATCCTTGAGGTTGGAGCCGTCGATGACGGTCGCTGCCCCGGAATTGGCGATAACGATATGCCAGCTGCAAGCGGCCACCTTGTCGATGATCACGGCGCCCCGGCAACCGGTGGAGAGGCAGAAGGCTACGGTCACCTGCGCACCATGATCGCCCTTGTGGGCCAGCGCATAGGCGGCCGTGAAATCCTTCTTCAATTTTTCACAGCGCGCCGGCGCTGCTGCCGCCAGGCAGCTCAGCGCGGGCGGATGAATTTCGGCAGCGTAGACCGGAGAGACGCAAAATGGGCCCATCGAGAGGGCGAGCAGAAGCTTGAGCATCGAATTTTCCTTGTTGCGCTGAGGCAGAGGCGCATATCGGCAGCCAATGGTCAATGGCCGCCGCAGGCAAGGAAACCCGTATCGATCCAAGAGGTGCCAATCCCTCAGAAAATCCGGTGAAACAGGCTTTGGGATCAGGCCCGCTTCGTCAGCGGAAACCGTTCCCTCAGCAGTCGCAGCACCGATTCCGACGGCATCGGCGGACCGAAGAGATAGCTCTGGCCATAGCTGCAGCCCATCTTGGCAAGCTCGATCGCATCCTCGTTGGATTCGATGCCCTCGGCGACCACCTTCATCTCCAGCTCGCGCGCCATGGAGATCACCGATCTCAGCACGGTTGCCTTCTTGTCGCTGTTGTCGCGCACCAGCGCCTTGTCGAGCTTGATCGTGTCGAAGGGGAAGCGGGTGAGATAGGCAAGCGAAGAATAGCCTGTGCCGAAATCGTCGAGCGCCAGGCCAAGGCCTGCTTCCTTTAGCTTCTGCAGCACGAGACGGGCCTGTTCCGGATTTTCCATCACCATGGATTCCGTCAGTTCCAGTTTCAGCCTTGAAGGATCGCAATGGGTTTTCGCCAGCACCGAGCGGACGTCGTCGTAAAGCTCATTGTTGAGAAGCTGCACGCTGGAGAGGTTGATGGAGACGAAGATCGGTAGTTCGCCGGTCTGGTTCTGCCACCCCATCAGGTCGTTGGTCGCCTGTTCCAGCGCGAAGATGCCGAGCGCGCCGATGATGTCGGAAGCTTCGGCGATCGGGATGAATTCCGAGGGCGGGATATTGCCGCGTTTGGGATGTTCCCAACGCATCAGCGCCTCGAAACCGGCAATCTCGACATCCTCCAGCCGCGCGATCGGCTGGTAGACCATCGAAAGTTCCTTGCGTTCGATGGCGCGGCGCAGATCCGATTCAAGCTGCAGGCGGTCGGTGCCGAAATCGCGGAAGGCCGGCTGGAAAGGCTCGACGCGGTTGCCACCGGCGCGCTTGGCCCGATACATGGCAAGCTCGGCGTCGCTGAGCAGGCCGGATGCACTTTCCTGCTGGTCCACCCAGGAGGTGAGGCCGATCGAGGCGGTCAGGATGATCTCGCGGTTGGAGAAATTGATCGGCACCATGATCGCCTTGCTCATCGCATCGGCGAAATCCGCGACCTTGGCCGGATCGTGCTCGGAAACAAGGATGAGGCCGAACTGGTCGCCCGAGAGACGCGCCAGCGTATCCTGCGGTTTCAGAAGACGGCGGAGACGCCGGGTGAGTGCGATCAGGATATTGTCGCCCGCGGCCACTCCGAGCGAATCGTTGACCAGCTTGTAGCGGTCGATGTCGATCACCATCACGGTCGGACGCAGCGTCTCGCCACCCGGTGCCAGCGTCAGCACCGACTGCAGGCGGTCTATGAAGACCTGCCGGTTCGGCAGGCCCGTCAGGTTATCGTGCAGCGCATCGTGCAGCAGCCGCTCGACGGAGTTCTTCTGCTCGGTCACATCGACGATCGTGCCGACGCAGCGAATGATTTCGCCGTTCGAGCCGAGCACCGGCCGGGCACGGATCAGGAGCCAATGGAAGTGCCCGTCTTCGGCGCGGATGCGGAACTCGTGGTTCAGCCGGCCGCGGCGATGTTCCAGGAGCACGTCAAGCGTTGCCCGGAAACGGTCGCGATCGTCAGGGTGCAGCCGCGGCAGCCAGTTGCGCGCCGCGCCATGCATTGTGCCCGGCGAAAGCCCGAGTTTTACGGAAACATCGGGAATGGTGACGACACGGTCGCGCGCTACGTCCCAGTCCCACACCATGTCGCCGGAGCCCGTCAGCGCCAGCGACTGGCGTTCGAGATCGGAGAACAGGCCCTGCTGGAAGGCGCCGCCAGCAAAGGCGTGCTGCATCACGGTGAAACCGATCAGGAGCACGATGAGGACGAGACCACCGCCGAGTGCGGGCTGAATGATGTCATTGTCGAGCCGGCCGGTGATCGTCATCCACGCGCCAAACAGCCACACAAGCGTCAGCGCCCAGGCAGGCACAAGCAGGATGGCGCGGTCATAGCGGTTGAAGCCGAGGTAAATAATCAGCAGGAGGCCGGTTGCCGCCGTCAGTGCGAAGGAGAGCCGAGCAATGCCGGCCGCAATCGAGGGATCATAGATCGCAACGCCGAAGAGCAGCGCAAGACCCAGCACCCAGGCAAGCGTGGCGTAACCCAGATGCACATGCCATCGGTTGAGATTGAGATAGGTGAAGAGGAAGATCACGAAACTCGAGGCGAGCGCCACCTCCGCACAGGCGCGCCATATTCGTTGATCCGCCGAGGCGACGCTGATCAGCTTTCCAAGGAAGCCGAAGTCGACGCAGATATAGCCGAGCACCGCCCAGGCGAGTGCCGCCGTCGCCGGCAGCATCGAGGTTCCCTTGACGACGAAAAGGATGGTCAGGAAAACCGCCAGCAGGCCGGCAATGCCGAGCACGATGCCGCGATAGAGCGTGAAGGCGTTGATCGTGTCCTTGTAGGCATCCGGCTCCCACAGATAGATCTGCGGCAGGTCGGGTGTCGCAAGCTCGGCCACGAAGGTGATGACGGCACCGGGGTTCAGCGTGATGCGGAAGACGTCCGCTTCGTCGCTCGGCTGGCGGTCGAGTGCAAAACCTTCGCTGGGGGTAATGGCAATGATGCGCTGCGAGCCGAGATCGGGCCAGAACAGCTTGGAATTGACGAGACGGAAGTGCGGCGCGACGATGACGCGCTCAAGCTGCTCTTCCGAGACATTGGCAAGCGCAAAGACTGCCCAGTCGCCCTGATGGTTTTCCGAACTTGCCCGCACTTCGATACGCCGGCGGATACCATCGGCGCCGGCCGCGGTGGAAACCTGGAAGGCTTCGCCCTGGTTGGCGTAGATTTCGGTCGTGGCAGTCAGGTCCAGCGCAGTATCGTCGCGGGAAATCTTTACCGGTTCGGCCGCCTGCACGGTTCCCGCCGCAAGGGCGAATACCGACAGGAGAAGGGCTGCGATCACCGTGATCACTCGTCCGGACGGTGACGTCAGCAGCATGCGGTCTTTGTTCATCGGCTGTTGGGTTTCCTGCCTGTATCCGCGTCACTGGCCAGACGTGAAAACATCACGTGATCATGCCACTGACCGTTGATCTTCAAATATCCGCGCAGGTAGCCTTCCCGCTGGAACCCGGCTTTCTCAAGCAGGCGAATGCTCCGTGCATTGTCTGGAATACAGGCTGCTTCAATACGGTGCAACTCAAGCCCGGCGAAGATATAAGGAATAACCAGTTGAAGTGCGGCAAACATATGGCCCTGGCCGGCAAAACGCTCGCCCATCCAATAGCCGATCATGCAGCTTTGGGCCGCACCCCGGCGGATATAGCCGATGGTGACGCCGCCAACGAGCGTCATGTCCTTTCTTAGAAAAATGAAGAGCGGGACCGCCTGTCCCGAAGCATATTCCTGTTTGCCGCGGATCACCCGGGCGCGAAACGATCCCTCGGTCAGCTCGTCGCGCCGCCATGTCGGCTCCCAGGGCTCCAGAAATCGGCGGCTATCGGCGCGAAGCCGGTGCCACTGGCTGAAATCCTGATAGCGCGGTAGGCGCAGGACATATTTATCGTTTTCGAGTTCGACCGCTTCAGGCTGTCGCGATAGGAACCGAAAAACCGATTTTGGCATCGATACCCCTCGGCGCAACGGATGTGTCGGTCAGAGGCTCGCCTGCTTCGTCTTCGGTGCCGGGACCGAAAGCGAGGCGGTGATGTCTTCCATCGGGGCAAGCTGCTCAAGCGGACCGATCGCCGAAAGCGTCGGAACGGTGTCGTAGAACAGGCGACCCGCTAGGTCGGTCAGACGCTCTATGGTGATGCCTTCCAAGCGCTCCATCATCTCCGGATTGGAGATCGGGCGACCGTAAAGCATCATCTGCCGGGCGACCTGGCCGGCGCGGGCGGCGGGGCTTTCCTGGCCCATGAGAAGCTGGGCGCGGATCTGCGCACGGGCGCGCTCGATTTCCTTCTGGTGGATGCTGTCGGCCGACTTGTGCAACTCGTCGATGATGACAGGCACCAGTTCCGGCAGGTTCTCGCCACCGGTTGCGGCATGTATGCCGAAGATGCCGGTATCGGAAAAGCCCCAGTGGAAAGCGTAGACTGAATAACAGAGGCCACGAAATTCGCGCACTTCCTGGAAGAGGCGGGAGGACATGCCGCCACCGAGGATATTCGCGAGGATCTGTGAGCAATAGAAATCGCGGGCGTGGTAGGCCTTGCCCTCGAAGCCGAGCAGTATCTGCGCGTCCATGAGGTCGCGCGGCTCACGCACATTGCCGCCGATGTAGCGCGCTGGCTCCATGACCGGCGGCGCATTGGGCGTGGTCGGCAGGCTGGCGAAGCGGTCTTCGACCAAGCGAACGAATTCGTCATGCTCGACGGCGCCCGCCGCCACCACGAACATCCGGTCGGTCGTGTAGTTGCGGCCGAGATAGGTGCGGATCTGCTGCGGCGTGAAGGAAACGACGGTTTCCGGCGTGCCGAGGATCGGTCTCCCGAGCGTCTGGCCGCGATAGGCGACCTCGGAGAAGCGGTCGAAGACGACGTCGTCGGGCGTGTCGTTGGCCGCGTTGATCTCCTGCAGGATGACCTGCTTCTCGCGTTCCAGCTCTTCTTCCTCGAAGGCGGATTCCGTCAGGATATCGGCGAGGATATCGACGGCGAGCGGTACATGATCCTTCAGGACACGGGCATAATAAGAGGTCGTCTCGGTGGAGGTCGCAGCGTTCACTTCGCCGCCGACATCCTCGATTTCCTCGGCGATCTCGCGGGCGGAGCGGCGTGCCGTTCCCTTGAAGGCCATGTGTTCGAGCAGGTGGGCAATACCGTGTTCGTCTTCCGTCTCATTACGCGAACCTGATTTGATCCAGACTCCGAGCGCAGCGCTTTCAAGGTGCGGCATGGTCTGTGTGACTACTGTCAGCCCGGATTTGAGCCGGGTGCACTCAACTGTCATGTGCTATCTTTCTGCGCTTGCCGTCATCTAGCTGCGGGCATGCTTGCCGATAAAGGTTTCAACCGCTTTGAGCTCGGGCTCGATGATCTGGAAGCGCTCCTCCCTGTGCATCACATCAGCAAGCCACGTCGGAAGCGCCGGGTCAATACCGGAGGCGGATTTTACGGCAGCGGGGAATTTCGCCGGATGCGCAGTCGCAAGCGTCACCATCGGCGTATTCGGCTTTTCCCGCTTGGCGGCGACGAAGACGCCGATCGCGGAATGCGGATCGAGGAGATAGCCGGTTTCTTCATAGGTCTTGCGGATCGTTTCTGCCACCTGCCGCTCGCTTGCGCGACCGGCACGGAAATCCTTCTTGATGAATTTCAGCGCTTCGGGCGAAATTTCGAAGCCATTGGATTGCTTGAGGCTTTCCATTGCGGCGCGAACCTTGGAGGCGTCGCGATCATAGGCTTCGAACAGCAGCCGCTCGAAGTTCGAGGATATCTGGATATCCATGGAAGGAGAGGTCGTGGCCTTCACCGACTTCATGTCATAGCGGCCGGTTTTCAGCATGCGCGCCAGAATATCGTTCTCGTTGGTGGCGATGACGAGCTTGTCGATCGGCAGGCCCATGCGCTTGGCACAGTAGCCGGCGAAGATATCGCCGAAATTGCCCGTTGGCACCGTGAACGAGATCTTCCGGTCCGGCCCGCCGAGTGCGATCGCCGTCGTGAAATAATAGACGATCTGGGCCATGATACGCGCCCAATTGATCGAATTGACGCCCGAGAGCTTCACCTTGTCGCGGAAGGCCGTGTCATTGAACATGGCTTTGACGAGGTTCTGGCAATCGTCGAAATTGCCTTCCACGGCAAGCGCGTGCACGTTGCCTGATGTCGACGTCGTCATCTGGCGCTGTTGTACGGGCGAAACCTTGCCATGCGGGAAGAGGATGAAGATGTCGGTGCGCTCGCGGTTGGCAAAAGCATCGATCGCGGCACCACCCGTATCGCCCGAAGTGGCGCCGACGATGGTTGCCCGCTCGCCGCGCTTCTCCAGCGCGTAATCCATCAGGCGGGCAAGAAGCTGCATCGCCACATCCTTGAAGGCGAGCGTCGTGCCGTGGAACAGTTCCATCACGAAACTGTTCGGACCGGTCTGTACCAGCGGCGCGATCGCCGGATGGCGGAAAGTGCCGTAGGCCTCGTCGATCATCGCCCGGAAGGTTTCGTCCGGGATTTCACCATTGGTGAAGGGCGAAAGGATGGTGAAGGCGATCTCCTGATACGTCTTGCCGCGCAGCGCCCGGATTTCCTTTTTGGAAAAACTCGGCCATTTGCGCGGAACATAGAGCCCGCCATCGCGCGCCAGCCCTGCCAGAAGGGCGTCGCAAAAGCCGAGGGAAGGGGCCTCGCCGCGGGTCGAGATATAGTCCACGTTCGTCATCCTTGATCTATGGCTGGAGAGTTTCCGCGCGAAAAACGGACAGTCGCCGCGTTGAAAAGAGGGAGCTTGCCGGCTCGCCGGGGCATTGCCGCAGGTATGTTATTGAAGTTGCCCGCATCCGGCGCCGAAAAGTGCATCAAAACGGTGCTTACCCAATCGATTTTTCTTTGCGCCGCTGATATAGACCATCGCCAACTGTCATGAAAGGCCTTGCGGGAAAGTCGCAAGCACCTAGAAGAAAAGCGTCTGCAAGGGGTGGAATATCGTGCTCGGCAAGGTCTCGCGTCTCATTGTTTCTGCATCGCTTTTTGCCGCCCTTGCCGGCTGCAATTCGCTTGGCCTCGGCGGCGACAGCAAGCCTGAGGCGACCGCCGCGGCAACCGGCCCGGCGCCGCTTCAGCCGAATGGCGATGCCCAGATCATGCCGGTCGCACCGACCAATCCTTCGTCGAACCAGGCCCCGATCGGCACCGGCGTTACCGCACAAGGCAGGGTCGCGCCGGTGGTTCAGGGCGCTTGCCCGCAGATATTCATGCGCGATCAGGATGCGATCTATCGCACCTATGCGAAGGGCGCAAAGACCGGCGACCCGCAGCAAGTGGTCTTCCAGGCATCCTTCGGTGACTACACCCGCCAGTGCACGCTGAACGATACGGCACTTTCGATGACCGTCGTGGCGCAGCTTCGCCTCGTCGCCGGCCCGGGCGGCGCCTCCGGCCCGGTCACCCTGCCGATCCGCATCTCGGTGCTGGATGGTCAGGATGTTTTGTCGTCCGAAGTCGTGAATTTCCCAGCCCAGATCCCGGCCGGCGCACCGGCCACCCAGGTCATCTTCCGCCATGAAGGGATCAAGATGCCGGTCGGCTCCGGTGCTCTCGTGCGCGTCAATGTCGGTTTCGACACTCAGCCCCCCAAGAACGCAAAGAACTCGAAGAAGAAGAGCAGCTGAAGCATCGGCCGCTTGATCACTCCTGTAAGACCCAACGCGCCCATTGGCGTGCTACGTGCTGCCGCGCGACAAACATCACCCTAGATGCAAAAAAGCCCGCAGGTTGCGGGCTCCCGGTGCGGATTTCTTCCGCTAGAGTTTCAAGGCTGCGCCCTTAAAGCACGCCTTCCCACTCCGCCAACGCGGCGACAACGCCGGGCAGATCGTTCATGCGTGAAATCACCGTCTCTGCGCCCGCATCCGTCAACTTGTCGGCATGCGATGGATAGGTATGCGAGCCGCCGGTGAAGCCGATAACCCGCATGCCTGCCGCACGCGCGGCATGAACGCCATGGGTGGAATCTTCGACAACGACAGTCCTGGAAGGCGAAACGCCCATCTGGCTGGCGCCATGCAGGAAAATATCCGGCTTTGGCTTGGCACGATCTGGGCCGAGATCCTTGGCGGAGAAGATGTTTGGTGCAAAGAGCTGCTTCAGGCCGACCTTGCCAAGCATCATGTCGAGCCGCTTGCTCGAGGAATTGGAGCAGATGCACCGCTTCATCGGAAGGCGACCGACGGCATATTCGACACCGGGGATAGCCTGTACTTCCTGTTCGAGCCGCACGTCCAGGATCTGCTGCGACTTGTCGAGCAGGGATGCCGAGATCGGAATGCTGGCCTCGCGCTCGATCTGGAAGAGTATGTCCTGCCAGGTCAGGCCGGCGAAGCGCTCGTTCATCTCCTCGACGCTGATCGGAAAGCCTGCTTCGGTCAGCAACACCGATTCCACGTTGGCAGCGATGATTTCGGAATCGACCAGAACGCCGTCGCAGTCGAAGATGATGAGGTCGAAGCCGTCCATATACTCATGCCTTATTCGGGGATGATGCGGCTTTACACGATGGCCGCCGAAAGCTCAATCGGCTGCACGGCATGGCTGGAATGCATTGTGCGGGCAGCTTTGCCGCGAGCAGGTTCCGTGCCACCTCGACAAGTCCTGCAGGGCTCGCTACTTGATGGCAATGAGCAGGGAACCTGAAGACACCATCACCGCGCGCATCGCCCGCGTGCTTGCAGAGCGCATCGTCCATGGCGAGATTGCGCCTGGCGCTCGTCTTCGACAGGACCATATTGCCGAGGAGTTCGACACCAGCCATGTGCCGGTACGCGAGGCTTTCCGTCGGCTGGAGGCGCAGGGACTGGCGATCAGCGAGCCGCGCCGTGGCGTTCGCGTCGCCTCCTTTGATCTCGCCGAGGTGCGCGAGGTCGCTGAAATGCGCGCCGCACTCGAAGTGCTTGCTTTGACACATGCCAGCCGCCACCTGACGCCCGCCATTCTTGACGCTGCGGAGGAGGCGACACGCGAAGGCGATGCCGCTGCCGATGTGCATGCCTGGGAAGAGGCGAACCGCCGCTTCCACCGCCTGATCCTCACCCCTTGCGCCATGCCGCGCCTGCTCGCCTCGATCGACGACCTCCATGCGGCAAGTGCCCGCTTCCTGTTTTCCGCCTGGCGATCCGGTTGGGAAAAACGTACGGATCACGATCACAGGGCCATCCTTGCCGCACTTCGTCAGGGCAAGGCGGAGGAGGCTGCCGCCATCCTGCAGAAGCATGTGCAGTGGATCGGACGTGCCCCGCAACCCGCCCAGAAGGGCGGCGAACGTGAAGCTTTTGCTATCGTCGGCTGAATTCTCAAAATTGTAGGTACCTGAGCGAGTTTTGCACCAAGGTCGCTCGCAACCATTCAGGAATACGCGTGTCGCGCCTTAGCCTTCCAGCGGAAAGAGCTTGAGGAACTGCCGCTCACCCTCGGGTGAAAAGACCACAGAGCGGCTTTCCGGTATCCGCCTTGCCCAGCCGTTCTCCATGAAATTCGAAAGCAGCGCCTTGCCGAGGCTGCCGGCAAGATGGGCGCGGCGTTCGCTCCAGTCGAGGCAGGAGCGGCAGAGCGGCCGGCGGGAGGACTTGAGGCTGCCGACATCGATGCCGATACATTGCAGATCGCTCTCGCCTTTCGCCGTCACCGCAAGCCCGTCGCCGATGGCATCGATCGACCCGGAGGCAACGAGGCTGTCCAGCATGCGCACGCCAAAATCGCCCGCCAGATGATCGTAGCAGATACGCGCCTTGCGCAGTGCCGGGTCCTTCGGACCAGGCTGATGGCGCAGATGCCCTCGGCTTGCCGCAAGGCCCATCATGCTTTCGATCAGCCGCGCGACTGCCTCGTCGGCGAGCGTGAAGTAGCGGTGTCGCCCCTGTTTGCGCTGCGCCAGCAAGCCGCCGGCTTCGAGTTTTGAAAGGTGCGTGCTTGCGGTCTGCAGGGTGATGCCGCCAGCCGCAGCAAGTTCGGTTGCCGTCAGCGCACGCCCGCCGGTCAGCGCCGCCAGCATATTGGCGCGCGCCGGATCGCCGATGAGCGCGCCGATCTGAGCAATGTCAGGCCCTTCTTTCATACTTCGATCGTAACCGAAGCATTCTCGTACGGCAACGTGCGAAAACGCTTCTCACACGAAAGGAGAAAACGATGATCACTTGCTTTATCCGCTACGAGATCGACCCGTTCCGCAAGGATGCCTTTGCCGAATATGCCCGCAACTGGGGGCAGGCGATCCCGAGAAACGGCGCCGACCTGATCGGCTATTTCGGCCCGCACGAGGGTTCCGCGACGACGGCGTACGGTGTCTACAACATCGAAAGCCTGACAGCCTATGAGGCCTATCGCGCAAGACTTGCCGCCGATCCGCTCGGTCGGGAGAACTACGAATTCGCCCGCCGTGAACGCTTCATCCTGAAAGAGGACCGCATCTTCCTGAAGAATGTCTCGGCCCCACATACGAGACTGGTACTGCCATGATCGCCGTCATCTTCGAAGTCATCCCCTATGTCGGCGAACGCCATCGCTATCTCGACCTAGCCGGCGAACTCAGATCCGAACTCGAAAAGATCGACGGCTTCATCTCCATCGAGCGTTTCGAGAGCCTGACTATGCGCGGCAAGATCCTCTCGCTCTCGTTCTTCAGGGACGAAGAGGCGGTCCGCGAGTGGCGCAATCTCGAGGCCCATCGCGCGGCCCAGAAGGCCGGCCGCAACGGCATTTTCGCAGACTATCGCCTGCGTATCGGCCAGGTGATCAGGGATTATGGCATGATCGAGCGGGCCGAAGCACCTGAAGACAGCAGGCACGTCCATAGCCTTCATGTAGTGGAATGAAAGGGGCAGGCACCGGCCTGTGCCTGCCTCTCTCCTACGCGCAAACCCGAATATTTTCCCGAAACGGGTCGATGCTTCAGTCTTTGGTAACCAACTTGCGTAACCATAACGGACAGTTAAGCGTAAAGCGTATGAGTGAGTATCTAAATGGCGTCTGTTTTTCCGCTTGCCGACCTCAAGGCTTCCGTCAAGCCGGGTTCTTGGGTCGACACGATCATCAAGGGCGATTGCGTTGCAGCCCTTGAGGCTCTTCCGAACCAGTCGGTTGACGTCATCTTCGCCGATCCGCCCTATAACCTTCAACTCGGCGGCACGCTGCACCGTCCCGACCAGTCGCTGGTCGATGCCGTCGACGATGAATGGGACCAGTTCGCCTCCTTCGAGGCCTATGATGCTTTCACGCGCGCCTGGCTGCTCGCCTGCCGCCGTGTGCTGAAGCCGACGGGCACGATCTGGGTCATCGGCTCCTATCACAATATCTTCCGCGTTGGCGCTACGCTGCAGGACCTGAACTTCTGGATCCTCAACGACATCGTCTGGCGCAAGACGAACCCGATGCCGAATTTCAAGGGCCGTCGTTTCCAGAATGCCCATGAAACGATGATCTGGGCGAGCCCGAACGCCAAGGCCAAGGGCTATACGTTCAATTACGATGCCATGAAGGCCGCCAATGACGATGTGCAGATGCGCTCCGACTGGCTCTTCCCGATCTGCAGCGGCAACGAGCGCCTGAAGGGCGAGGATGGCAAGAAGGTCCATCCGACTCAGAAGCCGGAAGCGTTGCTCGCCCGCGTCATCATGGCCTCGTCGAAGCCCGGCGATATCATTCTCGATCCCTTCTTCGGTTCGGGAACGACCGGCGCCGTTGCCAAGCGTCTCGGCCGCCACTTCGTCGGCATCGAGCGTGAGCAGGACTATATCGATGCGGCCTCTGCCCGCATCGCCGCCGTCGAGCCGCTCGGCAAGGCGGAACTGACCGTCATGACCGGCAAGAAGGCCGAGGCCCGCGTCGCCTTCAACGTGCTGGTCGAAAGCGGCCTTATCAAGCCCGGCCAGGTGCTGACGGATGCCAGACGGCGTTACAGCGCCGTGGTGCGCGCCGACGGCACTGTCGCCGCTGGTGGCGAGGCTGGCTCCATTCATCGTCTCGGCGCGAAAGTGCAGGGCCTTGATGCATGCAACGGGTGGACATTCTGGCACTTCGACGACGGGCAATCCCTGCGCCCAATCGACGACTTGCGGTCCATCATCCGCAGCGACCTTGCAAAGATGGATTGAGCAACATCTTGCAAGATTGAGATACAGCTTCTTCCGGTTTGTACCTCCAGTTACGGAAGAAGAAACAAGAAGCCCGGGGCCGAAAGACCCCGGGCTTCTTGTTTCTGCAAAAGCGGCAGCAATCTCGCCTCAGAATTCCTGGTAGTCGGTCACATCGACCCGCGTAACCTTGCCGTCCGCATTGAAGGTGATCGTTTCCTCGCCTTCGCGGATCAGCGGCTTGCCGGTCTTGCTGTGTGTTGCCCGAACGGACCAGACAGCCCGGCCGGAAAGCGGCGTCAGCGTTTCCACCAGGGAGTTTTCTGCTGTCTGGTCAGGGTAATCGTCGAAATAGCGTCGGAAGGCAGCCATGATCTCGGCCCGACCGGCAAGGCTGCCGACGCCGTTGGAGACGTAGGTCGCATCCTCGGCGAACCAGCGCTCGATCTCGGGAAAATCGAGCGCGTTGATCGCCGCGTGGAAGCGGTCGATGGCGTCAGCGGGATCGAAAGCCATGGCTCAGGCCCTCAAACCGTAAGTCGCGAGGTCGGCGCGCAGCTTGTCGGCGCCGGTGAAGAGCACGGCATTCCAGCCGGCGGCCTTAGCGCCCTCGACATTGACGGGTGCGTCGTCGATGAAGATTGTCGCAGCCGGATCGAGGTCGAAACTCTTCGCATGCGTTTCGTAGATCGCGATATCGGGCTTGATGAGGCCGACATCACCGGAAACGGTTACGCCGCGCGGCTTCTTGAGGAAGGGGAAGCGTTCCTGCGCCTCGCGGAATGTGTCGGACGCGAAGTTGGTCAGCATCGTCACGTCCCGGCCTTCATTGATGAAGCCCTCCATGATCGCGACGCTGTCTTCATAGGCATGCGGTATCATCTCGTGCCAGTTCTTGCGAAAGCCGCGGATATGCTCTTCGCGGGTCGGATGCTCCTTGATCAGCAAGGCCTCGGCATCGGCCCAGGTGCGGCCGCGGTCCTGCTCGACGTTCCAGTCGTGCGTGCAGATATTGGCGAAAAACCAGGTGCGCTCGGCCTCATCGGGAATGAGGCGGCTGAAGGGAATTTGCGGATCGTAATGAATAAGAACTTTGCCAATATCGAAAACGATATGCTTGATGTCGTTTGCCATAATCATCCCTTGGCTGTTTTGAACGCGAGAGGAATAGCCGCTGCGATCGCTTTTTTCATGATAGTCGGCAGCGCCTGAGCTTCAAGATTTATAACTGGCTCCCACCAGCCTTCATCGATTTGAACGCGATTGGTAAGTGCCACGCGGAAGATCGAAAGCCTGAGCTCGAAATGGGTGAAGATGTGGGTGACGCTGCCGGCGCTCTCCCAGTCAGCCTTGAAGGGTGCCGCTTCGGCTGAGGTCTCGCCGTCCTGCCGCGCTGTCCATGCTGTCGTCGGAATTTCCGTCATGCCGCCGAGCAACCCGCTTTCAATCCGCCGCCGAAGCAGGATATCGCCATCGGAGGTGACTGCCACGAAGGCCGCACCCCGCCGGATCGGTTTTTCCTTCTTGGCGGCCTTGACCGGAAACTGCTCGGGATCGTGCAGCCGCAATGCCTCGCACGATCCGTTGAACGGACAGAGCGAGCAGGCCGGGCGCTTCGGCGTACAGATCGTGGCGCCGAGATCCATCATCGCCTGGGCAAAATCGCCGGGTCGGTCAGCCGGCGTCAGCAGCGCCACCTTCTGGCGCATCAGCGGTTTGCCGGCTGGAAGCGGCGTAGCGATGGCATAGAGCCGCGAGATAACCCGCTCGACATTGCCGTCCATCACGGCGGCCTGACGGTTAAAGGCGATGGCCGAGACTGCTGCGGCCGTATAGTCGCCGATGCCGGGCAGGGCTTTCAGGCCCTCTTCAGTGTCGGGAAAGATGCCGCCATGTTCGCTGGCAACGGCTTCGGCGCATTTCTTCAGATTGCGCGCCCGAGCATAATAGCCGAGCCCCGCCCAGGCGGCCATCACCGCTTCAACGGGCGCATCGGCGAGATCCGTCACGGACGGCCATTTCGCAAGGAAATTGGCAAAGTAGGGTTTTACCGCTTGCACCGTCGTCTGCTGCAGCATCACCTCGGACAGCCAGACGTGATAGGGATCGGCCTTGATGCCGCGCTTGGCCATCGGTGGCGAAACCCGCCAGGGCAGGTCGCGATGATGGCGGTCGTACCATTCCAGGAGAGGGGAGGCAGTCGGCGCGTCCGGTGTGCGTGTCGTCATTATTTGCCGCGATCGGGGGAAGTGATCTATACTTGGCGAAGCAAGGCGGCGTGATCAAGCCGGCGGCCGCCGATGGACGTCGCTTACCAAGGTTTCGATGAGTTATCCACGCAAAGATGAGAAGCAGATTGCAGAGCTGACGAACGGCATCATCGATCCCGTTCTCGCCCGCCGTGCCGGCATCAACAGCGCACTTCTCGGCTCCTGGGACGAAATCGCCGGCGAGGACTTCGCCGATTGCACCCGCCCGGAAAAGATCGCCTGGGCCCGCGGCGGCGGCGATGATGGAAACTTCCGTCCCGGTGTGCTGACGGTTGCCTGCGAAGGCGCACGCGCTCTTTTCCTCACCCACGCGCAGGGGGAGCTTATCCAACGCATCAACAGCTTCTTCGGCTTTGCCGCCGTCCACCAGCTCCGCATCGTCCAGAAACCGGTCTACCAGCCGGTCAAACGTTCCCGCACGCCGCCGCCCTTGAAGGGCGAGGCGGCCCGCAAGCTGGAAGGGATGATGCAGGGCCTGGAGGATGAAAAGATCAGAAAGGCGATCGCTCGTCTGGGGACGGCGGTATTGGGCAAGCGGGGCAGATAGCTGTCGTTTGACGCCTCGCCGGCGACTGTCGCGTGATTGACGATATCGATGACGACGCAGTCCGGTTTCCGGTTCTGCGTGTCGGCAATCGTCGCGATCTCAATCGATAGGGCAAAATCCTGCAGTCTTTTGACTATTCGTCTTTCGCAGGTCACAATTCTTTGAAGAAAGTTGGCGAAGCGTGCCTTGTTAGCGGCTTCTGGCCGTTATATCGCACAAGCAGCTGCCACACTTGTTTATGGGGAACCCATGCGCATCTCTGAAATGCAATTGACGAAACGCCAGCTTCTGGGCGGTGTCGCCGCCGCAACCGCATCCATGGCGGTATACGGTACGGCGCAGGCGCAGGCAGCCCCGGAAATTCCGAAGCCGGACGGCGATGTCGACATGGCCAAGGTGCTGGAGCCCGGCGCGCTGCCGGAAATGGCACTCGGCAAAGCCGATGCCCCGGTCAAGATCGTCGAATATATGTCGATGACCTGCCCGCACTGCGCCCACTTCCACAACACGACCTTCGACACCATCAAGCAGAAATATGTCGATACCGGCAAGGTCGAGTTCATCCTGCGCGAATTCCCCTTCGACCCCCGCGCTGCCGCTGCCTTCATGCTTGCCCGCTGCAACCCGCAGAAGCCTGAGGAGCTCGCAACACCCGAACAGTATTTCCCGATGGTCGCCATGCTCTTCAAGCAGCAGCAGGTCTGGGCAGCAGCCGATGATGGCCGCGCTGCACTGCTGCAGATGTCGAAGCTTGCCGGATTTACTGAGGATAGCTTCACGAAGTGCTTGACGAACCAGAAACTGCTGGATGAAGTGAATGCCACGCGGGAACGGGGTTCCAAGGACTTCGGCGTCAATGCCACGCCGACGTTCCTCATCAATGGCAAGCGCTATTCTGGAGACATGCCGGTTGACACCATGTCGGCCCTCATCGACAGCCTCCTCTGATCCGTACCGTTTTGCGAAGGCGGGCGACGGTGAAAGCCGTGCGCCCGCTTTTTCTTTTGCGCGGTGTGAGGCCGTGGCATGAAGTTCAACAAGCTCCGCGTTGTCGGCTTCAAATCCTTCGTCGAACCGACAGAATTCATTATCGAGCGTGGCCTGACGGGTGTCGTCGGACCGAACGGCTGTGGCAAGTCCAACCTCGTCGAGGCCCTGCGCTGGGTCATGGGCGAGAATTCCTATAAGAACATGCGCGCGTCCGGCATGGACGACGTGATCTTTTCCGGCTCGGGAAACCGCCCGGCGCGCAACACGGCCGAAGTTGCGCTCTATCTTGATAATGGCGAACGTACCGCGCCTGCCGCCTTCAATGACAGCGATGAAATTCAGGTCACCCGACGCATCGAGCGTGAGCAGGGATCGATCTATCGCATCAACGGCAAGGAAAGCCGCGCCAAGGATGTTCAGCTGCTTTTCGCGGATGCTTCCACCGGCGCTCGTTCTCCCTCGATGGTGGGGCAGGGGCGTATCGGCGAACTGATTTCCGCAAAGCCGCAGGCACGCCGCCAGTTGCTGGAAGAGGCGGCCGGGATTTCCGGACTGCACTCCCGCCGCCATGAGGCCGAGCTTCGGTTGCGCGCCGCAGAAAGCAATCTGGAGCGGCTGGATGACGTCACGTCGCAGCTCGAAAGCCAGATCGAGAGCCTGAAGCGTCAGGCGCGCCAGGCAAACCGCTTCAAGACGCTCTCTGCCGATATTCGCGCCCGCGAGGCTATGCTCTTGCACATCCGTTGGGTGCAGGCGAAGGAAGCTGAGGCGGAGGCTGATAGCGCACTCAATCAGGCAACCGTCGTCGTCGCCGAAAAGGCGCAGATCCAGATGGAGGCGGCTAAGAGCCAAGGCATTGCCAGCCTGAAACTGCCTGAACTGCGCGAAGGCGAGGCGAGGGTCGCGGCCGCCCTCCAGCGCCTGCAAATCGCCCGCAGCCAGCTCGAGGAAGATGCCAACCGCATCCTGCGCCGTCGCGATGAACTCACCCGTCGTCTGACGCAGCTTGCCGAAGATATCAGGCGCGAGGAACGGCTTGTCGCCGACAATGCCGTCATCCTGGCAAGGCTCGATGCCGAAGAGGCCGATATCGGCGAAACCCTCGCCGATTCCGGCCGTTATGCCGAGGAGACGCGGCAGGTATTCGAAGAGGCTGCCACCAAGCTCGCAGATAGTGAGCGTATCTTCACCACCCTGACCGCGGAGCGCGCTGAAGCCGCAGCCGGACGCAACCAGCTGGAACGCGCCATCCGCGATCTCGCTGATCGCAAGCTCAGGCTCGAACGCCAGATGGACGAGGCCAACCGCGAGCTTGCCGGTGTCGGCGAGAGGATCGCAACGCTGCCGGACCCGGAAGAAAAGCGCGCCGTGGTGGAAGCCGGCGAGATCGCCGTCGCCGAGGCCGAAGCGGCGATCCAGTCCGTCGAACTGGCGCTCGCCAAGGCGCGCGAGATGGAAGCGTTCTCCCGCGCTCCGGTTGATCAGGCACGCAGCAAGCTCAACGCGCTTGAGACGGAAGCACGCACAATCCAGCGCATGCTGGCAGGCGCCGCCACAGGCGAATTCCCGCCGGTTGCCGAAGAGCTGAAAGTCGATCGCGGTTTCGAAACCGCGCTCGGTGCCGCCCTCGGAGACGACCTTGAATCCCCGCTCGACCCGAATGCGCCCGCCCATTGGTCGGAAAACGGCGATGGTGCCGGCGATCCGGGATTGCCTGCTGGTGCTGTGCCGCTGCTGAATCACGTTCGTGCACCCGCCGCGCTGATCCGTCGCCTGCGCCAGATAGGCCTGGTGGCCGCCAGCGATGCGCCGCGTCTGGTGAAGGAACTCAAGGCCGGCCAGCGGCTGGTCACCAGGGAAGGCGCCGTTTATCGCTGGGATGGCCATGTCGCCGGCGCGGACGCACCGAGCGCGGCCGCTCTTCGTCTCGCCCAGAAAAACCGCCTCGCCGAGCTCGAAGGTGAGGCAGAACTCGCTCGCGATGTTCTGACCGAAGCAGAGGAGCGCCTTGCCGCTGCGGCCGATGCGATCCGTGAAGAGGAGCGCAGGCTCACTGACGCCCGCGACATGAACCGCCTGTCCGCCCGTCATCTTGCCGAGGCACGCGAGGCTCTGGCCGCTGCGGAGCGCGCCTCGGGCGATCTCATTCGCCGCCGCGATGTCGTCGCCGAAGCCGTCAGTCAGTTGCAGTCGCAGCTCGAAGATGTTGCCGTTCAGGAAGAAAATGCCCGCATCGAACTCGAAGATGCGCCAGATCTGACCGCGCTCGATGACCGTCTGCGCTTCCAGCAGGCCGAAGTCGCGACCGATCGCGGTGCGCTTGCTGAAGCGCGCGCTCGCCATGAGAGCCTGAACCGCGAGAACGATGCGCGCCAGCGCCGCATCGTCGCCATCGGCCAGGAGCGCGAGACATGGCGACAGCGCGCCGCAAGTGCGGAAGATCACATCGCGACGCTCCGCGATCGTGAGGAGGAGGCCCGCGAAGAAGCCGCCGAGCTTGAAATGGCGCCCGATGAATTCGATGACAAGCGCCGCGCTTTGCTGACGGAATTGCAGAAGGCCGAGGAGGCCCGCCGTCATGCCGCTGATCTGCTGGCCGAAGCCGAGCTGCTGCAGCGCGACGCTGACCACAAGGCGGCGACAGCGCTTTCGGAGCTTGCTGAAAGCCGCGAGCGCCGCGGCCGCGCCGAGGAGCGCCTCGTCTCCGCACGCGAGAAGCGGCAGGAGAGCGAACAGCGCATTCGTGAGACACTCAATGTACAGCCCCATGAGGCGTTGCGCCTCGCCGGCCGGCCGGGACTGCAGACGCTGCCGGATCCGCGCGAGGTCGAGCGCGAAGTGGAGCGGCTAAGGATAGAGCGCGAGCGTCTGGGCGCCGTCAACCTGCGGGCCGACGAGGAGCAGAAGGAGCTCAGCGAGAAGCTGGAAGCGCTCATCAAGGAACGAGACGACGTCATCGATGCCATCAGAAAACTGCGCGGCGCGATCCAGAGCCTGAATCGTGAAGGCCGCGAACGACTGATTGCCGCCTTCGACGTCGTCAACGCCCAGTTCCAGCGGCTCTTCACCCACCTTTTCGGCGGTGGCACGGCGGAGCTGCAGCTCATTGAATCAGACGATCCGCTGGAAGCCGGCCTCGAAATCCTCGCCCGCCCGCCCGGCAAGAAGCCGCAGACCATGACTCTGCTTTCCGGCGGCGAGCAGGCGCTGACGGCAATGGCGCTGATCTTTGCCGTCTTCCTCACCAATCCCGCGCCGATCTGCGTGCTGGACGAGGTGGATGCCCCGCTCGACGACCACAATGTCGAGCGCTATTGCAACCTGATGGACGAGATGGCGGCCTCCACGGAGACACGATTCGTCATCATCACCCACAACCCGATCACCATGGCGCGCATGAATCGCCTCTTCGGTGTGACGATGGCCGAGCAGGGTGTTTCTCAGCTGGTCTCGGTTGATCTGCAGACTGCAGAGCGTCTCCGTGAGACGGCCTGAGGCGGCATTTTAATTAAAGACCAAAAAAGGTCACCCTGACATCGGGTGCGTACCCCATTTGGGTGATGCTCTTTTGCGCGCATTGCATTAGAAGTTGTTTTATCGCAACCGCGCCGGTACGGATAAGTAGCAATCGGTCGTTGCGTACCGTGGAATTTGCAATGCTGTCTTCGGGTTGGGAGCGAACGGTCGAAGATCGCAGGGCATAGATGGACCCCCCGTCCGGTTTTCCTGGCCGGACGGAAACAAGGCTTTGCGGGACCGTTGTTGCAGTCCCGCAAAGCTTTTTTTATGCGCTTGCACTGCGCCTCCTCCGTTTCAACCGTTTGATCTTGCCTCCTGTCGCGGATTTATTGTGCGACGCAACATTTCGCCGCATTTGTCGATTTTCATTTCAACACCAAGGGATTAAGCTGGTTCCCGAAATGGTGTTGGGGGGAAGATGACCAAGTGGGTCTATACGTTCGGCAATGGGCAGGCTGAAGGCCGGGCGCGAGACAAGGAGATCCTTGGCGGCAAGGGCGCCAATCTCGCCGAAATGTGCAGCCTCGGCCTTCCGGTCCCTCCTGGCCTCACCATCGTCAGCGAAGCCTGCACCACCTATTACAAGAACGGCCGCAAGATCGATCCCGCATTGAAGGAGCAGGTGCTCGCAGGCATTGCGGATATCGAGCAGATCACCGGCCGCCGTTTCGGCGCGGGCAAACAGCCTCTTCTGCTCTCCGTTCGCTCAGGCGCTCGTGTTTCCATGCCTGGCATGATGGATACGGTGCTCAATCTCGGCCTGAATGACGAGACGGTGCAGGCGCTCGGCCATGACGCCGGGGATGCGCGCTTTGCCTGGGACAGCTATCGTCGCTTCATCCAGATGTATGCCGATGTCGTCATGGGGCTCGGCAACGATCTCTTCGAGGAAATTCTCGAGGATGAGAAGGCGCGCCTTGGCCACGAATTCGATACCGAGCTCAGCGCTTCCGAATGGCAGCATGTCGTTTCGCTCTACAAGGCGCTGATCGAAGAAGAATTGGACGAGGCCTTCCCGCAGGATCCGGCGGTACAACTCTGGGGCGCTGTCGGCGCGGTGTTTGCGAGTTGGATGAACGCGCGCGCTGTCACCTATCGCCAACTTCACAATATTCCGGAAGCCTGGGGCACTGCCGTCAATATCCAGGCCATGGTCTTCGGTAATCTCGGCAACGCGTCGGCGACGGGCGTTGCCTTCACCCGCAACCCCTCGACGGGCGAGAAGATCCTCTACGGCGAATTCCTGGTGAATGCGCAGGGTGAAGACGTGGTTGCCGGCATTCGCACGCCGCAAAGCATCACCGAGGAGGGGCGCATAGCCTCAGGTTCCGAAAAGCCCTCGATGGAAAAGCTGATGCCCGAGGCCTTCGCCGAGTTCGGCCGCATCTGCGCCGAACTGGAGTCGCACTACCGCGACATGCAGGACATCGAATTCACCATCGAGCGTGGCAAGCTCTGGATGCTGCAGACGCGCTCCGGCAAGCGCTCGACCAGGGCAGCCATGAAGATCGCCGTCGACATGGTGGACGAAGGTGTCATCACCGAGGACGAAGCCGTCCTGCGCATCGAGCCGTCGACGCTCGACCAGCTCCTGCATCCGACCATCGATCCGCGTGTCAGCCGCCAGGTGATCGGCTCCGGCCTGCCGGCGTCGCCCGGTGCAGCGACCGGTGAGATCGTCTTCACGGCGGAAGAGGCGGTTGAGGCAGAGTCGGAAGGTCGCAAGGTCATCCTGCTGCGCGTCGAGACCAGCCCCGAAGACATTCACGGCATGCATGCTGCCGAAGGCATCTTGACCACACGCGGCGGCATGACCAGCCATGCGGCCGTCGTCGCCCGCGGAATGGGGATCCCTTGCGTCGTCGGCGCCGGCACCATGCGCATCGACGCCCGCAATGAGCGGTTGATGGGCATCGGCGTGACGCTGAAAAAGGGAGATGTCATCACCATCGACGGTTCCGCCGGCCAGGTCCTCAAGGGCGAGGTGCCGATGATCCAGCCGGAACTGTCAGGCGATTTCGGCCGCATCATGGGCTGGGCGGATCGTGCTCGCCGCATGACGGTGCGCACCAATGCCGACACGCCGGCCGATGCCCGCGCGGCCCGTTCTTTCGGTGCCGAAGGTATCGGCCTTTGTCGTACCGAGCATATGTTCTTCGAGGGCGAGCGCATCCATGTCATGCGTGAGATGATCCTGGCCGAGGACGAAAAGGGCAGGCTGCGCGCTCTCGACAAGCTCCTTCCGATGCAGCGGGGCGATTTCACCGGCCTGTTCTCCGTCATGCACGGACTGCCGGTGACGATTCGCCTCCTCGATCCGCCGTTGCATGAATTCCTGCCGAAGAGTGACGAGGAGATCGCCGAGGTCGCCTATGCCATGGGCATGGAGCCTTCGGCTCTCCGCCAGCGTGTCGACGCGCTGCACGAATTCAATCCGATGCTCGGGCATCGCGGCTGCCGCCTTGCCATCTCCTATCCCGAGATCGTCGAGATGCAGGCCCGCGCGATTTTCGAGGCGGCGGTCGCTGCTGCAAAAGAAACGGGTGCTGCCGTCGTTCCCGAAATCATGGTGCCGCTCGTCGGCCTTCGCTCCGAACTCGATTACGTCAAGGCGAAGATCGATGCCGTGGCACAGGATGTCATGTCGGAAGCCAAGATGCGCATCGATTACCTCGTCGGCACGATGATCGAGCTGCCGCGTGCCGCACTGCGTGCCCACGTCATCGCCGAGGCGGCCGAATTTTTCTCCTTCGGCACCAACGACCTGACGCAGACCACTTTCGGCATTTCGCGCGACGATGCCTCGGCCTTCATCCCGACTTACCAGCGCAAGGGCATCATCGAGCATGATCCCTTCATATCCCTGGATTTCGATGGCGTGGGCGAACTGATCCGCATTGCCGCCGAGCGCGGGCGGCGCACCCGCAACGACATGAAGCTCGGCATCTGCGGCGAACACGGCGGCGATCCCGCCTCAATCCATTTCTGCGAGACGATCGGCCTCGATTACGTTTCCTGCTCGCCCTTCCGCGTGCCGATCGCCCGGCTTGCGGCCGCCCAGGCGGTCATTGCCGCCGCTCAGTGACGGTAGCGGTAATAGCGCGGGTAGTAATAGGGACCGTTCAGATTATAGGCCATATCGGCCATCACCCAGTCGCTGTCGTAGCGGGCCTGGGCACGGCGGTCGAGCTCGATCCGCTGCAGGCAGGTCGCAAAACCATCCGTTCCGCGCTTGAAGCCGTAGCCGGTGCAGGTCTGCTCGTCACGTGCCCGCCGCTCCTCGGGCGTCAGCGTCTGGCAGGCGGCAAGCCCGGCGGCCAGAACGGCAAGAAGGGGCAGGATATATGGGCGCATCGGTATCTTCCTCGAGCATGAACGCCAGGCCAGGAGAATCGATCCGCCTGACGTCGTCAACCCGACTATATTATCAGGCTGCGCCCGCGGGGTCACCGATCGGCAGAAGGGCTGGATCGAGTGGCGGATCCTCCGGATTCTTCGTATCGCTCGGATCCTGCGCCGGGGTCAACGGCGGTTTTTCCTGGATGCGGTCGGGAATACCCGGTGTTGGCTGCGGGCCAAGCGGCGACTCTGCGCCGGGTGCGGGGATGGGGTCTCTGTTGGGCATGATTTACCTCCTTCACTGAAGAAGGAACGGCAGGGTGCAGGCTTGGTTCCACTTTCACCGCCATGCATTCCTATGTAAGAGCAAAGGCAACTCACAGGAAAGAGCACCATGGCGATCCGCGATCGATTCTCGAAGAAACTCACCTGTCCGCAATGCGGCAATAGCGGCTTTGCGGAGGCCTCCGAGATTGATGATGCCAAGCGCAAGACTCCCGATTTCAAGGTCGACCAGCTGCCGCGCGGCTTCTTTGTGCAGCGCCCCTCGGTGCATCAGGAAACATTCATGCTGAAATGCGAATGCGGCCGCAAATTTCCTTTCCGCTCGCTCGCGGAAGCTGCGGCCAGCCGCGATTGAAGCATGGCTCGCGAAATCTGCAGCGGTTTTGCGCTAACGAGACGCTTGGGATTCAGATCCGCTCGAGGACCTCGATGAAGGCATCGGCGAAGCGCACCAGATGTTCGGTGTCCTCATCAGGCGCCTGCATTCGGATTTCCGTACCGTTCTGGTCGAGCAAGGCTAGAACCACCCGCATCGTCTTGTCCGACGTCGGGATGCGCAGCACGGCGATTCGCCTGCAATCTTCGACGAGCCCCGCCGCCGGCAGGTCGAAGAGAAATTCGCCTCGGGTTTCGGCAGCAGCTCTGCGCACCGCTTCGCAGAATCCGGCCTCGCCATCGGCGTAGCCTTCCAGCGAGAGTTCGAGTTCGAGAAGTTCCAGCGGCAAGAGCGGCTCGCCACGCTCGATGCCGCCAAGCGAAGATGCCTGCGGCCTTTCCCTCATTTCGGACGAGATCATCTGTCTCTCCTGTTTCGTGGGACATGTATCAGACCCCGGTAGAATGGCCTTTTTACGGCATATCAGCAATAGCTTACAGAGGGAGCGCCCTCAGACTTGGACCTTTGACGTGGATTGCTTCGGCAATGCTCAGACAAGAGTTTCAATTTAGACGAATCTTGCACTAGAAAAGTCGATGGCAGCAGCTTCATTCGATTGCTCGCCGCCGACCAACCGGTAGTTTTGATGGCCATCCGTTTCGATCGTCCCGTTTCCAGCGCTGCCCGCTTATCGCGGCATTTCGGGGCGTTTGCGCTCGTGCTCTCGGTAGCGGTGCTGATTGCCCATCGCTTCGGCGGTCTGGCGACACCCTATCTCATCCTCGTGCTGCTCGTTTCTGTCGGCTGCGCGGTCCTCGCGACCCTCTTGGCTGCCATCGGCCTGCGCAGCCTCTGGATGACCGGTGCCGAGGGCGGGACGAATGCGCTGGCGGCGCTCATCTATGCAGCCTTTCCGCTCGGCATCGGCGCCTTTGCGGCGGAGCGCTATTTCACCCTGCCGGCAATCTACGACGTGACCACGGATACCGCCTCCGCGCCCGACTGGCTCTCGACGCCGCAGGCCGACCAGATCTGGCTGCCTCGTGAACCGGTCGTGACATCAGGCGACCGCGAGAAGCAGCTTTCCGCCTATCCGGAGCTCACGGGCCGCCGTTACGACGGAGCGCTCGACCGTGTTCTGGAGGCCGTGAAGAAGGTCGCCAAGCAGAACGGCGTCACCATCACCAAAAGCGAAGGCGATACGACGCCCGGCCGCGAGCTTGAGGACAAGCCGGTTCCGGCCCAGCCGGAAAGCGGTGTGGCTGATTCCCCCGATGTCATCCCCGTGCCGACGCCGCGCCCCTATGAGGATGATGTGGCGAAGATGATCCGCGGCGCCAATGGCGTGATCCTGCAAGGCACGACCCGCACCCTCATCCTCGGTCTGCGTTTCGATTTCATCATCCGCCTGCGCGAAGAGGCCGAAACCACCTTCGTCGACGTGCGCGTCGCCTCCCGCTATGGCCAGCACGACCTTGGCTTCAGCGCCGAAGAGGCCGAGCAATATCTTGGTGCCCTCGATTCAGAGCTTCTCGGGATTGCGGGTGGGTGAGCCCCGGTGCCGCAAAGCGGCAGTAATCGATCCAGTGGATCGATTACAGGGGCGAACGCCCTGAGCCATGCGAAGGGCCGGGATACGGTGAGGCACACGAAAACGCCCTTATCGCGAACCTGTCCTATAAATCGAGCACCTGGCGCCAACGAAGGAGCGCAGAACTCGCCTTACCCCAAAAACCGCTCCCGCACGTCAGCCGTCGGCACCATGCAACTCTCCCGCCGCCCTGCAATCCTCAACCGGTTCCGCGCAACCACCCCATAGACGACATCCGCAATCCGCCGCGGCACGATCCGCAACACACCGGCCAGAGCCCAAGGCAAACCAAGCCCTTCCAGCATCCGGATCGTCGCATCGGATTTGTAATAGGCACGGCCCTTGTCGATCAGCAGATTGGTCTCGTAATCCCGCGTCTCCAGCCCGTAGTGCCGGTAGAGTGCCTCGCCGAGCGGCGTCTGGGCGACGATGAAGCGGTAGCGCTTTTCCTTGTCTCGCTTCAACAGGAACTGAACCCAGCCGGAGCAGAAGACACATTCGCCATCGAAAAGGATCAGCGGCTTGTCATCAGCAAAGGCCGGCACGGAAGGATCGTCGCGATAGGTGTAATCCGCGGACCTTGCCATTCTCAGCCTCCGGCCAACCGATAATGCGCAACAAGCGAAGGCGGCCCATCGGCGGTGACTTCGCCACGCTCCATCAGTTCTTCGATATGCGCCAGTACCGAAAGTGCCGCCGCGCCATGCAGTCGCTTATCGGTATCGCGGTAGATCATCTCGACCATCCTGGGGATGGTGCTTTCCCCCGTCCGGATACGTTCGATGATCGAGCGTTCCCGCAGGCGCCGATGCGTCTTCAGCCCGCGCAGGAAGGGCGCAGGCGAAGTCACCGGCCCGCCATGGCCGGGCAGCAACAGGCCGTCATCGCGGGCAAGCAGCTTGTCGAGCGAGGCCATATAGTCCGCCATGGATCCGTCCGGCGGTGCGACGATCGTCGTTGCCCAGGCCATCACATGATCGCCTGAAAAAAGGATGCCGCTTCCCTCGAGCGCGAATGCTGCGTGATTGGCCGTGTGGCCGGGCGTCAGCACCCCCGTCAGCGCCCAGCCGTCGCCGGAAATCGTCTGTCCGTCACGGATAGCGATATCCGGCACGAAATCCGTATCGGAGCTTTCGGCAAATGGGTTGACCTCGCCCTCGCGCAGCGGCCTCGAGGGTCGGTGCGGCCCTTCGCCAACCGTCAGTGCGCCGGTTTCCGCCTTCAGCCGTTTTGCAAGCGGCGAGTGGTCCCGATGAGTATGGCTGATGAAAATATGCGTCACCTGCCGGCCGGCAAGCGCTGTCATCAGCGCTTCGAAATGCGCCGCATTCGCCGGTCCCGGATCGATAACGGCGACCGATGAGCCGCCGACGATATAGCTGTTCGTGCCGTGAAAGGTGAAAGGGCTCGGATTATTCGCCGTCAGGCGCTGGATGCCCTCTGCGACCGGAACAGCCCGCCCATAGGCCGGATCGAAGAAAAGATCGAAGTTCGCACCGGACATGTCTATTTATATTCGATCTCGATGAAGGACATGGGCTGCTCGCCGGCATTGACGACATTGTGCTCGGTACCGGCCTCGCGGCGATAGGCAGCCCCTTTGGCAACATCCACCCGCCGGCTACCCTCGGCATCCTCGATCAGGAACTGGCAATCGGTCATCGGCACGACCACATAGCCGAAGCCATGCGTATGAACGCCGGTATCGGCACCCGGCTCGAAATCCCACTGGGTGATGCGCACGATGGCATCATCGAGGATCAGCGTCGCAAGCGCTGGTGGACGGGCGCGATATTGGCTCAACGGTGTCTCCATTGGCTGTTCGATGCTTGCAGTCCTACCATGCCGGCATGGCCGCGCATACAAATATGACGTCGCAGTGAACTTAGTGATTGTGGGGCAGTCCGACCTTTGCTAATCAGGCCACGTTTTGGCGAAGCGGCATCCGCTTCAGCTCTGGTGGGGCGTAGCCAAGCGGTAAGGCAGCGGTTTTTGGTACCGCCATCCCCTGGTTCGAATCCAGGCGCCCCAGCCACAACGTTCAAATAGCTTGTAAACGCCTTGCCGCCGCACCCGCGGCAATCGTCACCACAAGCTCATCTACTTCCCGCGCAAGGCGCTCGGCCGGCAGACCGACGAAGCGGCCTTCGAGACTGATGCTGACGACGCCGTGAACGGCGCCGAACAGCGTGCGGGCGCGGATCGCTCTGTCTTCCGCCGTCATATCTGGCTGCAGCTCGGCAAGCGGTTCTGCGATCACGTTCATCAGGAAGAGATGTTCATCGAGATGCCATTGCGGCGTCGGGCTGGTTTCAGGCGGGTAATGCTCGAAGAGCGCTTTCCAGAGATTCCGGTTTTCCACTGCGAAACCTAAATATCCCTGCGCCAGATTGCGCAGCCGGTCCGTCGGTGTCCTGTCCCTGGTCTCGGGCAAGGTGAGCCTTGCTTCCAGCGCCTTCAGCGTCGTGGAATTCACATGGATAACGAGTTCGGCGAGGTCGGCGAAGACCGTATAGAGGCCGCCGAGCGCACAGCCGGCATCCTGGGTGATCTCGCGCGCCCTGAGGTTTGCAAGCCCTTCTCGCATAATCCGGCTTCGTGCCGCATCGATCAGCCGCGCCCTCAGATCTTCGCGTTTTTCTTCTCTTTTCCCGGCCATTAACCATCTCGCTTCGATTTCGTGAACGACGTTCAAAATTATTCTTGAACGTCGTTCAGGATTCTGCCATAACTCAACTTGTGAACAACGTTCATAAACCGGAGGAAAGAAATGTTCAAACTGATTTCGACTTTGTTGCGGGGCAGGGCATACGATGCCGAACAGGCCTTTGCCGATCGCAATGCCGTACCTCTGCTCGCCCAGCAGATTCGCGATGCCGCACAATCGATCCAGTCGGCCCGCCGCAGCGTGGCGATCGCCATTGCCCAGAACGAGCAGGAGCGGGCTCAGCACGCAACGATCGTTTCCCGGATCGACGATCTCGAGACTCGCGCCGCTGCTGCGCTTGCCAAGGGCAATGAAGCACTGGCCCGTGAGGCTGCCGAAGCGATCGCCTATCTCGAGGCCGAGCGCGATCAATCCGAAAAGGCCCAGGCGCAGTTCACGACTGCTATCGACAAGCTGAAGGGAATTGTCCGCATCTCCGAAATGCGGTTGCAGGAACTACAGCGTGGCGAGCGTCTGGCCCGCGCCACCGAAGAGGCGCAGAAGCTCGATGTCGTCGTTGCCGGCACAGGCCTTGCGACGCTTGACGATGCCGAGGAGACGCTTGCGCGCCTTCGCATCCGTCAGAACCAGAATGAGATGACGGCCTCGGCCCTGAAGGCGATGGAGACTTCGACCGCTCCTGCCGGCATCATCGAGAAGCTTGCCAATGCCGGATGCGGTGCGCCGTTGCGCTCTTCCGCCGATGACGTGCTCGCCCGCCTGCGCAGCCGCATCAACCCCGCCGCTTAAAATCAGCATCATCAAACCTGAGGGAATCACGACAATGAACGACAGTTTCCAGAAACATTCCGCCAGCTGGGTCAGCTTCTCCTACATCTCCTTCGGCGCCGCAGCCTTCATGCTGGCGCTCGGCCTCTATATGATGCCGCTCGATCTCTGGGGCAAAGGCTACCTGGCGATGGGCATCCTGATGCTGGTTCAAACGACGGTAAATATAACCAAGACGCTGCGCGACAATGCTGAATCCGAAAAGCTGATCCGCAAGGTTGAAGACGCCCGCACCGAGAAGCTGCTCGTCAAGTTCAATCGTAACGGTGAAGACTAATCTTCATTAACTACACCACAGAGTTGTTGCTATACTCAACTTTTGCGTAACAACTCTGTGGCCTTCTCTGCGAGCCAATGGAGGATCTGCCGTGCAAACCAACCTGATGACATCAAGGAAATTCGCGCCGCTGTTCTGGACGCAGTTCCTCACCGCGTTCAACGACAACTTCCTGAAGAATACTCTTGTATTCCTGATCCTCTTCCAGATGTCGGCTGCCGAGGGCGCGGCACTGGTCACACTTGCCGGCGTCGTCCTGATCATTCCATTCCTGTTGCTCTCGGCAATCGGCGGCGAACTCGCCGACAAGCACGACAAGGCCAAGGTCGCCGAACTGCTGAAGAGATGCGAGATTGCGGTGGCGGTCGTTGCTGTCGTCGGTCTTGCCTTCTCCTCCATCTGGATCCTGATGGCGGCGTTGTTTGGCTTTGGCGTCATCTCCGCGCTTTTCGGCCCGATCAAATACGGCATTCTGCCTGATCACCTGGAACGCCGCGACCTGCCGAAGGCCAATGCCTGGATCGAGGGCGGCACCTTCATCGCCATCCTCGGTGGCACCATCGTTGCCGCATTCGCCTTTTCCGGCGGCGACAATGTCCTCGTCTTCGGCACGATGATGATCGGTCTTTCGGTGCTGTGCTGGTTTGCCAGCCGGATGATCCCGGCAACCGGCTCCAAGGCTCCCGATCTCGAGGTCGATACCAACGTCATCCGCTCCAGCTACAACCTCGTCATGGAAATCCGCAGCGACAAGCGCCTGTGGCGTTCGGCGCTGATGAACTGCTGGTTCTGGCTGGTCGGCGCATTCGTGCTGTCTATCCTGCCAACCATGGTCACCGAATTGCTCGGCGGTTCGGAAATTGTCGTGCCCGCCTATCTGACGGTCTTTGCCGTGGCAGTCGCAGTGGGCTCCGCCATCGCCGCCTGGATGTCATCAGGCCGCATTGTACTTTTGCCTGCGCCGATCGGCACGGCCCTGCTTGCCATCTTCAGCCTCGATCTCGCCTGGAATCTGTGGGGTCTGCAATCGACCAGCCATGCGACAACCATCCTGGCTTTCTTCGCCGGCCAGAACACGATCCGCGTCGCAATCGATCTCGCCGGCATGGCGATATCAGGCGCCTTCATCGCAGTTCCGACTTTCGCCGCGCTGCAGACCTGGGCGCATGAGGACCGCCGCGCCCGCGTCATCGGTGCCGCCAATGTCCTGTCGGCGCTCTTCATCACTGTCGGCCTCGGTGCTGTTGCCGTCGTCCAGGCCTTCGGTGCGTCTATTCCGCAGATCCTGATCGGCCTCGGCATCATCAATTTCGCCGTTGCCTGGCTGATGCTGAAGACGCTGCCGACCAATGCCTTCCGCGATTTCGTCTCGATCCTGTTCCGTGCCTTCATGCGGCTGGAAGTCGAAGGCCTCGAAAATATCAAGAAAGCAGGGCCGGCTCCCATCATCGCGCTCAATCACGTCAGTCTGCTCGACGGCGCGCTGGCACTTGCCATCACCGAGGAGGAGCCGGTTTTTGCGGTCGATTACAAGATCGCCCAAGCCTGGTGGGTAAGACCCTTCCTGAAAATGTGCAAATTCCTGCCGCTCGATCCGACCAAGCCGATGGCGACGCGCTCGCTGATCAAGGTCGTGCAGGACGGCAGCCCGATCGGTATCTTTCCCGAGGGGCGCCTGACAGTAACCGGCACGCTGATGAAGGTTTATGACGGCGCCGCCATGGTTGCCGACAAGACTGGAGCGATGGTGGTGCCGGTGCGCATCGACGGCCTGGAGAAGAGCTATCTCTCTTACCTGAACGACGGCAAGATCCGCCGCCGGCTGTTCCCCAAGGTCAAGGTCACCATTCTCGAGCCGGTGAAGCTCGAAGTTCCGGCCGAACTCAAGGGCCGCAAGCGCCGCACGGCAGCCGGTGCCGCCCTCTACCAGGTCATGTCGAACCTGATGTTCCGGACCGCCGATACATCCTCGACCGTCATTGACCGCATCATCGAGGCGAGCCACGAATTCGGCATGGGCAAGCTCGCCGTCGAAGATCCGGTCACCGGCAAGCTCACTTACGGCAAGCTGCTGACGGGTGCTGCCGTGCTCGGCGCGAAATTCCGTGGCATGTTCCCGGAACGCAATCTCGGCGTCATGCTGCCGAATGCCAATGGCGCCGCCGCAACGCTCCTCGGCGTGATGACGGCGGGCAAGGTGCCGGCCATGCTGAATTTCACCGCCGGTGCGGCCAATATCCTGTCCGCCTGCAAGGCGGCGGAGGTGAAGCATGTCCTCACATCCCGCGCCTTCGTGGCCCAGGCCAAGCTCGGCCCGGTCATCGAGGAGATGGAAAAGCAGCTTAAGATCGTCTGGCTTGACGATCTCCGCACCGAAATCGGCCTTGTGAGCAAGATCAGGGGCTATCTGCACAAGGCACGGCCGCTGGTGAAGCGCCAGCCTGATGATCCGGCCGTCATACTTTTCACCTCGGGCTCCGAAGGTACGCCGAAGGGCGTGGTGCTGACCCATCGCAACATCCTGTCGAACGCCGCCCAGGCCGCCGCCCGCATCGATTTCCACAGCGGCGACAAGGTGTTCAACATCCTGCCGGTCTTCCACTCCTTCGGGCTGACGGCGGGCACAGTGCTGCCGCTGATCTCGGGTGTGCCGGTCTATTTCTATCCGTCGCCGCTGCACTACCGCATCGTGCCGGAGCTGATCTATGTCTCGAATGCTACGATCATCTTCGGCACCGATACCTTCCTCAACGGCTACAGCCGGACGGCCCACCCTTACGACTTCCGCTCCATCCGCTATATTTTCTCCGGTGCCGAGCCGGTGAAGGCGTCCACCCGCGCCACCTACATGGAGAAATTCGGCCTGCGCATTCTGGAAGGCTATGGCGTCACCGAGACGGCGCCGGTTATTTCGATCAACACGCCGATGTACAACAAGTCCGGCACTGTCGGCAAAATCCTGCCGGGCATGGAATGGAAGCTCGAACCCGTACCCGGCATCGATGACGGTGGCCGCCTCGTCGTCCGCGGCGCCAACGTCATGGCCGGCTATCTGCGTGCCGAAAATCCCGGCGTGCTCGAACCGCTTGTGGACGGCTGGCATGATACCGGGGACATCGTCACCATCGACGAGGACGGTTTCGTCAAGATCCGCGGCCGCGCCAAGCGCTTTGCCAAGATCGGCGGTGAGATGATATCTCTCGCGGCCGTCGAGGCCCTTGCCGCAGAACGCTGGCCGGGCGCTCTTTCGGTCGTCTCCTCGATACCGGATGCAAAGAAGGGCGAGCGGCTTGTACTTCTGACCGATGCGCCGACTGCCACTCGCGCCGAATTCCTCGCTTTTGCCAAATCGAAGGGCGCCATGGACATGATGGTGCCGGCCGAGGTTACCATCGGCAAAGTGCCGGTCCTCGGCTCCGGAAAGGTGGATTTTGTGACGGCGCGCAGATTGGCCGAGAGCGCGGCCCAGCCGGAGCAGGCGGCGTAAAACCGGCTTCATTCTCCGGCAGCAGTGATCATAAGTGAAAACAAAACAGGCGGCTTGCGGGCCGCCTGTTGGCATTATCGGACGAACAATCCGGTTTACTTCTGTTCCGGCGCCAGGAACTCGGCGCAGTAGGAAGGACCGTTCACACCGGGGATATCGGTGACAGTGCGGATATCGCGGATCGTATAGTCGGAACTGGTGGTGATTTCGGCCTGGCAGCGCAGGTAAAGCGTGCGGGCGCTCGCAATCTGCTTGCCGCGCTTGCCGTCAGCACCTTCGGCATATTTCGCGGGCACGCGCACCGTCTTGTAACCGCCCTTCCAGGTGTAGATCGTCGAGGAGCCTTCGTCGCGGTCGCTGAGCGGCGGGCCATAGGCGGCAAAGAACTTGCCGGCCGACTGGCCGACCCAGCGCGCCTCGATCGGGTTGCCGGCGGAAGGTATGGTGGTGCATCCGGCAAGCGCAATCGCAAGCGCGGCGGCCCCGGTCATGGTGCGGAGTTTCATCGTGTCGTCCCTGATATCTAGCCAGTGGCTGCGAAGCCGCCTTCGCGACGGTTTCGCCTGTCCCGTCAAGCCCTTTAGCCTGTAACCCGGCAAAAGAAAATTGCCACTTGGCTGCTTCTGAAGAATTTGCCGAGGGTGTGGCTTTTTGCTGCACGGTGGGCTGAAACACCTTGTCACGAGCCCGTTAAAAATTCCCGCGCCTTTTTGAATTTTGGTGCTTGCGCAACATAATAGGCCGGTCTATAGAGGCGCCGCTGGTCACGGAGTGTAGCGCAGTCTGGTAGCGCACCACGTTCGGGACGTGGGGGTCGAGTGTTCGAATCACTCCACTCCGACCAGCCGAAAACCCCGCTTCGGCGGGGTTTTTTCTTTTCCGGCTTTCTGTCCTTCCTCAACGTCCCCTGGGACGCGCTCGCCACGCCCATCAGATCGTTCCCGCAAATGCACCGGTTTGAACCATGCAAGCCCGGAATTTTAGGTTTTGCTAACGAACAAATTGGCGCTAAGCTGGTTTCCTTCGGAGGAGGAAGCATCAATGAAGAAGATGAACAATCGACAAGTTCGAATTCCCGGCCCGAAAGATCAGGACATCACCGAGCATTGCCGAAAATTCGGCATAGGCCCGGCCGAGGAGGAGAAGCTCAAGAAGCTCCTGGGCCATCGGGCGCCGCTCCATGAGATCCAGGCGAATGCTCCGAAGCCTCAGCCGAAGTGGCGCTGACTGGAATCTGTTTCACCCAAAGCTTTGCTCATGATCGTCGGCGCCAGTCCGCTCCGACGCGGGTGAGAGTTCCCCGTTTCTCTGACGCTGGAATAAAAAAGCCCCGCCGGTGGCTTTCGGCGGGGTAGATGGGGAAAGCTCTCCGAAAGGTGGCAGGAGAGCTTGGGCATTTCAGCAAGACTGGAAGAATGAGGCGAGGGCACTTTTGCCGGATTCGGTACAGTTCGCCTAAAAACCCATCATTTTTAGTGGGAAAATTTGCGATTTCCGCCTCGCGCCGTTTTTTCTCCGAGCGCAGGCACGCCGTTCGCAGCGGCGCGCCTAACCTTGTGATCCCGTCAGCCGGCTGCCTGCAGCTTGTCCTGCGTCTTCGTCTCGAAATCGCTGGCGTCATGACGCTCGTGGAGCTGGCTCGAGGGGTCGCCGCTGACGCGGTTGACCATGCGGCCGCGCTTGACGGCCGGGCGGTCGCCGATCATGTCGGCCCAACGGTTCATGTGCTTGTACTCCTGCACCTGCAGGAATTCGGCGGAATCACCGTACATCCAGCCTTTCACGAGACCACCATACCAGGGCCAGATCGCCATGTCGGCGATGGTGAACTCGTCGCCGGCGATATATTTGCTCTCGGCGAGACGCCGGTCGAGCACGTCGAGCTGACGCTTGGTCTCCATGGCGAACCGGTTGATCGCATATTCGATCTTCGTCGGTGCATAGGCATAAAAATGGCCGAAGCCGCCGCCGAGATAGGGCGCGCTGCCTACCTGCCAGAACAGCCAAGAGAAACATTCGGCGCGCTTGGCCGGATCGGTCGGCAGGAAGGCGTCGAATTTTTCCGCAAGATAAGTGAGGATCGCGCCGGATTCGAAGATCCGAACAGGCTTTTCGCCACTGCGGTCCATCAGCGCCGGGATCTTGGAGTTCGGGTTGACCTCGACGAAACCGCTGCCGAACTGGTCGCCATCGCCGATCCTGATCAGCCAGGCATCGTATTCCGCGCCGCTATGGCCGAGCGCCAGCAGCTCTTCCAGCATGATCGTCACTTTCACGCCATTCGGCGTTCCCAGCGAATAGAGCTGCAGAGGGTGCCGGCCAACCGGCAGTTCCTTTTCTCGGGTCGGCCCGGCAATCGGGCGGTTGATGCTGGCGAATTGGCCGCCGTTTTCCTTGTCCCAGGTCCAAATCTTGGGGGGCGTATAGTCGGACGAGCTGGTCATGTGATCTCCTGACGGAATAACTTCGTGCTTTGAATGAGCGGCCCAATCCTTAACCTCAACTGGGACCCCTGAACATATTGGTAGCAATGAAGTTATTGTCATCAGGGCGGCGGCTTTTTAATCGCCGTGGGTGGCAGTACTCGCGCAAACGTGCGCAGCGTTTTGCGATAAGCACATGCGAAACAGAAGACCAAGGCGTGACACGTCCAGTGAGACGCTTTGGATCTCTATTGGAAGCTGAGCTTGCTCTTCTGCTGGCCCTCGGCGTCGAAATTCTCGGGTGCCAGCCATGTCTCGTATCCAGCCTTCAGCTTCGGCCAGTCGCCGTCCGTCATCGCAAACCAGGCGGTGTCGCGGTTGCGCCCCTTTTGCACCATGTGCTGGCGGAAGATCCCTTCGAAGGCGAAGCCGAAGCGTTGTGCCGCGCGCTTCGAAGGTTCGTTGAGGTTGTTGCACTTCCACTCGAAACGGCGGTAGCCGAGTGTGTCGAAGACGTAAGCGGCGCAAAGATAGAGCGCTTCGGTCGCCACCCGCTTGCGCGCGATCTCAGGTCCCCAGAGAATGTTGCCGATCTCGATCACGCCATTGGCGGTATCGATCCGCATTAGCCCCTGCCGGCCTTCGGCACGTCCCGTCGCCGTGTCGACCACGGCAAAGAACAGCGGGTCTTCGCTCGCGACGGACTTTTCCAGCCAGGGCATGAAGGCTGCCATATCGGCCGGTGCCTGTTCGAAGAGATAGCGGAAGCGGTCTTCAGCGCCCGGCTGTTGCGCAGAGCGGAGCAGATCGGCGCCGTGCTTTGCGGCATCCAGTGGCTCCAGGCGGGTGTAGCGGCCTTCAATCGGCGCGCGGTCGGGGCGCGCAACACCCTTCCAGTCGGTAAGTTCCTTTGTCATATCGGTCATTCCATTGAAGTGATGTATTGAACTCCTGCTGCTCTTGCCTTGCAAATGGACTGGAGTAAAAGTCCAGTTTTAAACTTATTGGCAGACCAGTTGACTGATGACATCGGCACCTGCATGGCTGAACCTCGATCGAAGCGGCGGCGATCTGTCCGGCCAGATTTATCGAAGCCTGCGCGACCGAATCCTGCTCGGCCAGCTTCCGGCCGGACACAAATTGCCGTCCACCCGCGCTCTTGCGGCCTCGCTCGAGGTCGCGCGGTCTACGGCGGTGGAAGCTTATGAGCGGCTGAAATCCGAAGGTTATATCGAGGCCTTCGCCGGTGCTGCGACACGGGTTGCCGCCCTCGAACGCATGCGACCGGAACGTCAGCGGGACGACCGCGCTCCTCTTGAGGAGGCGAGATCGGACCGGCCCTCCTATCGCGGCCTGTTCCGGCCCGGTGTGTCCGATGTATCGGATTTCCCGCATGGTGCCTGGAGCCGTCACCTCGCTTCGTCCAGCCGGTCTCTGCGCAGCCATCATCTCGGCTATGAGAACCCGACGGGGATCCACGAGCTGCGCGAAGCGATCCTCGAACATATCTCGACGACGCGCGGCGTGGTCGCCGAGCCGGGGCAGGTCATGATTGTCCCCTCCACGCGCGCGGCGATCGACATGCTTGCAAGGGCAATGCTGAGAAGGAGCGGGCGCAAGACCGCATGGATGGAAGACCCGGGCTATAGCGCCGCCCGGCTGCTGCTCGACGATGCGGGTGCCGACATCGTGCCGGTCCCCTGCGATGAGCAGGGCATCGACGTCTCCAGGGTGGAAGGCCCGCAGCCGGCGCTGATCTACGTGACGCCATCGCACCAGTATCCGACCGGCGCGACGTTGAGCCTGCCGCGGCGGCTGGCACTGCTGGAAGCTGCTCGCCGGCACGAAAGCCTTGTTGTCGAGGATGATTATGACAGCGACTTTCAGTATGGCTCACGGCCGATCGCGGCCCTGCAGGGCATCGACAGGGCGGAGGTCGTGGCTTACATCGGCACCTTCTCCAAGGTGCTGGCGCCCGGCCTGCGCGTCGCCTACGCTGTCGTGCCGCGCTGGCTGGTGCCGGAGGCGTCGGAAGCGCTGCATCGCAGGGGTGTTGCCGTCGCCACTCATATTCAGGCGGCTCTTGCTGATTTTATCAATGAAGGCCGGCTGCGTGCCTATCTGAGGCGCATGAACCAGCAATATGCCGAACGCATGGCCTTGATGACCGACATGCTGGAGAGCCGTTTCGCGGGCAGGCTGGCCCTTTCGGGTGGCAATGGCGGACTGCAGCTTGGAGCCTGGTTTTGCGATCAGACGGTGGACGACCGGGCGTTCGTCGCCAAGGCCAATGCGTTAGGCTATGGACTGATGCCGATGTCAGGCTTCTTCATCGGCAAAGCCGATCCCGGCATCCTTTTCGGCATCTCGCAAGCGGAAACGGCTGCCGTTCAAAGACTGGCAGCCGATCTCGATCGGATTCTGAGCTGAGAACACATGCGCCCGGAGCGGGTCCGGGCGCAGTGCTCACGTGGGTGCCCTTCAAGCGGCGGCGAAGGGCACGGCCACGAAGGTCTTGTTGCCGCCGCGTTCGATCAGGAGCAACACCGACTTGCGGCCGGACTTGCCGGCATCGGCAACGGCGGTCTTGACGTCACGGGCATCGTGCACCGGCTTGTCGTTGACAGAGACGATCACGTCACCGGGCTGGATGCCGGCAGCAGCGGCTGACTTGTCCGGGTTGACATTGGCAACGACGGCGCCGGCAACGCTGTGGGGCAGGTTGAGCTGCTGGCGGATATCAGGCGTCAGGTCGGCAAGGCCGATGCCGAGGCTCGGCTGACCGGCAGCCTGGCCCTGATCATCGCTGCTTTCGACGGCGGCCTGCTTCTGCGTGTCTTCATTGCCGCCGACGGTCACGTTGAGATCGACCGTCTTGCCGTCACGCCAGACGGCCAGCGTTTCCTTCGCACCCGGCGACAGGTCGGCAACGAGGCGCGACAGGTCCTTCGGCGTCTTGACATTTTCGCTGCCAACGGCGGTTACGATGTCACCCGTCTTGATCCCGGCATGGGCGGCAGGCGTCCCGTTGGTGACGGCGGCAACCAGCGCGCCTTCAGCCTTGGAGAGACCGACAGCATCGGCGACATCCTGGGTGACCGGCTGGATTTGCACGCCGAGATAGCCGTGATCGATCGAACCGTCCTTCTGCAGCTTGGCAACGATCACCTTTGCTTCGGAGGAAGGAATGGCGAAGCCGACGCCGACGCTGCCGCCGTTTGGCGAGTAGATGGCGGTATTGATGCCGACGACATTGCCATCACGATCGACCAGCGGACCACCGGAATTGCCATGGTTGATCGGCGCATCGATCTGGATGAAATCATCGTACGGGCCGCTGTGCAGGTCGCGGCCACGGGCCGAGACGATGCCCGCCGTTACCGTGGTGCCGATGCCGAACGGATTGCCGATGGCCAGGATCTGGTCGCCGAGCTTCAGCTTGTCGGAATCGCCCCAGGCGACGGTGGCAAGCGGATGCGGAGCCTGGACCTTCAGAACGGCGAGGTCGGACTTGGGATCGGCGCCGAGCAGCTTGGCCGGCAGTTCGGTACCGTCGTCGAGCGTGACCTTGATGTCGATGGCGTTGTCGATGACGTGGTTGTTGGTAACGATCACGCCGTCGGGGCTGATGACGAAACCGGAGCCGAGCGCCATGGCATGCTGCTGCGGCTGTTGCTGCTGCGGTGCCTGATGCGGCAGCGGAATACCCTGCTGTTCGAAGAATTGCCGGAACTGCTCGTCCATCGGCGAACCGTCTGCACTGGCATTGGTGGCCTTCATCGTGGTGGTGATGGTTACAACGGCCGGCTTGTCGGCATCGACGACGGCAGCAAAGGAGCCGCTGGAGGTAAGAGCGCCCCCTGCCTCAGCCGGCGCGGCAAGCGCCGTCGAGGAAGAGGAAAGGGCAAACGGCAGGGAGGCCGCGCCGAGAACGATGGCCGCTCCGACAAGTGCTGCGGCCCGGTGCTTGCGAAGAATGTTTGACATAGTGGAAGTCCCTTGCGAGAGCGTTGGCATTGAATGGCGTCTTGGTTCCATGCCATGGACCTTGGCGTCAACGAGTATTTCCACCAGCTTTTACCGCTTATTACTTATATTTCGCCTGTATGATTTGGCGAATACTGTGATCGGTAAGAATTGGCGCTTGATACCTATATGATCCGTTCTGCGGGATTTACAAATTAAACATTGATCATGTTTATATTACGGTATCGTAACACATTACTATAATTTAATCTTGACTGGCCAAGCATTGCCGAAATTATCCCGGCGCTCGTGTTGCCTGCCTCGCGAGGCGCCAGAATAGTGAAATATATTCCACTTTTCCGTGATCCATCAGCCTGCAAGCGACGTATTAAACCGAAACATTTGCGATATTTGTTCATGTTTTTTCGCGTTTCGGTTGAGATGGACTTTAAAATGTTAGTAGACTCTAAATTAATTTTTCTTCAGAAAAGGGAAGCTGCGAATCGACGGGAGGCGGGGCTCGCGGTGGCATGCGGGAAGCGATGAGGGATTCAGTGAAGCCGGGGCGGGAAAAGAAGCGCGGTTCCCATGTGAAGCTGAGCGACGTCGCAAAGAGGGTAGGGGTCAGTCCGATCACCATCTCGCGCGCGCTTCGCAACCCCGAAATCGTCTCAGAAGAGCTGCGCGAGGTCATCCTGCGCACTGTCGACGAAATGGGTTACATCCCCAATCTCGCCGCTCGCGCGCTTGCCGGCCGTCACAGCGGCATCGTCGGCGTCATAACGCCCTCGCTTCACCACCCCTGCTTTACCGGTGTGATGATGGGCATCGAGGAGCGGTTGCGCGCTACGGATCTGCGCGTGCAATATGCCAACACCCTCAACGACGCGGATCAGGAAATCAGCCAGTTCAAATCCTTCCTGGCGCAGAAGCCGGCCGGGATCATCCTCGTGAACGCGGAATATTATGATGGCCTTGCGATGCTGATGGATGCAGCCGCCTTTCCGGTCGCCCATGTTGCCGATCTCAGCCAGCCGCCGGAAACGCTGCTTGTCGGCATGTCGCATCATGTGGCCGCGACAGCCGCCACCCGTTTCCTCCTGTCGAAAGGATACAAGCGGATTGGTTTCATCGGCGGGATAAGCGACATCCGCTCGCGCCGCAGTCGTGCGGGACATGAGGAGGCCATGCGCCAGGTCGGCCTCGGCAGTCCATCGCTGATGCACGGCGTCGACGGTTCCACGAGCATCGGTCTCGGGCGGCGACTGTTCACCGAGTTGCTGGAGCGGATGCCCGATCTCGATGCGATCCTCGCGCAAAATGATGATCTCGCCCTTGGAGCTCTGATCGAGTGCAATGAACGCGGCATCAAGGTGCCCGATGATTTCGGTATCTGCGGATTCAACGATCTGGAATTCGCGCAGTTTACCTCGCCATCCCTGACGACGGTGCATGTTCCGCGTCATGACCTCGGCCGCCGCGCCGCCGATATGCTGCTGCGCGCCATCCGCGAGGAGCCGCCGGAAGAGCAGAGGGTCGATCTCGGCTTCTCGATCATCGAGCGCGGGTCGACACGCTCGATGCCGAAGCAATAAAAAAGGGGCCGGTCGGCCCCTTTTTTCTTAGATATCGCTTGCCGCGCTCGACCAGAGTTCGGCCGCTTCCGATGCCGTCATGCGGCGCACCTCCGCTTCGTGGCTGCGCTTGGCGAACAACTCGCTTGCCATGATCTGCTCGGCAAGGTCGGCCGGAAGCGACAGGATCACGCGGGCATCATTGCCATGAAGGCCACTGACGTCGGCGCGCTTACCGGTCACCATGCCGCCGGCGATCGTGTTGTTGGTCTCCGGGTCGATCAGGATGAAGGAGCCGGTGGCCCGGTTCTGTTCATAGGGATCGAAGATCGCGGCTTCGTCGAAAACCAGGCGCACCTTGCCGATGGCGTTCATGTAGAGCCGCTGAGCCGAGTTCCAGGTGCCGCTCTTCAGTTCCAGCTGGCTGACGGGTTCGACCTGCACACGCTGGCGGCGCGAGCCGCTCTTCAGCCAGTAGCGCTTGCCCGCTTCAATGCCTTCCGGCTGCAGGGCAACGACCTGCGCGTCGAAGGAAAGCCCGGTCTGCGGCTGGCTGTCGATCGAGACGATCATGTCGCCGCGTGCCACATCCACCTGACGGTCGAGAACGAGCGTGATCGCGTCACCGGCAACGGCTGCATTGCGGACCAGATCGAAGGTGACGATCTTGGTGACATTGGCGACCATGCCCGACGGCAGGATCATGACGCTGTCACCAGGCTTCACCGAGCCGCCGGCAACCGTGCCTTGATAGCCGCGAAAGCTTTCGCCGGGACGCGAGACGCGCTGCACCGAGAGGCGGAAGCCGGTCGACTGGCCGGAGCGCACGGTTGCGTGTTCCAGCGTCTCGACCAGCGTCGGGCCGCTATACCAAGGCATGGCTGCCTGGCCGGAATAGACGACGTTTTCGCCCTTCAATGCCGACATCGGGATCGCGGTGATCTGCTTGACGCCAAGCGACAGCGCAAATTCCTTGAACTCGTGGGTGATCTTGTCGAAGCCGGCACGGTCATAGTTCGTCAGGTCGATCTTGTTGACGGCGAGTACGAACTGCTTGATGCCGAGCAAGGAGGCGATCGTCGCATGGCGGCGCGTCTGCTCGAGAATGCCGGCGCGGGCATCGACCAGCAGCACGGCAAGATCGGCGGTGGAGGCACCGGTCGCCATGTTGCGGGTATACTGCTCGTGGCCGGGTGTGTCGGCGACGATGAAGGAGCGCTTGTCGGTCGAGAAATAGCGATAGGCGACATCGATGGTGATGCCCTGTTCGCGCTCGGCCTGCAGCCCGTCGAGCAGGAGCGCGAAATCGGGCAGGCCGAGATCGTTCTGCTTGCCGGTGGAATCGCGGCGAAGCGCTGCTGCCTGGTCTTCCTTGACGGCCTTGGTGTCCCAGAGCAGGCGGCCGATCAGGGTAGACTTGCCGTCATCGACGCTGCCGCAGGTGATGAGGCGCAACGGGCGCGAGTCGCGCACGGCCTTCAGAGGCTCGGCGGCGGGCACGGCGACGACGTTTGCGGGAATTGCTGCACTCATCTCAGAAATATCCTTCACGCTTCTTCTTTTCCATGGAGCCGGACTGGTCGCGGTCGATGGCGCGGCCCTGGCGCTCGGAAACCGTGGCGATCTCCAGCTCCGCGATAATGTCTTCAAGGGTGGTGGCCGTCGAGCGGATCGCGCCGGTCAGCGGGAAGCAGCCGAGCGTGCGGAAACGGATGAAATCTTCCTGCTTCGTTTCGCCGGGCAGCAGTTCCAGGCGCGGATCGGATGCCGCAATCATCATGCCGTCGCGCTCGACATAAGGGCGCTTGGCGGCAAAATAGAGCGGTACGATCGGGATTTCCTCGGCCTGGATATAACGCCAGATATCGACTTCGGTCCAGTTCGACAGCGGGAAGACGCGAACGCTCTCTCCCTTGCGGATCTGGCCGTTATAGACGTTCCAGAGCTCCGGGCGTTGGTTGCGCGGATCCCAGCGGTGGTCGGGCGTGCGGAAGGAATAGATGCGTTCCTTGGCCCGGGACGCTTCCTCGTCGCGCCGCGCGCCGCCGAAGGCCGCGTCGAACTGGCCGGCATCAAGCGCATTCCGCAGCGCTTCCGTCTTCATGATGTCGGTGTAGCGGGCAGAGCCGTAGGTAAATGGCGTGATGTTTTCAGCCTTGCCGCGCGGATTGATATGTTCAATCAGGTCGAGATCGTATTTCTTCACAATCTCGTCGCGAAAGGTAATCATTTCCGCGAACTTCCAGCCGGTATTTACATGCAGCAGCGGGAAGGGCACGCGGCCGGGATAGAAGGCCTTGCGTGCCAGATGCAGCAGCACGGAGGAATCCTTGCCGATCGAATAGAGCATCACCGGACGCTCGAATTCGGCGGCGACTTCGCGGAAGATGTGGATCGCTTCGTTTTCCAGCGCCTTCAGATGCGGGTCGAGTGGCGGCTTGGCGCTCTGCGGATTGGTGAGTTCCGTATCCTGACGGGTATCGGGCATAAAATACTCCAGACTTCTTATTGCTGCACGGCGATCGCGGCGGCCTCTTCGGCGACATGCAGACCGCATTCGCGCTTTTCGTCCTGCTCCCACCACCAGCGGCCGGCACGTTCGGGCTCGCCGGGCTTGATGGCGCGGGTGCAGGGCTCGCAGCCGATCGAGGGGTAGCCGCGGGCATGCAGGGGGTTTACCGGCACGCTGTTATCGGCGACGAAGGACTTGATCTTCTCGATGTCCCAGTCGGCGAGCGGGTTGACCTTCAGCAGATGACGCTCGGCGTCATACTCGGCAAACGGCGTCTCGGCGCGGTTGGCCGACTGACCGCGGCGCAGGCCGGTGATCCAGATCGTCGCGCCTGCCAGCGCCCGCGCAAGCGGCTTCAGCTTGCGCACGCCACAACAGGCATGCCTGGCTTCGACGCTCTCGTAGAAACCGTTCATGCCGTATTTCGCCGCATAGGCGTCGATATCTGCCTGCTCCGGTTCGTAGCGGGTTATGTGGATGTCGTACTGGCTCTCGGTCTCGTCGATCAGCGCAAGCGTTTCGGGAAAAAGCCGTCCTGTCTGCAGGGTAACGACGTCGATCGGCAGGCGATGCGTGCCGATCTCGGCCGATATGACCTGGTCCTCGATGCCGAGCGAGGTGGTGAAGACCACACGCCCGCCAAGGCCGGCGACGAACGAAAGCCGGCCGGCAAGGTCGAGACCCGAAAGCTTGTCAGCCAAAGCCTCGGCTTCTTCGATCGGATTGATAACAGTCATGGGGGATCCTGTCCTTGATATTGGCCGGAGTATCGCAGCTCAAAGATGGATCGGACAGAAAAAGGGATTTCGAAAGGACTGCTTAGCGGAGCAAATATCTCTCCCATCCTGCCGCAATGCAGAAAAGCAGCCGCAGGCGCAGAAATCGCACCTCGAACTTAATGTCTATAGAAATAGTAGTGTTACACGGCGCCTGTCAATTGGAAATCTGAATTGATGGCACGGATGATGAAAATTGCCCTCTTTTGTAATAGATTACAAGCTGTTGGCCGAGGGTAAAAAACAGGGCCAAAATACTTGTCTCTCAAGGCTTTTTCCAGCGCGTTCAAATTCCGTTCATGCTGGCCGTGCAATAGAGGCAATTAGCTTTTTTCGCGATGTCGGATTCGACACCGCCCTGTGTGTGTCGACGGTCCGAGATGATTACGCAAAAGGCAAAATATGCGCTGCGGGCGCTCACGGTTCTGGCGGAAGCTGCGGCCGACGAACCGGTCATGATTTCCGACATTGCTGTGCAGCAAAAGATCCCGAAGAAGTTTCTCGAACAGATCCTGCTCGACCTCAAACACCACGGTATCGTCGTCAGCCGCCGCGGCAAGCAGGGCGGGTACCTGCTGTTGAAGCCAGCCCACAGCATCACCTTCGGCGAGATCCTGCGCATCATCGACGGCCCGATCGCCCCGCTGCCCTGTCTGTCGATCACCGCTTACCGCAAGTGCGATGATTGCGAAGGCGAGCAGACCTGCCAAATTCGCCACGTCTTCGCCAAGGTAGCGGATGCCACCCGCAAGGTGCTGTTCTCCACGACGATCGCCGATGCCGTCGGCACCAAGCGCGGCGCCGAAGTCACCCGGCTACTTGCCTGATCTCCTCTCACCGGCCTTCAAGATTCGGTGAGTGACCTTTCCATCTGCCTGACATGCTCCACCTGCCCGTGCATTCGGGTAGGGAGAAAAATGATGTTTGCACTTTCGACAAAGAGAGCGCTGGCAACGGTCCTGCTGTCGGCGACAGTCGCAACCGGTGCCGCGGCCCATCACGGCTGGTCGTGGGCGGAAGCCGATCAGATCGAGCTTCGCGGCACCATCCAGCAGATTTCCATGGGCGGGCCGCACCCGACGCTCGATGTCGCAACCGTTGATGACGGCGTCTGGCGCGTCGAACTCGGCAATCCGCGCCAGACGGAGCGCGCGGGCTTCGTCGAAGGTGTCGCAAAGCCCGGCGATCAGGTCACAGCGCTCGGAAACCGCTCACAGGACCGCACCGAGAAGCGGATGAAGGCGGTGCGCATCACTGTCGGTGAAAAGCGCTACGATATCTATCCGGAACGCATCCAGACGAACTGACGCCTCGTCATGGAGCTTCTCGAATGGCTGGCTGCCAGCACGCTTGCGGTCGAGCTTCGCCGCTCCGCAACGCTCTATATGTTCGTCAATGCCGCCCATATCTTGGCGATCGGCCTTCTGGTCGGCGCCATCCTGCCGCTTGATCTCAGGCTCGCCGGTTTCTTTGGCAAGGTGCCTGTGGAGGTCGTTGCGCTATTCCTGTCCCGCTCGGCCGGCGTCGGCCTCGCCCTGGCGCTGCTCACCGGCTTCTGTCTCTTTAGCGTTCGTCCGATCGAATATGCCGCCAATCCTGCCTTTCTTGCCAAGCTGGGGCTGATCGCTTTCGGCATTCTGAATGTGCTGGCAGTGCATGCCGGGCGGGCTTGGCGAACCGCAGTCACGATCGGCATTATCCGCCCCGTTGTGCGGTTCTCCGCAACTCTCTCGGCGATCATATGGATCGCGGCCGTCGTAGCCGGACGGTGGATCGGTTTTCTCTGAGCCAATCACCCGTCTGATGTTGCCGGGCCGCGTCCACGCACGAATTGCAACGTTGCTTCGGCGACCCGCTGGCCGAGATGGCGAGCGGTCGCGAGGTCCGCTTCGGGCGGCACGATGTCAGCGCCTTCGTCGACATTCGATTGCGCGGCTGCGCCGAGCCAGAACCCCAGCCGGTTGAGCTCCTCCTTGGAGCCGAAGGAGGAATTGTTGGCTGGCGGCAAGTCGAGATTGATCCAATGCATGCCGTGTTGGGCGGCAAACAGCGCGATCTGCATCAGGGTGGCGAGCTTGTCGCCCGCCTGCGAACCCGAATTGGTGAAACCGGCCGCGATCTTGTCCTTCCAGCGATAACCGGCCGCCATGACCGCGCGCGAACTTGCCTCCTGAAAGGCCTTGAAAGCGGCAGAAGGTCCGGCGACATAGGTCGGCGCGCCGAAGATGATCGCCTCCGCTGCGGCGAGATCGTCCCAACGGTTCGGCGCTTCCTCCACTGTCAGCAGCAGACCGTTGACAGCGGCGACCCGGTCGATGCCCGACTTTACCGCTTCTGCCTGGCGCGCGGTGTGGCCGTAGCCGCTGTGATAGACGATGGCGATACGTGTCTCTGTCATGGGTCGATCTCCTCTGATGTGAAAACGGGTGCCCGCTCCGCAGTCGACTGCGGATGGTGAAACCGGCAGATTGTGAGCGTGATGCGCCTAGTGCAGGGCGTTCTGTTCCAGATGCGCGAGCTTCTCGGGATTGCGCGTCACATAGATCGCGGTGATCCTCTCACCCTCGATCTGAAGGGCTGTAGTCTGCAGCCAGCCGTCTTCCTCGATGCTGACAAAGCCCGGCAATCCGTTGATCAAGCCGTAATGCAGCAGTTGCGACATATGCGCGGTGAAGATCGGTGCCAGCGCGACAAAAAGCCTTGTCACCTTGTCGCGACCGATGATCGGCTTCCGCGGCGCCACTGCCTTGCCGCCACCGTCCGTATAGACGGTTGCATCCTCGGCAAGCAGCGCCTGCAATTCCTGGATATTGCCGCTGCGCGATGCCGTGAAGAAGGCAGAGGCGATCTGCATTCCGTGCTCGGGCGGCAGGGCATAACGCGGCCGCGCGCTCCGGACATTGGCCCGTGCCCGGCTGGCAAGCTGGCGGCAGGCCGCCGCTTTGCGCCCGATCGTCGCTGCGATCTCTTCGAAACCGACCCCAAAGACATCATGCAGCACAAAGACCGCGCGCTCGAGCGGCGAGAGCCGTTCCAGCGCCAGCATCAGCGGCAGCGTAACGTCGTCGACTTCCTCCTCGGCCGCGACCACGACAGGCTCCGGCAGCCACGGCCCGATATAGGTCTCACGCCGGCGCCGGGCCGATTTCAGCTGATCGAGGCAAAGCCGCGTCACGACCCGATGCAGGAAGGCGGCCGGCTCGCGGACAGCGCTGCGATCGGCATCGAGCCACCGCAGGAAAGCCTCCTGCACAATGTCTTCCGCCTCTGCGACTGATCCCAGCATGCGATAGGCAACCCGCGTCAGCCGCGGGCGCAGCGGATTGAAAGCGGTACTCGCATCTCCCTCTGCCGCTGTCATCTGATCCAGCTTCGCCATTGCCGTCGCCATTTCCTTCATCTTGTCCATTCGAGAAGGCTGGACGAGATGAGGCAGCGATTTGTGACACGCTGTCCAGTTTTTTGTGCAGCCTTAACGGTCGCTCGCCGCAGCACGTGGATTGATCCACGGTTCCTGATTGGAGCGGGCTATCAGCTGTTTGCCGAGAATATGGTCTGCGGCCTTCTCGCCCGTCATGATCGATGGACCATTCAGATTGCCATAGGTGACATGCGGGAAGATCGAGCTGTCTGCGACCCGCAGGCCATCGACGCCGATAACCCGCGTGTCGGGGTCGACCACCGCCATCGGATCGTTCTTCGCGCCCATCCGGCAGGTGCCGCAGGGGTGATAGGCGCTTTCAAGGTGTTCGCGCAGGAAGGCGTCGATCTCATCATCCGTCTGGACCTTCTCGCCCGGCTGGATTTCCGGGCCGCGATAATGGTCGAAGGCCTTCTGGCCGAAGATTTCGCGGGTGAGGCGCACGCAATGGCGGAATTTCTCCCAGTCTTCGGCATGGCTCATATAATTGAAGCGCAGCACCGGATCCGCCTTCGGATCGGCCGATCGCAGGGTGACGTTGCCCCGTGACTTGGAGAGATTGTAGCCGACATGCACCTGGAAGCCGTGCGTATTGGCAGCCGCCTTGCCGTCATAGCTGATGGCGACCGGCAGGAAATGATACTGGATGTCCGGCTGCTTCAGCCCCGGTGCGGAACGCAGGAAGGCGCAGGCTTCGAACTGGTTGGAAGCGCCGAGGCCGCCCTTGGAAAGCAGCCATTGCGCGCCGGCGACACCCTGCCAGAACCAGGGCAGCCAAGAATAGAGCGACACCGGCTTCGTCGAGATCTGCTGGAAATAGAATTCCATATGGTCCTGCAGATTGGCGCCGACGCCCGGCCGGTTGACCTTTACCTCGATGCCCATGTCCTGCAGATGGCCACCTGGCCCGATGCCTGACAGCATCAACAGCTTCGGAGAGTTGAAGGCGGAAGCCGAGACGATCACCTCGCGATTGGCCTTGACGATCTCGACTGCGCCGCCGCGTTCGATTTCCACGCCTGTGGCGCGGCCGTTCTCGATGATGATCCTGCGCGCAAAACTCTTGACGAGTTCAACGTTCGGCCGCTTCAGCGCCGGCTTCAGATAGGCGTTTGCCGCCGACCAGCGCCGGCCGCGATGGATGGTCTGTTCCATCAGCCCGAAGCCTTCCTGCTTCGAGCCGTTATAATCCTCGGTCGTCTCGAAACCAGCCTGTTTGCCGGCATCAATGAAGGCGTGAAACAGTGGATTCTTCAGCACGCCGCGCTGCACATGCAGCGGCCCGTCCGTGCCGCGCCAGCCTTCTTCTCCGCCGTGCGAATGCTCCATGCGCTTGAAATAGGGCAGCACATCCGCATGGGCCCAGCCGTTGGCGCCGAGCTCTTCCCATCGGTTGTAGTCTTCCGCATGGCCGCGCACATAGACCATGCCGTTGATGGAGGAGGAGCCGCCGATCACCTTGCCGCGCGGGGCTGTAATGCGCCGGTTGTTGAGGTTCGGCTCGGGCTCGGAAAGATAACCCCAATTATAGCGCTTCATGCTCATCGGCCAGGCAAGGGCCGCCGGCATCTGGATGAACGGCCCGAAATCCGAGCCGCCAGCCTCGATGACGATGACCGTGTTCTTGCCGTCTTCCGAAAGCCGGTAGGCAAGCGCCGAGCCTGCCGAGCCGGAGCCGACGATGACGAAATCTGCCTGTTGCATGCTGTTCCCTTTGGATTGTCGTGTGCAACGGATGCGTCGATTTTGGATGGCTCAGTAGGGTGAGGCGACCGGCCCCATGCCGACATAAACCGTCTTCAGCTCGCTATAGTGTTCGAGTGCTGCCAGCGAATTCTCGCGCCCGAAGCCCGATTGCTTCGATCCCCCGAACGGAATTTCCACCGGGCAAAGATTGTATGTGTTGATCCAGAGCGTGCCGGCTTCCAGCTGATCGACGACGCGGTGCGCGCGGGTCAGATCGGCAGTGAAGACGCCGCCGGAAAGGCCGAATTCCGTCGTGTTGGCGCGCTTGATCACCTCCGCCTCGTCGTCGAAATCGAGAACGCACATGACTGGGCCGAAGATTTCTTCGCGGGCAATCGTCATGCCATCGGTCACATCGGCAAAGACGGTTGGCTGCACATAGTAGCCTTCGCCGGTCACGTGATTGGGAATGCCACCGCCGGTCACCAGTGTCGCACCCTCCGCCTTGCCCTTTTCGATATAAGACAACACCTTTTCGCGCTGCGCCCAGGACACCATCGGGCCGAGCTGGCTGGCTTCGTCCATGGGTCGCCGATGAGGATCGCCTCGGTACGCGTCTTCAATCGCTTCAGGAATTCGCCCTTGATCTTCTTCTGCACGAAGACGCGCGTGCCGTTGGAGCAGACCTGGCCCGTCGAATAGAAATTGCCGAGCATCGCTCCGCCGACGGCGCTGTCGAGATCGGCGTCCTCGAAGACGATCAGCGGCGACTTGCCGCCGAGTTCCATCGTCACATGCTTGAGCTGGCCCGCAGCCGCAGCAGCCACCTTGCGCCCTGTTGGTACCGAGCCAGTCAGCGACACCTTGGCGACATCAGGGTGGTTGACGAGCAGCGGTCCGGTGTCCCTGTCGCCCTGGATGACGTTGTAAAGGCCCTTCGGAAGGCCGGCCTCATGCAGGATCTCGGCGATCTTGAGCGCACCGAGCGGCGTGGTTTCCGATGGCTTGAAGACCATGGCATTGCCGGCGACCAGCGCCGGCGCGCCTTTCCAGCAGGCGATCTGCTGCGGATAGTTCCAGGCGCCGATGCCGACGCAGACGCCGAGCGGCACGCGTTTCGTATAGGCAAAATCCTGGCCGAGCGGGATATGCGAGCCATTCAGGCCGGCGGGTGCCACGCCGCCGAAGAATTCGAAGGCATCGGCGCCCGAGGTCGGGTCGGCAACGATCGTTTCCTGTATCGGCTTGCCGGTATCGAGCGTTTCCAATTCCGAAAGTTCGCGGTTGCGCTCGCGCATGATCTCGGCCGCGCGCTTCAGGATGCGCCCACGCGCCATCGGGCTCAGCGCCGCCCATTCCGGCTGCGCGCGCTTGGCGACCGCAACCGCCTTTTCGACGATGGCGGGTGTTGCGGCATGGAGCCGGGCGATCACTTCGCCGGTTGCCGGATAGATGCTTTCGATGACGGTGCCGCCTTCATCCTCGACATATTCCCCGTCGATGAAGTGCGATGCTTTCGGCTGGGCTTTCATGTCGCTGGTCCCTGCTTGATGTTGCTTGGTTCATGCCCCCGATACGGGCGAGTTGTGTCGTGACATAATCCTCAGTCAGGGCGATCGAGGCTGTAATGCCGATCGGCGCCGATTTCAGACTTTGCCGAATATAGAGCCCGTCGATCATCGCGGCCGCGCCTTCGGCGATGCGTTCTGCGGCATCGGCAGCGCAGAGCGACCTCAGCGGTGCCAGCAGGTTGGAGCGCAGGCGCCGGGCATAGATGACGAGGAAACGCCGTGTCTCCTCGGATCGCTGGGCCTCGGCATAGAAAGCAAGCCAGGCGGCGATCGTCTGCGGCGCAAACTGGTCTGCCTGGAAGCTGACGCGGATAATGGCTGAGACCTTTTCGCGCGGTGTCGCTGCTTCTCTCAGCGCCGTCACCGCATCGTTGCGCAACTGGCGTAGAAGGAAGCGAACCGTCTCGATCAGCAATTGCTCCTTGCTGCCGAAATAATGATGTGCAAGCGCCGGCGAGACGCCTGCCCGCCGGGCGATATCAGACATGGTGACGGTCAGCGAGCCGTGATCGCCGATCACCCGCAGTGCCGCATCCACAAGCGCCTTGCGGCGCACCGGTTCCATTCCAACCTTCGGCAAGCCAATTTCTCCCCAGAATATAAGCAACGTATTTTTGATTGACTGATCAATCAATAAAAATCTTTCGCCAGATTGATCTCGCTCATCTCTTTCCGTGCAAAATTGTTGCAGCATATCTCCGGCAATCAGGAGGTGCGCAAATGGCCAATATTTATGACGGAATGTCCGCATCCCCGCTGCGGTCGAAATGGGCCTGGTTCGCCGGTCTCGGCGTGCTGCTTCTCATTTGCGGTCTCATCGCTGTCAGCAACCTGCTGATGGCGACCGTCGCTTCGGTCTTTTATGTCGGCATGCTGATGCTGGCAGGCGGTGTCATCTATCTCGTCCATGCCTTCCAGGTGCGTGGTTGGGATCATGTGCTCTTCTGGGCGTTGAGCGGCGTGCTCTATGTGCTCGCCGGCATCTGTGCTTTCATCAATCCCATCCTCACATCTGCCGCCTTGACCCTGTTTCTGGCCATCGCGCTGCTCATTGCCGGTGTCTTCCGGCTCTTCGTCGGCATCCGCATGCGGCCCCTCAAGGGCTGGGCCTGGATTGTTGCGAGCGGCCTCATCACTGCTCTCGCAGGCTTCGTGATCGCGCTTGGCTGGCCTGTCAACAGCCTCTGGATCCTTGGCCTCTTCCTGGCAATCGATCTCATCGTTCAGGGCTGGACAATGCTCGCCTTCGGCCTACGTATCCGCTCTTGAGACTTTGGAGAGAGGCGGGATGATGGTTCGATCCGGCCGTTTCTTTTTTGACAAGGTCATGACGGGGGACTAATGTTCTCCGCTGGAGATCGGCTTCGCAGAAGAGCCGCCTCCTGTGCTCAGGCACTTCGGCATTGGCGCTTGTCGCCTTGAGAAGCCGAAAATGGACCCCCGAGGCAGTCTCTGCCGAAATAGAATGGGAGGAGAATTCCATGCCGATGGTCACCGTTTCCATCTCACCGCTCCAGGCAGCCGGCATCCGCGATGCTGTTGATCAAGGTGGATATGCATCGAGCAGCGAAGTCGTGCGCGAGGCACTGCGACTGTGGGATGCCGCCCGCAAACTGGGCGAATACAGCAGCGAAGTCCTTGCTGACGAAAGCGCACCCGGCAGCGGCAGATGCGTCGCCGATATGTTCGCCGATCACGAAGCCGAGCATCGCCGTTCGGCCTAGCCAAGCCGTTGATTGTAAGATCAAAAAATCTAATAAGCGCGCTGCGTGCATAAGCGTTTGCGCGGTCATGAAAGTTTCACACTGACGAAAGGGTTCGTTGACCCTTCTGCTCCATTGTCCGGCCGAAAAAGAAAAGGTCACAGTGGAGATTGGCATGTCTTTGGCTGCCAGCGTCAAACCGGGTGTCGTGCGTCGTTACGCCAGCGATCAGATCGTCACCCTCGCCAAACTCGTCATTGAAAATGCGTTTCAGCCGATTGTCGAAGCCGGTACCGGCACGGTTTTCGGTTATGAATCCCTCATGCGCGGGCAGGAGCGTATCGGCTTCGAGACGCCGATCGAAATCCTCGACGAAGCCCATGAGAACGGACAGCTTCTGCAGCTCGAGCAAATGGTGGCCAGCCGAGCGCTCGCCAAATTTGCCACGCTGTCGAACTTCGCAACCGCGACGCTGTTTCTCAATCTCGATGTCCGCCTGATCCCGCTGGGCAATCGCCTTCTCGAGAGCCTGCTTCTGCAGTTGAAAACGGCCAATATCCCCCCATCCTCCGTCTGCTTCGAATTCTCCGAGCGCTTCGACAATACCAGCGTGCCCGAATTCGCCGAGCTCGTCTCGCGCCTGCGCAAGGCTGGTTTCAAACTGGCGATCGACGATTTCGGTGTCGGTCACGGCGAAATGAAACTGCTCTGCGACTATTCCGTCGATTACCTGAAGATCGACCGCCACTTCGTCGCCGATATCGATCGCAGCCCGCGCAAGCGGCACCTGCTGAAGAGTATCGTCAATATGGCTCATGTCCTCGGCACCCGCGTGATCGCCGAGGGTATCGAGACGGAAGCCGAATTCATCGTCTGCCGAGATTATGGCGTCGATCTCGTGCAGGGCTGGTTCATCTCCCGCCCGTCCACGCATCTTTCGGAACTGGTGCCGGCCTTCCCGCATCTGCAGGAACTCGGCAAGAACAAGGGCACCAGCCAGTCGCTCGACGAAATCCTCATCCGCAAGCAGATCGAAATGCTGCCGACCGTCTACGAGAGCGACGCCATCGATACGGTCTTCGAGCTCTTCCGCCGCAATCCCCGCCAGGCCTATTTCCCGGTCCTGAATGCCAATGGTGAGCCGCGCGGCATCATCCACGAGCATCACCTCAAGGAATATATCTACCAGCCCTTCGGCCGCGATCTTCTGAAGAACAAGGTCTACGAGCGCGCCATATCACATTTCGTCGAGCGCGCGCCGATCGTCGGCCTCGACAGCGACGCCGATCAGCTGATGGCGATCTTCGCCAATATGGAAGGAAGCAACTGCCTGATCCTCACCGACAACATGCGCTACGCCGGTGTCGTTTCCGCCGCCTCGCTCATCAAGGTCATCAACGAGAAGCAACTGAAGACGGCGCAGGATCAGAACCCGCTGACCGGCCTGCCGGGCAACCGCGCCATCCGCGACTTCATGCGCCATTCCGGACGCGACGGCGATGAAGTGCGCCACTTCTGCTATTGCGACTTCGACAACTTCAAGCCCTTCAACGATGCCTACGGCTTCCACCTCGGCGACCATGCGATCTCGCTCTTTGCCGCGCTGATGCGCCGCTACTTCTTCGCCGAGCGCCACTTCCTCGGCCATGTCGGCGGCGATGACTTCTTCATCGGCGTCGTCGGCTGGACGAAGGAGGAACTGACGGAAATCCTCGATCGTCTCATCAGCGACTTCCATGACGACGTGCTCGATCTCTATTCGGATAAGGACCGCGCCGCCGGCCGCATCCGCGGGCACGATCGTGCCGGTGCGGAAGCCTTGTTCCCACTGATGCGCTGCTCGATCGGCGTACTGGAACTGTCCGAGGGTCTGGTTATCGACGATATCAATCGGGTCAGCGCCGAGATCGCCCAGGTGAAGTCGAGCGCCAAGGAGAGCGACGAAGGCCTCGTATTCCATACGTTAGGCGAGGCGAATTGACGCCTCTGCCACTTCCGGCCTTCCCAAGCTACGGACCCTGATTTATCTCCATTGCTTAGGAATAGGGAGAGCCGGTCATGTCGTTGCCGTCGCGTATGCGTTTTGTCGATGTGCCCTCGTTCGGTGGGCCGGAGGCAATGGTCATTGCGGATGGACCTGTGCCGGCGCCGTCGGAAGGTCAGATCCTCGTCCGCACCGAAGCGGTCGGCATCAACCGGCCCGATATTTCACAGCGCCAGGGCAGCTATCCGCCGCCGAAAGATGCGAGCCCCATTCTCGGCCTCGAACTCGCCGGGGAAGTGGTCGCGATCGGGCCTGGCGTGACGGGTTATTCGCTGGGCGAAAAGGTCTGCGGCCTAGCCAATGGCGGCGCTTATGCCGAGTATTGCCTTCTGCCGGCCGGTCAGGCTCTGCCCTTCCCGAGAGGGTTCGATGCGGTGAAGGCAGCGGCCCTTCCCGAGACCTTCTTTACCGTCTGGGCAAACCTTTTTCAGATGGCCGGCCTGACGGAAGGCGAGAAAGTGCTGATCCATGGCGGCTCCAGCGGCATCGGCACGACCGCGATCCAGCTCGCCAAGGCTTTCGGTGCCGAGGTTTATGCGACCGCCGGCTCGAAGGAAAAGTGTGAGGCCTGCGAGAGGCTTGGCGCCAGGCGCGCCATCAACTACAGGCAGGAAGATTTCGCCGCCGTCATCAGGGAAGAAACCGGCCATGGTGTCGATATCGTCCTCGATATGATTGGCGCCGCCTATTTCGAGAAGAACATCGCCTCGCTGGCCAAGGACGGCTGCCTCTCCATCATCGCCTTCCTGCAGGGCGCGGTTGCCGAAAAGGTCAATCTGGCGCCGATCATGGTCAAGCGCCTGACTGTGACAGGCTCCACCATGCGCCCGCGCACGGCGGAGGAGAAGCGGGCGATCCGCGACGATCTTCTCTCCGAGGTCTGGCCGCTTCTGGAAGCCGGCACGGTCGCACCCGTCATCTACGAGACCTTTGCATTCGAGGATGTAGCGGCCGCTCATCGGCTGATGGAGAGCAGCAACCACATCGGCAAGATCATGCTGAAACTCGGCTGAAGCGTGTCGCACAAGAGTGTATAGCGGTTTTGCGATCGCGACATACTCTAACTCTTTGAATCTACGCATCGGGCTTTCCGAAAATCGATTCCGATTTTCGGTTCGATGCTGTGAGCGACAGCGCTGCGCCTGTCGCAATCAACCCGGGCAATGCCATGATGAGATAGAGCCAGCTCGCCGCAGACAATGCACCCGCAATGCCGCCCGGCTCAACCAGTCCCGTGCCGTTGGCAATGACACCGGCGAAGGCCGCGCCGAAAGCGCTGCCGAGCGAGCTTATGGTCGGGATGGCGGCTGAAGCCTTGTCCTGCTCGCTGTCGGCTACCAGCTTCAGCACCTTGGCGACGAGATGTGCCCAGCCGAGGCCGACACCAAAACCCATCATGAACATGGCGACGGCCGCCGGTGCGAGGATGATGAGGCGCGCCTCAGGGTTCTCGCGGGCAAGGAAGACGGCCAGCATGGCTGTCGCTGCGGCTTCGGTCGAACAGCCCACAATGATCGCGGCGTTGGCTTTCCTGCCGGAGAAGGAGCCGCTGAAAAAGGCCGCCACCGTCCAGCCGAGCGCGACGAGAGCCACCAGATAGCCCGAAATCAGCGGCGTTACCCCGTGCAGAACCTGCAGGAAATAGGGAATGAAGATATCGCTGACGAGAACGAAGTTGAGGCCGAGCATCGTCAGATAGACACGCGATATCGGCTGGCTCAGTGTCACCGCGCCCAAGGGCAGCAACCGGTTGTTTCCCCTGCGTTCCATGACGAGCATGGCGCCGACGGCGACGATTGAAACGCCGATCAGCCCAATCTTGGCAGTCGTCAACTCGATTGTGCCAGCGGTGCAGACCAGCAGCACCGCTGCAAGCAGCAGGCAGATCTGCGCGACCGGCATTTTTGTGTGTTCCCGGTCGTCCTTGGCCTGCGGCAGGAGCCGCGGCGCCAGCACCGCCATCAATACGCCGAGCGGGACAAGCACGGCGAAGGCGTAGCGCCAGGCGCTGCCATGCGCAAAGAAGCCGCCGAGCGTCGGGCCAATGACGGTCGAAATACCCCAGATCGCCGCATAGAGCGTGGACGCCTTGGGCCAGAGCGGTTCTGGATAGACAAAACGGATGAAGGCGTAGCAAAGGGCGGCGAGTGCGCCGGTGCCGAAACCCTGCACCGTACGGCCGATCAGCACGACCGGCATTGAAGGTGCAGCCGCACAAAGCAGGCTGCCGACGCCGAAGATCACAGCCGCGATGACATAGACACTGCGCAGCCCGATAGTCCTTGGCCGCATGGCCATGAAGATCGCGCCCAATATGGTGGCGGCGATATAAAGCGTCGTGACCAGTGAAAACAGCTCCAGCCCACCGACATCGCGCACAATGCTCGGCGCGATCGTTGCTGTAATGTAGCTTTCCACGGCAGAGATTGTCATGCCGCCGCCAAGCATCAGCGTCGCCGGCAGAAGCGTGGGAGAAAACAGCTGGAAGACGGAAGTGGTCGAGCCTGACGGTTCCAAGGCGGTCTCGGACATGATGAATCCTTGCGTTTTTCCTGACCCGTGATTATTTTCCAAGTTATGAATTGGAAAATTGCATGAGCACCGGATTAAAACAAGAGATAACTTGGAAAATATGCGCCAGTCCCCTGTCAATCGTATCCTGATCCTGTTGAAGACAGAAGGGCCGCAGCTTGCTGCTGCGCTCGGCGATGCGCTCGGTATTTCCGGCGAAGCCGCTCGCCAGCAGCTTGCGAAGATGGCCGAGGAGGGGCTGGTGGAGCCCGTCAGCGTCGCCGCCAGGGGCAGGGGGCGTCCGAGCCAGCTCTGGCATCTGACAGCGGAAGGTAACAGTCATTTCCCTGACGGCCACGCCGAGCTCACGGCGACGTTGCTGACAACGGTGGTTCAGCAACTCGGCCCCGCAGCACTCGATACCGTCATAACTGCGCGCGAAAACGAAACGCTGCAGCGCTATCGCGACGAACTCGCAGACAAGCCGGATCTTGCTGCCCGCGTGGAGGGGCTGGCCGCCATCCGCAGCCGCGAGGGCTATATGGCCGATAGCTGGCAGGAGGAGGATGGATCATTGATGCTGGTCGAGAACCATTGTCCGATCTGCGCGGCGGCAACCGCCTGCGCCGGTTTTTGCCGTTCCGAGCTCGATACTTTCCGCAGCGTGCTTTCGGCCAGGGTCGAGCGCAGCGAACACATCCTGCTTGGGGCACGACGCTGCGCCTATCGCATCACACCGCGATGACTTAGGCAGGCTGGCGCACGCCGCTGCCGCTTTCCAGATAGAGCAGGATCACGATGGTGGCGATGCCTGTCGCCGCCCCGACAAAGGCCGTACCGGAATAATCCGTTACCGCTGTTCCGAGCGCGAAAAGACCTGCGGCAACGCCAATGCCTATAAAGGTGTTGAGCGAGATGAGCGAACTGCCGAGACCCGGCCGGTCGGCGATGAGGTCCTGCAGATAGGTGATCGGCAGGCTGAGGATGGCAGCAGCCCCACAGGCATTGAGACCGAGCAGCGCATAGAGCTGCCAGGGTGCGGTGGCAAAGCCGAGCAGCACCAGATAGAGGCAGTAGAGCACCGAGCCGAAAGCCAATACATGCACAGTGCGGAAACGTCGCTGTACAAGCCCCCACATCATCATGAAGGGCATTTCGAGAAAAGCCGTCAGGCCCGAGAGAAAGCCGACATCGACGACGCTGCCGCCGATCTTGTGCACGACGATGAGCGGCGAAACCATGCCGCTCAGCCGCTGCAGGCCGAGCAGCAGCGACATGACGAAAACACGGATGAAAACATCGGGCGCAAAGACCCGCTTCAGTGAAGCGAAGAAGCCCGGCTGGTTGGGGATCGTTTCGCGTACCGGTCCATTGCCGGGCGCAAAGAAGAAATAGAGACAGAAGCAGATGAGGCTTGCCACCGCCGCCACGCCATAAGCCGGCGTCATCGATGGCGAAGTGACCAGCGCAAGCCCGACCAGCCCGGGCGCCACCGCCCAGGACCCCGAATAGAGTGCGCGCACTGTCGAGGTGATGGCGACCGCTTCGCTGCGGACCAGCTGGTTGGTGCGCGCCCGCACGCTGGCAAAGAGCAGCGAATAGGTGGAATTGCTCATCGGCACGAGGAACAGCACCGAGAAGATGAAGACAGCGGGACTATGGATGAGCGCTATCGATCCGAAGCCGATCATACCGGCAATAGAAAGCGCAAGCACCAGCGGCCGTCTTTCCGTCAGCCTGTCCGACCATATGCCGAGCGTCAGGCTGATCGAGACATTGACGATGGCAGCAAAGAAGACCAGCGCCGAATAGGCGCCGTCACTCATGCCGAGTTCGCTGATGCCGATAATCGACTGGTAGGGAACGGTCGACGCATAGGTGAAGGCGAGCGCCACCAGCGTGACGGTTGGAATGCGGATGCGGCTGTCGCGGATGATGGAAGAGAATGAGGATGGCATGAAAACGAGTCCTGATACCCCACCTTTAGCCCCATAGCGTCCACACGGAAAACGATAGTTTGACGCACCGCCGGTCACTTCGTGTGATCGCTGTTTAGATGCTGTGATTGGCCGGCATCAGGCGCGAATTCCGTTGGCTTTCAGAGATGGAGGGGCTATGCCTCCTGCAGTCTCTTTACCCACATCCGGATCCTTGCCATGCCCAATCCCGTCCTCGTCGAAGTCACCAGGGGCCTCCTTGTCGAAAGCCGTCACAGCGGTTCTGTTGCGGTCGTGGATGGCGATGGCCGTGTCGCCTTTTCGCGTGGCGATATCGAAGCAAGTGTCTTCCCGCGCTCGGCCTGCAAGGCCATGCAGGCCCTGCCGCTGCTCGAAAGCGGCGCGGCGGATGCCTATGGCTTCGGCAACAGGGAGTTGGCGCTCGCCTGTTCCTCGCATAGCGGCGAGGATGAACATGTGGCGCTTGCCGCCTCCATGCTCTCGCGTGCCGGCCGTGACGTGGGGGCGCTGGAATGCGGCGCGCATTGGTCTTCGGACCAGAAGACGCTGATCCATCAGGCGCGCACGCTGGAGAAGCCGACGGCGCTTCATAACAATTGCTCCGGCAAGCATTCCGGTTTCATCTGCGTCTGCTGCCATCAGGATATCGATAGCAAGGGTTATGTCAGCTACGATCATCCGCTGCAGCAGCAGATCCGAGACGCCATGGGGGACCTGACGGGCGCCGCACTCGGTCATGATGTCTGCGGCACCGACGGCTGCTCCATTCCGACCTATGCCGTGCCGCTGAAAGCACTTGCTCATGGCTTTGCGAAGATGGCGACGGGTAATGGCCTCGGCCCCGAACGCGCGAAAGCTTCCCGCCGGCTCATCGAAGCCTGCATGGCCGAGCCCTTCTATGTGGCCGGCACCGGCCGTGCCTGCACCGAACTGATGCAGATCGCCCCCGGACGGATCTTTTGCAAGACGGGCGCGGAAGGTGTCTTCTGCGCGGCTATCCCGGAACAGGGAATTGCAATCGCATTGAAGTGTGATGACGGCACCACGCGCGCTGCCGAGGCCATGGTTGCCGCGACGCTTGCACGCCACTTCGAGAAGGGCGGCAAGGAACATGCCGCGCTGAGCGCTATGGCAAATAAATCGATGCGCAACTGGAACGGCATCCATGTCGGTGATGTCAGGGTGACAGATGCCTTTGCCTGATCGCTGCCCCGATCGCTGCATTGTTAAATATATAAGTTATAAAAAAATAAGAATTACCTAATATAAATGGAGGCACGTCCGGCGGTCAGCCGTGTCTTCGCCGCGACGGAGCGCATGAATACGGTTCCTCCTGATCTGCGAGGGCAGAACATGTTCGCAGGCCGCTATTTGTGGTGGATGCTGACTGGCATCACCCTCCTGATGTTCTTTACGCTCTGCTTCGATTACTTCACCTGGCTTGCGGTCCAGCTCTCCAATTGTGTGGAAATGGCCGGCTCCTGCATGCCGGTGGTGCAGTTCATGGCCGGTACGCTGAAAACTGCAGGCGTGTGGATTGCGATCGGGATTCTGTTTGGCGCTGCGCTGCTGCGGCTGAGCTATCTTTCGCTGCTGCGGCTTTGGGGGCTGCCGGTAATCCTGTGGTTTGTGGCCTCCATGCCCTTCCTGCTGTTCGTCGCGACCGGCGAACGCCTGCAATGGGCCGCGATATCTGAAGCACTTCCGTTGGCTTTCCTGTTTCTCGCCTCCTTGCTTGCCTATCTTGCCATTCCCTTCGAGGATGATGGCACTAGGCCCCTCGGCGCCTCGACTGTCCTACGCGGCATTGTCTACGCCGCGGCCTTCTATGGCGTTCTCGCCGCTGTTGCTGAAATGAACTGGCTTTCATCGATGGTGGCTAAGCTTCTAGGCATGCCGGCGCTCGCGGCCATCATTGCGAATGTCCAGCCACGCTTCCACGAGATACTGACGCTTGGGCTCGGCAATGTCCTGCCTGGTGTCTTCGTGCTTATGGTTTTCATCGCCGCGCTTGTCCTCAGCCTGCTGCCGCCGGGCATCGTTCCTCCGCTCCGCCGAAAGCGGGTCAAGCTGAGGCAATTGCGACATTGAGTTCGGCGTAGGGCTGAAGCCTTTCCCTAGGCATTTCTGCGGGCACGATCAGCCCCGCCACTTCGCTTGCGGCAAGCACTGTGCAGGGTGAAACGAGATCGAATTTCTCCGCCGTCAGCAGCACATGCGTCTCCGCCGAACACCGGGCGATATGCCGCTTGATGGCCGCCTCCTCGAAATCCCCGGTCGAAAATCCGTGCACGGGATGGACGGCCGTCACGCCGAGGAAGAAGAGATCCGGCCGCAGAGCGGAGATTGCAGCCATTGCGACCGCGCCTGTCGCCACCATGGAATGCTTGTAGAGCCTGCCGCCGCAGAGGATCACCTCGGCCGTCGGGTGATGCTCCAACTCGGCGGCGATCGTCGGGCTGTGGGTGGCGATCGTGAAGGCGATGTCGCGCGGCAGGTGACGGGCAACTTCTGCCGTCGTCGTGCCGCCGTCGAGAAATACCATCTGTCCGGCCTTCACCATCTGCGCCGCCCTCGCGCCGAGCCGCGCCTTGACGTCGGAAGCGACGTCGCGGCGGGCCGTGAAGTCTGGCAGGTCGGGGGCAATGGGCAAGGCGCCGCCATGCACGCGCTTCAATAGCCCTTCCGCCGCCATTTCGCGGAGGTCGCGGCGGATCGTGTCTTCCGAAAGCTCGAAATCCTCCGCCACGCGCTTGGCGATGACCTGCCCGTCGCGGCGCAGGATGTCGAGAATGAGGGTCTTGCGTTGGCTGGTCAGCATGAATGTTCTTGCACGAAAATTTACGGAATATCGTGAATATGCACGAATTGACTCGACATTCAAGAAATATCGTGCATTTTCGCGAAATCCCGTGCATGAGGCCGGGACTTGATGGAGTAGATCATGTTGATTTTGATTGCCGGGCCTTACAGGTCCGGGACGGGCGATGACCCGACGAAGATGGCTGCCAATCTCAAGCGCCTCGAGGAGCCGTCGCACGCGCTGTTCAAGGCTGGCCATGTGCCCATGATCGGCGAATGGGTGGCATTGCCGGTGTGGAACGCCGCCGGCGGCAAGTCGGTGGGTGACGATCTCTACGAGGAAATCTTCCATCCGGTCGCAGGCAGGCTGCTGCAGCTTTGCGAGGGCGTTCTGCGCCTGCCGGGCGACTCCAAGGGTGCCGATAATGACGTCCGCATCGCCACCGAGCGCGGCATTCCCGTCTGGCATCGGCTGGAGGATGTGCCGGGTTGTGCTTGAGGCCCTGCCTCTTCTTCCCGAGACGCAGAAGAGAAAGCGCCCCGGCGTCTTTCGCCGGTCCTGAAACTCGCGCTATAAGGCTCCCCGAAAGGGGAGTCTCATTATGCACACACTCTATTTCGCACCGGGTACCTGCGCTCTCGCAAGCCTTATTGCCCTGGAGGAATCCGGCCTTTCCTTCGATACGAAGAAGGTCAATACGCGGGAGAACGAGCAGCGCTCGGAAGCATTTCTGAAGATCAATCCGAAGGGCCGCGTTCCGGCGCTCCTCACCGACCGTGGCGTACTGACGGAGTCGACGGCGATTCTCGCCTACATCGCGCAGACGGCGCCGACCGCGAAACTCGCCCCGCTAGACGATCCGTTCGAGTTTGCCCGGCTGCAGGCTTTCAACGGATACATCTCTTCCACCGTGCATGTGAACCACGCCCACCGCCCGCGCGGTTCCCGCTGGGCTGATGACGAAGCTGCCCTGGAATCCATGAAGGCCAAGGTGCCGCAGACCATGGGTGAAAGCTTTGAGCTTATCGAGGCCGCCCTGTTCAGGGGGCCATGGGTGATGGGTGACAGTTATACGGTCGCCGACCCCTATCTTTTCGTCATGACCGGCTGGCTGCCGTCCGATGGCGTCGATCCCGCGCGTTTCCCGGGGATCAGCGCGCATTATGCCCGCATGCTGGAACGCCCTGCTGTTCAGCGCGCGCTGGCACGTGAAAAGGCCTGAGCACGGTAAGCAGATATCAGCTTCTTCGGCGCCCGGTACGTCCAGGCGTCGATCAGTCGCTGCTTGAGTTCATCGTCGCCGATGGCGGCGATCCGCACGGGCAGGTGCGGCCAGCCGACATAATGGTTCGTCTGAAAGTAGATGTCTGGCGCCATCGTCAATAGATGTTCCTTGTGGTCGATCGGGATCGAGATCACCACCGTTTCGTCGTTCTTGACCGCGACGAAGCTTTTGCCCCCGACCTTCAGCGCCAGGTTGCCATAAGACGTGCTTTCCTCGATGCCGGAAAGGCCAGCCTCCTTTGTCAACCGCTTCAATCGCGCCAGAATGCTCGCTATGCTTTCCATCGTAATGTCCGCCCTGAATCGTCCCCGGGCAGATTCTATCATATGTTCAGGCGCATTTCTCTAGTTGTCGTTGCAGGGGGCGTCCGGGCGCGGGGACCGGCAGCGGCAGATCGGCAAGCTCCCGCTGCGACATCGAGGCGATATCCGGGTGATCGAGAAGATCGTCACCCCTGTCATGTTCGCTGTGCGGTACCCTGGCGACAGGGTTGGATTCGTTCAAGAAAAACTTCAGCAACGACATCTTGCTCTCGCTTTCTGAGGGCGCAGCTCGGCTTTTGGCGCTACGGATTTCAGTTGGCCGGCCGTCCAATCTAGTCATGGAATGAAGATCGGCGTCCAATGATCGCAATATCAGCCGCGAACGCTTGCTTTTCAATTGAGATTACCGGTTTCCTGCTATAGGAAAACTATATGAGAAATCTCAACTCCGTGCATCTCAACGGCCTTCGCGCACTGGAAGCCGTCGGCCGGCTTGGCTCGCTTCAGGCGGCGGCGGATGAACTTGGCGTTTCCGTCGGCGCCGTCAGCCAGCAGGTCATCAAGGCCGAAGCCCAGCTTGGCCGACTGCTCTTCGAGCGCACGCCGAAAGGCATGCTGGTAACGGAAGCAGGCGCACCTGTCCTTGCCGCCCTGAACGAAGGCTTCCTCCGTCTTTCGGAAGCTGTCTCGATGGCGCAGCGAAAGGACGAATGCATTCTGACCATTTCGGTAGCACCCGTTCTCGCCGCCCGCTGGCTGGTCTGCCGGCTGGACCGTTTCATGGAGCGCCACCCGGAAATCAACCTGCGCCTCGATGCGACGACGAGGCTCATCAATCCGGCCGCCTCCGATATCGATGTCGCGATCCGCGTCGGCAAGGGTCAATGGCCCGGCGTGAGGATCGAGCACCTTCTGGATCAGCAGGTCTTTCCCGTCTGTTCTCCGCAGATGGCCGCGAAACTGAAGAGGCCGGCCGATATCCTGAAGCTCCCGGCCGTCATCGATGCCCATGCCATGTTCACATGGGATGTCTGGATGCAGGCGGCCGGCCTATCCGGTGCCCCGCCCGCAGTACGCCACAGCTTCAACGATGCCTCGCTTTGCCTCGATGCGGCGATTGCCGGGCAGGGTGTGATGCTTGCCTGGCAGACGCTTGCGGGCTTTTCCCTGCAGGAGGGCCGGCTGGTCGCACCCTTCGGCATCCGCGCCAATACCGGCGACGGCTATTATTTCGTAACAGCCGAAGGCAGCCGTGAGCCGAAGAAGGTACGTGACTTCAAGGCCTGGATTCGCGAGCAAATGGCTGAAACAGCCGCGATCTTCGGCTGATTCTCAAATCTCGATCGGCTCCAGTGAGCGCTTGCGCTGCATTTCCAGATAGGCCGGGCGCGACTGGCAACGCTTGATCCAGGCGTCGATATTCGGATGTGCCTCGAAGAGCGCGGTTTCGCTCTGGGCATAGCGCAGCACTTCCGCGATGTTGAGATCGACGACCGTGAAACGTCCGCCGACGATCCAGTCCTTGCCGTCGAGATGCTTTTCGAGAACCGAGAGCGGCCGCTTCATGGTACGGCACGCGACATCGATCACCGCGCGTCCTGCCTCGGTGTTTTCCCTGCCGTCATCATAGGTCGAGACGATCTTGCCCGTATTGCCATCGAGTTCGGAAACCGCCCAGACCGTCCACATCGTCATCAAACCGTCTTCCTCGACGGTATTGCCGCCGAGCTCGCCGCCATATTTGCGTGCGAGGTAAAGGTTGATTGCCAGCGACTCATTCAGCACGAGATCGCCGTCCTTGACGGCGGGGATCAATGCCATCGGGTTCAACGCAAGGAACTTCGGCGACAGAGTATTGATAGGCGCGTCCGGCGAGAGCGGATTGGCAAGCCGTTTGGCCTGCAACACCGGCACGGACTCGAATTCGATCCCGAGTTCCTCGGCCATCCAGTAAATGCGGGCCGAACGCGAGCGGTAAACCCCATAAATCGTCAGCATGGAAATGTCCCTCTTCTTTGGTGCGCCGACCCTAAAGCCAGCGCGATCGTGAAGAAAGCATCCGCGGATGATATGTCGATGAAAGCTTTTGATAGCACTCAGGAAATCCGGTTTCGCTCGACGGTCAGCTGCTTATAGCGGGAGTTATTGTCAGCAAGCTCGTCAGAAACCTGCTTCTCCCACGCGAACCCCATCACAGCGCCCTTGCCCATCTCCTGGAAGATATTGTCGGTGATCACGGCGGAACCGGCGCCCTCGGCAACCGAGACCGCGCAGCCAACCGGCGACTTGCGCACGACATTGCTGTTGACGACGACATTGCGCAGATAAGGCCCCCAGCCGATCTGCAGCCCCCAGCGCGGCGCATCCTCGATGACATTGCCAGACACCAGAGTATCGGCCTCCGCCGCAATACCGATGCCGAAGCCGACCTCGTGCTTGTAAGGCCCCTTGAGCGTCAGGTTGCGGATGACATTGCCCGTCACACTTGCCAGTCGGCCGCCCTGGTCGAAATTGGCAATCGATATGCCGTTTGCCGCCCCGTCGATCACATTGCCGGAGACGACCGCGCCGACGAATTCGAACTCCACGTAGATCGCCGTCTCGCCGGAGCGGCGGCATTGGTTGTTGCTGATCAGGATGTTGGAGCCGGAATTGGCGCGAACAGCGGTGAAGGCGCAGTCGGAGATCTGATTGTTCGTCACCGTTACGCCATCGGCGCGGAAAATATTGATGCCGTTGCCGTTCTCGCCGGTGCCGCCATCATTGGCGCGGATATTGAAAACGCGGTTGCCGGACACGACCGTGCCATCCTCGGCCTTCTTCCAGCGGTGCACCAGAATGCCGCCATTGCCGCAATCCGAAACCGTATTGCCCGATATTTCAAGTCCCGAAGATTCCACCGCATAGATACCGGACTGTCCGGCGGCGGAAATCGTGCTGCGCTCGATCCGCCCGCCGCAGCGCTCGAGTTGCAGGGCGTGCTTGCGGCTGCCGATGATCTCGCAATTGTCGATCAGGACCTCACCGACACCGGTGAACTGGACGAGCCCGCCGGCATAGTCCGCAAGCAAGCGGTTCGATCCGTCGATCACGAGGTTGGAAAGCTCGATGCGGCCGACATTTTCGGCTGCGAAGAGATGGCCTTCGCCGGTATAGACGATCCGCGTCGCACCGGGCACGCCACTGATGCGCGTATTGTCCGGCAAGGTCAGGTTGGAGATCGGGTAGGTGCCCGGCGGCAGGAAGACCGGTGCGTTCTCGCGAGCCGCCTGCTCGATCATCTGCTGCAGGTTACGGTTCTTCCTGTCGCCGCTCTCGGGAACGGCGCGATACCGGACCGCATTGATCGAGCCGCGCAGATCGGGTTGCTCCGCACCAACGGGAGCCGCCGTCATGGCTGCCGCGGAGGCGGCCAGCATGCCAAGCAGATCTCGCCGGGAGATTTTGCTGAAATCTTTCTTCATATCGGTGCCCACGCAGGAAACATGCCAGTAGAAATGTCCTCTTTTGATGCATATCCGCAAAAGAAGAATAACCGTCGGTCGAGTAAGAAACGCAACCTCTCGGATATTGTCGTCTTGTTCACCTTTCCATTTAAACAACCTGAAGGAAATGCTCGCTATTTTGGAAAGCGGTTTCAATTATGACTATTGTGGACAGCGCCTGAGGTTACCGGGAGAACAGCGTCATGAATGGAATTGGTGCCCGGCGTTGGGAATCTGGTGATAGCTTCAGTGCCGAGACACAACGTATCGTAGCTGCCACCGAGGCAATGATGGCGGCGACCGCGCACCATCTTTCCGAGGGCATAGAGAACCTCCGCCTCAAGGCGATCGTCCACGAGCTTCCCGATTTTCTGTACGTCAAGGATCGCGACGGCCGCTTCGTTTTCGCCAATGCTGTCACGGCGCGCAGCCACGGATTTGAGAACGCTGCCGAGATCGCCGGCAAGCGTGATTTCGACCTGTTCGATTTTGAGACGGCCCGCCGGTATTTCGATGTCGAGCAGGAGATCATGTCGGGCGGCGAGCCCCGCATAGACCTGGAGGAATTCGTGCCGCTGCCTGGTGGCGGTACCATGTGCCGCCTGACCTCCAAGATACCGCTGCGCAACGATCGCGGCGAAGTCGTCGGGCTCATCGGCGTCTCCCGCGATATTACCGAGCGCAAGCGGCAGGAGGAGCTCTATCGCGGCCAGGCGAACCTCTTGGAAATGATCGCCCGCAATGAACCGTTGCCGATGATCCTCGAAGCGCTGGTGCTGATGATCGAGCGGCAGATGACCGGCATTTCCGGCTCCGTGCTGCTGCTGGACAGCGAGGGTACGCGGCTCTACCACGGCGCGGCTCCCAATCTGCCCGGCGCCTACAGCCGCATGATCGACGGCGTTGTCATCGGCCCGAAGGTGGGCTCCTGTGGCACGGCAGCCTGGCGTGGCGAAACCGTCATCGTCGAGGACGTCATGGCCGACCCGCTCTGGGAGGATTTCCGGGCGATGGTCAGCCAGTTCGGCTTCCGCTCCTGCTGGTCGACGCCGATCTGCACCTCGCAGAAGAATGTCCTCGGCACCTTCGCGCTTTATTCGAAAGAGACGCGGCGCCCCACCGAACACGAAATGAAACTGGTGGCGCTCGCCACCCACGTCGCCGGCATTGCCGTAGAGCGCAAGCGTGTCGATGACCGCATTCATTTCATGGCCCATCACGACGATCTTACGGGCCTGCCGAACCGTGCTTTTCTGAAGGAGCGCATGGCGAAGATCCTCGATCAGGCCCGGCGCAACAACCGCAAGGTCACCGTTGCCTACATCGATCTCGACAATTTCAAGGAGATCAATGACACGAGCGGCCACGCCGCCGGCGACGAGGTGCTGAAGGAAACCGCCACGCGCATGGCGAATTGCGTACGGGCTTCGGATATGGTCGTACGCCTCGGCGGTGACGAATTCCTCGTCGTGCTCGTCCACCAGTCCAGTCACGATGCCGGCATCATGCGGCGCCTGCGCGATCTGCAGAAGGCGATTTCCAAGCCGGTCCGCTCCGTTGTGGGTGAAATCGCTGTCACCTCGAGCATCGGCATCGCCGCCTTCCCATGGGACGGCGCCACACCGGACGAACTGCTCACCAATGCCGATCGCGCCATGTACCGCGCCAAGCAGCTCGGTCGGAATACGCTGCAATATCACGACGGCGTTGTAAGCGATTCCGTCGACCTGCCGCTCACCGAACAGGAGGAATTGCGCCAGGCGATCGTCGCCCACCAGCTTTTCCTGCTCTATCAGCCGCAGGTCGATGTCACGACAGGCCGCGTTACCGGCCTCGAAGCACTGGTGCGCTGGAACCATCCGACGAAGGGCGTGATACCGCCTGCCAATTTCATTCCGCTTGCGGAGGAAACCGGTCTCATCGTGCCGCTCGGCCTGTGGGTGCTGAACGAGGCCTGTCGCCAGGCTCGCGCCTGGCAGGACATGGGCCTGACGCCACTGACCATTGCCGTCAATGTCTCGCCCAAGCAGTTTGCCGATCCGGACTTCGCCTCCCACGTCGCCGAGGCGATCGACAGCCATAGGCTCAATGCGCGATGGCTGGAGCTGGAGGTGACCGAAAGCGTCATCATGCAGGATGCGGCCAGAGCGCTCGCCATCATGCTCTCTCTGCGCGCGCTCGGTGTGCGCCTGTCGATCGATGATTTCGGCTCCGGCTATTCCTCGCTTGCCGCATTGAAGACCTTTCCCTTCGACCGGCTGAAGATGGACCGCTCGCTGGTCGAGGCTCTGCCTGCAGATACGACTGCCGTTGCCATCGCGTCGGCCGTCATTTCGCTTGCCCAGACACTGAAGCTCTCAGTGCTCGCCGAAGGCGTGGAAACCGATGCGCAGCTGGATTTCCTGCGCCACGCAGGGTGCGAGGAGGCGCAGGGCTATCGCTTCTCCAAGCCTGTTGCGCCGGAAGAAATCGTCGTCATGCTGCTCGCGCGGGGCGCTTGATCACTTCACCAGATCGGCGACCGTCTCGATCTCGTTCGTCCATATGCCGCCGGAGTAATTGGCTGGCAGTTGCGCAAAGCGTTCGGCACTGTCGATACCGGTCGAAAAGCCGCCGCCGTGATAGGGGCCGATCACGAAGACCAGCGTATTCGCATCCTGCATGCGGTTGAGGAACCTGTCGGGCCAGCCCCACAGCCAGGGCGCGTAATTGATCGGCACCAGCATCATCACATTCCTGCAATCGGCAGGCAGCGCACCCGTCCAACCATAGCCGATATAGCCGGTAAGGCAGCCCATGAGACTGGCGCGCGAAGCCGTGCGGATCTCGGGCGCCAATTGCCTGAAGCGATCGATCGGCTCATCACCGCCATAAACGATGATCCTGGCGCGCCGCTCAGCCGGCAGGCCATTCAGCACGGCAGCGAGCTTTTCGCCCTCCGCGGGGTCGCGGCTTTTGACATTGATGAGCAGATGTTTGTCCGGGAAGGTAGAAAGCACCTCATCCAGGGTCGGCATCTGACCGACGCCTTTGCCACGAAAAGGAAATGTCTTGCCGTTATCGGCGGTGTAGCCATAGCCGATATCGAGCAACTTCATCTCGGTCATGGAATGCTCCCGCGTCACGCCATGCCCATCTGTCCGGCAATCGAGTGTCCAGTCATGGAAGATGGCAAATTGCCCGTCCGTCGTGGGGTGGATATCGATCTCCACCACGTCCGCACCCGCATTAAAACCCGCCTGCATAGAGCGGATCGTGTTCTCCAGATAGTCGTGCTTTGGCGGCAGCATGCGTGTAGCCGTGCAGGTGTCGTTCTTGAGATCCGTCTCATCGAAACGCTGGGCAATGCCGCGATGCGCCAGAAGCAACGGCTTGCCCTCGCGATGTTTGGCTAGAAAGCTGGTATTGTTGAGATAAACTGCGGCGACAAATACGAGAATTGCCGCGCCTGCATATTTGAGCTTCCGTCCCATCATCCCCTCCGGCCATGCCTCGGCAATGGCTAGAAAGCGATTCCGGTGGTTCTTTGGCTCATTTGGGGCTTTTGTGCGTTAAAGCTCGCCTTCACGTTGCAGAAACCCTATGTTTAGCCCACAAAACAGGGAGATGGTGATGGCGGCGATTGCACTTTTTCACTCGGTCTACGGATTGCGGTCCCTTGAACGCGACGCCGCGGCGCGTCTGCGCGCGGCAGGCCATCAGGTCGTAACGCCGGATCTTTACGAGGGAAGGGTAGGGAGCACGCTCGAAGAAGGCTTTGCCCTCAGGAAAGAGATCGGCTGGGCCGAACTTTGCGGGCGCGCTGAAAAGGCGATCGCCGACTTGCCGGCATCGGCCGTCCTCGGCGGCTTCTCCATGGGCGCAGGCGTAGCCGCGAGCCTCTGGCCGGGACGACCGCAAGCGGCCGGCATCCTCTTGCTGCATGGCATCGCAGAAATTCCGGCAAACGCGCGCGAAGGCATTCCCCTTCAGGTCCATCTGGCGGACCCCGACGAGTTCGCGCCCGCGGACGAGGTGGCTCCATGGCGCGCGCATGCCGCAAGAGCTGGTATCAGCCTGGAGGTCTTCCTCTATCCCGGCGTCGGCCATCTCTATACCGATCCGTCGCTGCCTGACTACGATGCAAAGGCGGCGGAGGCCACCTGGAGCCGCGTCGACACTTTCCTCGCTGCGCTCTGAACCGCTCAGGGACCGTTCACCAGCTTCAGGATGAGCTGCTGGATATTGCCGCCTTCGCTCATTTCCACGCGGTCGAAATCCCGGCCGCGCTGACGCTGTCTGTTGGAGAGCTCTCCGAGCCGCACCGTCAGCTCCGGCCTGATCTTCTTGCAGCCGGGATCATCAGGCACGGAGAAGCCGTTGCTCAGCGTCTCGATCTCCTTGACCATTTCGATGATCGTCTCGCCGTGCCAGCGCTCATGTATGCGCACACCCGCTATGAAGCTCTCCCAACTTGCCTTGGTCGCCGCCGGCAGGTCGTTCGGCGCCTTCGGCAGCGTGTAGATGATGATGAGCTTCGGCTTTGCAAAAGTCAGCGTGCAGGCACTGCCTTGCTGTTCGTATTTGCGCGTCCAGGTCAGCTTGAAAGTCGTATGCGCGATGACCCGGCCCGGCCCGACCTGCGGGCCGCGCTCGCCGATGGACTGGTAGAGCTGCATGCCGGTGCGGCCGGCGATTGCATATGCCTTCACTTCCTCGCTCGGTTGCCAGTCGGTTCCCGCGGCTGCGGCAGGCAGAGCCAGCCCGAACGCCACCAACGCATATCCGAAAACAGTCCTCATATGCCTCTCATCCGCTTCCTTGCCGAGCGCGGGCGAAGCTAACGAGGCTTGGCGGCGGATGCAATGGACAGAGGCCGCATAGCCCGTCTTCACCGCTGAATTTGGTTCTGCGTATCCCTCTGGCGCAAAACGCATTTCCCACTATCTTTGCTGTCATGAGACCAGACGCGCTGCTCTATCCCGCCCCAGAAGGGCTCTATTGCCCGGAAGGCGGCTTCTATGTCGATCCGGTGCGGCCGGTGGAGCGGGCGCTGATCACCCATGGCCATTCCGATCACGCGCGTCCCGGCCACGTGAATGTGCTCGCCACCCGCCAGACACTTGATATCATGCGCATCCGCTACGGCGACGGCTTCTCTGCCAGCGAACAGCCGGTCGCTTTCGGCGAAGAACTCGTCGTCAACGGCGTGAAGGTAAGCTTCCATCCTGCCGGCCATGTGTTGGGCTCGGCCCAGATCGCCATCGAGAAGAATGGCACGCGCATCGTCGTATCGGGCGACTACAAGCGCCGGCCCGACCCGACCTGCGAAGCCTATGTGCCCGTGCCCTGTGATGTCTTCATCACCGAGGCGACCTTCGGCCTGCCGGTCTTCCACCATCCCGATCCGATCGACGAGACCGGCAAGCTGCTCGCCTCGTTGCGCCAGTTTCCCGAACGCACACACCTCGTCGGAGCCTATGCGCTCGGCAAGGCACAGCGTGTCATCCGCCTGCTGCGCGACGCCGGTTACGGTGAACCGATCTATATTCACGGCGCGATGGAACGTCTCTGCGATTATTATGTCAGCCAGGGCATCGATCTCGGCGAATTGTTGCCGGCCACGATCGAAAGCCGCGACAAGTCCATTTTCAAGGGCGCCGTCGTCGTCGGCCCGTCCTCTGCCTTTGCCGACCGCTGGGCCCGCCGCTTCAACGATCCGCTGCCGTCCTTCGCCTCCGGCTGGATGATGGTGCGCCAGCGCGCCAAACAGCTCGGTGTCGAACTGCCGCTCGTCATCTCCGACCATTGCGACTGGCCGGAACTGACCGAGACGATCACCGAGCTTGCCCCGCAGGAGGTCTGGGTCACCCATGGCCGCGAGGAGGCACTGGTGCGCTGGTGCGAGCTCCAGGGCATCAAGGCCAAGCCGCTGCACCTGGTGGGTTATGAGGACGAGGGGGATTGAAGCATGAAAGCCTTCGCCGACCTCCTCGACCGCCTGGTCTTGACCCCCAGCCGCAACGGCAAGCTCAAGCTGCTGACCGACTATTTCCGCGACACGCCTGACCCTGATCGCGGCTATGGCCTTGCTGCCATTGCCGGCACGCTGGAGGTGCGCAACGTCAAGCCCGCGATGCTGCGCGAACTGGTTCTGGAGCGCATGGACGATGTGCTCTTCCGCTACTCCTATGATTATGTCGGCGACCTCGCCGAAACCATCTCGCTGGTCTGGGATAATGAACGCGATATCGACCGCTCTGCGCTCGCCCAGCCGCGTCTTGGCGAGGTGGTCGTCAGGATGAATTCGCTTGGCCGCACGGAAGTACGCAGCTTCGTGCGCGACCTGCTCGATCGTCTCGATTCCTCCGGGCGCTTTGCCTTCATCAAGCTCGCGACCGGGGCGTTGCGCATCGGCGTTTCCGCCCGCCTCGCCAAGCAGGCGCTTGCCGATCTCGGCGGCAAGGACGTGACCGAGATCGAAACTCTGTGGCACGGCCTGCAGCCGCCCTATGAAACGCTCTTCAAATGGTTGGAGGGTGGTGAGGAAAAGCCGGTGCTTGCAACGCCTGCGATCTTCCATTCCGTGATGCTTGCCAATCCGGTGGAGGAGGGCGATCTCGATAGTCTCGACGCCGCCAATTATGCCGCCGAGTGGAAATGGGATGGTATTCGCGTCCAGCTCTCCCGCTCCGGCGAGACACGCAGGATCTATTCCCGCTCCGGTGATGATATCTCCGGTGCCTTTCCTGATGTTCTTGATTCAATCAGCTTTTCCGGCGTCATCGACGGAGAGCTTCTGGTTGGCGGCACGGCGCGTTCCAACAACCCGACCCGCACCTTCTCCGACCTGCAGCAGCGCCTGAATCGCAAGACGGTGACGGCACGGATGCTGGAAGAATATCCGGCTTTCATCCGCGCTTATGACATGCTTTTCGACGGCGACCAGGACGTGCGCGGCAAGCCCTATATCGAGCGTCGCGACCGGCTCTCGGAAATTATCGACCGCGCCCCGCACGACCGCTTCGACCTCTCGCCTCTGGTGCCGTTCTCCACCTGGGAGCAGCTGGACGATCTCCGTGCTGCCCCGCCCGATCCCGTTATCGAAGGCGTGATGATCAAGCGCCGCGACAGCATCTATCAGGCTGGTCGCATGAAGGGGCCGTGGTTCAAGTGGAAACGCAATCCTTACAATGTCGATGCGGTGCTAATGTATGCCCAGCGCGGCCACGGCAAGCGCTCCAGCTATTATTCCGATTTCACCTTCGGCGTCTGGGCGGAGGATGAGGATGGCGAACAGCTCGTCCCTGTCGGCAAGGCCTATTTCGGCTTCACCGATGCCGAGCTCGAAGTGCTGGACAAGTTCGTGCGCAATAACACGACCGAGCGCTTCGGCCCGGTCCGCGCAGTGCGGGCGGACAAGGAGTTCGGCTTCGTGGTGGAAGTCGCCTTCGAGGGAATCAATCGCTCCACACGCCACAAGTCGGGCGTAGCCATGCGGTTCCCCCGCATCGCGAGATTGCGCCCCGACAAGCCCTCCTACGAGGCCGATCGCTTGCGCACGCTCATTGCTATGATCGACGCCAAGGCGGGTTGATATCATCTGCCTGCGCAAAAATGACGCAGTCCCCCGTTTTCAACAGCATGTGTATTGGCGGCAAGGTTCGTCCGGTGCAGATTTTTTGGGCCGGGGAAATGATGGGTGCCGCGTATGAGCTCGCAAGAACGAAATGCCTTTTTCCGTCAACGCCGCGGCGTGCTTGCAGGGATAGCCGGCTCTCTTATGCTGCCTCGCCTCGCGAATGCCTTCGATGTCCCGGATGTTCCAAGGCTCGCCAAGCATGACTATGCCAGTGTCCGCCATCACTTCCGCACCAAGCTGCTGCAGAAGGGGCCGGCGCCGGATAAATATGAGCCGCTGACGGCACCGGCCGATGCCGACCGGATATTCTACCGCTCCGGCTATGGCGGCGAGCTGGAGTTGACGGCCTGGGTGTCCAAATACAAGCGCGGGACCAAGTCGAAGCCCGGCATCCTCTTCCTTCACGGCGGCAATGCCATGGGCATTGGCCATTGGCAGCTCATGAAGCCCTACGTGGATGCCGGCTATGTGGTTATGATGCCTTCCATGCGCGGCGAAAACGGCCAGATGGGCAATTTCTCCGGTTTCTATGACGAGGTGGACGACGTGCTCGCCGCAACCGAGCGCCTGCGCCATCTGCCGGGCGTCGATCCCGCACGCCTCTTCATTGCCGGCCACAGCATCGGCGGCACGCTGACCATGCTGACGGCGATGAGTACGCATCATTTTCGGGCGGCGGTGCCGATTTCGGGCAATGCGGATGCCTTCCGCTTCTTCAACCGCTATCCCGAAGACATCCGCTTCGACGATTCCAACGCGCATGAATTCGAGGTACGCACGGCGCTTTGTTATGCGCACAGCTTCAAGTGCCCGGTACGTGTGCTGCACGGAACGGAAGAGTCTCATTTCAACGATCGCGCCGATCTTCTCGTTTCGCGTGCCCGTGCGGCCGGTACGCATATCGAAGCAGATACCGTTGACGGCAACCACACTTCGGCACTGCCGGCCGAGATCGCGCAGAGCATCGAATTCTTCCGTGGTGTGGCGGCCTGACAGTTACCGGATGCATGTCCGGCAGGGACCTGCGTCATCCGTCTTTTTCGGCGGGTTCCAGCTTCTGGCACCAGCCTCGCGCCAGCCGCGAATGCCATCCTGTGAGCAGATAATGCTGTCTCCGTGATCGCTGATGAGGGTAGATTCATGAATTTTCTGCGCCGGGCTTTCCCGTTTGTCGGGCTCGCGGCTGCTGCAACGATGCTCAGCGGCTGCAACATTCTTGTCCCCGATGTCGCAGCCGATTCGCCTGCGCGCTTCGTGCAGGAGATTTCACCGGTCTTCTACGAGCCGCCGGGCGTCGATCCGCGTCGCGTCAAGCCGCTTCCCGATCAACCGGTGCCGCATACACGCGAACTCTACAGGACGCAGTTCAATCAGACCTACGGTCTGCCGGTCAGTAACCCGCTGAACCTCGACATGGGCATGTACGGCCAGGTCAGGGACGGCGATTTCACGCTGCCGGCCATCCCGGCCACTCGCATCCGTCCGGAATATCTGCGCCAGGAGGTCGAGTACCAGACCAACGAACGCCCCGGCACGATCGTTGTCGATACCCAGGACCGCTTCCTCTATTTCGTTGAAGGCAATGGCAGGGCCATGCGTTACGGCGTCGGCCTCGGCCGCGAGGGATTTGCCTGGAAGGGCCGTGGCGTCATCCAGTGGAAGCAGAAGTGGCCGCGCTGGACGCCGCCGGTCGAAATGGTCTCCCGCCAGCCGGAGGTTCGCCCCTTCTCGGCGGAAAATGGCGGCATGAATCCGGGCCTTGCAAATCCGCTCGGCGCCCGCGCCATGTATATTTTCAAGGATGGCCAGGACACGCTCTATCGCATTCACGGCACCCCGGACTGGCAATCCGTCGGCAAGGCGGTTTCCTCCGGCTGCGTACGCATGCTCAACCAGGATGTGGTCGACCTCTACGACCGCGTGTCGGCCAAGTCGGAGATCGTGGTGATGTAGGGCTGCAACAGGGCAGGCGAGATCGTCTGCCCGAAGCCGGACACGTCTGCGTGATGCTATGGTTTATTTAGTATAAGCCGATAGATTTTTTCCTTGTCGATTTCGGCATTGGACGAATCAGGGGTGAGCTGCGTTTATGGCAAGCCCCGCATCACGAAGGAAATCAGTCCCGCGTCATGAGCCTCGATAACCCCATCTCCCGTCGTAGCTTTCTTTCCTTTTCGGCTTTGACAGCGGCTTCCGCGCTGGCAGGCTGTGCCTCCACTTCGAATACGGTCGAAAATGGCGGCATGTCGATCAGCTACCGTTCGCCCTTCCGCGCGTTCCAGACGACGAGCGTACCCAGCGAAGCAGAACTTGCCGTCATGTACGGCCCAATCGAAGACGGCGGTTTCCTCATCCCCGCCGTTCCTTACCAGCAGATCGACCCGCGCTACTATCGCCAGCAGGTCGTGGATCCGACCGGCCAGCCGCCGGGCACGATCGTCGTCGATACGCCCTCGCGCTTCCTTTATCTCGTCCAGCCCGGTGGCATGGCGATGCGCTACGGTGTCGGTATCGGCCGCGAAGGTTTCGCCTGGTCGGGCAATGGCGTCATCCAGTGGAAGCAGAAATGGCCGCGCTGGAAGCCGCCGAACGAGATGGTCGCCCGTCAGCCGGAGCTTGCGAAATACTCGATCGAGCGTGGCGGCATGGAGCCAGGTCTCTTGAATCCGCTCGGTGCGCGTGCGCTCTACATCTTCTCGAACAACGAAGATACGCTCTACCGCCTGCACGGCAACCCGGAATGGCGCTCCATCGGCAAGGCGGTCTCGTCGGGCTGCGTGCGCCTGCTCAACCAGGACATCATCGACCTCTACGACCGCGTTCCCAACAAAACCCCGATCGTTGTTTGGCAGTGAGCTGCGGTCGGGCGTAGCCCGAGCAATCGATCCAGTGAATCGATTGCAGCAGCGAACGCCCGAAGCGTAAGCGCAGGGCTGGAAGGGTGCCTAACCCCAAAACACAAAAAACCGCCCAACACGGGCGGTTTTCTTTTGACTTGATAGTTACGCCGCCTCAGCGCAAATCCCAGCCTTGCAGCCCGAAGCAAGTAGCGCCTTGTCCGCCACCTCGACAAACAACTGCCGAAACCACGACGCCCGCTCGTCCGCCCTGTCCACCCGCCGATACAGCATCGACACAGGGTCGGCCGGCAGCTCGATCGGCGGCATCGAGACCTCGAGATTGTGAAGCTGCGCCATGCAGCGTCCGAGCGATTCCGGCACGATGGCAATCGACGGCATGGCTCTGAGCGCCGGCGGCACCGCAGAATAGCGGGGCACCGTCGCCACCACGTTGCGGCTCAAACCCACCTTGTCGAGCGCGGCATCGACCGCCGTCGTCGCACTACCGACAAAGGAGATGGCGATATGCGGTGCGGCGACGAAATCCTCGACGCTGATTGGCGGCTTCAGTTTCAATTGCTGCGGGTCGTAAATGGCGATCGAACACTGCTCGAACAGTGGCATGCGGATGTGCCAGGAGGCGGGTTCGCCATGCACGGAAATGCTGAATTCGTAAGCGCCGTCATCAAGCATCTGCGCCGCATCGCGTTTGTCGGCTGCCACGCCCACGAGCCGCGCGCCCGGCGCAAGCTGACGTAGCCGCGCAACCAGCGGGCCGAAGAAAGCGGTTTCCAGATTGTCGCACATGCCGACGCGGAATTCACCCTGCCAGGTCGACGGGTCGAAACCCTTGGGCGGGCGGATCGCCCGTTCGATGCCTGAAAGAGCATCCTCGATCGCTGGGGCGATCGCCAGCGCCCGCGCTGTCGGCTGCAGGCCGCGGCCGACGCGTATGAAGAGTTCGTCGTCCAGCGCCTCGCGCAATCGCTTGAGCGCGGCGGAAAGTCCGGGCTGGCCGAGCAACAGCCTTTCAGCTGCACGGCTGACATTGCGCTCCTGCATCAGCACTGAAAAGGCAAGCAGAAGGTTCAGATCGATTTTGCGAAGGACAGCATCATTCATCATTATGAGTAATACCTGACATGGCTACTATCAATTTGCAATAGGGTTTGAAGCTGTACATTTTCTCGTTCCCTGCCGCCCGCCAGCCTCCCGGCGACGACGGCAGCAAAGAAGGAACCGAGATCGATGACCAATTCCCCATCTCCACGCGGAGCCGGCCTGGCGTTGCTGCTGCTCTGCGCTGCGAATTTCCTTGACGCCATGGATGTTTCCACCATCGGGGTCGCCCTGCCTGCCATCCAGACCGAACTTGGTATGCCGCCAACCTCGCTTCAATGGGCCGTCAGCGCCTATGTGCTGGGTTACGGCGGGTTTCTGCTGCTCGGCGGCCGTGTCGCCGACCTCTTCGGCCACCGCCGCGTCTTCCTCTGGTCGCTCGGCATCTTCGCGGCCGCCAGCATTGCCGGCGGTTTCGTCGATAGCGGCCCGACGCTGATCGCTGCCCGCCTGGTAAAAGGCATCGCCGCAGCCTTTACCGCCCCGGCGGCCCTTGCCCTGCTGCTCTCCGTCTTCGGCGAGGGCGAGAAGCGGGCCAAGGCGCTCGGCGTCTTCGCCTCGACGGGCGCCACCGGCTTCGTGCTCGGTATGGTGCTCGGCGGTGCCGCCACTCTCGTGAGCTGGCGGGCAACGCTCGTCATGGGCGCTCCGGTCGCAATCCTCACGCTGGCGATCGCTCCCTTTGTCCTGCCTCCGGATACGCGGCGCGGCGAGGGACGCAAGCATTTCGACTGGGCGGGCGCCTTGACGATCACCCCCGGCCTGCTGCTCTTCGTCTTCGGCATTACCAACGCTGCCGCAGCCGGCTGGAATGACTTCTTCACCTGGGGCTCGCTCGTTGCTTCCGTGGTGCTGATCGCACTCTTCCTGATCGTCGAATCGCGCCATGCCGATCCCATGGTGCCGCTGCATATCTTCCGCCGGGCAAAGCTCAGCCATGCCAATGCCATCGCCGCTTTGTTCCAGGGCGCCTATGTCGGCTTCCAGTTCATCGCCACGCTCTACTATCAGGATGTGATCGGCTGGTCGGCCTTTGCCACCGGCTTCTGCTTCGCCTTCGGCGGTGTCTGCGTGATGTTCCTTGCACCGCGTTTTGCCACTGTCGCGCAGAACCGCGGCACGACGGGCCTGATGGCGGTTGGCGTCGGGCTGCAGGCGACGAGCTATATCCTCTGGGTTGCTCTGGTCGGCCACATCGATCCGATCATCCTGGTTGCCTTGAACCAGATCCCGCTCGGCGTCGGCTATGCCATGACCTATCCGGCAATCCAGGTTGCAGCACTGTCTGATGTCGAGGAAGACAAGTCCGGCCTTGCCTCCGGCCTGCTCTTCGCTTCCTTCCAGATCGGCGGCGGCATCGTGCTTGCGGCCGCTTCCGCCATCTTCGCCGCAGCCCCGCACTTCGGCTGGGATCCCTATGTCGGCGGCATCGTCTTCGTGGCGCTGCTGGCGATCCTGATCACCCTGCTTGCCGCTGTCGGCCCGAAGAGCGCCACGCTTCGCCCGCAGGCATATCAGGCAGCGGAATAATGCAAATTGCCCGCGCCGGGGTGGCGCGGGCATCGTCTTTCAGGCCGTGCTTGGCCTCGGCCTATATGCTTGCGTTGAGATTTCCGCGCAGCCGGGTCAGCATGTCGCGCATGACCGCCATTTCCTCCAGCGTGCAGCCGATCGCCTCGCCGATCGACGACATGATCGTATTGACCTCGCCCCTCATCGACTGACCTTTCGGCGTCAGCGACACGATGACCTGTCGCTCGTCGCGGGAATCACGGGTGCGCTTGATAAGGCCGTTCTGTTCCAGCCGCTTGAGGAGAGGGGAGAGCGTGCCGGAATCGAGATCGAGCTGCTCGCCGATCGTCTTGACCGGCAGTTCGGCTTTTTCCCATAGAACCAGCATGACGAGATATTGCGGATAGGTCAGGCCCACCTTGTCGAGTATAGGCTTGTAGGCGCGGGTGAAGGCATGCGCCGTCGCGTAAACCGCGAAACAGAGCTGCTTCTCCAGCCGCTTTTCCTCTTCCGGTATTTCCATCACTTTCGCCGTTCTCGCTTTCATCGCTGTCATCCTCAGAGGTCCCATTGTCCTCTTTTCAAATTCCGAATGCAATTTGCAAAATTCACTTGCGTACAATTTAATTGGGCGTTATTAAAAACTCAACCCGAACGAACGGGGCCAACCAAAGGAGATTGTCATGCCTATTCTCTACACGACCAAAGCTTCCGCCACCGGTGGCCGCGCAGGCCGCGCCGTTTCCGAAAACGGCGTTCTCGACGTCACGCTGACCGTGCCGAAGGAACTCGGCGGCGACGGCGCAACAGGCACCAATCCCGAACAGCTCTTTGCGGCCGGTTATTCCGCCTGCTTCCTCGGTGCCTTGAAATTTGTGGCCGGCAAGGAAAAGGTCAAGATTCCCGAGGAAACCACCGTCTCCGCAACCGTCGGCATCGGCCCGCGTGAAGATGGCGGCGGCTTCGGCATCGAAGTGGCCCTGACCGTCAACATCCCGGGTGTCGACCGCGAAACTGCCGAAAAGCTCGCAGCTGCGGCCCACATCGTCTGCCCCTACAGCCACGCCATGCGCACCTCGACCGAAGTTCCGGTCACGGTTGCCTGATTACTTGCTACACCAGTGAACAAGGGCCGGGGCATTGCTCCGGCCTTTTCCTTTGGATCAATGCGCCGCCTGCTGTGCTGGCCCGGGCAACTGATCGGCATCGGTCAGGGTGCCGAGGAAAGCGACGATATCGTCGATTTCCGATTCCGTCAGTGCCGGCGGATCGCCGGGCTTGCGGCCGAAGGGCGGGTCCTGATTGAGATTGCCCCAATAGGCTTCCGGTATATCGTCATATTTGCGGATCGTGCCGTCGGCGTTCTTCGGATACCAGCGGCCCGGATCGCTGTCGCGTGTGGCATAGAAGGAAACAACGTCGCGCAACGAGTGGAAATAGCCATTGTGGAAGAAGCTCTTCTTCAGTGCCACATTGCGTAACGTCGGCGTGCGGAACAGGCCGCAATAATCCGGCCGATCCTTGAAATCGGTACGCTGAGGGCCGCAAAGGCCGAGATCATGGTAGTTGGGATCGGCATTGGCCGGGATTGCCATGTTGCGCGGTACCGCGAGACCGAGGAAGCCGAAGTCGGAAAATTGCGGCGGCTCCCCGTCGTTGGCGGGCTCGCTCAGATGGCAGCTCGAACAGTTTCCCTTGGCCGGATCTTCGAAGAGTTCGCGCCCGTGAAGCTCTTGCGCCGTCAGGGTGCCCTTGCCGGCAAGAAAGGCGTCATAGCGGCTGGAATAGGGATAGAAGTCTGCGCCGCTCTGCTCGAAAGTGCTGAGCGCCTCGACTGCCCCTTGGAAGGCATCCCCGGCGTTGCCGAAGACATCCTGGCCGAAAATCTCCCTGAAATCGTCGGCATAGGCAGCCTTGCTGAGCGAGGCGACGACCTGGCTTTCGTCCTTGTTGCCCATTTCGAAAGGCGAAAGCAGCGGGATCTTCGCTTGGTCATAGCCGTGGTCCACGCGCCCGTCCCAGGTCAGGCCGCCCGTCGGCCCATTGTCGACGCTCTCGTCGCCTTCGTCCTCGGAATCGTAGAAATGCTCGGTGAAGGAAGGGACCGCCTGCAGGTAGCGCAAGGTCGGCACCGCGCGCAGGCCCGGCCGGTCCAGATGCGCCCCGCCCATTTCGACCGGTGTCGCGGTATCAGGAGCGAAACCATGATGCGGGTCGTGACAGGAGGCGCAGGCCTGCATGCCGGAGGCCGAAAGCGAGGAATCGAAGAACATCTTGCGGCCGAGTTCCGTCATCGCCTCGGCGCGGGCATAGGCTTGTGCCCGCGACATCGGGCCGGGGTGCACGCCGCCGGTGACGGCCGCGCTGCTTTGCCGCAGGGGAAAAAGGCTGAAGCCAAGCGTGCTGGCCGCCAGACCAAGCGCCAGTCCGGACCGCAGAAGCCAGATAATCTTTGTCGCCATGTCAGCGATTCCAACGAGTTAACATAATACATGCTCATGATCGAACCTGACTGCAACAGATTGATGACGCGCGCGTACCGGCCGCAGCAACAACCCGCCCGATGTCACAAAGTTGATAGATGGCGGGAATAGCGTCTCGCCTGCGCTGGGTCTTTCCACGTCCGCCCGACGCCCCTCTAGCCACGCCCCCTTAGCCATGAGGTATCCCGCCATGACCAGACTGAAATTCCTCCGCAATCTTTCGCTGGCCGGCTCGGCCATGCTGCCGCTGGCGCTTGCCACGGCCGCCCATGCAGCGCCCGCCGGCATGGACAAGATCCAGAATATCGTCGTCATCTACGCTGAAAACCGCAGTTTCGATAACCTCTATGGCAGCTTTCCCGGCGCCAACGGCCTCGCCAATGCAAGCGAAAGCCAGGCACGCCAGCTCGATCGCGATGGCGCGCCGCTTTCCGAACTGCCGCCTTCCTGGGGCGGTCTCACCGCCAAGGGTGTGACACCCGCCGTCACCGAGGCCCAGTCCGCTCACCTCGCCAATGCCGTCTTCTCGATCGACGATCCCAAGGGCTTTGCTCAATCGACCAATGTCATCACCCGCGACCTCTGGCACCGCTTCTACGAGGAGCAGATGCAGATCGATGGCGGCAAGAACGACAAGTTCGTCGCCTGGGCTGATTCCGGCAGCCTCGTCATGGGCCACTATGACGGCTCGATCCTGCCGATGTGGCAGGTCGCCAAGAAATACGTCCTCGCCGACAACTTCTTCCAGGGTGGCTTCGGCGGCTCCTTCTTCAACCACTTCCAGCTGATCTGCGCCTGCGCGCCCTATTATGCGGATGCCGACAAGAGCCCCGCCAAGCCCACGATCGCCAAGGTCGATGCCGACGGCATTTCGCTGACCGTTGCCGAAAATGCACCAAAATCCGCGCTCGACGGTGCCCCGAAATTCGTCTCCGACGGCAACCTCACGCCGGATTTCTATGCCGTCAACACCATGCAGCCGCCCTACCAGCCGAGCGCCAATCCACCGGCCAAGGACGGTGATGCAGCCTATGCCGATCCCTCGCAGCCCAACACCTTGCCGCCGCAGCACGAGATCACCATCGGCGATCTCCTGTCACTAAAGGGCGTCAGCTGGGCATGGTACGGCGGCGCATGGCAGGCAGCCCTCGATGGCAAGAACGCCACGCCGGTGCCGAACTTCCAGTTCCATCACCAGCCCTTCAACTACTTTGCCAATTTTGCGCCGGGCACGCCCGCCCGCGCCGAGCATCTGAAGGACGGCGGCCTCGGCGGCGAAGGCTTCATCAAGGATATCGACGACGGCAAACTGCCGGCCGTTTCCTTCTACAAGCCGCAGGGCAACCTCAACGAACATGGTGGCTACGCCGATGTCTCGAGCGGTGACCAGCACCTCGCCGATCTCGTCTCCCATCTCGAAAAGAGCCCGCAATGGGGTCATATGCTCGTCATCGTCACCTATGACGAAAACGGCGGCTTCTGGGATCACGTCGCTCCGCCGAAGGCCGACCGCTGGGGCCCGGGCAATCGCATTCCAGCCTTCATCATCTCGCCCTATGCCAAGGGCGGCATGGTCGATCATACGCAATATGACACGACCTCGATCCTGCGCCTGATCACGGCCCGTTACGACCTGCCGGTGCTTCCGGGCCTGCTTGCCCGCGACAGGGCGCTGGCGCTGAACAACGAGCCGCCGATGGGCAACCTGACGGCATCGCTCGACCTGACGCGCTGATCGTCACGATAACGTTGTCTTCTCCCCAGACATTGGGGAGAAGACTTCTTGCTTTCGGATGTCTTATCCGTTGAGCGCGCGCATGCCGACTTCGCTGTAGCGATCTCCGATAGCGCGGGGCAGGGCGCCGGCGATTTCCTCGAGATCCTGCTGCGTCAGGTCAACGGCAGCCGCTCCAAGATTTTCGTCGAGCCGCGTGCGGCGGCGCGTGCCGGGAATAGGCACGATATCTTCGCCCTGAGCCATCACCCAGGCGAGCGCCAGCTGTGCGGGTGTTGCGCCCTTGCGGCGCGCAATCTCTTCGACTACCGCGACCAGTTCAAGGTTCCGCTGCAAGTTCTCACCCATGAACCGCGGCGAGCTGCGCCTGTAGTCGTCGGGCGCGAGTTCGTCGACAGACTTGATCGCTCCGGACAGGAAACCGCGTCCGAGCGGCGAATAGGCGACAAGCCCGATCCCGAGTTCACGAAGCGTCTGCAGCACGCCGTCTTCCGGCTCGCGCGACCAGAGCGAATATTCGCTTTGAACGGCAGTAATGGGATGCACGGCATGCGCCCTGCGGATCGTCTCGGCGCTGGCTTCCGACAGGCCGATATGTCGGACCTTGCCGGCTTCGACGAGTTCCTTCATCGCGCCCACCGTCTCTTCGATCGGTGTATCGGGATCGACACGGTGGAGATAGTAGAGGTCGATATGGTCGACGCCGAGCCGGCGCAAAGACCCTTCGCAGGATGCCTTTGCATAGTCTGGCCGTCCGTTGGCCGACTGGGCGCTGACGCCGGGCATCGCTCCAGCTGCTCGTACGATGCCGAACTTGGTTGCCAGTACCACCTGGTCACGCCGGTCCTTGATCGCTTCCCCAACGAGTTCTTCGTTGGTGTGCGGACCATAGGTATCGGCCGTATCGAGCAGGGTGACGCCGCGCTCGAGCGCATGATGGATCGTGGCGATCGCCTCACCTCTATCGTCCGCCGTTGCGCCATAGGCCCAGTTCATGCCCATGCAGCCGAGGCCGATCGACCCGACCTCAAGTCCTTGCCCGAGCCGGCGTGTCTGCAATCTTCCGTTTGTCATCTCTCATCCTTTCTTCCGCCTCCTCATAGGAAGCGATTTTGCCGTCGAGGACGCGAAGGCAGGATTCGAGATCGGCCACATGGGCCCGGACATGCTCACGATGCTTTTTGAGCATCTCGCGACGCTCGCTGAAAGTGGCTTTCCCGCTACCGGCAAGCTTTGCATAAAGCAGCATGTCGCGGATCGGCATGCCGGTCGTCTTCAGACGGCCGAGAAACTCGATCCAGGAAAGGATTGAAGCGTCGTAGTCGCGTTGTCCGGATCGGTCGCGATCGGCATAGGGCAGCAGGCCGATACGCTCGTAATAACGCAGCGTATGAGCCGACAGACCGCACCGTTTCGCGAGGTCACTGATCTTCATGAAACACCTGTTCTCGTCACGACGCCAAGGAAGCTACGGCTTCGAGCGCGCTCTAAGTCAAGAGGCTTTTTAAGGCTGATTTTGCAGTCGTCTTGTCCCTGGCTGCAGGAAGATCACGCCAGGTATTGCAGGTCTCGCCTCAGCCCATCCGCATTGCCCCCGGGCATTTTCGCCTCGAGCGACGCATGCGTGCTTTCCCAGATTGGCAGAGCCTTCTGCAGCACGGCTCGCCCCTCATCCGTCAGCCGGAGTAGCCGGCCGCGCCGGTCTTTCGGGTTGGGCACGATGTCGACCAACCCCCTGCGCTGCAGCGGTTTCAGCGCTGCCGTCAGCGTCGTCTGGTCCATGGCAAGCAGGCTTGCGACCGGGCCCATCGGCGGCGGTTCCGGCCGGTTCAAGGACATCAGCAGCGAGAACTGCCCGTTGGTCAATCCGACGGGCCGCAGCGCATCGTCGAACAGGCGGCCAAGCGCGCGGGCGGCGCGTTGTACGTGCAGGCAGAGGCACGTGTCGCGCACCAGAAGCGTCGTAGAAAATGGAATCATTATCGCGTTTGACATGACCCATTTCTATTGATATCAATCTATTTAGTCAAGAAGAGGAGACTATTTGCCGGAACGTGCCGGCCGCGCCGGAGGAGGGCGTAGACCATGCTGAACAAGGTAACTCAAAATCCCGTCGTTTCCCGCGAGCAATGGCTTGAAGCCCGCCGCTCCCTGCTCTCGAAAGAGAAGGAGGCGACGCATCTCCGAGACAAGGTGAATGCCGAACGCATGGCTTTGCCTTGGGTGAAGGTGGAGAAGGACTACACGTTCGACACGCCTCAGGGGCCGAAATCGCTCGCCGACCTCTTCGATGGCCGCAGCCAGCTCATGGTCTATCACTTCATGTTCGGCCCCGAATGGGAAGCCGGATGCCCGGGCTGCTCGTTCCTGGCCGATCATCTCGACGGCACGTTGGCTCACCTCAACCACCATGACGTCACCCTTGTTTCCGTCGCCCGCGCGCCGCTCGCCAAGATCGAGGCTTACAAGACGCGTATGGGCTGGAAATTTCCCTGGGTTTCGTCTTTCGGCAGCGACTTCAATTTCGACTATCACGTATCTTTCACGCCCGAGGACCTTGCCAAGGACAAGGTCTTTTACAATTTCACTTCCGTAGCGCCTGATGAGGCCAATGACGAACTGCCCGGACTTTCGGCCTTCTACAAGAATGAGAAGGGTGAAGTGTTCCATACCTATTCGAGCTACGCCCGCGGCGCGGAAGAAATTCTCGGCACGTTGATGATCCTGGATCATGCCCCCAAGGGTCGCAACGAGGATTCGACGATGGATTTCGTGAAGCGTCACGATGAATATGAGGAAGCCCCCCAGGCCTCATCCTGCTGCCACTAACGCAGTTCCCGCAAAACTGTCGTGTGGTTCTGCGTTTGGAATTGCGTGAAGCATCCAGCCAGCCATCCATCATCCGGAGGAGAAGGACGATGAAGACTGCAGAAGTGCTGAAGGAGCATGCTTTCCTGGAGAAAATGGTCGGCGACTGGACCGTCGCCGCCTCAGACATGACCGGCGACAAGCCTTGGCAGGAGACCGTTCGCTCCCTGCAGGGCATCTGGTTCGTTGCCGAAGGAGCCGGTCAAATGAGCGACGGCAAGCAGGCAACGACAATCCTGACCCTCGGCTACGACTCCAGCAAAGGCAAATATGTCGGCAGCTGGATCGGCTCGATGATGGATTACATGTGGGTCTATGAGGGCGAGGTCGATCCCTCGGGAAATGTTCTGTCGCTCTACACCAGAGGGCCGGCCTTCGAAGGCGACGGTCTTGCTGATTATCGCGAGCAGATCGCCTTTCTCGACGACAATGTCAGGACCTTCACATCGAGCGCCAGGGAAGCCGACGGCACCTGGAAGCAGTTCATGGAAGTCAAATATACCCGCAAGGGCTGAATTCGCCGGGGCATCTCAAGCGCAATTCCAGCAAAAGTGCGAGAGCGGTTTTGTGTCCGGAATTGCGTGCAAACAACGAGACAGAACTCAAGCGTGGACCGAGGAGAACACGATGTCCAATACGCATGGCAAGTTCATATGGTGCGAACTGATGACGCCGGATCCCGATGCGGCGGCAAAATTCTACGGATCGGTCGTCGGCTGGACATCGAGCAAAATGCCGGCGGTGGACCAGCCGGAATATGTCATCTTCGAAGCAAACGGCGTCAGGGTCGCCGGCATGATGCCCTTTCCCGCAGAGCTGGAAGGGCAGGGCATCCCGCCGAACTGGACTGGTTATGTCGCCGTCGACAATGTCGATCAGTCGGCACGCGACTTTTCCGCAAATGGCGGCACCATCCGCCGCCAGCCTGCGGATATTCCAGGCATAGGCCGTTTCGCGGTCGTCGCCGATCCGGACGGAGCGGTGCTCTGCATCATGACGCCGCTGCCGATGGAAAACCCGCCGCCGGAATTACCCTTCGACACGCCCGGCCATGTCGGCTGGCGCGAGCTCTATGCCAATGACGGGGCAAAGGCTTTCGACTTCTATTCCAGGCTCTTCGGCTGGACGAAGGATCATGACTTCGACATGGGGCCAATGGGCGTCTACCACATCTTCGCCGAACACGGAAAACAGACCGGCGGCATGATGACCCGCCCGCCTGAGGTCGGCATGGCCTTCTGGTCCTACTATTTCACCGTGCCCGCGCTCGATGCTGCGATCGAGCGCACCAATGCCGGCGGCGGCAAGGTCGTCAACGGTCCGATGGAAGTCCCCGGCGGCTGGGTCTGCCAGGCCGTGGATCCGCAGGGAGCATTTTTCTGCCTCTCGGCGGCTGTGCGGTAGTCATCGTCAACAAGGAGGGAGCACGCATCCGCGCGCTCCCTCATCTCTGCAGGCCTTACCCAGCCCCTCCCACACTTGCAAAGAACCCTTCAGGACTCTCCACCTCCACGAGCTTATTCCGCTCGATCAGCCAGAAGCGGTTGCCGACCGCGCGCACGAAGCTGCGGTCGTGAGAGACGAGCAGGCAGCTCGCCTCATGCGCCAGCAGTTCGTTTTCCAGCGCTTCCTGACCCTCGATGTCGAGATGGTTCGTTGGCTCGTCGAGCAGGTAGAAGTTCGGCTGCGTCAGCCTGAGCACCAGCATGCCGAGCCGTGCCTTCTGCCCGCCCGAGAGCAGTTTGACCGGCTTGCCCTGCATCTCGATCGTCATGCCGGCGCCGGCAAGCAGTGAGCGCGCCCGCTGGTCGCCGACATCGAAGCGGCGGATGATCGTCTGCAGCGGCGTGTCGGCATCGCTGAGATCGGCAAGCAGCTGATCGCCATAGCCGAGCACCAGCGAGGGCGTGGCCTTGATGCCTGCCTTTGCTGGCTCGGCGATCGCCGCGCGCAGCATGGAGATCAGCCGCGACTTGCCGGCGCCGTTGAGCCCGAGCAGTACGATGCGGTCGCCCTGGCAGATGAACTGCTTTCCCGTGCGGAAGAGCAGCGTGCCGTCAGGCGTGGTGACTTCCGCATCCTCAAGCGTGACCAACACCTTGGCATGCGTGCCGCGATTGGCCAGGCGGATTGCGCCTGCCGAACGCTCCAGATGCGCGGGCTTGGCCGTTTCCTCCAGCTTTTCGGCGCGCTGTTTCAACTGCTTTGTCTTGACCACCAGCAGGTCGCTGCCGGAATTGATGCCGATATTGTTGAGCTTGGCCGCCTGTTTCCGCAACTGCTCGACCGTCTTCATATCCTTCTCGTAGCGCCGCGCATCGGATGCGTCCGCCTCGTCGAGTGCCGCTCTCGCCCGGCTGTAGGGCAGGGAGAAAACCGGCGATTGCTCCGGCCGCAGGAAGAGCGTCCGGTTGGTCGTCGCATCAAGGAAGGCGCGGTCGTGGCTGGAGATGATCACGGGCGTATCGCGCGGCAGCGCGTTTAACCAGTTTTCCACCTGCGCGATCTTTTCGAGATCGAGATGGTTGGTCGGCTCGTCGAGCAACAGCACGTCCGGTTCGTTCACCGAGGTGCGGGCGATCAGTGCCAGCCGCTGCCAGCCGCCGCTGAGCTGCCGGAGCGGCCGCTCGCGCAATTCCTCGGGCACTTCGAGCGATTCCAGCACGACATCCGCACGCCAGCTTTCACCGTCGGCCTGATCGGGAGGAAGGGCGTGAAGCACGGCGTCACGGAAGCTGGCGTCGAGAAGTGCCGGCGGCACATTCTGCTCCACATGGCCGATGGTGAGACCGCGCGCCCTGGTGAGCTCGCCTTCGGTCGGTTCCAGCTTGCCGGTCATCAGGTTGAGCAGGGTGGATTTGCCGCGCCCGTTCGCAGCCACGAGGCCGATCCGGTCGCCGGCATTGACGACGAGATTGAGCTTCGAAAACAGCGGCGCGGAGAGAACGATGCCGAGATTGCGGATATTGATGAGGGTCATGATCGTATCCTGGTCTTGCCAAGCGATCGCGCATATCCGGGGCTTCCAGCCATCGACGGAAAAGCGCGTTATGCTTGGCGGATTATGAAATGCTTGCAGCTTGAACGGCGGGCATTCAGGTGCAGCAGTGCCACTAGGGGCAGACCAGGAAGAGATTTGCGAGAAACGGTCTCTGGTCAGCCCTGCAAACGCATCTGCAGGGCGTTGACTGGGCCACGCTGGCGATGATGCCGGAAATAGATGTTCATGCGCAGCCCTCCTTTCTTTCTCGATTGCACGAGGGAAATACCATTGCTCGCGCCTGGAAACAAGGGATCACGATGGAGATAGCCGCATCGCACTCGCACCCTTTCACACCATGCCGGCAGAAATCAGCCACACCGAAGTCTTCATGTCGCGGCCGCTTTGATCCCGACACAATCGCCTCCTAGCGATGTCAGGCGTCACAGGGAGGCACCGCATGCTCATCGCTCATCTGCCGGCAGGCTATATCCTTGGAACTGCCGCGCGACGCAGGGCACCATCCTCTGCCATCATGGCGGCAGCGCTGATCGGCAGCGTCGCGCCGGATTTCGACATGATCTTTTTCTATGCCTCCGGCGGCCGGGTTCACCACCATGCCTATGTCACGCATTGGCCGCTCTTCTGGCTGGTCGCGGCGGTCCTGGTCCTGCCGTTCCTCAAATGGCTCCGTCCGGACTGGCTCGCCACGGGTTTCGTCTTCTTCGCAGCCGCCATGCTGCATATGGTCATGGATACGATCGCGGCGCCGCTCCTTTGGTTGGCACCTTTCTCCTTTCGTGAGTTCGAGCTGGTTCGGGTCCCCGCAACCCATGCCAGTTGGATCGTGAGCTTCCTGCTTCACTGGACATTCCTGCTGGAAATCTCGATCTGCCTTTCGGCGCTCGCCCTCTTCCTGATACGCCGCCGACGCGCCGAAACCGGTCGACCTGCGGTCTGACCAACATGCGACGGCCTCGCGCCGGTCCCGGAAAAGCTGCATTGAGTTCTGCTGACGGAGGCTTGCCGACGCGGTTGCACAACACCCTGTGATCGTTATAAGCCGCCGTCCAGGGCTGAAGAGACATTCCTGATCGGGGGCGAAATGATGGCAGTTGGTGACGACGACTATGTTTATGACGAGGCGACAGGCGAATGGCGCCCGGCCTCGGAGATCGCTGCAGCCGCGCAGGCTGCATCCGAGGTTCGCGACGCCTCCGGAAACGTGTTGACGGACGGCGATTCCGTCACGCTCATCAAGGACCTGAAGGTAAAGGGCGCCAACCAGACCCTGAAACAGGGCACGGTTATCCGCTCGATCCGTCTGACAGATAATCCCGAAGAGATCGACTGCCGTCACGATACGATCAAGGGCCTTGTCCTGCGCACGGAATTTGTCCGCAAGCGCTGATCAACGCTGGTTGGACAAGAGCGGGCAGCCGTTCTGCGATGCCGGCCGCGCCGGACAGACTTAAAGCGTGGCAGCGGATCCGAGAGATCGCACCACGCTTCAGTCCTACCGCTTCAGGCTTCCCAGGATCCCCCGCACCAGCGCCCGGCCGACCTGCGTCGCCACCGTACGCGCGACGCTCTTCATCGCCGCTTCCATCACCGTTTCGCGCTGGTAGCCGGAACGGCCGCGCGGCTGTGCCTTGTCGTCGTTATCGCTGCCGCCGAAGCCGGGTAGGGTCCAGCCTGATGTCGTGCTGCCCTCCTGCGGCGCCGGCGCTTGTTCCTGCGCCCGCTTGGCCGCGTCGGAATCAGCGGCCTTCTGGGCGCGGGCGGCCAGCATCTCGAAGGCGGATTCACGGTCCACGTCCTCGTCATAGACGCCAAGTACGGGGCTGTGATCCATGACCAGTTGGCGCTCGGCATCCGTCAGCGGTCCGACGCGGGCGGACGGCGGGCGAACGAGTGTACGCTCGACGATCGAGGGTGCGCCCTTGGCTTCAAGCGTCGAGACTAGCGCCTCGCCGGTACCGAGCGTGGTGATGACGGTGGCGCAATCGAAGGCCGGGTTGGGGCGGAAGGTGTCGGCCGCCGTCCTCACCGCCTTCTGCTCGCGCGGCGAATAGGCGCGCAGCGCATGCTGCAGACGGTTGCCGAGCTGGGCGAGCACCGTCTCCGGAACATCGAGCGGGTTCTGCGTCACGAAATAGACGCCGACCCCCTTGGAGCGAATGAGGCGCACGACCTGCTCTACGCGCTCGATCAGCACCTTCGGCGCATCGTTGAAGAGCAGATGCGCCTCGTCGAAGAAGAAGACGAGCTTCGGCTTGTCGGGATCGCCGACTTCCGGCAGTTCCTCGAAAAGCTCGGAAAGCAGCCACAGCAGGAAGGTGGCGTAAAGGCGCGGGTTCATCATCAGCTTGTCGGCGGCAAGCACGGAGATCTGCCCGTAGCCATTGTTTGACGTGCGCATGATGTCGGTGATCTTCAGGGCCGGCTCGCCGAAGAAATGTTCCGCACCCTGCTGTTCCAGCACCAGCAGCGCGCGCTGGATGGAGCCGACCGAAGCCTTGGAAATCAGACCGAACTGGCTGGAAAGCTCTGTGGCATTCTCGCCCATATAGTTGAGCAGCGCAGTAAAATCCTTGAGGTCGAGCAGCGGCAGTCCGGCCTTGTCGGCGATCTTGAAGGCGATGTTGATGACGCCTTCCTGAGGCTCGGAAGCATCCATCAGCCGGGCGAGCAGCAATGGCCCCATCTCGGCGATCGTGGTGCGGACCCGATGACCTTTCTCGCCGAACAGATCCCAGAAGATGACCGGGAACTGCTCGAGTTCGTAATCGTCGAAGCCGATCTGCTCGGCTCGCTTGGTGAGGAAGTCCTTCGCTTCGCCCTTGGCCGCGATACCCGAGAGGTCGCCCTTGATGTCGGCGGCGAAAACCGGGACGCCGGCGCGAGCAAAGCCCTCGGCCAGCACCTGCAGTGTCACCGTCTTGCCGGTGCCGGTGGCACCGGTCACCAGTCCATGACGGTTGCCGAACTTGAGGTCGAGATATTCGCCCTTGTTGATGCTGTCATCAGGATTGCGGCTTGCGCCGATGAAAATCTTGCCGTCCTCGAGCATGTAGAATGTCTCCCTCGGTCGATGCCGCCGCTCAATTCCAGAATATGCGGAGTGCTCTTTCCGCACAGTCATGCAAATATCGTTTCTCTGTTATAAGCAGGCGACAGGAGACGGACAACTGCCTGTGTTAAAACGGAAAGCGGGAGCGGACGCTGACAGGGAGAGCCGCTTGAGTTGCCCTCTCAATTCGATTACGTTGACGTTAACGTCAAAAACAGGAGGCTGACGATGAATGAGATTGTGACTGAAATCGCCAATCGTGTGGGCATTGCGCCTGATCTGGCCGAAAAGGCGCTCGGCATGATGCTCGGCTTCCTGCAGCGCGAAGCGGCCGATGGGCCGGTCACCGAAATGATCGAGAAGATCCCGGGTGCCACCGAACTCGTTGCCCAGTTCAACGGCGAAGGTTCCGGCGGTGGCGGCGGTCTGCTCGGCGGCCTGATGAGCGCGCTCGGCGGTGGCGGCATCATGGGCCTCGGCCAGCAGCTGATGAGCGAGGGTCTCGGCATGAGCGAAATCACCTCGCTCGCCAAGGAAACCATCGCCATCGCCAAGCAATATGCCGGCGAAGAGGTGGTCGATCAGGTGGTTGCCTCGGTTCCCGGCCTGAGCCAGTTCGTTTAACCCGATCCATCATTTCAGTGAGCCCTCGGCATCGTCCGAGGGCTTTTTATTTCAAGCACTTTCCTCGTCCTTCCCCGAGTGTTTCATGACTGGCGCGAGCCCGATCAAGCTGCTATCCGGGCCCGGCGGTCACCCGCCACCCACGCATACTTTTCTCAAGCGCGCAATCGCCTTTTGATATGAGTTCAAACCTTCGGGAACATCGCCCGCTGCATGGAAATTCACGCTCACCCTCCCTAGATTAAATCAAGCCGGATCTTTTACCGACGGCCGGATCGGCTGGAACGATGCATGCTCAAATCTCGTTTCATATCGGCCACATAAGAAGGAATTTGGTCATGCGTACGGTGATTGCAGCAGCCTCGATCATCCTCCTCGGTTTCGCCGCCCCGGTCTTCGCCCAGACCCTCGGCGATATGGATTATTCCGGCCGCTTTGGCGGCATGCCGCCCGGCACCGTGCCGGACGCCAACTCAAACGGCGGCGGCATCTCGATTCCGCTGGATCCCGTTGAAAATGACAATGTCACCGTCGTTATTCCGTCGGAGCGGACAGTCTGCCCGAAACATGGCACGCGCGCTTATCGCAATGCCGAGCGTGACCGCACGCTGGCAGCGGCCTGCCGCTGACGGTCGAGGTGGACCGAGAGCAGGAACGGCTATTTGCCGTTCCTGTGAAGGATAACGCCCAGTTCATGCCACTCGCGGCCGTCGCGCTGGATCAGTTCGTCGGCGCAGGCGGGTCCCATGGTGCCGGGAGTGTAGGGGTCCGGAATGCGATCGTCCTTAGCCCACTCGTCAAGGAAGGGCTGCACCGCCGCCCAGCCGGCCTCGATGCCGTCGGCGCGCTGGAATAGCGTCTGATCGCCGATGAAGAGGTCGTAGAGCAGCGATTCGTAGCCTGTCGTCTTGCCGATATCGAATTTGTCGGCATAGCGGAAATCGAGCGAGACCGGCACTGTGTCGACGGATTGTCCGGGTGACTTGATGGAAATCTCCATGCTCATGCCCTCATCGGGCTGTACCTGGATGACGAGCCTGTTCGGCGGCAGGCGGCGGTTGACCTCCGTCTCGCGAAACTGCGCGAAGGGAACCGGTTGGAAGGTGATGACGATTTCCGTATCGCGCGCCGTCATCGCCTTGCCGGTGCGCAGATAGAAGGGAACGCCGGCCCAGCGCCACGTATCGGCATAGAGCTTTAGCGCCACATAGGTCTCGGTCTTGCTGGTAGGCGAAATGTCCTTCGTATCGCGATAGGCGGGCAAGTCGGTACCATTCAGCGGACCGGCGGCGTAAGCCCCGCGCACGCCATTCGCCTTGGCTTCCTCTGGCGTATAGATGCGCAGCGCCTTCAGCACCTTGCTCTTCTCGTTGCGGATCGCCTCGGCGTCGAAACTGTTCGGCGGCTCCATGGCAATCATCGCCAGAAGCTGGAAGAGATGGTTGGGGATCATGTCGCGCAGCGCGCCGGTTGCGTCGTAGAATTTCCCGCGTGTGCCGACATCGACGATCTCCGAGGCGGTGATCTGCACGTGGTCGATATAGCGGTTGTTCCACAGCGACTCGATCATCATGTTGGCAAAACGCGCCGTCATCAGGTTCTGCACCGTTTCCTTGCCGAGGAAATGATCGAGCCGGTACACTTGGCTTTCTTCGACCTGAGCGAGGATGCGCTCATTCAGGGCACGCGCTGACGCGAGGTCGGTGCCGAACGGCTTTTCGATTGCCACGCGGCGGAAGCAGCCCCCGCTCTCGTCCATCAGCCCGAGACTGGCAAGTTTTTCGACAATCGGCCCGAAGAAGCTCGGCGGTACGGCGAGATAGAAGGCCGCATTGCAGGTCTTGCCAAGCCGCTTGCCGATTTCGAGGAAGATATCGTCCTTGGTGAAATCGCCTTGCAGATAGGCGATGCGCGGTCGCAGGCTCTCCCAGGCTTCGTCCTTCGCGCTTGCCTCCTCGCCTTCGAGATGGGCGAGAAAAGCATCCAGCCGCTGGCGCAGGAATTCATCGTCGCCCGGTTCGATGCCGACGCCGAGGATGTTGAGATCCGTGCCGACGAGGCGGCTGCGTGTGAGATTGATGATGGCCGGCACCAGCAGTCGCCGTGTCAGGTCGCCGGTGGCGCCGAAGATGACGAGAGTGACGGGCGGGGTGGGGTGAGCGTCCATGCGTGTCATCTCCTGCTGAATTGTCCGGCCGAATATAAAGCGCTCCGGCTTTGCCGCAAGCACCTTGCAGCTCAAGGATAACAAGTGTTTGACACGGCGCCATAAGCATATAAAGACATAAAGATATCGTTATGTCATTGGGTGGTGCATGATCGACCTTGTCAGCGCAGGCTTCTTCCTCACGGCTGCTCTTGCTCTTGCTCTTCTCGGTTCGCCCGGACCGGCAATTGCTGCTCTTCTGGCGATCGGCCGCCAGCATGGCATGACGACCGGCCTGCGCTTCTATCTCGGTCTGCAGATCGGTCTGGCGGTTGCGGCCGCAGCTGCTGCTGCCGGCCTGTTGTCATTGATCGCGGCAATCCCCATGGCAATGTTGATCATGACGGTCGCGGCCGCTCTCTATCTGGTCTGGCTATCGTGGAAGATTGCCTCGGCACCGGTCGGCGCTGATCTCTCGGCCGCGCGTCGGCGCGCTTCGCCGACCGTTGCTGGTGGTGTCGTGCTCGGTCTCACCAATCCCAAGGCCTATATCGCCTTCGCCTCGCTGTTTGCCGCCTATCGGCTCTCGCAGGACGGCGCGCTGGACATGCAGGCCAAATGGGTGCTCTGCGTCCTCGTCATGATTATCGTCGACATTTTCTGGCTGTGGCTGGGTGTCGTCTTGGGCAAGATGCGGCTTGAGCCGTCGAGCGAAAGGATCCTCAACATCTGCTTCGGCCTCGTCATCCTTGCGACGGCTGTCCTGTCGCTGGCCGAGCTTGCTGTCTCCTGAAAGAAAACGGCCATTGCGGAAGGTTCTTCCGCAATGGCCGTCTTTGAACGTTGGTCGCCTTATGCCTTGGAGGCGGACTTGTCGGTGGTCGTATCGGTGGCCGGCTTCGAACCGGTGCTGTCGGTTGCCGGCTTGTCGCCGGTACCATTGGCGGGCTTGGTCTCGGACTTCGCCGGCCATGTGATGTAGTAGTTCTGCGAGCCAACCTGGCCGAAATAGACTTCGTTGCCGGTGCCCTTCTCGATGAAGCTGCCGTTTTCGCTTCTGACAAGGCGGCCATGCGAATCGCGCTGCAGATGGTCACGCAGGAAGTCGTTCCAATCGTCGGTCTTGATGTCGGTGCCCTTCTTCTGGTCGACATCGGCCTCCTTGGGATCGGTCACGTCCCAGGCTTTGATCGAAACGCCCTGGGTCGGATCGGTGACCGTCAGCTGGCCCTTCTTGAAGGCGGCAAGCATGGCGGCCTCCTGGCTACCCGCGCCCTTGGCGTCGGCCGCGGCCGTCATGTTCTGGCGCAGCAGCGCCATGAAGGAGGCGGTGGTGATATCGGTGCTGGCAATAGTATTGCCGGCTGCGTCTGTCGATCCGGCCTTGCCGGCATTGATCTTGTCGAGCATGACCGAGAGCGCCGAGCGGGTCTGTGAGGGCAGGCTGGAATAATCGTGGTCGGTCGTGCTGCTGCTGGAGCTGCTCTCTGAAGAGCCGCCCTTGATCACCTGCAGCGCGATCTGCGCAGTCTGCAGCCTGATGTTGGAAACAGAAGAAACCATCTCAAAATCTCTTTGTCGGTCCTCGCGCGCAATGCGCAAAGGCGTTTAACGGATAGCGATCAGCGTCGATGACGCCGGCAAAAGCACGTCTGGATTGAGAAACCCCAAGACCGATCGCTACACTTCAAACTTTGCGTGTGGCTTGCGAAATGACGACAAAACGATGCCGGCAGCGATGGATGAATCGCTGCCGGCGCCAGAGAAATCAGGATTTGCCGGTCAGGCCTTCACGGCCACCATGAAGAGACGCGGGAATTTCAACAGCACCTTGCCGTCGGCCGCCTTTGGATAGACCCTGTCGACGCGTTGCAGATAGTCGGCCAGAAACGCCTCGCGATGCTCTTCGCCGGCATGGTCGAGATAGGGGCGAAGACCCGTTCCCTTGACCCATTCGACGATGGCAGCCGCGTTGTCCATCGGATGATTGTAGATCGTATGCCAGATGTCGACCCGCGACGACTTGGCGATCAGCCGGCTGTAATAGGTCGAAGGAGGTGGCAGCACGTTGCGACGTACGCTCTTCTTCTCGAAGGCACCCTTCCACGGGCCGGCATGCGCCGTCTCCTCCATCATCAGATGGCTCGGCTCGCCGAGATTGTCGGGCATCTGCACGGCAAGCACGCCGCCCGGCGCCAGCCCGTCCATCAGCCGGTCGAAAATATCGAGATGGTCGGGCAGCCATTGGAAAACGGCATTGGCAAACAAAAGGTCCGCCGGTTCCGACGGCTGCCAGGTGGACAGATTCGCCTCGACGAAAGCCGTACCCGGGAGCCGTTTGCGAGCGGCCTCGAGCATGTTCAAATCGCTGTCGAGGCCGGAAACATTTGCCGCCCCATAGCGGTCGATGATCAGCTCTGTCGAATTGCCCGGCCCGCAGCCGAGATCGACCGCGTGGCGCAACTCCGTCAGCGGCACCTGCGCCAGCAGGTCGCGCGCCGGGCGGGTGCGTTCATCCTCGAATTTCACATATTGGCTGGCTGACCATGCCATCATCGTCTCTCCTCATGGCGGGCAGCGTCCTACGACGCGGCGGATGCAAATTTTGTCTATGTCGCCGCCAACAGCGTGATTATCTCGAACGCTAGACCGGCCCGGTGGGAAAAGGAATGTGTTTAACGTCGGCGTGGTGTCCCGACGGTCTCTTTGCCCGCAACTGCGGCGCATTTGACCTATGCCGCCAGGATCGTGATCCCGTGGGCGTTTGCAGCCGCCCGCATGCGCGCCACCGTCTCCGGCGACGGGCTGCCCTGCGGCTGTTCGGTGACACCTTCGGTCTCGATGAATTCGGCCATCTCGCGATCGACGATGGCAGAAAAGACCGCAGGCACGGTTCCGTTGTTGGAATAGCCGTGCACCATGAAGGGGGCGATGGTGACGATGTCGCCCGCGCTTGCCTGGATCTCTTCCGGCCCGGTATCGGTCAGCCGCCAGATCGTCAGCGTGCCCTCGATGATCCGGAAGACTTCCGGGCTTGCATGGGCGTGACGCGGCGTCTTACCGCCGGGCGCAACCGTCATGTCGAAGATGTTCAGCCAATTGCCGGTGAGGCGAGCCCGTCGCTCGACCTTGTCGCCCAGCACGAAGAAGCTTCTTGCCTCCGTCCGGGCATCTGTTTTCACAAATGAGTTGGACATGGTGTCTCTTTCTTTTTCTTGCGGGGCGGTCCGATAGACCTTCGCGGTCGTTTTGGCAACCGCCGCAAAATCGGGGGAGGGGCGAAGAACAAGCGACTTTGCGCGCTTTCAGGCTCCGAAGCCGACCGCGATCATATCGGTATGGCTTCCCCGCAGCGCAAGTGCGACAGGTTGGCCGTCGTCTTTTCTGTAATATCGGCGACACAGAAGAGGCGCATAGAACGCGCCGATCCTTCCCTGCCAATCCGGCATACCATCAGCGGAGCACCCCCATGTCTTCTCTTCCCATCGTCGGCGCCGCCATGACGATCAACGAACTCGAAAACCATCGTGACTGGCTCTTCGAAAAGTCTCGTGATCTCGAACTGCAGAGCTTCATCAATGCAGATGTTCTGAATGGCGATTGGACCCCGCGCGCCGATCACGTCAGGAAGCTGCTCGACGGCTACAAGGGCCGCGTCGGCATCCATGGCCCGTTCTGGGGATTCGTCATCGCCTCGCAGGATCCGGATATCCGCGCCGTCGTCTCCCGCCGTATGCTGCAGGGCCTCGATGTCTGCGCTGCGATCGGCGGCACGCATATGGTCGTCCACAGCCCCTATACGACGTGGGGCTACAACAATCTCGACAACAATCCCGGCGAGCGCGAAAGCATCATCGATTACTGCCATCAGACGATGCGCGATGCGGTGAAGCGCGCCGAGGAAATCGGCTGCACCCTCGTCATCGAGAACATCGAAGACAAGGACCCGCATATCCGCGTGGCTTTGGCCGAGAGCTTCAACTCACCGGCCGTCGCCGTCTCGATCGACACCGGCCATGCCCACTATGCCCACGGCTCCACCGGCGCCCCGCCTGTGGATTATTACGTCCATGCCGCCGGCAACCGCCTCGGCCATGTGCACCTGCAGGATGCCGATGGTTATGCCGACCGCCACTGGGCGCTGGGCGAAGGCACGGTCAACTGGCGTGCGATCTTCGCTGCCCTTGCCAAGGTCGAAAGCAACCCGCGCCTGATCATCGAGATCAAGGACAAGTCGAAGATCATCGCTTCGGCTGAATACCTGGCTTCGATCGGCGTCGCCCAGTAACGGAGACAGGCGGCGGGCTGTTCATCCCGCCGCCGTCCGCTTTCAGGCAGGCGCATCCTTCGACCGGCGCGTGAAGGCAACGGGCAGGCAGAGCACATAGAAACCTGCGCCCAGGACCCAGACAAGCCCCGGGAAAACATCGCGCGAAGCGAAGTAGATGGTGCTGATCGCCAGCGGCCCGATGATCGAGGCAAGGCTGGTCATGCTCGCAAGCAGCCCCTGCGCACGTCCCTGATGATCGCTGTCGACGCGCCCTGTCACCAGAGACTGCAGGGCGGGCGCCCCGATGCCGCCGAGGCAGAAGAGCGGCATCAGCAGGAAGGCCATCCAGCCCTCTGTCACCAGCGCGATGATGATATAGGCGGCGCTGTCGGCGACGATGCCGATCAGGAGCGCACGGTGCTCCCCCCATCTTTCGCTGATCGGCCCCGCGATGAAGGCCTGCACGACGGCATGGAAGAAGCCGAAAGCGGCGAGCGAGAGACCGACCATCATCGGCGACCATGAAAATTTGTCCTGTCCATAGAGCACCCAGATCGTGCCGCCGACCTCGCCGACAAGCGCAAGGACGAAATAGGCGCCGGCGAGGGGCAGCAGCAGCCGGTAGCCCAGCAGCCAGCGGAAATGCGCCAGCGGCGAAAACTCGTGGCTCTCGGCTTCTGCACCGGTTCTGCGCGTCTCCGGCAGAAGGAAGAAAGCCATCAGCAGGTTGGCTGCATTGAGCCCTGCAGCGGCGATGAAGGGCAGCCGCACGGACAACTCACCCAACACGCCGCCGATCGCCGGTCCGGCGATGAAGCCGATGCCGAAGCAGGCGCTGAGCTGGCCGAAGCGGCGCGTGCGCTCGGCATCTTCGGTAATGTCGGTCACGCAGGCGGCAGCGACCGCATTGCTGGCACCGGTAATGCCGGCGATCGCCCGGCCGATGAAGAGCAGCCAGAGCGATGGAGCAACGGCCATGAACACGTAGTCGAACGCCGCCCCGCCAAGCGACAGCATCAGCACCGGCTTGCGGCCGAACCGGTCCGACAGCGACCCGAGCACCGGAGAGAAGATGAACTGCATCAGCGCATAAAGCGCCAGAAAGGCACCGAATCGCCATCCGAGATTGTCGGTATGGCCGACATCCTCCAGGAGCCGCGGAAAGATCGGCAGGGTCAGCCCGATGCCGGCCGCATCGAGGATGACGGTGGCATAGATGACGGTGAGCGCCTTTTTCATGGGATTACCCGAAAATTTATCACTGATAAGTTCCTTATCGCTGATAAATTGAAATGGCAACAGGGAATGGAAACAGGATGAAGGTGGATCGGGCGCAGATCGTCGACGAAGCGCTGAAGCTCTTGAACGAGGTGGGCATCGATGCCCTCTCCACACGGCTGCTCGCCGATCGGCTGAATGTGCGCCAGCCCGCGCTTTACTGGCATTTCAAGAGCAAGCGGGCGCTGATTGAAGCCATGGCCGAGGAGATCATGGCGCGCGGACACACCCACGACTGGCCGGTCGTGCCTGAGAACTGGCGGGACTTCATGCTCGAAAACACCCGTGATTTCCGTCGCACGCTCTTGAGCTATCGCGATGGCGGCCGCGTGCATGCCGGCACGGAAACCAGTCCGCAGGACCTTCCCAATGTCGAAGCCCATATCGCTGTCCTCGTGGGAGCGGGCATGGAAGCGGAATTCGCCATGGAACTGCTCGTTGCCCTTGCCCGCTACACGGTCGGCTGCGTCATCGAGGAACAGACAGAACCGCCGCCGGAGCAGGAAAAGCTCGACGCTGCCGCAGCCGATTTCCCGCTCACACACCGGGCAATTGTGCATTACCGCACATCCGGCCACGAAGCTTTCTTCGAAGCCGGGCTGCAGATGATGATCGATGGCGCTGAACGGCGGCTCGCAGAACGCGCCTGATGCTCAGTCGCGCATTGCCCAGCGAATCCCGGCGGCGACAGACAGTCCCAGCATCGGCCAGATCGCCCAGAATGTCCCGTGCCATGTCAGCATGTTGATGGCGACGATTCCAACGCCGATGACGGCAAGCGCGGCGACGCGCTGGTCGAAACGGTCCTGCATGCGCACCCATATCATCGCCGCGACGAAGGCGAAGGCGAGCAGCGGCCATACAGCCCAGAACTCCCCCTCCCAGGTGGCAATATTGATGATTAGGATCATGGCGCCAATGACAGCCAGAATGCCGCCAAGCTTGCGCAGCCTGCCGCGCGGTGCCACCGATCGTGGTTTCGGCATCTCGACAGGCCGTTCGGGAGCGGCCGCCGGCTTCTGTGGCTCCGGACCGACAGCGCCGATGCGAACGGCATAGCTTGGCACCGCGTCGGCGATATTCTTCATCTCCAAGGCCCCCAGGAAATCAAATCCGACCGCCACCTTGTTGCGCACCTGGTCATAGACGGTGTTGGAGATCACGATCCCTCCGGCCGGCGCGGAGGCCTGCAGGCGGGCTGCGATATTGACGCCGTCGCCGTAGATATCCTCACCTTCGACAATGACATCGCCGAGATTGATGCCGATACGGAAGAGCATGCGTCCGTCCATCGGTCGTGCCGCATTCTTGCCGGCAAGCTCGTTCTGGACGTCGATTGCCGCCCGGACCGCCTCGACAACGCTCGGAAAGTCGGCAAGCAACCCGTCGCCCCAGGTGTTGACCACGCGCCCGCCATGGGAGGCGATCAGGCGCGACATGGCATCGCGATAGTGCTTGAGCATGGCGAGCGTGCCTTCCTCGTCCTCGCCCATCATGCGCGTATAGTCCTGCACGTCGGCTGCAAAGATCGTTGTCAGCTTGCGTTGTGTCTCGCTCATGAAGTCCCCCATCGCCGCCGGCATATCGCTGGCTTCGTCACTCTATAGATGGGATCGCAACCTTTGGTTCGGTAGCCCGACGGCACGGGCCATCGTTTTGCGACCGCCTAAAACTGCGTAATCACACTGATGCCGGTGCCCTCGGCCCTGTCGAGCGTCATCAGCGCCGGTACTGCCTCTTCAAGGCTGATGCGTCTGCCGATCAGTTTCTGTGGCGCGATCTTGCCGGCAGCGAGCATGGACATCATCGCATCATAACGCCAGGCCTGCATGCCGTGGCTGCCGTAGATTTCCAGCTCATGGCCGATCACCTGCGCCATCGGAATCTGCGGTGTGGAATGCTCGCCGAGCATCAGCCCCACCTGCACATGCCGGCCGCGCCGGCGCAGGTTCTTGATCGAATTGAAGCAGGTGACAGGGTGGCCGAGCGCATCGATGGAAACATGCGCGCCGCCCTTGGTGATCTCACGCACCGCTTCGGCCACGTCGCCGACCGCGGAAGCATTGATCGTGGCGACAGCCCCGCATTCGCGCGCAAAGGCAAGCTTCTCCACGGAAATATCGACGGCGATCGCATTGGCCCCCAGTGCACTGGCGATCATGATCGCCGAAAGCCCGACGCCACCGCAACCGTGCACGGCGATCCATTCGCCCGGGCCGGTGCGCGCCTGGTCGGCGACAGCGCGGAAGGAGGTGGCGAAGCGGCAGCCAAGGCTCGCCGCGGTGGCATCGTCCACGCTTTCTGGCAGATGCACCAGATTGGTGTCGGCATAGTCGATCCCGACATATTCGGCGAATGAACCCCAATGGGTAAAGCCCGGCTGAAACTGGTTGGGGCAGACCTGCTGGTTGCCGGAATGGCATTCGCCGCAATGGCCGCAGCCGGAAACGAAGGGCACCGTCACCCGGTCGCCGACCTTGAAGCGTACGACGCCCTTGCCGGTCGCGACGATCTTGCCCGCAAGCTCGTGGCCCGGCACATGCGGCAGACGGATATCCGGGTCATGGCCCATCCAGCCGTGCCAGTCGCTGCGGCAGAGGCCGGTCGCGCCGACCTCGATGACCACGCCGTCTTCCGAAGGCGTCGGGTCCGGCACGGTGCGGATCTCAGGCGCCTGTTCGAAGGCTTCGTAATACATGGCTTTCATCTGTTCATCTCCTTGTCCGCCCGCGCCTTTCCGCCTGCCATGATGGCACGCGGCAGTGGCATCCATCCAGTCGGCCTTTCATCATTTTCCTTTATGCACCCATCGTTTTAGCACCATCAAACGCGCATCAATATTTCAATCGTAACGCGGTCTCCGGCATTTTCTTGCGTCGATGTTTCAACCGTCAATTTGCGCTTGACCGCCCCCGGCAGTGAGGATTTTGCTTTGCCGACTTCAGGAGGAGAGCTGAAATGCGCGTCGATACGTCACCCCGCACGACCACATGGACCTATGTCGACGGAGAATGGATTGCCGGCAACCCGCCGCTGATCGGGCCGACTTCGCATGCCATGTGGCTCGGCTCCACGGTCTTCGACGGCGCCCGCTGGTTCGACGGCATTGCGCCCGATCTCGACCTGCATTGCCAGCGCGTCAACCGCTCTGCAGTCGCCATGGGTCTGAAGCCACTCAAGACTGCCGAAGAGATCGAGGCGCTGACTTGGGAAGGGGTCAAGAAGTTCGATGGCAAGACGCCGATCTATATCAAGCCGATGTATTGGGGCGAGCATGGTTCGCCGGGCAGCGTCGTGACTGTCGACGGTGAATCGACGCGTTTTGCACTTTGCCTTTTCGAAGCGGCAATGGGCGGCCATGGCGGCTCATCGCTCACCGTATCTCCCTATCGTCGCCCGACACCGGAAACCGCGATGACCGACGCCAAGGCGGGCTCGCTCTATCCGAACAGCGGTCGGGCAATTGCCGAAGCGAAAAGCCGCGGCTTCGACAATGCGCTGATGCGCGACACGAACGGCAATGTCGTGGAAACCGCCTCGTCGAACATCTTCATGGTCAAGGACGGGGTGATCCTGACGCCTGTCGCCAACCGTACCTTCCTTGCCGGCATTACCCGGCAGCGCATTCTCGGCCTTCTGCACAAGGCCGGCTTCGACGTGCGCGAGGCGACGCTCTCGGTCGACGATTTCATGGGTGCCGACGAGATTTTCACGACCGGCAACTATTCCAAGGTGGTGGGCGTCAACAGGCTCGACGGCCGCAACTTCCAGGAAGGTCCGGTCACCCGCAAGGCGCTGGAACTCTACATGGATTGGGCCTACGGCCGCTCCGCGAGTGATGAGTAGCAAGCTGCGCTGCCGCGCCGTGCTGCAATTGATCCAGTGAATCAATGGCAGCAGCGAACGCCCTAAGGCATGCGAAGGGCCTGCGGTACGGCGCGGTTCACCTACCTCACCCTGTACAACTCAGCCCCGTCAGGGAAGCCCTTCAACCGATGGCTTCCCGCCGAAACCGCATCCTCCGGCTTCACCGCCTCGTAAAACGCCTCCGACATCAGCAACTGTTCCCCAAGCTCGCTGCATGCGCCCTGGATGCGGCTCACAAGATTGACGTCCCCGCCGATCAGCGTGAAATCCAGTCGCCGGCCGGAGCCGATATTGCCGTAGCTGACCTCTCCATGATGCAGCGCGATGCCGGCCTTGGCGCCGATGCCGTCATATTTGAACCCATCGAGCGCTTCGAGGATCGCCCGTGCCGCCGAAAGCGCTGCATTGCAGGTACGCGTCGCATCATATCCGGGGAAGAAGGCGAGCACCGCATCGCCCATGAACTTCAGCACTTCGCCGCCTTCGTGCGTAATCGCCGGAATGACCCGGTCGAAATAGGCGTTCAGCAACCCGAGCACCGTCTCGCCCGGCAGCCTGTTCGAGAGTTCGGTAAAACCTCTGAGGTCGCAGAGCAGGAGGGCCGCCTGCATGGATTCGATTTCGCCCTGGCGGATGCGGCCGGCCAGGATGCGGCTCGCCGTCAACGGGCCGATATAGGTGTCGAGCAGGCTGAGTTCGACCTGGCGCAGGATACGGAGTTCGCTGGTATTGCGCAGCGCCGGGATTATGCGTTCGATCACCTGCATTTCCGATGATGTGAAACCGCCCGGCCGCTTGGTGCCGAAGATCGCGGCGCTGACCGGGCCATCGGCATTGCAGAGCGGAGCGATCATCAGCTGCACCAGAGCGCGTCCGGCAAAGACATCGATATGCTGCCAGCGGCCATGCGGGCTCTGGCCCGGACCGACGACGAGCATTTCGCGGCTTTCGAAAACCTTCTGAAGCGGCGTGTTGGCAATGGCCAGCCGCGTTCCGTGCTCGCGGTCATGGATCTCCACCGGTTCGCCTGGCGCCCAGGCGATGGTGCGACCGATATATTCCGGATGCAGCGTCATGAGATGCAATGTCAGCCGGTCGACCGGAACGCCGAGTGCACGCAGGCGGCGGCCAAGGCCAGAGACAAGGCCGACCTCGTCGAGGGCATGGCATTCGTCGCCGGTCAGCCATTCGATGAGGCCGAGCACCGCCGTCGTGTTGAGACTGCCGGCAGGCGCCCTGGTTTCAACGGCATAGTCGATGTCGAGAAGATTGTTCATGGGTGTTCTCCTCCTTGGGAGCGGGGGCGCTCAGTGAGCGCCGCCGCCGGAGACTTGGCCGGGTTTCTTGAGGAGCAGGGTGGCAAGCAGGGCCACCACAAGGGCGACGCCGAGCAGGAAGAAGGTGTCGCTGAAAGCCATGATATTGGCCTGCTTGCGCAGCTTCAGCGCGATGGCAACGACTGCCTTGTGAGTGGCAAGCGCCTGATCGGTGACGCCATGGTTCATGAAGTAAGCGGTCATCCTGGCGACACGGTCGCGGGTGGCTTCCTCGAAGACCGAGACCGAGTTGGTCAGGATATTCGAATGGAACTGCTCGCGCTTCGACAGGAAGGTCTGCAGCGAGGCAATGCCGACGGCACCGCCGAGGTTGCGCATCATGTTGAAGAGCGCGGAAGCCGAGCCGGCATTCTCCGGCTCTATGCCTGCCGTGGCGATCGCCGAGAGCGGCGTGAAGACCAGCGCCTGACCGACGGCACGCACGACATTCGGCCAGAAGAGCTGATCGCTCGCATAATCGCCTGTCATATGCACGTTCATGAAGTTCGAGACGGCAAAGAGCGCAAAGCCGACGATGATCAGCAGGCGAATATCGAACCGCTTCATCAGGCGCGGCACCAGCGGAATCAGCAGGAGCTGCGGGATGCCGGTCCAGGCAAGCACAAAGCCGATCTGCTCGGAGTTGTAGCCCTGGATGCGGGCCAGGTAGATCGGCAACACGAAGACCGAGCCATAGAGCGCGATACCCAGCAGGAAATTCGCAAGGATGCCGAAGCCGAAATTACGGCGGGCAAACAGCCGCAGGTTCAGGAGCGGATGGGCGACTTTCAGTTCGATGATGAGAAAGAGCGTCAGCGAGACGGCCGCGATGATCGAGAGGCGGACGATGAACTCCGAGCCGAACCAGTCTTCCTTGTTGCCTTCTTCGAGCACGGTCTGAAGCGCGGCAAGACCGATCGCCATGGTGATGATGCCGGGCCAGTCACCCTTGGCGAGCAGGCCGAGGTTCATCGGCGCACGGTCGAGCGAAGCCCAGAGCATGCCGACCATCAGGGCGCCGGGAACGAGGTTGATATAGAAGATATATTCCCAGCCCCAGTTTTCGGTGAAATAGCCGCCGATGGTCGGGCCGATCGCCGGCGCAAAGGTTGCCGAGAGCGCAAAGAGCGCGAGGCCGATCGGCTGCTTGGGCTTGGGCAGCAGCGTGATGATGATGGTGAAGGCCATCGGGATCAGCACGCCGCCGGTAAAGCCCTGGATGGCGCGCAGGATGATCATCTGCTGCAGGTTGACAGCGAAGGCGCAGGCGACCGAGAAGACCAGGAAGAGGATGGCGTTGACCAGCAGATAGTTGCGGACCGAAAAGACCCGGGCAAGCCATGCGCTGAGCGGAATGACGACGATCTCGGCAATCAGATAGGAGGTCGAGATCCAGCCACCATCGTCGGTGCCGGCGCCGATAGCGCCCTGGATATCGGCCAGCGAAGCATTGACGATCTGGATGTTGAGGATCGCCATGAAGGCGCCGAGCGTGGAGCCGACGACCGCGGTCCACATGCGAAGCGGGCTCATGACGGGTTTGGCGGCAGGGGCGATCGCAGCGGCAGGGCGCGCGACCGAATTGCTGTTTGCGGCGATCTGAAGCGTAGCCATGACTTATCTCCTTCCGGCTCTGCGGAACTGTCTCATGACGCTGTTCGGGTGATAATTGAGAAAGGAATGGAAGGATCATCCAGCAGGGGTGGATAATCCTTCCGCCGCGGCCGCGGAGGTCTGGGCGGCCTTGGTATCGATGTCGGGGATCACGGACATGCCCGAGCGCAGCAGGCCGGCAAGGCGTTCGTCGTCGATGACGATCTTGACCGGGATGCGCTGGACGATCTTGGTGAAGTTGCCGGTGGCGTTGTCCGGTGGCAGCAGCGAGAATTCGAGGCCGCTGGCCGGCGAAACGCTGTCGACATGGCCCTTGATCGCAACATCGGGGAAGCTGTCGACCTTGATCTCGACCATCTGGCCGGGGCGCACAAAGGTCAGCTGCGTTTCCTTGAAGTTAGCGATCACATAGACCGCATGCAGCGGCACGACCGCCATCAGCTGCGTGCCCGAGGTGACATACTGGCCGACGCGGATCGAGCGGGCGCCGACCGTGCCGTCAACGGCGGCGACGATTTCCGTGTAGGAAAGATTGAGCTCCGCCTGGCTGGCGGCAGCAACGGCGCGGTCGCGCTGGGCAAGCAGCTGTTCACGCTGGGTCTGCAGCACCGGCACCTTGTTCTCGGCGGCGACGACAGCAGCCTGATCGCGCTCGACTGCAGCGGCAGCCTGATCCTTCAGCGACTGGCTCTGTTCGGCGCGGGATTGCGTTCCGGCACCATTGGTAATCAGCCGGCCGGCACGGGCCGCATCGGACTGGGCGAAGGCAAGCGAAGCCTGCGAGGCATCGAGTGTTGCATGGGCCTGTTCGATGATCGACTGCTGCAGCGAGATCTGCGCGTCGAGATTGGTAACGGCAGCCTCGGCTGCTTTCACATCGGCCTTGGCCTGGGAGAGCGCTGCCTGAAAATCACGGTCGTCGATGCGGGCGAGAACCTGTCCGGCCTTGACCGTGTCATTGTCGTTGACGAGCACCTGCTTGATATAGCCGGCGACCTTCGGGGCGACCGTCGTATAGTCGGCCTTCACATAGGCATCGTCGGTGGATTCGATGAAACGGCCGACGGTCCAGTAATGGTGACCGAAATCACCGGCGAAGGCGGCGCCGGCGAGCAGGGCTGCGGCGATCACGGCGCGCTTGAAGAACTTGCGGCCATTCTTCTTCGGGGTCTCCACGGCCGCTGCCGCTGCAGCCATCGCTTCGGCGGCGGGGGCGCTTTCGGCCGGTTGGACGGTCTTGAAAGCTTCGTTGCGGGGCAGTTCAACCATTGTCCTTCTCCATTCGTCTTTGCTTCGTTCGTGCGAAGCCCTGTTCGATGAGTGGAAGATGGACCCAGCAGTGCTTTCTGATAATCTGCTGTTTTCGGGAAGGATCATCAACTCTCAGCGGATAATCGAGGAGCGATATGGATCGGCTGACCAGTCTCACAGTCTTCGGTCGGGTGGTGGAGTGTGGCGGCTTTTCCGCTGCCGCGCGGCGCCTCAACATGTCCGTCACCATGGTGGGCAACCATGTGCAATCATTGGAAGATCGCCTCGGCGTGCGGCTCCTGAACCGCACCACGCGCAAGGTAAGCCTGACCGAGACCGGCAAATATTATTACGAGCGCTCGTCGCAGATCCTGGCAGATCTCGAAGAGGCGGATCGTGCTGCGGGTGCCCTGAGTTCGACGCCACGCGGCACGCTGAGATTCTACACCAGCAGCGCCATCGTCCGTTTCCTGCTGCCCGTCATCAACGAGTTCATGACGCTCTATCCTGCCGTCCAGATCGATTTCAACATCGGCGAGCGCGCGGTGGACATGATCGAGGACGGATATGATCTGGTGATCCGCACGACGCCATCGCCGGATTCGAGCCTCGTTGCGCGCAAGCTGACGCCCTGGCGGCATTTTCTCGTCTGCTCACCCGACTATCTGAAGACCCACGCCATGCCGACGACGCCGGCCGAGGTCGCCGAGCACAATTGCCTGCAATATGCATACTATCCCTTCGGTGAGGAATGGCGTTTCGAGGATGCCGAGGGGCGGCAGGAAAGCGTCAAGGTGGGCGGAAGCATCATTTCCAACAGCGCCGAGACGCTGCGCTATCTGGTGCTGAACGGGCAGGGCATCTTCCTCGCGCCGAGCTTCGTCGTATTCGAGGATCTGGAGGCCGGTCGCCTCGTGCGGATGATGCCGGACTATCGCGGCGTCGAGATCCATATCAACGCCGTCTATCCGAACCGCAGCCATCTGCCGACCAAGGTGCGGTTGTTCCTGGATATGCTTGTGGAGCGGTTCGCCGAGCACCGCAAATGGATGGCGTGATAAAGCATCCGTTGGGACTGTTTATCCCATCGAACGCTGTCCGGGATCATCTCAGGCGACTTGCAGGACGATCTTGCCCTTTGCATGCGGGCGTTTGCCCTCCAGCATCTCATGCGCCGTGATTGCCGCATCGAGTGGCAGCACATCGCCGACATTCGTTTCGAGTTCGCCGGCATCGACCATCGCAGCGATGTCACGGAGCTCCTTCGTCGTGACATTGACGAGGAAGAAGAGCGCTTCGACGCCTTTGGCCTTGGCAAGCTCCTGATCCGGCCGCGAGACGGCCGAAATCAGCCTGCCACTGCGCTTCAACACCGCGAAGGAACGGGTCTGCGTCTCACCGCCGACAAGATCGATGACGGCATCGACATCGTGAGCGAAATCCTCGAAGTGCTGGCTGCGGAAGTCGACGACCACATCGGCGCCGAGCCGCTTGACGGTGTCGATATCGCCGCCGCTGGCCGTCGCGATCACGTTCAGCCCGGCCTTGTGGGCGAATTGCACGGCATAGGCGCCGACATTGCCGGCCGCGCCATGGATGAGGGCGGTTTGTCCGGCGGTAAGTTTGGCTTGGTCGAACAGCGCCTGCTTTGCCGTAACAGCGATAACGGGGATCGAGGCAGCTTCGACATGGCCGATGCTTTCGGGCTTTGCAGCAATCATCCCGGCGACTGCAATCGCATATTGCGCATAGGCGTCGATGAAGCGGGGATTGGTAACGCCATAGACGGCATCGCCGCGGGCCACGTGCGTAACACCTTCGCCGACCGCTTCGATCGTGCCCGAGAGATCGGAACCGAGTGTCAGCGGCAAGGGCTGGGGCAGGGCGCTGTTGCCGGATCGGATCCAGCCATCCCAGGGGCCGACACCGGCCGCATGCACCTTGATCAGAACCTCTTCCTTACCGGGCGCGGGGATCTCGACCTGCTCCTGAATGATAGCTTCCGGCGGTCCGAACGCGTGGACCCTGCAGGCTTTCATGGTTTTACCTGTCTTCGCGACATTCTCCGCTAAGGTGGTCATTGTTCGCTCCTTTGTTTGACCGGGCTACCGGTTTCGATGGAGTGAAGATGCCGCCATCGAAGGCTTTCGATAATCCATGCTGTTCGGGAAGGATTATCAACCATCAAAGGATAATCCGGTCCGGCGGCGCTTCCTGCCGGACCGGCATTCTATCACGGCCGGACCGGAGAGCCGACATATCCGGCGGACTGGATATAGGCGATGGGCGCAAAGAAATTGCCGCCGGCATTGAAGGCCATAAGCCCTTCCTCGCTCAATGCCGCCTGTACGGCCGGGCGGGCAGCGACGCGCTTCATGAAGGCAGGAAGAGCTGGAAAAAGATCGAGATCGATCGCAATCCAGGGCGACCAGTTGAGGCAGACGAAGAGATAGGCATCCGCGACCGTGAAATTCTCGCCGGTGAGATAAGGGCCGGCAAGCCTTCCGTTGATCCAGCCGAGGCGCTTCTGAACGACCGCACGCATCGCCTCATGCACGGTAGCGTAATCAGCATTGAAGAGCATCACCATCGGCTTGTGCAGCTCCGATGTGATGAAGTTCAGCAGGGATTGCACCTGATTGCGGCCGAAGCTACCGATCTCGGGCAGCATGCGTCTTCCATCAGGAGCGCTGTCTGCAAGAAACTGCACGATCGCCGGCCCCTCCGTCAGTACCTTGCCATCATCGAGCATAAGCGCCGGCACATAGCCGTTGCCATTGATGGCGAGATAGTCCTCGCCGTTGCTGGTGCGATGTGTCTTTCGATCGACCGTGATGAGCTCGATATCGATACCGAGCTCCTGGCAGACAATATGCGGCGAGAGCGAACAGGCGGCCGCGTGCATATAGAGCTTCATGTTTTTCTCCTCCTGCGACGGTGCGAGGCCGTCTGCATCAATCCGTTGGACATTTGTACTATTTCGCATAAAATTCCCTTGGTCAATTATTTTATGCGAAATGGTACAAAATGAGCGAGAAGAAGCGCGGGCGTCCACGGGCTTTCGATGCGAAGGTGACCTTGCAGAAGGCAAGGGAGGTCTTCTGGGATCGGGGTTTTGCCGGTACGTCGCTGGATACGTTGAGCGCCGCCACTCAGCTCAATCGCCCGAGCCTCTATGGCGCCTTTGGAGACAAGGAAGACCTCTATCTCGATGCACTCGAGGGCTATCGCGCCGAGAGTATGGATGTGCTTGCCGATGCGCTCGACCCATCGCTGCCGCTGCGCGAAAACCTCGCACGTGTCTATCAACGGGCTCTGGAGATCTATCTTCACGGCGAAACAGCCGCGCGGGGCTGTTTTCTCATCGGAACCGCAACAGCCGAGGCGATCCAGCATGAACGCGTCCGGGAAGTATTGAGCCGCAGCCTGGATGATTTCGACGGCGAGATCGAAAAGCGCCTGAAGCTCGCGTTAGAGCGGCGCGAGTTGCCGGATGGAGGCGACCCTCACACTCTTGCAAGGCTCGCCTCCGCCGTCATGCATTCGCTGGCCGTCCGCGCTCGCGCCGGCGACAGTCGCGAGACGCTGGAGGCCCTGGCACAGTCCGGCGTCGACATGATTTGCGGCAAAGCCTGAACCTCAGGCTTCCTCGCTCTTCGTGCGCACCAGCCATGTGAAGGCCGCACCCGCAAGAAGCAGGACGCAGGTGCCGAGAAAGACTGCCGGCATGCCGATATGCCCGCCGACAAAGCCGCCGAGAACGGGCCCGGCGACCTGTCCCACATATTGCGAAGAGATGGACAGGCCCAGAATACTGCCGGCGGCACTATCAGGCACACTATGCCGGATGACCGCGGTGATGCAGGGCAACAGCCCGCCAAGCGCCAGTCCCATCAGGAAGCGCAGGCCGATCAGTTGCCATGAGGCGTTCACGAAGGCCTGCGGAATGAGCAGCAGCCCCGCGATCGCGAGCGCGCCGGCAATGACCGGCCAATGACCGATCCGGTCGGCAAGCTTCCCGAGCCGCGAGGCAGACAGAATGCTGCCCAGCGCTGCCGCCGACATGACGATGCCGGAAATCATCGTTACCTGGCCCTGGTCGGGCACGATTTGCGCCACATAGACGGTGATGATCGGCTCGATCGACATATTGGCGAGCATCAGCAGCAGCCCGGTTGCCAGCATTGCGACGACCGGCCGCTTGTCGGGAATGGATTTCCAGCCGCCGGATGCCTTGGCCGCCTGTTTGCGGGCCGCCGACTTCTCTTCCTTGATCAGGAAGGTCGTCGCCAGGAAGGCGAAGAAGATCATGCCGCCGGCCGCCAGAAACGTGCCACGGATGCCGATGATAGGCGGCAGCGCCCCGCCGATCAGAGGACCGACGAGATTGCCGGCCATGATGCCTGACGAGAGCACGCCGAGCGCCCAGGCGGACCGGTCTTTCGGCGTCTGTGTCGCCACCAGCACCATCGAGCCGGATGCATAACCGCCGGCCAGGCCGACGAAAAGGCGCAGCGCCACGAGTTGCCAGACGCTGCCGGCCATGCCCATCAGCGATATGGCGATCGTCATGCCGAGGCTGGCGCGCACCAGCATAAGCTTGCGTCCGTAGATGTCGCCGAGCCGGCCCCAGATCGGCGCCACGCAGGCGGCAGCAAGGAAGGTCGCGCCATAGGCGATGCCCGACCACTGCACGATCGCCGCATGGTTACTCACGCCGAGCTCCTCCACATAAAGCGGAAGGAACGGAAGCAGCAGCGTCATCGCCACAATGGTCGTGAACGAGCCAAGCAGCGAGATGACGAGGTTGCGTTTCCAGTAGGCGGAGCCGGGCGCCACCTTCGCGGCGTCCCATTGCGTATCGGTCATTGCGGATCTTCTTCGGTACTGTCTGGCTACGCCAAGATGAAGCTATCCTCACTTTACGCACCGCCCCGCGGCCTGCCAAGGACGGATTCCGCCCGATCCGACCTGCCCCCGGCGCAAAAGGCGGCTTGAAAGTCATGATCGGGCCTCTAACTGATTGCAAAATGAAATCAGATTATCGAAGGAGGAAGCGATTATGACCAGCAGGAACGAGGCCCGCGCACGGATGCTGCGCGATCTCTACGCAGCCTATATCGATCAGCGGAAGGATATCGTCGATGCGATGCTGACGGAGGACTTTACCTTTTCCAGCCCGCAGGACGACCATATCGACCGTGCAACCTATTTCGAGCGCTGCTGGCCGAACGAGCCGGCACTGACGGGCTTCGACATCGAGTTCCTGGCGGTCGACGGCGAAGAGGCTGTCGTGCGCTACCGGGCCGAGATGACCAGCGGCAAAGCCTTCCGCAATATGGAAAGCTTTCGCTTCGACGGCGAGAAGATCTCCGGCGTCGATGTCTATTTCGGCCGAAACACTGGCTAGAAAAACCGTATCGCAGATGTCGCGATAATGATGATTGAAACTGCGACCATCAGCGGTTTCACCCGCAGGCGCTTGACGAGGATCGCCCCGAAGGGTGCGGCGATCACCCCGCCGATGATCAGGCCCGCTGCCGAGCCGAGCTCCGACCAGCCGAGTGTCAGCAAGAAGGTGATCGAGATCGTCAGCGTCACCGCGAACTCGGTGAAATTGGTCGATCCGATAACCCGCTTCGGATCATGGCCGCGGCCGACGAGCGAGCTGGTGACGATCGGTCCCCATCCGCCGCCGCCGATCGCATCCAGCACGCCGGCGCAAACCCCAACCGGCGGCACCATCCAGTCGCGGACATCACGCTTCGGAGCCGGGTGGAAAGCCTTCCAGAGAATGAGGAGGCCGATCACGATCAGATAGGCCGAGACGAAGGGCTCGATCAGCTTGCCATCGACACTGGCAAGCAGGAAGGCGCCGACGGCCCCGCCGATCATGCCGGCCGGCGCCAGCCGCGCCACGAGCTTCCAGTCGACATTGCGGTGCCAGGCATGGGAAATGCCCGATGCTGCCGTCGTGAACAGCTCCGTCACGTGCGTCATGGCGCTGGCATTGGCGGCTGGGACGCCGAGCGTCAGCAGGCTGGTCGTGGACAGCACGCCGAAGGCCATGCCGAGCGCGCCATCGATGATCTGTGCGCAGAAGCCGATGACGATGAAGAGGAAGAAATCCGTGCTCATGAAAATCCTTGACGAGCAAAGGGCTGACCGAAGGCATACTGCAAACACGCTGAGGGCGAAAAAAGTTCCGGCTCAAACGTTCGGCGAGTGCCGTTTGAGGCGGATGACCTTGAAGAACCCGTTCGGGAAAACCGGCAAGATTTCAATGGCATCGAAGCCGCTCGCGCGCGCCCAGTCGGTGATCCGGCTGATCCGGAAAGACGAGCTCCAGCCGATCCGCCGGGCAAGCGGCGCCACCGCGTCCTCGATTGCTCCCTGCAGTCCTGCGCCGTCGCCGAGCTTGCTGGCCAGGATGATCTCGCCGCCCGGCCGCAAAACACGCGCGCATTCGTCCAGTGCCCGTTCCGGCTCGGGAATGAGCGTGATGACGAAGGGCAGGCAGACGGCATCGAAAGACTTGTCCTCGAAGCTCAGCGCATGAGCGTCCATCACCTGTAGGTGCCGCACGTGGAAAAGCTTGTGGCGGGCAATTTTCTCCCGTGCCTTGGCGATCATATGTTCGGAAATGTCGATGCCCGTCACCCGGGAACGCCGGGGATAGTGCGATAGCACCAGGCCGGTGCCGACGCCGATCTCCAGAATGTCGGTGCCGGCGCCAGCGGCAAGCCGTGCTAGCGTACGATGACCATCACGCAGGAGACTGCGATAGACCCGGTCATAGACCGGTGCCCAGCGCTGATAGATCTTCTGCTGGTCTTCCGCCTGATTTTGAATTTGACCCCGATTTTGAACTTGCCCCATGAGAGCGCCTCCTCCAGACCCTGCCTTCAAACTCGTGAAGGCAGGCTCCGGTTCCGGCGCATGGCAAAGGACCTGTCCAACCCGCTGCTTTTGCCTTCAGCGGAAAGGTCTTTTCGTGACCAAGGAAGCCTCGATCACTCTGCCGGCGGCGTGCGCAGATTGGTTTCGATGGCGGCAAGCTCGTCATTGACCGAGCCGGCAACCGCGCCGGTGCCGCGCAGCGATTTGTTGGAAATGTCGATCATCGGCGCGAAGGTGGCGGCCGGCATGCGGACATCTTCCTTCAGGGGCTCTTCGACGGGCAGGGCGTCTGCGAGGCTCGGACGATCGCCGCGGGCCACTTCGAGCTGGCCGCTGAGGATCGCGCGTTCGGCGCGGAGCTGGCGGATTTCCGACTTGGCGATTTCGAGGCTCGTCCGCAGCTGGCCGATTTCGTAGCGGTCGGTGTCGAGGCGCGTATCGAGATCGTGCTTGAAGGCTTCGATTTCGCGGTCGCGCTTGCTGCGCTGGCTTTCAGCCTCACGCAGCTTCATGACGAGATCGTTGCTGTGGGCGGCGAGTTCGCGGCGGGCAGCTTCGCTTTCTGTGCCGTTGAGGCGAACGCGGTTGAGCTCGTCAGTCATCCGCTCAAGGCGCGCCAGCGCGGTGGCGAGTTCGCCCTTCGTGCGCTTCAGTTCCGCGCGGGTCGACTGCAGTTCCTCGTCCGTCATCTTGTTACGGCTGTTGGCCGTCGACAGCAGCTTCTCGACGAGTTCGGACTTCGAACCGATCGCTTCGTGCTTGGTGCGCAGGTTGGCGATTTCGAGCGTCGAGGAGGTTTCCAGCGTCTCGAACTCGGCTTCCAGGCGGCGATGACGCTCCTCGGAAGCGGCCAGATCCTGCTTCAGGTTGGCGACGGAGGACTGCAGGCCGCGCGTCAGCGCCTCATGCTCAGAAAGGTTGCTCTTGAGGTGGGTGCGTTCCTCATTGAGGCGGGCGATTTCGCGCAGCTGGATGCTGTTTTCGCGGCGCGAGCTTTCGGTGAGCAGCTGATGCGCCGTGGTTTCCAGCTCCAGCTTCTCGCGGGTACTCGCCAGTTCGCGGCTGCGCGCATCATGATCCTGCTGCGTACGACGAAGCTGCGAGGAAACGTCGTCGAACTGAAGCGCCCGGTCGCGGATCTCGCGTTCGGCGTCGATCAACCGCGCTTCGACGACGGTGAATTCTTCCCGTGTCAGCTCATGCACGCCCTGCAGCTTCACCAGCTCTTCGCGGTAGGTGCCGGCTTCGACGCGAAGCTGGCTGCCGTCGAGCTTCAGCTCCTTGTTGTCGGCGGTCAGGCGCTGGTTTTCCTGATCGGACTTGCGCCGCGCATTGCTCTCATAGTCGAGCAGCGAACTCAAACGCGAACATTCGGCCCTCAGCGCGCCCGTTTCGCTGAGCGAGTGGCTATGCGCGCCGAGCAGCGAGGAAACCCGCTCCTGCAGCGACGTCAGGCTGACGAGCAGCTCTTCGGAGGATTGCTTGTTCTCCTCGATTGCCGTGCCGAAAGCCTGGAAATCGTCGACTTCCGAAACGTTGTACTGCACTGGCGGCCTCTCCACGAGGCCCGTCTGTTCGGTGATGGAAAATGTCTGGCGATGGCTCGATACTCTCGAACCCGGCTTGACCGGTTCTTCATTACGACGAAAAAAGCTCATGACCATCATACGCCCCGAAGTTGATGTCAGAAGTCCCTGAAATGATTTATGCAATGCTAATTAAGCAGATCCTATCAAAGGTTGTGCTAACCCTCTTTGATAGCCCTAGATTGCATCTAAGACGCGCGGTTCACCGTCTGTCAAAAGCGCCCACGAGAAATTAACAGTTTTTTATTGAAATATCGGCGGCGTCCCCTAAGCGCGGCTGCGGGACGCGAGCGTGCCTCATTTTCGGGTGCGACGTGACCGCCAGCGAGGAGAGGGATCTATTCCTGTGCGCGGCAGTCTTGGTCTTTTTCGTCGCGCTGCCTGTGCATCCTTGAAAGCGCGGCATCCACTGTGATTTATGCGTGTTAGGAGAGCCCGTCACGAGAGGCAATTTTTCCTCGAAGCTGTTGTTTTTTGATAATTCGCCGGTTGCCTCTCAATGCTTCCCCTCCTATGTTCCGCCTCACCTGCCGATGACGCAATCTATTGCCAAGAGGAGATCTGATATGGCTTTCGAATTGCCTGAACTTCCCTATGACTACGAAGCCCTTGCTCCCTTCATGTCGAAGGAGACGCTGGAGTTCCACCACGACAAGCACCACAAGGCTTACGTCGACAACGGCAACAAGCTTGCAGCGGAAGCCGGCATGGCCGATCTCTCCCTGGAAGACGTCGTCAAGAAGTCCTTCGGCACCAACGCTGGCCTCTTCAACAATGCTGCCCAGCACTACAACCACATCCATTTCTGGAAGTGGATGAAGAAGGGCGGCGGCGGCAACAAGCTGCCGGGCAAGCTCGAAGCTGCCTTCACCTCCGACCTCGGCGGCTATGACAAGTTCAAGGCGGATTTCGCCAATGCCGGCGCCACCCAGTTCGGCTCGGGCTGGGCCTGGGTTTCCGTCAAGAACGGCAAGCTCGAAATCTCCAAGACCCCGAACGGCGAAAACCCGCTCGTTCACGGCGCCACCCCGATCCTCGGCGTCGACGTCTGGGAACATTCCTATTACATCGACTACCGCAACGCTCGTCCGAAGTACCTCGAAGCCTTCGTCGACAGCCTGATCAACTGGGACTACGTCCTGGAACGCTACGAAGCAGCAACGAAGTAAGCGCATCCGAGCATCCGCTTTTCAGCACCCGGCGCCGCAAGCGCCGGGTGTTTTCGTTTCTGCTTCGGTTGACCTGCAATTTGTCAAACAAAGATGGCTTGACTAACTCATACCCGGTTGGCTATAAATCGATCCATAGCCAACCGGGTATGAGTTTAAATGTCGAATGTTCAAGATGCGCTGTTCAGGGCGCTTTCCGATCCGACCCGTCGGGGCATCTTCGAGCGCCTGTGCCGTGAAGGTGAGAAGACGGTTGGCGCTCTGACGGCCCACGCCGGTGTGTCTCAGCCGGTTGTTTCCAAACATCTCGCGGTACTCAAAACCGCCGGCCTGGTGCGCGACCGCCATGAGGGTCGTCAGACGCACTACAGCGCCGAAATCCGCGCACTTGCTCCGCTCGCCGACTGGACGACCGAGATGGCCGGCTTCTGGGAAAGCCGGTTCGACGCCCTGGAAGATTTACTCAAAAGGATGGACCAATGACCGACACCGCAACTGAACTCCGCTCCGTCGTCGTCGAACGGGAGATCGCGTTCCCGCCGGAAAAAATCTGGCGTGCGCTCACCCAGCCGCATCTGATCCAGGAATGGCTGATGAAGAACGACTTCAAGCCCGTTCCGGACCATCGTTTCAAGCTCACCGCCGAGTGGGGCTCCGTCGACTGCCGGGTGCTGGAAATCGAGCCGAACAGGACGCTTGCCTATACCTGGGATGCCTATGGCCTTGAAAGTACCGTCACCTGGACCCTGACACCGATCGGCTCGGGCACGCACCTGCGCATGGAACAAGCCGGCTTCCGCCCGGATCAGGAGCAGGCCTACCAAGGCGCCAGGTTCGGCTGGCAGCGCTTCTTCGAAAATCTGGAACAGGTCCTGGCGCGCCCCGACTGATGCAGGACGCGCGGCGTCTGATTTTTGAGGAGGAAGAACAATGAACTGGAATAAATCTGTCCGCCAGCTCCACCGTTGGCTGTCGATCATCTTCACGGTGACCGTCATAGCCAATTTCGCCACCATGGCACTCGGCACCCCGCCGGCATGGGTGGTCTACTCGCCGCTGCCGCCGCTTTTCCTGCTTTTATTCAGCGGTCTCTACATGTTCGCATTGCCCTATTTCACGGGCAGGCGTGAGCCGGCATCAGCGGCAAGCTGAGGCATCGCAAGAGCTACTCACTGAAATGCCGCGACTGGCAGCGCCGTCACATCGCTGTCATTCGCGGCCTCTACATCACGCCGCATGTCATCAGCCGATCTTCCCCTTTTCCGCTTCGGCATCATCGCCGATCCGCAGTATGCCGCCATCGAACCGCAGGCCGAGATGGGGCGCTATTACGCCAACAGCCTGGCCAAGGTCGGTGCTGCCATCGAGACTTTCAACGGCGAGGAGCTGAGCTTCGTCATGACGCTCGGCGATATCATCGACCGCGATTTCAATAGCTTCGACGATATCCTGCCGGCCTATGAAAAGCTGCGCCATGAGGCGCACTTCCTGCTCGGCAATCACGATTTCGGCGTTGCTCCCGAATACCTGGAAAAGGTTGTTGAACGCGTCGGCATGCCGGCACCCTATTACAGCTTCAAGCGCCACGACTACCGTTTCATCGTATTGAACGGCAATGAGGTCAGCACTTTCGCGACGCCGGAAGGCCATCCCTTGAACAGGCTCGGTCACGACCGCCTGGCAGCTCTATCGGCAGCAGGTGCCGACAACGCGCATGCGTGGAACGCATCGCTGAGCGACGAACAATTTGCCTGGCTGGCGAGCGAGATCGAACAGGCGAAGGCCGCAGGCGAGAAGGTGATCGTCATGAATCACTTCCCCGTCTATCCACCCTGCGAACACGACATGTGGGACCGCGAGCGGATTGTCGAACTGCTGGCTTCGCAGACAAGCGTCGTCGCCTATCTCAACGGCCACAACCATGTCGGCAATTACGGCAAGGTGGCCGGCTGCCACTTCGTCAATTTCAAGGGCGTGGTCGATACCGAGAGCGAAAACACCTTCGCGATCGTCGATGTCTATCCGGACCGGATGGAAATCCGTGGTTTCGGCCGCGAGGATAGCCGCACGCTACCCTACTAGGCGGCTCCCGCCACATCAGGTACAGGCTGTGCCCGGTGCTCCAGCGCATCTTTCTTCGGCGGTGTGCCGAACATGCGCGCATATTCGCGGCTGAATTGCGAGGCGCTTTCATAGCCCACCTGATAGGCGGCATTGGCGGCATTGATGCCGTCGGCCACCATCAGCCGCCGCGCTTCGAGAAGCCGGAGCTGCTTCTGATATTGCAGCGGGCTCATCGAGGTCAGCATCTTGAAATGCTGGTGGAAGGAGGAGGCGCTCATTCGCGCTGCCGCCGCAAGCTGCTCCACGCGCAGGGGCACCGTGAAATTATCGCGCAAGATATGGATGGCATCGGCCACGCGCCGCGTCTGGCTGCCGGGCAGAGCCAGCTTGCTGACCTCGCTGCCGTTTTCGCCCGAGAGCAGCCAGAAGCTGATTTCACGCAGGATCGACTGTCGCAGGATCGGGATAGATTTCGGCGTGCCGAGCATGCGCATCAGCCGCAGGATGCAGTCCTGCAGTTCCGCTCCGAAATTCTGGACGAAAACGCCCGGACCGCCGTCTCCCGATGGCTTCGGCGGAGCTTCCATCGCCTCCAGAACCTCGCGTAGAATGGTGACGTCGAGCTCCAGCGTCAGCGCGATCATCGGCCGCTCCGGGCTTGCCTCGATCACTTGGCCGAAGGCCGGCATCTCGACACTGATGACAAGCGACTGCATGGCACTGTAAGTGAAAAGCCGCTCTCCGAACATGATCTGCTTGGCGCCATCGACGATGATGCAAAGCGCCGGCTTGTAGATCGCCGGCTTCGGCATGGTGAGCGTGGAAGAGCGCATCAGGTAGAAGCCGGGCAGGGCGGTCGCATAGAGCCCGTCGCCGCCGCCATGGCTGTCCATATACTGGGTGAGCGCTGTCTTGATCTGGTCAGACATCATTCGTCTCCGGTGGCGGTCTCTGTCGCGCCTTTGCCCGCCATCTTACTCTACGAACGGAAGGCGACAACCTGTCTGGAGGAATAGGCAAGAAGTTCGACGCTTTCGGCATTCGGGAAAAGCGGTGCCGGACCTAGATTCTGGTCATCCGAACAAGGAGCAATTGAGATGACCGATCCGAATGCAAATGCCAAAATCGCAATCCTCACCGGCGGCAGCCGCGGTCTCGGCCGCAACACCGTCATCAGCCTCGCGCGCGATGGCGTCGACGTAATCTTTACCTATAATTCCAACCGCGAGGAGGCCGATAAGGTCGTCGCCGAGGTGGAGGCGCTTGGCCGCAGGGCCGCCGCCCTGCAGCTCGATACCGGCAATGTCGCCGCCTTCGATGCTTTCGTTGACAATGTCCGCTCGGTCCTGAAGGGCTGGGGTCGTGAGCGTTTCAATTTTCTCGTCAACAATGCCGGCACCAGCTACCACGCCTCGATAGCGGAGACGACCGAGGAGGAAATGGACAAGCTCTACAACATCCATTTCAAGGGCGTCTTCTTCCTGACGCAGAAGCTGCTGCCTGTCATTGCCGATGGCGGCCGTATCGTCAATCTCTCCAGCGGCCTTGCCCGCGTCGCCGTCCCGGGCTCCTCGGCCTACGGTTCGCTGAAGGGCGCCGTCGAGGTGCTGACGCGCTACATGGCCAATGAGCTCGGTGCCCGCGGCATTGCTGTCAACACGGTCGCGCCGGGCGCAATTGCCACCGATTTCAGTGGCGGTATGGTGCGCGACAATCCGGAAATCAACCGCAGGGTTGCTTCGATGACGGCGCTTGGCCGTGCCGGCGTACCTGACGATATCGGCCCGATGATCGCCTCGCTGCTGACGGAGGCAAACCGCTGGGTCAACGCCCAGCGCATCGAGGTTTCCGGCGGCATGGCGCTCTAAGCGTTGGCCACTAGCGGCTTTTCCGTCCAGCTCTCGGTCCAGAGCGTGCGCAAGCCGTCGCCTTCCCCCTTGAAAAAGACGTCCGCCTCAGCGCAAGCCTCCACGCGGTCGCTGCGGAAATTGCGGATCGCCTGCCTGAGTTCACACCAGGCGACGATATTGGCGGTCTGGGAATAATAGATCAGTGCGATCGGGCGGATCATCCGCTCGGTCGCACGTCCCATTTCATCGCGATAGGAGAGGGTGAGCTTGCGCTCGTCGCGGATCGCTCCGCGCACGATGGCGAGGTCCAAACCGGCAGGCGCCGGCGCGACCGTACCCCAGGCATAGAGCGCCTTGTTTTCCATCGCCTGTCGCAGCGGCGGCGGCACTGCGCCGACAAGCTTCTGGTTGACCCGCCGTGCGGCGAGCTTCAGCCCTTCGTCGCCCGTGCGCTCCAGGAGCGCCAGCGACAGCACGATCGCTTCCGTCTCCTCGATCGAAAACATCAGGGGAGGCAGGTCGAAGCCCGGCCGCATGATATAGCCGATGCCGCGCCCGCCTTCGATCGGCACCCGCATCGCCTGCAGTGCGGCGATATCGCGATAGATCGAGCGAACCGTCACTTCAAGCCTCTCGGCCATGACGGCCGCAGTCATCGGCTTCTTCGCCAGCCGCAATATCTGGATGATCTCGAAAAGCCTGGAGGCCTTGCGCATTTGCCGCCCTTTCGCCAACGCTCCTGACAATACACTGTCAGTTGGGCTGCCGTATAGAGCTGTCTATCGAATTGAAATTCAAAGCTCTTCCTTAAAAGCGTGATTGAAAGCGGGACGGACAACTGACATGGATTATCACCAAAGCCTCTGGCTCTACTTCACCCTTCTCTTCGGCATCATCATCGTGCCCGGCATGGACATGCTCTTCGTGCTCGCCAATGCCCTGACCGGCGGCACCAGGCGCGGCCTTGCGGCCACCAGCGGCATCATGCTGGGTGGGGCGGTGCACTCGGCCTATGGTGCGGCGGGGGTGGGCATTCTCGTCGCCATGCTGCCCGGTATCTTCAACCTGCTGCTCTTTGCCGGCGTCGCCTACATGATCTGGATCGGCGTCTCGCTGATGAGAAGTTCCATCAAGGTCGAGGCAGTCGGCCCGGGCACGGCGCGCTCCACCTGGAAGGCGTTCCGACAGGGGGCGGTTACCTGCCTCGTCAATCCCAAGGCCTACATTTTCGTACTGGCCGTCTATCCGCAGTTCATAAAGCCGGAATTTGGGCCGATCTGGCTCCAGGGGCTGATCATGGGCATCATGACCGTGCTCACTCAGCTTGCCGTCTACGGCACCCTGGCCATGACGGCCGGCCGCAGCCGCGACCTCCTGTTGTCGAATCCGAATACGACTGCCGTCATCGGCCGCCTCGCGGGCCTGTTGCTGGTCGTCATCTCCGCGATCAGTCTATGGCAGGGCTGGAAGACGGCCTGATTCCGTCTATGTTTATCACGTTGTTTTTATGAGGATCCGGCCAAACGTGACTATGCGGCCACATGGATTTTGTCATGATCGCGGTGCAGATTGCCCTCGGCCGGCTTCGCCGGCGGAACAATGGAGAGAGAATAATGAATTGGAAAACAGTAGCGGCGGCTGCGGCGCTCGCCGGCATTGCCCTCGGTTCGGTTATGGCGGCCGACGGCACGCATGACGCGCGCATTGGAATGATGAAACAGATCGGTGGCGCAGCAGGCTCGCTGTCCGCCATCGCCAAGGGCACGAAGCCCTATGATGCGGATGCCGTCAAGGCGGCGCTGACGACGATCGCCACCACGGCGAAGGCCTTCCCGGACCAGTTCAAGCCGGGCACCGAGACGGGCGACGAAGAAGCAAGCCCGAAGATCTGGGAAAACATGGATGACTTCAAGGCACGCGCCGCGAAGTTGTCTGCCGACGCCGAAACCGTGCTCGCCCAGCTTCCGGCTGATGCTGCCGGCGTCGGCGCGGCGCTGAACACGCTCGGCGGCAATTGCGGTGGCTGTCATCAGCTCTATCGCATCAAGAAGGACTAGGCGGTAGAGCTATTCTCTCATGATCCCGTCATCCGCACCGGCCCTTGCCGCCGGTGCGGATCGCCTTATTCTTTTCCGGCACCGGGGCCGGGGAACGCCCCTGAACATTGATAGTAAGGAGAGGCGGCGCATGGTCCGCAGGTTCGTCCGCTTTGTGCTCTGTCTCATCGGCGTCGTCTTGATCGGCGGCGCAGTTTTCTATTTCGTAACCGCGCCGGATCCGTTTCCGGATAGCCACTGGGCCAATCTCGGCGCGCCTGACGTCGCGAATGGCGAGAAGGTATTCTGGGCTGGCGGCTGCGTCAGCTGTCATGCCACGCCCGGTGCGCAAGGCGATGCGAAACTCACGCTGGCCGGCGGCCTTGCCCTCACGAGCCCCTTCGGGACCTTCCATGTGCCAAACATTTCTCCGGATGAGCAGGCAGGAATCGGTCGCTGGACGCTGGCTCAGTTCGGCAACGCGATAAAGCGCGGCGTCGGCCCCAACGGACAGCACCTCTACCCGTCCTTCCCCTATGGCTCCTACACGCGCATGAGCGACAAGGATGTCAACGATCTCTTCGCTTATCTGAAGACCCTGCCGAAGAGCAGCAACGTTGCCCCGCCGCACGAATTGCCGTTCCCGTTCAACATCCGCCTGGCGCTCGGCGGCTGGAAGCTCCTCTATTTCAATGATCAGCCCCGCGTCGTGCTTGCCAATGCCGACGACAAGGTGAAACGCGGCCAATATCTGGTCGAGGGCCTCGGCCATTGCGGTGAATGCCACACCCCACGCGATTTCCTCGGCGGCTTCCTCCGTGATCAATGGCTTGCCGGCGCGCCGAACCCGGAAGGCAAGGGCCGCATACCCGATATCACGCCGGGCTCGAAGAGCGTTGGCTCCTGGAGCGAGGCCGATATCACCAACTACCTGCAGACCGGCTTCACCCCCGATTTCGACTCCGCCGGTGGCCAGATGGTGGACGTTCAACAGAACATCGCCCATCTGCCGCAGTCCGATATCGAGGCGATCTCCGCCTATCTGAAGGCGGTTCCGAGCAAGTAGCGTCTGCCTGGGGCAAGCACCGCCGGCCACATTGGCAGCATGAAGCACCCGACCCTTGAGGAAACAGACGCCGCAATTGCCCGCATGCGTGAACGGCTCGCCGCGCGCAATGCGGTTCTTGCGCGCTGGTTTTCCGAAACGCTCGCGATGATGGAGGCAAAGATTGCCAGCCGCCTCGATGATCCCGGCGATCTGGCGCAGGCGAGGGCCGCAGCCTTCCTGTTCGTCAAGAGAGCACTGCACCAATGGGCAACCCGCCCGGCGCATGAGGTGGCCGCCGAGGATGCTCCGATGAAAGAGACACCGCCGTTACCGCGACTCGGTATACGTTGAGGCCTCAATCTCCAAACGGAGGAATGGTCTTGAAACGACATGCCTGGCAGATCGAGCCGCGTGAATACGCGCGGCAGGAAGAGCGCCGCGGACGGCGTTTCGCTTTCACCAGCCTCACGCCGGCAAGGACCGCCCTGGTCGTCGTCGACATGATCCCCTTTTTCGTGACGCCGGGCAGCTACGCGGAAGGCATCGTTCCGAATATTCAGGCGCTCGTTGCTGCGGTGCGCGCGTGCGGTGGGCTTATCGTCTGGGTGGTGCCGGCTCCTCGCCAGACCTATCCCGAGCTGGCACGCGAATTCTTTGGTGAAACCATCGCGGAACTTTACCGCACCTCGGGCGGCGAAGGGCCGGTAGAAGGCAGGCTTGCGCCCGATTTCGTCCCCGAACCGCAGGATCTATTGATCGAGAAGACTTCTTACAGCGCCTTCCATCCCGAAAGCGCTCCGCTTGCGGCCATCCTGAAATCGCGCGTCGTCGATACGGTTCTCATTACCGGTACTCTGACCAACATCTGCTGCGAATCCTCGGCTCGCGATGCCTGCAGCAGCGGTTTCCGCGTCATCATGCTGGCTGACGCAAATGCCGCTCGCCGAGACATAGACCACAACATGGCGCTCTATTCGGTCTATCGCAGCTTCGGCGATGTGCGTACGACGACTGAGGTGATCGGCCTGCTCGACACGTCTCAGGCAGCCTTCGGCTGATGCTCCGCGCCGAGGATCTGCACATAGGTGTCGAGTTCTTCGCTGCCGAAGCCGAGCGCCCGGTAGATCTCAGCCGTAAAAGTAATCGGCGCCGAACCGGGCGCAGTCACGATCATGCCCGATCTTACGGCGTGCGGACCGTCGCGATAATGCGTCTGGCCGCGATAGCCCTCAGCACCGGCAATGAAATCGGGCGCGTTGCTGGTATGCGGAATATTGTTCAATGCACCCGCGCGTGCCAGGGCCAGCGTCCCGCCGCAGATCGCAGCGGTGACCTTGCCACGCGTGATGAAGTCGTCGATGACGGATGAAAGGTCGGGCGCCCTTTCGGTTTCCCAGATCGTGCCCCCGCAGATAACAAGCGCATCGAAAGCGTCGCCATGCAGGTTCTCGGCCACAGTATCGGCCGCCACCCGCATGCCGCCCATGGAGCGGATTTCCGCGCCGCCGGGACTTGCCGTCACCACATCGAAGCCGAAATGGGTGCGAGCGGAGGCAGCAAGCTGCCCCACTTCCCAGTCCGCAAAGCCTTCGGTCAGAACCACCGCCAGTCGGGTCATGCTTTCCTCCCTTGCAAGATGGCCGAGCGGCTGGAGCCACTCACGACAGAGCCTGCATATAGCGCATGCCGGTGACCGGGCGAGGGGTGAAGTCCATCTGTTCGTAGAAGCGGTGAGCCTTGAGATTGCCGGTCGCAGCGCTGACGGAGAGGTAATCGCAGCCCGCAATGCGGGCCGTTTCCCGGGCGCGGTCGACGAGAAGCTGGCCGGTGCCATGGCCGCGATGGCCGTCGCGCACGAAAAGGTGATGCAGGTCCATGCCGCGCTTGCCTTCCTGCGCCCTGTAGAGCGGAACGAGGATCGCGTAGCCGATCAGGCCGTCGCTGCCTTCGGCGACAATGGCAGAAATCCAGGGCGTCGGGCCGAAGAGGTCGCGCTCGAGCTGTTCCGGCGTCGAGGCGGAGATGTCGCCATGATGGGCGGCAAGCAGGCCGATCATTTCATGGAGTTCGCAGATGTCGCGGGGTTTGGCGGCGCGGATCGTCACCACCGGCGGGCGCATGAGCGATATTTCGCTGTCTTCGATTTCAAGCATGGTCTTCGCGTCCTTTTTACGATTATGCCGCCAGGACGCTGCCGATACAACAAAGCCGCCTGACGGCGGCTTGTTGACATTGTGATCTGTCTCGGCCGCCCTTTACAGGTACAGCCAAAAATACGAGCGGTTATGGTGCGCGTTCTTGATCATGCGCCATTGATTGTCCGAAACCGCCCGTTTGTCAATGGCAGCTTGGGCCCGGATCGGAGCCGTTTCAGGCCGCATCTGCCGGTACGGCGCAGACACCGGCCGCGCAACCCTCAATCTCCTCAGCTGACGTCGCCATCGGGATGGGTGCTGCAAGCGCCATACCGATGCGGGCGCCGAGCGCGATATCGTCCTCGACGCCGAACGCATGATGCAGGATCACACCATCGCGGCCGATCAGCACGGATGAGGGCGTTCCCCTGAAACCATAGCGGCGCATCGTCATCGGTATGTCGGAGCGCTGGTCGGCCTGATCGACCCCGATGGGCGAGGTCAGCCGGTATTCGTGAATGAAAGCCTTGAGCACGGTTGGCGTCATCGCCTCGTGATGTTCGAAGACCGTGTGCAGGCCGATGACCTGGAGATCCGTGTTGGCGAAGATGCGCTCGATGCGGCGCACCTGCGGCAGGCTTTCAGCCACGCAGCCGGGGCACAGCAATTGGAAACTGTGCAGGAAGATCACCTTGCCGCGCAGTCCGGCGATGGAGAGCGGCTGCGATGTGTTGAACCATTCGCTGACCGAAAGCTCCGGTGCGAGTGTCAGATCGGACATGTCGAAATCCTTTGTCGTTGGGCAGGCGGTCCCGCCACCCGTTGCATCCGGGCAGCAATGGGATAAATCTGCCTGGTGTTTTCTCTTCTCTATTTGCCTGGAGAGAGGAAAGAGCCGGTCCGGCGATGGCAGTCGGCGGACCGGCGCCCCTGTTACTTCGCAGGCATGACCTTGCCCGGCAGGCTGAGATTGCCGGAGGCGACCTTGAAGACATTATCGACGCAAAGCAGTGGGGCATGCAGGTTGCCGTTGACCTTCAGCCCTGCGGTCACGCCGTCATAGGAAGCACCTGTGATGCCGCCGATGAGCGACAGTGGGATGGCGACATCGACACGGTCGCCCTTGAGCGTGGTCGGATAATCCGGGCTGTCGATCAGCAGTGGAACGCCCGGCCATGTGGCGGGAAGCTTCGGCTTGGCGCCGTCAGGGATGTCGGTCACCTTCAATCCGCCGGCGCAGGCCTTGTCCTCGTTGAGCACGACCCAGTGCGGATGCCAGACATCGCGGTTTTTGCCCTTATTGGCGGCATCGTCGAAGTCAGGATGGAAAGTCACGGCCAGCGCCACGATGCCCTGATCCCGGTCGAAGCCGATATCGCCACTGTTGAGCGAGGTCGGCCAGACATAGGCATAGACGCCGGAGCCTTCGAACTTGCCGGTTGCAGCGGGCTTTTCAGCGCCGGCCTCGCCGCGCACGCGCGTCGAAAAGATCGCCTTGTCGCCTTTGGTGACGATCTGCGTTTCGATAATGTCGAACGAGGCTTTCACGCCCTTGGATGGTTCTGCCGTGACGGGATGGGCCATGGCCGAGCCCAGCCAAAGCGATAGCGTTCCGGCAATGGCCGCGCCGGTGATAAACTGCCTTAACATTTTGAACGTCCTTCTCTTTTTGGTTTGCCTGGAGAGTGCGCCTATCCTTTTTCAAAGGCGTCCCAGGTGGCAGCCCGGGTTGCCGGATCGGCGGTTTCATGGTCGCGGCAGTCGATGCGCAGTTCATTTCTGCCGAAGGCCGCGTTCACGAAATTGCAGTGGTGCGGTTTGGCCGCACCGGAATGCTGGTAGGGACGGAAGTAACGACAACTCGTGCACATCCGCTGGATTGGTATGGCATCCGCCTCCTGCAGATGCTGGATCATCTTGACGAGCGACAGCAGCAGGCCTTCCTGCTCGCCGGGGGAAAGCGATCGGGCTGCTTCCATCGCTGCCGTTTCGATCGGCGAAACGGACCCGAACGCCGCCATTCCCTCCGTCGTGATGCGGATCGCGGTGGCACGTTTGTCGCCGGGAGCGCTCTCCTTGGCAACCAGCCCCTTGCGCTCCAGTGCCGCAATCGAATCCGTCGCTGTCGGCTGCGAGACGCCGAGATGCGCCGCAATCTCCTTCACCCGCGCACTATCGCGGCCAGCGAGAAATTCGAGGATCGCAAGCTGCGTCGGCTTCAGTCCGGCCTTTTCGGCCTTCGACCATTCGTCGCTGCGCATTGCGATCGCGATGCGGGTCAGGCCTTCGCTGATGCGGTTGTCGATCGATGTCGGGTCTTTTGGCGTTTCCATAGGTTCAATATATAGGAGTCCTATGTAAATTCAAGAGCCGCTGCGATGGATTGCCGCTTTCGTTTTTCGTGAAGGTAATATAGGGTACCCCCCTATACTACATCAGAGACTGCCATGTCCCATACGACCCATCAGAAGAAGAAACTCATCGCCCGCGTCAGCCGTATCCGCGGGCAGCTCGAGGCGGTCGAACGTGCGCTGGAGGGCGAGCGCCCCTGCGGCGAGATCCTCCAGCTTCTTGCCTCCGTGCGCGGCGCGCTGACGGGTCTCACGGGCGAGGTGCTGGACGACCATCTGCACGAACACGTGCTGCATGCCGCCGACGAGAAGGCGAGGGCGGAGGCGGTCGAGGAAATATCGGAAGTATTGCGAACCTATATCCGCTGAGCCGGATCGATATCGGTAAGGAGCTGGCAATGAGTGCCGGAACGAATAGCTACGGACATGAGCATGTCTTCCTGGGGCAGGACCATGCCCGCAACGAACGCCGCATCTGGCTGGTGATCGCGTTGACAGCGGTGATGATGGTCGTCGAAATCGGCGCGGGCACCATGTACGGCTCGATGGCGCTGGTGGCCGATGGCTGGCATATGTCCACCCATGCCAGCGCGTTGCTCATTTCCGCGCTCGCCTATCTCTTCGCCCGCAAGCAGGCCCGCAATCCGCGCTTCACGTTCGGCACCGGCAAACTCGGCGACCTCGCCGGTTTTGCGAGTGCCATCATTCTGGCGATGATCGCCCTGCTGATGGGCTGGGAAAGCTTCCTGCGCATCACCTCGCCCGTGCCGATCAGCTTCAGCCAGGCGATCGCCGTCGCCGTCATCGGCCTTGCCGTCAACCTCGTCAGTGCCTGGATGCTGAGCGGTAGCGGCGGCCACCATCATGGACACGGGCATGATCACCATCACGATCATCACCACGGCCACGATCATGGCCACCATAGTCATGCGGATAACAATATTCGCTCCGCCTACATGCACGTCATCGCCGACGCTTTGACCTCTGTGCTCGCCATTGCCGCACTCACCTTCGGTAGCCTCTATGGCTGGCTGTGGCTTGATCCGCTGATGGGCATCGTCGGCGCTCTCATCATTGCGCAATGGTCCTGGGGACTGATGAAATCGTCGGGCGCCGTGCTGCTCGACGTGCTCTCGGAAGGAGAAACACTGCCGGACGAAATCCGCGGAGCGATCGAAGGCGATGGCGACCGCATCACCGATCTTCATGTCTGGCAGGTCGGTCCCGGCCACCATGCAGCGATTGTCGCGGTGCTGACGCCGCAGCCGCGCGATACCGCCTTCTACAAGGAGAGGCTCGCGAGCCTGGACGAGTTGTCGCATGTGACGGTGGAGGTCACGCACGCTGCCTGATCCTGCCAAAAAGCCGAGATGCCGCCGCAATCGGGCCTTACGCCTGTGATCCTGATTCCCCGGAGGTCTTCATGAATCACAGCCTCACCCGCCGCAGCTTCATGGGCTCCGCCTTGCTGCTGCCCGCGCTGGGCTTTGCGTCTCGCGTGCGCGCCGAGCAACAGAATGACGATATCGACAAGCGGCTTGCAGCGCTTGAAGCGCGCATTGGCGGGCGCCTCGGGGTTTCCGTTCTCGACAGCGACACGAATGTCTCCTTCGGCTATCGCGGCAGCGAGCCTTTCGCCATGTGCAGCACCTTCAAGGTCCTGGCTGCAGGCCTCGTTCTTGCCCGTGTCGATAAGGGCGATGAGAGCCTCGACCGGCGTATCACCTACGGCAAGGACAAGCTCGTCACCTATTCCCCCGAGACCGAAAAGCACGCGGGCGGTGAGGGCATGACGATGGCCGAGATCTGCAAGGCCGCCATTACGCTGAGCGACAACACCGCCGGCAATCTGATGCTGGAAAGTTTTGGCGGCCCGGCCGCACTCACCGACTGGCTGCGCTCCATCGGTGACGGCACGACAAGGCTCGACCGCATGGAAACCGCGCTGAACGAAGCCACGAAAGGCGATCCGCGCGACACCACGACGCCGGATGCAATGCTGGATTCTCTTGGCAATATCGCGCTCGGTTCGGTTCTGGCGGAAACCTCTGCAAATCAGCTGATCGACTGGATGATTGCGAACACGACCGGTGGTGCGCGCCTGCGCGCAGGCCTGCCCGGCGATTGGAAGATCGGTGACAAGACCGGCACGGGCGACAATGATTCCGCCGGCGATATCGCCATCATCTGGCCGCCCAAGCGCGGCCCGATCGTCGCCGCCGTCTACATCGGAGAAGCGACCGTGAAGATGGATGAATTCAATCCCGTCTTCGCCGAAATCGGCAAGATGATTACCGAGATGGTCTGAAACGGAAAGATCCGCCGTTCGGCAGCAGCTTAGCAACCATGGTTTCGTCGCAGCAATGCAATTGAACCTGCCGGTTATCGCATTGACATCAAGTTCGTGATCAGACCTGCTTTGACTTCGAGCATCGGGCGATTGATTTCGGGTTGACCGATATCTCTCAGCTGATCGGGCGTCAGGTCTGCCAGCACCCTCTGCCTGGCGGCAGCTCTGCGCCACTGCCTCACGGCAGCGGCCAATGCAGCAGTCAATATTGTGATGTTGTTCAGCCTGGACTCGGACACCTGTTGTATCGGCGCGCTGGCGGCGGCGTGAGTTTCCGTGTGAGCCATTTCCCAGTCTCCTATTTGTGAAATGTGCGGGTGGGAATGTGCCATGGGGGTGTTTTCGGCCTGTTGGGCTGGGCGTGAACGGCCAGGAAAACTTCGACAAGCCGCCGCTAAATCGGTGTTAAATCCGTCTTCCCAAATGCTATTCTGCAGCGGCGATCCAAATCGGGAGGCTTTCTGTGCGTATCAGGTTGCTAGGCGGCCTCGAAGTTGCCTCCCCGGAAGACCGGCAAGTACGCTTCGCCACGCGCAAGACGTCGCTTCTTTTTGCTGCTCTGGTTCTTGCAGGGCGCCGCGGCTGTCGCCGGGAATTGCTTTCCGAAGCCTTCTGGCCGGGACGAAGCAATGAACAGGCCCGCAATAGCTTGCGGCAGGCGCTGGTCGATATCAGGCGGGCGTTTCCGGCGAGCAGCGAAGCCACTGTCTACATCGACGGAGATCAGGAGACGGTCGTCCTGATTTTCGGCCCGGACGAAGCCGACATTTCGATCTTCGACCGGAAGCTGGAGGCGGGCGGAGCCGCTGATCTTGCCTTTGCAGCAGACCTCTACCGCGGTGAGATGCTTGCGGGCGAGTCCATTCCGGACGGGCTCGATGAGTGGTTCGGACCTTACCAGAGCACATATCGGCGCAAGGCGCTGCAACTCGTGGAGCGGTTGAGCCTCATGCTCACCGATCCGGGCTCCGCCGAAGAGCCAGCCTGCGAAGGGCTCGCAGAGAGATTGCTCGCCTCGGACCCGACGATAGAGCCAGCTCACCGGGCTCTGATGCGGATGCATATTCTCAGGGGACACGAGAATGCGGCCATGCGACAGTTCGAGGCCTGCCGGGCCCTCGTGAAGAAGCATCTCGGCGCCGAACCCGAAGCGGAGACGTCCTCCCTGGCCGTTTCGCTGCAGTCGCGACAACAACCCTTACATCAGCGGGCCGAACCGGGGCCTGACGTCATCTCGCAGATGCAGGCCTTCTCAGCCCCGACGAAGCATCACGATCGGCCCTCGGTTGCGGTATTGCCATTTCAGAATTTGAGCGGCGATGCGGAGCAGGAATATTTTGCCGATGGCATCGTGGAGGATATCACGATCGCCCTTGCCCAATTCCGCCATCTCTACGTCATCGCGCGGAATTCGAGCTTTACCTACAAAGGGCAGGCCGTCGACATCAAGCAGGTCGGGCGCGAGTTGGACGTGCGCTATGTGGTCGAGGGAAGTGTGCGTCGGACGGGAGACCGGCTCCGCATTGCCGGACAACTCATCGACACGTCGACGGGTGCGCACCTTTGGGCAGACCGTTTTGATGGGACGCTTGCAAATATATTCGATCTTCAGGATCAGGTGGCCTCTAGTATCGTCGGCGCGATAACGCCGAAAGTAGAGGAGGCGGAGATAGAGCGCGCCAAACGCAAGCCGACGGAGAGCCTTGACGCTTACGACTATTATCTGCGCGGGCTGGCGGCGTTTGACCGGACGGTCACCAATAGATCGGTCACCGATGAGGCCCTGCGGCTGTTCATGAAGGCGATCGAGCGCGACCCGGAGTTCGCCATAGCGTATGCCCGGGCGGCGCGATGCTACGCGACCCGAAAGAGCAATGGCTGGATGGCCAATCCCGCCGAGGAGATTGCTGAAGCGACCCGACTGGCGAGAAGAGCGGTCGAACTCGGCTGGGACGATGCGGTTGCGCTCTCCTACGGTGGATATGTCCTCGGCTATGTCGGCGGCGACCTTGATGATAGTGCGGCCTGTATCGATCGCGCGCTCTTCCTCAATCCGAATCTCGCCGCTGCTCTGGGCACCAGCAGCTGGGTGAAGACCTGCCTTGGCGAGCCCGACAAGGCCGTCGAACATGCAGCCCTCGCCATGCGTCTGAGCCCTTTGGATCCTCGCCTGTTTGCCTGGCAGTTCAACACCGGCCTGGCTCATTTCTGCGCCGGACATTACGAAGATGCCGCCGTCTGGGCGGCGAGATCGTTACGCCACCAGCCGAATTATCCGAGCGCGATGCGTGTTATGGCGGCAAGTCAGGTCATGAGCGGGCGGAGTGCGGAAGCGCAGGGAACGATCGCCCGCCTGTGCCAGTTGGATCCCGCGCTCCGGCTTTCGAATCTTGCCGATATCCTGCCGCCGTTTCGGCGACCGGACGACCGTAACCGATATATCGAGGCTCTTCGAATGGCGGGGTTGCCGGAGTAGAAAAGCGGCGGAGTGTGCTTTCCGCCGTATGTCGGTTGGTGTTGCGGCCTCAGGCGGCTGGAATGTCGTCTGTTGTCGCGGTTCCGTCATCCTCAATGCCGGCGAGTTCGCGTTTAATCTGTTCGGCAATTTCCTTCTCGATCGCCTCGCGCTGATCGGCAGGCATGGCCTTCAGGTCGTCCTCGGTCAGGCCGCGTGATTCCAGGTAACGGGCACGGATGAATTCGGCCGGGTCCATGTTGCTCCAGTCGGTGAACTCATCGACCAGGCTCCTGTGTGCGGCCTTGGCTTCCATTTCGGCGTCCGACGGGTTGATATAGGTCTCGTTGCCGGCTTGTACCGCCCACATCGTATTGGCGATCGACGGCGGGGTCGCGCTCGGCTGCAGGCCGGCGCCGGATTGATTACGCGCACTGCCGCCAAATTCGTCGGCCTGCTTATTCTTGGATTTGCCCTGCTCGAAAAGTGCACCAAGGCCAGAGTAAATTGAAAGGCTGCTACCGATTTCCATGAAAAAATCCCCCTGAAAAACGGTAGCAGTATGATGGGGCAAACCTGCCCGGAGCTGGTGTCTCCTTCTGGTTGCACTACGGCAGCGAGTAGGCGATCACGTAGTCCCCCGGCTTGGTGCCGACCGAACCGTGGCCGCCCGCAACCATGACGACATATTGCTTGTTGTCATCCGTCATATAGGTCATCGGCGTCGCCTGACCGCCGGCCGGAAGCCGGGCTTCCCACAATTGTCGGCCGTTCGTCACGTCATAGGCGCGCAGATAGTTGTCGACGGCGGCGCCCAGGAAGGCGACGCCGCCCTTGGTCATCATTGGCCCGCCGATACCGGGCACGCCCACCTTGAAGGGCAGGGGCAGCGGCGTCATGTCGTGCACCGTGCCGTTCTTGTGCATATAGGCGATGCGGCCGGTGCGGAGATCCACGCCGGCGACATAACCCCAAGGCGGCGCCTGGCAGGGAATCTGCAGCGGCCCGAGGAAGGGACCCATGAATACGCCGTAGGGCGCACCGTCATTGCGGTTGAGGCCCTGTTCGCTGCCCTTCTCATCCTGGCCACGCGGCGGAATATCGGCGGCCGGTACCAGGCGCGAGGTGAAGGCCAGGTAGGTCGGCATGGCAAACATCACCTGGCGTTCCGGATCGACGGCGACCGAACCCCAGTTGAACGTGCCGAAATTGCCGGGATAGACGATCGTTCCCTGCAGCGAGGGCGGTGTATAGCGGCCCTCGTATTTGTAGCGGTGGAATTCGATGCGGCAGGCAAGCTGGTCGAACAGCGAGACGCCCCACATGTCCTTTTCCTGCAGCGGCTCAGGGGAGAAGGTGAGATCGGAGATCGGCTGGGTCGGCGCGCTATGATCTTCCGGGATCGTGCCACCGGGTGCCGGAATCTCCTTGAAGGGAATGATCGGTTGGCCGGTGCGCCGGTCGAGCACGTAGATGTCGCCCTGCTTGGTAGGCGCGACGAGCGCCGGCACCGCTGTCCCATCTTGCTTCGTCAGGTCCACGAGCACCGGCTGGGCCGGCACGTCCATGTCCCAGAGATCGTGGTGGACGAATTGCTGCACCCATCGCAGCTGGCCCGTATTGATGTCGAGCGCCACGACCGACGACGAGAACTTCTCGACATTGGCGCTGCGGTTCATGCCGAGCTGGTCCGGCACCTGGTTGCCGAGCGGGATATAGACCATGCCGAGCTGGTCATCGACGCTGAAGACCGACCAGCTGTTCGGCGAATTCGTCGTGTAATGCTGGCCCTCGGCCAACGGTGTCGTCTGGTCGGGATTGCCGGAATCCCAGTTCCAGATCAGCGCGCCGCTGTTGATGTCATAGGCGCGGATGACGCCGGACTGCTCTTTCGTCGAATAGTTGTCGTTAACCGCCCCGCCGATGATGATCTTGCCCGCGACGGCGACCGGCGGCGACGTGGAGTAGTAGTAGCCGGCCGGATTGTATTGCATGCCGGTCTGTAGCTGCAGCACGCCATGGTCGGCAAAGCTCGCGCAGACCTGCCCGTTGGTCGCGTCGAGCGCGATGAGGCGCGCATCCGAAGTTGGCAGGTACACACGCTCCTTGCAGGGCTGGCCGGCAGGTGTCGCCTCGTCGCTGTAATAGGTCACGCCGCGGCAAGTCTGGTGCTGCCGGTCCGGGTTCATGCCGGAATTGGCGTCATATTTCCATTTCTGCTGGCCGGTCTTGGCATCGAGCGCAATCGCCCAATTGTGCGGCGTGCAGAGATAAAGCGTGTTGCCGACTTTCAGCGGGGTCACCTGATAGGTGGTCTCGCCGACATCGTCGGGCTTCTTCACGTCGCCGGTCTGGTAGCGCCATACCTCATCGAGGGTGGAAACATTTTGCACAGTGATCTGGTCAAGCGGCGAATAGCGCTGGCCGTAGGGCGTGCGGCCATATTGATGCCATTCGCCGTCAGGCACATTGCCACCAAAAGCCGGCGTTGCAGCGGATGATTGCGTCGGCAGATCGCCGGCGAGGTCGTGCGGATCCGTCGTCATGGAATATCCGGCGACGATGATGGCGAGAATGACCGGAATGGCCAGCGGCCAGGGATTGGCACCGTAATAGATGCCGGTCGGGCTGCGAAAGCCGAGCGGCCTGCGGATCCATGGCGTCAGCAGCCAGAGCCCGAAGAGGATGATCAGGCCGCCGCGCGGGCCGAGCTGCCACCAGTCGAACCCCACCTCCCAGATTGCCCAGGCGAGAGCCACGACAACGAGTACTGCATAGACCCACAGCGCGACTGCCTTGCGCATGAGAAGCAGGCCTGCCGTCAGCAGGAACATCAGTCCCGCGAAGAGATAGAAGACACTGCCGCCAAGCGTGACGAGCCACAGCCCGCCGCCGCCGAGCGTCAGTCCGAAAATGATGAAGAGTATGGAGGTAATGACGATTGCCATAAGGCAGTCTCCCGCTGGTTAGCCGGATCGGAGAATGGCGAAAAACATACGCCGATCAGGCAGATAGAGCGGGAGGCCTGCCTTTCAACCGCCGCATTTGGCCGCGGTTGAAACAGGCGCGCTAGTTGGCTTTTGCAAGCTCGCGGTCGATTGCCGAGACGAGGCGGTTGTCGTCCGCCGTGACGTCGGGGGCGAAACGGGCAACGACCTTGCCATTGCGGCCGACAAGGAATTTCTCGAAGTTCCAGAGGATTTCCTTGTCGTCGCCGGCAAGGCCGGCGCCCTTCAGCCGCTCACGCATCGGCCCTTCGCCTGTCGTTTCCACTTCGGAGCCGGTCAGGTTCTTGTAGAGCGGGTGCTTGTCCGGTCCCTTGACGGAAATCTTCGAGAACATCGGGAAATCGACGCCGAAGGTGCTGGTGCAGAAATCCAGGATTTCCGCATCCGTGCCCGGCTCCTGGCCCTTGAAGTCATTGGCCGGGAAGCCGGCGATGACGAAGCCGCGCTCGCGCTTGTCGGCATAGAGCTTTTCAAGCCCTTCATACTGCACCGTCAGGCCGCACTTGGAGGCGACATTGACGATGAGCAGCACCTGGCCGCGATATTCGTTGAGCGTCGTCTCACGTCCTTGCACTGTCTTGACCGGAATATCGAGAAGGTCAGTCATTTTTATCTCCAATGAATATGGGGCGAATTGAATTGGAACTGTCTGAAATCAGGTTCCGCAGAAGGTCTGGAGCACCCGCTCTTCCGGCTTCGGCGGGTCCATATAGGCTGTAAACGCCGGCTGCTCCTCGTAGGGGTGCGAAAGAACTGTGAGCAGTGCCTCGAACAGCGAAAAATCGCCGTCCTCAACGGCCGCCTCGATCGCCTGCTCGACCCGATGGTTGCGCGCAATGAAGGCCGGATTGACCTGCTTCATTGCTGCAGCCCGATCACTGGGCATCTGCGGATCGCGCGAAAGCCGCTCGCGCCAGCGCGCCAGCCATTCGGTGCCGGCAGCAGGCTCGCGGAAAGTCGATGTGAATACCGCCTCGGACGCCTCGTCGCCTGCAACGGCCGACAGCCGCCGGAAGGTCAGCGTAAAATCTGCGCCCCCTGCCTGCATCAGCGCCAGCAATGACTGGATGAGTTCGAGATCGCCGTCTTCGATTGAAGTCAGACCGATCTTGCCGCGCATGCCCTGCAGCCAATAGGCGTGGAAACGCTCGCCATAGGCCTTGATGATGGCGTTGGCATGCTCGATCGCCTTGTCTTTGTCGGCATCAACAAGCGGCAGCAGCGCTTCACCGAGCCGCGCCAGGTTCCATTGCCCGATACCCGGCTGATTGGCATAGGCGTAGCGCCCATGCTGGTCGATCGACGAGAACACCGTCATCGGATCGTAGATATCCATGAAGGCGCAGGGACCGAAATCGATCGTCTCGCCCGAGATCGTCATATTGTCGGTATTCATCACTCCATGGATGAAGCCCACCTGCAGCCAGCGGGCGATCAGCGCCGCCTGCCGGTCGCAGACAGCTTCATAGAGCGCGAGATAGGGATTTTCCGCCGCCCTCAGCTCGGGATAGTGCCGTTCGATGACATGATCTGCGAGTGCCTTGATGCCGTCCTCGTCGCCACCAGCGGAAAGATACTGGAAGGTACCGACGCGGATATGGCTTGCTGCGACGCGCGTGAAGACGGCGCCCGGCAAGATATCCTCACGCCGAACGCCTTCGCCGGTCAGCACGGCGGCAAGCGCCCGCGTGGCGGGAATGCCGAGCGCAAACATCGCTTCGCTGATGATATATTCACGCAGCACCGGACCGAGAGCTGCCCGCCCGTCGCCCCGGCGCGAAAACGGCGTCTGGCCCGCGCCCTTGAGCTGGATATCGCGGCGCTTCCCGTTGCGGTCGATCACTTCTCCGAGAAGGATCGCGCGCCCGTCGCCGAGCAGTGGCACGAAATGCCCGAACTGATGGCCGGAATAGGCCATCGCCAGCGGCTCCGCGCCGCCAGGCACGAGATTTCCGGAAAAAATTGCTGCGCCATCGCGCTTCAGGACCTCGACATCAAGCCCCAGTTCTCTAGCCAGCGGTTCGTTGAGCTTGATCAGCCACGGCTCGGCCACCTGCGTTGGCGCCTGCAGGGCGAAGAAGTTCTGCGGTAGCCGCACATAGCTGTTGTCGAAGCCGAAGGCGTTTTCCGGCGGGTTTGTCTGCGGGGCGGAGGTCATGACTAATAGGTAGGGCCGCAGATGCGGTCACGCAAGCCGCCTTAGGTCCAAACCATCCGCTTCACGAAGGGCAAAAAAGTGCAAGGAATGGTGATCGGCCTTTACCTCTCTGCAAAGCAGATGTGCCATAAAAGACATAGCGCCGCCATGATTGCAGGCGTATAGCAAAACCATCTCCTCTTGGCATTTTTGCCATGTCATCCCCGCGGCCCTGTCGCCCCGTGTGCTCCGCTGCGCCTTTGCGAGTGATCCCTGACGATGTCGGATCAGATTTATCATGCGCCGATGGTCCGGCGTGCAGCACCCAATTTCCGGGTGATCGCGATGATTGTCGCGAGTGCCATGCTCATGGAAAATGTCGACGCAACCGTGCTGGCGACCGCGCTGCCGACGATGGCGCGCGATTTCGGCGTCGACGCCCCGGCCATGTCGATTGCGCTGACTTCCTACCTGCTCAGCCTTGCGATCTTCATTCCCGCCAGCGGCCGCGTGGCAGACAGTTTCGGCTCGCGCACCGTCTTCCGCTCGGCGATCGCCGTCTTCGTGGTTGGCTCGATCCTCTGTGCCTTTGCGCCGACCTTGACGTTCCTCGTGCTTGCCCGCCTGCTGCAGGGCATCGGCGGTGCCATGATGATGCCGGTCGGCCGTCTGGTGCTGATGCGCAGCGTCGACCGCAAGGATATGGTCAGCGCCATGTCCTGGCTGCTGGTGCCGGCGCTGATCGGCCCGATCGTCGGCCCTCCACTCGGCGGCTTCATCGTCACCTATCTCGACTGGCGTTGGATCTTCTACATCAACGTGCCGATCGGCATCATCGGCATGATCTTCGTGTCGATCTATATCGACGAGGTGAAGGGCAAGGCCGCCGGTCCCTTCGATACGATCGGCTTCATCCTCTCGGGCATTTCGCTCGGCTCGATGCTGTTCGGCTTCGAATTGTCGAGCCATGAAGGGCAGGGTTCCTTCTCGATCTTCCTCATTGCGATCGGCCTGCTCTTCGGCATTGCCTATCTGCGCCATGCGCGCCGGCATCCGGCCCCGATCATGGATTTCTCGCTGATGAGGGTGCCGAGCTTCGGCACCTCTGTCATCGCCGGTTCGCTGACGCGCATCACGCAGGGCGCGCAGCCCTTCCTGCTGCCGCTGCTCTTCCAGATCGGCTTTGGTCTTTCGGCCGCCGCCGCGGGGCAGATCGTCATTTCCACCGCACTCGGCGCGCTGTTCATGAAACCCCTGGCAAAGGCCGTCTTCCGCCGTTTCGGTTTCCGCCGAAGCCTTATTATCAACGGCATTCTCGGCACGATCGGTTATGGTCTCTGCGCCGCCTTCCGGCCGGATTGGCCGATGCCGCTGATCTTCATCGCGCTCGTGCTCAGCGCCTTCTTCATGTCGTTCCAGTTCACCGCCTATAATACCATCGCCTATGACGAGATCAGCCAGGAACGCATGAGCTCGGCCACGAGCTTCTACACCACCTTCCAGCAGCTGATGCTCTCGCTCGGCATCTGCATCGGCGCACTGGCGCTGCATGCCTCGATGGCGTTCAACGATGTCGAAACGCCGAAGCTTGGCGATTTCTCCGCCGCCTTCATCGTGGTTGCGATCATTTCGATCAGCGCCACCATCTGGAACCTGCGCTTCTCGCCGACGGCGGGCGAAGAGATCAGCGGCTACAGGGTCAAGCACAAGAAAGGCGCCGCAGCCTGAAGCTGAGGCGCCTTCCTCTTCGTCAGAGGCCGACAGGTTCCCGCAATCGCCTGCGCCGCAATGGACGCGCCTTGCGTTGGTCCGCCTGGAGCCCGTAGGCCATGCGGCGGTCGAGGTCCTCGAAGGCCGCAAGATCCATATCCTGCATGCCACCTCCACAGCCGCCTCCGGTTCGGCTTGCGTCTGTTGCCCTTTAATCGCAAGCCACAGATCACGCCAGCTGCGCCGGCGTGTCATTGCCCCCACCATCGTCACGCCATGCCCTCCCGATCACTCCGTCACGCCGCCCGGGGCAGGCACGCTTCGCAGATCGCCGCAACATGGCGGTGGTCGGTGCCGCAGCAGCCGCCGAGCACGTGCACCTGCGGCATGCGGCGAAGGAGCTCGCGGTAGCGCTGGCCCAGATCGGCAGGGTCGCCGGCATCCAGCACTTCACTATTGTCGAGCTGTTCATGGCTCATGGTCGAAGCGTTGGCGCGGATGCCGGAAATGCGCTTTACCCAGCCGCTGCCATGATCGAGCGCCGCCTCGAAATGCGTCGGGTGGGCGCAGTTGATCATGTAGTAGGCCGGCGATCCGCCGGTGGCCGCATCCGTCGTCTCGATCGCATCCTGAAGGCTGCGGCCGGTCACCAGCCTGCCATCCGTCTCCAGCGTGAAGGAGATGGCACAGGGCATGCCGAGCGTGCTGGCTGCCCGCGCAATACCGATCGCCTCATCGATATTGGTCAGCGTGAAAGCAGCGACCATATCGGCCTCGGTGCCGGCGAAGGTCTCGATCTGGAAGGCGTGATAGTCCTCCGCTTCGTCGGCGCTCATGACGCCCGCCTTGTAGCCGTCGCCACGCGGGCCGATGGCGCCGCTGACGACAATTGGCTGCTCCGGTCGCTCATAGTCGTGGCGCAAGCCCACGAGCAGTTCGACGGCTTGCTCGTTTGCTGTTTGCAGCGCTTCGGTCGTATAGTTGAGCTTCTGACCCCAGTCGGGATTGGCACGCCATGTGGCGGTGTCGAGCACGAAGCCCGTGCCGTGTCGCCGGGCGATATCCAGGTAGCGGCGATAGTAGTTCTTCGTGCGCTCCCGCCCGTCTTCGGATGCCAGCAATACGAAGGAGGCGAAATGCGGAAGATCGATGCCTTCTTGAAAGATCATCGTGGTTTCCATGCCGCCATCGCTAATGAAGGCGCCGCCTTTAAGCTGCGGCAACCCATGCCTGTACTTTGCCATCGTGAAACCTCTCCAGTCGAGGCGCCTGAAATGACTGCCGTCGATGGTCATGTTCTGCCGCTTATTCTGGTGTCAAACTAGGCGACTTGCGGTATACTATCACAGGTTTCGAATTTTGCGGATTGAAATCAATCCCTTGCATGGGCCGGTGCTGCCGGGGGCGCAGGCGGGCTCGATCTAGCTGTCCAGAAAACTGTACCGTGGGTACAGGAGGGGAACATGCGAAAGGGCGAAGAAACGCGGAATCGCATCCTTGATGTGGCGGAAGCAGCGGTCCTGCAGAAGGGGTTCGGCGGCACGTCCATCGAGGAATTGATCGTCGAAACCGGCATTACCAAGAGCGGCTTCTTTTACCACTTCAAGGACAAGAACGAGCTCGCGAAAGCGCTGCTCAACCGCTACATCGAAAACGACGAACGCATCTATGACGAGATCTTCAGCCGTGCGCGCGATCTGATGGATGATCCGCTTCAATCCTTTCTGCTGGGCTTGAAGCTGCTCTCCGAACTGGTCGCCGACCTGCCGAACGGCCATCCGGGCTGCCTCGTGGCGACAGTCTGCTATTACGAGCGGCTCTTCGATCGCGAGATCCAGGAGACAAACCGCAATGCCGTACTTGCCTGGCGCCGCCGCTTCGGCCGCATGTTCCGCGAGATCATGGAAGTCTATTCGCCACGCGAGCCCGTCGATGTCGACCAGCTCGCCGATATGGTTTCTTCGGTGCTGGAAGGCGGCATCGTTCTCTCAAAGACGCTGAAGGAGCCGAATACGCTCGCCGAACAGGTGCTGATGCTGCGCATCTTCGTGAGGATGCTCTTCCTGCCCGCCATCGAGTCGCCGCTCGTTGCCGTCAGACATGAACATATCTATGGCACGGTGAGGAGTGGCGAGCAGCTTTAGGCTTTGCCGTCTTCCAGCTCAGCCGCCAGGCCGGCAAGCTTGCGTACGGTGTTGAGGTTGCGGGAGGTGCCTGCCTTCAGTGCCGGAAGCTTCAGCTTCGATCGGCCGGAGCCGATGGGATAGTGCACATAGATTTCGCGCCCGGCGAGCTTTGCTTCCTCGCCATCGGGCGCCACCAACTTTTCCAGTGCATCCTTGGGTGCTGCCTCGGGCAGGAAATAGACCAGCAGAAAATTCGGCTTGGCGTCGGGGAAGGGCGCGTGGGCGATGATGCCGTCAAGCTCCCTGCGGCTGCGCACCATAACGCCCGGTCGCTTGCCCATCTTCTTTCCCAGTGCCTCGTCGAGCTTCTCCTCCACCGCCTTTTCGGCCCCATCCGAACGGAACAGGACGTTGCCGCTCTGGATGTAGGTCTTCACGTCGGTGAAGCCGAGCTGCTCGCAGATCGACTTCAGCTCGGCCATCGGCAGGGAGCCCGTGCCGCCGACATTCACGGCTCTCAGCAGCGCGATATAGACGGCCATTTCTCCCTCCCTTGAGCGAGTGGCGCACCAGGGCACGCCACATCCGCGCGCCCTACATCTTGGCCGCTACCTTTATCGCAAATGCATATTCGAATGCGATCTCTTCCAGCCGCTGGAAGCGGCCCGAAGCCCCGCCATGGCCAGCGTCCATGTTGGTCTTGAGCAGGATGGGTGCGGCACCCGTCGTCTTGTCGCGCAGCTTTGCGACCCATTTCGCCGGCTCCCAATAGGTGACGCGCGGGTCCGTCAGGCCACCGAGCGCCAGGATCGGCGGATAGGGTTTCGCGCCGACATTGTCATAGGGCGAATAGGCGGCGATCTGCTCGTATTCTTCGCGGCTCTCGATCGGGTTGCCCCATTCCGGCCATTCCGGCGGAGTGAGCGGCAGCGTGTCGTCGAGCATGGTGTTCAGGACGTCGACGAAAGGAACGGCGGCGATGAGACCCGCGAATTTCTCCGGCGCCATGTTGGCAACCGCACCCATCAGCATGCCGCCGGCAGACCCGCCCTCGGCGATGATACCAGCGTAGGACGTGAACTTCTCCTGATTCAGATAGTCAGCGGCAGCGATGAAGTCCTTGAACGTATTGGTCTTCTTGTCCATCTTGCCGTCTTCGTACCAGGCAAAGCCCTTGTCCTTGCCGCCGCGAATATGGGCGATGGCATAGACGAAGCCGCGATCGGCGAGCGACAGGCAATTGGTGTTGAAGCCGGCTGGAATGGTAATGCCATAGGCGCCGTAGCCATAGAGCAGGCAGGGAGCGGAGCCGTCGAGCGGCGTATCCTTGCGATAGAGCAGGGTCACCGGTACCTTTTCGCCATCCCATGCCGGCGCAAAGACGCGGCGGGTGACATAGTCGTCAGGGTTATGGCCCGATGGCACTTCCTGCGTCTTCAAGAGCGTGCGCTCGCGGGTGACCATGTTGTAATCGTAAAGCTGCGAGGGCGTCGTCATCGAGGAATAGGAGAAGCGGATGACGTCTGTGTCATATTCGGCGGCACCCGAAAGGCCGAGCGAATAGGCTTCCTCATCGAAGGCGATTGCATGTTCTTCGCCGCTCAGGCGGTCGCGGATCATGATCTGCGGCAGGCCGTCCTTGCGCTCGAGCCACAGGAGATGGCGAGCATAGGCCATGTGGCTGATGATCAGAGTGCCCGGCTTGTGCGGCACGACCTCGCGCCAGTTCTCCTTGCCCGGCTTGTCAACGGGCGTTTCCATGATCTTGAAATCCTTGGCGCCGCCGTCATTGGTGAGAATGTAAAAGACGTCGCCGCCTTCGGTCAGCGAATATTCGATGCCTTCTTCGCGCACCGCTACCAGCTTCGGCTCGGCGTTCAGGTCCTTCGTCGACAAGAGGCGATATTCGCTCGTCTCGTGGTCATGGATGTCGATGTAAATGAAGTCGTCGAGCAGCGAGCCGCCGACGCCCATGAAGAAGCCGGCATCCGCCTCCTCGTAAACCAGCCTGTCTTCGCTCTGCGGCGTGCCGAGGACGTGGTGGAAAACCTTCGAGGGGCGGTGGTTCTCGTCGAGCGCCGAATAGAAGAAACTCTTCCCGTCGGGCGCCCAGACCCCGCCGCCACCGGTATTCTCGATCACGTCGGACAGGTCTTCGAGGCTTGAAAGATCGCGAACCCTGAGCGTGAAGAATTCCGAGCCTTTGTCGTCATAGCCCCAGATGCCGCGGCTGTGGTCCGTGCAATGATCGAGGCCGGCGAGTCGGAAATAGGCCTTGCCGGCGGCTTCCTTGTCGCCGTCGAGAAGGATTGTGCGGATCGTCTCGTCCTTCACATTGCCATCGCGCGGGATGCGGAAATAGCGGGGCTGCTCGCCGCCGGTGACGAAGGACGTGCCGTAGGCATGAGGGCCGTCCTTCATCGGGACCGAGCTGTCGTCTTCCTTGATGCGGCCGCGCATTTCGGCAAACAGCACCTTCTGCAAGGCCTTGGTGTCTTCCATGGCCGCGTTCATGTAGCCATTTTCGGCCTCCAGATGGGCGCGGATATCCGCGTCGAGGATGGAGGGATCCTTGAACATGGCCTGCCAGTTGTCTGCCCGCAGCCAGGCATAGTCGTCAGTGCGCGTGATGCCGTGCCGCGTATCGGAGACGGGCCTTTTTTCAGCAGCGGGCGGGGCGGGCAGGTTCTTGAAAGCGGTCAAGGAAAGCTCCGTAAAGGGCGGTATCGGTGGGCAAGAGATAGAGGTGCGGCGGGTCATGATCAAGCGTCGGCCGGTGAACCTTATTGAGACAAAATGGCCGGCGCGTTGCCTTGATGTCACCACATTGTTTAAGAATGTCCGCTAGCGCTGCGCGAAAATTGCACCCGCGTCAGGCCTCCGGCAAGCTTCCGGCGGCATTATGATGAATACATAACAGTAAAGGTTTCTCCGTAATGCCGAAACGTCTGGTCCTGTTTATGTCGCTTGCAGCCCTTGCAGCCTCGTCCGCCCTTGCAGTCGATCCCGCCATCAAGAAGCAGCTCGAAAAGCTGGATCCGGCCACCCGCCTCGAGCAGAGCTGCGATACCGAAGCCATGAGTCGCATCAACCAGGACGGCACCGGCTTCCGGCCGGACAAGGTCATCGCGTACACATTCAAGGACCCGATCCCAAGCGATGACCGCCTCGAAGCCCCCGGCGCCGTCTTCCGCAGCAAGGGCGATTGGTATCACCTTTCCTACACCTGCATTACCGGCCCGCAGCACATCAATGTGCGTAACCTGCAGTACAAGATCGGTGACAAGGTGCCGAAGGATAAGTGGACAAAATACTATCTTTACGATTGAGCCCTCGGCCTCTTCCCGTCACTCTCACATTCCGGTGACGGGCACAGGAATGCGGGCAGATTGAGACATGAACCGCTCGCGCCGGGCGGCATCAGGCCACATGGCCCGCTTCGTTTCTTTGTTTTAATATTGCCTGAAACATCAACTGAATCTGATTCTTCATGAAACGCTGTCTTCTCGCTTCTGCGCTGCTCCTGGCTGCCCCGTCGGCATTTGCCGCCGAAATACTTGCTCCTGCCACGCCAGCCCATACGCCAGCGGCAGCCGGTCCGAAGCTCGTTGAGCCGCATCTGCACATCGCCCGCTCCAACGTATCAGGCCGCGCCCGTATCGCGCTCACCTTCGATGCCTGCATGGGCGAGGCTGATGAGCGCATCCTGTCGACGCTCGTCAGCGAGCGTATCCCGGCGACGATCTTCGTCACCGCCCGCTGGCTGAAACGCAATCCGAAGGCCGTTGCCGTCTTTCTGCAGAATCCCGACCTTTTCGAGCTGGAGAATCACGGCGAGAAGCATATCCCGGCAATCGACAAGCCGGTGCTGGTCTATGGCATTGCATCCGCCGGATCGCCCGATGCCGTCAGGCAGGAGGTGGAGGGCGGTGCTGCCGCCATGGTCGCATCAGGCATTCCCGCACCCCACTGGTTCCGGGGCTCGACTGCCAAATACGATCTCTCGGCCATCGGCCAGATCCGCGCCATGGGATACCGCATCGCCGGTTATTCCGTGAATGGCGACGGCGGCTCGCTGCTGGGTGCGGCGGTCACCGAAAAGCGCATTTCCTCGGCCAAGGATGGCGATGTCGTCATCTCCCATATCAACCAGCCGACCCATGCGGCCGGTGAGGGCGTCGCCAAGGCGCTCGTCGATCTCAAGGCAAAAGGCACGGAGTTCGTCCGGCTGCAGGATGTTGCTGATACGGGCGACGACAAGACGACGGAATAGAGCAATTCCGGCAAAAGTGTGCAGCGGATTGCGTCCGGAATTGCGTAAAAGCAAAGAGATAGAGAACTTTCCTGATTCGAAATAAACGGAAATGCTCTGGGACGGGGCTTATCTCAGTTCCTCGCCGGTCCGCGTCCAATCCGCCGCGAAACTCCGCATGGTCGGCGCATCCCTGTCGAGGGCGAAATCCTCGAACCAGTCGCGATGCATGCCGGCGAGCATTGCGCCGATCATTTGCCCGGCGAGGTAGGAGAAGGTGATGCCGTTGCCGCCGTAGCCGTAGGCGGCATAAACGCCGGCCATGCCGGGCACAGGACCTATCAGCGGCAAGCCGTCTGCCGTCTCACCGAAGGTGCCGCACCAGGCATGCTCCACCCGTGTATCCGCCTTCGGCCATAGCCGCTTCAGCTTTTCCCGGATCGCCATGACCTTTCCCGGCAGCTTGCGGTCGCGCTCTTCGGGGTCGGTCGTGTCGTCGTCCTCGCCGCCGGCGATGATACGATTGTCGTCAGTGGTGCGCACATAGAGATAGGGATGGCTGTCTTCCCAGAGCAGCATGCCATCCCGCCAGAGATCGTCAGGCTTCTGTGGAACGGTGGCGAGCGCCCAGCTGGAACTGGCGCGATGCAGCTTCGGCATGTCCAGGCCGGGCATGGAATAGCCGGTCGCCAGCACCACATGCTGCGCCTCGATCACATGGGCGCCGTTCGTCTCGGTCGTGACGCGTCCGCCTTCGCTGTGAAGCCCAGTCACCGAGGCGTTGATCAGCCGCGCACCGCGCGAAAAGGCAATCTGCAGCAAAGACCAGGTGAGCAGCAGCGGGTCGGCCTGCGCTGACCCCGGTGAGAGGATCGCTGCATCGCGGTCGAATTCGTATTGGGTGAGGAGATCGGGATGTTCGAGATAGTGGCCCGGCAGTCCCGCCCGGCGGCGAAGCTGCCGTTCGTCCATCAGTTCGCGCGCACCCTCGTGGTTGTTGGCGAGATAGAGTGTATTGCGGGGCTGGAAACCGCAGGTAATGCCATGGGCGGCAATCAGCTTGGCAAGCCCCGCGACACAGGCAGCGCTGCGTCGATAGATGCCGGCCGCCCGTTCGAAGCCGTAAAAGGTCTCCAACTCACCGAGCGTGCGGTCGATCTCCCATTGCAGCATCGCCGTGCTTGCCGCGGTGCTGCCGAGCCCAGGCTGTTCGCGGTCGATGACGACCACCGAGAAGCCACGCGCCGTCAGATGTTCGGCGGCAAGCGCGCCGGTGATGCCGCCGCCGATAATGGCGATATCGGCCTTGAAGCTCTGCTCCAGCGGCTGATAGACCGGTTGCACGCCGTTCCTGCCCCAGAGCGAGCAGCCGCCCACGAGCTCGTCGTGGCTGGCTTCGTTGAGATGCAGGTCGGATGCCATAGGCTTGTCTCCGGGCGCTGTCGTTACTTCGGCAGTTGCGGCTGTGGTTTTTCCTCGATCAGCAGTTCGTCGATGATGGTCATGACGACGAGCGACAGCGGCAGGGCCAGCATGGCGCCGACCGCCCCCCACATCCACGTCCAGAAGATGATCGCCAGGAAGACGACGAAGGGGTTGATCTCCAACCGCCGCCCCATGACCGCGGGGAAGATAAGGTTCTCCATGACGAGGTGCACGGTGAAGAATGCTGCCGCCGGGATGAGGCCGATGACGATGCCGTCATGGGACATGACGCCTGCGATAGCCACGGCAAAGGTCATCATCGTGATGCCGAGATAGGGGATGAAGCTCGAGATGAAGGCGAAGAAGCCCCAGAGAACGGGCGTCGGCAGACCGCCGGCATAGGCGATGATGGTCATGACGACACCAAGCGCGACATAGATCAGAGAGGCTGTGGCGAAATAAAAGCCGAGCGCCTGTTCCACGGCATTGATGACGCGGATTGCCGCGAGCCTCTGCGCACGCTCGCGGAAGGTCATGATTATCGTCTTGCGTAGGCTGACACGGCTGGCAAGAAAGAGCAGCAGGGCAGCAAAGAAGATCAGCCCCTGTACCAGCGCCGGCGTCAGGTTCGTCGTCACCACGTGCAGGACGTTGCCGGTATTCGCGAGCAGGGATTCGATGGACATAGGCCCGCTCTGGAAAGTCGCGGGCGTGATGTGCAGCCACTCGATCCGTTCCAGATAAGGCATGATGCGCTGTGTGGTGCGATCGATGAAATCAGGCGCGTCATTGGCAAGCATCGTCAGTGGTCCGGCAAGCGAATTGACGAGCAAAAAGATGACAAGCGCGACGCCGCTGGAAAGCAGTACGGCATTGGCAAGCCGCGGCACACCCATCTTCGAAAGTTTCTCGGCTGCCATGCCGAGGATCATGCCGACGACTACGGCGAGCGTGATCGGGATCAGGATCAGCGACATCTGATAGACGGCGGCAAGCCCGAGGATGCCGAAGATGCCGATGATGGCCCAGGCCATGCTGACATCGAGCCCATCCTTCTCGACGCGCCGCACCGGTGCCGGTGGCAGCCCCTCGGCTGCTTCCTGCAGCGTTCGCGCCCATGCGCTGGTATGGCGTTCGCCAAGACGGATCTTGCTTGCCTGTTTCCGGATGCCGTTGGCGATACCCATGTGCGATAAGTCCCCGAAGCCCGATTGCTTCGCCAATCAACGCACAGGGGTTGCCACAGGTTCCCCTCTGGTATCGAGCCATCTAGGCAGCCCGCTGTCGCGCGACGAAATCCACGAAGGCGCGTAGCGGCGGCGGCATCTGGCGCCGGCTCGGATAATAGAGGTGGAAGCCGGGGAAGGGCGGTGTCCACTCGTCGAGCATGCTGATCAGCCGTCCTGCAGCGAGATGTTCCGCGACGTGATAGTCGAAGAGATAACCGATGCCGACGCCATCGAGCACGGCCCGCAGCATCAGATCGTTGTCTGTGGTGCTGAGCGGTCCCGAAACGGCAACCTCAAGCTTCTCGTCGCCGCGCTCGAATTCCCAGTGGTAGAGGCTACCATCCGTCGGCCAGCGGGAGACGACGCAGGAATGGTCGCGCAGGTCGCGCGGCGTGTCCGGGATGCCGTGGCGCGCGATGTAGTCGGGCGAGGCGACGACGACGAGCCGCATCTCGCCGCCGAGTTTCACGCTCACCATGTCCTTTTCCACCATCTCGCCCAGACGGATGCCGGCATCGAAGCGGTCTGCGACGATATCGGAGAGTTTGTCATCCACGATGATGTCCATGACGATATCGGGAAAGGCCGCGTGGAAAGGCGCAATCAGCGGCGCCAGCCTGTGTACGATCGCAACCCGCGGCGCGTTGATGCGCAGCAGGCCGGCCGGCGTATCGCGCAGCGCAGAAACATCCGCCACCGCCTGGTCGAGATCGGCAAGTGCCGGCAGCAGCCGGGCAAGCAGCCGCTGGCCTGCCTCGCTCGGCGCCACGCTGCGGGTCGTGCGGTTGAGCAGCCGGATGCCCATCCGCTCCTCGAGCGTGCGGATCGTCTGGCTGAGCGCGGAGGCGGATATGCCGAGCCGGGCGGCCGCACGGGCAAAATTGCCGTGCTCGGCGATCGCGGCAAAAGCCCTGAGTTCCGCATAGTCGCTACCGCGCATTATACTCTTTTTTCTAAGGAAGCCATGCCGATAATGTAGCATTGTTGTCAGTATCGGCAAGGCGCATCTTCTGTCTGCAACACAGGAGATTACCCATGACTGATACATTGTCCCTTGACCGCTACCGTCTCCTCGGCCGTTCCGGCCTGCGCGTTTCGCCGCTGTCGCTCGGCGCCATGACCTTCGGAACAGACTGGGGCTGGGGCGCGGATGAAGAGGAGTCCCGCCGCATGTTTGACGCCTATGTCGATCGCGGCGGCAACTTCATCGATACCGCCAATCAATATACCGGCGGCACCTCGGAAAAACTCGTAGGCCGCTTTGCCGAAGGCCGCCGCGACGAGCTTGTCATCGCCACCAAATATACGATTACCTCGCGCCCGAAAGATCCGAATTCCGGCGGCAATCATCGCCGCAGCATGATCCGTTCGGTAGAAGACAGTCTGAAGCGACTGAATACCGACTACATCGATCTCTTCTACCTGCATGCCTGGGATTTCACGACCTCGGTCGAAGAGGTCATGCGCGGGCTCGACGATCTCGTTACTGCCGGCAAGATCGTTTATGCCGGCATCTCCGACACCCCTGCCTGGCAGGTTGCGCGCATGCAGACGCTGGCCGACCTGCGTGGTTGGGCGCCGCTGGTCGCCTTGCAGATCGAATACAGCCTGATCGAACGCACGGTGGAGCGCGAACTGATCCCCATGGCCCATGAACTCGGCCTCGGCGTCATTCCCTGGTCGCCGCTCGGCATGGGCGTTCTGACAGGCAAATACAGCCGCTCCGATCTCGATATCGGGGCGGGAACGGCAAGTGCGGTCGGCACCCGTAAGAATGTCGCCGCCGGCAACGGTGCGCTGACGGAACGCAGTCTCGGCATCGCCGATGTCGTGAAGCAGGTCGCAGCCGAAATCGGCAAGACGCCGGCACAGGTGGCGATCGCCTGGACGCTGACCAATCCGGCCGTGACCTCGCCGATCATGGGCGTCAAGACGATGGCCCAGCTCGAAGACAATCTTGGTGCGCTCGATGTTGTCCTGTCGGACGAACACCGCGCCCGCCTCGCCGAGGCAAGCGCGATTGTCCTTGGCTTCCCGCATGATTTCCTCGCCAAGCCGCTAACGCGCGGCGTCATGTTCGGCGAGGTGACCATCGAGCCCCGTCATTGAAGTCCGAGGTTATTCAAATGGAAATGGCGCCGGAAACGGCGCCATTTGTCGTTTGGACTCTTTGCTGCGAAAAGCCTAGCCGTGCCGTTCCAAATTCACCGCCCAAGTGCAATGGAAAGCGGGACGGCAATGTAGCCTGATGGCGGTGCCGTTTCCGCTCCGGCCGGCGCAAGCACCGGCGGCGGCAGATTTTCATCTATTTTTGCCGGGCCGATACGGTTCCAGTCGTAGAGGAAGATTTCCTCGTAGAACTTGGCGATCTCCACATCATAGAAGATCAGGCTCGCATCGCGGTTGAAGCCGGTGCCGGCTGTCGTCCAGTTGTGGCTGCCCATCAGGACGGCTTCGCTGTCGATGATAATCCCCTTGGTATGGCAGTTCTTCTGCTTGCGGATCTTGTTGGTATCGAAGCCGTAATCCTTGGCATTGCTGATGACGTCGCGGTCCTCGGAGCCGAAGCTGCGGAAGATGATGCGCACGTCGAGGCCACCCTTTTGCTTTTCAAGCAGCGCATCCAGGAGCCGGCGATAGTTGTCGCCCACTGTCTTGGTATTGAAGCTCTGGTTCTGGAAATAGATCCGGCTCTTGGCCGATTGGATGAATGGCAATACGACGTCGATATAGTTGTCGGGCGTCAGGATCGGCTGCACGTCGATCGTGCGCTCGCCGGTCAGCGGCTGGAAATAGCGCGGCTTCTGAGGCGCCTCGAGCGTATCCATGGCGAGATTGGCTGGCAGGAACACCAGCTGTTCCGGCACGATGCCGGCCTCCGTCACCGTCTTGGCCTCTGCAAGATCGCGCAGGATATGCGCCTCGTAGAGTTTGCTGAGCTCAGCGTTTTCAAGGATGGCATGCCATTCGCGATTGTAGAGCCGTAGTGCCGATGCCTCGTCATCCTTGTTCGTCAAAGGCGCCACGTTTGGCTGGTTGGAACTTTGCCAGTTGCCGCTCGAGAGCCACATGGCCTTGTGGTCACGCACGGCGACCTTGATGTGATAGGCGGAATCGAAGATGCCGTCCTTGCCGACGCTCGCCGGCGCGAAATCGAACTTATTACCCTTCGCATCGCGGATCTGAGCGACCGCTTCGGCATCCGTCAGGTCGCCGTCATGCACCTTGCCGCCCATCTGCAGCACCATGGAGATGGTCTCGGCCTGGCCTTTGACCGCGTCCAGCACGCCATTGGCGACATTCGTCGCTCCGAAATCGTACATGGCAACGACCAGCGAGGTGCGGGTCTTCGACAGGAACGGGCCAAGCTGCGGCCAGCTTGCGTCGGGTCCGGTATGGATGACGAATTTGCCGCTGACCGGGCGCCGGCTCAGTGGCAGATCGGGGCGCGGCTTGTAATTCGTGTGCCAGCTTGCCGTCGCGGCTTCGTCCAGATCGATGCCGAAGAGATCCTGTGCGGAGGCAACGGTGATATCGGTGCGAACGCCATCGATATAATCAGGCAGTTTCGTGCGGCCGCGTGCTTCCAGGGCACCCAACTCGAGCTTGCGATTGACCGCAATCACGACGGCGCGCTGATCGGTGATCTCGCCATTCTCGAAGCGATAGCCCGGTTTGATTGCGACGACATCCTCGCGATTGGCAAATTGCGATCGCGCGCTGCGCACCGCTGCAAACACCTGTTCCTTGGTCGGCATCGCGATCGGCGCGACCGCTGCCGCATCGGTGCCGGAACCGGCCGTATTCACGACGAAGGTCGATCCCGAAGAAGAGAGTGTCGGTCCGCCGGAAAGCGATGATTGCAGCGCAGCTGTATCGAGTTCAACGGTGATCTTCAGCGGCACCGTGAACGTTACTTTCCCGCCGCTGCTGCCTGTTCCGCTTCCGCCGCCGCTATTGCCGTCCTTGCCGCTCACGATGATCTCCCCGTTCGATGGCGCTTCGAGCAGTCCGCGGGCGCGTTGCAGGCAGCGCTGCAATACGGCTGCCGGGACCGCGTCATTCTCGATGAATTCGGTGCCGCTGTAATGAAGCCCGGTCACCCTCCCGGTGCCGATGTCGAGCAGCGGAGAGCCGGAATTGCCGCCGAGGGTGGAGCAGGAATGCGTGACACGGTTCTCATCGGCGGCCAGCAGGTTTCCGACCGCAAGCCGTTTCTTGGTGAAGACGCCGCCAAAGATCTTTTCGGCAAGCCTCTGGTCGGAAAAGCGGGAATCGCTGGCCGGATAACCGATTGCGGCAACCGGCAGATTGCGCACTGGCAGATCGACAGCAAGGTCGAGTTTCAAACGTCCGACCGGCGAGGACTTCTGCTCCAGTTTCAGGAAGGCGACATCGGGCCCGCTTTCCGGCGCCACCCAGACGACGCGTTCGATCTTCACCTCGTCGCTGGCGTCATTGCCGTATTCTTCCAGGAAGTCGATATTGACGCCGATCTCGCGGCGTGCGTCGAAACCGATCTTGAACCTGAAGCCGGTGCCGCTTGCTTCGGCGAAAAGATTGGCCACATGCCGGTTGGTTACAACGAGGCCATCGTCGATCACCCAGGCCGTGCCGGCATAGTCGCGATCGGCGTTGCTTACATCGACACGGCCGATCGAAACCATCGCCCGGTTCACATTCGCGGCGTTTTCCGTGAGGATGCGACGCCACGCCCTGGCCTCCTCGCGGGCGCTGTCGATATCGACGGCATTGTTCTTGACGAGGAAAACCGGCGTGCCCACGGCAAAGACGATAGTCTCGTCGTTACCAACAGGTGGCGGCCCGATATCCACCCCTTCCTCGACAGGCTGGTCTTTGTTCATCAGGGCGCGCACGCCCCCATAGCGGACATTCATGGCGCGGCCGGCTTCGCTAAGCCATTCGGGTTTATCGGCGCTGTGCATCAGCGCCCGGATATCTGCCTGCACATCAGGCGGACTGGCAGCCGCGACCTGCTGCGCCACCAGCTTGACGCGCTGGGAGTCCTCGACTGTCATTCTGCCTCCTCAGTCCGTAGGCGGACATTTCGTTGGGATACGATCGGGAATGGCTGCGAAATCTATTCAGGGTTGCAAAGTAGATGGATACGCCCAGTTTATTACAGCGGCATGATGGCGTCGAGACCCGCTGCATCGCCAGGCTGGGCGACTGGTAATTGCCTGAAAACAAAAAGGTCGTTTCGGAAAATTCCGAAACGACCCTTCTGATATAGTCTGAGGGTGGTCGCCTTAGGCTGAAAGCGTCAGCCCTATACCCCACGGATCCCTGAGGAAGACGCCGCCGTCGCGTTTCTCGCTCTTGATCTCCAGTTCGTCGAGCTTCAACACGGCCTTGTCGAGCGTTTCCTTGTCGTTGAAGCGGATCTTGTAGTCGGAAAGGCCGGTCATGTGGTCTGCGCGCATGCCGGCGCCGCGGCTGTTCCAGATATTGGCGGCGAGATGGTGGTGATAGCCGCCGCTCGCAAAGAAGCTCGCGCTCGGATAACGGGCCATCACCTTCAGGCCAAGCACGTCGCGATAGAAGGCATCCGCCTGCGGGATGTCGCCGACCTGCAGGTGGATGTGACCGATCGCAGTGCCGTCAGCCATTCCGGTCCACGCGTCATCGGGGGCGCTGTTGTAGAGCGCCTGCAGATCCAGCCGCAGGGTCGCCATCTCCACCATGCCGTCTGGGTGGAATTTCCAGCCTTCATGTGGCCGGTCGGCATAGATTTCGATGCCGTTGCCCTCCGGATCGGAAAGATAGATCGCCTCGCTGACCACATGGTCGGACGCGCCTTCGAGCGTGACATTGTTCTGCGCAGCATGACGAAGCCAGCGCGCAAGCTCGGTGCGATTGGGTACGAGGAAGGCGGTGTGAAACAGGCCTGCGGCGTTGCGGGGAGCTTCGCGTGCGTTGTTGTCTGTCGTCAGCGTCAGGAGCGGCAGGCTGGCAACACCGAGAACCTCACCGCTTGCGGTCTTTTCGAGCACCGACAGACCAAGTATCTTCTGATAGAAACCGGAGACCGCCGCCAGGTCTTTTACGACCAGGTGCGACTGGTCGATATAGGCAGGGCGCGTCAGCGCATAGGAAGTTTCTGATGATGTCATGGAATGATCTCCTGCCCTGGAATTAAAAGGCGTACCGGCGGTGGCGGCAAGTGTGCCGCCCGTAGCGAGCGCGAGGAATTTTCGCCGGTCCATTCGCCTGTAAGCTCCCCTCGGCTGCTGTACTTGATATCTATATGGCCTATTCACATTGTTCACAGAAGGCCCATTTTTGACGATGAAGCGTTCTGAAAACGTTGACGATGCCTGGCTCTCCACTTGATATCAGTCAATGCGCTTTATCTATCCGGAGAGGATAGTTGACGACGAAGAGCAACACCTCAAGGAGGATCGCATGTACAGGAAGATCATCGTTCCGATTGAAATCGGCAGCATCGAAAAAGGCGAGAAGATTTTCCGCAAGGCGGAAAAGCTGCTCGACGATGGCGGCGAGATCATCCTCCTCAACGTCGTCGAGGATATTCCGACCTACGTCGCTATAGAGTTGCCGGCAAACGTCGTCGAAAACGCCATGAAGGAAGGCCGTGACAGGCTGGATAGCCTCGTTGCCAAGACCGGCATTCCGGCCACCGTCGAAGTCCGCAACGGTCCGCCCGCCAACGGCATTCTGGCCGCTGCCGAAAACCACGGTGCCGATCTCATCATGGTCGCCTCGCATCTTCCCGATATCTACAACTACTTCATCGGTGCCACCGCCGATCGCGTAGTGCGTCACGCCAAGTGCTCGGTGCTGGTGGACCGGTAGGACGTGAAACCCATGGACATGAAATTACAGGAAAAGATCCTGCGTGATCGCTGGCACGAACTGACAACGCGCCTGCGAAAGATCGATACGGATCTCGGCCGCACCAAGGCGATCGATGACGAAGACCGCGCCATCGAAAACGAGAACGACGAAGTGCTGGAAGGTCTCGGCCAGGCCGGAGAAGAGGAGTTGCGCGCCATTGATGCCGCCCTCGAACGCATCGCCAAAGGCACTTACGGCACCTGTGCCCGCTGCGGCGCCGGGATCTCCGCGGCCCGCCTTGCAGTGCTGCCGCAGACGCCGCTCTGCGAGGATTGCGCGGCGGGCAAGTAAGCGCGCCATCAAGAACACGCTTGGCTCGTCACAAAGATTTAACCTGACGCCACCAGGCGTCCGGTTGCGCCTTGCCCAATTCAATGCGACCATCCCCTTACTCTGAGTAAGGGCGCGTGCATGGGCGAGTTCAACGGCATTCGCTGGGCCTACGACAGATATGAACTGATCGCGGACGGCATTGTTCATGGCGTCGGGCTGTTCTTTGCGCTGATCGGCGTGACCGTACTGATCTTCTACGCCACTCTCTGGAGCCCGGCCGGCGCGCTTGTTGCCGCCTGGGTTTACGGCGTGGGACTGGTGCTGACGCTCGGCATTTCCTTTTCCTACAATATCTGGCCGGTTTCGCGCACCAAATGGTATCTGCGCCGGTTCGATCATTCGGCGATCTTCATCCTGATCGCCGCCACCTACACGCCCTTTCTGGAGCGCGGCGCCGATGACCCGCTGCTCCTGGGCACGCTGATCGCCATCTGGGCGATCGCAGCCTTCGGCATCTTCGTCAAATGTGTTTTCCCGGGCAGGTATGACCGGTTGGCGATCCTGCTTTATCTCGCCATGGGGTGGAGCGGCGTACTGGTGGCAGAGCCCGTCGCTTCGCGCATTCCCTATGCCTCCATGCTGCTGATCATCATCGGCGGCATCATCTATTCGCTGGGCGTCATCTTCCATGTCTGGGAAAGGCTCCGCTTCCAGAATGCGATCTGGCACGCCTTCGTGGTGGCCGCCGCCGCCGTGCACTATTCGGCCGTGCTGACCTGCTTCAGCCTCTCGGTCCCCGCCTTCTGACATCTTGCGTTTACATAAGCCCGCGCCCGGCGTATTCCCCGTGCAAACAAGCTTATTCGAACACGACCATTCCGAGCCGGGCCTGCCACATGACCAATACCGTTCTTATCAGGGACGCTGCCGAAGCTGATCTTCCTGCTGTCAGAGATATCTACAATCACGCCGTCGAACATACGACGGCGATCTGGAACGAAACGCTTGTCGATCTCGACAACCGGCTGGAATGGTTCAAGGCCCGCAAGGGCAGGGGCTTTCCGGTCATCGTCGCCGAAATGGATGGCAAGGTCGCCGGCTACGCCTCTTACGGTGATTGGCGTGCTTTCGATGGCTACCGCCACACGGTCGAGCATTCCGTCTATGTCGACAAGGATTGCCGCGGCGCCGGCATCGGCGAAAAGCTGATGCGCGCATTGATCGAGCGTGCAAGCGCCGCCAACATCCATGTCATGATTGCCGGCATCGAGGCCGAAAATGCCGCCTCCATCAAACTGCACGAGAAGCTCGGCTTCCGCATCGCCGGCACATTTTCCGAGGTCGGCATCAAATTCGGCCGCTGGCTGGATCTGACCTGTATGGAACTGCGCGTACCGAAGGTCTGATAGGGCCGGTTCCAGATTGATTGCTGGCGAGGACTAACCATATTTTTATCGTAGTCTGCGCCTTGTAGGAATCTCTGATGGCGCGACTCGCGGAGGAGAGGTTGATGTTTGGACGCTCGGTGCTCGGTCTTTCGGCCTTCCTGGTCATGACAGCTTATTCGCTGCCATCGATGGCGGCCAGTTGCGGCAGCACGGCTTCGCCGGAGCTCGACTGGCAGGAGTGTAACAAAAAGAACCTGATGCTTCAGGGCAGCGACCTGCAGGGCGCCAACCTTGCCGGCACGGATTTTTCGCTGACCGATCTCGGCGGTGCCAACCTCAAATCTGCCAATGCGGAAAAAGCAACCCTCGTGCGCGCCTCTCTGGCCGGAGCAAGTGCCCAGGGCGCCAATTTCGGCAAGATCGAGGCCTACCGCTCCACCTTTGCAGGTGCGGCCGCCGACGGCGCAAGCTTTGCCGGTGCAGAGCTGCAGCGGGCCGATTTCACCGGTGCGCAACTGACGAAGGCCAATTTCGAGAAAGCCGAGCTTGGCCGCGCCAATTTCGACAAGGCGGTGCTGACGGGCGTCAGCTTCGCGCTCGCCAATCTCTCGCGCGCCGATCTGACGGGTGCACGTTATGAGGGCCCGATCAGCTTCGACCGTGCCTTCATGTTCCTGACCCGCATCGAGGGGCTGGATCTGTCCGCCGCCACAGGCCTGCAGCAGGCGCAGATCGATCTTGCCTGTGGCGATTCCTCCACGAAGCTGCCTTCGGGGCTTACCGTCCCGTCAAACTGGCCTTGCCCGCAGGAGCAGGATTAACTCAGGCTAGGCGGCCGACCGGAATGATCTCCCGCGACTGTGCCTGGAAAGGGTTGCCTTCCCATTCGCCATGCCATGCATCGACGGTTAGCCCGGCATCGCTGATCATTGCGGCAAGCTTGTCGCGCGGGGTGTAGAGGATTTTCGAACGTCCGGCGAAACGCTCGCCGGTCGAGAGTACGCGATAGCCGTTCTCGTAGGAAAGAATGCCGCTCGTCTCATCGTAATGCGACTCGTCCGAGGCCTCGATCGCACCAAGCTCCGCATGTTCGAGCTGGCGCACCTTGCTATGACGCACGTCTTGCTGTCCAAGAAAACCGGGATTGCGCGTATCGAAGACAAACCGGCCGATGGGACTGAGATGTGCGGCAATGGTCGCAAGGGCGGCGCGCTGGTCTTCTTCCGTCAGAAAGACCTGGAAAGCGTGGCCCGTCAGCACGATGAGATCGTATTTCTGCCCGAGGCGAACGGTGCGCGCATCACCCTCGATCCATTCCACCTTGTCGCCGCCTGGCCGCGCCCTGCCGATATCCAGCATGGCGGCGGCCGGGTCCACGCCAGTGACGTCGCGTGTCGCTGCGAGCGCTGCCGTCAGTTCTCCGGTGCCACAGCCGAGGTCGAGCGCGGAATGGGCGCCTTCCGCAAGCTTCATGCAGAAGTCGAAATCCGGCCCCCAGCGATTGGCGGTATCATAGAATTGCGCAAGCGAAGGGTCGCGGTAGAGGGGATCGTCGGAAACTGTGCTCATACGTCTGATGCCCTTTCGCTGATGTAGAGATAACGTTCCACCGTCTCGCCGGCCGCGTTCTGCTTGCTGAAGATCTCTCGCCGCTGATGCACGCGTCCGGCGACCTTCTGCGAGGGAAGATTTTCCAGGCTGACGATACTGACGAGGCGCGACAGCCCCATGGCCGAAAAGGCATGATCGCGGCAGGCAAGCGCGGCCTCGGTGGCATAGCCCTTGCCCCAGTAATCCGGCCAGAGGTGGTAGCCAAGCTCGGGCTCCAATCCGCGCGATGTGTCCTGCAGTGTGATCCCGCAGTCGCCGAGCAGTTCGCCGCTCTCGCGATCGATCATCGCCCAGAGGCCGAAACCATTTTTCTCATAGCTTCCGAAGGCGAGCCTGTCGAAGAAATCGCGCGTTGCTGCGGCATCCTTCACGGAAGGGTAATATCGCATGCACAGCGGATCGGCGAAGATGCGCTCGAGCGCCGGCAGGTCCGCGACGGTGATTTCGCGCAACACCAGCCGATCGCTGCGCAGGATTTCGCGGACGATGGACATTGTTTCATCCCTCTGTCATCCAGCGCGCCTAAGCCCGCCAACTTCTTCAGTCCGCTTTATACGAGAGCTTCCGCCATGGCATCTGCAAAGATACGCGTCATTATCGTTGGTGCCGGCGTTGTCGGCGCTTCGCTTGCCTTCCATTTGGCCCGGCGTGGAGCCACTGTCCAAGTCGTGGATGAAAATGAGCAAGCCGGCAGCGGCGTGACGGCACGGGCCTTCGGCTGGGTTAATATCATCAATGTCGTGCCGGGAGCCGTCAATTACGGCCTCGTGCAGCAGGCGCTCGCCGACTATACCCGCCTGCACTCCGATCTGCCGGATGCCTTTGTCGCCGCGCGTCCCGGTTCCCTGTTCTGGCTCAAAGGCACTGCGGAAACCGAAGACTTCGCCGCAGCCCATCGCGCCGAAGGGACGGATGTCGAACTGGTCGATGCCGCAAGGATCGCAGCATGGGAGCCCAATCTACTTGAGCCTCCCGCCTGCGCGATCTTCTCGCCTCGCGATCTCGCGCTCGATCCTGCAAGGCTGGCGCGGGACCTGATCGATGCCGCCGGCGTGCCCGTTACCTTCGGCCGGAAGGTCGAAAGCCTCATCCTTTCGGGCGATCGGGTGCGTGGCGTACGTCTGGCCGATGGCACGATCGAGGCCGATCTCGTGATCCTCGCAGGCGGAACAGCGGTCGACCGCCTGACGGAAAGCGTGGATTTCCAAACGGGCGTCGAAGCCTCACCCTCGATCATCCTGCGCTATAGGTGCGCAGAGCCTGTCGTGAACCGCATTCTCCGCGGCCCCGGCCTGGAAATTCGCCAATCAGCGGACAACATGTTGCACGTCGCCAAGGGCTATATCGATGATTCCGCGGAGAACGCACCGGAAGAGGTTGGTCAGCGGATCTTGAAGATCATGCATGAGCGCCTGCGCCTGCCCGAAGGCGTCTCATTGATCGAGGCTGCTGCCGGTTACCGGCCATTCTTCTCCGATGAAATGCCGCGGCTCGGTTTCCTGCCCGGCATCGAGGGCGCCTATGTCGCGGTCGGTCATCCCGGCGTCATTCTCGCGCCGCTGCTTGGACGGCTTGCCGCAGAGCATGTGCTGGAAGGCCGGCGTTCGCCGCTCATCCCATGCGCCGGCCTGATATGAAAAAAGCGGACCCGTGGGTCCGCTTTTCGTTTTGGTTTCAAGCTCTTACTTGCCGGGCTCGAAAACCATCGCATGCCCGTTGATGCAGTAGCGAAGGCCGGTCGGCGGCGGCCCATCCGGGAAGACGTGACCGAGATGGGCCTCGCAGGTGCCGCAGCGGATTTCCGTGCGCACCATTCCATAGGTCGTGTCGCTGTGTTCGGTCACGGACTCCGGAGAGACCGGCTCGAAATAGCTCGGCCAGCCGCATCCGGCATCGAACTTCGTGTCGGAGCGGAAGAGCGGCGAATTACAGCTGACGCAGCGGTAGAGACCGGTCTCGAAGGAATCCCAGTAGGGACCAGTAAAGGCGCGTTCGGTCCCGTGCTGGCGGGTGATACGGTACTGCTCGGGGGTCAGCAGTTCCTTCCATTCGGCATCGGTCTTGTGGACTTTTGGTGTGGTGGTCGTTTCGGCCATGGAGTGCTCCTTTCGCCGATGGGGGCAATCTCTTTTCGTGCGCAAATGTGGTGCGTTGAGCGCAATTGATCAAGACTGGGATCGCGCCTCCGGGAGCTGAACCTGGGGGCATCGCACGTGATCGGAGATATTTCTGCTCTCGATACGCCCCTAAGCAACGAGCAAAGCCTGTATCCTGGGGCAGGAGACCACGAGATCACACAGAACAGCAAATTCATTCGCGTCGTGAGGCGCAGACGCAAGCCCAAACCAGTTCTGCCCTTTTTCTCGTGGCGCCCATACGAGCCGTTGCTCCAGAAGATAGATGCCGTAAACGACATCGATCGAGTCGCTTCCGGTTAGCCCGAGGCACGTCCGAATGCTATAAGCGGTGAGAGCGGCGTTCAGCACGATCGCAACCTCGACCAGTGCTGCGCGATAGCCCGGTTGGCGAATGACCTCCACTCCATGAGCCCTTTCCAGCCAGGTCGCTGCGAGCTGGACGATGACCAGTGTGCGGTCCACAATGCACCGCAGATCCTTCAGCGGCACGATATGCATGTATTTGGCGGGCTGCAAATAGACATCGACTGCCGTAGAAACGGCGCCGCACCGGCTGTGGCCAAGAACCACGATAGACTTGAGACTATCCCCGAGATGGCTAATCGCATAGCTCAGGCTCCCCACGACATCATCTCCGATGCCGTTGCCGGCGGTCCTGACGACGAACAAGTCGTTCGGGCCCTCGGAAAAGACTAGCTCGACAGGAACACGGGCGTCGGCACAGCCAACAATTGCCGCGAACGGTTGCTGAGCTGGCGCGCCGCTGCCCCTTGGATAAAGGCCGAGATCCCGCGGGTCGATATCGATACTTAATGTTGTCGCCTTGGAAGATCCGAATCGGGTCAGGAGTTCGGCGAAAGCCCGATTGCCAGCCTCGAGCCGCAAACGAGCAGCATCTGCATCCTGCGGCAGGGGCCTGTGTGGCGCATCGAACGCGAACCGATAGATCACTTCGGCCAGCAACGCAGAGGTTTCACACGAATGGTCTTCTGTAGAGCCCTTTGCCATGTCGACACCCCCCTGCACAGACAGATCCGGCGGCTGCGCGCAGTTTGTCGTTGAAAGGACGTGGTCGCTGCGCGCAGTTGCCTTGGCTAACAGTTATAGACACCTGCCGCGCATCGCCTTGCGCTCCTGCGGGCAACGCCGGCGACGCTGACGGGTGTCAGCGGGCGCCCAACCCTGGCCTCTGCGGAAGGCATCAGGTTGAATTCGACCGGAAGGGCGCCGCGAAATTCGATGCTTGAGCCCCCGGCGACTACAGCAAGCAACGTGATAGCGATCCATTTAAGCATGCCGTCTCTCCTTTCAAGTTCGATCATTTCATGGAGAATATCTCTGGCAGTTCGTCAGCGTCTGGAAGCTTGCTCAAATCCCGCTTTTGAGCCCCGTCGGGCGCCTTGAAGCTGAAGTCGCCTGCCGCCACGTCCGCCCCTGCCTTCCATGACCGTATGTCAATCGTATATTGCGGAAAGCCTGCGACCTTGGTGCTGGTAACAACGTAGCGGCAAGGGTAGGGGTTCTGTCCCTGGGCAATCCAGATTTGCCAATCCACCCCTTCCTTGGTGCGAAATGCCAGGTGATCGCATTCCTCGCCGCGTATTACGCCACTCCCGAGATCCTTGACGTCGGTGACCTCCGACATGAGCGCGTCGTAAGGGTGTGACATCAAGATGTCGCCGGCCGGCAGCGGCCGATGGAATTTGTCCCGCAAGGCGTCGATCAGCTGGTCGGTCGTTCCGGGCACTTCCGTCTGAGCGTAAAGGTTGGCGTCCTTCCCGAGAACCGAGAGTGTCTTGCCGTCGAAAACGATTTCGACGTTAGCGAAGCCGCCCTGGCGTGTGACGTTCAGCTTGTCGGGCCGATTGAGCTTCACCGCGCCGGAGCTTGCAAGTGCCAGTTTCTGCTTCTGTTTGGTAACGACCTCCAGGCTCGTGTCATATTCGAAGGAGATTGCGTCCTGCGCTGCCATGTAGTCCGACATCGCCTTTAGCAGGCTCTTCGCTTGTGTGTCGTCGGCCTGGGCGGACGTCGCGCAAGTCAGCGCAGCCAGGGCAAGCCCAGCGGCAAGCAGGCGGGCATTCTGAAAGGGGTTTTCCGATCGAGATCGCATGGGTGTTTCCTCCGCTAAGATAGTGAGAAGACGACCCGCGTGGCTCAAACAAACGCGCGGGATGGATTGTCCTACAGCGCTCGTGTGGGCCTCGCTGAGACGGTCCACCAGCGACTTTCGGCTGAAGTAGCTTGCTCCCTCAAAAAGACTGCATTGCAAAGATTGAAGATGCCAAGGAGAGCAGCGCAGCGACGCACCACCGCAATGCTGCCGGCTCCAGTCCATGCCTAGCTGCCGCTCTTTTGCTCCAAATGGCGTTGCAGAGCGGCATTCATGCTAAAAAAGAGGCGCTCACGGCCGAGCTTGTCGGCGAAACCGGAGGCGCGAAGATAGTCGAGTACATCGGAATTCAAACCTGCGAGCCAGACGGTTATGCCCTGGTCGGTAACGCGGCGTTCGCTCTCAATCATCGTCTGGAGAGCGGAATACTCGATGTCAAAGACCCCGCTCATATCGAGTGCGAGCACTTTCGGTTTGTATTCGGCTACGAATGCCTGAATCTGATCCGCGACTTGCTGGACGTTGGCGAAAAACAACCGTCCCTCCGGGCGCAGTATCAGCAGACCATCAAATGTTTCGTCGTCAGGATGGTCCGAAGACAGCGGCCGGAGCACGTCAGTGCCCGGCTTGCAGCCGATGACGTAAACTTTCGGTTTCGCCGACTGACTGGCCAAACCGATCAGCGAAAGAACGATCGCGACGACGATGCCCTGAAGCGTACCGAACACGAGCACGCCGAGGAATGCCGCCAGTGCCCAGCGAAATTCCATTCGCCGCACCTTGCGGATGGCCGCAAATTCCGCCGGAGCAATGAGGCCGACCGAGTAGATGATCACAATCGCGGCGAGAACGGCCTGTGGCAGCAAGCCAAGCAGCGGCGCAAGGAACAGCATGGTGGCCGCAGAAGTCGCAGCAGTGACAAGCGAGGCCGTCTGGGACCGCCCGCCCACTGCGCGGACGACCGCCGTCTGCGAAGTGCCACCACCTGCGGGCATCGAGCCGAAGAATGCGCCGACCACGTTGGCCGTGCCTGTCGCGAGAAGTTCGCGGTTGGGCCTGATTGGGGGCTCGGACGGTGCGGCAAACGCCCGACCCGCGGCAATCGTTTCGGTAAAACTCATAAGTGCGATGCCGAGCGCTCCGGGCAAGAGTTGCTCGACCAAACTGGCGCTGGGGAGAGTGAGTGACGGCAGCGACCGCGGGATGAATCCGACTGTCGCGATACCCAAGGCATTGAGACCGGCGAGCCAGGATACCAGAATGCCCGCGCCGACGACCACGAGTGGGGCCGGAGAATGGGGCCAAAGCCTTTCCATCATCCACAAGGCGATCAGCGCCACGGCTGCAATGGCCAGCGTAAGCAGCGACGTTTCGGGTATATGCTGGACCACGCTCATGATGTCGCGGAAAAAGCCCGCCTTTTCAATATGCACGCCCAGCAGTTTCGGTATCTGATCCAGTACGATCACCAGGCCGATGCCTGCTTTGAAACCGGTTAACACTGGCGATGAAATGAAGTTGGCCACAAACCCCAGGCGCAGCACGGAGGCTGCAATGAGGAGAGCCCCCGTCAACGCCACAAGTGTCGCAACGGCGGTGACCAGCTTGCCTGGATCGCCATCTGGAACGGCGGTTCCAAGCTCGGTCCCGGCCAAAATGGCAAGGGTGGTGGTCGAACTGACACTCAGCACGCGTGACGTGCCGAGTAATGCGTAGACAATCATCGGCACGAATGCCGTATAGAGACCGACGCTCACCGGCAGCCCGGCAACCGTGGCATAAGCCATGGCCTTGGGCAGTACGACCGCAGCGGCGACAAGGCCCGCCATTATATCGAACCGAAGGCCAGCCGCGAACGAGGCACCGCCGTCGTTTCTCCTGACTGCCATGTGGGTTTCGTGGGACACGGCCACTGCTCCGATCGGAAATTCAGTCGCTTTCGTGACATTTCACCGGGCATTTTGACGATGTCACTATAGCCGCGTCCCGGCGTCAGCGGCTGTCTTGCTCCAGTTCAAAACCTTGTGCTCGCTTCGTAGAAACTCAATTGAATACACATGCCACGCACTCTGCCTCAGCAGAGTTGGATGTTTACTGGACGGGTGCAAACTAAAAGAGGTGTCATTATAACGTAAAATACATGCGAAAAGAAGTGAGTATGGGGGTCGTTGCTTACATCTTTCTTGCGGTCATTGTAGGAGAACTGATGTTCTCTTAGGTCGTCGCCGCGGATTTTTTCGCCCGCCAATAGCCGTCTCGGCCTGTCCTGAGAGTGCCTGAGGATGGAAGCCTCGGTGTGATCAGGTCCCCAAAGCAGACCGTGCCGCTTCAGCGCCCCAATTGTCATCTACCCAATTCGGGGGAAGACGACGAATCACCCGTGCTTTATCTTTAGTGTGCCATTAAGCTTAATGCTGCGTGTTTCGGGGACAAACGGTGTTTCATACTCTGATGATTGTTCTGTACGGCGCAGTCGCCGCGATTGCCATGGGTGTGACCCTGCTGGAGGGCTGGGTCAATCATGATCGCTGGACGGTGTTCCGTATCGCAGGGCTGGTCGCCTGTCTGGTCTGGCCGCTGCCGCTCGCTTTCTTCATCCTGCACGGTTCCGTTTTGCGTCTCGCCACGCGCCTTTCCTGAACGTCAAGCCTGTGAACACAGCCCGCACCCATTGCGGGTTGTCGAAATTGCTTGAGGCTATCAGCCGATTCACCTAAGCCTTGAAAAGGCTGATTGCCGGCTTTCATCCGTGCTCACGGGGAGGGGACATGGCCGATGTCACGGCTCTGACATTTCTGGCCCTGTGTCTGCCGTTGATCGGCGCTCTTGCGGCTCCCTTAATCATTCGTGCCTTCGGCGCAGGCGGCGCCTGGCTGCTCGCCGTCGCCCCTTTGCTCGCCTTCCTGCATTTCCTGCGTCTCGTGCCGCAGATCGCTGATGGCGAAATCATAACCGGCGGCTATGACTGGGTGCCGGGCCTGGGCCTGCGTTTTTCCTGGTTCCTCGACGGATTGTCGCTCACCTTCGCCCTGCTCATCACCGGCATCGGCACGCTGATCGTGCTTTATGCCGGCGGGTATCTGAAGGGCCATCCGGATCAGGGCCGGTTCTTCTCCTTCATCTTCCTCTTCATGGGCGCAATGCTCGGCGTCGTGGTGTCGGACAGCTTTCTGATGTTCTTCATCTTTTGGGAGCTCACCTCGATCACCTCCTTTCTGCTGATCGGCTTCGACTATGAACGGCAGGCGGCACGGCGCGCCGCTTTGCAGGCACTCGTCGTCACAGGCGGGGGAGGGCTGCTGCTGCTTGCCGGCTTGCTCCTGCTCTGGGGGCAGACAGGCGTTGCGCAGCTGTCGGAACTGATGCAGTTCGGCGATGTCGTCAGAGGCAGCCCGCTCTATTTTGCCACCCTGTTGCTGGTGCTCGGCGGCGCCTTCACCAAATCGGCACAGTTTCCATTCCACTTCTGGCTGCCGAACGCCATGGAGGCGCCGACACCCGTTTCGGCCTACCTGCATTCCGCCACCATGGTGAAGGCCGGCGTCTATCTGCTGATGCGGCTGAACCCGGTCATGGGCGCAACACCCGCATGGGAGGTTCTGCTGCCGGTCTTTGGCGGCCTGACGCTCGTCACCGGCTCGGTGCTTGCGATCCGACAGACGGATCTGAAGCTGAAGCTCGCCTATACGACTGTCTCCTCCCTTGGCCTGCTGGTGCTGCTGACCGGCTTCGGATCGGATTATGCCATTGAAGGCGCAGTGCTCTATCTCGTGGCGCATTCGCTCTTCAAGGGCGCGCTTTTCATGGTCGCCGGCATCATCGACCACGAAACCGGCACGCGGAATATCACGCGGCTGCGGGGCCTGCGAGGGGCCATGCCGCTGACCTTTGCGATCGCTATCGTCGCCGCACTTTCCATGGCCGGGTTGCCGCCTTTCTTCGGTTTCCTCGCTAAGGAGGAAATTTATACGGCTATCGTCGGCAGTGATCTCTATCCCGTCCTTGCCACCACCATCGCCGTCCTCGGCAATGCGCTGATGTTTGCGATCGCCTTTGCCGTGGGACTGAGGCCTTTCGCCGGCAGACTGGTGGAGACGCCCAAACATCCGCATGAGGCGCCGGTCCTGCTTTGGCTCGGCCCTGCCGTCCTTGCTTTGGCAGGTCCGCTTGCTGCAGTCTTTTCCGGCGTCACCCACAGTGCGATCTCCTCGCCCATGGCCTCCGCTATTGCTGGCGCTCCCAAAGAGGTTTCCATTTCGCTGACCCCGCATATCGGCCTGCCGCTTGCCTTGTCGTTGCTGACGATCGTACTCGGCATCGCTGTTTACTGGCAGCTCGACCGTAGCAGGGCTTTCGTCGCCTACGTGCTGCACTCCCCACGTGGCCCGGATCGCGGTTTCGATCATTTCATCGCCGGACTTGTCCGTTTCGCCCACGGTTTCATCGGCATCGTCCAGCCAAGGCGGCTGGATATCTACGTCGCCTGCACATTCCTCTGCATTGCCGCAATCCTGCTTGTACCGGTCGTCATCAATGACGGACTGCCGCCAGGCTTTGCCTGGCCTGCAGACCTGCGCCTGCGCGAAGCGGGCATCATGGTCATCGCCGTGCTCGGCCTTGTCGCCGTGCTGATCGCCCGCGACAGGCTGACGGCGATCGTATCGCTCGGCATTCAGGGTTTTGCCGTCGCGCTGATCTTCCTGCTCTTCGGCGCCCCGGATCTCGCCTTCACCCAGTTCATGGTCGAAACGCTCGCGGTCGTCATTCTTGCCCTCGTCATGACCCGTCTGCGCCTGTCGCCGACCGATCCGCGCCACGGCGTCCGCCGCTTCTTCGATATCGTACTTTCACTCGCCTGCGGTCTCGGCTTCGCGCTGCTTTTGATGCGCGCCACGCAGGCGCCGTTCAACACGGCCCTCAGCGATTTCTTCAATGCCCATTCGAAGCTGATCGCCCACGGCGCCAATGTCGTGAACGTCATCATCGTCGATTTCCGCGGCACTGACACGCTCGGCGAAATCGCCGTCGTGGCGGTGACAGGCCTCGCCATCCTTGCGCTGATCCGCATCCGCGGCAACACGGAGCGCCGGCTGGCGACAAACGATCCGGATGCGGAGGAGGCATGAGACAGGTCTCTTTGGAATCTGATTCTGTCCTCGCAGCGAATGCAGCGTTCGAGGTATCGCGAGACGTTACCGTTTCACCTCATTCATGTGCTTGCCACAGGAATCCAGCCTGCCCAAGTCCTTGGGCAGGAGAGACTCTTTGGTTTGCTGCAAGTGAGTCATTCACGACGCAGACGCGTCGTGGCTGGATTCCTGTGACAAGCACAGGAATGAGGGAGGTTGGTAGACGTCCCCGGCCGTCTCAGTCTCTTTGTGGAGGCACGCGATGAACACCCTCATCTTCCGTACGGTCGCCCCCTTCATCACCGCGCTGATGCTGCTTTTTTCCGTTTTTATCCTGCTGCGCGGCCACAACGAGCCGGGTGGCGGTTTCATCGGCGGCTTGATCGCCGCTTCGGCTCTGGCGATTTACGGCATTGCTTTCGGCGTGGACGCGGTGCGCCGGGCGATCCGCTTCCATCCATTGGCGATTGCCGGCTTCGGTCTCTTGCTCTCTTGCCTCGCCGGCCTGATCTCGATCTTCTTTGCCGTGCCATTCATGACCGGCCTTTGGGTCTATCCCGTCCTGGCAGGTGTGGAAGTGCCGCTCTCCAGCGTCATGCTCTTCGATCTCGGCGTCTATTTCGTGGTGCTCGGCGCCGTCGCTTCGATCGCGCTGGCGCTGGAAGAAAGGGAGCTGGACTGATGGAAGCGCTCTTTGCCATTCTCGTCGGCCTGTTCTTTTCGGCCGCTGTCTATCTGATCCTGTCGCGCTTCTCGATCCGCATGATGCTCGGCATCGCCATTCTCGGTAACTCCGTGAACCTGCTGATCTTCACGGCAGGAAGGCTGACCCGTGTCGTGCCGCCGATCATACCCGCCGGGGCCGACATGCTGCCATCAGGTGCGGCCAATCCGCTGCCGCAGGCGCTGATCCTGACGGCCATTGTCATCTCCTTCTCTTTCCTCGCTTTTCTGCTGGTGCTGACCTACCGCGCCTATCAGGAGCTCGGCACCGATGATACGACCCGCATGCACGATGCCGAACCTGAAGACCGGCCGCTGCCGCCTTTGGGGTATTGATCGTGAGTAAGATGCGGATGCTCAATGCCCATGCGCCGACCCTCGCGGGAGGCACCCACTAATGGCCGCCCCCGTCACCGACCTCTCGGCCGCCATGGTCACCGCTCCCGTCCCGCCCGCCCACTGGCTGGCGATCCTGCCGGTCGTGCTCTGCATCAGCCTCGGTGCGCTGCTCCTGATGCTGCGCAGCCTTCCGCGCCTGCAGGCATGGATCGCAATTGCCGGCCTCGTAGTCCTGCTGCTCCTTGACGCTGCCCTCCTGCAGCAGGTCGTCGGACACGGCCCGCTCACCATGGTCATGGGCCGCTGGCTGCCGCCCTTCGGTATCGCCTTTACGGTCGATGTCTTCAGCGCGCTGATGGCGCTGGCCGCAGCGGTCGCTGCCCTGGCAGCCGGCATCTATGCCCTGTCAGATACCACCGAAAGCGGCCGCCGATACGGTTTCTTCCCGCTGCTGATGCTGCTGATGGCAGGCGTCACCGGCGCCTTCCTGACCGGCGATATTTTCAACCTCTACGTCTGGTTCGAGGTGCTGCTCATCTCCTCCTTCGGCCTGCTGATCCTCGGTTCCGAACGGGCGCAGATCGATGGGGCGCTGAAATATGCGGTGCTCAACCTCATCGCCACGACGCTGTTCCTCATTGCTGTCGGCATCCTCTATGCGAGCTTCGGCACGCTCAACATGGCCGACATTGCCGAGCGGGCAGCAGCCTTGAGCGGCACGGCGCCGCTGATGACGCTCGCCTGCCTCTTCCTGCTCGCCTTTGCCATGAAGGCTGCGGCCTTTCCGGTCAATTTCTGGCTGCCGGCCTCCTACCACACGCCGCGCATCGCCGTTTCCGCACTCTTTGCCGGCCTCCTGACCAAGGTCGGCATCTACGCGCTGCTGCGCGTCCTGGTCATGCTGCTGCCGGCCGAGCGCGATGAACTCAGCCTGCTGATAGCTGTCGTCGGAGCCCTGACTGTCCTCGTCGGCGCACTCGGTGCACTCGCTGAAACCGACCTGCGTCGTCTGCTCGGCTATGTGGTGATCTCGGGCATCGGCAATATGCTGATCGGTGCAGCACTCGGCACCGCCGAAGGCCTCGGCGGCGCAGTCTTCTATGCGCTGCATTCGGTAGTGCTGATGACGGCGCTCTATCTTCTGGCCGGCGAAGCGGGCAGGCGAGGCGGCTCCTTCTCGCTGGCCGCGCTCGGCGGCCTCTATCGTCAGAATGGCTGGTTCGCGGCGATTTCGCTGATGCTGCTGCTGGCCGCCTGCGGCCTGCCGCCCTTTTCCGGCTTCTGGCCCAAGGTGTTGCTGGTCAAGGCCTCGCTCGATGTCGGCGCGTGGTGGCTGGCGGGCACGATCCTGCTCGGCGGCTTCCTGTTGACGATTGCCTGCGGCCGCGTCTTCCTGTTTGCCTATTGGCGTCCCGCGTCCCCGGCGCTCCCTCCGGTGCGGACCGGCTGGACGGCTGGTCTTCCGCTTGCGGCGTTGACGATCCTCGTCATCGGCATCGGTCTCCTGCCGGAACAGTTGCTGCAACTCGCGCGCTCCGCCGCCGACGGGCTTGCTGATCCCTCCGCCTATATCTTCTCCGTCTTTCCGGAAGGGACCATACGATGACAGTCCTGTTCCTCAGCCTGCCGCTTGCCGTCGCCTGGGTCGCCGTAACCGGCAGCACCTCGCCGCTTAATTTCGTTCTCGGCCTCGCTCTGTCGCTGCTGTCGCTCGCAGTCGTGCGCGAGGCCTTCGCCGGCCGTTCGCCGCCGCGCCGCATCCGCCCTTGGCACATCTTCCTGCTGGCGGGTCTTTTCCTTTGGGAACTGGCGCTTTCGGCCTGGCGGGTGGCATTGACGGTGCTTTCGCCGCGTATGCAGCTGGCGCCCGGTATCCTCGCATTCCCGCTGACGGTGAGAACCGATTTTGAGATCACGCTCCTTGCCAATCTCATCACACTGACGCCGGGTACTCTTTCGGTTGATGTTTCCGAGGACCGGCGCACGCTCTATGTGCATGCGCTGGACTGCGCCGATCCTGCCGCGGTCAGGCGCGATATTGCTGGCGGTTTCGAGCGCCGTATCATGGAGGCCTTTGGATGATAACGCCTGCCGCCATCGTTTCCGCCGCCGCCATCGCAGCCCTCGGTATTCTCTGTATTGCGCTTTTTGTGACCGTCTGGCGCGTCATTGCCGGCCCCACTCTTCCCGACCGCATCCTGGCGCTCGACATGATGACGGGCATCGCCATTGGTTTCATTGCCGTCGTCGCGGTGCGCACCGGATTTTCGCTTTACATCGATATCGCCATCGCGCTCGGCCTCGTCGGTTTTCTGGCGACAGTCGCCTTCGCCCGTTTCGTGCTCTCTCGGAGAGCCGTGGCATCTGGGACGCAGGGGAGAGGCGAATGATAATGGACTATGCGCTTGCTATCGTCACTGCGGTCCTGCTGCTGGCAGGTGCCTTCTTCGCCCTGGTGGCCGCGATCGGTATCGCGCGCTTGCCGGATCTCTACACGCGCATGCACGCCGCTTCAAAAGCCGGCACGGTCGGTTCCGGTTTGTTGTTGCTTGCTGCCGGGCTTTATTCGGGCGAACTTGCTGTGCTTGCAAGAGCGTTGGCCGGTTTCCTCTTTTTTATCCTGACTGCACCGGTTTCTGCACACCTTCTTGCGAGAGCTTCGCATATATCAGGACATTTTCCGGCCGATATCTCAGTACGTGACGATATGCGAATGCGCTGAGGGCGAGGGCTACTCAGAATTTTAAGCAATTTTACGCAAACTTATGCACTGGAAGCACGAGTAAAGCTTGCTGAACCGCTGACCAATTCTTTGTGATGGATTTTTTTTCTAGGAAAATCACAATTAATAATTGGCCTTTTGCGAAAACGATGCTATTTGAAAATCCAAGTAGAGTTCTGATTGTGAATTAGAATCGTACTGCTTCCAGGTCTCCTAGCCTTGTTTGTCAATGTCTAACTGGGTGACGGCCTGGAAGAATACGTAGTAGCTCACCGTCAGGCAGTATTGGTGCAGAGTACGGTCTTCGGAATCTAGGGGTGGATTCCGGTTTTTCGAAACAAAGGCTGTAAGCTGCTCTTTTGGTGTTTGGCTCTACGACGAGGGTTCTTTGTCTTTTTGGGAGAAGGACCGTTTGAGCATGCTAACAGGAGAAAGAATATGACGGATATGGCGACCGGCAATGCGCCGGAGCTGCTTGTGGAACTGACGGCCGATATCGTCGCGGCCTATGTCAGCAACCACGTTGTCCCGGTCAGCGACCTGGCTAATCTGATTTCCGACGTACATTCGGCATTGAGCAACACATCCGTACCGCAGCCGGTGGCAGCGGTCGTCGAAAAGCAGAAGCCTGCGGTCTCTGTCCGCAAGTCCGTGCAGGACGAGCAGATTACGTGCCTCGAATGCGGCGGCAACTTCAAGTCCCTGAAGCGCCACCTGATGACGCATCACAATCTCGCGCCGGAAGAATATCGCGAGAAGTGGGACCTGCCTGCCGATTACCCAATGGTAGCCCCGGCCTATGCCGAAGCGCGTTCGCGCCTTGCGAAGGAAATGGGCCTGGGACAGCGCCGCAAGCGCGGCCGCGGCTGAGTATTGCACCGCTGCATGATAAAGAGCCGGGCCTGTTGCCCGGCTTTTTTTGTATTTACCGGTCGTCTCTTCCGGTGATTTCGGCTCTCGTCATCTATCTTCAAAAAAAGCGCGGCAAAAAATGTCGGTCTCGCGATTGCTCATCCGTCTCTAAATCATGTCGCGCAAAAGTGCGCAGCGGTTTTGCGATAACGACGGAATGACATGAAAGATCGAGGACGGGCGGGCACTCATGCCGCCGCAAACAAGAGGAGAAGAGACATGCGCGTAATGGTCATCGTCAAGGCGACGGCAGACAGTGAAGCGGGCATCATGCCCACGACTGAGCTTCTGGGGGCTATGGGCAAGTATAACGAGGATCTGGTCAATGCCGGCATCATGATGGCGGGTGAAGGCCTGCATCCTTCTTCCAAGGGAAAGCGCATCGCGTTCGATGGCCCGAAGCGCATGGTCATCGACGGCCCCTTCGCCGAGACCAAGGAACTGATCGCCGGTTTCTGGCTGTGGCAGGTCAAGGATATGGACGAAGCCGTCGAGTGGGTAAAGCGCTGCCCCAATCCAATGCTCGGTCCGAGCGAGATCGAAATCCGTCAGGTGTTCGAAGCAGCCGATTTCGGCGAGGCCCTGACGCCGGAGCTTGCCGAGCGGGCAGAACGTCTCGGTGAGCGGATGACAAACGGCAAATAACGAATCGGCAAGATCAGGTTCGGCGCCCGGCGTATTTCTCCGTGCGCCGAACCGTCTGGTCTCAAGGCTTGTTTTCTCGTGCGGATCGCACCTGTCAGGCAGTAGCCCGCACGCGCGCTTCCTCGCGGATGCGGTTGACCATCGAGCGCAAGCCGTTCGAGCGCTGCGAGGAGAGATTTTCAGTCAGACCGATCTTTGAGAAGATCTCGAAAGCATCGAGCGAGGCGATCTCGGCAGCAGTCTTTCCGGAATAGGTGGCAAGCACGATAGCGACGAGGCCGCGCACGATATGCGCGTCGGAATCGCCTTCGAATGTCATGACCGGATTGTCGGGATTGCCTGCTGTATGCGTGACCAGCCATACCTGGCTGGCGCAGCCCATCACCTTGTTCTCGGAAGTCTTCTTCTCGTCTGCCAGTTCAGGCAGCGCCTTGCCGAGTTCGATAACGTAGCGGTAGCGGTCTTCCCAATCGTCCAGGAAGGAAAAGTCGTCGATGATCTGGTCGAGGGTCGCCATGCTTGTTCAGGCCTTTCACTATTATCAGTTCATATAGGCGAAGCGACCGCAGATTTGAACCGTTAAAAAGAAACGCCGTGAGGGATGGGCATCCTCACGGCGCAGCAAAGTGCTGAAATAAACAGGGCAGGCACGTCAGGCATGGGGCATCTCCGCGTCATGCGGACCACCGATGCAAGCTGGGGCGCGGGCGGGGTGCCCGCGAAATTCGTCAGATCGCCGGTTTCGGCGTCGGCAGCGGGATCGACCCGGCCGGAATGGTTCCGGTTACCACACGTTCGGTCGAAGCGCCGTCGTCTACCGGTGGGCGGTAGGGCTGCGGCAGGTGCGGCATCGGCTGGTTCAGCGCGGCCTGAGCCTCGCGCATTGTATTAGTGATGGCCTCCGGCAGGGAAGGAGCGGCAAGCGCGACAGGCGCCGGCGGCACGGCCGTCTTTGCGGAGGCCATTTTGGAGTTGTCGTCCCTGAACTGGCTGTCGAGCAGCTCATAGGCGACACGGGCGCCTTCGCGGGCCCGGTAGCCGAGAGCCGTCAGGGTCTCCCCACCCTTGCTGCAGACCTCGGGCTTTTCGGAGCACATGCCGGTGATATAGACGTAAGCGCCGCTTGCCGCGGTGAAGGCGTCGGAAAGCTGCAATTGCGGGTGGCCGGCATTGTCGGAGCTCTCCGAAGAGAAAACGGAGAGAGCGACGAGCACAAGGCCAAACCAGAATGATCCTTTGATCAGAAACCACATTGTCTTGCCCATCCTGTTTTTCCCGTCCGGTCTTGTCGCCGAATCGGGCCGGTTGTCCGGTATGTCTGCACCTTACAGCCGAGTTGCGAATGCAGCTTTTCGAAACTCATCGGCATTTGCGGCAAATTTATCTCAAATTTTAATGATCGGTATTTTCGGGGCATTTCACTCAAATTCTAACAGATGTCGTTAAGCATGGTGGCAGCCGCCGCCTGCAATTGCTGGACTTTTGCCCCGCCGCTCTGCCACAAGAGTTAACGTGATGCTGAAATATGAGGAAAATCCGGCGCTTACCTGCTATTAACCACGAAATTCAAAGAGCCAGGCAGATGGCCCAAAACGGGACTTTTAGCATTTTTGGGCTGTGGAAGGCGACTTTGCCTTATCCTTTCCTTAAGCCGCGAGGGCCTATTGTCCGGGTCAATGAAAGGCCTTTTCGGGCAGGTATTGCGTGCGTGTATTGAGTGACATTGGCGGTTGGGCGACAGCCCTCGTGGACCGGGCAGCTGCAAGCTGGCTTTCCCGCACGAGCGGCGGCGAAGCTGTGCGTCAGAGCGAGCTCACCATTCTGCGCCGCCTGGTCTTCCTCTCCTCTGCCGCTCTTGTCGCCGCTCCGGTCGGCCTCTCCATCGTTACCAGCCCCGCAGTTGCACTGCCGGCCGGCGTCGCCACGGTCTGCGCCGCCTTTCTTTTTTCTGCCGTCGGCAGCATTGCGCTCGCCCGCCAGGCTATTCCACAGCACGTAGCCGCAGCCAGTGCCGACGATCTCTTCCTTGAGATGAGCCCGGGCCTCGTCCTCTTCCTCGATCCGCTTGGCAGCGTGACGATGGCCGGCGGCCGCGACAAGCGCGACTATCTCGTCTGGATGCGCGACCTGAAGGGCCGTGGCTTCTTCGAGCAGGTGCATGTTTCCGATCGCATCCTTTTCCTGCAGGCGCTGGATGCGCTGCGCCAGGGCGAGGAAAAGGCGACCGTCGATCTCAGGCTGGAACGCCCCTCCGTCTCGCGCGATAACAGGCAGTTCGCTTATCTGCGCATGGATATGACCGCACGGCGTGATGTCGACGGCATGCTTTCGGCCGTTATTGCCCAGTTGCATGATGTTTCGGTGGAGCAACGGCTTCGCGCCGAGGCGCAGACGCGCGCGGCAGATGCGGAATCGGCCAACGATGCCAAATCCCGTTTCCTCGCCGCCGTCAGCCACGAGTTGCGCACGCCGCTGAATGCCATCCTCGGCTTTTCGGATATCCTGATCGGCGAATATTTCGGCAAGTTCGAGAACGAGCGCCAGCGCGAATATGTCGGCCTGATCCGTGAATCCGGTGCGCATCTGCTTTCCGTCGTCAACACGATGCTGGACATGAGCAAGATCGAGGCCGGCCGCTACGAGCTGATGCTCGAGCCTTTCGATATCGGCGCATCGATCCGGTCCTGCGAATCCATGCTGGCGCTGCAGGCCAAGAGCAAGGGCGTGACGCTCACGAGCCGTGTCCAGCGCGGTATCGCAGAGGTCGTGGCCGATCAGCGCGCGCTGCAGCAGATCCTTATCAATCTTGTCGGCAATGCCGTGAAATTCACCGAAACGGGAGGCGTGGTCACCGTCGATGCGGCCATGCGCGACGGCATTCTGAAGCTCACTGTCAGCGATACCGGCATCGGCATTCCTGCCGACAGGCTCGCCACACTCGGCCAACCTTTCGTCCAGATCCAGAACGATTATACCCGTCGATTCGAGGGCACGGGTCTTGGCCTGTCGCTGGTCAAAGGCCTTGTCGCCCTGCATGGCGGCAATTTCGCCATTGCCAGCCAGCCTGGCGAGGGCACGATCATCACCATCGAGATTGCGGCGGACGGTTCCGGAGCCCCGGCGGCAGAAAATGCCGGCCAGGTGGAAACGGTCGAGTTTCCGCCGCGGCTGAAGGGCGCGGCGGGCGCCGCAGAACTGGAAGAGGGGCTTTTCGATGGCCGCGCGCAAGCGAAAATCGCCTAAGGGCAGGAAGGGACGGCAGCAGCCGGGCCTTGTGATGACCGGTGCGGCAGCACTCGGCGGCATTGGCCTGCAGGGTGCGACTGCGCTGGGTGGCCTCGGTCTTCAGGGCGCCGGTGCGCTTGGAGGCGTCATCGGCCGTAATCCGTCCATTGCCGGCGGCACGATCGCCTTCGTCGTCATTTTCTCCTTCGTCGCTGCCAACGCACTCTGGTATCAGCCAGGCGCGCATCCGCATCCGATTTTCCGTACCCGCGATCCGGGCGCGCCGACCGCCATAGGCTTCCGCCCGCAGGTTGAGCCGCAGGGCGATGTCACCACGTTCCGCATCGAGCGGCCGGACGACGCCGCGGCAACGACCCAGACCACGCCGCCATCTGCCGCGGCCGGCCAGCAGCCGAGCCAGCTCGTGATGGACATCCAGAAGGAACTGATCCGCCGCGGCCTCTATAACGGCAATGCCGACGGCGTCATCGGCCCGCGCACCAGCGCAGCCATCCTTTTCTTCGAGGAAACGGTTGGCATGGCGCAAAGTGGCGATGCGACGCCCGACGTGCTTGCTGCGCTCAGAACCGATGCAGTCGGTCCCTCGACCGTCCCGCCGGAGAAACCTCGGGAAGACGTGACGTCGAAGGCGACGGAGGAAGATCCGGTCGCAGCCGCAATCCGCAGCGCCGAAAAGACCGTCAAGACGGCGCCCTCAGGGCCGAAACAGGTTCCGCTGTCAGGCATTTCCAGTGTCGATTTGGTGCTGAAGATCCAGAAGGGCCTGGTCAACATGGCCTACGCCAATGTCGGCGTTGACGGTGTCGCCGGCGAACAGACCCGCGCCGCCATCCGGCACTTCCAGAAGCACTACAATCTCCCGGAAAATGGCGAACCCAGCGAAGCCGTCCTGAAGAAGCTCAAGGAAATCGGTGCGCTCTGAGCAATAACGGACTGAAATCAGCCTTGCCGCGGCAGGGCTGACGGCTGGCTCGCCAACCGCAGGAGCCGGTAGTCCACCGTTCGCACCCGACCTTCGACATCGACCACCTCTTCGATCGGCCCGACATTGATAGCGGCCGAAGTCCGGTAGCGCTTCGGCGCAATGCCGGTCACGCGCTTGAACGCATTGCTGAAGGCGCTCTCCGAGGTATAGCCGAGTGAAAGCGCCAGCGAGGAGACCGGCATCGATCCCTCGCGCAGCGCCCGCTCGGCAAGGCGCATGCGCCAGGCGGTGAGATAGGTGAGTGGGGCAACGCCCGCGACCGTCTTGAAGCGCAGGGCGAAGCTGGTGCGCGACATGCCGGCGGATTTCGCGAGCTCTCCGAGCTGCCAGTCATGCGCTGGGTCTGAATGCATCAGTCGCAGCGCCGGCGCGATCTTCTCGTCGCCAAAGGCGCGCAGCCAGCCGACCGTCAGCGGCTCCGACGTCATGATATGGGCGCGCAGCACCTGCACGAAGATGAGCTGAGAAAGCTGGGCCGAGGCAAGCAGCGCGCCCGGTTTGCCGGCCGCCATTTCCCGCACCAGCTGGTCCAGCAGCCAGCGCAGCACGCCGGCCTCGGCAAGGGTCGCCCGCACATGGATGACCGGAGGCAATACGTCGAGCAGCAGCGCCGTGCCGGTCGGCCCAAGCGCGATATGCCCGCCGATATAGAGGAAATCCTCGCCCACGCCATGCCGCGCCATGCCATTGACCTTCTTCTCCTTGAAGGTCGTGACGGCATCGGCGGGCTTCATCGCAAGATCGGTCGCCAGCATGAAGGAATGCTTGCCGTTGAGCAGGACGACGTCGCCGGCTTCGAGCAGGATAGGCTCGCTGCCATTGTCGAGCACCAGCCAGCAGCGGCCTTTGGCCACCGCGCTGATCTTGATGCGGTTCGGCTGCGGAAAGGCAAGCGCCCAGGGGCCGCCGGCAATCAGACCGCCCGCCATCAGGCAGCGGGCATCGAGCAGGCTGAGCATTTCGGAGAGGGGATCGCTTGTCATCTTTGTACGATGGCGCAAGAAATCGGGATTTACAAGCATTCAGAATCCCACCTGCCGGACATAGATATTTCCCGACCAGAGCAATTCCGGCAGACATGTGCAGCGGTTTTGAGTCTCGAACTGCATAAAAACAAAGAGATAGAGCATTTCCGTCACCCACGGGACGGAATCCTCTTGAAAGGAGACATTTCATGTCCACTCCCCAGGCTCCCATTGGTTCACGTTTCGGTGCAGCGTCCACGGCGCAAGAGGTGATTGCCGGCCATGACCTCACCGGCAAGGTGGCGATCGTCACCGGCGGTTATGCCGGTCTCGGCCTCGAAACCGCCCGCGTGATGGCGGCCGCCGGCGCCAAGGTGATCGTGCCCGCCCGCAATATCGAGAAGGCGAGGGCGGCGGGCGAAAACGTGCCCGGCCTGGTATTCGCCTATATGGACCTGAGGGATCCCAATTCGATCGACGAGTTCGCCGATTGTTTCCTCGAAGACGACAAGCCACTGCATTTCCTCATCGACAATGCCGCCGTCATGGCCAACCCGCTGACGCGCGACAGCCGCGGTTATGAATCGCAATTCTCCACGAACCATCTCGGCCACTTCCAGCTCACCGCGCGGCTCTGGCCGGCGCTGGTGAAGGCGGAAGGCGCGCGTGTGGTTGCCGTCTCCTCGCGCGGCCACGTCCGCTCTGGCGTCGATTTCGACGATCCGATGTTCGAGAACCGCGAATACCTGCCCTATGTCGCCTATGGCCAGTCGAAGACAGCCAATGCGCTATTTGCCGTTGCGCTGGACGCTTTGGGCGCAAGAGAGGGCGTGAGGGCCTTCTCTCTTCATCCGGGCGGTATCGTCACGACCGATCTCGTCCGCCACCAGTCGCGCGAATATCTGCTGGCGAGCGGTTATGTGGATGCCGACGGCAACCCCGTCATCGACCCTGAAAACAACAAGAAGACCATTGCCCAGGGTGCGGCAACCACTGTCTGGTGCGCTGTCAGCGATGAGCTGGATGGCATGGGCGGCGTCTATTGCGAGAACTGCGATATCGCCAAGGCCGTGCCTGCCGACTCCGAGGAACTGCTCGGCGTGCGCCCCTGGGCGACCGATCCCGAGCTTGCCGAGCGCCTCTGGCAGATGAGTGAGAGACTGACGGGCCTGACGCAGAGCTGAAGGCTTAACGGGGCAGGGGTCTAAGACCTAAGTATAAGCGCCGCTATTCTTAGCCAGTTGTTAACCATGTTGCTTGAAGCTTCCCTAATGTAGCTTGGGGGAGCTCGATCATGCAGGCGTTGAAGGCGGTGGAGGAGAATGCCGTAAGCCCGGCTTACGAGCCGGATGGACCGGATCGCGACGCGCTGCGCCATATCCTCTCGCGTCTTGCCGAAGAGGCCTCCACGCTCGGCGTCGACCTTGTTGATATAGCCGGCGCCATCCAGGACATGGCGGCAATGTCCGCCCGCCATGCCGCCGCCTTCGATGAGGTCACCCGCACGGCCCTTTCCATCGCCGAGACCAATCGCTCCGTTGCCGTTTCGTTGCGTGAGACCGACAGTACCGCGACGCAAGCGCGCCACATGCTGAAGGAATCGGCCGATCGCCTGTCCGGCTCGGTCTCGGAAATCCGTCACATGGTCCAGTCCTCGGAAGAGATCAGCACGGAAATCTCCGGCTTCTCCCGCTCGCTGACCGATGTCGACAAGGTGGCCGCCGAAATTAGCACCATCGCCCGCCAGACCAATCTTCTGGCGCTCAATGCGGCAATCGAGGCCGCTCGTGCAGGCGAGGCTGGCAAAGGTTTTGCCGTCGTCGCCTCCGAGATCCGCGCCTTGTCGCTGCAGACCTCCAAGGCCACGGGCTCCATCCAGGAAACGCTGGAGCAGCTTCGGCTCAAGATCGATCGTCTCTCGACTGTCGGCGGCGGCGCCCGCAAGAGTGCTGCCAGCGTCAGCGAAAAGTCCGAAGCGATGCGCGGCGCCTTCGAAAGCATGGAACATGTGATTACCCGCATCCTCGATTCATCCGCGGTCATGGCCAACACGACCGAGGCCGTGGATCGCGATTGCGCCGGCTTCGTCGCCAAGCTCGGCGAAATGTCGGCCGAGGTGCTGGATTCCAACGGCCGGCTGCAACAGGCGGCAAAACGCGTCGACAGCGTCGTCGGCCTGTCGGAAACGCTGATCCAGCTGACCGCGAGCGCCGGCGTGGAAACCGCCGACCGCCACTGGATCGAACAGGCCCAATCCGTCGCCGGCCAGATATCGCATGCCCTGGAGCGTGCCGTCGCCGAAGGCGCAATCGGCATGGAGAGCCTGTTCAACCGCCACTACCAGCCGATATCGGGCACCGATCCGGTACAGATGATGGCACCCTTCACTGAACTCGCCGACCGGCTGCTGCCGCCGATCCAGGAGCCGGTGGCGGGTTCCGACCAGCGCATCGCCTTCTGTGCCGCCATTGATGAAAACGGCTACCTGCCGACCCACAATCGCAAGTTCTCCGAGCCGCAGCGGCCGGGCGATGTCGTCTGGAATACTGCCAATTGCCGCAATCGCCGCATCTTCAACGATCGCGTCGGACTTGCTGCCGGCAGAAGCACTGCGCCCTTCCTTGTCCAGACTTACCGGCGGGACATGGGCGGCGGTAACTTCGTCATGATGAAAGATATTTCCGCCCCGATCACAGTCCGCGGTAGGCATTGGGGTGGTTTGCGGTTGGCGGTAAAAGTATAGCGTTGCCGCCATCTGCCATCCGGTCTATGTCCCGCCCATGAGATTGCGCGCCGATATCTACGTTTCCGCTCTCGTCCGCAGGGTTTTCTCCGCCGGCGATTTTGCTGCCGTGGAGAAGAAGGGCGCGGAAGAAGCTGGCGCGATCTTCATTCGCCAGCGCTTCCGTGACGGGCTCGAAACCCTCTATGCGCCGGCCCCGCAAAGCTTCTTCGACGAGGAGAGCAGCGGCGACCGGCTGTTCGAAATCAGGCTGGAACGCGCCGAGCCCGAGAAGGTGCAGGAAATGCTGGAGCGCGAGCGCAAGTTCGACCCGGATCTCTGGATCGTCGAGCTGGAGGCGGACGAGGTCTCGGAACTCATCCCGATGGCCAGCTGACGGCTTGCCTTGAATTTACGCCAATTCCCGCCTAGTTTACCGCCATCCGCAATACCAACAGGATGTGTGCTCAATGGATATGAACCTGATCGCAACGCCAATTTGCCTTGCCATCGGGGATTTCCATGCCTGCATCCATTACAGTTTCCAATCTTTCGTGGTCCACGCCTGACGACCGGCCGCTTTTCTCCAATATCGATCTGAGCTTCAACGCGGAGCGCGCCGGCCTTGTCGGTCGCAATGGCGTCGGCAAGACAACGCTCCTGAAGCTCGTCGCCGGCGAACTGCAGCCGCAGACGGGCTCCGTTGCCGTATCCGGCACTATCGGCATCCTGCGCCAGAGTGTGCAGGTTGGGCCGGATGAAACGGTCGCCGATCTTTTCGGCGCAACGCAGGCGCTTGCCATTCTCAGCCGTGCCGAAAGCGGCGAAGCCACTGCCGATGAGCTTGCTGTTGCCGACTGGACGCTCGAAGCCCGCATCGAAGGCGCACTGGAACGTGCCGGTCTTGCCGCCGGGCCGCAGACTTTGCTCGCAACACTCTCCGGCGGCCAGCGCACGCGCGGGGCATTCGCCGCCCTGATCTTCGAAGAGCCGGATTTCCTCATCCTCGACGAGCCGACCAACAATCTGGACCGGGAGGGGCGCGAAGCGGTGATCTCGCTTCTTGGAGGCTGGCGCCACGGCGCCCTGGTCGTCAGCCATGACCGCGAACTGCTGGATACGATGGATGCGATCGTCGAGCTGACGACTTTGGGCGCCACCCGCTATGGCGGAAACTGGAGCGATTACCGCGCCCGCAAGGCGCTGGAATTGGCCGCCGCCGAGCACGATCTGGCGTACGCCAAAAAGCGCGTGGCGGAGGTCGCCCGCAGTGCCCAGGAAACGGCCGAGCGCAAGGCCCGCAGGGACAGTGCCGGCAAGAAGAAAGCGGCCAAGGGCGACATGCCGCGAATCGTTGCCGGTGGTCTCAAGCGGCAGGCCGAAAATACCAACGGCGAGAATGCCCGCCTTGCCGAACGCCGCCATAGCCAGGCGCTTGAGGATGCCGAGGAGGCCCGCAAACGCATCGAGGTCCTGCAGCCGCTCTCTGTCAAGCTGCCCTCGACCGGCCTGCCGCCGGGCAGATCGGTATTGAAGATCGACGCGGTGACCGTCGGCTACGAAATCGACGAGCCGATCATCCGTAAACTGTCCGTCGATATGACCGGACCCGAACGCATCGCAGTCACCGGCCCGAACGGCTCGGGCAAGACAACCCTGCTGGCGTTGATCGCGGGCGATCTCCAGCCATGGGAGGGAGCGGTGCGTGTTTTGACCTCTTTCTCGATGCTCGACCAGCGCGTCAGCCTGCTCGACCCCGAAACCTCGATCCGCGACAATTTCCGTCGGCTGAACCCGCAATCGGATGAGAATGCCTGCCGCGCAGCCCTTGCCCGTTTCATGTTCCGGGCGGATGCTGCGCTGCAGATCGTCTCTACCCTGTCAGGAGGCCAGCTTCTGCGCGCCGGCCTTGCCTGCGTTCTCGGCGGTGCGACACCGCCGTCGCTACTGATCCTCGACGAGCCGACCAATCACCTCGACATCGATTCCATCGCGGCCGTCGAAGCAGGCCTCAGAGCCTATGACGGCGCGCTGCTGATTGTCAGCCATGACGAGGTGTTTCTGGAGATGGTCGGCATCACGCGTCGGCTGGAATTGCCTGGGAGAAAGTTACTCGAATGAGATACCGAGCAGCTTTTCGCTCAGCGTCCAGAGTCTCGCGGCGGCCTCCTCGTCCATTGCCCAGGGCATGACGCCGCGCAGCTCCGTCGTATCGGCAGGCAGCGCCTCGGCAATATCGCAGTCCTCGCAATAGACGCCGCCCATGCCGTCGAGCTGGCGGCTCGTCGCACACCAGACGGTGGTTGCCGCACCCTGTTCGATCGTCTTGAAGAGGGCCGCGATATGCGAGGGTATATTGCCGTCGGCATCGCGGAAGCCGATCGCTTCCATATCCGCGTCCGAGACATAGCGGGTCAGCTCCGTCCGGATCGAGCCGGGGTGGACCGAGAATGCGCGTACGCCATGTTCTACCCCGCGCCGGTCGAGCTCGAGTGCGAAGAGTGCGTTGGCGGTCTTCGACTGGCCGTAGGATTTCCAGGCATCGTAAGGTCGGCGCTGATAATTCGGATCGTCGAAATTGATGGCGGAGAAGCGATGCGCGCCCGATGACAGTGCCACGACGCGGGCATTGCCGGAGCGCTTCAGCGCCGGCCAGAGCCATGCTGCAAGCTGGAAATGACCGAGATGGTTGGTCGCAAACTGCCGCTCGAACCCTCTGTCGTCATGGGCAAGCGGCGTTGCCATGATACCGGCATTGCCGATGAAGAGATCGAGCGGCCGGTGGCTCGCGGCAAATTCCCGGCCGAAGGCATTGATCGAGGCCGGGTTGGAAAGATCGAATGAATGGATCTCGATACGCGGCAGGTCTTTGAGCGCCGCTTTGGCCTTCTCGGTATCACGCGCCGGCACAATGATCGAAGCTCCGGCCCCCGAAAGCACACGCACCGTCTCCAGGCCAAGGCCGGCATAGCCGCCGGTAACGACGGCAAGCTTGCCGGTGAGATCGGCATTGCCGAGCGCTTCTTCTGATGTCGTCGAGCGGCTGAATCCGGAGGGAAGGGGATATTGGGAAGTCGGCATGAAGTCCTCGCATTTGTCTTGTGGGCGGCTTGTCCGCTCCTACTGGACTAGACCTAGGCCATCCGATGTAGGATTATCCATGCGCTGAAATCCAATCTGCTTGCGTGATCGTCCTAAATGTTTCCTGTCGACCCTCTCTCCGATGTCCTGTCGCTGCTCTCGGCCAGGAGCCTGCTTTCCGCCAGTCTCAGAGCCAAGGGTGACTGGTCCATCCGCTTTGCCTCCGATGGCGTGAAATTCAATGCAGTGCTCGAAGGCGGCTGTTATCTGGTCTCCGAGGGAAGTGAACCACGCTGGCTGGAGGCCGGCGATTGCTTCCTCCTGGTCAATTGCGGCACCCATATCCTGTGCAGTGACCCCTCGCTGACGCCGCTTTCGCCGTCCGAGGTATTCGGACCCGACCATGTCGGTTCCGTCCATGCTGACCTGCCGGGGGAATGCCTGTTTGCCGTCGGCGGGCGCGTGACCTTCGATGATGCCGATGCCGGCCTGTTGCTCGATGCGCTGCCTCCTATCCTCTTCGTCAGTGGCAAGTCGCGGGAGGCAGCCGCCATCCGCTGGCTGCTGTCGCGTCTGGGAGAGGAATGGGATGAGAAGCGCGCCGGTGGGTCGGTTGCGGCGGATCATTTGGCCCAGCTTCTCTTTGTGGAGCTCATCCGTGTCTGGCTAGCTCAGGCCGAGACGGCAGCGCCGGGCTGGATGCAGGCCTTGAACGACCGGCGTGTTGGCGCGGCGATCCGATTGCTGCACGGCGATCCCGCGCGAAACTGGCGGCTGCAGGATCTGGCGGATGCGGCCGGCATGTCGCGCTCCAATTTCGCACTGCGGTTCCGGGAGCTAGCCGGTATCTCACCGCTCGATTATCTGCTGCGCTGGCGCATGCGGCTTGGCGCGAAGGCGCTACGGTCAGGCGCGGAGCCGATCTCGGCGATTTCCTATTCGCTGGGCTATCAATCGGAAAGCGCTTTCAGCAATGCGTTCAAGCGTATCACCGGCGTTGCGCCGCAGCAGTACAGGCGCGATCACCAGATGGCTACAGCATCGGCCCGAAAATCGGAATCGATTTTCGGAAAGCCTGATGCGTAGAATCAAAGAGTTAGAGCGTCCTTTGTGCGTCCGAACGGACGCACAGCGCTCTAGCGCGCCCGGTTGACGCTCTTGAGGTCGCGCAACGGCGCCTGCCGGATGAAGCGATAGGCTGGAGCCTGCGCCTGGGCTGCAGGAGCTGGTTTGGCTGCGGCCGGACTGTCCGGATTGTAGGTGTAGCTGTCGGCCCGCCGCCAGGCCTCGACACGGGCATGGCACTCTTCCGGGTCCAGCGCATCGAGGACGAGGAAGGCGCGGCTGACATTGTGCTGCACCTCGGCAAGATGCGGATAGAGCTTTTCCAGCACGAAGACGGAGTCAAGAAAGCCCATGCCAAGGCTTGTCAACGTCGTCGCGAGCTGCTGGCCGGAGAGGTCGAGCATGATACGTTCTGCAAGCCAGCGGCTGGCTGACAGCGCATCGGCAAGTGCGGTGGCGAAATGCGTGGCTTCCCGAGAGCGGGCAAAGCGCACCAGCAATGCCTCTTGGATGTCGGTTAGCGAACGAAGGCCAAGCCGGTCGTCGTCATCGCGGCCAAGATGGCCGGCAAGGCCGCGGATGCGCTCGCGCAGCGCCTCTTCATTGGCGAGACGCTGGGCTTCTTCCTGGTCCATTTCCGGCGGAGCGGGCATCGGCGAAAGAGGCATGGGCGGCTGTTCGGCAGGTGTGGCGGCGGAAGGACGCGGCTCGGCCTGTCGCAAGGCCACCAGCGCATCGATGACCTTGGGCGAGAGAGAGTCCCGGCTGACGATCGCCTTCACATGCGATGCACCGTGGGTGCGGGCAATCGTGATCAACGTATCGTCGCCGATTGCCTTGGAGGAGGTGAGGAAAGGAGCGGCGATTTCGATCGGCTGGTTGCCGATAAAGAGGGCGACTGCTGCCGGCATGTTCTCGCACTGGGAAAGTGCGGCGACGGCCTGGCGCCGTGCTTCCTCGGAGGATGCCTGGAAAAGCGGCATGAAGAGTTCGGCAAACTGGCGCAGTTCGGAGCGTGTCGGATGTGACAGGTTCTCGAAACTGCTGACAGTCGCCATTAACACCACGTCCTTCTTCCTGATGGCCAACGGGCCCTCTAGGTCTCGAAACCGGTCACGCACAAGCACACCCTGAAAACGCAGAACAAGCGGGACACCGTGGGCCGACAAGCGCTGGCGGGGCGCGCGTCAGACCATACGGTTATGAACAAATCCTACACCGGCACGGTTAATGCATGCTGAAGATTCTATTAAAATGCAACAGAAATATACACGTTTCGCGTGTCGCATAATAATAAGCCGGCAAAATAAAATCACGTGCCCCCGGAACACGGGGATTCGCAGTTTCCAGACATGCGGATAAATAGCCGGCAAATAATCTATAGGCCGGTGCGGCCGTTGAGTGCCGACAGAAGCTTGTCGTACTCGTGGTGGCCCGACTGGTAGAGGTCGAGTGCGGTCGAAGCAGCGAACTGCGCCTCGACACTTCTGATGTCGATATGTCTTTCAGCGCACCACGCATTTAGCACGCCACTTAACACGTCCAAATCCTCTGACGTGAATGCGCAACCATATAAAAAGGGCATGGGCTGCTCTCCGTATGACAGCAAGAGCACGTATGACTTCCAAGCGGCCATCGCCTTAAAAGCTTTGGGCCGATGGAGTTACGATACACCCATCCATCCTAGCCGCAATTCATATTTTAATGATGCATATTTGCAACAGTGGGGGCTTGGGCGACGTTTCAATGGTGGGGAGCCATTAACTATATGAATTATCTCTAATTTTATCGGACGGCTTTCAGCCTGTCTTTTCTTTTCCGCGGCTGAAACCAAACAACCGTTCTGCGCGTTATCTGAGTGCCGAGCAGGCTGCCCAAAGCAGCGGCTGAATATTAGTAATCTGTTAACGGTCGTGTGTCTCAATTCGGACAGGAACGACGCGATTTGGGAATATGGATCGTGGAAGCTCCGCAACATCACGGTATTTCGGTAGGTGCCGTGAGAAAGGCGCGAATGCCCTCGGTCCGGTTCATCCGGCGCTTGAGGACGCGCTGGCCCGCAGCAAGGCGGGCAGGGTGAAATCCAACGCAAGTTCATCCGTCTCGGGCAGTGCATGGAGACGAGAATGGCAATTGTAGTCGCATTGGCGGACCGGCTGCCGCAGGCGCCGCGTCGCTCGGGCAAGGAGCCCGGTGAGGCAAAAATACTCTGGTTCACCGGCGTCCGTTACGAACGGATCGTCGAAACCCCGAAGAAAAATCCGGCGCATTCTGCGCCGCGCGTCAAGAATAAGTAATTCACGAAAACAACCCTAGCGGGCGTCGAGTTCCTCGCAGCCCGCTTCCGTCAGGAAGGCGCGCGCAGCCTCGTCGAAGCTTGCCTGCGGCGCCAGCGTGCGCAGCACCGCATAGCCCTCGGGATGCGCCATCTCGACCATGATCGTCTGCTCCAGCTCTTGCGGCAGGTTCTTGCGAAGGTCCGTCAACTGGATCGGGCCTGCTGCGAGAACATCGAGAGCGCCGCCGACAGAGGTGCGGTCGTTCATGCTGAAGACCTCGTTCGAAGCGCTGTCATAGATCGCGATCGACCAGAAGGGCACATTTCCCTTGGCGGTGAAGTGCACCGGATCCTCGCCCACATCGAAGGAGCAGACGGCCGTGCGCACGAAGGGATCGCCATTGGCGAGCCCTGCTTCATCATATCGGCCGGTCAGCAGATAGAAATTGTTCGGATCGCCCTCCGCCTCCACGCGCGTCGCGGCATCGCGGCCGGTGAAGTGCGGCAGCGCCAGAATGATCACGAGATGCAGAAGCGCTGCGCCGAAAAGCCCGGCGAGAAGGGCAAAGAAGACCCTAAGCATTGCCGCATCCGATCTTGGTCAGTTTCGGCATCGACAGGTCGATGACGCCGGAGCTGCCGGCCGTTGGCGTGTCGAACAGCGTCAGCACGAGCCGGAACGTACCGGCTTGCGGCAGTGCCAGCCAGTTGCCGGGCTCGGCCCGCGTCGCAATGTCGATGGTGAAGCTGCTGTCCGGCTGGCGAAGGACCGTCCATGAATTCAGCGCCGCCGGCAGGGCCTGCTGCAGGGAGGCGGGATTGCCGGCATTGTCTGCGGTAAACAGGGTCCACAGCCGTGCCGGCGGCGTCTGGCCGCTGATGCGGTAATGGCAGGCAGCGTTCAGCCGCTCGCCGCTGTCGTCCACGCTTGCTGTAAAGGTCAGGCCTTCGGCACTGCCATAGAGCAGCTTTCCGGCGCGCGCGCGATGCGACTTCGCATAAGGGTCGGCGTCGACGGTCTGGAGTTCCGGAAAGGCCTCCCAGGCGCCGAGCTTGATCGCTCCGAATCCCTGCGTCGCATCCAGCGCGTAAAGCGAGATCATGATGCCGCCGCCGAAGGCGACGATCAGCGTGATCAGGATGAAAAGGGGAAACCGAAACACCTTGCGCCCTTGAAGATCAAACTTGAAGATCAAATCAGTTGAAAGGGTTACCACTGATTCTGGCAGGGTGGAATGCCATGGGGCGATGTGTCCCCCAACTCTTGGCAAGTCGAAGGGCGGTCCGACTAAAACAGCGGAAGCATCATTCCGCGCTCGCCACCTTCTGCACCTCGAGCGGCGCAGCATCCTTCAGCTTCTCGCCGATACCCTTGAGAATGTTTGTCGATTGCACCGACAGCATGCGCGGGCGGACAAGGGTCGGCACGCCGTCCTTCGGCTTGTTGGCCTGTGCCTTGGCGACATCCTTTTCGGATGGCAGCGGGTTTTCGATGCCGGGGATCGGGCGCAGCGTGACGCCCTGATGGGCATAATCCATGGCGCGCTTGAAGGTCATGGCCGGCAGCGAGCCGCCGGTCATGTTGTTGGTCGACGTGTAGTCATCGTTCCCGAACCAGACGGCACAGGTATAGTTGCCGGTGAAGCCCACGAACCAGGCATCGCGATAGGCCTGCGTCGTGCCCGTCTTGCCGGCGGTGACGACGCCGTTGTCGAGGGCTGCCTTGCGCGCCGTGCCCACATAGGGCACCCGCGACAGCATCTGGTTCATGTAGCTGTCGGCCTGTTCGGACAGCACCCGCCGGGCGGGCGGCTCGTCACGATCGAAGTCGTAGAGAACGTCGCCGTCATAATCGAGAACCTGCGTAATGCCATGGCGACGGGACTGATAGCCGCCGGTCGGGAACACGGCATAGGCGGTCGCCTGGTCCAGCACCGTCACCTCGGACGTGCCGATCGGGATCGTCACGTCGTCGCGGATCGGCGTTTCGACGCCCATGGCCTTGGCCATGGCGCGGATCGGCTGGATGCCGAGCTTCTCCTTGGCAAGGCGCACCGGGATGGTGTTGATCGACTGGGCGATCGCAGTCTCCAGCGTGATGCGGCCGGCATAACGGTTTTCGTAATTGTGCGGGCTCCAGTTGCCCCAGGAAATCGGCGCGTCGATGATCGTCGTTTTCGGCGTCATCCCGCTCTCCATGGCCACCGAATAGGTATAGACCTTGAAGGAGGAGCCCGGCTGGCGCAGCGCCTTTGTGGCGCGGTTGAACTGGCTCTCGCCATAGTCGCGTCCGCCGACCATGGCGCGCACGGCCCCGCCGTTTTCGATCATCACCATCGCGCCCTGCTTGGCGTGATAGGCCTCGCCATATTCGCGCAGCGACGTCTCGATGGAATCGTCGGCCGCCTGCTGGATGCCCATGTCGATCGTGGTGCGCACGATCAGCGAGCGCTGGTGGAAGCGCGGCGACAGGCGCTGTACCTCGTCGAAGGCCCAGTCGAGGAAGAAGTCGGGCGATTCCACCTCGTTGCGGTCGACGACATTGGCCGGATTGCGCCGTGCCGCAATCACCTGACCCTCGGTCATCAGCCCGCTCTGCACGAGATTGGTCAGCACCTCGTTGGCGCGGCCGCGGGCGGCCGGCAGGTTCACATGCGGCGCATATTTGGCAGGCGCCTTGAACAGGCCGGCGAGCATGGCGGATTCGGCCAGATTCACATCGGTGATGCTCTTGCCGAAATAGAATTGCGCCGCGGCCGCCGCGCCGAATGTGCCGCCGCCCATATAGGCCCGGTCGAGATAGGTCGCGAGGATCTCTTTCTTGGAGAGATTGGCTTCCAGCCAGAACGCCAGGAAAGCTTCCGTGATCTTGCGGTCGATCGAGCGCTCGTTGGAAAGGAACAGGTTCTTGGCGAGCTGCTGCGTCAGCGTCGAGCCGCCCTGCACGACTTCGCCGGCCTGAGCGTTGGTCACCATGGCGCGGAAGAGGCCGATCACGTCGATGCCGAAATGGTCGAAGAAGCGCCGGTCTTCTGTGGCGATCACGGACTTGATCAGGGAATCCGGCAACTCGTCGATCGGCACGGAATTCTGGTGGATGACGCCGCGATGGCCGATCATGTTGCCGTAGCGGTCGAGGAAGGTGACGGCAAAATCGCCGCGGTTGCGCCAGTCTTCCTTGGTGGCCTCGAAAGCCGGCTGGGCGAGCGCCAGCATCAGCACCATGCCGACGGCGCCGAGCGTCAGCCCTTCGCCGGCGAGTTCGAACACCGCACGTTTCCAGCCGCGAACGCGGAAGCGGCGGAAGAAGATAGTCGTGTCTTCCCAGATTTCTGCGGCGCGAAAACCGGCATTCCAGACGGTCGAGTCGATCCACGAATCGATGCGCAGCAGCAGGTGACGGTTTTTCGACTGCTGCTTGCCATGCCCGTTTTCCGGGCCTTCTGAACCAACATCTGACCCATTATTTGGGTTGTCCGGATCCTGCACGTCCTATATTCCCGCCTGAGCACGCTCGGCGACCGTAAAATCCGGACGCCGGAGCGGGGCCTGAAAGGGGCCGCAACTCTCCGGATAGCCGGAGCAAGTTGAATAATTGGTTGATTTTGCGCACAAGAACAAGAGAGTTGAACGGTCGTCACGCGAATTTGCGGGCGGCTGTTGCAAGAAACGAACGATGAACGATCTGCCCTTCTGGAAGCGTAAGACACTTGCCGAAATGAATGCCGAGGAATGGGAAAGCCTCTGCGACGGCTGCGGCCTCTGTTGTCTGAACAAGATCGAGGAATGGGATAGCGGCGATGTCTATTTCACCTCGATCCGTTGCAAGCTGCTCGACAGTGAAAGCTGCCGCTGTTCCAGCTACCCGAACCGCTGGGATTTCGTGCCCGACTGCGTTCAACTGACCAGGGAAAACGTTCCCGAAATCGCATGGCTGCCGCCGACCTGCGGCTATCGGCTCGTCAATGAGGGCCGTGATCTCTATTGGTGGCATCCGCTGGTCTCAGGCGATCCCGAGACGGTCCATGCCGCCGGCATTTCCGCCCGCGGCCGCACCATCAGCGAAAACGAGGTCGCTGTCGACGATTTCGAGGATTACGTCGTCGACTGGCCGCTGACGGTCGGAGATGATGCCAAAGAGCCCGAGGAAAAGGCCGGCTGACCGTCATGACCAGGTGCTGTGAGGGATCTGGAACAGATGCCTTATGCGCGTCGTCAGCGTCGTGGGATGGCTGGCTTCGGCCGACACGCCTGCACTGAAGTGATGCTTCTCGGATTCGATCCGGCGAGACAGCAGCAGACCAAGCTCTTCGGCAAGTGCCGGCCGCTCCTGCATGATCGCCGCGAGGTGATCCTTGGCGATTTCGTAGACCACGACGGATGTCAGCGCACGGATATTGGCCGGCTCCAGCGCACCCATCAGCACGCCGCGTTCGCCGAAGAGATCACCGGGCGCGATTCTGGCGAGTTCGATCGTCTCGTTGCCTTCCTTCCGCTCGACGACGGCAACGCCGCGCCGCACGACCATCAATGATGTCAGCGACGTATCCTGCGTGGCGATCAACGCATCCTTCCTGAAGGTCAGCCGCTTCATGTCGGCCGCAAGCGATTCCTTTTCGTCTTCCGTCAGCGTCGAGAAGAGCGGAATGGCGTTGAGCAGGCGCCAGGCCGAGTTCGGATGTTTCCCGGCGTCCTCCGGCGGATCCGCAGCCGGGGGAAGCGACGACCCTGCAGGTGACGCAAGCTGCAGGCCTGACGCCTTGATGTGACGATAGACGAGATCGTAGACTTCGTTCCGGGCAGCGGTCGCCTCGCCCAGTCCGGAGACACGGAAGGAGAGCTCGAATTCGATGGCACTGCTGTCCAGCCCGGTGACGCTGACAGTCGGGACGGGGGACTTCAGGATGGCGTTGCTGCTCAAGAGTACCGTGCGCATCGTCTCCTCGATGGTCGCCGGCGGGCTTGAAGGCACGACCCGGATTTTCAGCGAGACGCCATGGGCTTCTTCAGGGCTGGTCAGGTTCGTCAGCCGCGCCTTGGCGAGTGCGCTATTGGGTACGATGACAAGGTCGTTTGTGCCGTTCAGGAGATGAGTGGAGCGCCAGTTCGTCTCCACCACGCGGCCCTGCACGCCGTCTTCGAGAACGATCCAGTCGCCGACGCTGTAGTGCCTGCCGAGATTGAGCGCGACGCCCGAGAATACGTCATTCAGCGTACTCTGAAGCGCAAGGCCAAGCACGATGGCGAAGACACCCGATGTCGCAATCAGTGTGCCGATCGGCGCGCCGAAGACGTAAGCCACGACCGACAGCCCGGCGCCGAGATAGATGATGCCGACGACGAGATCCTGCAGCAGCCGTGCCTCGCGCGGCTTGCGCTCGAAGATCAGGAAGAGCCGCACCGAACTCGCCAGTACCATTGCGCCACCGATCCACCAGACGGCCTTGGCGACCCCGACGAAAATGCGCCGGAAAAGATCTTCGGCCTTGCCCATGTCGGACGTATAGGGGGCAATCTCGTGTTTCACGAGCAGCACGGTCAGCAGCGCGAAGAAGATGAAGTTGGCGATCAGGCGGAAGGCGGGTTCCCGTCCGAAAATGAACCGCGCCGCGGCGCTGGCCAGAACGAGAACAATAAACTGGTACAGCGGATCTTCGAGCGTCTGCCATGACATGCAGGACATCCTGATTGGGGGTTGGACCCTATATCACGGAAGAAGAAGTCCTGTCCTCTGACACGAATGGATAGGGTGTCGTGACCGCTGACAACGCCGGCCGGGATTTTTGCCCGGCCGGCCATTTGATGGCTATTGCGCCGCGTAGGCTTCCAGCGCCTGGACGAGCTTCAGCCCCGCTTCGGCGCGGACCGTGTTCGGATAGTTCCGGTTCGCCAGCACCGTCAGGCCGATATGCAACTTCGGCACCAGCACGACATAGGCGCCGAAACCGTTCGTCGATCCCGTCTTGTTCATCAGCACCGCCGTCTGCGGCGCAAGCGGCTTTGTCCGTTTTTTCACAGGCTGGCTTTCCAGGCTCATCTTTGCGGAATTGCCGTCGAGAAGCTGCTTTAGCGCGACGGGCCAAGCATATTGCTCCCAGACCATGTCCTGCGTGTAATAGGCCGTATCGAAATATCCCTTATGCGTTTTCTCGATCGCAGCCCTGAATTCAGGTGCAAGAGCGTCCGGCTTCAAATTGGCGTCCAGCAGATGCACCATGTCGCGGGCCGTGGTCTTGATGCCGTAGGCCTCGTCGTCGAGGACGCCAGGTCCGACGCGGATCGGCTTGTTCGCCTTGCCATAACCGAAGGCGTAGCGATCCATGGCATCAGGCGGAACCGCGATGAAGGTGCTTTTCAGACCGAGGGCGGGAAACAGCTGCCCTTCGGCGGCTTGCCGGTAGGTGCCGCCGAGACGCTGTCCGGCAATACGCCCGAGCAGGCCGATGCTGACATTGGAATAGGAGCGCATGGTGCCAGCCTTGTAGGCCGGCTTCCAGCTCTTCAGGTAGGTCATCAGCTCGCTATCATCCGTCACGCTGTCTGGAACCTGCAGCGGCAGGCCGCCTGATGTATGGGTGGCGAGATTGACGAGGGAGATCTTGTCGAAGGCGCTGCCCTTGAGCTCCGGCAGGTAGGTCGAAACCGGCTGATCCAGCGATAGCAGGCCGCGCTGTTCGGCAACGGCGGCAAGCATGACATTCAAAATCTTGCTGACGGAGCCGAGTTCGAAGATCGTGTCACTGGTGACCGGCGCTTTCGTCTCGCGCGAGGCTTCCCCGCGGATATAATAGAATTCCGATCCATTGATCGTCACGCCGACGGCTAGTCCCGGAATGTCGTATTCCCTGATCACCGGCTGAAAAACGCGATCTGCTATCTCCTGGAATGCCTTGTCCGTCATGTCTGCCGCGTGAAGCGGGCTCGCCGACAAGGCGAGGGCGATAAGGCAATGTCTTGTGTTCATCGGACGGTTCCTCTTTGCGCAGCCGGCGATACGGCCGACACGCCGTCGATAGCGTGGCCTTTTGCCCCTCCACAAACGATAAGAACTCGCAGGAGGCCCTAGTTTAATTTGGGCTTGAGAGCCGCAAGAAAGAGCCGCAGTTCCCGCTCCACGTAATCGGCAACCGCGCCATCGGACGAGAAGCCCCACCAGAGCAGCGATCCCTGCCATTGCGAGAGCATCAGCCTGGCAATGGCCTGTGCTTGACTGTGCCCTTCGAAACGCTCGGCAAGTGCCGAGATCAGCGCGGTCCCCCACGCCCCGCCGCGGGCACGCAACACCGGGTCGCGGAAGTCTTCGCGCAGCAGAAGCAGGCCTTCCGCATAGGAGGCGGGGGTATCTCCATAGTCCTGGGAAAGGGCGGCGAGAAGCGCGATCGCTCCATCCGAGGTCTTCGGCAACGTGTCGGCAAGCCGGGCGGTTTCAGCATCCAGCCGGTCCCAGGCGTGGAGCAGGGCGGCGCGCAACATGCCGGCCTTGGTGGCGAAGCGCTGCACCAGCGTCGAACCGGAAAGGCCGCTCGCCTTCGAGACCGCCGCAAAGGTCACCGCATCCGGTCCCTCCGACTGGATCACATCGAGAACGATCGAAAGCAGCTGTTCGTCGGAAAGCGTGCGCGGACGCGGCATGAAGTTCCCTCTTGCGCTCGCCTTATTTATGAACGAACATTCGTTTATATACAAGCGAGCCGATCGATATGGCCAATTCTTTCTAGCGGGGAGGACAGCGAAGTGACAGTGAACTTGAATGGAAAGGTAGCGCTCGTTGCCGGCGGAACGCGTGGTGCCGGTCGTGGTATTGCGGTGGAACTGGGCGCGGCAGGCGCGACCGTCTATGTGACCGGCCGCACGACACGCGCGCAGCAATCCGAATATGGCCGGCCCGAGACCATCGAGGAAACAGCCGAATTGGTGAGTGCGGAGGGTGGGCGCGGCATCCCGGTGCAGGTGGACCATCTGGTGCCCGAGCAGGTCGAAGCGCTGGTTGCCCGCATCCGAGCGGAGCAGGGCAGGCTCGATATTCTCGTCAACGATATCTGGGGTGGCGAACATCTGACGGAATGGAACAAACCGGTCTGGGAACATTCTCTCGACAAGGGCCTGCGCATGCTGCGGCTTGCAATCGACACCCATTTCATCACCGCCCACTATGCGCTGGCGCTGATGATCGAGCAGCCGGGCGGCGTGCTGGTAGAGGTCACGGATGGCACGGCGGATTACAACGCCACCCATTATCGCCTCTGTCCCTATTACGACCTGGTGAAAACAGGCACGAACCGCATGGCCTGGGCGCATGCCAAGGATCTGGCAGCCCATGGCGCCACTGCCGTCTCACTTTCGCCCGGTTGGATGCGTTCGGAAATGATGCTGGAAATTTATGGGGTTAAGGAAGAAAATTGGCGTGACGGTACGAAAGTCCAGCCGCATTTCGTCATATCGGAAACGCCGCGTTTCACCGGCCGAGCCGTCGCCGCACTCGCTGCCGATCCCGATCGCAACAGATGGAACGGCCAGTCGCTCTCGAGCTTCCAGCTGGCCGATGCCTATGGTTTCACCGATCTCGACGGCACCCGGCCGGATTGCTGGCGGTATCTCGCCGAAGTGCAGGAGCCTGGCAAGCCGGCAGATGACGCTGGCTATCGCTGATCCGATGGACTGCGGCCCTGGGCATTGATCGGCCGGCGAATCTGCTAGTCTGCTCCCTGAAAGGGAGCTCGCACGACTTTGCGTATCATTTCACTGAATGCCTGGGGCGGCAGCATCCACGCGTCGCTGATCGACTATCTCGCGCATGCGGAGGCCGATGTCTTTTGCCTGCAGGAGGTGGTCCGCTCGGCGCCCGATACGCCGGAATGGCTGGAATATCGCGACGGCGGCACTCGGTTGGCCCAGCGCGCCCGTCTCTATGACGAAATCGCTGCCGTTCTTCCCGATCACGACGGTTATTTCATCCCGTTTGCGCGCGGCGACCTCTTTCACGGCGAGACCCTGTTCCCGTCCGAATTCGGGATCGCCACCTTTGTCCGCAGATCCTATCCTGTCATCGCGCAGGCGGCGGATTTCATCCATGGCCGTTTCTCGCCGGATGGCTGGGGCGAGCATCCGCGCTCGCGCAATGCCCATTGCATCCGCCTGTTCGATTATGCCGGCGGCTTTTCCGTCACCATCGCCCAGCTTCACGGCCTGCGCGATCCCGCCGGCAAGGGCGACATCCCGGCACGTCATGCCCAGGCGGATGCACTCGTCGAGCTGATCGAACGCGTCTGGCCGGGTGACGAACGCCTCGTCGTTTGCGGCGATTTCAATGTGCTGCCTGACAGCATAAGTTTCGAAAAGCTCGGCCGCCTCGGCCTCAACGATCTCGTCACCAGCAGGGGTTTTACCGATACCCGCACCTCGCTCTATCCGAAGGAAGGGCGCTTTGCCGATTATATGCTGGTGACGCCAGAGGTCGTGGTGGAGCGCTTCGAGGTCGTCGAACAGCCCGAAGTTTCCGATCACCGGGCGCTTTTGATCGAGCTTGCCTGAGCAATTCCGAAGGCGAGAAGCGGTTTTGCGTCCGGAATGGCGCAGGAATTAGCGCAGCTTGAAATGCCGGTTGAGGTCGGCGATCTGCTCCTCGTTCAGCTGCCGCACCTTCATGCCGCGCGTGATGATCGAAAGCTTCGCCGCCTCTTCCAGCTCTTCGATGGCGAAGACGGCAGAGTCGAGCGTGGCGGCCGAAACAATGGGCCCGTGATTTTCCAGGAGCACGGCGCTGTGTTCGCCCGCAATCTCGGCAATCAGCGGCTTCACGTCTGTTGAGCCCGGCCGCGTATAGGGCACGACCGGCACTTTGCCGACGCGCATGACCACATAGGGCGTCAGCGGCGGGATGGCGTCCTTTGCATCGGTATCCGCAAGGCAGGAAAGGGCAGTCGCATAGGTGGAGTGCAGGTGCACCACGGCGCCTGTTTGCGGCCGCTTTTCATAGAAGGAGAAATGCAGCGGCAGTTCCTTGGTCGGCGCATCGCCCGACAGATGCCTGCCGTCGCTATCAAGCTTCGACAGCCGCTCGGGATCGAGGAAGCCGAGGCAGGAATTGGTCGGCGTCGCGATATAGCCTTCTGCGGTGCGCACGGAAATATTGCCGGAAGAGCCGGCCGTAAGCCCCCGGTCGAAAAGCGATTTTCCCCAGCGTACGATGGCTTCACGCAGTAGGGTCTCACTCATGGCCTGCAATCCTGTCCAATGCCTTGGCGAAAAAGTCGGGCGCGCCGAAATTGCCGCTCTTCAGCGCCAGTCCGATCGGCTGCATCGGGTGGCCGCGTTCCGACACCAGCACCGGCACGCCGGGATCGATCTCGGCGCCGATGATCATATGCCTGAGGCCGAGCGCCTCGACCACCGCGCCTGAGGTTTCGCCGCCGCCGACGACGATCAGCTGCGTGCCGGAATCGGCAAGCCGTTTGGCAAGGCCGCCGAAGAAATCCTCAAGAATCTTCGCCGATTCCTCGCGGCCGAAGCGCTGCTGCACGAAACTCACGACTTCAGGCGAGGAGGTGGAATAAACGATCGGATTGTCGGCCGCATTGGAGGCAACCCAGTGGGCGGCATGCTCCACCGACATGGTGCCGCGCACGATCGCTGCCGGATCGATCGAAAGGCCTGGATGGTTCTGGAGATGGCAGGCGACCTGGTTCTGAGAGGCGAGCGAACAGGAGCCGCAAAGGATGACACCAGGCCCGCTGACGACAGGCACTTCGGCCGGGGCACCGGAGAGCTTGCCGCGCCTGGCGAAATTGCGCGCCAGCCCCTGGGCCAGTGCCGACCCGCCGGTTACGAGTTCATGATCGGCGACGGCTTCGCCGATAGTCAGCAGATCGGCATCCTCGATCGCATCGACGACGACGAGACGATTGCCATCGGTCAGCTCATCGCGCAGCCGGCGGCGGATGGCTTCCGAACCCTGGCGCACCGTATCGAGCGTGATGCCGCCGACACCGCCGCGCGTCTGCAGCCGCAGCCAGCGGCGAATATCCGGATCGGTCATCGGCGTCAGCGGATGGTTCTCCATGCCGGATTCGCTGAGCAGCTTGTCCTTGACGAAGAGGTGACCCATGAAGACCCGTCGGCCGGTTGCCGGAAAGGCCGGGCAGACGACGGTGACATTGGCGCCGGTCAGTCGCTGCAAAGCTTCGGCCACCGGGCCGATATTGCCTTCAGGCGTGGAATCGAAGGTCGAGCAATATTTGAAGAAAATCTGCTCACAGCCCTGATCCAGCAACCAGCGTGCCGCATCCATCGATTGCCACACCGCTTCCTCGGCCGGTATCGAGCGCGTCTTCAGCGCCACTACACCTGCTTCGCAATTGACCTTGCCGCGGCCGGGGCCGACGAACTGCATCGTCGACATGCCGCCGCGGGCAAGGGTGTTGGCTAGATCGCTGGCGCCGGTAAAATCGTCGGCAATGGCTCCAAGCAGCATGTCAGGTGCGCTCCGGTAGACTATTGTTCAATTCGTCCTCGATATGGACGCGGATGGTGTCATCAAGGGATGTCCCGGCTGTGAAACCGGGCAAAAGGGTGCGGCTGGCATCGAAACTCTGCGCCGATCACAAGGATTTTCATTTGAAACGGTCCTCCGACCGATGAAGTGAACGCAAACCAGAACGCGTTGTCGCCTGAGTCGGCAGACATAGTGCGTTTCCAGTTAAGACCAGCCGGGCACGGCTGTCACGCAATTTCGGGCAGAGGGCGCACCTTGCTTCGAGAGCGGTTTCGCGGCAACAAGCAGGGCATGAGCATTCCGACAGACTATCCGTTCGACTTCGACCCCACCTACGGGATGACGCTTGCCGATCTGCAGGCCATCCGCCCGCCGGAGGCGCCTGAGGGGTTCGATGCCTTCTGGCAGAAGCGTTATGCGAAGGCGCTGGCGGTCAAGCCCGGGCCACGCCTGAGCCCGAGCAAGGATACCCATCCGGATTGGCAAGTGCGCGATATCGTCTACACCTCCACTGATGATATCAGCATCGGCGGCTGGCTGCTCACGCCCCGCAAGGGCGAAGTCAGGCGCGCCCTCGTCGTCGGCCACGGCTATGGCGGGCGCGACCAGCCGGAATTCGATATTCCGGTTGAGGAAACCGCAATCCTCTTTCCCTGTTTTCGCGGCATGTCGCGCAGCGCCCATCCGCCGATTTCGCCCGACGCCCCCGGGCATGTGCTGCATGACATCGATGATCCCGACCATTACGTGATCGGCGGCTGCGTCGAGGATCTGTGGGTAGCGGTATCGGCACTGCTCTCCCTTTATCCCTCACTCGACGGTCACATCGGCTATAGCGGGATCAGCTTCGGCGGCGGTATCGGCGCGCTCGCCATTCCCTTCGACAGCAGGATCGAGCGCGGCCATCTGACGGTGCCGACCTTCGGAAACCGCAAGCTCTGGCTGACATTGCCGACGGTAGGCAGCGCCCACTCGGTGCAGGAATACGCAAAGACCCACTCGTGTGTTTTGGAAAAGCTGCGCCTTTTCGATGCCGCAACGGCTGCGACCCGCATCTGCATACCGATGCTGGCCGCCGTGGCTCTCTTCGATCCAGCCGTCGCGCCGCCATGTCAGTTCGCGGTCGCAAACGCTTTGCCGAGATCAAAATTTAACGAAATCTTCATCCTGGATGCCGGGCATTTCGACTATGCTGATAGTGCAGTGCAGCAAACTGCGCTGCGCGAGCGAGTCGGGCGGTTTTTCAGGGGTCTATGAACCGAGAATATCTGCGCTGGTACAGCGATCGGCTCCATCGTGACATGGAGCTTCTGGTGTTCGGGCATGCCGGCGCCAAAGTTTTGATGTTCCCAACGCGGGAAGGGCGCTTTTGGGAATATGAACATCTCGGCATCGTCGCCAGCCTCGCTGAAAAGCTCGAGGCCGGCCATCTGCAATTGTTCTGCATCGAAGGCCTGGCGGGCGAGACCTTCTACGATTTCGGCCGTCACCCGGCCGATCGTATCCGTCGCCATATCGCGTTCGAGGAATATGTACTGAACGAGGTTCTGCCGTTGATGGAGAGCCGCAACGGCCACGAATGCACCATCGTGCACGGCTGCAGCCTCGGCGCCTTCCAGGCCGCTAGTCTCGTCTTCCGCCACCCGCATCTCTTTCGAAAGCTGGTGGCCTTTTCCGGCCGCTACGACCTGACGATGAAGGTCGAGTCCTTTGGTGATCTTTTCGACGGCTATTACGACGAGACGGTCTATTTCCACACGCCGACGCATTTCCTGCCGGGTCTCACTTCCGACTGGCGCCTGGAAAAACTGCGGCAGGTCGAAATCGTCCTGACGATCGGCAACGAGGATCCCTTCCTCGACAACAACCGCTATCTCAGCCGCATGCTCGCCGAAAAGGGCGTCGGCCATCAGCTGCATTTCTGGGATGGCAGGGCGCATCGCGCAGGAGCCTGGCGCCGGATGGCGCCACTCTATATTTAAACGCTGCCGGATGGCGCCACTCCATTTCCGACTACTGCATCAGCGGCTTCTTGAGGAAGCTGTTGCGGTCGGCGGATTTGATGCGCAGCCAGGCCTCGCGGCCGTTTCGCAGCACGCGCATGGGAATTTCCGCCCCTGCCGGGCCGCTCCCCCAGACCTTGCGGTAGAAATCGGCAAGCCCGTCCACTTCGCCGTCGCGGATTTCCGAGATGACGTCGCCCTGCTGCAGACCCGCCTGTGCCGCAGGACTACCCTTGGCAACGCTCATGACAACCACTTCGCCATTGCTTTCGGCCGAAAAGGCGCCGAGCCAGGGGCGCGGCGGGCGGTCGATCTGGCCGCGATTGAGCAGGTCGTCGAGGATCGGCGGCAGAAGGTTGATCGGTACGACCATGTTGATGTCGGCCACCTCGTCGCCCTGTACCATCTGCAAACGCAGCGAGCCAATGCCGAGCAGCTTGCCGTCGTCGCTGACGAGCGCCGCACCGCCCCAGGAGGGGTGGGCGGGTGCGATGAAGATCGCCTCGTCGAGCAGATATTCCCAATAGCCCGCAAATTCCTGCTTGGCGACGATATTGGCCTGCACGAATTCACCAAGGCCGTCGGCAAAGATCACGGCGTCGCCGACCGTCGTCTTGACCTTGTCGCCGATGTCGATGGCCGGCAGGTCGAGAGGCGCAAGCGACTGGATGAGGCCGAAGCCGGTTTCCTGGTCGTAGGCGAGCGCATGACCCGGAACCACCTTGCCGTCATGGCGGGTCAGCCAGATTTCGTCTGCTTCGGTGATCAGGTAGCCGATGGTGAGCACCAACCCGTTTTCCCTGATGACGACGCCGCTACCTTCCCGGCGGGTGCCCAGCGTATTCGCGGTAAAGGCATCTTCGGGGATGGAGGCGCGAACGGCCACAACTGACCGCAGGATCCTGTCGATATTCATGGTTTCATCCTCGTAAGGCGCGGCACAAAGGCCCAGAATGCAGCGAGGGCCGGCAAGGGCCGGACGCATACCATTCCTTGTATAGGTATGAAACGACAGCCGTTTCTGCAAGACCCGCGGCCTGCGGTCTTTTACTCCGCCGCGTCCCGGCCGTATTGCCGTGGCGAGCGCGCCATCACCCGCTTGAAGGCGGTGCTGAATGCGCTTTCGGACTCGTAGCCGAGGGAAAGTGCAATCGTTCCGACCGGTTCGCGGCTGTTGGCCAGCCGCTCGCCCGCCAACATCATGCGCCAGCGCGTCAGGTAATCCATCGGAGCAGCACCGACTTTCTGCTTGAAACGCTCTGCAAAGGAGGAACGCGACATGCCGGCCATGGCTGCAAGCTGCTGTAGCGTCCAGCGCCGCGCCGGCTCGGCATGCATGGCGCCGATCGCCATGCCGATCTGCCGGTCGGCGAGCGCGAAGAGCCAGCCCGTGCCCTCCGTATCGGGTGCCGCGAGATAGAGCCGCAGGATCTGCATCAGCATGATATGCGCCAGATGCTCGGTCATCAGGAAGCCGCCAGGGTGCCGACCGCGCAGCTCCCGCGCCATCTGGTCGATCGCAAAGCGCAAGACCGACGCCTGGTCCGAATGCTCGCGGACATGCACGACCGGCGGCAATATGCCGACGAGCAGGTCGGCGCCGGCGCCGGAAAAGCCGAACCGGCTGCCGACGAGAAAGAAGACCCCGCCGCCATTGCAGACCGCGACACCATCCTTCGCATGCGCGTAGATGTCGTCAGCCGGGATCGGCTTAAGGCTGCGATCGCTCGTCATCCGGAAGGACCGGCTCTGCGTCAGCAGAAAACAATCGCCTTCTTCCAGTCGGACAGGCTCGGCGACACCATGCACCTCCAGCCAGCAGCCGCCTGAGAGGACGGCGTTGAACTTGATACCCTGCGGCGGCGGAAAATCGATCGCCCAGTCGCGGCCGGCATCGAGCCCGAGCGAGACGTAGCTTTTCGGCTTCAAGAGCGCCAGCACATCGGAAAGTGGATCCATGGAAACGGAACTCATGCGGAAATCCGGACGATCGCAAACATATCACGGACTTTAACGCATAGATCGTATGGCCGCCACCGCATTAGTCTCCGGGCGAAAGTAGAGAAGGAGACATCCATGGAAAACGCACAACACCCCATCGGTTCCGGTTTCGGCCCTCGCTCGACGGCTGACGATGTTCTCGCCGGCATCGATCTCACGGGCAAACTGGCAATCGTCACCGGCGGACATTCCGGCCTCGGATTGGAGACGACGAAGGCGCTGTCGCGGGCCGGCGCACATGTGCTTGTCGGCGCACGTCAGCCGGAAGTGGTGGCCAAGGCGCTCTCGGGCACCACCAATATCGAGGTCGACAGGCTCGATCTTTCCGATCTCGAAAGCGTGCGGCAGCTTGCGGAGCGCTTCGTGGCCTCCGGCCGCAAGGCCGATATCGTCATCAACTGCGCCGGCATCATGGCATGCCCGGAAACGCGGGTAGGGCCGGGCTGGGAGGCGCAGTTCGCCACCAACCATCTCGGTCATTTCGCACTCGTCAATCGCGTCTGGCCGGCAATATCAAAAGGAGGCCGTGTCGTCTCCGTCTCCTCGGCCGCTCACGGCATCACGCCGATCCGCTGGGACGATATCCAGTTCAATAGTGGCTACGACAGATGGCAGGCCTACGGGCAGGCGAAGACCGCAAATGCGCTCTTCGCCGTACATCTGGACAGGCTGGGCAAGGATGCCGGCGTGCGTGCCTTCTCGCTGCATCCCGGCAAGATCCTGACGCCGCTGCAGCGGCATCTGGAGAAAGAGGATATGGTCGCCGCCGGCTGGATCGACGCTGACGGCAATGCCATCGACCCGACCTTCAAGACACCCGAGCAGGGTGCCGCAACACAGGTCTGGGCCGCGACCTCGCCAAAGCTTGCAGGCCTCGGCGGCCTCTACTGCGCCAACTGCGATATCGCATCCATCTCCGACGACGGGGCGGAGACCAGTGTGCGCGCCTACGCCGTCGATCCCGACGAGGCTGCCCGTCTCTGGGCGCTCTCGGCGGAATTGACCGGTGTAAACGCGTTCAGCCGTTAAGCGTGGATGCCGGGCGCTTCGTAACCGGTGCGCTCGACATACTCGGTATAGCCACCGCCATACTGGTGGATGCCATCAGGCGTCAGCTCCAGCACGCGGTTGGAAAGGGCTGCCAGGAAGTGGCGATCGTGCGAAACGAAGAGCATCGTGCCCTCGAAATCGGCGAGCGCCTTGATCAGCATTTCCTTGGTATCGAGATCGAGGTGGTTGGTCGGCTCGTCGAGCACGAGGAAGTTCGGCGGGTCGAACAGCATATGGGCCATGACGAGGCGGGCCTTCTCGCCGCCGGACAGCACGCGGCAGCGCTTGTCGACGTCATCACCCGAAAAGCCGAAGCAGCCGGCAAGCGCTCGTAGCGGCGCCTGGCCGGCAAGCGGGAAGGAATCTTCAAGCCATTCGAGCACGGTGCGTTCGCCGTCGAGCAGGTCCATGGCGTGCTGCGCGAAATAGCCGAGCTTGACACTGGCACCCAGCGCCACGCTGCCGGTATCCGGTTCGGCCGTACCCGTCACCAGCTTCAGAAGCGTCGATTTGCCGGCGCCATTGACGCCCATGATGCACCAGCGCTCCTTGCGGCGGACCATGAAGTCCAGCCCTTCATAGATGGTGCGGCTGCCGTATTTCTTGTGCACGTTCTTGAGGTTGACGACATCTTCGCCCGAGCGCGGGGCCGGCTGGAATTCGAAGGCCACCGTCTGGCGGCGCTTCGGCGGCTCGACGCGTTCGATCTTTTCCAGCTTCTTGACGCGGCTCTGCACCTGCGAAGCGTGGCTGGCGCGCGCCTTGAAGCGCTCGATGAACTTGATTTCCTTGGCAAGCATCGCCTGCTGGCGCTCGAATTGCGCCTGCTGCTGCTTTTCGTTCTGCGCCCGCTGCTGCTCGTAGAAGCCGTAGTCGCCGGAATAGCTGTTGAGTGAGCCGGCATCGATCTCGATGATCTTGGTGACGATGCGGTTCATGAACTCGCGGTCGTGCGAGGTCATCAAGAGTGCGCCCTCGTAGGTCTTCAGGAATTCTTCCAGCCAGATCAGGCTTTCGAGATCCAGATGGTTGCTCGGTTCGTCGAGCAGCATCACGTCGGGGCGCATCAGCAGGATGCGGCCGAGCGCCACGCGCATCTTCCAGCCGCCCGAGAGCGCGCCGACATCGCCGTCCATCATCTCCTGGCTGAAGCTGAGGCCGTCCAGAACTTCGCGGGCACGGCCTTCCAGCGCATAGCCGTCCAGTTCCTCGTAGCGTGCCTGCACTTCGCCATAGCGCTCGATGATCTCTTCCATCTCGTCCATGCGATCAGGATCGGACATGGCCGCTTCCAGCTCGCGCAACTCGGCGGCAACGATGCTGACGGGGCCGGCGCCCTCCATGACTTCGGCAACCGCGCTGCGGCCGGCCATTTCGCCGACATCCTGGTTGAAGTAGCCGATCGAAACGTGTTTCTCGACCGAGACCTGGCCTTCATCCGGCAGCTCTTCGCCGTTGATCATGCGGAAAAGCGTGGTCTTGCCGGCGCCGTTCGGGCCGACGAGACCGATCTTCTCGCCCTTGTTGAGGGCTGCGGTAGCTTCGATGAAGAGGATGCGGTGGCTGTTTTGCTTGCTGATATTTTCTATACGGATCATGTCTTACGCGGGAGCTAGGGAGAATTTTGGCGCCCTTATGCCACGGGTTTGCCGCCGTGTCGCAGGTTTTCCGCGTCATGAAGCTGTGATCTTTGCAGCCTGTGTCCATTCCGCACGACTGGAAATCGAGACATCCTTCCTTATTATCCCCACGGGGAGGAGCCCATGACCGACAAGATATCCGCCAAGCCGGCAAAACCAGCGGAACCGAAGCTGCTGTCCGGCGGCAATCCGCAGATCGCCAAAGGCGAGGGCGATGGCCCGGTGCAGGCCTATATCGCCGCCATGCCCGGCTGGAAAAGCGATGTCGGCCGCCGGCTCGACGCGCTGATCATGCAAACCGTTCCCGATGCCCACAAGGCCGTCAAATGGAACTCGCCGCTCTATGGCATGAAGGGTGACGGCTGGTTCCTCAGCGTTCACTGTTTCAACAGATACATCAAGCTGGCCTTCTTCCGCGGCGCCGCCCTGCAGCCCATGCCGCCCGAGGAGTCCAGGACTGCGGAAACGCGCTACTTCCACATCCATGAGAAGGACCCGATCGATGAGGCACAGCTTGCCGATTGGGTGAGGCAGGCAAGTCTGCTGCCCGGCGAGAAAATGTAAGGAGAGAGACCATGAAGAAAGCGGCGACCACGAAAAAAGAAACGGACCTGAAAGAAGTGTCTCCCTCCGAACGTATCGATGCCAAGATCGAGGAGTTGAGCGACTGGCGGGGCGAAACGCTCGCTCGCGTCCGGGCGATCATCCGCACGGCCGATCCCGAGGTCGAGGAGACCTGGAAATGGCGCGGCGTTCCGGTCTGGGAACATGCCGGCATCATCTGCACCGGCGAAACCTACAAGACCGTCGTCAAGCTGACTTTTGCCAAGGGGGCTTCGGTGGAGGATCCGTCCAAGCTCTTCAATTCCAGCCTTGAAGGCAATACGCGCCGCGCGATCGATATTCACGAAGGCGAGAAAATCGACGAGGCAGCCCTGACGGCGCTGGTGCAGGCCGCGGTGGCGCTGAACACCGCGCGCAAACCAGCGTCGAAGAAAACGAGCGCCTAGTTTTGCAGGCGAAAGGCAGTCCGGCCTGACTGGTCATTGCCGATACCGCGGAGTGGTCTATGTGGAACCTTGCGAGCTGGTTTCGTTAAAACCCGATAAGACGGAGGCTCTCTTGAAGGGTTACCTTCCCTATCTGCTGGGCGCACTGGCCGGAATGCTCATCGCGATTTTCCTGTCCAGCCTTTTGACGCTGACAGGAACGCCACAACTGGCTCTTTTCGCACTGCTGCCCGTCGCGGGCGGTGCGGTCGCCGAGCGTGCCGTCCGTCGCCGCTCCGGCAATTCCTGAGAGACCCATGGGACGGCTGAAGGAAATCGTCATCGATTGCGATGTGCCCTCCCGCGTCGCCCGCTTCTGGGCCGAAGCGCTCGATGGTTATGCGGTGCTGCCCTACGACGACGATGAAATCGCGCGTCTGGCAGCACTCGGCCTGACACCCGAGACCGATCCGGTGGTGATGGTCGAAGGGCCTGGTACGCGCCTTTGCTTCCATCTTCGCAAGGGAGAGCGTCCGGCTCGCAACCGCGTTCATCTCGATATCGCTGTCGACGACCGGAAAAAGGAAGTCGCGCGCCTGCTATCCCTGGGCGCGACTTTCGTGCGCGAAACGGCCGATTACACCGTGCTGAACGATCCCGAAGGCAACAATTTCTGTGTCACCCCCGACTAGTTCACGTCAGACCGACTTCACCTCGCCGCCATCCATGCGCAGCGTCGTGCCGGTCATCCAGTGCGCAGCCGGCGAGACGAGGAAGGCCATGAGTTCGGCGATCTCTTCCGGCTCGCCGTAGCGGGCAATGCCGGCTTCCTTCGGAAACCTGGCCGTCGCCTCTTCCGCCGTCATGTTGTGCAACGGCGCCCAGTGCTCCAGATAGCTGCGGCGGCGCCCGGTCATGACCGGCCCGGGCAGCACGCTGTTGACTTGCACGCCATCCTCGATGCCACGATCGGAGAAAGCCTTGGCGAGCGCAGATATCGCCGCATTGATCGTGCCGACGGCGGCATAGGCCGCCTTCGGAAAGACCGCCGAATTGCCGGACATCAGCACGACGGAACCTTTGGTTTCCTTCAGCGCCGGCCAGGCGGCGATGGTCAGCCGCCGAGCGCCATGCAGCTTCAGCGCCATGCCGTCATCCCATTGCCGGTCCGTCATCTCGAACACGTCGATCTGCGGCACGGCGCCTGCAATGCTGAGCAGCGCATCGATCCGCCCGAAAGCGGCAAGCGTCTTGTCGACGATAGCCTGTGCCGCCGCCGGTTCCGCAAGGTCGGCATCGATGACCAGCGTTTTTGCGCCCGCCGCCTCGACAGCCTTGGCGGTCTCGGCGAGATTGGCCTTGTTGCGGGCAACGAGCACCAGCGCGGAAAAATCCTTTGCAAGCCGGATGGCCGTTGCCTGGCCGATGCCCTGGCTGGCGCCGGTAATGATGGCTACTCTGTCGGACATGATATCCCTCCTTTTTGCAGGCCTATCAACCGAGGAAGTCGCGGATCGCAGCGGCAATCTCGTCCGAATGCGTTTCGAGCGCGAAGTGGCCAGTGTCGAAGAATTTGATCACGGCATCAGGAATATCGCGGGCGAAGGCTTCTGCGCCCGGCGGAAGGAAGAAGGGGTCGTTCTTGCCCCAGACCGCGAGAAAGCGCGGCTTGTGGGTGCGGAAGTAGTTCTGGAAGGTTGGGTAGAGTGCCACGTTACTCTTGTAGTCGCCCATGAGATCGAGCTGCACATCTTCAGCACCCGGACGCGAGAGATAGAAATTGTCGAGCGAATAACCGTCGGGCGAAACCGTGGTCGGATCGGCAACGCCATGCGTATACTGCCAGATCGTCGTCTCCGGACCCAGAAACGCCTTCAGCACGGCCCGGTTTTCTGCACTTGCATCCTGCCAATAGGCCTGCACCGGGTTCCACGCATCGCTGAGGCCATCGACATAGGCGTTGCCATTCTGCGAAATGATGCCCGCGATCCGCTCCGGATGCTTCACCGCCAGGCGGAAACCGGTTGGCGCGCCATAGTCGAAGACATAGACGGCGTACCGATCGAAGCCGACAATCTCGGTGAAGCGGTCGATCGTGTCTGCAATGCTGTCGAAGCTGTTGACCGCGGGATCGTCCGACTGGCCGAAGCCCGGAAGGTCGGGCGCGATGATGTGATAGCGATCGGCAAGCAGCGGGATCAGATCGCGGAACATGTGGCCCGAGGTCGGGAAGCCATGCAGCAGCAGGAGCTTCGGCGCACCTTTGGGACCGGCCTCACGATAGGCAATCTTGATGCCGTCGACGGTGGTGTTGCGATAGCTGATCTTGGTCATCGTCATGTTTCCTTCAGTGAGATGAATGGTGATATGTTCGCAGATATGTCGGCCGTTCAGGCTTCGGCCACTGTTGCCGCCGCCTCGCGGATGACCTGCAGCACCGTGTCCGGTGCCGTGACCATCGGCGTATGATCGACAGCGAAAGGCCGCTGCATCGCCTGCATGCGCTCGGCCATGAAGCGCTGGTTGGCGACCGCGATCATCCGGTCGTCTTCGGCGACCAGGAACCAGGAGGGGCGATCCTTCCAGAGCGGTCGCCCGACCGGCACCGTAATGCAGGCAGGTGAAATCGGCCGTTGCACGGCAGCAAGTACTGCCAGTTCTTCATCCGTGGCATTCGGCGCATAGGCCGCGGCAAAGGCTTCACGCGGATAATAGATCAGGCCGTTTTCATCGGGCGCAAGCTGCGGCGCTCGCGGATCGAGCTCAGTGCGATAGAAGACATCGGCAACCGTTTCTCCCTCATCAGGGGCGAGAGCAGCAACATAGACCAGTGCCTTCACATTCTCGTTCTGCACGCCGGCGATAACCGCTCCGGCATAGGCATGGCCGGCGGAACCACCGGCCCGTCCAAACGGTCCAGCGCCTGCGCAAGGGCTTTGACGTCATCGGCATAGGAGGTCAGCGGCAGCGGTGCGGCCGTCACCGCAAAACCGTCGGCGGCAAGCGGCGCGATGATCTTGGCCCAGCCGGAGCCGTCAGCCCAGGCGCCATGGACGAGCACGATATGCATAGCCTGCTGATCAGTCGATTGCGACGGCATCTGCTTTCTCCCTTTTTCAGAGTAACCGTTTAAAGCGACATAGAACGGTTATCTTGTGGAGGCGTAACTTGTCAACAGGCTTTTGACAGGTTACATAAGGGTCACGTTTTCAAACGGGCTGCCGTACAGTTGCGGTCTGCAGCCGAAATAGGACTTGTCATGGATAACCACTCTCCCGCCCTGTTTCTGGGTGACGCGCTGGCACTGGATTTCCTGAATTCGGTGGCGACGCCTGTCGACACGCCTGTTGATTGGATGGAAGACGGCGAGGGCCTGCTGCGCTGGCTGGAGCAGGCAAAGCTCGCCCCGCACGAGACGCTTGAAAGCCTGCGCGCCCAGGCATTGCCGGGGGAACTCGACAAGGTCGCCGATCAGGCGCGCAATCTGCGCGAATGGTTCCGGACTTTTGTCCGCGAGCACAAGGGAAAGCCGTTGAAGCCCCAGGCTTTGGCCGAGCTGGAACCGCTGAACCGCCTGCTCGAACGTGACGAGGGTTTCAGCCGCGTCGTGGCGCGCCAGACGGACGAAGGCGAGGTTTTCGAGTTCCAGCCGATGCGCAAATGGCGCTCGCCAGATGCATTGCTGTTACCGGTCGGCGAGGCGCTCGGGCGCTTTGTCTGCTCCGAGGATTTTTCCAATGTGAAAGCCTGCGAGGGGCCGGTCTGCACTCTCTTGTTTGCCGACCATACACGCGGTCATCGCCGGCGCTGGTGCAGCATGGCAATGTGCGGCAACCGCGCCAAGCAGGCCGCACACCGCGACCGGATCAGGCAGGCCTAGCCTTCATTTCTTCGATAAGCCGATCGAAGCCGATACCCGTGCCGCTTTCTCTGATGTCGCCGTCTTGGGAGTCTCCGAAGACGGCCTGCTCGGTAAAGGTCATCAGTGTGGTGGGGCCGCGTCCGGTAAATTCCACCGTGACCAGTGACGAGGAGATGCTCCTGCCTGCCGTCAGCATCGTATAGGCATAGACGATGCGTTCGCGCGGGTGAATTTCGAGATAGTGGGCGCGCATCGCCTGCTCGGTTCCATCTGGCATGCGCCATGTCATGCGCTCGGTCCCGCCGATCTCGAAGGCGAAATGATCCTCCATCACCTGCCAGTCGGGATGACACGCCGTCCAGCGCCGCTTCAGCTGGTGGTCCGACCAGAAGCGGAAGGCATGCCCGACACTACCAGGCAGGTCGCGCTCGATGACGAACGTCCGATGATTGACGGTGACACCCATCAGTGATCCTTTTCCTCAGGGGTTTCCGCCATCAGCAGGGCAAGGCGGTCGAAGGCGGCATGCATTTCGGCCTGTCGCTGCTCGAGCCACCTGTTGATGGCGCCAAAGGCCTGTTGCTGCATGCGATAGGTGCGCACGCGGCCGATCTTTTCCGAAATGACGATGCCGCTTTCCTCGAGAATGCGCAGGTGTTTCAGCACGGCCGGCAGACCGACATCGGCGGGCTCCGCCAGTTCCGTGACGGAGGCCGGCCCCCTGGCAAGCTGCTCGATGAAGCTGCGCCGATAGGGATCGGCAAGCGCCTGAAACATCCGGTCGAATTCGGCTGGCGCCGGCTCTGCCATTACATTGCCTCAAGATACCGCGCGGGCATCGCCTCCCGATAGGGAAACATCGAAAAATAGGGTTGCGCTTCCGACAGCACGCGTTTGACGGAAGGACGTTGTAACAGACGCTCCAGGTAGGAGGAAAGCGCCTGCTGCTCCCCGGTGAACGGATGCACGATGGACGCGAAGAACAATCCGGGCAAGGCCGCGCAGTCGGCCATGGTGAAATCATCTCCCGTTGCCCAGAGCTTTTCCTGCATGTGGACGTCAATCATCTTGTAGGCCTGATCAAGCATGGCCCTCGCTTCCACCACGCCATGCGGATCATGAGCATCTGCCGGCCGGATCCTGTCGGTGACGACCTTCTGCATCGGCACGCTGACATAGAGATCGTAGAACCGGTCCCAGAGCCGCACCTGCATCTGCGCGTCCGGATCATCGGGCAGAAGCCGCACCGGCCCCGGATAATGGGCCTGCAGATATTCTATGATGATGCTCGTTTCCGGTATCGTGCGCCCCGCTGCCCGATCATGCAGAATCGGAATCTTGCCGACCGGCCACTTGTCGAGCAACGCTGCGGCCGACTCCGGATTGCCGAAGTCGACGATCTCCGCGTCAAACGCAGTCCCATTTTCATAAAGGGCAATCAGCACCTTGTGGCAGAATGAGGCGAGGGGATGAAGATAAAGCGTCAGTGTCATTAATCCACCTATAGTTTCCAACTGAGGAAACTATAGCGTCGCCGTGATGATACGGCAAGATACTTTCCAATAACGGAAAGTTTTTATGCGTAAGCCACCCATCCCCTGAAGCTGAAGGCGGTGTAGAAAAGCGTGACACCCGAAAAGCCCGCCTCGCGCAACATGGTCTCCTCCTCCTCGGGTGCGAGGATATGCAGCCTTTCACGCATTGCCTTCCGCGCATTCTCGACACGGGCGGGGTCCGTTCCATCGATGGCGCCGAAGGCGAGATGCCGATCGATCCATATCGATCGCTCCGGCTCGCTCTGAAGAAAGCTCATATGCGCAATGACAAAGGGCGCGCCGGACTTCAGGCGACGGCGAATCTGCACAAGTGTTTCAAGCCGTTGCTCGATCGGGATATGGTGGAACGTCAGGAGGCAAACAGCGGCATCGAACGGTCCCTCGGGCGCGACATCGATGCTGCCCTGATGAAAACCGATGCGGTTGCCGTGTTCTCCGGCGACCTGCTGCGCCAGTTGCAGCATGTCGGCGGAGGGGTCGACGCCGTCGAAAGTCCAGCCCGCCTGTGCCTCGGCAAGGGCTTTAAGCTCCAGCCCGCCACCGGCGCCGAGGACAAGAACGCGACCATCGTCAGGCATGCGCTCTGCCATCAGCATCGCCGCCATCCGGTGCAGGCTTGAAAAGCCGGGAACCTGTCGTGGTGGACCTTCGAGATAGGATTTGGCGGCATCGCCGCTGAAGGCAGATGCCGCCGTGTGAGACGTGGAGTGGCCAGGATGATCGCCGTTCTTCATGTAACTTTTATTATTACATGATTTCTGGCCTGTCAATTCGTGGGCCTATTTCGCAAACTTGCGCGCCCCGGCGACGCAGAGAATGACGGCGACCGTTACCGCAAGCATGGACCAGCTCACCGTTTCCCGCAGCAATGTTGCGGCAAGCGCCAGGCCGAAGAAGGGCTGCAGCAGCTGCAATTGGCCAACGGCGGCAATGCCGCCCTGCGCAAGGCCACGGTACCAGAAGATGAAGCCGATCAGCATGCTGAAGAGCGAGACATAGGCGAGGCCCAGCATGGCCGGCGTCTGGATCTCGGCAAAGCTCGGCGGCCGGTAGGCGATGGCCGCGATGATCATGACAGGCAACGAAACCACCAGAGCCCAGGAAATCACCTGCCAGCCGCCAAGCCGGCGCGACAGCCGCGCACCCTCGGCATAACCGAGCCCGCAAACGATGATCGCGCCGAGCATCAGCGCATCGCCAACAGGCGAGGCGGTCAGCCCCTGCATCAGCGCAAAACCGGCCACAAGCGCGCTACCGAGCAGCGAGAAGAGCCAGAAAGCCGGCTTCGGCCGCTCGCCGCCCCTGATGACGCCGAAGATCGCGGTTGCGAGCGGCAATAGGCCGATGAAGACGATGGAATGCGCCGAGGTCACATGCTGCAGCGCCAGCGCCGTCAGCAGCGGGAAGCCGACGACGACGCCGAGCGCTATGACGACGAGCGAGATGAGATCCTGCCGCGAAGGACGCTTTTCCCTAAAGACGATCAGCAGGCAGAGCGCCAGGATGCCGGCAATCGCCGCTCGCGCCACCGTCAGAAAAACCGGATCGAGCTGCATGACGGCCACGCGTGTGGCAGGCAGCGATCCGCTGAAGATGAGCACGCCGATAAAACCATTGATCCATCCGGTCGCTGTGCGATCCATGTAGGCACTCCTTTGTTTGCCCCATGCTTATCCGCTTTCCGCACTGGCGCTGCCAGCCACAGTTCGATACAGTTTTCTGAAACTGTTATGGTGAAGGAACCAGTACGGATGGACGAGCAGATACAGGCAGGCAGCCGGGTCGGCATGGTCATGGCGACCATCCGCCAGCGCATCGCCGGCCGCAGCCTCACACCCGGCGCCAAGCTGCCCTCGATCCGCAGTCTCTCGGGATCTTTGAAAGTCTCGGCCTCGACCGTGGTCGATGCCTATGAGCGGCTGGTCGCCGAAGGCGCGATCCTCTCGCGCCCGGGCTCCGGCTTCTATGTCGCGAGCCAGACGGCTCCGCTCTCGCTCGCCGATATTGGCCCGAAGCTCGACCGCGCCGTCGATCCCTTCTGGGTATCGCGGCAATCGCTGGAGGCGCAGGAAAGCGACCTCAAACCCGGCTGCGGCTGGCTGCCGCCCGCATGGCTCCCGGAAGAGGCGATCCGCCGAACCCTTCGATCCCTGTCGCGCGCCGATGCCGCAAGCCTCTCCGATTACGGCGCGCCCCTTGGCCTCAAGCCGCTGCGGCAGCTGATCGCACGCCGCGCGGCCGAGCGCGGCATCGAGGCATCGCCGGACCAGGTCATGCTCACCGAATCCGGCACGCAGGCGATCGACTTTCTCTGCCGTTTCCTGATCGAGCCCGGCGATACCGTGCTGGTGGACGATCCCTGCTATTTCAATTTCCATGCCCTGCTCAGAGCCCACCGCGCCAAGGTCGTCAGCGTTCCCTATACGCCCTCCGGCCCCGATATCGAGCTCTTCGCCGCAGCGCTTACCGAGCATCGGCCGCGCCTCTACATCACCAATTCTGCAATCCACAATCCAACAGGCGCCACGCTCTCGCCGGTTACGGCGCACCGGCTCCTGAAGCTTGCCGAACAACACGGCCTCACCATCATCGAGGACGATATTTTCGCCGATTTCGAACTGATGCCGGCACCCCGCCTTGCCGCCTTCGACGGCCTCGATCGTGTCATCCATATCGGCAGCTTCTCCAAGACGCTCTCGGCCGCCGCCCGCTGTGGCTTCATCGCCGCACGGCCGGAATGGATCGAGGGCCTGATCGACCTCAAGATCGCCACCTCCTTCGGCGGCGCCCGGCTGAATGCCGAACTGGTGCTTGGTGTGCTCAGCGACGGCAGCTATCGCAAACATGCCGACGGACTGCGCAGCCGATTGTCCAGGACGATGTTCGAGGTGTCCTCCCGGCTTAAAGCTTTGGGCATTCGCCCCTGGCTGGAGCCGCAGGCCGGCATGTTCCTCTGGTGCCATTTGCCGGATGGTCTGGATGCTGCGGCAGTCGCGCGCGCAGCACTTGCCCGGAATGTCGTGCTCGCGCCGGGCAACGCCTTCAGCCTGTCGCAATCCGCCACCGGCTTCATGCGGTTCAATGTCTCGCAGACGCTGGAAAGCAGGGTGTTTGATGTGCTTAGGGATGCGCTTAGGCAGGCGGAACGGTCCGCTGAGTGATACGCTGTCGCATGCCGATGTTTTAGGATGACAGGATCGCCGCCCAACAATATACAGTCAATTTCGGCCGGCCGTATCAGTCCGGATGCGCATTGCGGATTACGACATGAAAGACTGGCATCCAGACCTCAGCCGCTCTTCGAGCCCCCGTTACATGGCAGTCGCCGATCTGATCGAGATGGATTTGCGAAGCGGCGCACTGGCAGCGGGCGACAGGCTCCCTCCGCAGCGCGAACTCGCAAAGCGCCTCAACATCGATTTCACGACTGTTGCGCGCGGCTACGTGGAGGCGCAGAAGCGTGGGCTGGTGGACTCGCATGTCGGCCGCGGCACCTTCGTGACGGGCGGGCAGGGTAGGGAACGGCGCGACCTTTTTGCGGATGCTGCGCCGGATCCGCGCCGGACATCCGTGGTCGATTTTTCGATGAACCTGCCGCCCGAGCCTGACGATCCGGAACTGCTGACACGCATGCGCGAAGGCATGTCGGCGGTGGCCGCCAATCTTATTCCGCTGCTGCGCTATCAGGGATTTGGTGGTTCCGGCATGGACAAGGAGGCGGCTGCCACCTGGCTTGCACGCCGCGGCCTACTGCCTTCGCAGGAGCGCATCTTCGTCACACCCGGCGCGCATCCGGCGCTGCTGGCGATCTTCGGTCTTCTGGCAAAGCCCGGCGAAACCGTGCTGTCGGAAAACATCACCTATCCCGGCATGCGCTCGATCGCCGCCCAGCTGCGCCTCAATCTTTCCGGTCTGCCGATGGATGAAGAGGGCATCCTGCCCGATGCCTTTGCAGAAGCCTGCGAGCGCTTGAAGCCGAAGGCGCTTTATCTCAATCCAACCTTGCAGAACCCTCTGACGCTGACCATTCCGGAAAAGCGTCGCGAGGAAATCGCTGCCGTCGCCCGCAAATATCACGTGCCCGTTGTCGAGGATGACGCCTATGGCTTCATCCCGCTGCACGGCCCGCCGCCGCTGGCCGCAATCGCGCCTGATCTCACCTGGCATATCGGCGGCCTCGCCAAATGTATCGGCGCCGGCCTGCGGCTGGCCTATGTGGTGGCGCCGGACACCAAGGCGATCTGGCCCTTCGTCAGCGCCATGCGCGCCAATAATGTCATGGCCTCGCCGATATCAGTTGCGCTCGCGACGCGCTGGATCGAGGATGGTACGGCAGACACGATCCTGCGCTTCATTCGCGCCGAGGCAGGTGCTCGCCAGCAGATGGTGGCGAATATCCTCCCCGGGGGCAGCTACAAAGCCGATCCGATCAGCTTCAACATCTGGCTGCCGCTCACCAATGGCTGGACCCGATCCACTTTCAGCAGCCACATGCGCTCTTCAGACATCGGTGTAGTCGCGAGCGACGCCTTCACGGTGGAAGGTGCAGCACCCGAAGCCGTCCGTGTTTGCCTTGGTGGTCCGATCGGCCGCGAGAGGCTTAAGGGCGCGCTTGACTTCATGGCCCATGCGCTGGAAGGCCCGCCGGAAATGTCGGCGTCTTTCTTCTGAGCCGTTGCTCCGTCTAACGCCTTCAATTCAATCAATAAAGACCCTGCCCCAAACCTCCCCGCAAGGGGGAGGGGCTTAATCTGCCGCGCTCGGCTGTCACTTATTCGGTGTTTCGGAAGGAGTGAAGGGGCGCCACAAGTTAGCCCTCCCCCTTGCGGGGAGGGGTTGGGGAGGGGCTTTTGGCGAGCGCGCAATCTCGTCCGGCTCATGATTGGATCTTCCCGCCACGCCCTCGCGCCTCATGAGCCTAACCCAAAAGATCTCTGCGTCATTCTGACTAATGGACTGGCAATTCCCTTTCAATGTAATTATATTGTATGCATTCATTATGGGGCATTGAATGGATTTCCTGATGCCTCGCAAAGTCGAAAAGCGAGATCGCCATGGACGCCGAATATCCTCCTCTCCCTCCGATGCAGACTGGCATCCGGGGCCGCTGCCCGCGCTGCGGACAGGGGCATATGTTCAAGGGTTTCCTCACGCTGCAGAAGGAGTGCGAAGTCTGCGGATTGGATTATTCCTTCGCCGATCCGGCTGACGGGCCTGCCTTCTTCGTCATCTGCTTTGCCTGCGTGCCGAGCGTGCTGCTCGGTGTGTGGCTGGAAGTTGCCTTCTCTGCACCGCTTTGGGTGCAGTTGCTGGTCACCGGCCCCTTCATGTTCGCTACATGTATTCCGCCGCTGAGACCGCTGAAAGGATGGCTGGTCGCAAGCCAGTATTTCTATAAGGCCGAAGAGGGCAAGCTCGCCTGATCTCAGGCAGCCAAGATTTTGCTACTGTCAGGCATGCTGACCCTTCACAATGAAAGGCCGTTCGGAAAGCGAGCGGCCTTTTTTGCTGCCCAGCCGTCACCGGATTTCTCCGAAGCCAAAATGCCGCAGGAGCCTGGTATTCAAGTCTGTTGCATTTCCTGTACCGATCAGTACAATGAGTAACAAGAGGTACAGATTAATCAAGGAGACCAGATATGCCTGCACCGCTTCCTCCCTTCACCCGTGAAACTGCAATCCAGAAGGTTCGCCTTGCCGAAGACGGCTGGAACAGCCGCGATCCGCAGCGCGTCTCGCTCGTCTACGCGCCAGACAGCCAGTGGCGGAACCGCGCCGAATTCGTGACCGGCCGTGCCGAGATCGTTGCTTTCCTGACACGCAAGTGGGCAAAGGAGCTGGATTACCGGCTGATCAAGGAGCTCTGGGCTTTCACCGATAATCGCATTGCCGTGCGCTTTGCCTATGAATGGCATGATGACAGCGGCAACTGGTTCCGCTCCTATGGCAATGAGAATTGGGAATTCGATGCGGAGGGCTTGATGCAGCGCCGTTTCGCCTGCATCAACGATCTGCCGATCAAGGAATCGGATCGCAAGTTCCACTGGCCGCTCGGCCGGCGGCCCGATGACCATCCGGGCCTCTCCGACCTCGGCCTTTGAGGCCTCGAGGTGAACTGTGAAGACCGTTTATGAACGTGCCGATGTCGTGCCGCTGCTCGCAGAGATCTTCCGCGAGCTCGGCTACGAGGGCACGACGTTGAGCCGCATTACCGAGCGCACCGGCATCGGCAAGGGCAGCCTCTATCACTTCTTTCCTGGCGGGAAAGAAGAGATGGCGGCGGCCGTCCTTGCCGATGTCGACGGCTGGTTCGAACGCGCCATCTACGAGCCGTTGCGCGGTGACGATTCCGGGGCGGCGATCGATGCGATGTGGGCCAACGTGATGGACTATTTCCGCTCCGGCAGCCGCATTTGCCTCGTCGGTGCCTTTGCGCTGGACGAAACGCGGCAGCGCTTCTCGCCCGTCATCAAAGATTATTTCGTTCGCTGGATCGAGGCACTGCGCCAGGCACTGATCCGCGCCGGCTACGCCGAGGATGTCGCGCTTGCCGCGTCCGAAGAAGCCGTTTCGGGCATCCAGGGCGCGCTGGTGCTCTCGCGGGCGCTGGATGACAAGGATATGTTCCGCAGGACCCTTGGTCGATTGGCCGTCAGGCTGGCTGCGACGAGACTTGGGGAATAGTCCGTGGCCGCCGCGGCTGGAGCGCGGATGACGCCAATGCAGAAGGCTGCGAGTGAGGGGTTCAGGACATCCTCACTCGTCAGGATTGTGTTTAAGAGTCGTTCTGGGAGGGCAGACGGACCGGGCGCGGATTCTCGCGCTGCGTGCGTACCTGGCGCCATTCGTTTTCCATCTGGTCGACGACGTGCTGGGGGATCTTGGTCGGAGTTTCTGCGGTGGTCGGCATCGTGTCCCTCTCTTCCTCAGCAAGAGTGTGCTTGCGGATGGAGGCATCGCACAAGAAAAACAGCGTGTAAATCTACCCCGGTCACACTTGAAACGATTAAAAAAATTTCAATCGATTAAGCGGACATTAACCACAGCAGGCCTCGGAGAAAAGCATCATGACCGTCACACTCGATCGGCAATCCTTCTTCGACACTGTGCAGCACAGCCTGTTCAAGGGCAGCCTCACGCCGGCCCAGATCGAAGGCATGAACGCGATACTCGACTACTGGAACGCGAATTTGGCTACCGCTGATCGGCGCTGGCTGGCCTATATATTAGCGACCGCATTTCATGAGACTGCTTACACCATGCAGCCTGTACGCGAGACGCTGGCGACGAGCGATTCGCGCGCCGTGGAAATTCTCGAGACCGCCTTCGCTTCGGGTCGGCTCTCCTGGGTGAAGTCGCCCTATTGGCGGGCGGATGAGGACGGCAAGTACTGGCTCGGCCGCGGGCTGGTGCAACTCACCCACAAGAGAAACTATGAGGCGATGAGCGAGGTAACCGGCATCGATCTCGTCGCTCATCCCGATCGCGCCATGGAAATGGCGCCGGCTGTGACGATCCTGATCGAGGGCATGCTGCGCGGCAGCTTCACCAGCCACCGGCTTTGCGATCACCTCAGCGAGGAAAGGGAAGACTGGGTCAACGCGCGCCGCATCGTCAACGGCACCGACAGGGCCGAGAAGCTCGCCGACTATGCGCAAACCTTCCTCGCGGCGATCAGCATGGAGCAATGCGGTTCATCGACTTGATCTCAACGCCTCAGGTCGGCGAGCCTCGCGAGTCGAAACTGCTGGTAGGCTGACGACTTGCACCTGCTAGCCAACACACTATCGCGACGATGCAACTGACATTGTCCTGCCGCCCGTTTTCAGCGATAAATTGAATGTCGAGGGTAATGGTCGTGAGAGCTCTAGAGCAAGGTCGTGGGCCACTGTTTGAACCGCTTCAGCTGCCTTGCGGTTTGACCCTTGGTAATCGAATTGCAAAATCAGCGATGTCGGATTCACTGGGCGACGGAACTGGGCATCCGACCGCTGCGCAGATGAGGCTCTATCAACGCTGGGCCGAAGGTGGATTGGCCCTATCCATAATCGGAGAGGTCCAGCTTACCTCCGGCTATGCCGAGAACCCCGGTAACCTGGTGCTCAACGAAGCATCGGACCTCGAACCGTTCCGGAAACTTGCTCTGCACGGCAGCAAAAACGGCACTGGGCTTTGGCTGCAACTCGGCCACGCTGGAGCCCTTGCCTATGCACCGACAAGCAGCCCGAGGGGTCCGAGTGCTTTCGACCTCCAAGGCCTGCGTTGTGCGGAAATCACATTGAAGGAACTAGGCCGATTGCCCTCGCAATATGCAACGACAGCCCGGCTAGCGCAGCAGGTCGGGTTTGGCGGTGTGCAGATTCACGCGGCACATGGATTTCTACTGAGCCAGTTTCTTTCACCGCTGTTCAACAGGCGGCGCGATGCATACGGAGGGGAGATCGCCCATCGTATGCGGATTCTGCTGGAAGTTATCGAAGCCACCCGGGTCGCTGTCGGGCCGGCTTTCCCGATCGCCGTGAAACTGAATTCTTCGGACGAACTGGAAGGAGGGTTCGACGAAGATGACGCGCTCGACGTGGTGGCGGCGCTGGACCGATCTTCGATCGACCTGATCGATATCAGCGGCGGGACTTACTTTCCTGGCGCAAAATCAGCCTCCGATAGGGCGGGCCGGGGACCCTACTTCCTCGAGTTCGCGAAACGCGCACGCGCTGTCACAACCAAGCCTCTTATGCTGACAGGCGGTTTCAAGACCCGCGGGCAGGCTGAAGACGCCGTGACATGCGGTGCCATTGACATTGTCGGTCTTGCGCGCGCGCTCGTCCTTGAGCCTTCTCTTCCCAATCTTTGGAAAGAAGACCAGAAATCGGAGCCGTCCTTTCCCAGGTTCTCAGACGCTCCGGAGGGTGGGATCACCGCATGGTACACGATGCGGCTTGCCGAGATCGGTGCTGACAACGATCCACCCGATTCCAGCGGCCTCGAACAGGCCGTCCGCGACTATGCGGAACGGGACAAGCAACGAACAAAAGTCTGGCTGACTCACTTTGCCAACGAGGCAGCCGGAAGCAGCTGAAGCCGACGACGCCAGCCCTATCTGGCGGATGGAGCGATTACTGGTTTCTGACTAATCGCGTTCCATCGTCGCGAGGATAGCCGCCGCCATCCGTTTCGCCTGGCGGCCGGGCTCCGCTGTGCGAACCACTTGGGCTACGGCCGTTGCTCCCTCATGAAGAATATTGATTTCGTCCGCCACACGTCTCGGATCACGGTACCGTGCGGCATGAGCAAGTTCTTCGAAATAGGCGAGCGTCAGGCGCTTGTGCATGCTGGCGGCACGAAACACGGGATCGACGATGTCCTTGTGTTCTCCGGTAGCGGCCATGAAGCTGCAGCCCCTGAAGTCCTTGTCCTTGAACCAGAGCTGCAGAAAGTCGAACGTCAATAAAATCCGCTCTGCCGGATCACTTGCACGCTTTTCCACAAACTCCCGCATCTCACGGCGGTCCTCCTCGTCGCGCCGCTCGAGCGCGGCAACGATCAGATCCTCCTTCGTCTCGAAGTGCCGATACAAGGTTGTTTTCGCGACGCCGCTTTCCGCAATGATCAAATCGACCCCCGTTGCCTGATAGCCCTTCTGGTTGAACAGGCGGAGGGCCGTTTCAAGAAGATGGTCCCTGATCTCTGATCGCCGCATTGTCACTCCTCAAACAGAACTGATCTGTAGCGACAATTAGGTATTCCAGCAACCAAAGGCAACGCGCAAGCGCAGGAAGATTCCTTTAGACGCCACTTCTGCCAAGGCAGCCCGCATGCCTTCACTATCGAAGGCGGTTGACGATCGCGCTTTCGTGATTTTTAAACGATACAGTTCTGTAGTATTTCGTTATTATCGATACAGATTTGTATCGATTTCTATGGAGGCGAGGAGCCTCTGGAGATCAATTCAATGGGAGAAGGAAATGACCCAAGCTATCAATCGTCTCGGCAAGCAGCCGGCGTCCAGGAGCACCTTCGGCATCTTGCATCTGGCGGATACCTATGGCCGTTCGGCGACAACCGCCGGCCTCTATGTCTCGATCACCGTGATTTATGCCTGGTTCGGTGGCATGAAATTTACAGCCTACGAAGCGCAGGGACTCGTCGATCTGGTCAGTAACAGCGCCCTTGTAAGCTGGATGTATGCGATCTTCAGTGTTCGAGGTTTTTCGAGCTTTCTTGGCGTCCTGGAACTGAGTATCGGCGCACTGATAGCAGCAAGGTTCATTAGCCCGGTCTACTCGCTACTGGGAGGCGTCCTGTCTTCCGGACTGTTCGCCACCACCATCAGCTTCATGGTGACGACCCCTGGCGTGATTGTTCCCGAGCTCGGGTTCCCGGCCATTTCGGTCGCTCCTGGACAATTCCTGCTCAAGGACGTCGGGCTGCTAGCGCTATCCCTTTGGATTGCAATGGATTCCCTTCTCGCGGTCCGGTCCGCCAGAGCCTAGATCCGAGAGCCCGGCAGTTAGCCTTTGGTGCGAACGCCCCGATCCAGTTCGGATCGGGGCCTTCGCCGTTCACTGAAATCGAAACTCGTGCCATTCTGCGAAGCGCGATCTTCTTTTCTGAACGGAGGATTGGTGCTGTGGACGGATTGCCCGGCGGTGCGGAGCCAGCAGGTTTCGAGACATGGGCGGGTTTCAGCGTTATCGGTACGCTGAGCTTCGTACTCGGCTTCGCGATGAACTACGGTTCGATCTGCACCTTCATCGCTACGACCGAGTTGGTTTCCGAGCGCCGACCCGCACGACTTCTTGCTTTGGCCGAATGCGCGGTGTGGGCTGCCGTCGGATATATTGCCCTCGATACGTTGCCGACCATGCATGCTGGATGGTCTCCTTTGCTTCATATGGTCAGCGCAGCCATCCTCTTTGGCGTCGGCGTGTACGTGAACGGTGCCTGCATCTTTGGATCGGTCGGGCACTTTGGCAACGGGGACCTGGAGTTCGGCTTCACGTTCCTCGGTATTCTGGTCATCCTCTCCCTCGACTTTGCGCTCGAGTTCCACCCGGCACCGATGCCGATCAGCGCCGCACCGCCGCTTGCGCTCGGAGCGTTGCTCGTGGTTCTGTCCGTATTTCTCTTTCTAAGACTGGGTGTCTCTTTCAAATCCGAGACGAACTTTCGGCGGCTGACGCTAGCAATGGGTACGATCGGCATAACTTCGGCCACCTTGTCAGAGTTTGCCCCCCGCTTCTCGATCACCACCTCGATTGGATCGATGCTTTCGATCCCAGTGACGAGTTCGCTCATTTTTGTCTGCATGTTCGGAGGCAGTCTCGTTTCGGCGAGAATTCGCGGACATCGATTTTCGCTAACCTGGCCGACAAGGGGAAGTGTGTCGCGAAGGATAACGGGCGGGATGCTTATGGGCTTTGGGGCGCTCCTTATCCCTGGTGGAAACGACACCCTGCTACTCGTCGGCCTCCCGATGGGAGCGTGGCAGGCCCTTCTCGCCTACCTTCTTATGGTAGCGGCGCTTGCCGCGCTGATCGTTAGGTTTGGTTCGGCAGCGCGATCTTGGTCGTAACATCAGGCTCGCCCGTGCGGCTCAAGCTTTGTTGGTCAGTGACGCGACATTGTAGCCCGGTTGAAGGCCCGGGCGGCGCGTGTTATCGCCCGGTTGCCGGCCCAGAGAGCCCAGGCTCAGAGAATTGCCCCAGGAGTGTTTCGCGTGATCCGCCATATCGTCTTCTTCACCGTGCCGGAGGAAAACCGCGAGGCAGTACGCAGGGGGCTCTCGATATTGACGGGCATCCCGCACGCGCTGAAGCTGGAGATTGGCGAAAACGTCAAGACCGACCAGTGGGGCAATGCTGTCGATTTTGTCGTCTACGGCGAATTCGAGAGTGAGGAAGCGCTCGCCGCCTACAAGTCGCATCCCGATTATGATCTCTCGACACGCACGGTAAAGCCGCTCCGCGATACCAGGACTGCGGCCGATTTCGATAGTGGCAAGGCAGTCACTACGCCCCTGCAGCATTGACGATCGCGACCGCGCCGCTTCGGCGAAAGGCCTATCCTCTTGAAAATGAATAAGTATTTTTCAACTTCCGGCATATTTGCCGTGATTTATCGGCTAAGTCATTGATTCTGTTTAAGTGATGCATCCAAGGCCAAAACTTCTTTTTAAATTCGATTTCAGCAAAGGCTGCCTCTGATTTTGAAATTCTTTACGCGAAGTTTTGAGGTCAAGTGGATCACTTAAACAGGATCAATGACTTAGCGCCCAAAACACCGCATTTAAGGCTCATTTTGAAAATTCTTATTCATATTCAAATGGATAGGGAGAAATTGGATGCCGCGCCGGTTGCCGATGAATCAATCTGTAAAGAGCCGGAATCAACCATTGAGGAAAAAGCTGCAAAGGATTCAGAAGCTTAACGGATTTGCAGTCTTTGGCGCCGACTGACCGGGCTTCCTGCGCCGAGGGCAGGGCGCTGGTTCTCCGCTGGTTGTGGGGACATCATAATCAACGGATTTAAACGGCCGGCCTTGGAAGACGAGCCGGCCGCCGGCAAATGGGATGGGCTTCTCCTGTCGGTCAGGCTGGCTGGACGCTCGGTCTTGCGCCACGCACCAGTGCCATCAGCATCAAAACGAAAACCAGGGCGATGGCCGCAAGCACTGCGCAGATGATCAAGGTCGGACCGGCGCCGGCGCGGTCGAGAACTGCGGTGAAGATGACGGGCGCGATCGCATTGGCGAGGTTCTGCGGCATCGACAGGCGGGCTGCCTGCAGCCCGTATTCCCTGGCCGAAAAAAGGGCGAGCGGAAGCAGCGCACGCGCCACAGCCAGCACGCCGGAGCCGAAACCGTAGAGCAGCACGAAGGTGATGAGCAGAGGCGCCGACGGCGGCACGACGAAGAGCATCAGGAAGCTGAACAGCATCAGGCTGACGCCCATGACCGATGTCAGGATCGGATTGCCGCGCTTGCCGAGCAGCATGTCGAGCGCACGCGCCGAAATACCGATCACGCCGCGGGCCGAGCCAAGCTGCAGGGCAAGGGCCGGCGATGCGCCGGACTGGCGGAAGATTTCGAGCAGAGACGGCGAGACGCCGAAGGTGATGAAGGTGCAGAGCGTGGTGGAGATGGCAATCAGCAGGAAGGCTTTGCGCCGGTCGGCCGGCGAAAGCGCCACCGGTGGCATTTCGGCGGCGGCTCCCTGTGTATGGCTTGCGACCGGTTTCGGCAGGGCGAAGAGGTGCAGCGGCAGGCAGATGAAGAATTGCAGGCCGGCGCTGACGACGAAGGTGATGCGCCAGCCGAAGTTTTCGTTGAGCAATGTCAGGATAGGCCAGAAAATGGTGGCCGAAAGACCGGTGAACAGCATGAGGATGGCGATGACGCGCTTGCCGTTCACGCCCTCGCGCTCCACGACGGCGGTGTAGCAGGGCGCCGAGAGACCGAGCGCGCCGCCGAACCCGATCACCACCCAGGCAATGGCATAAAGGATGACATTCGTGGTGGCGGCCAGCAGCAGCAACCCGATCGCAAAGGTGATCGACGAGGCGGCCAGGACCTTTGCCGCGCCATAGCGGCCGAGCCAGCGCCCGGTGGCAGGACCGGCGAAGGCGCTGATGATCATCATGATCGTCAAGCCGGCGAAGATTGCCTCATTTGGAAGGCCCAGCGACGGCGCGATGACGCGTCCCATGACGCCGAGCATATCGAAGGTGGTTCCCCAGCTGATAAGCTGGGTGACGGCGAGCACGCCAACCGTCTGCGCCGTACGGAGCGAAAATGATTTTTGCATCGATTTTGAAATGAAATGAATGAAGACGCGTCAAGCGATAGCAGCTTCAACCTGCTGGTGAAAGGCTCGATCGAGCAGATCCACTACCGGTCCGACCGATGCCGGAATTTTCGTTGCGTATGAGCACATTACGACAGTTTCCGTCCATCATTCGGAAATCAGGTATATTTCGCGCAATAGTCGAGAATTGTTCTAAAAAACCTGCATAGCCGTGCATTCATTTGCCATTCAGGTCGCTTGAGTACATAGTCTGGGCAAGTTGGCATTACATTGAAAGCACAGCACATGGCCTCTCCTCTGAGCGTCGCAGCATTGGCCGCCGGCCTGGCGGTTTCGGCGCCCTCACCGGACGATACACACACGCTTGTCCTGCGTGTGGCGGGCGATTGCAGCGCCGCAGCCCAGCAGGTCGTGGACGAGACGGGCGGCCAGCTTCTCTCCGTGCAGCCGGTGGGCAATAGCTGCATCATAACTGTTCTCGTTCAGGGTAACGGCCAGCGTCCGCGCAAGGTGACGGTAAAGGTTCCGATGTAAGCGGAATCGGCTTATCAAGGTTCCAGTGATTTGCAGCGGAAGAAGGCGAAGCGATGCGCATTCTGGTAGTCGAAGACGACGTCAATCTGAACCGGCAGCTGAGCGACACGCTCAAAGAGGCGGGATATGTCGTCGATCAGGCGTTCGACGGCGAGGAGGGCCACTTTCTCGGCGACACCGAGCCTTATGACGCGATCATCCTCGATATCGGATTGCCCGAGATGGATGGCGTGACTGTCCTTGAAAAATGGCGTGGCGCCGGCCGCACGACGCCGGTGCTGATCCTGACCGCCCGCGACCGCTGGAGCGACAAGGTGGCCGGCATCGACGCGGGCGCCGACGACTATGTGACCAAGCCCTTCCATGTCGAGGAAGTGCTGGCCCGCATCCGGGCGCTGATCCGCCGGGCGGCCGGCCATGCCTCCTCCGAAATCGTCTGCGGCCCGGTGCGCCTCGACACCAAGACTTCCAAGGCGATCGTCAACGGCGTCACCCTGAAACTTACCTCGCATGAGTATCGCCTGCTTGCCTATCTCATGCATCACATGGGCGAGGTGGTCTCCCGTACGGAACTGGTCGAACATATGTACGATCAGGATTTCGACCGAGATTCCAACACGATCGAAGTCTTCGTCGGCCGCCTGCGCAAGAAGATGGGCGTCGATCTGATCGAAACGGTGCGCGGTCTCGGTTACCGCATCCAAGCGCCGACCAATGCGAATTAAGTCTCTCACCGCACGCGTGCTGCTTCTGACCACGGTCTGGTCGACAGTGGCGCTGGTGGTGATCGGCCTGTTGATCTCGACGCTCTACAGGCGCAGCGCGGAGCGCGGCTTTCAGGACCTGCTGCGCGCGCAGCTCTACAACGTCATCAATTCCGTCACGATCGGCGATCAGGGCGCGCTGTCAGGCAGTCCGCAGCTCGGCGACCTGCGTTTCGCCCAGCCGAAGACAGGCTGGTACTGGGTGGTCGAGCCGCTCGGCACCTATACGACCGCGCCACTCGTCTCGCCCTCGCTGGGGTCTGCGACGATCCCGGTACTCTCTGTCGTCGAAGCACCCTTCGACAAGAACTATGAACGCTACTACCAGGTGACGGACGCTTCCGGGAACAGGGTACAGGTGGCCGAAACCGAAGTGGTGCTCGACACCGATGGCCGCGCCGCACGCTTCCGCGTGACAGGCAATGTCGATGTCGTGGAAGACGATGTCCGCAATTTCTCCCATCGTCTCTATCTTGCGCTGGCAGGCTTCGGCGTCGGCAGTCTCATCGTCAACGCTCTCGCCATTCTCTACGGCCTCAAGCCGCTGGATAAGGCGCGCGCCGCTCTCGAGCGCATCCGCGCCGGTGAAAGCGAGCAGTTGAAGGGTGATTTCCCGCGCGAAATCCTGCCGCTTGCCAATGAGGTCAATGCGCTGATCGACAGCAACCGCCGCATTGTCGAGCGGGCCCGCATGCAGGTCGGCAATCTCGCCCATTCTCTGAAGACGCCGATTGCCGTGCTGCTCAATGAAGCGCGCGTGCTGGAGCGCTCGCATGGCGACCTCGTGCGCAATCAGGCCGAGGCCATGCAGGGACAGGTGCAAACCTATCTCAACCGCGCGCGCATCGCCGCCCAACGCGAATCCGTGCTTGCGCGCACCGATGCCGAACCGGCGCTCGAACGGCTGGTGCGTGTCATGCGTCGCCTGAATGTCGAGACCGAGTTCGAGCTGATCGTCCAGCCGCCGCATCTCGCCGTCGCCATGGAACAGCAGGACCTCGAGGAGACGGTTGGCAACCTCCTCGAAAACGCCGCCCGTTTCGCCAAGAGCAAGGTGCGCCTCTCGGCAGTCGAAGCCGGTGACGACGTGAAGGGAACGGAAGCCAGCGCCCGCAAACATTGGGTGGAGCTTGCCGTCGAGGATGACGGTCCGGGGTTGGAGCCTGACCAGATCCGCGAGGCACTGAAACGCGGCCGGCGCTTGGATGAGAGCAAGCCCGGAACAGGCCTTGGTCTCTCCATCGTCACGGAAATTTCCAATGAATACCAGGGTCGGCTGGAACTCTCCCGCGGAGAGTGGGGCGGGCTCAAGGCCAAGCTTATCCTGCCGGGTGTGACAAAGGATGTTGCATGAGCAACTGCTTGATGTCACAAAGATAGTGGCAAATGTATAGCATGCTTTGCCTTAATGCTGACACGGGGACTCTGCACTTCGATCGGCTGTTATTTCACCCCTGATCGTGGTTCGATTGCAATGACTCTACGTTCGCAAGGCATGATCGTTTCTTCCCTTCTCGTCGCCGTTGCGCTCTCTGGCTGCACGACGACGAAGGGCGCCACAACGCGCGGTCTCTTCGGCGGCAAGCCCCCGGCTTCCGCTGCTTTCATTTCCGCTTTGCAGGGTGGCATCGTCGGCCGCACCGGTGTGGAACTCAGCGACAGCGACAAGCAGCGGGCGCTGGAAGCCGAATATCGCGCCCTGGAAGGAGCCGCCGTCGGCCAGCCGGTCACCTGGACCGGCCGAGACGCCAATGGCAGCGTCGTGGCCGCAGCGCCCTATCAGGTCGGTTCGCAGAACTGCCGCCAGTACACCCATACGGTCACTGCCGACGGCAAGGATACGCTGGCGCGCGGTGTCGCCTGTCGCAACGAAAACGGCACCTGGTCGCCGCTCGGTTGATCTCTTTTTCCCGCTATCCTTGCGGCCAAAAGCCTCAAATCTTCGTCAACACGGCATTGGCAGTTGGAATGAGGGCGCGCTTCAAGTATTTGGGCCAATATGCTGTTCTGGATTCTCGTGGCCGTCCTGACGGCGGCCGTTGCCGCCATTCTGCTTTACCCTCTTTTGCGTGGAGCAAAGACGGTGGAGGATACGCACGCCGGTGAAGTGGCTGTCTATCGCGATCAGCTTCGCGAACTCGACAGGGATCTCTCGGGCGGTCTGATCAGCGCCGATGAGGCCGAATATGCGCGCGCCGAAATCGGCCGGCGGCTGATCGCCGTTTCCGGTGCTGCTCCAGCCGAACTGCGCAAGCCCGCGCGGCATCACCGCTTGACCGAAGCCTTCATCGTGCTGCTCCTGCCCGTCATCGGGCTCTGTCTTTACATGAATACCGGCAGGCCCGACCTGCCGTCGCAGCCGCTGGAGGCGCGGCTTGCCAATCCCGGCAATGATATGGCCGTCCTCGTCGCCAAGGCGGAACGGCATCTGGCGCAGAACCCTGACGACGGCAAGGGCTGGGATGTGCTGGCGCCGATCTATTTCAGCACCATGCGCGTTTCCGATGCCGAGACCGCCTATCGCAACGCTATCCGCCTGCTCGGCCCGAGCCCCGCGCGTCTCGACGGTCTTGCCGAAACGCTGATGGCGGTCTCAGAAGGCGTGGTGACGGAAGATGCGCGCAAGCTGCTCGAACAGTCGCTCTCCCTCGAGCCGAACAATCCGCGTGCACGTTTCTACATTGCCCTGAGCATGGAGCAGGCGGGTCAGCCGGAAGAGGCGCGGAGCGCTTTCGAGACATTGGCGAAGCAATCGCCTGCCGATGCCCCCTGGCTGCCGCTGGTCAACGAGCACATCGCCAAGAATGGCGGTCAGGCGGCAGCACCCGAGGCCCAGCCCGCGGCGCCGGGCGGCCCGACTTCCGAGGATGTGGCCGCGGCTGAGACGATGAGTAGCGGCGACCGGCAGCAGATGATCCGCGGCATGGTGGAAAGCCTCGATGCGAAGCTGTCAGCTGATCCCAACAATTTCGAGGGCTGGATGCGTCTCGTCCGCTCTTACGCCGTATTGAACGACAAGGATCGCGCTGCAGGCGCCCTGAAGCGCGGGCTTGCAGCCTTCCCGGCATCAGGCGATGAGGGCAGGCAGCTGCTGGCGCTCGGCAAGGAGCTCGGCATCGCGACGGAGGGATTGAGCGAATGACGCGCAAGCAGAAACGCATGGCGGTGATTGCCGGCGGCATGGGCTTCATTGCCGCCGCCGTGCTGCTCGTCATGTTCGCCTTCAGCCAGTCGGTCGCCTATTTTTACATGCCCGGCGATCTCGCCAGCAACCCGATCGCACCAGGCACCCGCATCCGCCTCGGCGGCCTCGTGGGCGAGGGCAGCGTCATGCGCGGCGAGGGCTCGGTCGTGCGTTTTGCCGTGACGGATCCGAGCGGTCAGATCGTCAATGTCCGCTACCAGGGCATCCTTCCCGATCTCTTCCGCGAAGGGCAGGGGGTGGTGACCGAGGGCGCGTTCGAGACAGGCAGCAATGTCTTCACCGCCGATACCGTGCTTGCCAAGCATGACGAGACCTATATGCCCAAGGAAGTCGCCGACAGGCTGAAGGCCCAGGGCCTCTGGGAAGAGGGCAAGGGGGCCGCACCGCAAGGCGAGGCGGCAAAGGGCCAGGAAGCCCAGGGACAACAGACAAGGGCAACGCCATGATCATCGAGATCGGCCACTATGCGCTGGTTCTGGCGCTCGCAACGGCAATCATCCTGTCGCTCGTGCCCGTCATCGGTGCAAGGCGCGGCGATCAGGCGATGATGGATGTGGCGCCGCTCGGCTCGGTCCTGCTCTTTGCCCTCGTTGCCTTCTCCTTCGGCGTGCTGACCTATGCCCATGTGGTTTCCGACTTCTCCGTCCAGAATGTCTGGGAGAATTCGCATTCGCTGGTGCCGCTGATCTACAAGTACTCCGGCGTCTGGGGCAATCACGAGGGATCGATGATGCTCTGGCTTCTGATTCTGGCGCTGTTCAGCGCGCTGGTCGCGATCTTCGGCCGCAATCTGCCCGATACGTTGAAGGCCAATGTGCTTTCGGTCCAGGCCTGGATCTCGGTCGCCTTCATCCTCTTCATCCTGTTGACCTCCAATCCCTTCACCCGCCTCGATCCGGCGCCGGCCGAGGGCAAGGATCTGAACCCGGTGCTGCAGGATATCGGCCTCGCCATCCATCCGCCGCTCCTCTATCTCGGTTATGTCGGCTTTTCCGTCTGCTTCTCCTTTGCGGTTGCTGCCCTTCTCGATGGCCGCATCGATGCCGCCTGGGCGCGCTGGGTGCGGCCCTGGACGCTCGCTGCCTGGACCTTCCTGACGCTCGGCATCGCCATGGGCTCCTACTGGGCCTATTACGAACTCGGCTGGGGCGGCTGGTGGTTCTGGGATCCGGTGGAGAACGCCTCCTTCATGCCCTGGCTTGCCGGCACCGCACTCCTCCACTCGGCCCTCGTCATGGAAAAGCGGGAAGCGCTGAAGATCTGGACGGTGCTGCTTGCCATCCTGACCTTCTCGCTGTCGCTGATGGGCACTTTCCTGGTGCGCTCCGGCGTCCTGACCTCGGTCCATGCTTTCGCGAGCGACCCGAGCCGCGGCGTCTTCATCCTCTGCATTCTGCTGATCTTCATCGGCGGGGCGCTATCGCTTTTTGCCTTCCGTGCTCCGCTTCTGTCGGCCGGCGGTCTGTTTGCGCCGATCTCGCGTGAGGGCGCGCTCGTCGTCAACAACCTGATCCTGACGGTTGCCTGCGGCACGGTGCTGACGGGTACGCTCTATCCGCTGGTGCTGGAGACGCTGACTGGCGACAAGATCTCCGTCGGCCCGCCCTTCTTCAACCTGACATTCGGCCTGCTGATGGCGCCGCTTTTGATCATCGTGCCCTTCGGCCCGCTGCTCGCCTGGAAACGCGGCGATCTGCTCGGCGCGTTGCAGCGCCTCTATGTCGTGGCCGGTCTCGCTTTCGTCGCAGCCCTCGTCTTCTTCTATATCGAACATGGCGGCCCGGTCATGGCAGTGATCGGCCTTGCCGCCGGCCTGTTCCTGATCCTTGGCGCGGCGGCCGACCTCTGGTATCGCGCCGGCATCGGCAAGGTGAAGGCTGATATCGCCTGGCGCCGTCTGACCGGCCTGCCGCGCTCGGCCTTCGGCGCCGCGCTTGCCCATGCCGGTCTTGGCGTCACCGTGCTCGGCATCGTCGCCGTGACCACCTTCCAGACCGAACATGTGGTCGAGATGAAGCAGGGCCAGTCGACGGAGGCCGGCGGCTACAGCATTCTCTTTGACGGCATGCGGCCGGCAACCGGCCCGAACTACACCGAGGATCGCGGCCATTTCTCGATCCGTCGTGGTGGCGCCGAGGTGGCCGATGTCTGGTCTGCCAAGCGGCTCTACACTGCCCGGCAGATGCCGACGACGGAGGCCGGTATTCTCACGTTCGGCCTCAGCCAGCTCTATGTCTCGCTGGGTGACGCGACGAAGGACGGCGGCATCGTCGTGCGCATCTGGTGGAAACCGTTCATCCTCTGCATCTGGGGCGGGGCGCTCATCATGGCCTTCGGCGGCTTCGTCTCGCTGACCGACCGGCGCCTGCGCGTCGGGGCTCCGAGCAGGAAGGCAAAGCCAGCAAAACCAGTGGCACCTGCCATGGAGCCGGCGGAATGATCAGGCGTTTCCTCCTCGTCCTGACGTTGATCCTGGCGGCCGCACCGGCCTTCGCCGTCAACCCGGACGAGATGCTCTCCGATCCGGCCCTCGAAGCGCGGGCGCGAACATTGTCGGCCGAACTGCGCTGCATGGTCTGCCAGAACCAGTCGATCGACGATTCCAATGCCGACCTCGCCAAGGATCTGCGCCTGCTGGTGCGCGAGCGCATTACCGATGGCGACAGCGACGAGCAGGTGCTGAACTACATCGTCTCGCGCTACGGGGAATTCGTCCTGCTGAAGCCGCGCTTCAGTCTGCGCACGCTGTTGCTCTGGGGCGCCCCGGTGCTGCTGATCCTTGCCGGCGGGGTTTCGCTCATCGTCTTTGCCCGCAAGCGGGCTGGAAAGCCAACTGGCAGCAAGCTGACGGCAGAAGAGCAGGCAAGGCTTGCCGAATTGCTTGAAAAATAGCGAACCATCCCGCCGCAGCGGCAGCGGAATGGCGATCCTCACGCTTTCCGGTATGGAAACAGCGCCCTGACCACGGGATCACGCAGCCACGACCCGCCCCACATGAACAGCCCGAGATAGATGCTGAACAATATATGGCTGAAGAGCGGGCTTCCGGCCCGGATCTGCGTGGCCATCGCGCCGCCGAGCAGCCCCATCATCAGCACCGCGCCGAACACGCTGGTCTGCGGGAGGAGGTAGAGCACGAGGCAGGTAAGCTCGATCAGGCCGATCATGAGTACATAGCCATTAGGCCAGCCGAGCGCGGTCATGGTTTCCTCCGCGACCGGCAGGCCCAGAAGCTTGGGTGCGATCGATGCGCCGAACATGAAGAGTGCAAAAAGCCCGGTCAGCACGCGCCCGGTCCAGATCATGGCCTTCTTGCTCATTGCCGGTCCGTCGGGATCGTATTGACCATCCAGGGCGTGCCGAAGCGATCGGTGAACATCCCGAAGCCCGGCGACCAGAAGGTCGCGTTGAAGGGCATGGTTATCTTGCCGCCTTCAGAGAGTGCGTCGTAGACACGCTTCGTTTCCGCCGCATCCTGGCTGTGATAGGTGGCGCTGAAGCCGCCCATGTCCTCTTGATATCCGGGAGGGGCGTCACAGCCCATTAGCGACTGGTCGCCGACATCGAGCCAGGCATGCATGATCTTGTCCTTGAAGGACGGATCGATCGGCATGTCGCCGGGCGCTTCTGCGAATGTGAACATGCCGTTCAGCTTGCCGCCGAGCACTTTGGCATAGAATTCGAAGGCCTGACGGCATTCGCCTTTGAAAACGAGATTCGTCACGAGTTTCATGGTCATCACTCCCTTTGATTTCCCTGATTTCCAATCCAGCTTTCCAGCCTGCCGAAGGTGCTTTCCCAGCCATGTCTGTGTCCGGCAAGGCTCTCTTCGGATTTCAGCTCCGCATGGGTGAAATCCATGCGCGTGCGGCCCTCGGCCAGTTCCTCGAAGATAACGGTCACCAGGGTTATGACCGGCTCGCCGTCCTCGTGCGAATCCTCCCATTGGAAGGTGAAGGACAGGCGCGAGGGTTCCTCGATTTCCCTGTAGACGCCGCTCTGCCACAGCAGCCGGCCATCCTCGGCGTTTTTCAGGCAAGCCCGATAGGAGCCGCCCACACGTAGATCCTGCACGACGCTGACCGCCGGCCACTCCACCGGACCAAGCCAGGCGACGACCATTTCCGGCCGGGTCCAGGCGGCCCATAAGAGGGCGCGGGGTGCATTGAATATCCGCTGCATATGCAATGTGGGGCGCGACAGCTGATCGGCCATGGTATTCCCCTTGTGATGATTGAAAATGCGGGTCGGCGATCAGTTGCTGGGGCCGCTGTCGTCCGCCTTCTGGATATTTTGCAGGTAGCCATCCAAGCGGTCGAAACTCGATTCCCAGAAGCGCCGGTATTGCTCCAGCCAGTCGGCGATGCTTTTCATCATGTGCGGTTCGAGCCTGGCCGGTCGCCATTGGGCCTCCTTGCCCCGGCTGATGAGGCCAGCCTTTTCCAGCACCTTTAGATGCTTGGAGACGGCCGGAAGGCTCATGTCGAAGGGAGCGGCGAGTTCGTTGACCGAAGCCTCGCCTTCGGCCAGCCGTGCGATGATGGCCCGCCGCGTGGGGTCCGCAAGGGCCGCGAAAGTGGCGCTTAGAGTGTCGGTTTGCATGAAGGGCCTCGTATGTAACTCTATGGTTAAATATAGGGTCCAACCTTGATTGTCAACCGATCGGTTAAATAGAGAGCCGCGAGTTGACCTTGTCCGACATGCAACCAAAAGAATGTTGGTACATTACGAATTTTTCATGGGCTGGACAGTTCGTAGTAAGGTGCGGCGTCCTATATCTCGGTCCATCACTGATCCGGCATCGCCGGAAAGAGGGTCTGAAAAAAGAGAAGGAGCTCTTATGCTGAAAAATTTCCGCGGACGTCCGTCCCTTAAAACGGTGCTTCAGGCATCCACCGTTGCAGGTCTGGCAGCCGCCGTTCTTGCAACCGGTATCCCTGTCGAGATTTCCCGTTCCTATGCCGAGGCTGTCAATGTCCAGTCTCCCTCGGTTCCGAGCTTCGCCAATGTCGTTGACGCCGTTTCCCCGGCCGTAGTTTCCGTTCGCGTCGAAAGCCGCGTCAAGCCGGCCTCCGACGATGGTGATGGTTTCTCTTTCGATTTCAACGGCCGCGGCTTTGACGATCTGCCCGACGCCCTGAAGCCGTTCTTCCGCCAGTTCGGCGAGCAGGGCCACCAGGGCCAGAACCAGCAGCGCCGCTTCGGCCAGCCGGGCGGCCCGGGCCGTCTGCGTCCGGTCGCTCAAGGCTCCGGCTTCTTCATTAGCGAAGACGGCTATATCGTCACCAACAACCATGTCGTTTCCGATGGCACCGCCTTCGTCGCTGTCATGAACGATGGCACCGAGCTCGATGCCAAGCTGATCGGCAAGGACCCGCGCACCGACCTCGCCGTGCTGAAGGTCGATGGCAAGGGCCGCAAATTCACCTACGTGAACTGGGCCGATGACAACAAGGTCCGTGTCGGTGACTGGGTCGTCGCCGTCGGTAATCCCTTCGGTCTCGGCGGCACGGTCACGGCCGGCATCGTTTCGGCCCGCGGCCGCGATATCGGCTCCGGCCCCTATGACGATTACCTGCAGGTCGATGCGGCCGTGAACCGCGGTAACTCGGGTGGCCCGACCTTCAACCTCAATGGCCAGGTCGTAGGCATCAACACCGCGATCTTCTCGCCGTCGGGCGGCAGCGTCGGCATCGCCTTCGCGATCCCGGCTTCTACCGCCAAGGATGTCGTCGCCGACCTGATGAAGGACGGCACGGTTTCGCGCGGTTACCTCGGCGTGCAGATCCAGCCGGTCACCAAGGATATTGCTGACTTCCCTCGGCCTCTCCGAAGCAAACGGCGCTCTTGTCGTCTCCGCTCAGGAGGGCACGCCCGGCCAGAAGGCGGGCATGAAGACCGGTGACGTCGTCACCGCCGTCAATGGTGAGCCGGTCAAGGATGCCCGCGATCTCAGCCGCCGCATCGGTGCGATGACGCCGGGCAGCAAGGTCGAGCTTTCGGTATGGCGTTCCGGCAAGGCCCAGTCCGTAACCGTCGAACTCGGCACGCTGCCGGCCGATCAGCAGGCTTCCGCTGGTGACGACAACGACCAGCAGGAGCAGGCCCAGCCGCCGGCTTCCGAGAAGGCGCTTGCCGATCTCGGCCTGACGGTCGGCCCGTCGGATGACGGCAAGGGCCTAGCCATCACCGGCATCGATCCGAATTCGGATGCTGCCGACAAGGGCATCAAGGAAGGCGAAACGATCACCTCGGTCAACAACCAGGAGGTCTCCAGCGCCGACGATGTCGTCCGCGTCATAAACCAGGCCAAGAAGGACGGCCGCACCCGCGCGCTGTTCCAGATCCAGTCGAAGGACGGCAGCCGTTTCGTCGCCCTTCCGATCAACGGTCAGGGCTGATCTTCCAGCCCCGGAAAGCTGAAGCCGCGCAGGAGCAAATGCTGCGCGGCTCCGTTTCACGAGCCCGCGAATTCTTCACGGCCGCCTAATTCTTCGATTATGCCAAATTCTTCAATTATGAAGGACGCCCGCAATGACCTCCCCACAACAGGAAGACGCTTTGAGCCTTGCCGAAAAGCAACCGGCGGGTAATGTCGGCCGCATGAAGATTCTCATTATCGAAGACGATCTGGAAGCGGCGGTCTATCTTACAAAAGCCTTTCGCGAGGCGGGGATCGTTGCCGACCATGCTAGCGACGGCGAAAGCGGTCTCTTCATGGGGTCGGAAAATACCTACGACGTCATCGTCATCGACCGCATGCTGCCGCGCCGCGATGGTCTCTCCGTCATCAGCGAGCTGCGCCGCAAGGGCATCCATACGCCCGTTCTCATCCTCTCGGCGCTTGGCCAGGTGGACGACCGCGTGACCGGTCTGCGCGCCGGCGGCGACGACTACCTTCCGAAGCCCTATGCCTTCAGTGAGTTGCTGGCCCGCGTCGAAGTGCTCGGCCGCCGCAAGGGCACGCCGGATCAGGATGTTGTCTATCGCGTCGGCGATCTTGAGCTCGACCGCCTGTCCCATGAAGTCCGCCGCGGCGGCAAGGAAATCCCGCTGCAGCCGCGCGAATTCCGCCTGCTGGAATATCTCATGAAGAATGCCGGCCAGGTGGTGACCCGCACCATGCTGCTCGAAAATGTCTGGGATTACCATTTCGACCCGCAGACCAATGTTATCGACGTGCATGTCTCGCGCCTGCGCTCCAAGATCGAGAAGGACTTCAGCCAGCCGCTGCTGAAGACGATCCGCGGCGCGGGTTATATGATCAAGGATGAGGGATGAGCCGTTTCTGGGTTCTCTTCAAGTCCACTGCAGTCCGTCTTTCGGCCCTATATATTCTGCTCTTTGCAATCTGCGCCGCAACGCTCGTCTTCTACGTGACGGCGATGTCCGAGCGGCTGCTGTCCGGTCAGATCCGCGACGCGGTCGCCCAGGAAGTGACGCAGGTACAGCGCGCCTATGATGCCGGGGGCATGAACCTTCTCCTTCGCACGATGGAACGACGCGCTCGTCAGCCTGGCGCCAATCTCTATCTGATCGCTGGTCCCTCGGGCGATATCCTTGCCGGCAATGTCGCCTCTGTGCAGCCGGGTGTGTTCGAGGAACAGGGCTGGACGTCGGTGCCCTTCTCCTATCAGCGCTACACCGATAGCGGAGTGGTCGGGCATACGGCGATTGCCAACATCTTCGTCCTCGACAATGGCCTACGGGTGCTGATCGGTCGCGACCTTGGCGAGCCGGAACGTTTCCGCGTGCTGGTGCGTCAGGCGCTGATGATCGCGCTCGCCATCATGGGCCTCGGCGCCATCATCATCTGGTTCGGCATCGGCCGGAATGCCTTGAAGCGCATCGACCGCATGTCGGATGCCGGCAAGAAGATCATGGCCGGCGATCTCTCGCAGCGCCTGCCGGTCGGCGGTTCCGGCGATGAGTTCGACCGCCTTTCCGTCTCGCTGAACAACATGCTGGAGCGGATCGAAAAACTGAACGAGGGCTTGCGGCAGGTTTCCGACAATATCGCCCATGACCTGAAGACGCCGCTGACGCGCCTGCGCAACAAGGCCGCAGATGCGCTCGATATCGAGGATGGCGAAGTCCGCCGCAGCGCGCTGGAAGGCATCATCTCCGAATCCGACCAGCTCATCCGCACCTTCAACGCGCTGCTGATGATCTCGCGCGTGGAAGCCGGTTCCGTTGCCGCCGAAATGTCGCCGATCGAACTCTCAGCCATCGTCGCCGACAGCGCCGAACTCTATGAGCCGGTGGCCGACGAGGCGGGCATGGCACTGAACTCCGAGATCGAGCCCGGTATCGAGATCCAGGGCAATCGCGAACTGATCGGCCAGGCGATCTTCAATCTGCTCGACAATGCGATCAAATATTCCGCCGATACCGAATGTGCGGGTTCCGTCTCGGTGAAGCTTCGCCGCCGTCCTGATGGCATCTGCCTGTCCGTCGCCGACCACGGGCCGGGTGTCCCGCCCGATCGGCGCGAGGACGTGCTGAAGCGCTTTGTGCGCCTGGACGAAAGCCGCTCGAAACCCGGCACCGGACTTGGCCTCTCGCTGGTCGAAGCAATCATGGAGCTGCATGGCGGCACACTGGAGCTTTCCGATACCGAGCCCGGCAATGCGGAACGTCCCGGCCTCACCGTCAGCATGGTTTTCCCCGCAAGGCCTGCCTGATTTTCTTATCATTTTCATATTGGCGCTTTCGCCTTGAGGCCCTAGCTTCGACACCCTAGTTTAGTCGCATTGCAGCGATGCAGGGAGAGCGAATGCTGACGAAATCGAAGCACGGCCTCAAGGATGTCACCGAAGGCCTCTTGCGGCCGTTGAACCAGACGGAACTGAAATCGGCGCTTGCCGACCTGCAGGATATCGGCAAGAGCGAGCCCGTCGTGGCTGAGATGCTGAAGGCCGAGGGGGCGCTGCGCGACTTTATCGCCGCCGTCCTGACGCTCTCTCCCTATCTGCGCGAAATCGCCAATCTCGATCCGGCAATCCTTGCCTCTGCCATCAGCGATCCGCTGGAGCCGCAGATCGGGGCTTTGATTGTAGAAGCGCGCGATTGCTGGAAACCGGACGGCGAAGGAAGTACGCTTGGCGAAAGCCAGGTGATGAGCAGGCTGCGCATCGTCAAGCGCAGGGTGGCCTTCCTCGTAGCCCTTGCCGATCTCGCCCGCATCTTCGACGGCCGGGCGACAACCGGCTGGCTCAGCGAACTGGCAGAAGCGTCAGTCACCGCCGCCATCGATCACCTGCTGCTCTCAACGCATGAAAGCGGCAAGCTGAAGCTGAAGAATGTTGCGGCCCCGAGCGAAGGCTCCGGCGTGATCGTTCTCGGCATGGGCAAGCTCGGCGCTTCCGAACTCAACTATTCCTCCGATATCGACCTCGTCGTCTTCTTTGACGAAGAAGCCGGCATTGTGCCCGACCCCGATGACGCGATCGAGATCTTTCCGCGCATGATGCGGCGGCTGGTGCGCATCCTGCAGGAACGCACCGCGGATGGTTATGTCTTCCGCACCGATCTCAGGCTGCGGCCGGATCCCGGCTCCACGCCGCTCGCAATCCCCGTCGATGCCGCCATGATCTACTACGAGGGCAGGGGGCAGAACTGGGAGCGGGCCGCCTTCATCAAGGCCCGCGCGGTGGCCGGCGATCTGGCTGCCGGCGAACAGTTCCTGCGCGGTCTCGTTCCCTTCGTCTTTCGCAAATATCTCGATTATGCGGCGATATCGGATATCCACTCCATCAAGCGGCAGATCCACGCCCATAAGGGCCATGGCGCAATCGCCGTGAAAGGCCACAACGTCAAGCTCGGCCGCGGCGGTATCCGCGAAATCGAATTCTTCGTGCAGACCCAGCAGCTGATCGCCGGCGGACGCATGCCGGCACTGCGTTCGCGCGTGACCGAGGAGACGCTGGCCGAACTCACCAGGGCAAAATGGATCGACGCGGAAACCCGCGACGAGCTGATCGAGGCCTACTGGTTCCTGCGCGATGTCGAGCACCGCATCCAGATGGTGCGCGACGAGCAGACCCATCTCCTGCCGGAGACGGACGCAGAACTGAAACGCATCGCCTTCATGATGGGCTTTACCGATACGCCCAGTTTTTCCGAGCGGCTGGTGGAGGTGTTGAAGACGGTCGAGCGGCGTTATGCCGACCTGTTCGAACAGGAAACCAAACTATCGGTGGGCACCGGCAATCTCGTCTTCACCGGCCAGGGCGACGATCCCGACACGCTGGAGACGCTGAGAAAACTCGGCTTCGAGCGTCCCTCGGATATCTCCCGCATCATCCGCACCTGGCATTACGGCCGCTACCGCGCGACGCAATCGGTCGAGGCGCGCGAGCGGCTGACGGAGCTGACGCCCGAACTTCTGCGCGTCTTCGGCGAAAGCAAGCGGGCGGACGAGGCGCTGCTGCGCTTCGACAGCTTCATTTCCGGCCTGCCGTCGGGCATCCAGCTCTTCTCGCTGCTCGGCAGCAATCCGGCGCTGCTCTCCCTCATCGTCAACATCATGTCCTCGGCGCCGAAGCTTGCGGAAGTCATCGCCGCCCGCCCGCATGTCTTCGACGGCATGCTCGATCCCGGCCTGATGGCCGAGCTGCCGACGCGTGACTATCTCGGCGAGCGGCTGAAGGCCTCGCTGGTACAGGCCCGGCATTATGAGGAGGTGCTTGACCGTCTGCGCATCTTCGCGTCGGAACAGAGCTTCCTGATCGGTATCCGCCTGCTGACCGGCGCAATCAACGGCGACATGGCCGCGCGCGCCTTCACCCATCTAGCCGATCTCATCATTGAAGCCGCCCTCGACGCCGTCATGAACGAGATACGCGTGACGCATGGCGATTATCCCGGCGGAAGGATTGCGATTGCCGGCATGGGTAAGCTCGGCAGCTTCGAACTGACGGGAGGCTCCGATATCGACCTCATCCTGCTCTACGACTACGACGATGCCGCCGGTGAATCCGACGGTGCAAAACCGCTCGATGCGACGCGATACTTCACCCGCATCACCCAGCGGCTGATTGCTGCCCTCTCGGCCCCCACGGCCGAAGGCGTGCTTTATGAAGTCGACATGCGGCTTCGCCCCTCCGGCAACAAGGGCCCGGTCGCAACCCGCATCAATGCTTTCGGCAAATACCAGCGCGAAGAGGCCTGGACCTGGGAGCATATGGCGCTGTCGCGCGCCCGGCTGATCTGCGGCGATGAAAGCCTTGTCAGTGAAGCCGAAAGCATCATTGCCGACGTGCTCTCGGTGAAGCGCGATGTCGCCAAGGTGACCCATGATGTGGCCGAGATGCGCGAGCTGATCGAAAAGGAAAAGGCGCCGGAGAATGGCTGGGATCTGAAGCTCATTCCGGGCGGCGTGATCGATGTCGAATTCATCGCCCAGTATCTCGCCCTGATCGCGCCAGCCAAGGGTGTCGATATCAGGATCAACGGCCTGACGACGGGTGCGGCCCTGAAGGTGCTGGGCGAGAAGTTGATGGGTTCTGCAGACCTCGATACCTGCCTTGAAGCCTTTACCCTCTATACGGAGCTGTCACAGTTGATCCGTCTCTGCATCGATGGAATGTTCGATCCGAAGGAGGCGCCCGCCGGCCTGACCGAACTCGTCTGCCGCGCCGGAGACTGCCCTGACATCAAGACGTTGGAGGGTGAGGTGAAGCGGCTGTCCAAGGCCGTCCGCAAGGTCTTCCAGACGGTGGTAAAGGCTTGAGCCTTTTCCGCGTCAGCCGTGATCGGGAATGCGCAGCGAAATCACCGTGCCAATAGATTCGCGCGAGCGGATCTTCATGCTGCCGCCGTGCAGGCTTGTCAGCGAACGGGAGATGGCAAGGCCAAGGCCTGAGCCGCCCTTGCTCTTGGCATACTGGCTCTGCACCTGCTCGAAGGGCTGGCCGATCTTGATAAGTGCTGCACGCGGGATACCGATGCCGGTATCGGCGATGGTGACCATGACGCCATCGGCGACGCGGCGGGTGCGCACGGCGATGCGCCCGCCCTCGTTGGTGAATTTCACCGCATTGGAGAGCAGGTTGAGCAGCACCTGCTTCATGGCGCGGCGATCGGCCATCAGCGTCATGCCCGAGGAGATGCGCTGCTGGATGACGATGTTCTTCTCGGCTGCCGGAATGGCGGTGAAACGCAGGCTTTCCTCGATCAGCGGCACGAGATCGATCCGCTCGCGCGACAGCAGCATATGGCCTGCCTCGATCTTCGACATGTCGAGAATGTCGTTGATCACGTTGAGCAGATGCTTGCCGCTGTCATGGATATCGCGGGCATATTCATTGTACTTGGCCGAGCCGAGCGGCCCGAACATCTGGTTCTGCAGGATTTCCGAGAAGCCGAGAATGGCGTTGAGCGGCGTGCGCAGCTCATGTGACATGTTGGCGAGGAATTCCGACTTCGCCTTGTTGGCCGCTTCCGCACGCTCTTTCTCCACCAGATAGTTGGAGTTGGCGGTCGAAAGCTCGGCCTTCTGTGTTTCCAGCGTCTGGCGCGAGGCAGAGAGATCGTTGATCGTCGCCATCAGCCGGCGCTCGGAATCGCGCAGGCGCTCCTGGTGACGCTTCAGGGGCGTGATGTCGGTGCCGACGGATACGCGCCCGCCGTCTCGGGTGCGGCGCTCGTTGATCTGCAGCCAGCGCTCGTCGGCAAGCTGCACTTCCGTCGTGCGCGAATAGCCGGAGCCGTCGGCATCGGCGATACGCCGCTCGATCACCGGGCGTGCCGCGGCCGCATGGACGACCGTACGCTCGGTACCGGGCACGAGCACGCTGTCGGGAAGACCGTAGGCCTGCTGGAAATGCGCGTTGCACATGACGAGCCGGTCGTTCTTGTCCCACAGCACGAAGGCTTCCGAGGTGCACTCGATGGCATCGGCCAGACGCTGGTCGGCCTCGGCATAACGCTGGGCCAGGCGATGCTGCTCGGTCACGTCCATGGCGATGCCGATCATGTGCACGCGGCCGGAATGGCTGCGGATCACCTGGGCGCGGGCGCGCATCCAGACATAATGACCGCTCGCGTGGCGCATGCGGAAAATCTGGTCGACCTGGCCGGAATCGCCCTTGGCGATGGCGCGGGCGATCTCATGCAACCCGTTGTCCTCGGGATGCATGAGGCGGGCTGCATCGGCAAAGCTCATCGTCTTGTCCGAACCAGCAAGCCCGAGCATGTCGTACATCGAGCGCGACCAGAAGAATTCACGATTGTGGAAATCGAAATCCCAGAGGCCGCAGCGGCCGCGCGATAGCGCCGTCTCCACCCGGAGATTGGATTCCAGGAAGATGTCGTCGGCATCGCGCGCCCGCTTCACCTGCATGTAATAGGCATAGAGGATGACGAGCAGGATGGAGGAAATGCCGGCAAACAGCGTGACGTTGAGCGTCAGCTCTTCGCGCCAGAGACGGTTTATCTCGTTGAGCGAGGTGGCGGAAACGATATAGCCGCCCGCCGTGCCCATCAGGGAGATCTCGGCATAATGCAGCTCGCCGCCGATGCTCGTTTCGATGACGTCGGTGCGGTCGCCGAAGCGGCGGATCGCGGAGATCTCGGGGAACAGGGCCGAGACATCGGCGCCGACATAGGCGGCACCCGCCGCCGTTGCCGCAAACACCTTGCCGCTCGCCTCCACCAGCAGCACGAAGGCGCCGTTTTTCCAGCCGGTCCTGCGGCAGGAATTTCACAAGGCGCGCCTGCGCCTCTGCGGCGCTGCCGCCGTCGAAGAGATCGGTCGCATCGGCAAAGACGGCGGCCGCGGTTGCAGCCGAGAGCGCCGTCGCGTGGCGCGCGGAAGCTTCCATGCGGCTATATTCGCTGACCATGCCGAAGAAATGCGAGGCCGCCACGACGGCAAGGAAGGCGACGATCAGAACGGGGATCGTGCGCTTCAGGAGAAGCTCTGCCTTCGGCAGGTGGCGCAGCAATGGTTCAGGAGCTTTCGCAGCGTTTCCGGACAGGCTGTCGCGCCAGGCTTTGAGCCCGCCAAAATCGACACGCAGCCGTCCTTCGGCCGCGGTTGCCCGCCGCACGTCCATCATCTCTGAACCTAATCCCTCGTGTGATTCGCGCGCCGCTCGCTCGAACTACACACAGAGAATCATGCGTGATTCGCCTTGTCCAGAGCTGCTGGTAAAAATTTATTAACCATTTGCGATTGCTGGTATTTCGGAGGGATTCGCCGATGGCCGGCCTAGCTGTCCGGAGAACACAAGACAGCTAGGCGGCAAATCATTTGTGGTAAATCACCCCTTGAGGGTGCGCTCGACGATGTCGCGGACATCGGTCGAAAGGTTCGCCGCTCCTTCGATCTCGAGCAATGCCGAGCGTGCATGATCGGCACGGATCGATTCCAGCGAGCGCCAGGAGCGCATTGAGGTCAGCAACCGTGCGGCAAGCTGCGGGTTGCGCTGGTCGATGTCTAGGATCTGGCTGGCGAGGAAACGGTAGCCTTCGCCATCTGCACGACCGAAGCCGGTAGGGTTGCCGAAGGCGAACGTGCCGACCAGCGAGCGCATGCGGTTCGGGTTAGTCCGCTTGAAGAGCGGGTTTTCCATCAGCGCCTTGACGCGATCGACCGCGCCCTGTCCGGGAATGCCGGCCTGGATCGCAAACCATTTGTCCACGACGAGCGCGTTTTCCTGGAAACGGCTGCGGAAGGCTTCGAGCGCCGCCTTTGCCTCCGCGCTGTCGGGGAAGCGATGAGCGAGGATCGTCAGCGCATGGCTGAGATCGGTCATGTTGTTGGCGCCGTCAAAGGCAGCCTTGGCGCGAACAGGAGTACCCTCGGCATAGGAAAGGTAGGTGAGGGCGGCGTTGCGCAACGCACGGCGGCCGGCACTCTTGGCATCCGGGCTGAATTCGCCGGGCGTGGTCATTGCGTCGTAGAGGGCCGCGAAGGTGGCTTTGCCGGCTTCGGCGATCTGTTTCATGATCGCCTGGCGACCTGCATGCACGGCGTCGGGATCGATATTGCTGCCGAGTTCGCGGGCAATATCGGATTCGCTCGGCAAGGCGAGCGCCTGGGCGCGGAAGGCGGGCTCGAGGCTTTCATCGGCTGCTGCTGCGACCAGCGTATCGATGAAGGTCTGTTCGCAAACGATGGCGGCACCCTCGCGGGCATCGCGGGCCGCCTTCAGGAGGTTCGGAAGCGCCAGATCCGTCAGCGCCTGCCAGCGGGCGAAGTGATCCGTTTCATAGCGGGCAAGCAGCGCCAGATCGGCCGGGCTCTGGTCGAAATGCAGATTGATCGGCGCAGAGAAACTGCGGTTGATCGAAACCACCGGCCGCGAACCGATACCGTGGAAGACGGCGGTTTGCGTCCGCGCCGTCAGGTGCAGCACCTCGCCGGCATATTCGGCGCCCTCGACGGAGGATGGCTCAATCTTGGCCCCGTCCTCGGCAAACAGCGCGAGGCTCAGCGGAATGTGCATCGGCTCCTTGGTCGGCTGGCCGGGTGTCGCGGGGATCATCTGTTCCAGCGACAGGCTGAACGTATTGGCGCCGGCATCATAGGTGCCGGATGCGGTCACCAGCGGGGTCCCGGCCTGATGGTACCAGAGCGAGAACTGCGCGAGGTCGCGGCCGCTGGCGTCTTCGAAGCATTTGACGAAATCCTCGATCGTGACGGCCTGGCCGTCATGGCGATCGAAATAGAGGTCCATGCCCTTCTTGAAGGTCTCGCGGCCGAGCAGGGTCGCGATCATGCGCGTGACTTCGCTGCCCTTCTCGTAGACCGTCGTCGTATAGAAGTTGTTGATCTCGCGATATTTGGTCGGGCGCACCGGATGGGCGAGCGGGCCGCCATCTTCCGGAAACTGCTCGGATTTCAGGTGGCGCACCTCGGCGATGCGCTTGACCGGACGCGAACGCTGGTCCGACGAGAATTCGTGGTCGCGATAGACGGTCAGGCCCTCCTTGAGGCAGAGCTGGAACCAGTCGCGGCAGGTGATGCGGTTGCCCGTCCAGTTGTGAAAATATTCATGCGCGATGATCGCCTCGATATTGGCGTAGTCGGCATCCGTCGCCGTTTCAGGGTCGGCGAGCACGTATTTGTCGTTGAAGATGTTGAGACCCTTGTTCTCCATGGCCCCCATGTTGAAGTCGGAGACGGCAACGATCATGAAGATGTCGAGATCGTATTCGCGCCCGAACACTTCCTCGTCCCACTTCATCGAGCGCTTCAGCGCGTCCATGGCGTAGGCCGCGCGCGGCTCCTTGCCATGTTCGACATAAATCTTCAGCACGACCTCGCGACCGGACGTCGTGGTGAACGTGTCTTCGACGACGCCGAGATCACCGGCGACCAGCGCGAAGAGATAGCTCGGCTTCGGATGAGGATCGAACCATGCGGCAAAATGCTTGCCCGGGCCGTAGCCGGCACCGCCGAGGAAATTGCCGTTCGACAGCAGCAGCGGATTGGCATCCTTGTCGGCGATGATGTTGACCGTATAGGGCGCCAGCACATCCGGCCGGTCGGGGAAATAGGTGATGCGGCGGAAGCCCTCGGCCTCGCATTGCGTGCAATAGATGCCGCTGGTGCGGTAAAGGCCCATCAGCTGCGTATTGGCTTCGGGATTGATGAGCGTGGTAACGGTGACTTCGAACGGCGCCGTTTCCGGCAGGTCGCGGATCGTGAGGCTTTCGGGCGTTACCGTGTAGCGTTCCGGCGCCAGCTCGTTCTGATCGAAGAGAAGGCTGGAAAGATTGAGTTCGTCGCCGTCGAGAACAAGGGGAGCGGAGAGATCGGCACCTTCGCGGCGATGGAAGATCAGCCGGGCTTCTACCTTTGTTTCCGTCGGATCCAGTTCAAAGGTCAGGTCGACGCGTTCCAGCACGAAATCTGTTGGGCGGTAATCTGCCAGATTGATGACCTGGCCGGTATCTGTTCGCATGTTGCCTGAAGACCTTTATTAGACAATGGCCGAATACAGAGGCGGGCGCACTCTGCTGAAATTTGGCCGCCATGATTACATTAAAGTCTGAACTAAAGTTAAAGCAAATTGGCCGTGAGCGCCAAGTTCACAGCCAATTTATTATGGTCGAATTATCGTGCATGCAGCAGAAAGGAGAAAGCTGCTATTTGAGATTGAGGGCGTTCTTGATCGCAACATCGCTTTCCGTCTGCTGCACGACGACGCCGTACCAGCCAAGCCCGTCATAATCCTCGTAGCCGAGCGTGCGCGCGAAAGCGACGATCGAGCCATTGTTGTCGTAATAGCTGCCCTTTGCCTGGCCGGTGGGGTTGGCGAGAGCGAAATGGGTGAAGAGCAGAGCCTGATTGGTGCAGGCGATCACCCGGCTTGCGCCGTCGAGCAGCATGACGGTGGTCTTTTCCGCAAGCTGCGGCGGCAGGTTCGCCTCCTTCTCGACGATCGCCTGGCCCTGGTTCTGCCAGTCGAAATAAACGCCGAGCGTGCCGATCAGCTTGCCGTCGAGCTTGCCGCCTTCGCGGATGCCGGTCGCATAGACCAGCGCATGCCGCTGGTCGTGCAGAACGCTCGGCTTGACTTCATCGACGACATAGCTGTCGCCGGACGCGCAGCTGGCCGCTGCCCGGAACCAAGGATCACCGGCAAGCGATGAGCCTGATATCTTGCGCTGGAAGGTCGGGTTGGCGGACGCGATCACCCGGCCGGAGAGATCGGTCATGACGAGGTCGAGATAGACGGTATAGAAGCGGTTGATGACGCCGAGCCGTTCGCCCGCGAAGGCGATACGGTCCTTGTCCGGCTCCTGCAACGCCTGCCACAGCGCCGTATCCGTCGCCCACCAGCGCACGTCGGCAGTGCGCTCGAAGAGATTGCGCACGATGAGCTGGACCAGCGTCTGCGCGAGATCGGTCAGCCGCACGCCTTCCATTTCGGTCACGAGCGAATCCGCCATCGCGCGGCTGAGACCGATGCGTCCAAGCACATTGCTCTCGAACTTGCTGGTGATCTCGGTGGCGATCTGTGCCAGCCGCTGCACTTCATTGGCAACCACCGCAAAGCCCTTGCCGGTTTCACCGGCGCGCGCCGCCTCGATCAGTGCGTTGATGGCAAGCAGCTTGATCTGTTTGACGATGCTGGTGTTGTCGGTGCTGAAACGCTCCAGGTCCGTGCTGATGCCGTCGGTGACGACACGCATCGAGCGGGGCGTTGCATTCTGTGACTGGGATATGATCTCTGCGCTGAGCGGCTTCATCAAAAAGATCCTGAAAATAAGCTGACGCGACTGGCTGCGTACGAATGCGATTCTTTTGTATGATTAATTAACTGCGAACGATGCGGGGGCATGGTTTGCAACAGGTTAACGCAAAGGGTCCGGATGCGAACATTTTCGGGCGAATAAGCGTAAAACGAGAAGTTTTTTCATCAAAAGACGAATTTGCACAGAAAAGCGGCAGATCAAAAGCAGGTAAATACTTGCTCGCTGCAGCATCTGCCCGAAAATCAGAATCGATTTTCGAAAAGCCCGATGCGTAAATTCCAAAAGTTAGAGCGTGCGAATGCACGCACGGCGTTTGGTACGCGCAGATTTTTTCCCGCCGGCGCATTTCTTCGGTTACGATGAAAAAATCATCCGCTGCGTTCGAGTCGAACGCGTCTCCCCGCTCGGCATGCCCGCATAAGAGCCAGGATCATGGAATCGGTTCTCAGAAACCCGATGAGAGGCATTGCGCTGAAAGTCTCGTCGGTCGTGGTCTTCCTGGCCATGCAGACATTCATCAAGCTGGCAGGCTCGGATATCCCGCCAGGCCAGGTGACTTTCTGTCGTTCCTTCTTCGCGCTGTTTCCGATCATGGCGTATCTCGGCTACCGGCATCAGTTGCGCTCTGCCTTCTATACTGCCAATCCGATCGGTCATCTGAAGCGCGGGACGCTCGGCATCATCTCGATGGGCTTCGGCTTTTACGGGCTGCTGCACCTGCCGCTGCCGGAGGCGATCGCGCTTGGTTATGCCATGCCGCTAATCGCCGTCATCTTCGCAGCGGTTTTCCTGGGCGAGACGGTGCGCGTATACCGCTGGAGCGCGGTCTGTTTCGGCATCGTCGGTGTCGCCATCATCTCCTGGCCGAAGCTCACGCTATTCAGGGAAGGCGGCATGGCGGCTGAACAGGCCGTCGGCGCACTCTGCGTGCTGCTGTCGGCGGTTCTCGGCGGCATGGCTATGATCCAGGTACGTCGCCTTGTCGAGGAAGAGAAGACGGCGACGATCGTGCTCTACTTCTCGATCACCGCTTCGGTCTTTTCCCTGGTCACTGTCCCCTTCGGCTGGCTTCTGCTCGACTGGACCTCGGCGCTCTTCCTGATCGCTGCCGGTTTCTGCGGCGGTGTGGCGCAGATCCTCCTGACCGAGAGCTACCGGCACGCCGATGTCTCCACCATCGCTCCGTTCGAATACAGCTCGATCCTGCTCGGCGGCATTGTCGCTTATTATGTCTTCGGTGACGTTCCGAGCAGTACGATGCTCTTCGGCACCCTCATCGTTATCGCCGCCGGCGTCTTCATTATCTACCGCGAGCACCAGCTTGGCCTCGAGAGTCGCGAAGCGCGAAAAGCTGGCGCACCGCAATCCTGAGTGGCAGTGCCTGTATCACAGGTGGAATTTACTATCGCAATAATTGAAAATCTATTCCGCCACTCCCTCAAAAGAGAAGGGGGTGGTGAAATCTTGGGATATCGCTTTTGTCAGAAATATGGTTATGAAAGTGAATTACTTTCATTTATTCAAAGCCGTGCATAATCGATAGGCCATAGATGCCGGGGGAGTTTCGGTATCGCTGCTCCGAACGCTGGCTTTCGAGCGAGGGTTGAGGAAAAGCATTATGGCGTTCACAGCGGAAGAACTGGCGCAGACCCCCTCTTTCGTAGTGAGCATTCGCTTTCTGGCCGGGCAAATGCGCGGCATGTTTGATGCGGGGCCGCGGCTGGCGCGCCTGCTGGCCTCGCATCAACGCTGGCTCCTGACGCAGACGGCCTATGCACTGCATCTGGAATATGACCCGCGGGATGTGACCTCGGGTTTCACCGCCGTCCGGCTGACCGGCAAGATCACCGCGCACAAGATCGCCAGCCGCAATACCGTGCTTGCCTTCATCGAAGAACTCTTCACCTACCGCTTCATCGCCCATACGCCGGGTGACGAACGCCGCCGTCCGCGCCATTTCGAGCCCGCCGAAGTCAGCCATCAGGCAATGTTCGGCTGGTTGCACTCCAACCTCGGCGCGCTTGATCTCATCGATGGTGGAAACCGGGCGGCGTTTCTGCATGAAAATCCCGTGCTTTTCCGCCAGATCCAGCCGCGTATTGCCTATAACTGCCTCGAGGATAGCAGATGGCGCGAACCGCCTGAACAGGTGGCGCTGTTCCTCTGGACGGAAGCGGGCGGCATGGTCATCGATCATTTCATGTCCCGGCTCGATCTCGAGGGAGGCGATCCGGAACGGCTCGCGATCGGCAGGGTGGAAACCCGCCCGCTCGCCGGTGATTTCATGATGTCGCGCACGCATCTCCAGCGGCTGCTCGCCAAGGGCGCCCAGCGCGGTTGTCTCGGCTGGTACGACGAGCCGAAGAAGTCGCAACTGTGGCTGTCGCGCGATTTTCTGAGGGAATATGTCGGCTGGCAGGCGATCAAATTCGCCTATGTGGACGAAGCCTTCGAATGGGCAAAGGCGAGGTTCGAATCCGAAAACTGCTGAAGCAATTCCAGCAAACCATGCTCTCAGAGCGCGATGGCGGAAGCCGGGGTCCGGGCCTCTGACGGCGTGTCGCAAAGCTCGCGGCGATATTCGTGCGCAGCGCAGACCGCAGCACGGATATGTTCGAAAGAGTCGATATTGCTCAGCAGTGAAATCAGAATTGTGGACATCGGTCGCTACTTTCGGAAACACGAAAAGGCAGGCGAACCGCCTGCCGGATCATCATTCCGGAATTTTCAATATTCCTGGAAGTCCGCGAAGATCATTGCCGGACGCGAGGTGCGGCTGCTGATTCCGGTACCGCGGGCGATCATCTGTTCGTTCGTGGCAAAGCCGAAACGGCTGTAGCCCTGGGTGCTGCGAACCTGATCGCTTGCTTGGCGCAGGGTTTCAAACCCGCAATGTATAGGACGAAAACTTTTGCTCATGGCCTTGGTTCCTGTTCATTCCTCCCAAGACACGCCCTCTATATTGCAGTGCAGCATCGATTCTTCAATGCCCCCTTGCAGGATGCAGCCATGCGTACATTGCATGGGAATATTCACAATATTTTCAAACTTGGCTAATTTGTAAGCAGAGACAGTTCTTTAAGTCGAGCTTGGAAGGCCAGCAGGTCGCTCCAGGCAAGCCGCTTGTTGACGGGCGCGGTTAACAGGTCCTGGGGATGCAGGCTGGCTATGGCCGGAATGACCTGATCTGCGACGGCGATCTCCTTCCAGCGGCCACGAAGCCCGTGGATCGTGTCATTTTCGCCGAAGAAGAAGCGCGCCGTGTAGTTGCCGAGCAGCAGAATGGCACGCGGCTCGGCAAGCTCGATCTGCCGCTCGATGAAGGGACGGCAGATCTCCGTCTCGGCCGCCGACGGCATGCGGTTGCCCGGCGGACGCCAGGGAATGATCTGCGTCAGGAGAATGGCTGACCGCTCGAGCCCGATCGAAGCCAGCATTCGGTCCAGCAATTGACCTTGCCTGCCGGCAAAGGCCGCTCCCTCGCGCTCGTCATCGGCGCCTGGCGCGGGGCCGATCACCATGATGCCGCTTGCCGGATCGCCGCTCGCAAAAATGGTCGAGCGGGCGCTGTTTTTCAGATTGCAGCCATTGAAGGCTTCGAGCGCCGTTTTCAGTTCTGCAAGCGAGCGAGCGCTCTCGGCTGCAAACCGCGCCTGCTGCACGGCTTCGCCGTCAGGAATTGCCGGCTGTGGCCGCGAGGACGGAATTGACGCTGCCGTCTGCTGCGGCGCAGGGCGAGGGGACGCCGGTCTCTCCGGTGGCGCCTGTCTGTCTGGCTGCGGTTGCGCGGCCGGTGCGGCCGAACGGCGCGCGGCCTTCATCGCCTCGAACTCGGCGAAACGGTCGACCGGCTCTTCTTCCAGCAACCAGTCCACGCCCGCCTCCGCATGGAAATGCAGAAGTGCTGCAAGTTCGGCCGGACTCAGGTCGTTTGCGGAGATCATGAGCAGACTTTAGCGGAGCGAAAACGGCAATGAAAGGGCGGGCATCCTTGCCCGCGCCCTTTCGGCCACTATTGCACAGTCCACTGGTTGATATCGTCGCGTTCGCCGATCAGCGCCAGACCGTGCGCGATCGAAAGCAACTCGCCGCCGGTTTCGATCTTGTCGCTGTCGAAGCGCTCGGTGAAGATGCGCCGCACGGCCGGTACGAAGGATGTGCCGCCGGTCAGAAACACCTTGTCGATGCCGGATGCATCGGTGTTGGTCTTTTCCAGCACCTCGTCCAGCGCCCCCTCGATCCGGGCGAGGTCATCGACGATCCAGCTTTCGAAATCGCTGCGCTTGATCGTGCGGTGACCGCCACGGCCGAGCGGGGCAAAATCGAAGGGCGCCTCTTCGGCGGCCGAAAGCGCCATTTTCGTTGCCGAGACGGCCTGATAGAGCGGATAGCCCTCGTCGTGATCGATAAGGTCGACGAAGATTTCCAGCTTCTCGGGCTCCAGCGCTGTGCGCACCAGCTTCTTGAGGTCTTCGAATTCCCTCGAACTCTTGAAGATCGACAGCTGGTTCCACCGGCTGAAGCTCGCATAGTAGTTTGACGGTACCTCGAGGATCTTGTCGAAACTCTTGAAATGGCTGCCTTTGCCGATCTGCGGCGCAACGATGTTGTCGATCATGCGCGCATCGAAATGGTCGCCGGCGACACCGACACCGGAATGGCCGATCGGCGTTGCCGTCAGTTTGCCGGCTCTGGTCTCGAAGCGGATCAGCGAATAGTCCGTCGTACCGCCGCCAAAGTCGGCGACGAGCACGGTCGCATCGGCTTTCAGGTTCTGCGCGAAGTAGAAAGCGGCCGCGACCGGTTCGTAGACATAATGGATTTCCGGAAAGCCGAAGCGCGTCAGCGCCTCGTTGTATCGCTGCACCGCCAGCACCGGGTCCGGATTGGCGCCGGCAAAATGAACGGGACGGCCGGCTATGATGCGGTTCACGTCGCCTGGCCAGTTCTCGCCGGCATAGTGGCGCAGACGCCGGATGAAGATTTCCATCAGGTCTTCGAAGCTCTGCCGCTTGCCGAAAATGATCGTGCCCTGGAAAAGCGCGCTTGCCGCAAAGGTCTTGATCGACTGCAGGAAGCGGCAATCGCCGGGATTGTCGATGAACTGCTGGATTGCCGCATGTCCGGCCTCCACCTTCAACGCCGAAGCGCCAAGCTGCGCGTCCTTCATGAAGGACAGCGCAGTGCGCATGCTGTCGGCCGTGCCGGCGCTGCTGGTCAGTGATATGGAATGCGTGTCGGCGCCGCCGTCTGCCAGCGCCAGAACAGTATTGGTCGTGCCGAAGTCAAGCCCGAGCGCCCGTGCCATGGCCGTGCTCCCTGTCAAATATGTCGAAAATCTATGAGCCGGGGCGGATACCCCGAAATGCGAAAGGGCGCCTTGTTGTGCGCCCCTGATATCTTGTGAGAGGCGCGTGATCGCATAGGAGCAGGCGGAAAGCAACCCATGCCGCTTAGTTTCCGAGTTGCACGCGTGTCCCTTCTGCCATCTTGCCGATCCACTTGCGAAACATCTCCATGGCGGGCGTAACAGAGCGGGATTTGAGCCGCGTCAGCCAGTAGCTGCCCTTCGAGATCCAGACCGGAAAGGGCTGTTCCAGCTCGCCGGCAGCTAGCTGGCGGGAGAACATCAAGGGCGGTGCGAGCGCTACGCCCGCGCCCTGCAGTGCCGCCTCGATCATCAGCACGGAGGAATCGAAGACCATGCCGCGGATCGGTGGGGAGGTGACGTTAGCCTTCTCGAACCAGCCCGGCCATTCGTCGGCGCGGTAGGAGCGCAGCAGCGTCTGATGGGCGACGTCTTCGGGGGAGGAGAGCTGGCGGGCGATCGAGGGAATGCAGAGCACCGAGAGTGGCGCTTCGAACAGGGCTTCGGCCTCTATGTCGTGCCAGGCGCCGTTGCCGAACTTGATCGTATAGTCGAGCCCTTCGGCAGCAATATCGACGCGGTTGTTGTTGGTCGAAAGCCTGAGATCGATAAAGGGATATTGCTCGCGGAAATCGGCAAGCCGCGGCAGGAGCCAGCCGACGGCAAGCGTGCCGACCGCGCCGAGCTTCAGCACTTCACGCATATGACCGCCTTCGAAACGCTCCAGCATGTCGGCCATGCGGTCGAAGGAATCCTGCAGGGCAGGAAGCAGCGCAAGCCCTTCCTCCGTGATCATCAGCCCGCGCGGCAGGCGGCGAAACAGGCTGACGCCGAGCCGTTGCTCCAGGAGTTTCACCTGATGACTGACGGCCGCCTGCGTAACGCAGAGTTCGATCGCCGCCCGGGTGAAGGAAAGATGGCGCGCCGCTGCCTCGAAGGCGCGCAGCGAATTCAGCGGCAAATATGGTCGAACCATGGCAATGGCCTAATCTGATTTATACCTGACCGGAAATATCGTCGTTTGATTGGGCCTCGCAAGCCAGCCTAGAAAGCCCAGGTCGAACCATATGGAGAGAGAAAGTGGCTTTCGAAAGACTTGTTCTTCTGGCATTTTCCATAAGTATTGCAGTGATTTCCATGAAACCGGCGCCGGCATATGCCGCCGATCCCATCCGCTGCACCGTCATCATTGATGAGAAGAGCGGCGAGACGATTTACCGTAAGGGCAATTGTGATCAGGGCTTCTATCCGCAGTCGACCTTCAAATTGCCTTTGGCCATGATGGGCTATGATTCCGGCATTCTGGTCGATGAGCACAATCCGCTCTGGACATATGATCCGAAGCTCAAGCGACCGCAGCGCGAGCAGAAGGATACCGACCCGACCATCTGGGAGCGGGATTCCATCGTCTGGTACTCACAGGCGCTGACCCGCAAGCTCGGCAAACGTGCCTTTGCCGATTACGTCAGGCGCTTCGGCTACGGCAATGAGGATGTCTCGGGCGGTCCTGGCAATACGGATGGGCTAACCGAATCCTGGCTGATGTCATCGCTCAGGATCTCCGCCGAGGACCAGGTGCAGTTCCTCCGCCGGTTCCGAACCGGCCGCCTGCCGATATCGCAGCGCGCGCGGCAGATGACGGAGGCGATCATCCCGCATTTTGAAGCGGCCGACGGTTGGGATATCCAGGGCAAGACCGGCGCCGGCTGGTTGCGCAACGCGGCCGGCAAGACCAATTATGAACGGCCGCTCGGCTGGTTCGTCGGCTGGGCGACAAAGGGCGACAGACGGCTGATTTTCGCGAGGCTCTACATCGCCAATCATCGCTACGCCGACAATCCGATCAGCTTCGAGACGCGCGATACGCTGGTTGCGGACTTCCCCGGATTGGTCGAAGACCGCTGAAAGGAAGAGGGCGCCGGAAGGGCGCCCTTTCTGTCTCTCTATTCGGCGGCCATCGCCTGTGGTTCCTCTGCGACGTGCTCCTCCGTCTTCCCGCGGCTGAGCAAGCGGTGGAGGAAATTCCCGAAGCGATCCATCTCGACGAAGATGACCGGGGTGATGAACAGCGTCAGCATCTGCGAAACGATGAGACCGCCGACGACGGCAATGCCGAGCGGCTGGCGCAATTCCGAGCTCGCACCCGTGCCGAGCGCGATCGGCAGGGCGCCGAGCAGGGCGCAGAAGGTCGTCATCATGATCGGGCGGAAGCGTCGCACGCAGGCCTCGTGGATCGCCGCCGTCGCCTTCTCGCCCGTCGTTCGCATGGTCTCGACAGCCACGTCGATCATCATGATCGCGTTCTTCTTGACGATGCCGATCAGCATCAGCAGGCCGATCAGGGCAATGATCGAAAGATCGAAGCCCATGATCTTCAGCGCCAGCAGCGCGCCGAAGGCCGCCGCCGGCAGGCCCGACAGGATGGTCAGCGGGTGGATGAAGCTTTCATAGAGCACCCCGAGCACGACATAGATGGTCAGCACCGCTGCCAGGATCAGATAGGGCGTATTGCCCTGCGATTGCTGGAAGATCTCTGCCGTTCCGCCATAGGACGTAAAGACGTCGGCCGGCATGTTGAGATCCTTCTTAATCTGGTCGATCCGGGCCGTCGCGTCGCTGAGCGATACGCCCTCCGGCAGGTTGAAGGAAACGGTGGTCGAGACGAGCTGGCCCGTCTGGTTGATGGTGACCGGCCCGAGCGTGCGCTCGACATGCGCGAAGTTCGACAGCGGCACCAGGCTGCCATTGGAAGAGGCGACGCGGATTTCAGAGAGCTTCTGGTCGTCCCAGGGTTTGCTCGTGTCATATTCGACGATGACGTCGTAGCTGTCGCCGGTCGACTGGATTTCCGCAGCCGCAAAGCCGCTGAAGGATTCCTGCAGCGTCGTGCGCAGCGCGTCATTGTCGATCCCGTAGGCGGCTGCCCGCTCGGTGTCGATAACGATATTGGCCTGCAGGGCATTGTTCTGCGCATCCGAGGTCACGTCCGTGAACAGGCGGTCGCCGCGCATGGCCTGCTGGATCTTGCCGGCCCACAGATTGGTCTGGTCGGCGTTCAGCGCCTGGATGACCAGCTGATATTGGCTGGCGGTCTGGCGCCCCCCGAAGCGCAGGCTCTGGTTGGGCGTCACGAAGGCCTGCAGGCCGGGGATCTTGTTGATCGCCGTTCGCAGTTCGCGCAGCGTCTGCTCAAGCGGTTCACGCTGATCCTTGTCCTTCAGTTCGACGAACATCGAGCCGTTGTTCTGGGGCTTGTTGGGGTTGCCGCCGACGGTCGACATGACGTGATTGACCGCCGGGTTCGCCTTGACGACGGCCGCGGCCTGTTGCTGCAGGGCTTCCATCGCCGAATAGGAAATATCCTGCCGGGCCTGGGTACTGATCGTCAGGCGCCCGATATCCTCCTGCGGGAAGAAGCTCGTCGGCAGCGTCATGAAGAAATAGACGGTCAGCGCGACGGAAGCGAGGAAGACTCCAAGGATGAAGGGCCGGTGGCGAAGGCACCAGCCGACCGCATTGTCGTAACCGCGCAGCGTCCGCTCGAAACCGGCATCGAAGATGCGGATGAGCAGTGGCGGACGGCTGTGATTGTTGGAAAGGCGCGAACCGAGCATCGGCGTGACCGTCAGCGAGACGATCGCCGAAGCGATGATGGCGATCGCAACAACCATGCCGAATTCGTTGAACACGCGGCCGACGACACCGCCCATCAACAGGATCGGGATGAAGACCGCGATCAGCGACACCGACATGGAGATGATGGTGTAGCTGACTTCGCCGGCACCCTTGATCGCCGCCTCGCGCACCGGCATGCCTTCCTCGACATGGCGCAGGATGTTTTCGAGCATGACGATCGCGTCGTCGACGACGAGACCCACCGCGAGCGTCAGCCCGAGCAGCGAGATGTTGTCGATACTGTAGCCGAGCACATACATCATGCCGAAGGTCGAGATCAGCGACAGCGGAACGGCAAGGCCCGGAATGATCGTTGCCGTCGCATGGCCCGTGAAGAGATAGATGACGAGAACGACGAGGCCGATCGTCAGGAGCAGCGTGAACTTCACGTCGGCGATGGCATCGCGGATCGGCTTTGCGGCATCGTTCATGATGACCGTGTTGACCGATGGCGGGATTTCGGCGTGAAGCTGCGGCAGCTTGGCGTTGATCGCATCGACGACGTCGACGGTGTTGGCATCCGGCTGGCGCTGGATGGCCAGGATAATGCCGCGCTGGCCGTCATACCAGCTGCCTGTATACTGGTTCTCGACGCTGTCCTGGACATCGGCGATATCGCCGAGATGGATCGGCGCGCCGTTCGGATTGGCGATGACGAGCGAGCGGAACTGCTCGGCATTGGTACGCTGCGTATTGGCCGTGATCGTCATGGCCTGCGAATTGTTCTGCAGCGTGCCCACCGGCTGTTGGCTGTTGGCAGCCGCAAGCGCCTTGTTGACGGTGTCGATGCCGATGCCGCGAGTAAGTAGCTTGTTGGGATCGACCTCGACGCGCACGGCATAGGTCTGCGCACCGAAGACACTGACCTGGGCAACACCCGGAAGCGTCGACAGCGACGGCGAGATGATGTCTTCGGCGATCTCGTCAAGCTTGCTGCGCGGCATGGTATTGCTTTGCACCGAAAGCAGCATGATTGGCGCATCGGCCGGGTTCGTCTTGCGGTAGCTCGGCGGCGTCGTCATGTTGTCGGGCAGCTGCCGCGTCGCATGCGAAATGGCCGCCTGCACGTCGGCGGCGGCCGCATCGATATCGCGGTTCAGGTCGAATTGCAGCACGATACTGGTGCTGCCGAGCGAACTCGACGCGCTGATCTCGCTGATGCCGGGGATCGTCTCGAACTGCTTGATCAGAGGGGTCGCGACCGAAGTCGCCATCGTCTGCGGCGAGGCGCCGCTCAGCTGCGCCGAGACGTTGATGGTCGGAAAGTCGACCTGCGGCAGAGCCGCGACCGGCACGCGCTGGTAGCCCGCAAGACCCGCGAGAATGACGCCGATCGCAAGCAGGGTCGTCGCGACCGGTCGCTGAATACAGAAATTCGGGATCATTGCTCAGTCCCCACCGCGATCGTTTCGGCCTGCTGCTGTTGCCGAGGCGCGTCGGCGGAAGCGACGTTCAGGGTCTTGTCGTCGAATTGCTCGCTGACCGCCTGCTGGTCGTTGAGCTGGCCCTGGCCTTCGACGACCACGTGGTCGCCCTCCGAAAGGCCGGATGCGATGGCCGTGAAGCCGCCGTTGGCACGGGCGACGGTAACGGGCGTCAGATGCGATTTGCCGTCCTTGGCCACGAAGGCAAAGAAGCCGTCGGGGCCGGGGCTGACGGCAACCGTCGGCACGACCACCTGCTGCTCGTCATTGTTGAAATGCACGATGATATTGATCGACTGGCCGGGCCACAGCGCACCCGAGGCGTTTTCGAACTTCGCCTTGGCAAGGATCGTGCCCGATGCCGTGTCTACCGTGTTGTCGTAAAAGCTGATCTCGCCCTTGCGCACTCTTCCCTTGGTGGAATTGGGCGCCGTGCTGACTTCGACCGGACCGACGGCCAGCGCTTTCTTCAGTTCACGCAGGTAACGCTCCTGCAGGTGGAACTTCACATAGATCGGATCGTATTTGGCGATGGTGACGATGGCCGCACCGGCATTGACGAAGGCACCCTTGCTGGGAGCAATATCGCCGAGCCTGCCATCGAAAGGCGCGCGAATATCGGTATGCTCGAGGATAACCTGGTCCGAAGCGAGCGTGGCCTTGTCGGCTTCGACGGTTGCGGCAGCGGTATCGCGGGCGGCTCTCGCCTGGTCGAGGCTCTGTTGCGTGCCGGCCTTCTGGTTGAAGAGGTCCTGCGCCCTTGTCAGCGCCGTCTCGGATTCTGCGAGCGTCGCTGCATCACGCACGATCATCGCATTGTCCTTGTCGACGGCAGCCTTGGCCGTCCGGTCGTCCAGTTTGGCGATCAGGTCGCCCTCCTTGACCGTGGCGCCGTCATTGGCCTCGATGCTGACGATGAGGCCCTGTTCCTGGGCGGCAATCGTCGTATTGTCGTCGGCATCTGCCCAGCCGGTTGCCGTGACGTCGGTGGGCAAAGCGGCCTTCACGGCTGCTACGGTCTTGACCATTGTGGGACCGTTTGCGCCGCGCCGGCGCCCACCGCCCTGTTGTTGACCACCCTGCTGTCCGCCGCCGCTCTGGGCCTGGTCGGCCTGAGCCTGCTGATGATTGCCGTTCTGGCTCCCGTCGGGCTTCTTGATGAACTGTGACAGATAAGGAATATCAGAAGCGTAGGGGATCTTGTTCCCGAACTGCCAGAAGCCAACAGCGGCCACGGCTACAATGCTGACGGTGATCCAAAATTTCTTCATAAGCGAAACCGGTTTTGTTGGGCAGATTGCGTGATTTTCTACGGTGATTGAGCCGCCTATATTGCGGCGCAAAAAAGACATAATCACCCCGGCAATGATCACTAAGCAGTTATAACGGCTTAAATTTTCGTAATGAACATTCCGTAATATTCAAACTATACTAATATATAGTCGTTTAGGCAGCGTTCTCCGCCTTGGCGAGCTGCCAGCGCAGGCTGTACCGGCGAAACACTATTTGGTCCGCATTGCAGGTTTTTGCGCGGGATGGAACCTGGGAAATGCGGAGGCAGACTGTCATGGCCGAGTTGAACGCCGGTGATTTTCGCGAGCTTATCACCAACATCTTTCCGGAGTTGACGGGCTCCGTTTTCAAGCTCGCGACGAAGGGCTGGGATTCGACGGCCATCGATGTCGATGACCGTCTGATCTTCAAGTTTCCGCGCAATCCGGCCGCCGAGAGGGCGCTGATCAGGGAAGCCGCTCTTCTCGGCATCATCAGGCCGTCGCTGTCGATGGCGGTTCCCGATATGCGCATTCATGACGGCCCTCCGATTTTCTCCAGCCATGCCAAGATCCAGGGCGAACACCTCATCACCGACGATTACGAGCTTCTGCCGGATGTGGCCCGCCAGCGCCTCGGCGACGATCTCGCCCGCTTCTATGCCGAACTGCATGATCTCGATGACGACCGCATGCGCGCGCTCGGCGCCGGTCCGATCCTGCGCTGGCAATCGCCTGATAAGGTGCAGGAAATGGCGCTGCCGTTGTTGTCGACCGAACTCGCCAGCTATGCAGAGAAAGTCATCTGGGATTTCCAGGCTTTGCCGCCGGATCCTTGCGGGGTCACTTACGGCTTCTTCGATGGCCATGGCTGGAATATGGCCTTCGACCATGCCGAGGGCAGGTTGAACGGCCTCTATGATTTCGCCGATTCAGGCTTCGGCCCGCTGCATCAGGAATTCATCTATTCGAACTTCATCTCGCCCGATCTGACATCACGCATCGTCTCTGGCTACGAGACGTTGACGGGCCGCCGGCTGGACCACCGGCGCATTGCCATTCTCACCGGTTTCCACCGCCTGTCCGAGTTGGCCGAACTTGCAGACGATCCCACCTATGTCGGCACGAAAATCGACAGCGTAGCGGCATGGGCCGCTGCGGACCGTGCCGGATGAGGGGCAGGGGTCAGAGGGAGCGCGCAGCACCTCCGTCACAGCGGATCAGCGAACCGGTGATGTAGCTCGCCGGCTGGCTGCAGAGGAAGGCCGCCGTTGCGGCAAATTCTTCGACCTTGCCGTACCGCCCGACCGGGATACGCGCCTCCTTCTCCACGCGAATCTGCTCGACGCTCTTGCCGGTCCGTTTGGCCGCAGCTCCGTCGAGATCGTCGAGCCGTGCTGTGAGGATGCTGCCGGGCAGAAGCATGTTCGTGGTGATGCCATGGCCGGCGACTTCCGATGCCAGCGTCTTGCTCCAGCCGGCAAGGGCCGGGCGCAGCGTGTTCGACAGGGCGAGGTTGGCGATCGGCTCGATCACTCCCGACGAGGCAACCGTCAGGATGCGGCCCCAGCCCTGCGCCTTCATGCCGGGCAGCAGCGCATTGGTGAGCGTGATGACGCGCGCGACCATGGAGAGGAAATAGGTTTCGAGCTTCTCCGGCGTCATGTCCTCGGTCGTGCCGGGCGTCGGGCCGCCGGTATTGTTGACGAGGATATCGAGCCCGCCGAATTTCTCCTGCAAGGCACCCGTAACGGTCTGGACGAAATTGTCATCCGCAAGGTCGGCCCAGATCCAGTCGGCCTTGCCATTGCGCTGCCCGTTGATCGCCTTGCAATTGGCTTCCAGCTGCTCGCCGCTGCGCCCGCAGAGAAGAACATTTGCCCCTTCCTGCGCCAGCGCCTTGGCGATGCCGAGCCCGAGACCGCGTGAGGAGGCGAGTACGAGTGCGCGTTTGCCCTTGATGCCGAGATCCATGATTTCCTCCATTTCCGGTGGCCCATCTATAGGGCGCAAGTCCCGTGAAAGAAAAGGACGAAGAGCGCTTTACGGGTACTCCAATAATTGACGTTAACGTAAGCGTTATATAATCTTCTGTGCGGATGAACGTCATTGTGCGAATTGGAGGATTGGCTGTCGCTTCCCGGCTCGACAATGTTTTCCGGTTTTGACAAGAGAATACCCCATAATGGGGATGAACGGTCGCGAGACGGCCGAGTGGAGACGGATGGATGACCGAAATGACCGAGCTGCCGGAACGCGAAAGCATGGAATTCGACGTGGTGATCGTCGGCGCCGGTCCGGCCGGCCTTTCGGCCGCCATTCGCTTGAAGCAGATCGATCCGGAACTCTCGGTCGTCGTGCTGGAGAAGGGCGCTGAAGTCGGCGCCCATATCCTCTCCGGCGCCGTCGTCGACCCTGTCGGCATCGACCGCCTGCTGCCCGGCTGGCGCAGCGAAAGCGACCATCCTTTCAAGACCGAAGTCAAGGACGACCACTTCCTGCTGCTCGGCCCCGCCGGCTCCATCCGCCTGCCGAACATCATGATGCCGCCGCTGATGAGCAATCACGGCAATTACATCGTATCGCTTGGGCTTGTCTGTCGTTGGCTGGCGACTAAGGCGGAAGAACTCGGCGTCGAGATCTATCCGGGCTTTGCCGCCACCGAGGTGCTCTACAACGACGAGGGCGCCGTCATCGGCGTCGCGACCGGCGACATGGGCATCGAGAAGAATGGCGAGCCCGGCCCGAGCTACGCGCGCGGCATGGCGCTCATGGGCAAATATGTGCTGATCGGCGAAGGTGTGCGCGGTTCGCTCGCCAAGCAGCTGATCGCCAAGTTCGACCTGCAGAAGGATCGCGAGCCCCAGAAATTCGGCATCGGCATCAAGGAACTCTGGGAGGTCAAGCCGGAGAACCATCGCCGCGGCCTTGTCCAGCATTCCTTTGGCTGGCCGCTCGGCATGTCGACCGGTGGCGGCTCCTTCCTCTATCACCTCGAAGACAATCTCGTCGCCGTCGGCTTCGTCATCCATCTCAACTACAAGAACCCCTGGCTCTACCCCTTCGAGGAATTCCAGCGCTTCAAGACGCATCCGGCGATCCGCGGCACGTTCGAGGGCGGCAAGCGCCTCTCCTATGGCGCGCGCGCCATCACCGAAGGCGGATACCAGTCGGTGCCGAAGCTCTCCTTCCCGGGCGGTGCTCTGATCGGCTGTTCGGCAGGCTTCGTCAACGTGCCGCGCATCAAGGGCAGCCACAATGCGGTGCTCTCGGGCATGATAGCCGCCGACCGCATCGCCGCGGCGATTGCCGCCGGCCGAGCCAATGACGAAGTGGTCGAGATCGAAAACGACTGGCGCAAGAGCGATATCGGCAAGGACCTGAAGCGCGTGCGCAACGTCAAGCCGCTCTGGTCGAAGTTCGGCACGGCCCTCGGTGTCGCACTCGGTGGTCTCGACATGTGGACCAACCAGCTCTTCGGCTTCTCCTTCTTCGGCACGCTCGGTCACGGCAAGACCGATGCAGCCTCGCTGGAACCGGCGTCACAGCACAAGAAGATCGACTATCCGAAGCCCGACGGTGTGCTCACCTTCGACCGTCTCTCCTCCGTCTTCCTGTCGAACACCAATCACGAGGAAGATCAGCCGGTCCATCTTCAGGTCAAGGACATGGCGCTGCAGAAATCGTCCGAATTCGGCATCTACGGCGGTCCGTCGACACGCTACTGTCCGGCCGGCGTCTACGAATGGGTGGAGAAGGACGGCGAAGAGACTTTCGTCATCAACGCCCAGAACTGCGTGCACTGCAAGACCTGCGATATCAAGGATCCCAACCAGAACATCAACTGGGTGCCGCCGCAGGGCGGCGAGGGGCCCGTCTATCCAAACATGTGATGCCGGTCGGTTGTTCGGCGCCGTAAATGCGGCGCCGAAGTGCTCCTGGAAAAAGCGTGCCGCTGATCAATATCGCGGGTGAATAGTATTGACGCCTCAGCCGAGTAACGCGCGCCCTATACCTGATAACACATTCGTTATCACTTTGCGCCGGGCCTATTTAGCATTTCATTAACCATAATCTCCTTAGCTTGCGACATCTTCTTGACGCACTAAGGACATGTTCATGACGATCTCGCGCCGGGGCTTCCTGATCGCTCTTCCCCTCTTTGTCGCCGGTTGCTCCTCGACCACTCTGAACAGCCAGACGAATTATGCCGCACTTCCCGATGAGAAATTTCCGCTGAGGCAGGTGCCGATCGATCAGATCAAACCGGAGCTTCGCCGCACCGAAGTCGCCTATGAGGGCAGCTATGCGCCGGGAACCGTCGTCGTCGATACACCGGCGCGGCGCGCCTATTATATCCTCGGCGACGGCAGGGCGATGCGTTATGGCGTCGGTGTCGGTCGCGAGGGTCTGGCCCTTGCCGGCAACGCCTATGTCGGCCGCAAGGCGGAATGGCCGAGCTGGACGCCGACGGAGAACATGCAGCGCCGTGAGGAGCGATACCGCAAGCTCGCCGGCGGCATGCCGGGCGGCCCGAACAATCCGCTCGGTGCGCGCGCCATGTATCTCTATCGCGGCGGTGGTGACACGCATTTCCGCATCCACGGCACCAACCAGCCGCAATCGATCGGTCTTGCCATGTCGAGCGGCTGCATCCGCATGATGAACCACGACGTCATCGATCTTTACAATCGCGTCGAAGTCGGCGCCAGGGTCGTTGTCATCCAGGCGACGGCTTGAGCATTGGTTGCCCCGGGAAAGCAACGCGGTGCTATTGGAGATCAAGGCGAGCGTCATCGATAGAAGTGAATTGACGGACGAGGCAAGTGCGCTCAATCTCCTGCTGTCTATTCAGGAGGGGAGAGCGAAATGCGCAGTATAAGTCTAGTAACTTCTATTGTGGTTATTTCTGCATTTGCCAGTACTCTGCCTGCGTTGGCGGCGATCAAGACTGTTACACAGAGGCCGACAATTCAGTCATTGCCGGCTGGGCATGCCGTGCTCTTTAATAATGGTCAGTGTCCTTCAGGGCAGATTGCCAAATTCGTCCACAAAGAAAAGTCGGGTCAACTTAAAAAATCCTGCGTTCATTCGAACTGAAGAACATCAGTCGATCAAGCCGGTATAAGGTGATTGAGGCGCCCGAAAGCCGCCGCAGCGGATCGCTGTCGGCGGCTTTTGTTTTGGGCGAATGTTCAGCGGCGCTTGGCGGCAATGCCGGTCGAGAGCGCCACGCCGATGCCGGTGATCACGGCGGCGCTGATTTCGGCAAGGCCCATCTGCTCGCCGAGCAGGAAGCCGCCGCCGAGCGTGGCCAGCACCGGTGTCAGCGCCGTGAAGGCCGCCGCCTGTGTTCCGCCGAGGGTGCGCACCGCCGTGCCATAGGCGACCATGGCGACAAGACCGGAAAGAATGCCCTGGCTCAGCACCTGCAGGCCGATTTCCGGAAGAGGGGCCTGCGGCAGCGAGATGCCGAACACCAGCGCGAGGGCGGCCATGATCAGGAAGGACCAGATGGCAATCAGCGCGCTCGCCTGGATGGCCGAAAGACCGGAGCGGCGGAAGGCATGCGTATAGCTTGCCCAGAGAACGGCGCCAGCCGGCAGCAGCACGAAACTCGTCCAGGGCAGGGAGGCATCGGCAAGGCTGCGCACGAGCAGGATCAGCACACCGGCGACGATCGCCGCCAGCCCGGCAATGCGCGTCGCATCCGGTCGTTCGCGAAAAAGCAGGATCCCGATCAGTGCGGTGGCGAGCGGCATGGAACCGCCGAGCAGGATGCCCGACGAGGCCGCCGGTGTGGAATGAATGGCAAGCGTTGTCACCAGAAAGAAGATCGCACCGCAGCCGGCGACCATGATCGCCAGCAGATGCAGCGGCAGGCCTTTTGGCATGAGCCCGATGCGCAGCCAGATCGGTGAGAGAACGAGGGCCGGAATGCCGAAGCGGATGAGGCCGATATCGATCGAACCGAGCGGCGTTGCAGCACTGTGGCGCGTCGCCAGAAACCATGTCGACCAGATCAGCACCGTCACGGTGCCGGCGGCATAACCCAGTCCTTGCGAAGGCGACTTCTCGTTTGAAAATGCGATCGTGCTCATCGTCCCGTCCTTTCCTCCGTCCGGATCTCATCCGGTTGAAAGAACATTAGCGCCAAGCGCCGAGGCATGTCCTTGCTATCTCTGGCTCAGAGAACGTGATATGCGCAATGATCTGCCAATTTATACTGATGGATTTCGCAATTATGCCAAATCTCGATAAATTCGATATTGCCATCCTGAAATGCCTGCAGGAGGATGCGCGCGCCACCAATGTCGAGATCGCCGAGAAGGTGAATCTTTCGCCATCACCCTGTCTGCGCCGCATCCGCAATCTCGAAAAGCTCGGCGTCATCCGCCGCTATACCGCCGATATCGACCGCAAGGAGGTTGGCCTTGGTCTCACCGTCTTCGTGGAATTCAAGGTTGCCCATCACAGCCGGGAAAATTCCGAAGCGCAGCAGGCGGCCTTGCTCGCTATTCCCGAGATCGTCTCCTGCTTCCTGATTTCGGGTACGGCCGATTTCCTGGCGGAGGTCGTCGTCGAAGACCTTTCGGCCTATGAGCGGTTGCTGACGGAGACGCTGCTGACCCTGCCGAACGTCACCGATATCAGGTCGAATTTCGCGATCCGCAGTATCAAGACACATGGACCGCTGAAGCTGCCAGAGCGCAACTGACGCACCATCTCCATTAATATGACTGCAATTGTAAACTTTACTTGAAAAAAGCGCTTCACTTCTGTAGCCGGTGTCTCGGCCGGCGAGAGGGCCGGCCCATCATTTCAGCATGAAGGATTTTGCCGTGAGCGTTTTTGATACTCCGCTGTCGCGCCGCCAGTTCGGCCTGTTGCTCTCGGCTGGCGTGGCAGCTGCCGTACCGGGCATTGTCCTTGCCGACAACGACAAGCGAACCATCAAGCACGAGCTCGGCACCACCGAAATTTCCGGCAAGCCGCAGCGTGTCGTCGCCCTTGAATTCTCCTTCGTGCAGGCGCTGAATGCCGTCGACGTCGTGCCGGTTGGTATTACCGACGACAACCAGCCGAAGCGTATCGAACAGCTGCTCGGCAAGAAAATCGACTACAGCTCGGTCGGCACACGGCTGGAGCCCAATCTCGAGCTCGTCGCTGCGCTGACGCCCGATCTCATCATTGCCGATGAACTCCGCCATTCGGCGATTTACGAGCAATTGAGTGCCATTGCGCCGACCATCGTGCTGAACAGCTGGGAGGGCAACTACGAGACCATCAAATCTTCGGTCGTCACCATCGCCGATGCCTTGGGCGAAAAGGCGAAGGGTGAACAAGCGCTGGCCGCCCATGAAGCCGTCATCGCCGGACTGGTCGCAAAGATCCCGGCTGGCGAAAAGCGCCGCTTCCTGCTCGCCGTCGCCAATCCGGATTCGATGAGCCTGCATAGCTCCTCCTCCTTCACCGGTTCCGTCTTCAAGGCCATGGGCCTGACGCCGGCGATCGATTCCAGCGATGCCGTGGAAAGCGGGGCAGGGATCGAGCGCCTTGTCGCCGTCAATCCGGACGTATTCCTGGTTGCGACCGACACCGGCGCCACCGTATTCGACCAGTGGAAAAGCAATGCCGCCTTCAACAATATTGCGGCGGTGAAGGCCGGCATGGTCTTTCAGGTCGACCGCAACCAGTTTTCCCCGTTTCCGCGGATTGACGACAGCAGAGATGATCGCCCGCGAAATCCTCGCCAAGGTCTATCAGGCGGGATAAGCGTCGATGACGACAAGAGGCGGCGCAGCCACGCGGCATGAAACCGGCAGCGCCGCGCTGCTGGCATTCTGCCTGTTGCTGGCGCTCGCTGCGACTGTCCTGGCCGGCATTTCCTTCGGCGTTTCCGCGCTAACCGGTCGCCCGTGCGCTTCATCTCCTTTTTGTGCCCGATGGCTCGCCTGACAGCGCCCTGGTCTGGGACGTGCGCCTGCCGCGGGCAATGCTCGCCACGCTGGTCGGCGCCAACCTCGCCGTTGCCGGCGTGTTGATCCAGACGCTGACCCGCAATTCGCTCGCTTCACCGCAGACCTTCGGCATCAATGCCGGGGCCTCGCTGGTCATCGTGATTTCACTGATCGCCATGCCGGGCCTGAGCGCCGGAGGCACCGTCTGGCCGGCTTTCATCGGTGCGGCTGCCGTAGGTCTCGCCATGTGGGCGCTGTCGGTATCGGGCGCGATGAACGAGATGAAGCTGGCGCTTGCCGGCATCTCCATCCAGCTCGTGCTCGCCGCCCTCGTGCAGGCGATCCTGATTGCCAACAATGCCGGCCAGGATATCGTCTACTGGCTCGCCGGTTCCATCAATGGCGCGCAATGGAGCAAGGTCTGGATCATACTGCCTTTCACGCTTCTCGGCGGCGGAATCGCTTTGATCGCCGGTCGTCATTTCGGCGTGCTCGCGCTTGATGAGACCACCGGTATTTCGCTTGGCCAGAATGCCAGACGTGTCGGCGGCCTTGCAGCCACGCTCATCGTCGTCCTTGCCGGGTCGGCCGTCGCCGTCAGCGGACCGATCGGCTTCATCGGCTTGCTCGTGCCGCATATCGTGCGGCGTCTTGCCGGCAACGACCAGCTGACAGTGATCGCGCTGAGCGCTATCACCGGCCCCTTGCTGTTGACTGCCGCCGATCTCTTGGGCCGCGTCGCCGCCTTTCCGGCCGAAACCCCTGTCGGCATCGTGACGGCTCTGATCGGAGCACCGGCTTTCGTCGCCATCCTCTGGCGGCAGAGGGCAAAATGACGAGTGCGGCCCTGCCATCGAAGAGCCTGCGTGCTGCAAGCGTCTGCCTTGCCATCGCGGTCCTCATCCTCGTCATTGCCGTGCTCGGCATGACGATCGGCGCCGTCACGCTCTCGGTCGGCCAAGTGCTGGAAGGCATTGCCGGCGGCAAGAGCGCCTTCATCGTCATGCAGTACCGCGCCCCGCGCGTCATCGTGTCCATCCTCGCCGGCGCCTCGCTCGGCATTGCCGGCGCCTTTCTGCAAGGCGCGCTGCGAAACCCGCTGGCCTCGCCCGATGTCGTCGGCATCACCAAATGGGCCGGCCTCGGCGCCTTCCTTGCCGGTCTCTTCGCGCCGCCGGCCTGGGCCGTCTGGGCCATTCCCGCTGGTGTCATCGCCGGTGCGGTTGCGGGCGCGCTGGTGCTGCTTGCCATCGGCCGCAGCTTCGGCGGCGGCATCGCGGCCCTGGCGCTTGTGGGCGTCGCCCTTGGCATGTTGGCCCAAGCGCTGATGCAATATGTCATGGTGCTCTTCCCGACGCGCGCCGACCAGTCGATGGTCTGGCTTGCCGGCAGCGTCTATGGCTCGACGATGACCGATGTGGTCGCTCTCTCACTCTGGCTCATCGCCTGCCTGCCTTTCGTGTTGATCGCCACTATCAGGCTCGATGCCGGCGGTTTTGGCGACGATACGTTGACGAGCCTCGGCATTTCGCCTGGCCTCTTGCGCGGCGGCCTCATCGTCGTCTCGGTGCTGCTCTGCGCCGGCAGCGTCGCCGCCGTCGGCAGCATGGGCTTCCTCGGCCTGCTGTCGCCTCATGCCGCCCGCCTGCTCGTCGGTCCACGTGCCCGGCATATGGTTCCGGCAAGCGCGCTGATCGGCGCCCTGACGCTTTCCGCTGCCGATCTGATCGGTCGGCTCGTGGCCCTGCCGAACGAGATCCCCGCGGGCATCGTGGCTGCCGTGATCGGCGGTCCCTATCTCATTTTCCTGCTGATCAAGGAGGCGGGTCGCCATGACTGATGCAGGCAAGACTGACGCCGGCCATTCACGCCTCTCCGCCGAGGATCTGACGCTCGGCTATGCTGCAATCAAAGTGCTCGATCATGTCGATGTCACGATCCCCGACGGCAGGATCACTGCCCTGATCGGCGCTAACGGCTCCGGCAAATCGACGCTGCTGCGTGCTCTCGGCCGTATCATCCAGCCGCTCGGCGGCACCGTGACGCTGGACGGCAAGGCGATCGCTTCCATGCCTGGCAAGGCGATCGCCCAGACCCTGGCACTCCTGCCGCAAAGCCCGGTTTCGCCCGATGGCCTGACCGTGCGCCAGCTCTGCCGCTTCGGCCGTCACCCGCACAAAGGCATGCTGTCGCGCACGAGCCGTCACGACGAGGCGATCATAGAGGCGTCGCTCGCTGCCACCGGGCTGGCGGATCTTGCCGAACGCCCGCTCGACCGCCTATCCGGCGGCCAGCGCCAGCGTGCCTGGATTGCCATGGCGCTGGCGCAGGAAACGCCGATCCTGCTGCTCGACGAGCCGACGACCTATCTCGATATCGCCCATCAGCTGGAAGTTCTGGAACTGTTGAAGGAATTGAACGAGAAGAGTGGACGCACCATCGTCATGGTCGTCCACGATCTCAATCACGCCGCCCAATATGCCGACCACATCATCGCGGTCGCCGATGGCGGCATCCATGCTGCAGGCAGCCCCGGAGACTTGCTGAAGCCGGAGCTGATCCGCAGCGTCTTCGGCATCGATGCCGTGGTGATATCCCATCCGGTTGATGGGACACCACTCTGCCTGCCGTTCGTTGGGCGCTAAAGCAGCGTTCCGCTGAGGATCAGCAGCGCCACCGAGAAGTAGATGACGAGCCCGGTCACGTCGACCAGCGTGGCAACGAAGGGAGCCGATGCTGTTGCCGGATCGAGCCGAAGTTTCTGCAGCAGGAAGGGCAGCATCGAACCCGACATGGAGCCGAAGGTGACGATACCGACCAATGCGGCAAAGACCGTCAGGCCGACCAGCTGCCAGTGCGGGCCGTAATCATAGAGCCCGGCCGTCTGCCAGAAGATCACGCGCAGCATGCCGACCAGCCCGAGAATGGCGCCGAGCACGACGCCCGTCGGCAGTTCACGCAGCAGCACCCGCCACCAGTCGGTCAGCTTCAACTCGCCGACAGCCAGCGCCCGGATGATGAGCGAGGTTGCCTGCGAACCGGAGTTACCGCCGGAGCTCATGATCAGCGGAATGAAGAGCGTCAGAACGACCGCCTTTTCCAGCTCGCCTTCGAAATGCTGCATGGCGCTTGCCGTCAGCATTTCGCCCAGAAAGAGGGCACAGAGCCAGCCTGCACGCTTGCGGATCATGCCGCCGAAGCTGATCTTCATGTAGGGTTTGCCGAGCGCTTCCATACCGCCGAATTTCTGGGCGGCCTCGGTCGTGTCTGATATCATCGTGTCGATGACGTCATCGACCGTGACGATGCCGAGCACCATGCCGTGGTCGTCGACGATGGGCATGGCCAGGAGGTCGTGCTTGCGGATCAGCCGTGCGACGTCTTCCTGCTTCATCAGCGCATTGGCCGAAACCGGCGTACCCTTCTGCGCGACGGACAGGATCGAGGCGTCAGGCTCGCCGGTGATGAGGCGGCGCAGTGTGACGACATGCATGAGCGCGCCGGAATTGTGATCCAGCACATAGATGGCATAGACGGTTTCGCGGGAGCGTTCGACCTGCCGCACATGGTCCAGTGTCTGGGCGATGGTCCAGTCGTCGGGCACGCTGACGAATTCCGTCGTCATGATGCTGCCGGCCGTGCGCGGCGGATAGCCCATCAGATGCTGGATGGCGATGCGGACGGGTTCTTCCAGGCTGGAGAATAGGCGTACGCGATCATCGACATCGAGTTCCAGCAGAACGTCGGCGACGCGGTCGTTCGACATGCCATGCAGCAGCCGGGCCGAATCTGCGCTGTCCATCAGCGCCAGAATGGCCGGTGCGTTGCGCAGTTCCGGACGGTCGAGAATGTTGACGGCATAGTCCTGCGGCATCCGAGAGAGGATGCGGCCGGCTTCAGCCGGGGCAAGTCCGTTCAACGACTCCACGCGCTCGGCAATGGTCGCGACACGGCTGTTATTCATGAAGGCACGGGCAGCATAGCCGGCCCGCAGGGGGAAGCGATTGATATTCATTGGCTCGCCTTTCCGTCGATCCGCCGTAGCGTCCGAACGGGCGAGCCTGGAGCGTCCAGGTCAGCGCACGACGGCCGCGTACGGCAAAGGCAATCGACTGCTACTGTCGCTTGGCATCGTGATGATGGCTCCGTTGATATCCGTGCAAGACATGCGTCATCCACGTGTCACACTAGGTGGTCTCGAATGCGGAAAAAGTCAAGCTGCCTAGATGCTTAACGCCAGAATGCCGCACCCTCGGCGCGGCATTATAGGTCAGCATCCTTTACGCAATATTTCGGGCGTCGAAAAAGGCGGATTTTCGGTCCTGAAAACCTCAGAATCCGGCGAGAACAACCTTGCCCTTCATCTTGCCGCTCTCGACCATGGCATGCGCCTTTTTCAGGTTCGCGGCATTGATCGCACCCACGGTTTCCGACAGCGTCGTGCGGATTTTGCCGGCATCGACGAGCTCGGAAATCCTGTTGAGGATCTTGTGCTGCTCGATCATGTCAGGCGTGCCAAAGAGCGGACGGGTGAACATCAGTTCCCAGTGAACCGAAGCGGCCTTGCGCTTGAAGGGAACGATATCGAAGGTCTTGGGATCGTCGATCAGTGCGAAGCGGCCCTGCGGTGCGAGCGCCTCGACAATATCGGCAACATGCTTGTCGGTATTCGTCGTCGAGAAGATGAAGCCCGGTGCGCCGATACCGAGTGCTGCGACTTGCGGTGCGATCGGCTTGGAATGGTCGATCACATGATGCGCTCCATGTGCCTTGACCCATTCCTGGGTTTCCGGTCTAGAGGCGGTGGCGATCACGGTGAGGTCGGTCAACATTCGGGCGATCTGTACGGCAATCGAGCCGACGCCGCCGGCGCCACCGATGATGAGCACCGCAGGCGCGGCGCCCGGCACCGGATCGGTGACACGCAGACGGTCGAACAGTGCTTCATAGGCGGTGATCGAGGTGAGCGGCAGGGCGGCCGCAGCGGCAAAATCGAGGCTCTTGGGTTTGCGCCCGACAATGCGCTCGTCGACGAGCTGGAATTCGGCATTGGAGCCGGGGCGATTGATCACGCCCGAATAGAAGACCTCGTCGCCCGGCTTGAACAGCGTGACATCCGAACCGACAGCCTTGACGATGCCGGCCGCATCATAGCCGAGCACCTTCAGTTCATCGGCAGGCGGCGCCATGCTGGCACGGACTTTCACATCGACGGGGTTGACCGAGACTGCCTTGATCTCGACGAGCAGGTCGTGGCCGTTGGCCTCGGGTGTTGGCAGCTCGACATCGATCAGCGAGGTTTCGGCGGCGATTGGCTGTGGGGTCTTGTAGGCGACGGCGCGCATCTTGGGAAACTCCTGTGTTCATTGCACGAGAGCTAGATGCGACCTATGTTCCGGCAACGCAAGAATGCACAAATTCTGTACGTAGTACCAAAAAGGATACTGTAGATGTCACTGCCGCGCGCCAAATTGGTCACGAATTTTCCCGGTTGCCCGGTCGAGGCGACGCTGAGCTATCTCGATGGAAAGTGGAAAGGAGTGATCCTTTTCCACCTGATGGACAGGACTTTGCGCTTCAACGAGCTGAGGCGCCATCTGCCTGCCATCACCCAGCGCATGCTGACGAAGCAGCTGCGCGAGCTGGAGGAATCCGGCGTGATCTCACGAACTGTTTACCCGGTCGTGCCGCCGCGTGTTGAATATGCGCTGACACCGCTCGGCTCCACGCTGAAGCCGGTCATCCGGGCGCTTGCCGCCTGGGGCGATGAATTCGTCTTCTGCAGCCCCGAGGGACGGGAGCTGCGTATCGCAAAGGCCTTAGGCAGTTCGGCTGCGGAGCTCCAGGCGTAGCGACGCGGCAAAGACGAAGAGGCCGAGGAACGACAGGACGGCGCCGACATAGCCGGTCGCTGCAAAACCGTAACCCCAGGCAATGACGAGGCCGCCGAGCCATGCGCCGAGCGCGTTGGCAATGTTGAAGGCCGAGTGATTGGAGGCGGCAGCCAGCGTCTGCGCATCGGCTGCGACATCCATCAGGCGCGTCTGCAGCGCCGGGCCTGCCGCAAAGCCGCAGCCGACGAGGAAGACGCAGAGCCCGAGCATGTAGGGGTTGGCGGCGGTCAGCGAGAACATCGTCAGCACGACGATATTGTAGACCAGCGAGCCGCCGATCGTGCCGAGCAGCGATTTGTCCGCAAGCCATGAACCGATGACATTGCCGGCATTCATGCCGACGCCGAAGAGCACGAGCATCAGCGCAACGGCCGTTTCCGGCAGCATCGCCACCTGCGTCGTCGTCGAGGCGATGTAGCTGAACATCGCGAACATGCCGCCGTAGCCGACTGCGGCAATGCCGAGCGTCAGCAGGATCTGCGGACGGCGGAAGGCGCCGAGTTCACGCAATGCGCTTGCCCCTTCAGCAACCTTGTCATGCGGCACGTAGAACCAGATGAGCGCAACAGTCACGAGACCGATAATGCCGACGGTGAGGAAGGCCACCTGCCAGTCGAGCGCCTGGCCGAAAAAGGTCGTTAGCGGCGTGCCGAGCAGGGTTGCGACCGTGAGGCCGAGCATGACGCGGCCGACGGCTCGCGCGCGGCGATGCGCCGGCACCATGGAGGCGGCAACGAGGGCTGCCACGCCGAAATAGGCGCCATGCGGCAGGCCGGTAATGAAGCGCAGCACCGCAAAGCTTTCGAAGGTCGGCGCGATGGCGCTCAGAATATTGCCGACGGCAAAGAGCAGCATCAGGCAGAGCAGCAGCGTGCGCCGCGCCATCTTGGCGGCAAGCACGGCGATGACGGGTGCGCCGATGACGACGCCGAGCGCATAGGCGCTGATAACATAACCAGCCTGTGGGGTCGTGACCGAAAAAGTGTCCGCCACATTGGGCAGGAGACCCATGATGGCGAACTCACCCGTACCGATGCCGAAGCCGCCTGCGGCGAGCGCCAGTTGCACGAGCGCGACCGTCATGGCCGAGGGAAGAGCTGCCTCCGGCCCGGAATCGGTAGAATCATCATCGATGGAATCATTGATGGAATCGTTGACGGCAACCTGGCTCACGGGCGGTCCTCGGAGGATCTGTGCTTGGATAACGGCCGCTGGCGGGACACGCAGGACCGGTCATTCAGAAATGGCGGGAGGCGGAGATGGGATCTCCATTCTTCTATCTATCAAATGGCAAGCCGAAGGCGTCGAGTGCTTTTTTTGCAGTGCAGCGTCCTGCTATCTGCATACGTCCATTGCAATATTTGCGCTTCAGTGATGTGTCCGGAAAAATCGTCCGGCTTGAAATCACAGGTGTATCGACCATTTCTTGAGGTCAGGCATCACAGCGAGGACAGGGAATAGGCACCTCATGAAGCTCGTCGGTTTTTTTCAATCGCGACGGCGGTACTTTCAGAACGACAGACATGCAGGCTTATGAGAAGCGCGCGGAGGAGGTCTTCCGCGATGCCGGGCATGATTTCGAAGCGATCGTCTTTTCCGGCGGCGAGATCGTTCCCGCCATGGAGCGCGCCGCACGGCGCGACGATATAGACGGCATCGTCGCCGGTGGTGGCGACGGCACGATCTCGGCAGCCGCTTCCATCGCCTGGAAGAACGGGGTCGCGCTTGGCGTCGTGCCGGCCGGTACCATGAATCTCTTTGCCCGCTCGCTGAAAGTGCCGCTCGATATCTGGCAGGCGCTCGATGTGCTCGCTTTCGGCGAGCTCGACAATGTCGATATCGCCAGTGCCAACGGCAGGCCCTTCATTCACCAGTTCTCCGCCGGACTGCACGCACGCATGGTGCGATACCGCAATTCCTACAGCTACCGCTCCCGCCTCGGCAAGATGCGCGCCAGCACGCGTGCTGCCTTCGGCGTCGTCTTCAACCCGCCGGAATTCGAGGTCGCGTTCGAGGCGGCGGGCATGAAGGAGACCCGGCGCGTCTCGGCGATATCGGTCTCAAACAATCCCTTCGGCGAAAACGCGCTGCTCTATGCAGACAATCTGCGCAGCGGCGAACTCGGCTTCTATACGGCAAAGCCGCTGAGGCCGCTCGGCGTCGCACGATTGGCGATCGACATGCTGCGGGGCAAGTTCCGCGAAAACGACGCTGTCATGGTCATGCATCCGGCCGAGGTGTATCTGCATTTCCCGAAGCTGCGCGCCAAGGCGAATTGCGTCATGGACGGCGAACTTCTGCCGCTGGCGCGCGATATCACGGTGAAGCTTCATCCGGGCGAACTGAAGGTACTGGTCAGGCAGGGATTGGCTGCCCAGGAGGGAGAGGGTGACCGGCGCGAGCCGGCGGCCTGATGCTCAGAAAGAAGCGGCGCGCCTGGCCCTGAAAGGAATGAGGGCGCTTTCGACGATATCCCGGTTCGCCTCGTCGCCGAACACACAGGTGCGATTGCGTCCCTTCTTCTTGGCGCAGTAAAGCGCCTCGTCGGCCGATGCGATGAGCTGGCGCCAGCCGCTTGCACCGCATAGACCGGAGGCGACGCCGATGCTGACGGTAATGGAAAGATCGATGCCGGTTTCCCCGTCACGGATCACATGCGCCTGAATGCGGCTGCGAAGTTCCTCTGCAAAATCGATGGTATTCGCAAGATCCGGTGTCGAAACGAGAACGGCGAATTCCTCGCCGCCATAACGTGCGACGACGTCGGTGGGACGCATCGCACCTTGCAAAAGGGTGGCCATTTCGATCAGCACGGCATCGCCGGTGAGGTGGCCATAGGTGTCGTTGACCGTCTTGAAGTGATCGATATCGATCAGCATCAGGCAGACATCTTCCTCGCGTTCCGAAGGCGCGTTGCCGAAGCCTTCCAGCGCCCGGCGGTTCCATACGCCGGTCAGCCCGTCCTTTTCGGCCTGCATCTTCAGCCGAGCCTCGTACTCGGCCCGCTCGTCAAGCTTGCCGCGCAGCAATTCCAGCGCGTCGAACAGGCTGCGCATTTCCGGCGCCTTTGATCCGGTCCCAAGGTTCGTCATGGCGCCGCCCTCGGCAAGCGCGATGATCTGTCGGCGGGCCGTCAGTAACGGATCGAGCATGTGAAGGCGGATGGAGCGGAATAGCATGAACAGCACCGCGAGAGCGGAGGCGGTGATCACAGCGATGACCGCCAGGCGATAGGACGCGGCATAGTGTTGGGTTCGGTAGCGCTTCACCACGTCGTCGAGAAATACCGTGCGCAGCCTTTCGAGTGGCTGCAGCGTCGGAACGTAGTCGCGCGTCAGATCGACTGCGGAAACCGAATAATCGCCGGAGATCTTGCCCTGCTCGATCAATATCTTAACGAGCTCGACGCCGGATCCGAAAAAGATCGTATCGATATCCTTCATGAGCTGCTGGGACAGCGCATCGCGATCGCTGACGATTTTCTGGCCCTGCATCAGCTTGCGCAACTCCAGGAGCCGGCCAATTGTGCGGCTTGCATCGGTGATATGGCTGTCACGCAGCGGCTGGCGCGTGGCAATCGGACCCATGATCTGTGAGGCAGCCCGGCCGCCATATTCGCGCATGTCACTGATCATCCGCCCCGTCAGGAATGGTGCGGTCAGTTCCGACCGGCGGGCGGTGAAGGCGGCTATGTGCCAGTCGACAACATGCTGGAAAGTTTCGATCACCTCGATCATCTCGCCGATCGCGTTCTGCACATCGTCCGGCTGGCGGTCGGCAAGCGGTGTTGCGGCAACGCGGTCGACGGCTTCGCGAGCCCTGCTAAGCTGCGTTCGTGTCTCGGCAAGCGCGGCCCTGAGATCGGGAAGGGAGGAGGATACGTCGACTTCAGGCGGCTCATCGAGCGCCTCGAGCGAGATATCGCTGATGCGCCGGAAGACCTTCAAACGCTCTGTTGCAGGCGCGCTGCTGTTCGGCTCGATCGCCATGATGTCGTTGGCTGGTCCGCGTTCCGCCGACATGCGGCTCGCCGCTTCCAGGACCTGGCGGAAACGCTCCACCGCCCGCAGATTGTCATTGGTCGAACGATAGCTTTCGTAGGTCGGAATGAGAGCGCTGGCTGTCAGAACGAGGGTAAGAAATGCCACGATGACAGTTGCAAAAAGCAGCTTTCCCTCAAGAGTGATGCGGTTCATCAAACCGAACCCTTTCAACCTGTCATCCGATCCGGCTCCGTTGCCGGTTTGCTGAATATGCTGATATCAGGCATATATTACCGATTTCGAGTATAGATAATCGATAATGCCCAACAGGGTTAAGAAAAGCGTGCAGGTGAAAGTTATGTGACCGCTCTATTAACTAGAGGCGCGCAAGATATGTGCGATAATCGAAATCCGATACGGTGCGAAGGTAGGCTATTGCTTCCTTGTACTTTGTGTCGCCATACAACTTTCGATACCTATCGCCGAAGATATTGGCGATAAAGGCTGACTGCCGGAAGGCTTCGACCGCCGTAAGGAAATCATGCGTGAGCCGTTTTGCGTCCGTTGGTGTGTAAGCGGGCGTCGTTTCCTCGCCCGGATCGAGATCTCCGTCGAGGCCGAGCAACATGCCGCCGAGGATCGCCGCCAGCAGAAGATAGGGATTGGCATCCGCACCCGCCACCCGGTGCTCAATGCGCGCCGCCGGTCCATCGGTATCGGGAATCCGGATTGCCGTGCCGCGATGTCCGCTGCCCCAGGTCAGATCGGTCGGCGCGAAGGAACCTGGCTGGAAGCGGCGATAGGAATTGGCAAAGGGCGCGAAGACCAGCTGGGCCTCCTGCATGGTCTGCAGCAGGCCCGCCGTCACCGATTTCAAAAGCCTCGGTTCGCCGCCCTTGGCATCGAGAATATTGTTGCCATCCCGGTCGATGATGCTCGCATGCACATGCAGCCCCGAGCCTGCATGCTCGGAATAGGGCTTGGCCATGCAGGTCGCTTTTAGCCCGTGCCTGCGTGCGGCCTGTTCGGCAACGCGCTTCAGATAAAGGCAGTCGTCGGCCGCAGCCAGCGCATCGGGCCGGTGCAGCAGGTTTACTTCGAACTGGCCAGGCCCGAATTCCGCCGTCGTCGCCTCCGCCGGCAGGCTCATCGCCTTGGCGTAGGCGCGCAGCGTCTGGAGATAGCCGTCGAGCGCATCGACCGCACTCATGTCATAAAGCTGGAAACCGTTCGGATCGCCGCGATAGGTAAGGCTTGCGGGCGGAGAGGGAATGCCCGTCTCGCGCCAGTTCTCCTCGACCACATAGAATTCCAGCTCGGTCGCCACCACAGGAGTCAGCCCGCGCTCGGCATAACGTTCAAGCACGGAGGCGAGAATACCGCGCGGATCCATGAAGCTCCGGCTGCCGTCGAATTCGTGCATCGTGGCAAGCACCTGCATCGATCCCTCGGGCGCCCAAGGCATTGGCGTCAGGCTGCGCCTATCGGGAATGACATTGCCGTCGGGGTCGCCGATCGTCAGCGACAGGCCCGTAATATCGTCATTGTCGTCGCCCCAGATATCGAGCGATTGCGTGGAGGTCGGCAGGCGGATGTCGCCGGCCCAGACCTTCTTTTCGGCCGATAGCGGCAGCTGCTTGCCGCGCAGATCGCCATTCATGCCGACGATCAGGATCTCGGAACGCGGATCACCCGCTTCAGTCTCTTTACCCTTGCTCGCCATGACCTTGAAAATCCTCTCGCAGAAGGCCAAGATCGTAAACCATCAGTCAAAGCCTTTCAATCCGAAGGTCTAATCATGTCCGATACTTACCCGCTGTCAAACCTTGCCGCGATCGATGCCGCACATCATCTGCATCCCTTCTCCGACATGAAGAAGCTGAACGCCGATGGCACCCGCATCATCCAGCGCGGCGAGGGTGTGCATATTTTCGACAGTCACGGCAAAAAGTACCTCGATGGCTTCGCCGGTCTCTGGTGCGTCAATATCGGCTATGGCCGCAAGGAAATCGCCGACGCTGTCGCGCGTCAGATGAACGAACTTCCCTATTACAACACCTTCTTCGGCACGACCTCGCCGCCGACGACCCTGCTGGCGGAGAAGGTGACGTCCAAGGCTGGCCCGCGCTTCAACCATATCTTCTTCACCGGTTCAGGCTCGGAAGCGAACGACACCTGGTTTCGCATGGCCCGCGTCTATTGGGCAGCCGTTGGCAGGCCCTCGAAGAAGACGGTCATTGCACGCCGCAACGGCTATCACGGCTCGACGGTTGCAGGCGCCAGCCTCGGCGGCATGAAATACATGCACGAGCAGGGCGATCTGCCCATTCCGGGCATCGTCCATATCGGCCAGCCCTACTGGTACGGGGAGGGCGAAGATCTCTCGCCCGCCGAATTCGGGCTGAAGGTCGCCCGCGAGCTCGAAGCCAAGATCGATGAGCTCGGCGAGGAGAACGTCGCCGCCTTCGTCGCCGAGCCGATCCAGGGCGCGGCCGGCGTCATCGTCCCGCCGGAGACCTACTGGCCGGAGATTGACCGCATCTGCAGGGCACGCAATATCCTGCTTGTGAGCGACGAGGTCATCTGTGGTTTCGGGCGGCTGGGCGAATGGTTCGGCCATCAATATTTCGGCGTCGAGCCGGATTTCGCGCCGATCGCCAAGGGCCTGTCTTCAGGCTATCTGCCGATCGGCGGAGTGCTCGTCAGCGATCGCATTGCCGAAGTGCTGATCAACGACGTCGGCGATTTCAATCACGGCTTTACCTATTCCGGTCATCCGGTCTGCGCCGCCGCAGCGCTCGAAAACCTGCGCATCATCGAGGAGGAGAAGCTCGTCGAGCGCGTGCGCGACGACATCGGCCCCTATTTCGCAAAGAAGTGGGGCGCCCTTGCCGAGCATGATTTCGTCGGTGAGGCGCAAAGTGTCGGCCTGATGGGCGGCTTGCAGCTTGCCGCCGACAAGAAGACCCGCAGCCGTTTCGAAAAGCCCGATCCGATCGGGGCGCTGGTGCGCAATCACGCGCTGGCAAATGGCCTCGTGCTGCGCGCCACCGGCGACCGCATGCTGGCCTCGCCACCGCTCGTCATCAGCCATGAGGAGGTCGACGAGATGGCGCGGATCGCCAAACTGGCGCTCGATGCGGCCTGGAAGGAACTGCGCGCTTAAAGCAATTCCGGCAAGAGTGCATTGCGGTTTTGCGTCGAAGAAAGAGGGAAATACTCTAGGGATAGGCGACCGCATAGGCGAATTGATAGGTGTCACCCGGCCGGCCGTAGATGTAGGGCAAGGTGACGACATGCGTCTCCGGCTGCTTCAAACCGTTCTGCGCCAGCACATCCCCGAAATAGTCGTTCGGCCAGGCGGGCGGCGGTCCGCCCTTGTCATCGCGCCAGACGAAAACGACGGGATGTTTTGCATCCAGTCGAAACGTCGGCTTGAAGTCCGGATAGAAATAGGTCTGCACCGGTGTGTCGGGCATCAGCAGCCGCATGTTACCGTCGAGATGCGGATCGTAGCCGACGATCAGCCCCGGTTCGCCGCCGATATCCTTGCGGATAATCTCGGCAAAGCCGGAATAGGGAATGTTCAGCCGCTGATATTTGCCGAAAAGCGGACCCCAATAGGCTCGCATGGCAAGCACGGCCAGCACCGCAACCATGATGACGCCGCCGACAGCAAGCGATGCCCGCAAGGGCACGCCTGCATCGACTTCGGCACTGTCTGCCTTCATGCAGATATAAAGCGGCAGGATGAGAAAGAGTGGCGTCAGCCACCGGTCGGCGACGTTGTCGACCCCGGCGAGCAGGATCATCAGTGCAATGGCGCCGATCTCGATCAGCAGGATGCGACCGGCAATTCTTGTCCAGCGGCTGGAAGCGCGCCACATGGCCGGCAACGATCTGGCAAAGAGCGCCAGGAAGATGGCGACCGATACGCCGGCTATGCCGACCATCGCGGAGATGAAGCGGAAAACGCCGGTCGACACCTGCGCCAGAAAGCTTTCCCCGTCACCGGTCATCTTGTGCAGCGTGCGGTCGACGGCAACGTCGAAGTGCTGCAGGAACCAGAGTGCGTGTGGCAACACGATAGCGATCGACACGACGATCGTCAGCGCCAGCCGCCAGTCTAGAATCCGCTTGCGAAAATCCGCGTCGATGAGGGCCGCGATCAGAGCGGCGGCCGGGAGGAGCGCGAAATTATACTTCGATATCATCCCGATGCCGGTCGCAATGCCGACAATGGTGTAGGAGATCGCCGAAGGCGCCTTCAGCGTGCGGAAAAAACCGTAGAGGAACAGCGATCCGGCAAAGATGGTTGCGACCGAATGCGTCAGGTCCCGCTGTGCCTCGAAGACGATCTGCGGCACGGTGAGCAAGCCAAGCGTTGCCATCACCACCAGGCTGCTGTTCCTCAACGTCAGACGCGCCGCCAGCCAATAGAAGACGTAGGACAGGAACAGCATGGTGCATTTGAGGAATGACAGCGAAAACAGCGACACGCCGATCAGCGATGTCACGCCATACTGCACCCAGTTGTAGAAGGGCGGCTGCGAATTATAGCCGAAGGCGAACCACTGCGAGAGCAGCATCTGCTCCGCCTCGTCCAGCTCCAGCGCATTGGGGATGCTGAGCCGCACGATCAGGTGGAGCAGAAAATAGGTTCCGAGCACCGCCAGGATCAGATGTGGCCGGCGGCTGAAAAGGCCCTGCACGTCAGCTTTCTCGAGAGAAGATCTGGCGTACGATATAGTTCGGCGAGGCGTCGTCGCGGTAATAGGTTCGGGCGATCATCTCCGCCAGGATGCCGGTCGTGATCATCTGCACCGACGACAGCAGCAGCACGACGCCGACCATAAGCATCGGTCGCGTGCCGATATCATTGCCCATGATGAACTTGTCGACGCCAAGATAGAGGAGGATCAGCGCAGCAAGGCCGCCGAGGCCGAGGCCGAGCGAGCCGAAGAAATGGCCCGGGCGGGCCTTGTAGCGCATGAAGAACATCACCGACAGCAGGTCGAGGATCACGCGGAAGGTGCGCGAGATGCCGTATTTCGAGGTGCCGTGCTGGCGTGCGTGATGGGTGACGGCCATTTCGCCGATGCGCGAGCTTGGCACGACGCCGGCAACCCAGGCTGGGATGAAGCGGTGCATCTCGCCCATCAGCTTCACCTGCTTGATGATCGAGGCGCGGTAGATCTTCAGGCTGCAGCCATAGTCATGCAGCTTCACGCCGGTGATGCGGCCGATCAGGTAATTCGCGCACCAGGAAGGGATCTTGCGCAGCAGCAGGCCGTCCTGGCGGTTCTTGCGCCAGCCGACGAGCAGGTCGAGTTCGCGCCGTTCCAGCTCCGAGACCATCGAAGGGATATCCTTCGGGTCGTTTTGCAGGTCGCCGTCCATGGTGGCGATCAGCCGGCCCTGGGCCGTGTCGATACCAGCCTGCATGGCGGCGGTCTGGCCGAAATTGCGCTGCAGTTCGACGATGCGCAGCGTCAGCCCGTCGCGGTTGACGAATTTACGGGCGTTGACGAGTGTTGCGTCCGTGCTGCCGTCGTCGACGAGGATCAGTTCCCAGCGATGCGGATAGTCGGCCATGGCCGCGACGATGCGCTCGATGAGCGGGCCGATGCTTTCTTCCTCGTTGAAAACAGGGACGACCAGCGACAATTCGAGCGGTTGCATCTGATCATTCGCATCGCGAATGGACTCTACCGTTGTCTGCAAGTTTCATTTCTCCTAAAAGGCGCGGCAATGAAGGACCAATGGAATACCAGCCGCCGCAGCCAAACTTAGGAAGCCTGATACATGAAGACCCCGAGTGTTGAAAGCGGGCAATCCTGGTTTCTGCGCAATCGCATGAGCCTGCTGACGGTCGCAATCGTCGCAGCCTATGCACTTTTCATCGAATGGTTCTGGGGCTGGTCGGTCATATTGGAACAATGGGCCGCCGTCGGAGCACGTCCGGTCATCGGCGCACTGATACTCCTGACCAGCACCTATTTCCTGCGTACATGGCGCATCTACGATTATTTTCCACGGGAGACGGCAGGCCGTTTCGTGGCACTCTTCCGCGTCACGCAGATCCATAACCTCCTGAACATCATGCTGCCCTTCCGCGCCGGCGAGACGAGTTTTCCGGTGCTGATGCGCACGGAATTCGGCATTCCGCTGACCCGCGGCACCTCCGCCCTGCTGGTCATGCGGCTTCTGGACCTGCATGCGCTGCTCGCTGCCGCCGGCCTCGGTTTTGCTGTGGCCGCCTCCAATGCTGCGCTTGCCTGGCTCGTCTGGGTCATATTTCTGTTCCTGCCGGTCTTTGCCTTCGCTGCCCGCAAGCCGCTGCTGCGTCTCGGTGCAAAGCTGTTGCCGCGCAAGGCGCAGGCACTGCTCCATGAGATCGAGAATGGACTGCCTTTCGATGCCGTAGCCTTCGGCCGCGCCTGGGCGATGACCATCGTCAATTGGCTGGTGAAGGTGTTGGTGCTCGCCTGGGCGCTCGGCCTGATGGGCGTGCTGCCGATGGCCGCAAGCTTCGGCGGCGCGCTGGGTGGCGAGCTTTCCTCAGTATTGCCGGTACATGCGCCGGGCGGTGTCGGCACTTATCCGGCCGGCATCACTGCCGGTGCGGTCGCCTTCGGTGCGTCAAGCGAACGCTCAGCACTGGATGCCCTGGCGCAGGCGAGCGTGAGCGCGCATCTCCTCATCATCGTTTCGGCCCTGACCGGCACCGCCATCTCGCTCCCGCTCGGCCGCCGCAAGGCTAGATCCTAAGCTCCGCAATGCGCTTGCGCAGAAAGACCTGTTCCGGTTCCTGGCGGCAGAATGTCAGCGCCGTCTCGTAAGCTTCGATCGCTTCGGCCCGGCGTCCAAGCCGGCGCAGGAAATCCGCGCGCGCCGAGTGAGCGAGGTGATAGGTCGAAAGCTCTCCCTTGCCGAGAATGACATCGACAAGTGCGAGGCCTGTCTCGGGTCCGTCAGCCATGGCGATTGCCACCGCGCGGTTGAGTTCGGCAACAGCCGACGGATGGGCGGCAAGCAGCAGGTCGTAGTAGGAGGCGATGCGCCGCCAGTCCGTCTCTTCGATGTTGCCGGTCTTGGCATGTTCCGCCGCGATCGCTGCCTGAACCGTGTAGATCCCAACTTCGGGCGTGCGCATGGCGATCGAAAGCAGCGAAAGCCCCTCGGCGATCTTGGTCCGGTCCCATCGTGACCGATCCTGATCGGCAAGCAGCACAAGCGCGCCGTCGCCATCCTGCCGGGCAGCACGGCGCGACTCCTGCAGGAGCAGCAGCGACAGCAGGCCGGAGACATCCGGATGCGGCAGCAGGGTCGCCAGCAACCGTGCCAGCCGGATCGCCTCGGCCGTCAGATCCGCTCGGACGATCGTGTTGCCCGAGGATGCCGAATAGCCCTCGTTGAAAACGAGGTAGATGACGTGCAAGACCCGGTCGAGCCTTTCAGGTAGCTCGGCCCCCACGGGCACTTCATAGGGAATTTTCTCCGTCCTGATCCGGTTCTTGGCGCGCACGATACGCTGCGCGACGGTCGGCGCCGGCACGAGGAAGGCGTGCGCAATTTCTTCCGTCGTCAATCCGCAGACCTCACGTAGCGCCATCGCGGTCTGTGCATCGGCGGCAAGCGCCGGATGGCAGCAGATGAAGATCAGCCGCAGCATGTCGTCCTCGATCGGTTCCATGTCGCCAATCTCCGTTTCTGTGCCATCAGGATAGAGGCCGTCCTCGATGTGCTGCAGCGAGGCGTTGAAGCGGGCTCGCCGCCGGAGGTGATCGATCGCCTTGAAGCGCCCTGTCGAGACGAGCCAGGCGACCGGATTGTTGGGCATGCCGTCGATCGGCCACGTCCGCGCCGCTGCCGCAAAGGCGTCGTGCAGCGCCTCTTCCGCCCGGTCGAAATCGCCGAGCAGGCGGATTAGCGTCGCCAGAACCCGGCGCGAATGCTGCCGGTAGATATCCTCGATCACCCGTTCTCCAATCACCTGTTTCAAGGGCCGGCCCTCACTGCGGCAGGGTGAGAAGCCTCACCGGACGCAATTCGATCGACCCGACCCGGGCGCTCGGAATGCCCGCAACGACGTTGCGCGCCTCTTCGAGATCGGCCGCCTCGATGATGTAGATGCCGGCCAGATGTTCCTTGGTCTCGACATAAGGGCCGTCGGTCGAAGACAGAATGCCATGGCGCACTCTCAGGACCGAGGCGCTCTCGGGACCTTCCAATGCATCGGAATGGATCATGATGCCCTTGCGCTCAAGCTCCTCGTCATACTGGAAATGGTCCCTCACGAGCTCGTCGCCCTCGGCCTTGCTGAGCGTGCCATCCATATCGGCAGGATTATAGATGAGGCAGACGAAGCGCATCGCTATCTCCCATCCTTGATCGAATAGGCGGGCCTGATCTCGATCGACGCATATTTGAGGATCGGGAAGGTGGCAATGATCGCCTTGGCTTCCTCCATATCCCCAGCCTCGATCACCACGAAGCCGCCGAGATGTTCCTTGATTTCGGCGAATGGACCATCCGTAGCGGCGACGGTGCCGTTGCGAACCCTGAGCGTTACGGCCTGCTCGGGCTCATAGAGCGCCAGTGCGCTCAACATATGGCCGCTGTCGCGCCAGTGGTCATCGCTGATGATGCACTCCTGCGTGACCGCTGCCCATTCCTCCTGACTGACCTGGCTGCTCTTTTCAGTATTGAACCAGACTTGACCCAGAAATTTCATGGCATGACCTCCTCAGCCGAATTCGTGGATGGGGCGAACCTCGATCGCGCCGAGCTTTGCCAGCGGGATGCCGGCTGCAACACGGATCGCGTCGTTGAGGTCCTTGGCTTCAATTAGGATGAAGCCCCCGAGCGCTTCCTTCGTCTCGATGAAGGGGCCATCGGTGACCGACATCTCGCCGCCGCGCACCCTGACGGTGACGGCCGACTGCGGCGACTGCAGCGCCTGCGCGACGATCATGTGGCCGCTGTCGGCTAGGTCGCGGTCATAGGCGAGCGAATCCCGGCCGAGCTTGTTCTTCTCTTCCTGCGACATGGCCGACAGCACCGTGCCGTCGAACCAGACCTGGCAAAGATATTTCATTGCTTATCCTCCACGCTGTACTTTCACAGCCCTTGGAGCGCCGTGCGTCCATTCGGACGCACAAAGGACACTCTAAATCTTTGAATCTATGCATCGGGCTCTCCTAAAATCTATCGCGATTTTCGGGCCGATGCTTAGAGACGAACAGCCTAGGTACTTTTCGACAGGGAAGAAAAATATCTTTCAAGCGGTTTGCGTGTCGAAAGACGAAGGCAGCGCTCGACAAAGCTTCATCTGACAACATCGAGGAGATGGAGCAATGAGCATGCTTGAATTCGGAATAGCACATCTGATCGTCACACGCGGCGTGCGCAAGATGCCGCCGCTTGAGAATGCCGAGGTGATGAAGATGCTGGTCAGGACCGGGATTGCGCTGGCGGCATTTGCCGGCCTGATCGAAGCGCTGCAGCTTGCCGCAAGCGCCTGAGAACAGCTTTGGCCCGACCGATAAGGTCGGGCCAAAGCTGATACTTACTGAAACGCCGTTTCGAAGAAGCTGCGCAGCTTGCGCGAATGCAGGGCTTCCGGCGGCATGGCGGCAAGCTTCTGGATTGCTCGTATGCCGATCTGCAGATGCTGGTTCACCTGCGTACGGTAGAAAGCGGTCGCCATGCCCGGCAGCTTGAGCTCGCCATGCAGCGGCTTGTCGGAAACGCAGAGCAGCGTCCCATAGGGAACGCGGAATCGGAAGCCATTGGCGGCAATCGTCGCCGATTCCATGTCGAGCGCGATGGCGCGAGCCTGGGACAGTCGTTTCACCGGGCCGGCCTGGTCGCGCAGTTCCCAGTTTCTGTTGTCGATCGTGCCGACCGTGCCAGTGCGCATGATGCGTTTCAGCTCAAAGCCCTCGTAACCGGTGATCTCGGCAACGGCGGCCTCGAGCGCCACCTGCACTTCGGCAAGTGCCGGGATCGGCACCCAGACCGGCAGGTCGTCGTCGAGCACATGATCTTCGCGCATATAGGCATGCGCCAGAACGTAGTCGCCGAGGCGCTGGCTGTTGCGCAGGCCGGCGCAGTGGCCGAGCATCAGCCAGGCGTGCGGGCGCAGCACGGCCACGTGGTCGGTGATCGTCTTAGCGTTGGACGGACCGACGCCGATATTGATCATGGTGATCCCGGCATGGCCCTTCTTCTTGAGGTGATAGGCCGGCATTTGGGGCAGGCGGGTAAGCACGGCATCCGTTTCCGGAACGCTCGATCCTGCAAGCGTGACGATATTGCCGGGCTCAACGAAGGCCGTATAGCCATCGCCGCCTTCTGCCATCAGCTTGCGTGCCCACGAGCAGAATTCGTCGATATAGAACTGGTAGTTCGTAAACAGCACGAAGTTCTGGAAGTGCTCGGCACCCGTTGCCGTATAGTGCGACAGGCGGGCCAGCGAATAGTCGATGCGCTGTGCGGTAAAGGGGGCCAGCGGCGAGGGCTCGCCGGGAGGCGGCAGATACTCGCCGTTGGCAATTTCGTCGTCCGTCGTGTTGAGGTCGGGCGTATCGAAGAGATCGCGCAGCGGAATATCGACAAAAGCCGCTGCCGACGCTTCCACATGCGCGCCTTCGCCGAAAGCGAAGTGCAGCGGGATCGGCGTCGAGGATTCGGAAACGACGACAGGCACGTTATGGCTCTTCACCAGCAGCGAAAGCTGTTCCTTCAGATAGTGCTTGAAGAGCTTTGGCCGGGTGACCGTCGTCGTATAGACGCCGGGTGCCGTCACGTGGCCGTAGGAGAGACGGGAGTCGACATGGCCGAAGCTCGTCGTCTCGATGCTCACCTGCGGGTAGAAGGCACGGTAGCGGGAGGTGACCGGTGCACCCTGCGCAAGCCTCGTGAAGCTGTCGATCAGGAAGGACGTGTTGCGCTCGTAAAGTGCCGTCAGCGCCTCGACGGCTTTTGCCGGATCATCGAAGGTTTGCGGCTCGAAAGGGGGAGGCGACGAAATGTCGAACGCGGACAGGGGATAGATTCGTTTGCTCATGAGGCATTATAGAGAGTCGTTTTTAACAAGCAAACGACGCTCAAAGGCTGAGACCCAGATTTTTCCCGGGTCTCAACGGATGACGGTGCAGTAACCGCCGCTGCTTGCCAGGCATGTATAGTTCGCGCCGAAATGCGATTGCTGTGCGCCGCCGCCACCGCCGTTGCGCACGACGACTGCCGAAAACGAAATCGCGAAGATCGCCGCAAACAGCGTTATGATTGTAAAGCGTCTCGCTAGAATGAACACGTCCACGTCCTTACCCCGATATGCGCCCTTCATGGTGCTGTTTTGCCATGATGTGGCTGAACGGGTGCTGAGACGGTGGTTCATTTTGCGTTCAGTTTCTGAGGCCGGCTAAGGTTCTCAGAGGCCGAGCGTTTCAGAGACGGGTCCAGGTCTGCGTTTTGCAGAAGACCTGCATCATGCAGCCCTGCATCTTGAGCGAGCCGCCGGAGATCGTGCCCGAGCCGCTATAGGTCTTGTCGTCGGCAGGATCGGTGATCTCACCACTATAGCTGCCGCCGGCACCGGACAGTCTGCCGATCTTCTTGCCGGCATATTTGCCCGTCTTCAGCGTGATGCAGTATGCCCCGCCGCAGGGCGCAATCACTGCCGTATCGCCGGCGCGGGTCTTCCAGTTGCCGACGATCGGTTCATCTGCCTGGGCAAGGCCTGCCGCGAGTACCAGTGCGCCGGCAAGAACGAGGGTACGGATCATCTCTTCCTCCTTGAGATATGAAATGGCGCGAAAATAACTGACGCGAACGTAAAGGTAAATATGATGCGGGACGGGCCAAAAATCCGGCCTCCGCGCGAGGTTTTTTCTGCTGATGGCCAGATCGATGCTGATTTCATAGTGAACAAATCCTCAATTTCCAAATCTGAATTTTTCGTAAAAGGCGCTGGAAAATCCTTAATTCGCAGGGATTCCGATGTTTAACAAAAACCCAAGTTTACCAAGCATTTGCACTTTGTTTGCGTCAAATTAATCATGCATTTTAGGCGTTTTTTGAAAGCCGTTTGGCATAGTGAACCCATCAAACGAGCGGGGCAAACCCGCCGGACCGGAGAGGCCGGAAGCCGCAGAAGATGGCAAGGCCCAAAGGTAAAACAGGGTACGTCTTAACAGGCTAAACAGGGATAGAACCGATGGCACGCTTTGAAATGCACAATGCTGAAATGGCCACCATGGGTGGCGAAAACAACAGCGCCGATGTCTTCTGCGAAATGGGTCTGATGTATGCGACCGGCCGTGGTTGCGAGATCGATCTCGTCTCCGCTCACAAGTGGCTGAACATCGCCGCAATCAAGGGCAACGACCGCGCCGCCGAGCTGCGTGCCGATGTGGCCGCTGCGATGAGCAAGATGCAGCTTGCCGAAGCGCTCCGCGCCGCACGCGAATGGATGACGATCCACTAAAGACTGTCGTCGCTTGGCGCGACGCGCTCCAAGGACCGTCTCCAACAAGACAATTCGAAATAACAACCTCAAAAGAGGGGAGCTGGCGGGGCGCTTTGGACGGGGCCGACGCCGGGAGAAGGAAACCGCGACCGGCGCCCTCCCGCCGGCCGCGGTTTACCCGTTTTTGGTTTCCCGTTCTCAGGCGAGTTTCTTCAGGACCTGCGGCAGAGCCTCTTCGAACCGCGCCATTTCGGCTTCCGGCCCGACACTCACGCGGATGCAGCGGTTCAGCGGTGCCACACCCGGCATGCGGATGAAGACGCCATGTTCCATCAGCCCGTCGACGATCGCCCGAGCATGAGTGCCATCGCGGCCGGCATCGATTGCCACGAAATTCGTTGCCGACGCCAGCGGCTGCAGGCCGTTTGCCCTGGCAATACCGGCGATCCTGTCGCGCGCGGCATGGATCTTCCCGATCACCTCCGAAAGGTAGGCCTGATCCTTGAGGGCTGCGAGCGCAGCGACCGTCGCAAGCCGGTTCATGCCGAAATGATTGCGGATCTTGTCGAAGGCCAGCGCCGTGCCGGGCGTCGAGATCGCGTAGCCGACGCGGGCGCCGGCAAGACCGTAGGCCTTGGAGAAGGTGCGGGTGCGCACGATGTTCGGCAGATCGATGAGCGACCCGATCGACGGCAGGGCAGAAGCCGGGCCGGTCTCGCTATAGGCTTCGTCGAGGATCATCAGACAGGTTTCCGGCAGCGCGCGCGCAAAGGCGACGATCTCTTGGGCATCCCACCAGCTTCCCATCGGATTGTCAGGGTTGGCGAAATAGACAAGCAGTGCGTTCTCGCGCTTGACCGCATCGAGCAACGCGTCGAGATCTTCCCGGTCGCCGGCATAAGGAACGGTGACCAGTCGGCCGCCGAAGCCGTTCACATGGAAATTGAAGGTCGGATAGGCTCCGAAGGAGGTCACGACGGTGCCGCCGGGCTCGATCACCAGCCGCACGATCTGCCCGAGCAGTTCATCGATGCCGCCGCCGATTGCGATATTGGCCGGTGTCACGCCTAGATGGCTGGCAAGCGCCTCGCGCAGCGCGTAATTTTCCGGATCGTTGTACTTCCAGATGTCGCCGGCCTGCTCGCGCATGGCGGCAATAACCGAGGGAGCCGGGCCGAAGCCGTTTTCATTGGCGCCGATGCGCGCTTCGACCTTCAGACCGCGCTGACGCTCGATGGCCTCTGGGCCGACGAAAGGGACGGTGGAGGGCAGGGCGCTGGCGAGCGGCGTGAAGCGCGAGAAGGCAGACATGCGAGGGCAATTTCCCGGGATTATTGAAAAAGCCGCGCAAGAATAGGCTCTCGCTTTGCCATGGCAAGCAAGATTATTTCACGCCCGCTGCGGCCTAGACGCGGGGGCTGTTGCGGCGTGCGTTGATCGCTTCCATATTGCCGATCATGAAGTCTGCGCGCACTACCTTGCGTAGAACCTCCGGCTCCATGAGGTTGATGAAGCGAACGCCGATGCGCTCGTGATGGCGGTAGACCTCGGCACAGCCGATGCGGTAGGCGAGCCCAAGAATATTCAGGTAATAATGTTTGGGCAGACCGGCCGTAGTCGACACGACAAAGGTCGCGCCACCCTGGGAAATGTCGAGAATTTCGGCGCTGCGCATCGAAATCCCGGTAAGGCAGGGGCGAACGGCCACGATACGGGCCGGTCGTTTGACGTTGAACTCCTCCCAGCGAATATCGTAGACAGCCGACTTCACCGTGGCGAGGTGCGTTGCGCGGAGCATTTCCATTTCGCATTCTCCGTCAGGCAGTTCAAAATGTGGAGCAGTTCGAATTTCAGGCTGTTCGACAGAGAGGCTCACACGAATGTTTTTCACATTCGTCAAATATAAAACTACAATTTTAACGAGATCAAAATTTGTGCATTAGCGGCACATCTATTGTGCCCTCTTGGGAATAAACTGTCGTCGCTCAGGCCAGCAATCTTGCCGCGCAATAGCCCCCGGCAGCGCTAAGTGCCGTCAGAAAGGTTCCCCAGGCCATGTCCACAAGGCTCATGGCGAGGGGCCAGTTCTTCAGTGTCGACAAATTCGTGATGTCATAGGTGCCGTAAGCCGCCAGCCCCAAAATGGCACCATAGAGAAGCGTCGTGCCGATCGAGCCGCCGGAAAGCCCCGGCAAAACCGCAAGCACGACGATCGCAGCAGTGAAGAGCAGATAGAAAAGCGCCGCGATACCGAGGTTCGGCACGGGAAGCATCAACTCGCCCAACTGGTCGCGATAGAAGGTGCGAGCGACGATGCCGAGCCATAAGGCGTCAACAACGGCAAGGGTGAGAAGGCAACCGGCATAGGCAATAAATGCAGTTTTCATCGTCTTTCATCTCCTGCTTTGTCCGTTCTACGCCATGGCCCGCCTTGCGGATCGCCGTTGATTCTCTTTGCGCGGATTTTTCCCGAACTCTTTCATTTGCCGGGCGTTTTCTCTTTGCGATGTGCTGCTTTCAATAATGAAGTGAGGAAACTGAAATGACTGATGTCAAAGTTCCCTGGGAATCCTGGGTCGTCGTGTGCGATGGGGCAAAAGCCCTGATAATGCAGAATGCCGGCGATGCCGAACTGATGAACCTCCAGGTCCGTGAAACTCTTACGCAGCCCAATCAGCCGACGCGCGAGCTCGGCACCGACAAGCCGGGTCGCGCCTACGCCCCCGATGGGCTCAGCGGCAGCGCCATGGAAGAGACCAACTGGCAGGACCAGGCCGAAGCCGACTTTCTGAAGGAAGTTGCCGTGAAGCTCGACGAGCTCGTACATGAAAAGGAGGCAAGCCGCATCGTTCTGGTAGCGCCTCCGCGTGCGCTCGGCACGTTGCGTCCCAATCTCAGTGCCGACGCACAGGCCGCAATCTCGGCCGAAGTGGCGAAGGATTACACCAATCTCCCCGTCGACCAGATCGAGCGGCATCTCGCCGCCTGATCGCCACAAGCCATCGCTCTTTGAAACGCGGGTCACACGGCCCGCGTTTTTATGCGGCCAGATTGGGAATCAGAGGCTGGTTTCGAAGCTCAACCGCAGCACGTGATGCAGGAATTCGGGGTTCAGCAGCATGTTGAAGCTGATGGTCACGAATTCGTCTTCGCGCTTGACCACGGTCGCCCCGATCTCGTCGTGGATGCCGAGGATTTCCAGGAAGAAATTCTGCGGCATTTCCAGGCTGGGGCTGACTTCCAGCAGCGCGCCGGCTAGCGTGATGGTGCGGATCAGGCAGCGCACTTGCGTGCCGGTGCTGAGGTGATGGCCGACGAAGATGATATTGCCGGGCCGATCGAGGTTGAATTCTCTGTAAGCCTGTTCGGGCTTGGGATGTTCTGTGTCGAGGTGCATCTGAAAGGCCATGTCAGCCTCCGCTTGTTGTACGATCTGACTTTAACGCAGGATTGCTCACATCTGCTGAACAATATCTTTAAAATTGAAAGCTTGTGCAAAATCTAACGGCATAACGCTTTTATCGTCGGCAATATTGTTCAGAATCTGCCCATTTTTTCACCAAGCCTGTGCCGATCTTGACTTGGCATCCGTCGTCGCGCATAGAGAAGCCGGTTCGAGGCACCGGCCGCTCGCGGATGAAGATCCATGGTGAAGCCCTCGCGATCATGGTCACAGCCCCTGTGCATGCTGACTGACGGCAATGCGAGCCCCCCTGACAGTCGAATGGCATGCCTTTGAAAGGCTGACTCCATGACTCGTACCACCATGACTATGGCCTATCCGCCGGTTGATGAACTGAAGGCCCAGGCAAAGCGCCTGCGCCAGGCCATGACCGAGCGCGGCAGCGAGATCACTCATGCCGCCGCCCTGGAACTGATCGCCCGCCAATATGGCGTCCGCGACTGGAACACGCTGTCGGCCCTTGCTGCCAAGCCCAATGACAAGCCTGCGTCGCCGATCTTCGTCGGCGCGCATATTCGCGGGCGTTACCTGAACCAGCCTTTCACCGGCAAAGTTCTCGCATTGTCGGCTGTCCCGGGCAGCGAGTTCTACAGGATCACCATCCATTTCGATGAGCCTGTCGATGTCGTGACCTTCGAGAGTTTCTCGGCCTTCCGCCAGCGCGTCCATGCCCAGATAGACGAGAATGGCGTCTCGCCGCGCAAGACCTCGAACGGTCTGCCGCATCTCATTCTCGATATCTGACAGCCTGATCGTTGCCCGCAACACCCGGATTCCGTCCATGACTTCAAATTCGCAAACGAATGCATTCCTGACCGGCACGCTGCCTTCGGTCTTTGCCCGCACGGCGCTGCCAATCATCCTGATCACCACCATCAACGGCCTCTTTGCCGTGGTGGACGCCTATTTCCTTGGCGCTTATGTCGGGGCCGGTGCGCTTTCCGCCGTCACCCTTATCTTTCCCGGCCTGATGATGCTGGTGGCCCTGCAGTCGCTCGTCTCGAACGGTATGGCGAGCATCCTTGCCCGTGAACTCGGCTCCGGCAATCGCGATGCCGCCCGCCGCACCTTTGCGGCGGCCCATGTGCTGGCAATCGCCGTCGTGCTTGTCATCAACGCGATCTACTGGACCGTCGGCTGGCGCATCGTCGACAATGCCGCCGCAGGCGATCTCGCCGTTGCCGAAAATGCCCGTGCCTTCATCGGCATCATGGTCGGTGCGGCACCCGTCGCCTTCTTCCTGTCGCTGAATATCGATGCCCTGCGCAGCGAAGGCCGGATCGGATTCATGACCATGGTGATGCTTGCCGCCACGGCACTCAACATCGTCGCCAACTGGTTCTTCATGGCGATCCTGCAATGGGGGGTGGCCGGCTCGGCGCTGGGCTCGGTGCTGGCGCAGGCGATCTGCCTTGTTGCCGTGCTGATCTATCGCTGGCGCGATGAGCGCGCACTTCGTCCGGCATCCCGCTTTCCGCTTGCGGACTGGCGGCCGATCCTGGCACTTGGCGCGCCGATGAGCCTCGGCTTCATCGGCATCTCGCTCTGCTCGGCAGCCGTCATCTTCAATCTATCGATCTGGGGCGAGGGCGATTATGTCGCGACTGTTGGCGCCTACGGCATCATCACCCGTGTCATGACGGTGGCTTACCTGCCGCTACTCGGCCTCAACATCGCCTTCCAGACGATCTGCGGCAATAATTATGGGGCAGGCCTGTCCGAGCGCGTCGGCCGCAGCCTGCAGATCGCGCTGGTCGCCGCTCTCGTCTACTGCGCCGGCGTCGAGATAACGGTCGAACTATTGGCAAGCCGCCTTGGCCATGTCTTCGTGGCCGACCCAGTGGTCATTGCCGAGGTCTCGCGCATCCTGCCCTGGACGGTCGGCGCCTATTTCCTGTTCGGCCAGATGATCGTCCTGTCAGGCTATTTCCAGGCGATCGGCGATGCCAAGCGCGCGGCGATCTTCGGCCTGTCGCGCGCCTATCTCTTCACCCTGCCGCTGACTTTCCTGCTGCCGCATGCCTTTGGGGAGATGGGTATCTGGATGGTGCCGGTCTTTGCCGAAGCCTGCATGTTCCTGCTGGCCTTTGCCGTCCTTTCGCGCAATGCAAGGCGGCTCGGCTGGCGGTACGGGTTGCTGCCTGCTTGAGGGCAGAGCATGGAAAAACGAAGAAGGCCGCGCCTTTTTGGGCGCGGCCCTGTTTCAATCCTTCGCGGCTGCAGGTGCGGATGCGGTGGCAGCCTCCGCTTCCCCGAGCGCCTGGGCGCATTCCTCGCAGCAGACCTCGACGGTCTTTCCACCAAGCTTGACGCTGATGGCATCAGCTCCAAGTTCGCAGTCGCAGGCAGCGCATGTGGTCTTCTTCATCTGTCATCCTCCGTTGGTTCCCCGTCAGGGGCGGGATCATAAGACCACTGGTGGCCCTTCATCGCTGTCGAATTCTTTAGCGATTTCAGGCCCGCAGCCGCGTGGCACGCTGGAACTCTGCCGGCGTCTGGCCATAGGCCTGGCGGAAGGATGCGGTGAAATGGCTGTGGCTGGAAAAGCCGAGATCGAGGCCGAGCGCCGTCAGATCCTCATACTCGCCAAGAAGATCGAGCGCGCGGGCAAGGCGGAGCCGAAGCTGGTAGCGATATAGCGGGGTCGCCTCCACCTGCTGGAAGACCTGGGTGAGATAGACAGGCGAAACGCCCACTTCCGTTGCGATTTCGGCAAGCGTCCAGCGCCGCGCGAGATCGGAGGAGAGAACGAGCTTTGCCCGGTCGACAAGCTTCTGCCGACCGGCACTCGCACCCGCTGCATGCGAGGTGCGTTCGCCGAGCGAACGGCGCACGAGAGTGAGTGCCAGCGTTTCCGCTTCCAGCGTCTCGGCAACACCCCGGCGCAGCCCATGGCGAAGAAGCGCGACAAGCGCCTGCGCCCGCGGATCGATGCGCCGGCGCTGGCGCTTGAAACCGAACAGCTCTCCGGCCTGCACCTGATCCCTGGGCGCGAGTTCGGCCAAAAGGGATTCGTCGATTGAAAGATCAATGCAGGCATCGCCGCCCTCGACGGGATGGCTGATGCGATAACCTTGGCCGGCATTGAAGAACAGCATCTGGTTGGCTTCCGCCACCGTGTCGGTGCGCCCGACATGACGCATGAAGACGCCGCGATAGGGATAGACGAGGCTCGTCTTATGGGCGCATTCCTCGTCGCTCTTGTGACGGCATTCCCCGTTGCAGACAATGTCGCGGATCGCGACAGTCTTCGTCTTCAAGAGCAATGCGGTCGAAAATTGCGACATCGGTCTTTCCGGATTTTTGCGCGGCGAGTGCTGCCCGCCGCTGCACCCTATCACAATCCCTTGTTGCGCCAGTAGTGGCTTGAGATATGCACGTCGCTTTCGATCTGGCCGCGGGAAAGGCCGATATCCTTGAGCTGATCGTCGGACAGCTCCATGACGGCGCTGCGACTGCGCCGTTCGGCGAGCTTGCGTGCTATCAACCGAAAGCCCGTGACGAGACTTGCAAGAAGACGGGACTGTCTGGTTTCCGTCCGGCGGGTGGTCTCGGCATAAATTGTAAGGCTAGAGCCGCGCATGGTGTTCCTCCATCCATTGCGTTTGAATGGGAGGATTGAACCATCTGCGCGGCTCGCCCGCTGTCAGATTATTTAGCGATCTGCGGCCGGATCAGGCTTTCAGCAGCCATTCGTGTTCCGGCGCATTGTAGAACTTCCAGACACGCTTCGGCCCCGCCATGACATTGAGATAATAGAGATCGTAGCCATGCGTTGCCGCGCAGGGATGATAGCCCTTCGGCACCAGCGTCACGTCGCCGTCCTCGATGGCTATCGCCTCATCGAGCGAGCGGTCGTCCGTATAGACGCGCTGGAAGCCGAAGCCCTGGGGCGGGTTGAGGCGGTGGTAATAGGTCTCTTCCAGCATGCTTTCATGCGGAAGATTGTCCTGGTCATGCTTGTGCGGCGGATAGGAGGAGGTGTGCCCGCCAGGCGTGATGACCTCGACGACGAGCAGCGAGTGCGCCGAGCTATCGTCTTCGGGCATGATATTGTTGACATGGCGCACATTCGTGCCCTTGCCGCGGGTCAGCGGCGGGTGCGTGCCGGGCGGAATGGCCTTCGCCTCATAGGTGCCGCCGCCGGGGGCGGAGCAGACGGCAAGCTCCAGATCCGTCTCGGCCGTCACCGACCATGTCGATTCCATCGGAATATAGAGAGCATGCGGCGCGCCATCGAAAGGGCTCATGCGCTCGCCGAGCGTACCGAAATCCCTGGTGCCGGCCGAAGCCTTGCCCTTGCCGCTCACCCAGACGAGGCAGACCTCGCGTTCGCCTGTCTCTCCCGATGCCGTCTCGCCCGGCTTTAAGCGATACATGTCGAAGCCGACATAGGTCCAGCCGGCGCTTTCGGGCGTCACATGCGTGACGCGGCCGGTCTTGCCTGACGGTTTTACCTTGAGGTTTGGCATTGGTGTTTCTCCTCCTGAATTGGTGGGTGCGGCCCCTCATCCGGCTGCCGCCACCTTCTCCCCGAGGGGAAAAGGGATATGCCGCGCCCGCCTCTTTTCCCTTCTCCCCCGGGGGAGAAGTTGCCCGAAGGGCGGATGAGGGGGCTTCGGGCTCCAGCAGTTTTGTAGTTACCCTTTCGGGAAACCTTCCGTCTCCACCGTATAACCAGCCGCCGTCATGACACGCATCAATTCGGCATGACCGATCTCCGCCATCTTCTGCGGCGGCGCCTTGCGCGGATCTTGCTCCGCCTCGACCACGAACCAGCCTTCATAACCATAATCGGCGAACCGCTTGACGATGGCGCCGAAATCGAGCGAGCCGTCGCCCGGCACGGTGAAAGCGCCGAGCGCTACTGCGTCAAGGAAGGATTGCTTGCTGCGATCCAGGCCATCGACGACGGACTTGCGGATATCCTTGACGTGCACATGGTTGATGCGGGCATGGTGATTGTCGATCGCGCGCAGCACGTCGCCGCCGGCAAAGGCCAGATGCCCGGCATCGAGCAGCAGCGGAATGCCGGCGCCCGAATTCTTCATGAAGGCATCGAGCTCCGGCTCGGTCTCGACGACAGCTGCCATGTGATGATGATAGGAAAGCGGCATTCCCTGATCTGCGCACCATTCGCCGAATTCGGTGACGCGGCGCGCATAGGCCTTCATCTCGTCATCTCCAAGACGCGGCTTGGTGGCGAGTGGCTTGGAGCGGTCGCCCTGGATCGAGCGGCCGACTTCGCCGTAGACGATGCAGGGCGCATTGACCGCCTTGAAAAGTTCGATCATCGGCGCGATGCGGTCCTTGTTGGCCGCAAGCTCCTCGTTGACAAGCGTGCCGGAGAACCAACCGCCGCAGAGCGTCACGTCGGCGGCGCGCAGAATGGGCAGCATCTCCTGAGGATTGCTCGGGAAACGGCGGCCCTGCTCCATGCCGGTAAAGCCGGCAGTGCGTGACTGGCGCAGGCATTCTTCAAGGGACACGTCGTCGCTGAGTTCAGGAAGGTCGTCGTTCCACCATGCGATGGGCGACATGCCGAGTTTGGCCTTCATCGATAGTCTCCTTAAATAGAGTGCGGAGGAGCGCTGCCGCTCCTCCGGAAAATGATAGCAATTGGATCAGCCGACGCGCTGGGCGGCGCGTGCCTTGACATAGGCCTCATGGGCCTTGTTGACCTCGCCGCGCGGGCTGACTTCCGGCACCGCCACATCCCACCAGTGACCACCGGCATCCGTCGTGATCAACGGGTCGGTATCGATGACGAAGACCGAGGTGCGATCGTTCTTCTTCGAATCGGCGATCGCCTGTTCCAGTTCGGCGATGGAGGAAACCTTCACTGCAATCGCGCCCATCGCTTCCGCATGCGCGCGGAAATCGATCTCGGGCATGACCTCATGATAGGAGTCCTTCAACAGGTTGTTGAAGTTGGCGCCACCGGTTGCCATCTGCAGGCGGTTGATGCAGCCATAGCCTCTATTGTCGAGCAGTACGATATTCAGCTTGAGGCCGAGCATGACCGAGGTCGCAAGCTCGGAATTCAACATCATGTAGGAGCCGTCGCCGACCATGACGACGACGTCCTTTTCCGGATGAGCCATCTTGGCGCCGAGGCCGCCGGCAATCTCATAGCCCATGCAGGAGAAGCCGTATTCCATGTGGTAGCTGCCGGGGACGGTGGCCGGCCACAGCTTGTGCAACTCGCCCGGCAGGCCGCCCGCCGCACATAGCAGCGTCGTCTTCTCGCCGCCGATGGAACGAACCACGGCACCGATGACCTGCGCGTCGGAGGGCAGGGCGGCATTGGTGGCGGCCATGGCCTTGGCGGCAGCCTCCATCCAGACGTTCTTTTCCTTCGTTGCCTTCTCGGCAAGCGCCGCTGGCGCTTTCCAGCCGGAAAGGCCTGAAGAAAGCGCCTTCAGTCCCTCGCGCGCATCGGCAACGAGCGGATGGCTGTCATGCTTCAGCGCGTCATAGGCTGCGATATTGAGGCTGAGCAGCTTCAAGCCTTCATTCTTGAAGAGCGCCCAGGAACCGGTCGTGAAATCCTGGCAGCGCGTGCCGACGGCAATCACCAGGTCGGTTTCCTCGGCAATCGCGTTGGCAGCCGATGTGCCGGTCACGCCGACGGAGCCAAGCGCCAACGCATGACGCTCGTCGATTGCCGACTTGCCGGCCTGGGTGACGACGACGGGAACGCCATGCGCTTCCGCGAAAGTGGCAAGCTCCCTGGTTGCCTGCGAATAGAGAACGCCGCCGCCGGCAACGATGACGGGCTTCTGCGAAGCCTTGATCAGAGAAATGGCATTGGCAAGCTCATCGGCATCCGGCTGCGGACGGCGCACCGTCCAGACCTTCTCTTCGAACAGGCTTTCCGGATAATCGAAGGCTTCCGCCTGAACGTCCTGGCAGAGCGACAGCGTCACAGGGCCGCAATCGAGCGGATCGGTCAGCACCTGCATGGCGCGCTTCAGCGCCGTGATGATCTGTTCCGGCCGGGTGATACGGTCGAAATAGCGCGAGACCGGGCGGAAGGCATCATTGGCCGAGACCGTGCCGTCGCCGAAATCCTCGATCTGCTGCAGCACCGGATCGGGCGCGCGATTGGCGAAGATATCGCCGGGCAGGAAGAGCACCGGGATGCGGTTGACATGCGCCACGCCGGCAGCCGTCACCATGTTCAGAGCACCGGGGCCGATCGAGGTCGTGCAGGCCATGAAACGCTGGCGGAAGCTCGCCTTGGCATAGGCGATAGCCGCGTGGGCCATGCCCTGTTCGTTATGCGCACGATAGGTCGGCAGTTCCTGGCGCACCTGATAGAGCGCCTCGCCCATGCCGGCGACATTGCCGTGGCCGAAGATTGCCCAGACACCACCGAAGATCGGCACCTTCTTGCCGTCGAGGATGGTCATCTGCACTTTAAGGAAATGCGCGACGGCCTGCGCCATCGTCAATCTTACCGTCTTGCCCATCGGGCGCCTCCCAAATTCACTCTACTTAGTTGAGACCGCGCGTTTTCAGCCAGGCCTCTGTCAATTGCTTGAAGCGACCGGCCATGTCGGCAATCGCTTCCTCGTCGTTGATCTTGCCCGAAAGCCAGCCGCGCGCCGCATCGGCAAAGATCGTGCGGCCAACCGCAAAGCCCTTGACCGAGGGTGCAGCCAGCGTCGCCTCGAAACCCTTCACCAGTTCGTCGGCGGGAGCTTCGAGCCCCAGAAGCACGATACCGCGGCACCATGGATCATTTTTGGCAATGACGGCATCGATCTTTTTCCAGGCGCCGGTTGAGGCCTGCGGCTCAAGCTTCCACCAGTCCGGCTTGATGCCGAGCGCGTAGAGCTCTTCCAGCGCCGTCGACACCGTATCGTCGGTCAGCGCCCCGTTCTTGCTGGAGATGATCTCCACCAGCAGTTCGCGACCGACCTTGCGTGCGGCTTCAAAGAGCGTGCGCAGTTTTTCCTGCTGTTCCTTCTTCAATTCCGCCGGATCGTCGGGATGGTAGAAACACAGGCACTTGATGCAATGGTCGAGCGGCCATTCTACCAGCTGCGAGCCGATATCCTGGCTGAATTCGAAACGCAGCGGCTTGGAGCCCGGAAGCTCGACCGGCCGGCCGATCCAGGTGAAATCCTTCTTGGCCGCGTCGAAGAAGGCGTCACGGCCGAAGCGCTCGTCGATCAGCATGCCGTAGCCGGTCCGACCGTCGGCAACGCGGGAAGCAGCTTCTACCGCCAGCCGCTTGAAGGCGACGATCTGCTTATAATCGATGCTGAGCTCGTCGCAGACAGCCGTTAGCTGCGAACGATGGTCGATGGCGAGTGCCATCAGAAGCGGGATGTCGCCCTTGCGGGTCGAGGCCCAATGGATGTGGTTGATCGCCTCGTCCTTGCGCAGCGCGCGGTGTTTGCTGCCGTTCTTCAGGAAGAAGTCGAGCTCCGCCCAGGTCGGATATTCCGGCGAGCAGAGCAGGCGTGAAACGGCAAAGGCGCCGCAGGCATTCGCCCAGGTGGCGCAGGTCTTCAGCGGCTCGTCCTTCAGCCAGCCGCGCAGCAGGCCGGACATGAAGGCGTCGCCCGCGCCGAGCACGTTGAACACCTCGATCGGGAAGCCATCGCCGACAACGCCGTCTTCCAGATTGTCGCTGATCGGGCCGTCATAAACGATGCAGCCCATGGCCCCGCGCTTCAGGACGATGGTCGCAGGCGAAAGGCGTCTGATCTCCTTCAATGCACCGAGAACGTCATCCGCACCCGATGCAATCAGGATCTCTTCTTCCGTTCCGACGATCAAGTCGCAATCCGGCAATGTCTCCTTCATCTTCGAGGAGACGCGGTCCGACTTCACATAACGCTCGAAGCCCTCGGCATGGCCGGCAAGGCCCCAGAGATTCGGTCGGTAATCGATATCGAAAATCACCTTTCGGCCATTCGCCTTGGCAAGCCGGATCGCCTTGCGTTGCGCGGCCTCCGTATTCGGCCGGGAGAAATGCGTGCCCGAGACGAGCACCGCGCGCGAGGACTTGATGAAATCCTCGTCAATATCGCCTTCGTCGAGTGCCATATCGGCGCAATCGGAACGATAGAAAATCATCGGCGAGACGCCCTCGGCCTCTACCGCCAGCAGCACAAGTGCCGTCAGCCGATCCTTGTCGGTCTTGATGCCTTTCGTCTCGACGCCCTCGCGCGCCGACTGCTCGATGATGAAGCGCCCCATCTGCTCGTCGCCGACGCGGGTGATCAATGCCGATTTCAGCCCGAGCCGCGCCGTGCCGATCGCGATATTGGCCGGGCAGCCGCCGACGGATTTCGCAAAGGAACCTATATCTTCAAGCCGCGAACCGATTTGCTGACCGTAGAGATCGACGGAAGAGCGGCCAATGGTGATCACGTCAAGCGTCGGCTCCGGCGAGCCCGGATTCGATTGTACCATGATGTCCTCCCGCTAGATTCTTACACGGCCTGGAATGCCCGCGAATTTTGAATAATGAAACATCGGTTCCGTCTGTTTGTCAATTCGGAATGTTTATTCCATTTTTGTCTTCACGGGTTTTGCGTGCTGTAATTTGCGTCGCCGCTCGGCAATGGCAACCGGCAGCGCCATGGTGAGCGCCATGGAGGCCGACAATGAACGGAAGCCGGCGAAATCGGCCTCGGCTATTTCGAACCAGTGCGTCGCGCAGGCGGCCAGCGGCGAGAAGGCCGAATCGGTGATCGCAATCACCGGCACGCCGCGATCGGCAAGCTCCTGGCTCTGGATGAGGCTGTCGGCCGCATAGGGCGAAAAGCTCGCCGCAATCGCCGCATCGCGCGGCGTGGCGAATTGCACCATCTCCGGGTCGACGCCGTTTGGCGAGGCGACGATCTGATGGCGGATGTTCAGCTTGGAAAAGGCGTACGTCATGTGCGCCGTCAGCGGATAGGAGCGCCGCTTGGCGATGAGATAGATGGTCTCCGCCGCCGCTAGGATATCGACGGCCTTCGCAAACGTGTCCGTCTGCACGGTCGCCGCAAGCCGGTTCACCGACTGGCTGGCGGCCGAAATGAAGCCTGTCAGCAGCGTCGCATCCTCGTCATCCCCGCCGGACTGTTCCAGCGTGACGAGGCGCTCCTCATAGCTCAGCGTCCGGTCGCGCAGCCGCTCGCGAAAAATGCTCTGGAGATCGGAAAAGCCCTCATAGCCGAGGTGATGGGCGAGGCGTACCAGCGTCGAGGGCTGGACTTCCGAGGCTGCGGCAATGCTGGCCGTCGTGCCGAAGGCGATTTCATCAGGGTTGCCGAGCGCAAAGGCGGCCACCTGCGCCAGCCGCTTCGGCATGTTCGCCTTCCGCTCGATGATCGTACTGCGCAGGCTTTCAAAATCGCGCGGCACGCGCGCTCTTTGGGGGTCACTATCCATGCTGACGGCTCAGAAGATGAAACAAATATTCCATATTTCGGAGCATAAACGATTTCGAAGAAGGCGCCTAATTGTTTTTAATCGTCTGAAAATCAAGGGTTTTGGACAATTTTGAGAAGACCGGCATGAAAAGATGGATCAGGACCTGCTTGTCAAAATGATCCAAATATTCCAAAAATTCCCGCGGACTTGAGGAGGAGACCCTGACATGAAGCCACTCGGCATAGGTTTGATCGGCACCGGTTATATGGGCAAGTGCCACGCACTCGCATGGAATGCGGTGAAAACGGTCTTCGGCGATGTCGAGCGCCCGCGTCTCGTGCATCTTGCCGAAGCCAATGCCGAGCTGGCAAGCACCCGCGCCGGGGAGTTCGGCTTCGAGAAGGCGACGGCCGACTGGCGGGCGCTGATTGCGGATCCTGATGTGGACGTCGTCTCCGTCACCACACCCAATCAGTTCCATGCCGAAATGGCGATCGCCGCCCTCGAGGCCGGCAAGCACGTCTGGTGTGAAAAGCCGATGGCGCCCGCCTATGCCGATGCCGAGCGCATGCTTCAGGTAGCCAGACAATCCGGCAAGGTCGCAGCGCTCGGCTACAATTATATCCAGAACCCGATCATGCGGCATATAAAGGCGCTGATCGGCGAAGGCGCGATTGGCTCCGTCAATCACATCCGCGTCGAAATGGACGAGGATTTCATGGCCGATCCTGATGTCCTATTCTATTGGAAGAGCGAGCTTTCTGCCGGTTACGGCGCACTCGACGATTTCGCCGTCCATCCGTTGTCGCTGCTCTGGTATCTCTTCGGCCATGTCGAAGCTGTCACCACGGATATGGTCAAACCCTATGCCGATCGCCCGGTATCGGGCGGCGCTCGCCGCGCGGTCGAGAATCATGATGCGGCCAATGTGCTGATGCGTCTCGGCGGCGGCATCTCGGCCGTGCTGATGGCAAATCGTGCCGCCTGGGGCCGCAAGGGCCGGATAGCGCTGCAGATCTATGGCTCGAAGGGTTCCATTCTCTATGATCAGGAGCGCATGAACGAATTCGAGCTCTATCAGGCCGAAGGACGCGGCTCGGAGCAGGGCTTCCGCAAGATACTGGCGGCACCCGCCCATCAGCCGTATGATCGCTTCATCCCGGCCCCCGGTCACGGTCTCGGCTTCAATGACCTGAAGATCATCGAATGCCGCGAACTGATCCGGGCGATTTCCGGGGAGCCGGCGTCTATCGTGACATTCGAAGACGGTCTCAGGATAGAGAAGTCGGTTCATGCCATGGCACAGTCCTTCCATGAGCGCCGCTGGATCGAGATCGGCTGAAGCAAGCCTTCGCTTCCGTTGACGGCGTTTGGGGCAGGGGATAGGCCTTGTCCCTGTTGAATGGCTGATATTCGGGAGTGGTATCGTGACGGACAGACTGGTGATCATCGGCGCGGGGCAGGCAGGCTTCGCATTGGCAGCCAAGCTGCGTGCGCTGAAGGACGAGCGTCCGATTACGCTGATTGGCGCCGAAGACGTGCTTCCTTACCAGCGCCCGCCGCTGTCGAAGAAGTATCTGCTCGGCGAGATGGCCTTCGACCGCCTGCTGTTCCGTCCCGAGCATTGGTATCCCGATAATAATGTCGAGATCCGCCTTTCGACCTGGGCCGAGCAGATCAAGCGCGAGACCAAACAAGTCCTTCTGCAGGACGGCTCCATTCTCGATTATGGCACCCTGGCGCTTGTGACCGGCTCCACACCCCGCCGCCTGCCTGCCGCGATCGGCGGCGATCTGGAAGGCGTCTACGTCGCTCGCGACAAGCGCGACGCCGACCTGCTTGCCGGCGAAATGCGGCCCGGCCGCCGTGTGCTCATCATTGGCGGCGGCTATATCGGTCTCGAGGCGGCGGCCGTCGCTCGCCATCTCGGCCTCGAAGTGACCGTCATTGAAATGGCCGACCGGATCCTGCAGCGTGTCGCTGCCAAGGAAACCGCCGATATCATGCGCGCGATCCATAAGAGCCATGATGTGACGATTCGCGAAAAGACCGGCCTGAAACATCTGATCGGCCGGGATGGCCGGGTGACGGGCGCCGAGCTTTCCGACGGCGCCATCATCGAAGTGGACTTCGTGATCGTCGGCATCGGCGTCGTGCCGAACGACCTTCTGGCGAAGGAGGCCGGGCTCGAAGTCGGCAATGGAATCATCGTCGACGAATTTGCCCGCACTTCCGACCCTTCGATCTATGCGGCGGGCGATTGCGCCAGCCTGCCCTGGCAGGGCGGCCGTATCCGGCTTGAATCCGTGCAGAACGCCGTAGACCAGGCCGATGCCGCGGCCGTCGTCATCGCCGGCGGCAACGAACCCTACGACCCCAAGCCCTGGTTCTGGTCGGACCAGTATGATGTGAAGCTGCAGATCGCCGGCTTCAATATGGGCTACGACGACACGCTGCTGCGTCCAGGTTCCCGTGAAGGAGCAAGCTCCGTCTGGTATTTCCGCGAGGGCAAGCTGATCGCCGTTGATGCCATCAATGATGCCAAGGCCTATGTGACGGGCAAGAAGATGCTTGAATCCGGCATCAATCCTGACCGCGCAATCCTGGCCGATCCTGCGGCCGACCTGAAGCAACTCCTGGCATGAGCGGATAAGGGTTTGATGGCCTCTGCGGTCGATTCAGTTTTGAACTGTCGTAGTCGCGTTTGCGATCTGCGCAAAGGGCGTGTGAAAAACTTCAAAAAAAGCTTGATCGTACCGGGGAATACCCATATCAGGGCTCCCACCGGAGAGGTGGCCGAGTGGTCGAAGGCGCTCCCCTGCTAAGGGAGTATACCAGGAATGGTATCGTGGGTTCGAATCCCATCTTCTCCGCCATCTATCTTCTTATCGATGAAGTCAGATGGACGGCAGCCGGTATCAGGCCAGCCATAACATTTACCAAGACACGATTGTTGTAGGCTCATCGGGCAGGGCCACGGCCGTTGAAGGCCGCGCCCGGCGATATGGCCGACAGGTGTCGCCGGCTAGAAATGAAAATACAAACTCACTCCTGACCGCGGACGGTAGCCGTAATAGTCGCGGTAGCCGCCGTAATAACCCCGATCGTAGTACCGCGGGTACCTGTAGCCGTAGCGTGGATATCTGTAGCATCTGTCATAATATCCGCAGGAACGGTAGGCGTACCGGTGGTTCCAGTAGCGATCCGCGCGCCAATGCCGATGGCCTCGATATCTGACTTGCTCGACATTGCCGATCTGCACTTGCTCTGCTCTCGGCACGAACATCGGAGCCGCGTTTAGCGGTGGGGCGAAAGATGCAGCCAGGACGACGGCTGCGAGTGCTGATGATAGCTTCCTCATCGACGTATCCTTCCAAGTTTTCAGCTTGGGCCTCCGGGCGTGAACCTCCGATGAACAGCTTCATCGATCGAATGGCCTGGATTCACCGCCCGGTCAGCCCCGTGTTGGATCGAGTGGCGATCCAGTCCACCTTCGTCCCTTCCGCCGTTTCCTCCGTTGCGGACGTCGCGGTCTTTCGCGAGCGTCTCCCCGTGTCTGTGTCAACTTTCTCTGTTCTGAATTCTCCCTGTCGTCTGCCTCGTTCCAGAATCGCGACGGTCGACCGGCCGAATCGCGCATGAGAATCAATCGCCTCTCGTCGGCTAAAACTGAAATCGGTTTCGTTTCTCGCATCCGCGAGCTTTGCGCCGGTCGTCAGTCAATCATCGCAAAAAGCTGAATCTGGCGGGAAAATGGTGTCAATTTGGCACGATTGGGCGCCGCCGTACCTTATGAAACCCCAATAAACATCGGGAAAATAAGCGGTTTCTTAATAAAGCCTAAACAAACGGCTGGCCCGTTGCCCAACTTGTGGCCTTTCAGCAACAGGGTTCCGGTAAGGCTTTCGTAAACCCCTCTTGAACACAAGTTGGTGATTGCGTGACAGCCGCCGTCTTGTATTTTCACCCTCGGAAGCAAGGGCCTGACCGCCCGACTTCTTCAAACACCCGGGGGTAGGGCAGGGAAACGCTGTAAGGCGTGATCTTACCTCCGAACGAAACTTGAATTGGAGGTCATTATGAACATCAAGAGCCTTCTTCTTGGCTCTGCTGCCGCTATGGCAGTAGTTTCCGGCGCTCAGGCTGCTGACGCTATCGTTGCAGCCGAGCCGGAACCGGTTGAATACGTTCGCGTCTGCGACGCTTACGGCACCGGCTACTTCTACATCCCGGGCACGGAAACCTGCCTGAAGATCAACGGTTACATCCGTTTCCAGGTTGACGTCGCTCCGAACGCAAGCTCGATCGGCGCTGGCGGCGGCGGTTCTGTTCCGAACGACTCGGATTGGGATGCTCGTACGCGTGGTCAGGTTCAGTTCACGGCTAAGAGCGATACCGAATACGGCCCGCTCACCGGCGTAATCGTTATCCAGGCCAATGCTGACAACGCTTCGGCTCAGAAGACGCAGCTTGACTCTGCTTACCTCGACATCGCCGGCTTCCGCGCTGGTCTGTTCTACTCCTGGTGGGACGATGGTCTCTCCGGCGAAACGGACGACATCGGCTCCCCGGTCACCCTGCACAACTCCATCCGTTACCAGTATGAAACCGGCGACTTCTACGCTGGTATCAGCGTTGACGAACTGGAAGACAGCCCGTTCTACGACGGTGAAACCCCGAACAACTGGGGTGTAGCAGTTGGCCTCGGTGGCAAGGCTGGTGCCTTCACCTACCAGGTCACTGCTGGTTACGACACCGACAACGAAGAAGGCGCTGTTCGCGCTATGGGTACCGTTGCAATCGGCCCGGGCACGCTCGGCCTCGCAGCAGTCTACTCGACCAACCCGAACGCCTACTACAACAAGTCCGAATGGGCAGTTGCTGCCGAGTACGCCCTCAAGGCTACCGACAAGCTGAAGCTGACCCCGGGCGTACAGTACTACGGCCACTACGGTATCGTCGGTGACGAATTCAACGACGACAACGATGCCTGGAAGGTTGGTCTGACGGTTGACTACCAGATCGTAGACAACTTCTCCGCTAAGGTTTCGGTTCAGTACCTCGATCCGGATGGTGCTGACGACGTAACCTCGGGCTACTTCCGCCTGCAGCGTGCATTCTAATCTGATCTGACTTCGGTCATTCAGGGAAGCCCGGCTCTTGAGCCGGGCTTTTTGCATTTCATGCCGGAAGACCGATCTGTGGTGCAGCCTGGAAATAGATGAACCCCGAGGGAAACGAGGTAAGCCAGATCAGCCGAATTTGCTGACAAACATCCTGATCGTGTGCGGAATGTCTCCTAGATGCAGAAGCGGCGCATGACCTTGGCCCTTTGCGGTGATCTGCAGCATATCAGGATGCCGCTTCGCCATTTCATCCACTGTCCCCCGCGATAGCAGGCTTGAATTCTCTCCCCTGATGACCAGCAGCGGTACCGCGCCCAGGTTTTCGAATTGCGGCCAGAGATCGGGCAGGGGATTGTCGAAATCGATTGTTTTCAGCTGCTCGGCAATGGCCGGGTCGTAGTCGGCGACGGGGATACCATTCTGCTCCCGATAGATGGCATGCGCCATGCCCTCCCAGTCGGTGAGACCGAGTGCCGGAAAAGCGCCTGCGTGATGCTCCCTGAGGATATCTGCCGCCTCACTCCAGCTTTGAGCTTTGCGATCACGGTTGAGATAATCCCGGATCGCCATCAGTCCGGCCGGCTGGATGACGGGGCCGATATCGTTGAAAATGACGCCTGCGAGCAGTTCCGGCTTTGTTGCCGCCAGCAGATGCAGGATCAGTCCGCCGCGCGACGTGCCGATGAAGATGGCGCGGTCGACGCCGAGCGCAGCGCAGCCGGCAATCACATCGCCACATTCGACGGCGAGATTGTAGTTCGCCTTGTTGCCGTCCCGATCGGACCGGCCGCGTCCGCGATAGTCGAGGGCAACGACACGTCGCGGGGAGACCGTATCCCGCGACAGGATCAGTGCGAGTTCATGGAAATCGCGGCTGTTGCGGGTAAGACCTGGCAGGCAGACGATCGGCAGACGGTCAGGCTCTTTGTCCGCCACTTGGTAGCTGCGAGCATAAAGCCTCAGCCCATCGGTCGATCTATAGAATTTTTCCTCAAACCCGCTTGTGACGGCGTCGCTCATGACATCTCCATCCATCTGTCTGAACGAGATGTAGCTTGCTTTCGGCAGGTCTGCCAATGCGCCTCAAGTCGCGCTGCGGCCCCCGATGAGATCGCGCTCGATGTCAGGCGTCTGCCCAAGGCGCGCCTTGTAGACTTCATAATTCTCCATCACCCGCTGCACGTAGTTGCGCGTCTCGGGGAAGGGGATGCGCTCGATCCAGTCGACGATCTCGTCGACCGGCTTGCCGCGCGGATCGCCATAGCGGCTGATCCATTCCGGCACGCGCTTGGGTCCGGCATTATAGGCGATGAATGTCAGGATGTAGGAGCCGCCGAAGGCATCGATCTGCTCGCCGAGGTAATGCGCGCCAAGCGTTGCATTGTAGCCGGCATCAGCCGTCAGCTTGTCCTTGGAATAGGTGATATTGTGCCGCTTGGCGACCGCCTGGGCCGTGCCCGGCAGCAGCTGCAGCAGGCCGCGCGCATTGGCGGCGGAGACGGCGGCCGGATTGAAGGCGCTTTCCTGGCGGGCGATTGCATAGGCAAGCGCCTTTCCCGAACCGGATATATTGGCGTTCGCCGGAATGACACCGACCGGGAAGGCAAGCGCTGCGACATCGATGCCGCGTCCATAGGCGATCTTGCCGATCTGCAGCGAGAGATGATGGTCGCCCGCCTGCTCGGCCTTGGCTGTCAGGATTGCCAGTTCACCAGGGCTTTGAATCTGGTCGGCAAGTGCCAGGTAGAGGGCTGCCGCACGCCAGCCGTGACCGGCCGATTCAAGCCGCCCGATCGCCTGCACCGCCTCTCGCTGCTGCAGGTTCTGCCGGTCTGCCGTTGTCGGCGAGGGATAGGTGACGTTGAGGGTTTTGCGCCCGAGCCGCTCGGCGGCCAGCTGTCCGTAGAAAGTGCCCGGAAAATTCGCGGCCTTGGCAAAAAAATCGCTGGCCTTGCCCGGCCCGCCGGCTTCCGCGGAGCGTCCGAGCCAATACCAGGCGCGGGAAACGGAAAGCGGGCCGTTCGAAACCTGCAGGATCTGGCGGAAATGCGTCTCGGCCGTTGTCGGGTCCTGCAGTCCGCGCAGCGCATACCAGCCGGCATGGAATTGAGCTTCGACGATATCCGTCGGTACCGTCGCGACGGAGGCGGAAACGATCTGGTAGGCGGCCTTGAACTGTCCCTGGTCGACGAGGCCACGGCTGATGATCCGCTGCTCGTTCCACCATTCACCGGAGTTCATCAGTTCGCTGCGGTCGCGCGGTATCTGCTGCAGGAGCTTGGCGGCGTCGAGATACTTGTCCTGCTTGCGCAGATATTCGATGCGCGCGAAGAGATAGCCGGGATCGCTGCGCCACTTGGCATCGACCGCGTTCAGCAGTGCGCCGGCGTTGCCCGCATTGGCGTCGACGGCGGCCCAGGCCTTGTAGAGCGACTGCGCCTGGCCCATGTCGCCGAAGCGCTTGGCCTGTGCCACGCGGCCGCGATACATAAGGTAGTCCATGCGCGTCTTGTGATCGGCGGCGGTCAGCAGGCCGGCAAATTCCGCGAGGATCTTGTCTTCGGTTGCCTTGTCGAGCACCTGACTGCGCCAGATCTTGCCGATATATTTCGTCGCTTGCGCAGATTTGCCGGTCGCCACCAGTGCACGCGACATGATCATCGCGCCCTGCGGCGTCTCCGGCGTGGTATCGCCGAAGGCGTTCAGCACGGCAGCAGGAGCCGGGTTTTCGTCATATAGCGCGCGCTCGGAATTGCCGCGCAGACGCTCGAGGCCTGGCCAGCCCTTCAGCTCGTCGGAAGCGCTGGCGATCTCATAGGAGGGGACGCCCTTCAGGCCGGATGTGGCGATTGCCCAGGTGAGGATGTGGCGATCGAGAGTTCCTGCCGCCATGGTGTTGCGGATGGCGAGTGCCCGTTGCGGATCCTTGTTGGAGAGCGCATCCAGGCCGGCCTTCAGATCGCTGTTGACTGGCGCGATGGCTCCAGTGCGCGGAATGGAGCCGGTGGTGATTGCCTCGGGGAAAGACGCCGTCTCCGGCACGAATCCAAGCGGCTTGACGGCAGGCACGGGGGCGCTTTCGCCGGGGAGCTGCGATGCAGCGCTGCCCCAGGCCGCAGCCACCAGGCCGAAGGCGGACAGGATCAGAACGGCTCTCTTCATCCGGATGACTCGCAACGAAAACATGCCCCTCAATTTGGCTGGAGGCATCTTAACGAAACCTTACCGCATCGGGTAAAATTCATTCACATTTGCTATCGGAATTTGCCCTAAACCGACCTATGCGCGCTTGTCGCGGCCTTTATGCCGCTCTATGGTGCGCAACTCTTATTCATGGAATGCGGCTGAAGCAAGGATATCGGCCGTGAGGAGCTTTGCATGTTCAATGGGTCCATCCCCGCGCTCGTAACCCCCTTCACCGATGCCGGCCTGATCGACGAAGACAGCTTCGCCGCTCACGTTGCCTGGCAGATCGGGGAAGGCAGCAAAGGTCTCGTTCCGGTCGGTACGACCGGCGAGTCGCCGACGCTGTCGCATGCCGAGCACAAACGGGTGGTGGAGCTCTGCATCGAAGTTGCGGCCAAGCGCGTGCCTGTCATGGCTGGCGCTGGCTCGAACAATACACGGGAAGCGATCGAACTTGCGCAGCATGCGCAAAAGGTCGGCGCCGACGCCGTTCTGGTCGTCACGCCCTATTACAACAAGCCGACGCAAAAGGGCCTGATCGCCCATTATTCCGCGATCGCCGAAGCCGTCGATCTGCCGATCTATATCTACAACATTCCCGGCCGTTCGGTCATCGACATGACGCCGGAGACGATGGGCGCGCTTGCGAAGGCCCACAAGAATATCGTCGGCGTCAAGGATGCGACCGGCAAGATCGAGCGGGTCTCCGAACAGCGCATCACCTGCGGCAAGGAGTTCCAGCAGCTTTCGGGTGAAGATGCGACGGCGCTCGGCTTCAACGCCCATGGCGGCGTCGGCTGCATCTCGGTCACGGCCAACATTGCGCCGCGCCTCTGTGCGGAATTCCAGGCTGCCACGGCCGAAGGCAATTACGCCAAGGCTCTGGAACTGCAGGACCGGCTGATGCCGCTGCACAAGGCGGTCTTCATGGAGCCTGGCGTCTGTGGCGCGAAATACGGCCTGTCGAAGCTCGGTCGCATGAGCCGTACGGTCCGCTCGCCGCTGATGTCCTCGCTTGAGCCTTCGACGGAAGCGGCAATCGACGCCGCGATGCGTCACGCTGGCTTGCTCAACTGAGGCTGCACGGCCCGCGTCTTCACAAAGCCGGGCCGTCCCCTTACATAGATGACAGGAAATGAGGGCGCGGCATTCGCGCCCCTCGGATGGAATTATCGTCATGGCCCCCAAAGGCAGCCAGCGTATCGTGAAGAAGGTCGTCGCGGAAAACCGCAAGGCCCGCTTCAACTACGAAATCATCGATACCTATGAGGCGGGCTTGGTGCTGATGGGCACCGAGGTCAAGTCATTGCGCGAAGGCAAGGCCAATATCGCCGAATCCTACGCTTCGGATGAGGATGGCGAGATCTGGCTGATCAATTCCTATCTGCCGGAATATCTGCAGGCGAACCGCTTCAACCACGAGCCGCGTCGCCGCCGCAAGCTGCTCTTGTCCGGGCGTGAGATCAACCGTTTGCGCGCTGGCATCAACCGCGAAGGCATGACGCTGATCCCGATGAAGATCTATTTCAACGATCAGGGCCGCGCCAAGCTCGAGCTGGCGCTCGCGAAGGGCAAGAAGCTGCACGACAAGCGCGAATCCGAGAAGGAGCGCGATTGGAACAGGCAGAAGAGCCGTCTGTTGAAAGGCAACGCCTGACCATTTGCCTACAGCGTCAGGCTATTCGCGAATGAAGGCTTGAAGCAGTCGCGCAAAGCGTGCAGCGGTTTTGAGCTGACGACATGCAAGAACGCAAGACTAAAGCGTGACAAGTGAAACCTGGAGTCGCGACGCGCCTTAGTCTTCGAAATCGCTGGCTGGCGCCACTTCGGCAGGACGCGGAGGACGTTCGGAAGGATCCCGCCCGATCTCTGCTTTCAGCGACAGGAGATCGATGAAGTGATCGGCCTGGCGGCGCAGGTCGTCGGCGATCATCGGCGGTTGGGTGGACATGGTCGAAATGACCGAAACCTTGCGTCCCTTGCGTTGCAGCGCTTCGACCAGATTGGTGAAATCGCCGTCGCCGGAAAAGATGACGAGATGGTCGACCGTTTCGGACTGTTCCATGGCATCGATTGCGAGCTCGATATCCATATTGCCCTTGATCTTGCGACGCCCCATGGAGTCGGTAAACTCCTTGGCGGGCTTCGTTACGACCTTGTAGCCATTGTAATCAAGCCAGTCGATGAGTGGACGGATCGAGGAATATTCCTGGTCTTCGATAAGCGCGGTATAGTAGTAGGCGCGCAGCAGATATCCGCGTTTCTGAAATGCTTTCAAGAGCTTGCGGTAGTCGATGTCAAAGCCGAGACTCTTGGATGCAGCGTAGAGGTTGGCGCCGTCAATGAATAGTGCAATTTTTTCGCGTGGGTCAAACATCGCTTACCGATCCAAAGAGAGTAATCGAAATCCATAAGCCACTTAGCCCAATAAAAACAGTGGCTTGTGGATGTGGCGTCGAGCTGTTCCGTACTTTATGAATTATTCATATATGAAAGATTTAGGGCACGATTCGCGATATTCCAAGCAACCCTCGGTGGAAATGTCACATTGTGCATGGAAATTTAGACCCGCCGCGGATAAAGGCGAGGGGACCCTAACGAAAAACTTGAATTTGTCCGGTTTTAATTGTATCGGGCGTTTTAATCCTGAAAAGACGACCGCAAAGGACAGGCAATGGCCCGTGTCACAGTAGAAGATTGCATTGACAAGGTGGAGAACCGCTTCGAGCTGGTTCTGCTCGCCAGCCACCGCGCCCGGCTGATTTCCCAGGGTGCGTCGATCACCATCGATCGTGACAACGACAAGAACCCGGTTGTGGCTCTGCGCGAAATCGCTGATGAGACCCTGTCGCCGGACGATCTGAAGGAAGACCTGATCCACTCGCTGCAGAAGCATGTGGAAGTGGACGAGCCCGAGCCCGATCCGGCAAGCCTGATCGCGGCCGGCGCTACTGCTACTGCCGACAGCGAAGAGCAGGACGATCTGCCGGAAACGATCACCTTCAACCAGATGTCGGAAGAAGAGCTTCTGGCCGGTATCGAAGGCCTTGTCCCGCCGGAAAAGAGCGACGATTACTAAGCGCATCTCCGGCTTTTGAAGGGCCGGGGCTTCCCGCGCGGCAAAAGATCGACGATTACCAATCATCAATCTTGCGCCTGTAAGGCTTAGGCATAATATTGCCCTTGTGTGCGCCAGTCTGCGATTGGCGCCCTTTTATTTTATTGGAGTGGCTTTGGAATGATGCGGCAGTACGAGCTCGTGGAGCGGGTTCAGAAATACAAGCCCGATGCCAACGAAGCTCTGCTGAACAAAGCCTATGTCTACGCCATGCAGAAGCATGGGCAGCAGAAGCGGGCGAGCGGCGACCCTTACATCTCGCACCCGCTCGAAGTGGCCGCCATCCTGACCGATATGCATCTCGACGAATCGACGATTGCAGTCGCCCTCCTGCATGACACGATCGAGGATACGACTGCCACCCGCGCCGAGATCGACGAACTCTTCGGCGAGGATATCGGTCGCCTGGTCGAGGGCCTGACGAAGATCAAGAAGCTTGATCTCGTCACCAAGAAGGCCAAGCAGGCGGAGAATCTGCGTAAGCTGCTGCTTGCCATTTCCGATGACGTGCGCGTGCTGCTGGTCAAGCTCGCCGATCGTCTCCACAATATGCGCACCCTCGACCACATGTCGCAGGAAAAGCGCGCTCGCATTTCCGAAGAGACGATGGAAATCTATGCGCCGCTTGCCGGCCGCATGGGCATGCAGGACATGCGCGAGGAGCTGGAGGAACTCTCCTTCCGGCACATGAACCCGGAAGCCTACGAGACCGTCACCAAGCGCCTCGAAGAACTGTCGAAGCGCAACGAGGGCCTGGTCAAGAAGATCGAGGCCGAACTGCGCGACCTGCTGATCGCCAGCGGCTTGACGAGTGCCTATGTCAAGGGCCGGCAGAAGAAGCCTTACTCCGTCTTCCGCAAGATGCAGTCGAAATCGCTCTCCTTCGAGCAGCTTTCCGATGTCTATGGTTTTCGCATCATCGTCGAGGATATCCCCTCCTGCTATCGCGCGCTCGGCATCGTGCATACGCGCTGGCGCGTCGTGCCCGGCCGCTTCAAGGATTATATCTCGACACCGAAGCAGAACGACTACCGCTCGCTGCACACCACCATCGTCGGCCCGTCGATGCAGCGCATCGAGCTGCAGATCCGCACCAAGCGTATGCATGAGATCGCCGAATTCGGCATTGCCGCCCATACGCTCTATAAGGACGGCGCCACGAATGCGGATGGCGACATCCTGTCGCGCGAAAGCAATGCCTACTCCTGGTTGCGGCACACGATCGAGGCGCTTGCCGAAGGCGACAGCCCGGAGGAGTTCCTCGAGCACACCAAGCTCGAGCTGTTTCAGGATCAGGTCTTCTGTTTCACGCCGAAGGGCAAGCTGATTGCCCTGCCGCGCGGCGCGACGCCGATCGATTTCGCTTATGCCGTCCATACCAATATCGGCGATACGACCGTCGGCGCCAAGATCAACGGCCGTATCATGCCGCTTGTAACCCGCCTCAACAATGGCGACGAAGTGGAGATCATCCGTTCCGGCGTGCAGGTGCCGCCGGCCGCCTGGGAAGAGATCGTCGTCACTGGCAAGGCGCGCGCCGCCATCCGCCGCGCGACACGCATGGCGATCCGCAAGCAATATGCCGGTCTCGGTCACCGCATCCTGGAGCGTACCTTCGACCGTGCCGGCAAGATCTTCTCGCGCGAAGCCATGAAGCCTGCGCTGCACCGCCTCGGCCAGAAGGATGTGGAGGATGCGATCGCAGCTGTCGGTCGCGGCGAAATGTCCTCGCTCGATGTCCTGCGCGCCGTCTACCCCGATCACCAGGACGAGCGCGTCACGGTCAAGCCTGCCGGTGACGAAGGCTGGTTCAACGTCAGAAGCGCCTCGGGCATGATTTTCAAGATCCCCGGCAAGAGCAAGGCGGATCTCGACGGCGAGCGCGCCTCCACCGAGAGCGATCCCGATATCGTGCCGATCCGCGGTCTCTCCGGCAATGTCGACGTCAAGTTCTCGCCGACGGGCGCTGTGCCCGGCGATCGCATTGTCGGCATCATGGAAAAGGGCAAGGGCATCACCATCTATCCCATCCAGTCGCCATCGCTGCAGCGTTTCGATGATCAGCCGGACCGCTGGATCGACGTGCGCTGGGATCTCGACGAGGCCAATAAATCCCGCTTCATGGCCCGCATCATGGTCAACGCGCTGAATGAGCCCGGCACGCTCGCCAAGGTGGCGCAGACGGTGGCAAGCCTGGATGTCAATATTCGCATGCTGAACACGGTGCGTGTGGCAGCCGACTTCACCGAAATGGTGCTGGAAGTGGAGGTCTGGGATCTGCGTCAGCTCAACCAGCTTCTCGCTCAGCTCAAGGACCTGGAATGCATCGCGACGGTCAGGCGTCTCTACGAGTAGGATTTTCTTAAAGTCTTGCCGATCGCAAAATTGCGCTTTGCATATTTTGTGATCATTTAATGGTCGATTTGGCATATTGAAAAGGCAAGCCATGCAATTGGAGCATGGCTGTGCTCAGGTTACAGCGGTGGTAATTAACCGTTGCCGCGACTATCTTCAGGTCATCAGAAAATGAAACGAAGATGAGGCAAAGCAATGTTTGAACCGATCAGGAAATTCGCCCGCGCCCTTCGCGCTCCGACCGCTCAGGAACGTGAAATGGCATATCTCAATGGCTCGCATGACCGTATTGATCTTGAATATCGTCAGCGTCAGGTCGATCGCGGTATCTTCCGCAATCGTTAATCCCTGAAATATACTTGAAGTAAGAAAGGGGCGTTATGCATGACCCACGCCCCTTGGAAGAAAAGAAGAATAGACGGCCTGTTTCTCAAGCGGTTCCATTTGCCGCTCTTGTCATGGCCCTGTGCGCTGCACTAAATACGCGCCATGTTGTTTCGCCGTCGCAAACCCGCGGGATTTAAGGAAAAGCTGCGAGAGCTCGTATGGCCTCGCAAGGGTTTTCTGCGCCCGCCGAAATATCTCATTATGCGCGTCCTGCGCCTGACTGCCTCGCCGCATGCGGTTGCAGTGGGCGTCGCTGCGGGTGTCTTCGTGTCGTGGACACCCTTCATCGGCGTGCATTTCGTCATGGCCTTCGTCATCACCTATCTGCTGTCAGGCAATATGGTGGCGGCAGCGCTTGGCTGCGCGGCCTTCGGCAATCCGCTGACCTACCCCTTCATCTGGGGCATCACCTGGGAAGTTGGTCACCTGCTGCTCAGCCGGCAGGATCAGCTGGCCGGGCAGACGATCAATCTGGCCGAGCTCTTCCACAAGCTGCATTTCACGGAACTGTGGAAGCCGGTGCTGGAGCCGATGCTGATCGGTGCGATCCCGCCGGCTGCGATCACCTCGGTTGCTCTTTATATCCTGACATTCTACACCGTGAGAGGCTTTCAGGCGCGTCGCCGCGCCCGGCTGATGGAGCGTGCGCGTTTCAGGCTCGCCAATCCCGCTGTCGAGATGCCGACCGTCTGAGCCGAAGCAGTGTCATCCTGAAAGGCCTATTCGCATGATCATCGGAATTGGCAGCGACCTCATCGATATCAGACGCGTGGAGAAATCGATCGAACGCTTCGGTGATCGCTTCACGCATCGCTGTTTCACCGAGATCGAGCGCGCCCGCTCGGATCGCCGCGCCAACCGCGCAGAATCCTATGCGAAGCGCTTCGCCGCCAAGGAAGCCTGCTCCAAGGCGCTTGGCACCGGCCTCTCGCAGGGCGTTTTCTGGAAGGACATGGGTGTCGTCAACCTGCCAAGCGGAAAGCCGACGATGCAGTTGACGGGCGGCGCCGCCGACGTTCTCAAGGCCATGATGCCGGCAGGCCACAAGGCCGCCATTCATTTGACAATAACCGATGATTATCCCTTGGCTCAGGCTTTTGTGATCATCGAAGCGCTGCCGGATGCCGTATGATAGCGACCTCTCGTCGCTTTTAGTGCCGTCGTTATTGCCGCCACCGGCCGAAGCCGCTAGAGAGAACATCAGAAAGAAATGCGCCTTGCCGGCGTCTTGAAGGAATAAGACTGCGTGTCCGAAAAAGTCGAAGCCAAGCCGAACGCCCTCTGGGAAAATATCAAGGTCATCATCCAGGCTCTCGTCCTGGCGATGGTTATCAGGACTGTCCTGTTTCAGCCCTTCACCATTCCCTCTGGCTCGATGATGCCGACCTTGCTGGTCGGCGACTATATCTTCGTCAACAAGTTTGCTTACGGCTATTCGAAATATTCGCTGCCTTTCTCGCCTGACATTTTCAGCGGCCGTATCTTCGGTTCCGATCCCAAGCGCGGCGATATCGTCGTTTTCCGTTTCCCGCCGAATCCTGACGTCGATTACATCAAGCGTGTCGTCGGCCTGCCGGGCGATCATATCCAGGTCACCGACGGTGTTCTCTACATCAACGGCAAGCCGGTTCCGAAGGTGCCCGACGGGACCTTCAATTCCGACTACAAGCTTGATCCGGGCCAGGACGTGCCGGTGTTCCGCGAGACGCTTGACGATGGCAAGACCTACGACACGCTCGACCAGTCGCCGGTTTCGCGCGCCGACAACACTCGCGAGTTCATTGTTCCGGAAGGCCATTATTTCATGATGGGCGACAACCGTGACAACTCGCTCGACAGCCGCTTCGATGTCGGTTACGTGCCGGCGGAAAACCTTGTCGGTCGTGCCAGCGTCATCTTCTTCTCGCTCGGCAACGACACGTCCTTCCGCGAAATCTGGAAATGGCCGACCAACATGCGCTGGGACCGCCTCTTCAAGGTTGTTGAATGAGCAAGGCGCAGACGCTCTCAGCGGCGGACCGCGCAAAGCTTGAAACCCTGATCGGACATGAATTTGTCGAGAAGGAACGTCTGGACCGCGCGCTGACCCATGCCAGCGCGCGCACCGACAAAGGCAATTACGAGCGGCTTGAATTTCTCGGCGACAGGGTTCTCGGGCTCTGTATCGCCGAGTTGCTGTTCCGGACCTTCGGGACTGCGGCCGAAGGCGAGCTTTCAGTGCGCCTGAACCAGCTTGTCAGCGCCGAAACCTGTGCTGCCGTTGCCGACGAGCTCAATCTCCACCTCTATATCCGCACCGGCGCCGACGTGAAGAAACTCACCGGCAAGCGCATGATGAACGTGCGCGCCGATGTCGTCGAAAGCCTGATCGCAGCCCTCTATCTGGATGGTGGCCTGGAGGTCGCCCGACGCTTCATCCTGCGCTATTGGGAGGGCAGGGCGGTGCGCGCCGATGGCGCCCGCCGCGATGCCAAGACCGAATTACAGGAATGGTCGCACGCCAAATATGGCGTTACACCCGTCTACCGGGTTGAAGAACGCAGCGGACCGGATCATGATCCGCGTTTCAAGGTGACTGTAGAAGTCACTGGTGTTGCACCGGAGACCGGGGTAGAGCGCTCCAAGCGCGCCGCAGAACAGGTCGCCGCTACGAAAATGCTCGAGCGTGAAGGCATTTGGCAGTCGACCGCTGCCGGAAATTGACGGGATCAATGACAGAAGAAAACGAAATGGCAGCCGAAGTCGCTGCTGAAAGCAATCCGACGCATTCCGGCTTCGTCGCCTTGATCGGCCCGACCAATGCCGGGAAATCGACGCTGGTCAACCGCCTCGTCGGTGCCAAGGTGTCGATCGTCAGCCACAAAGTGCAGACGACGCGCGCCATCGTGCGCGGCATTGCCATTCATGACAATGCGCAGATCGTCTTCATGGACACGCCCGGCATCTTCAAGCCGCGCCGTCGCCTCGATCGCGCGATGGTGACATCCGCCTGGGGCGGCGCCAAGGATGCGGATCTCATCATGCTGCTGATCGACAGCGAACGCGGTCTGCGCGGCGATGCCGAAGCCATCCTCGAAGGCCTGAAGGATGTTCCGCAGAAGAAGATCCTGGTCCTCAACAAGATCGACCGCGTCAATCGCGAGTTGCTTCTCGCACTTGCCGCCACAGCAAACCAGATGGTCGAGTTCGAGCAGACCTTCATGATCTCGGCAGAGAACGGTTCCGGTTGCGACGACGTGATGGATTATCTGGCGAAAACCCTGCCGGAAGGTCCGTGGTACTATCCGGAAGATCAGATTTCCGATCTGCCCATGCGCCAGCTGGCCGCCGAAATCACCCGCGAGAAGCTGTTCCTGCGCCTGCATCAGGAGCTTCCCTATTCCTCGCATGTCGAGACGGAGAAATGGGAAGAGCGCAAGGATGGCTCCGTGCGCATCGAGCAGGTCATCTATGTCGAGCGTGACAGCCAGAAGAAGATCGCGCTCGGCAAGGGCGGCGAGACAATCAAGGCAATCTCTTCGGCCTCGCGCCGCGAGCTATCTGAAATCCTTGAGCAGCCTGTCCATCTCTTCCTGTTCGTCAAGGTGCGCGAAAACTGGGGTGACGATCCCGAACGCTTCCGCGAGATGGGTCTCGAATTCCCGCGCTAACGCATGTCGCGCAAAAGTGCGTCGCGGTTTTGCGGCAACGACATGCGGGAGGCAAACGCATGTCGCGCAAAAGTGTGTCGCGGTTTTGCGATAAAGGAATTTGGAAAACAAATAGCTGAAGGGTGACAAGAAAACCGGCTGCTGGGCTCCAGCCTCTTGTTTCCGCATGAAAATCTCTGCCTGTTCCCGGGAACAAATCGGCCTGTCTGCGCATTGATGTGCGAACGGCGCTGCACCCTGCAGCGCCGGTTTTCTCGACAGCAGGGGCACGATGGCGACGGCAAAACCTACCCATTCCTTCAAGACGCCCTGCGAGCAGTGTCCGCTGCGGCCACTGCCGCATTTCCGGGAATTCAGCCGGGACGAGCTCGACTTCGTGTCGAGATTCAAAAGGGGCGAACTGGCCGTCGATGCCGGTGCGACCATTCTCGTCGAAGGTGCCCATAGCGCCCATCTCTTCACGGTGCTCTCAGGCTGGGGCTTCCGCTACAAGATGCTGGAGGACGGCCGTCGGCAGATCCTGAACTACATCGTGCCGGGCGACCTGATCGGCCTGCAGGGGACAATCATGGGCGAGATGCAGCATTCCGTGGAGGCCCTGTCGCCGGTAACGCTCTGTGTCTTCGAGCGCGACAAGCTGATGACGCTTTATAACAAGCACGCTTCGCTTGCCTTCGATATTACCTGGATCGCGGCGCAGGAGGAGCGCATTCTCGATGAGCACCTGCTCAGCATCGGTCGTCGTACCGCGCTTGAAAGAGCTGCCTATCTCATCGCCTTCCTGTTTGAGCGCGCAAGGAAGCTCAGCCTTTTCAATGGCCGCAACGTCATCCCGATCACCCAGCAGCATATTGCCGATACACTTGGTCTTTCGATCGTTCACACCAACAAGACGTTGAAGAAACTTGCTGGGCGCAACCTGATCCGCTGGCAGGAGCGCGGCTGCGACGTGCTGGACGGAGAGGGATTGATGCGGGTTGCCGGCTGGGAAGGTCTGCGTGAAGGAAAGCGTCCCTTTATCTGAGGCATGTCGCGCAAGACTGTGCCGTCGTTTTCGATGACGATACGCGTCAGCAAGTACGTGAAGCGTCGCAATCGGATCTGAAAGATTAAGACGCGTGCTAGAATCTTTCCGGGCCGGATTGGTCAGCCTTAATGTCTTTTTTAAATGCAAATTCGTGCCGGGAAAAATAGAGTTGTGTCATCTTTCCTCCGATTTTCGTTTTTATCGACCGGAGGCAAAAATGTGGCTATTCAGTTGAGGTGGGCAACCATCGTCAACGGTCCAGGCGAGAAACCGACGGAATGATGTTTGCAAAAAGGCAGAAGCGCTGCGATGTTTGTGCTTCACGAGAGGCATGGAGATCATGAGCGAAAGAACCCGCGTTCTGGTCCTGGAAGACAGTCTGATCATCGCCATGGAGGCGGAGGATATCCTGCGTCTCGTTGGTGCCGATACGATCGATATTGCCAATAGCCTCGATCAGGCCAGGGACGCAATCCAGGTCGCAGATTACGATTTCGCACTTCTCGACGTGAATCTCGGAGAGGCGATGAGTTTCGATTTCGCGCGTGATCTGTCGCTCGCCAATATTCCGTTCGGTTTTGTCAGCGGCTATTCCGATACGCAGGATTTCCCGACTGATCTTCAGGACGTGCCCCTTCTCGTCAAGCCATTCGACGAGAACGCGATGCGCGATTTCCTCCAGAAGCTTTTCCCGACACCGGCCGAATGACACAGCCCTAGCCTTGCTCTAAAATGAATCGGCAGGCTGAAGGACAGTTTTCCGATGCAATGGCAGGACCAGGCGATCATTCTTGGCGTCAAGCGCCACGGCGAGACGAGCGTTATCGCCGAGGTGATGACGCGCGAGCGTGGCCGCCATCTCGGTCTCGTCCGCTCCGGACGTTCGCGCACCATGCAGCCGGTGCTGCAGCCCGGCAATGAGGTGGAAGTCACCTGGCGTGCGAGGCTGGATGAACATCTCGGTGAATTCCGCCTTGAGCCGGTGAAGCTGCGCGCCGCGCGGCTGATGGAGACGGCGACCGCCGTCTATGGCGTGCAGGCCATGGGCGCTTTGCTGCGCCTGCTCCCCGAACGCGACCCGCATCCGCATCTCTTCGAGGCGCTCGAAGTCATCCTCGACCATCTCCACAATCCGGCCGATGCGGGGGAGCTTTTCGTGCGCTTCGAGCTTGCAGTGCTGAACGATCTCGGCTTCGGGCTCGACCTGACGGAATGCGCCGCAACTGGCAATCGCACTGATCTTGCCTATGTTTCGCCGAAATCCGGCCGTGCCGTCAGCCGCGATGCCGGCGAGCCATGGGCCGACAAGATGCTGCTTTTACCGGCTTTCCTGAGTGTGCAGGAAAACCACGCGGCCGATTTCGACAGCCTTGTAGCGGCATTCCGTCTGACCGGATTCTTTCTGCATCGCCACGTCTATGAACCGCGTGGTTTGGAGGCTTCGGCAGCCCGTGAAGGCTTCGTTCAGGCGGCACTCAAGGCGCTGAATCCGGCTTCCCGAACGCTTTCGCGGCCGGATGAGCTTTCTGCCTGAACGGTTTTTCATACCTGCAAAACAGTCTTCAGTTTTGGCGGTTTACCCCCGTATGCCGCACCCCTATCTCTGGTTCGATAGGGAAAGCTTCTAAGCGCTCAAGGAGGAAGCCATGCTGACCAAGCCCGATATATCGACCACCATCACGCTCTGGAACGGGCAGGAGATTCCTCGCCTCGGCATGGGCTGCTGGGCGATCGGCGGTCCGTTCTTCGCGGGCGATACGCCGCTCGGCTGGGGCGAGGTGGATGACAATGAATCCATCGCTGCGATCAACCGCGCGATCGACCTTGGCATTCGCTTCTTCGATACCGCCTCGAATTACGGCGCCGGCCACTCGGAAGAGGTTCTGGGACAGGCGATCGGCAATCGCGCCGATATCGTCATCGCCACCAAGTTCGGTTTTGCCACCAATCCGGAAACGAAACAGGCGACCGGCGCCTTTGCCGATCCTGCCTTCATTCGTCAGTCCGTCGAGACGTCGCTTCGCCGGCTGAAGCGGGAGCGTCTCGATCTCCTGCAGTTCCATCTCAACGACTTTGCACTGGACCAGTCCGACGCGGTCTTCGATACGCTGCAGGCCCTGCGGGCAGAAGGCAAGATTGATGCCTTCGGCTGGAGCACGGATTTTCCCGATCGCGCCGCCCGTCATGTTCACCGCCCCGGCTTCGTTTCGATCCAGCATACGATGAACGTCTTCGAGCCGGTGCCTCAGATGATTGATGTGATCGAAAAGAACGGTCTCATCTCCATCAATCGCGGGCCGCTTGCCATGGGCCTGCTGACAGGCAAATTCACGCCGGACAAGGCCGTCGGCGCCAAGGACGTGCGCGGTGCAGCACTCGAATGGATGGTCTATTTCAAGGATGGCCGCATCGCGCCGGAATTTGCAGCAAGGCTCGATGCCGTACGCAGCCTGCTCACATCCGATGGACGCACGCTGACGCAGGGCGCACTCGCCTGGCTCTGGGCGCGCTCGCCGCGCACCTTGCCCATTCCCGGTTTCCGGACCGTAGCTCAGGTCGAGGAAAATGCCGGCGCGCTGGAAAAGGGTCCGTTGCCGGCCGATGTGATGGCGGAGATCGACGCGGCGCTGGCCCGCGTCTGAGGCTGCAAAGCATGTCGCGCAAAGGTGTGGAGCGGTTTTGCGAGGACGACATTCGTAAAAACAGAGACCTGAAGCGTGGCACGCGACTCCCGGGGATCGCGGCGCGCTTTAGGCTCGGGCGCGCACCTTGAAGGTCCAGCCTTCCGGCCGTGCCTCGATGATGTTCACCTCATCGCCGATCGCGACCCTGCCGGTGCCGCGCGGTGTCACGTTCCAGCCGAAAAGCGGGCCGGGGACCCGCCGGTCACCCGACATGCGGATCCGGCCCATGGCTGGCATGGGGTTCGCCACCTCGCGCGAACCCGTCAACTGGTCCTGCGTGGTCATGATGCAGCGGGCGCAGGGCTTGACGAGATCGAAGCGGATGCCGGCGATCTCTATCGCAGCCCAGCGGTCCTCCGCCCAGGCCTCATCCGTGTCGATGACGATATTCGGCCGGAAACGCTCCATCCCGACGTCGCCTTCGGCGTGGGCCGCGAGATCTCTGTTGAGTGCCTTCAGCGATCCCGTTGTCGTCACCAGGATTTGGTAGCCGTCCGAAAAGGTCACCGGCGTACCCTCGCCTGCCCACTCGGCATTTGCCGTTCGTCTGGCGGCACTGTCGAAGAAGACGAGCTTCACCTCACGACCGAGCCATTCCGAAAGCCTGCCGTTGCTGTCGTCGTCGGCAACGGCAGCGCTGACGGCCGATTTCCAGACCGTGACATCGAGCCGCCGCTCCGGATGCGGCGGCGGTACTGCGATATCAGCTTTGCCCTGCATCAGCAGGCGAAAGGCGCCAGCCTCCGGTCGTACGTCGATCCGGGCAAGGGCCGGAAGCTCGCGCTGCGTGATGAATTGTCCGTCCGCGTCCGTCACCATGGCGCGCCGATCGCCGGGCAGGCCATAAGCATCGATCTTCGTGGAGGGCAGGGCAATGCCCCGGGCGCTCTTGAGCGGGTAGATGAAGAGATCGCTGACACGCATCATAGGCTCCTAGATTTCATCCATAAATGCCGCGAGAAAGTCGCGCAGGCTCCTGTCGCGGGCGGCTGCCAGTTCGCGGCCGGTCCGGGTCTGGAAACCATCCGCCAGTTTGAACAGCTTCGTCTGGAAATGGTCAATCGCATAACGCTTGTCATCAAGCGGGCGGTCGCCGGCGGCGGGGTCGAAGGGATCGTAGAGGCCAGATCCAAGCCGCCCTGCTATATAGAAGCAGCGCGCCGCGCCCACCATGCCGATCGCATCGAGCCTGTCCGCGTCCTGCAGGATTTTTGCCTCCAGCGTTTCCGGCGGCACGTTCGCCGAGAAACTGTGCGCAGTGACTGCATGAGCGACATCGGCGATATCGTCGTCGCTCCAGCCAAGCTCTCTCAAGATAAGCGACGCTTTTTCTGCAGCGAGGGCTGATGCCTGGGCGCGCAGAGGTGAATTCTTCTCGACGGCGACGCAATCATGCAGCAGCACTGCAGCGGCCAGCACGTGACCCTTGCCGCCTTCCGCGGCATGGATGCGCATGGCATTGCGGAAGACACGCAGGATATGAGCGAGGTCGTGGGATCCGTCGTCACCCTCGGTCGCATGTGGAATGAGCTCCGCAGCCAGGGACTCATGGGAAGAAAAGGCTTCAGCCTGGAACATCGTCGTCACCGGTTTTCAAAGGATTTGTATCCCACCGATAACGGCTTGGCCGGCGAGTCGCAACGTGCCGAAATCAACGCCGGAGTTTGACGAGCGGCGTAACGCTGTCCGTCTTTTTCGGCGGCATGCAAAGCATGAAGGCGACGTCGCTGAAGGGTTTTGGGGGGCTGATGTAATAGCCCTGGATCTCGTCGCATGCCTCGCGTTCGAGGAGTGCCATCTGCTCTGCCGTTTCCACGCCCTCTACGGTGACGCGCATGCCGAGCGCATCGCCGAGCAGGATGATCGCACGCATGATCGCATGCGCTTCCCTATGATCGACGATGTCGTTCACGAAGGACTTGTCGATCTTGATCTTGTCGAAGGGGAAGCTTGAGAGGTAGCTAAGCGACGAATAGCCGGTTCCAAAATCGTCCATGGAAATGCGGATGCCGCGCTCCTTGAGCGCATGCAGGACCGGCAACACCTCATCGCGATTTTCCATCAGCACGCTCTCGGTGATCTCCAGTTCAAGGCGCGAAGGCGAAAGTCCTGCCGTCGCCAGCGCCTCGCCGACATCTTTCGGCAGATCGCTGCTGCTGAACTGGATGGCCGAGACATTGACGGCAATCTTGATATCCTCGGGCCATTGCGCTGCATCGTTGCAGGCCTGGCGCAAAACCCAGCGGCCGATATCGACGACGAGGCCGACCTCTTCGGCAAGCGGAATGAATTCCATCGGCGAGACGCGGCCGCGCACCGGATGATTCCAGCGGATCAGCGCCTCGAAGCCGCTAATGCGATGCTGCGCCAGGTCGTAGAGAGGCTGGTAGTGAAGCTCGAATTGCTCGTTCTGCACGGCGGCACGCAAATCGGCCTCCAGCGCATGGCGGGCCTGTATCTTCTCGTCCATCTCGCCGGTGAAGAAACGTTCGTGCCGGCGTCCGTCGGCCTTGGCGTGGGAAAGAGCGACCGCCGCGTTGCGCAGCAGCTTGTCGGTCTCGACAGCATCGTCAGGGGCTATCGAAATGCCCATGGAAACGCTGAGTTCCACCTGCTTCTCGCCGCGAAAGAATGGTTCGCTGAGCTCGCGACGGATCTGGTCGGCAAGCGCGGTGACGTTCCAGGGCTGTTGGCGGCCAGTCTGCAGGATCGCGAATTCGTCCGAGCCGAGACGGGCAAGGATATTCTCCGAGCCTGCCGAGGCGCGGATGCGCTCTGCCACCTGCTGCAGGATCTTGTCGCCGGCTGAAACACCAAGCGTGTTGTTGATCGACTTGAACCGGTCGAGATTGAGATGCACGAGCGCGATCTGCTCGTCCGGCCTGCGATCTGAAAGGGCTGCATCGATCTGCTCGCGGAAGCGAATGCGGTTCGGCAGGCCGGTCAGCGGATCGTGATGGGCGAGGTAGGTAATGCGTTCTGCCGCCTTGCGGTCTTCCGTAATGTCGGCATGAATGGCGATATTACTGCCATCAGCAAGGATGGTGACGACGCTCTGGATGATGCGGCCGTCATCCATCCGCCATTCGCGCCTGCGGATGCGCCCCGCCTTCGAAGAGGCCTCCTGACCTTCCCTCCTGCCGCGGGTCCTGGCATGGGCCTGCTCCGTACCGCGTGTCTTGCGCATCAGGTCGGCAATCGCCGTACCGGGCATGACATCGTCTTCGGTAAAGCCGAAGAGCTGGCGAAAACGCAGGTTGGAAAGGGTCAGCAGCTGGTCCGCACCGAACACACTCAGGCCGAGCGGCAGGTTGTTCAGGACGATTTCGAAGAGCTCGCGCTGTTCTGCAAGTGCCTGCCTGGTGAAACCGACCGTGGTCCGCAATTCGCGGTTTTCGGCGAGCAGCGTCTCGGCGCTGCGCTCGATTTCGCTATAGTCGCTCTCATGGCCACGATAGGTCGCGATCACGAGATCCATCAGATGCTCTGCATCGATCGATCCGTCCTCATCGACGGCCTGCGTGCACTGTTGCCAGAAAAGCGTCTCGGCTTTCATGCGCATAAACCCCCTTGCGGGACGGTTGCGATGGAAGCATGGCAAAAGGCGAAGGCGTCTTCGATTGGCAAAAGGTGCCAGATCGCGCCGAGCATAAAAAAGACCTTCCTAAAATGAATGCAAGAATCACTTTTTTAAGTAGCAAGTAGCCGCTTCCAGCAACTCGCACGCGGCATCTTCTACCGCTCCGATTAATAATCGGTTGCAACCAGGCGACGCTTTATCGCTAGCCGGCAATTTGTTTGTATCTCGCAAACTACTGAAATACTGAGGAAACCTGGTTTCCAAGGGTAATTGGAAAGTGCCGTGGGAATGGGTGGTCACACTTTGTCAACTATGGTTAATCGGGAGTTAACAGCTTATTGACCGAAGCCGCAAATCAGTTTAGTCACCAGATCAGCCTTTGATATTTTCCACCCGTGTACTGCGTACAGACTCTCACCGGAAGAAGCGGTGAACGGAGGTTTGTATGACTACTCTTTCATCAGTTTCAGACATCTCTTATGCATATTTGGCAACGCTCTCGCGGCTTGATGCCAATGGCGACGGCGTCTTGAGCCGCACTGAACGCGCGGCAGATCAGAAGCCTGGCATCATCAGGGAATTCCTCGAAGAGGATGATTCCGGCAATTCGCAGCCGAAATATCCGAGCAGCCTCGCCGCGCTCATGATGGACTATGGCGACAACGGCTCGGGCGTCCCCTATGCGCTGCAGCAGGTTGTCCCCGATGCCGACGACCGGGCGACGCAGATCTATCGCAATACCTATGGTGAGTTCGATTTCGGTATCGCCGCCTGAGCCTTGATCAATGGCGCTCGCAGTTGAGCCGGCCGCGCGCCGGCTTTTTCTTGCCTTTTAGGCGGGCAGGAACACCTTCCCTTTGTGAGCGTTGGGGCATAGTGCCCAAAACGGAAGGAAACCCGATGAAAATCATAGGCATCATCGCTGGCCTCGGTCTACTTGCAGCGGCGTCGCAGGGCCTTGCCCAGGACAAACAGACGGCGACGGCAAATTTTATCGGCCCTGATGGCAAGGAGTCCGGCCGCGCCACGTTGACTGCTGCGGCCAATGGCGGCGTTTTCATCGAGGCGGAAATCTCCGGCTTGCCAGCCAACAAGTGGGTCGGTTTCCACATCCATGAGACAGGCCGCTGCGATGCCGCAACGCATCATCAATCAGCCGGGGGGCATTTCAATCCGACCAAGGCGGAGCACGGTTTCCTGGCCGCCAAGGGACCGCATGCCGGAGACATGCCGAACCAGTATGTCAGTCAGGACGGCATATTGCGCGCACAGGTCTTCGACACGATGATCACGCTCGACGGCAAGGAAGATGGGGTGCGTGGCCGCGCGCTGATGGTGCATGCCGATTCCGATGATTATAGAACCCAGCCTACGGGCGGCGCCGGCGACAGGATCGCCTGCGGGGTGATCAAATAAGTTATGGCTGCGTCTGGGGGGATGCCTTCGGCAACCTCTTGCGGGCCGAAACCCTGACCTGCGTTTCCTCTGGTGCCGGTTCGGGAAGGGGAGCGCTCGAAGCCTCTACCGGAGTGTCGCTAGCCTCGCTCTTCTTGTCGAAGGCAAGCTTGACGCGCTTGATCATGTCGCGACTGAGGTCCCACCAGTCCCCAGTCGATGCCCAGTAGCGCAACGTCACGCTGACCGCACTGTCGCTGAGACTATCGATGAAGACGCTCGGCGCCGGCGTCTTGAGGACGCGCTTGTCTGCGATTGCAAGCTTCATCAGCGTCTCCATGACGAGATCGAGATCCTCCTGATGGGTAACGTTGATCTTCACCTCGTTCTGCCGCGTCGGCTGGCGGCTGTAATTGGTGATCGGCGTATTCCAGAGCGTTGAATTCGGCGCCAGCCGGTAGAGACCGTCTCCCGTCCTCAGTTCCGTGGCAAACAGGCCGATCTCGAGAACCGTTCCCGAGACACTGCTTGTCTCAATATATTCCCCGACGCGCAGCGGACGAAGCACCAGCAGCATGATGCCAGCCGCGATATTCTGCAGCGTGCCCTGCAGCGCCAGGCCGACGGCAAGGCCGGCGGCGCCGAGAGTGGCGATAATCGATGCCGTCTGCACGCCGAACTGCGCGAGGACGGTGACAAAGACCAGCACCAGCAACGCGTAGCGCACGACATTGGTGAAGAAACGGGCGAGCGTCTCGTCGATGCCGCGCACGCGCGAGATGCCCTCGTATGCCCAGCGGCTGATGAGGCTCGCCGCCACCCACCCGACGATGAGCAGGATGATCGCCCCGAGGATGGAGAAGGAATATTGTACGGCAAGCGCGCTCGCCTGATCGAGTGCCGAGCGGGTTGCGATGATAAGGTCGGTGGCCTGTTGTTCCATCGGGTGCTCCTCGAATGCTTCGTCGAGGGCTAGATGGAGCAGGGGCGATGTGCGTCAACCGTTCGAATTGTCCCTGACGGGCAATACGAAGGGTGCGTTGCCGTCGGCCTCGGCACCACGGCCAATGGCCTTCACGGCATCGACGAGCCGGCCGCGCCGGCCAAGCAGCGCATCGCCGATTTCGACGATTCGAGCATTCGGCGTCGCTTGGGGCGAGACGGTTCGCAGCCGCCGCGCAAGCGCCATATCCTCCTGCTCCGGCGTGAGCGAGAGAGCCGCTATCAGTGCTGCGGCTGGCGAGCGCGATACACCCATCCAGCAATGAACAAGCAACGGTGCTTCCTGCTGCCAGCCGGCAGCAAAATCGATGATCGCACGCACGTGCTTTTCGTCGGGCGCCACGAGATCGCCCGTGCCCTTGAAGGCAATATCGTTCATATTGAGCAGCAGATGTCGGTCGGCCTGGATGACGCCCGGCCGGTGAAAGGCCTGTTCCTTCGCCATCAGGCTGATCATCTCGCGCGCCTTGTGCCGTACGGCCATTTCGCCGATACGTGCCAGGGGAGAAACCACGATCACGGTCACGCGCCGACACTCCGCTTCGCCTCGATCTCGGCGAAACGCTCGCAGAAGAGCCGCTGCGCTTCGAGCGCCGGGACGGGATCGATCAAGAGCATGTCTCGCGTGATGCCGCGCGGCTGGCCGAAGAATTTCTGCGCTTCGGCCGGCGTGAAGCCGGCAAGGACAGTCGCCTCGAAATAGGCGGCAATCGTATCGGCCTTCTTGATCTTGTCCTTGAGCTCACGGGAGGCGTGCGGCGGCAGACCGAAGCGCAAGTGTACAGCCGCCTCGAGCCGCTTCTCGACGGTCTTGTATCCGCCGCCGACGACAGCCTTGAAGGGAGAGATCATATCGCCGATCACATATTCGGGTGCATCATGCAGCAGCGCCATCAGGCAATCGCCGGGTGTTGCCTCGTTGAAATGCCGGAAGATGAACTCGACGACCAGGCAGTGCTGGGCAACAGAAAAAGCATGGTCGCCCGACGTCTGGCCGTTCCAGCGGGCGACACGGGCAAGTCCGTGGGCGATATCGCTCAACTCGACATCGAGCGGCGAGGGATCGAGCAGATCGAGCCGCCGGCCGGAGAGCATGCGTTGCCAGGCACGCGGAGCCTTCGCAGTCGTCACGCGCTGGCCTCGTCGGAGGAGGTCGGAAAGCTGAGCCCGGACCAGGTAGGCAGGCTGAGTGTCACGGAGACATCGCCGGCAAGCAGCGGCGTGCCGGATGCCATGGCTTCGCCGGCGCGGTCGATCCGCACGATCGCCAGTCCGCTCGTTCCCTCGACGGAACCGAGTGTGCCGACCGGCTTGCCATTCGCGGTGATTTCGGTGCCGCTGGCAGGCAGTGCGGCACCTGCCGAAACGGTCACGACACGGCGCCGCGCCGTACCGCGATGGTGCATGCGCGACACCACTTCCTGCCCGACATAGCAGCCCTTCTTGAAGGAGAGGCCGCCGTTGAAATCCATCAGTACGTCATGCGGGAAGGCGTCCTGCAGAGCGTAATCCGGACCTGACGTGACGATGCCGTTCTCTATTCGCAGCGCGTCGTAGAGCGCCGCGTCATCGTTGCCATGATGACCGGCACGACGCAGAACGATGACGTTGGCCTTGGCAAAGCGGCTATCCCCAACGCCATCTTTGGCATCCTCGCCCCAGGAAACGGTCACGCCGTCTTCGGCAACTGGCGTCAGTGTCACCGGCGCACGAAGACGATACATGGTCAGCCGCTTCAGCAGGGCTTCTCGCTGGGTCGCATCCGTTTCGATGATGAAACCGTCGCCGTCGCGCCAGATCATGAAGTCGAACAGGATCTTGCCCTGCGGCGTCAGCAATGCGCCGGGCCGCGCCTCGTCCGTGCCGAGCGAAACGATGTCGGTGGTGATCAGATTCTGCAGGAAGGACTCTGCCTCCGCCCCGCCGATGGCGATGAGCGAGCGGTCTTTCAGGAATACGGCTGGCATGGCGGAACCTGTCGCGTTGGTGATCGACCAGAGGTAAGTCTTTGAAGCGGAGGGTGCAAGCGCTCGACGCATCGGCCTGAAAATCGGAACTGATTTTCGAGAGGCCTGATGCGTAGATTCATGGGCTTGGTGCGTCGGAATCGACGCCCAGATCTCTGGCCTCAGTCGCCGGCCGTGAAGAACTTCCATTTGCCGTCCGGCGCGATGCCGACGCGATAGAAGTTATAGCCGCCGAATTCCTGCATGTCAGAGAGATCGCCTGCGGTGACGATGCGCAGCAATTCCACGCGTTCCGGCGGCGTCAGCGTTTTCAGGTCTTTCTCGGCAAAATAGGGCCAGACGTACATCTCCTCGGGCGTGCCCTGGCCGACATGTACGAAGCCGGTCGAGATGACGTCGAGCATGATGGCCAGAATTTCGTCGCCATCGGGGTCGCCGGAGAGATCCTTCAGTGTGCCGATCGGATCGTCAGTGGGTTCGCCGACCGTTACCTGTGTCTGGTCGGCACCGGTCCCCATCAGCGGACGCAGGCGTTCCAGATCGCCTGATGCGGCTGCCTCGACGATCTGTTCGCGCATCCTGCGCACCGGTTCCGGTGCCTTGTTGATGTCGTAGATCACTTCGACGGGCTTGGAAGCGTCGGACGCGCCCGGCGTCTTGTCGACGCTCTGGCCGCTGTCTTTGTTGACGAGCGGATCGGGCTGGGGAATGCCGGGCGAACCGGTCTGTGGTGCAGTCGGCTGCTGAGGGCTCTGCTGCGCCGTAGCGGGCGCATCGGGTTGGCCCGGGATCTTCTGAAGTTCGGAAAGTGCGTAGGCGGAAGAGGCGGACAGCATGCTGCCTGCGGCAATGCCGACGGCGAGCAGGACCGGCGCGAGCGGAATTCGCGAGGAAATATCTTTACCGGTACGCATGAAACTCTCTGTATTGCCCTTATTGCAGGGTCCTGTTGGTGGAAAACTCACCTGCCAGCATGCGGTCACGCAGCGAGTCCAGCAAGGCCTCGGCGCTACCTTCTCCATGCAATCTGATCGTCTCGCGCAGTGCATGTGCAATTGCAGCATCGGCAATGATTTCAGGCTCGATGCCGTCGGCCATGCCGTCGGCCCAAGCCTCGTTCTGGTATTCCAGAGCCGCCTGCATCTTTTCGTGGACGATCATGTCGTCGATGTCGTTGAGGCTTGGTTCCATTGTCTTTTCCTCAGAACTTCTCATGTCTTACCGCTACGTTAACAACACTAACAGCCTTTTCCCAAAACGACACGTGCGCATGCGAAAACAGGTTAATTAAACGTTAATTTCCAAAGCGCGAAGTAATTTCTGTGGCGAGTGTTGCACCTTCGTTACGGTAGCGTTCCTCTGCCACGATGGCCGCTTGCGTGCAATCCGTGTAAACCGAGGCGAATGCTCGGTATCCGCGATTGAAGGCTGCGGTCAGTTTTTCCTTGCGCTGCGGCTCTCCATTCGTTTCAGAATCAAGCAGTTGCTGCATGTTGGCCCGCCACTCGTCCGCACCCGGCGCCTTGCAGAGCGTGCGCAGATAATGCACCGAACCCAGGACCTCGGCCAGCCGCGCCAGCTTGTCGTCATAGGGTACGACCGCAACCTGCGGCACGACCTCCTCTGGCGGCGGAGCCGCGTTTTTGCCGCCCTGCGCCCCTCCTTGTGCCCCGCCTTGCGCCATTGTGGAACCGGCCCAGACGAGGCCACCGAAGACAAGGGATGACAAGACAACGCGTCGAACGGGAATCATGCTCATAGTTGATACAGGGAGCGTGACAGGAACAAGGCAGATACGGCAGTTTCCACTTCTATTCTAGCGAGTGCGCCTCATTCATCGGCCGCCAGCCGCTCGGCGCATTCGAGCACGCTCTGCGGCACCGGCATGCGCCGGATCTCCTCCACGCTGTACCAGCCGATCGCTGCAGCATCGTCAGCGGCTTCGGCCACCAGGTGGCGGTCCGCCTCGACGCGGAAGACGGAAAGGAAGAAATGGCTGTTGATGCTGCCATCGGGCGCATGCGTCTTCAGGTCATAGGTCGAAAACAGGCGCGGATTTCGTGCCTGAATTCCCGTCTCTTCGAGAAATTCGCGCAATGCCGTTTCCTCGGGCGTCTCGCCAGGTTCGCCTCGTCCACCGGGAAAGGCATACATATCGGCCGAAGGCGGGTTTCGCCTGAGCACGAGAAGGAACCGGCCATCACGTTCAAGGATGGCGGAGGAGGCGGGTTTGGCCTGGGAGGTCATTGCTTTGCACGCTTTGCTGTGATGTCGCCTTATCCCATGGCCGGCGCACCTTGCGCAACCGTCGGCATTGCGTGGAATATGGCGTCACGATTCCTGCGAGACGCCGTTGACCTACCTCATCTATGCCCTTGCCGCCCTCTTTGAAATTGCCGGCTGCTTCGCTTTCTGGGCCTGGCTGCGCCTGGCAAGGCCTGTCTGGTGGCTGGCGCCGGGCATGGTGTCGCTGGCCTTGTTCGCTTGGCTGCTGACGCTCGTGCCGAGCGAGGCGGCCGGGCGCACTTTTGCTGCCTACGGCGGCATTTATATCGTCGCCTCGCTTCTGTGGCTCTGGCTGGTCGAAAGCCGCATTCCCGACCGCTGGGATATCGGCGGCGCGCTGGTCTGCCTTGCCGGCACGGCGATCATTCTTTTTGCACCGCGCAGCTGAAGCTTTTCCACGAAAGATGTGCAGCGCCGTCCCATTCGCAATTGCTTGAGGGCAAACCGCCTTGACCGATGTCGGGCACGATGAAAGAAACCCGTATGTGTGGACGTTTTGCCCTGACAGAAGTGGTCAAGGATATCGCCGAAGCTTTCAGCCTTGCCGAGCTGGAAGGCTTTCCGGCGCGATACAATATCGCGCCGACGCAGCCGATCCTCGTCGTCATCTCGGGTGAGGGGCAGGAGCCGGGCAGCAACCTGCCGGACCGCCGTGCGCTTCTGGTGCGCTGGGGCTTCACGCCGGGCTGGGTCAAGAATCCCAAGGAATTTCCGCTGCTGATCAACGCGCGCTCGGAAACGGCAATCGGAAAAGCCTCCTTCCGTGCCGCCATGCGCCATCGCCGCATCCTGATCCCGACTTCCGGCTTCTACGAATGGCATCGCCCTTCGAAGGAGAGTGGCGAGAAGGCGCAGGCCTATTGGATCCGGCCACGCAGAGGTGGTGTCATCGCCTTTGCCGGTCTCATGGAAACCTGGTCCTCGGCCGACGGTTCGGAGGTCGATACCGGCGCCATTTTGACGACCAGGGCCAACGGCGCAATCTCCTCGATCCATGACCGCATGCCGGTCGTCATCCAACCGGAGGATTTTGCCCGCTGGCTGGATTGCAAGACACAGGAACCGCGCGCGGTCGTTGACCTGATGCGGCCGGTTCAGGAGGATTTCTTCGAGGCGATCCCGGTTTCCGACAGGGTCAACAAGGTCGCAAATATGGGGCCGGACCTTCAAGATCCGATACCGCTCGAAAAGGCGCCGAAGCCTCCGCAGAAGAAGGCACCCGACAGCGGCCAGCTCAGTTTCTTCTGAAACCTGAACCCGCTATCCGCTGAGTGGAAAATCCGGTGATCTCTGTTGGTCCGGTTGCGGCCAGCGGCGCGTCGCTTGCTACCCACTATTGCCAAACCCGCCGCATGGCGGGCTCCGGACGTCATCTCCGCATCGCTATGGGCCGGCTGGTATCCGCCTGCCCGTGCGTTTCTTCGCGCCCGCTTAGGCGAGCTTCTTGACCGGTGCCGGCTTTGCCATCATCGAGGCCGCGGCCACGGCCTTGAGGCCGAGCGGGCGGTAGTTGGTGGCGAGATCCGGCTTGGCTGCCTGCTGCTGTTCCGACTTCTTCGAGGTCACGATACTCTCCTTACGTGTTTCCCTAGAATTTTATGTATCATGCTCTTTTGTCTGAAATAGCGACAAAAGAGAGGCGCGGCTTATCAGGAAATGTAACCACGGACCATAATTCGCGAGGCTTAACTGAAACCTACGTTCGTTAATACTTACTTAATAAAGTGAATGCTCAGATATGGCGACCGATGTCGTCCTCGCCGATACCGGGCTCTTCGATGGTCAGCGTGCCATATTTGCGCTTCCATTTTCGCGCGCCGAAGGGCAGCGAAACAAGGTAGGCACAGACGGTGACGACCATGACTTCCCAGGTGAAGCTCATCAGCATCGCGACGTAGATCACGACACCGAGCATGGCTGGCAGCACGAGATCGCGCCGCATCCGGCTCTCGGATTTGCCGGACCAGACCGGCAGGCGGCTGATGAGCAGGAAGGCGATGAGGACCGTGTAGCCCGAGGAGAGGAAGGCGAAGGTCCGGTCGGCGGTGAGGCCGAGAAAACCGAGATAGACGGGCAGAAGCACCAGCATCGCGCCGGCAGGGGCCGGCACGCCGACGAAATATTCCGATTGCCAGGCCGCGCGATTCTCGCGTTCCGACATCACGTTGAAGCGCGCGAGCCTGAGGCCGGCGGCGATCGTGTAGATGAGCGCGGCGATCCAGCCGAGCGAGCGCGCCTGGTCGAGCGCATAGACATAGACCACGAGGGCAGGGGCGACGCCGAAATTGACGATGTCGGCAAGCGAATCCATCTGCGCGCCGAATTTCGACGTGGCCTTCATCAGCCGCGCCACACGACCGTCTATGCCGTCGAGGAAGGCTGCGAGCAGCACCATGGCGACAGCGAGCTCATAACGAGCTTCAAAGGCAAGCCGGATGCCCGTCAGGCCGGCGCAGATGGCAAGGATGGTGATGAGGTTCGGAACGACAAGCCGGATCGGAATCTCACGCAGACGCGGCCCGCGGGCCGAATCATCGTTCGGGCCATTCGGTTCGAAGGGCGGAAAGGGTGGCTCCATATCGCGCTCTCCTGAAAATTAGCTGCGGCGGCTGATGACCGGACCCTTTGCCGAGGCGAATTCGGCAATGACCGTCTCACCGGCGACCGCCGTTTGGCCAAGCGAGACTCGCGGCGCGGCGCCCGCCGGCAGGAATACGTCGAGACGCGAGCCGAAGCGAATGAGGCCGATACGTTCGCCGGCATCGACCGGTTCGTTGACATGCGAGAAGCAGAGGATGCGCCGCGCAACGAGACCGGCGATCTGCACCACACCGATCTGGCCGTGGCGGGTCTCGACGACGAGGCCGTTGCGTTCGTTCTCCTCGCTCGCCTTGTCGAGTTCGGCATTCACGAAGGTGCCGGGGCGATAATTGATGCTGACGATGCGGCCGCGCATCGGTGCGCGATTCACATGGCAGTTGAAAACATTCATGAAGACAGAGATCCGCAGCATCGGCTCACTGCCGAGATTGAGCTCGGCGGGCGGTGTGACCATCTGGATCGAGGAGACCTTGCCGTCGGCAGGCGAAATGACGAGATCATCGTCCTGTGGCGTGACGCGCTCCGGGTCACGGAAGAAATAGGCGCACCAGAGCGTCAGGATCAGACCGATCCAGAAGAGCGGCTTGAAGATCCAGCCCAATACGAGCGACGCGACGAAAAAGGCGGCAACGAAGGGATACCCTTCCTTGTGCACCGGTACGATCGTGTTGCGAACCGTATCGAACAAGCTCATGAATGCCGGTCTCCTGTCGTTTTTCGTATCCGCTGGTTACAGAAAAACGACCTGATGAGCAATGGCGCGGATCTCAGGCCGCCTTCGATGCATCGGTTCTAAACAATAAAACAGACAGTTCCGCCTGTCTGCAGCTAGCTTGCCGGCGCCAGCCGGTTGACGATGCCGAGCTCGTCGCTCTCGCGAACCTGCTTGAGATGCTCCTCGGCCTGTGTCGCCTCGCGCTGGCGGTTCCACATCGACGCGTAGAGGCCGTTCTGTTCGAGAAGGGCGGCATGCGTGCCGCGCTCGGCGATCTCGCCGCTCTTCAGCACGATGATCTCGTCCGCGCCGATCACGGTGGAGAGGCGGTGGGCGATGACCAGCGTCGTGCGGTTCTTGGAAACGACATCGAGTGCCGTCTGGATTTCCCGCTCCGTCGTCGTGTCGAGCGCCGAGGTCGCCTCGTCGAGGATGAGGATCGGCGGAGCCTTCAGGATGGTGCGGGCAATTGCCACGCGCTGTTTCTCGCCACCGGAAAGTTTCAGCCCGCGCTCACCGACCTTGGTTTCGAACCCTTCGGGCAGCATCTCGATGAAATGACCGATCTGTGCGATTTCGGCCGCCTGCTTCACCTCGGCTTCATCAGCCGAAGGGCGGCCGTATCGGATGTTGTAGGCAACGGTGTCGTTGAACAGAACCGTATCCTGCGGCACCATGCCGATCACGGAGCGCAGGCTCTTCTGCGTGATGGTGCGGATGTCCTGCCCGTCGACGGTAATGGAACCGCTCTGGATATCGTAGAAACGATAGAGCAGGCGCGACAGCGTCGATTTGCCGGCGCCCGAAGGGCCGACGACGGCAACCGTCTTGCCGGCGGGCACGTCGAAGGAAATGCCTTTCAGGATCGGCCGGGCCGGATCATAGGAGAAATGCACATCCTTGAAGGAGATGGCACCCTGGCCGATGGCGAGCGCCTTCGCACCGGGCGCGTCCAGAACCTCGGCCTTCACCTCCAGAAGATCGAACATCTGCTCGATATCGATCAAGCCCTGGCGGATTTCACGGTAGACGAAGCCGATGAAGTTCAGCGGCACCGAAAGCTGCAGCAGCATGGAATTGATGAAGACGAAATCGCCGACCGTGTGCTCGCCACGCTGGACCGACCAGGCCGAGAGGACGAGCATGATCGTCGTGCCGATGCCGAAGATCACGCCCTGGCCGAAGTTCAGCCAGCCGAGCGAGGTCCACACGTCAGTTGCAGCCTTTTCGTAGCGCTCCATCGACTTGTCGAAGCGCTTGGCCTCCATCTCCTCGTTGCCGAAATATTTGACCGTTTCGAAGTTAAGGAGGGAGTCGATCGCCTTGGTATTGGCGTCTGTGTCGCTCTCGTTCATCGTCCGGCGGATGGAGATACGCCAGTCGGAGGCGCGGATCGTGAACCAGATATAGGCCCAGACGGTAAAGGCGGTAACGGCGAGATAGGAGAAACCGTAGCCCCACCAGAAGATTGCCGCTGTCAGCACGAATTCGATGACCGTCGGGATCGAATTCAGGATCGTGAAACGCACGATCGTTTCGATGCCCTTGGTGCCGCGCTCGATGATGCGCGAAAGCCCGCCCGTCTTGCGCTCCAGATGGAAGCGCAGGGAAAGCTCGTGCATGTGCACGAAGGTACGGTAGGCAAGCTGGCGCACCGCATATTGACCGACGCTGGCAAAGAGCGAATCCCTGAGCTGGTTGAGGCCGAGCTGGATGAGACGCGTCAGGTTATAGGCGATGACGAGGGCTGTCGCGCCGATCAGAAGCGGCGGCAACGTGCCCTGAAGGTCCATCCTGCCGTTCAGCGCGTCGGTCGACCACTTGAAGAAATAGGGCACCAGCAGCAGCACGAATTTCGAGATGAGCAGGTAGACCGAAGCCCAGACGACCCGCATCCTCAGATCCGGCCTGTCCTTCGGCCACATGTAGGGCCAAAGATTGTAGAGCGTTCCCAACAGGTTGGAGTCTGAAACTGTCTTGCCGTTTGCCATGCGTGTCTCCAGCCCGGCGGGCCGCTGTCGCCGCGGCCTGTCGCCGCCCCCGCGAGATATGCCACCGGATGGCGGATTACAACATTGATAGGGATTTTATAGGGGAGGTGTTGCGCGTCGGCCCTAACGGAAACGGCGGCCGATGGGCCGCCGTTTTTTTGATTTAGAGATGTCCGCCCGAGAGCCGCTTGCGATGCAGCTCCTCGGCATTCGGAAGCGCATCCTTCGGGAGGCCGAAGACCTGGCCAGGGCGGATGCGGTCCGGATTGAGGATCTTGTCCTCATTGGCGATGTAGATCGTCGTATAGCGCACGCCAAGGCCGTAGGTACGCCGGGAGATCTGCCAGAGCGTATCGCCACGGCGGATGATGACCGCGTTGTTGTTTGCCGTCAGCGGCGCCTGCTCGATCGTCTTCGGTTGGCTGGCGTCCGATACCTCGTTTGAGGGCATCGGCGCGACATTGGCACCGGGAGCCGTCAGTTCGGCGATGATCGCGCCGAGCTTGTCGAGTGCCGCGCCGACCGACTTGGCATCCTTCGGCAAGCTCTGCAGCATTGTCAGCGCATTCGCCGCAACATTTGAGGCGGAGGAAGATGCCTGCTTGATGGCGTCGGTCGCATCGATGCCCGGATGGAAGTCGACGAGAGAGCGCAGTGCGAACTCGGTGGCCGAGCGGGCTGCCGCAAGCTGCTCGACTCCCGGCACCTTGCCATCTGCGAACAGGCCCTTCAGCAGGCCGAAGGCTTTGGTCGCATCGCCCTTGAGCTTGCCGAGCTGGCCCTCGTCGAGCGGCACCGTCGCCTGATTGACATTGGCATTGTTGCCGGACTGCGCGGCAACGGTGACCTGATCGCCCTCCGGACGGTTGAAATTGACGGTCGCGCGGATGAGGACCTTGCCCGCGCCATCGACGACATCGACACGGATCTTGTGATCGCCGACCGGGAGGTCCATCGCGCCGCTGATAACGAAGTGACCATCCGGCTCCGCCGTATCCTGCCCGATCAGCGCGTCATCGGCGTAACCGATAACCTTGGCATTGGCGCGCGCCGTGCCGGCCACGAAGATCTTGTTGCCTTCGATCTCGACGGCAGTGATCATCACATCGGCAGCAGCGGTACCCTGCTGAGTACCGGGAACAGGAAGTGCCGTATTGCCCGCATCACCGGATGTTGCGGGCATATTCGGCGTCTGCATCGCAACCTGGTTGCTCGGAGCGCCATTGGCGGCAGGCTGCGCGTTGTCGGCCGTGGGCGGATTGCCCGTAGACGCATCACTGACAGCCGGCGGCGCGGCGCTGGCGACCTCAGCCTTCGGCGCGGTGATGATGCGGCTTGCCGTGCCGGGCTTGGAAACCATGGCGAGAAGCTCGCTGCCGCTGCCGTCCTTCGGCACGGAAACGGTCGCAACTTCTTCGGACAGCGTGATCTTGCCGTCCTTGCCGGTTACCTTCAGCACCAGCTGGTGGTCGCCCGCCGGAAGCGGGTTGTCGAGAACGGCGGCAAAATCGCCGGTGCCGTCGACATCGGTCGTCACGACCACCTTGTCGCCATCGAGCACCTCCAGCTTGCCATTCGGCTCGGCCGAGCCTGCAATGACGGTCGAACCGTCCGGCTCCACCCGCAGCACGTCAAAAGCCGGGATTTTCGGGCCGGTATTGGAAGCAGCATCCGCTGCCGGAGCACTCTGGCTATTGGCTGCAGCCGGCTGGTCGGCTGGCTCTGGCGCACCGGTGAGCGCCGCTTCGGCCCGGGCAAGGGCAGCCAGCACGTCGGCGGCGTTTTCGGGCAGATTTCGGATGATATCGCGCGCCTTGCCGGCACCGTCCTTCGCCCTGGAAACGAGGCCCGCAGTGGTGGTGTCGAGGCCATCCGGTGCCACGAAATCTGCGATCGCGGTCAGCGCGCTCACGGTCGCGGTCTTTGCGCCTGCAAGCGC